>NZ_AJKR01000001.1 GCF_000257665.1 Candidatus Aquiluna sp. IMCC13023
GGCATCCGCAGCCTCCGAAGCAGCCAGGGCATCCGCAGCCTCCGAAGCAGCCAGGGCATCCGCAGCCTCCGAAGCAGCCAGGGCATCCGCAGCCTCGAGCGCAGCCAAATCCAAATCCAACGCATCCTGAGCCGCCTGAGCGGCAGCAGCTAGCGCCGCAGCCCGACTAGCGGCATCCGCGGCGTCCGCGGCATCCGAAGACCGACTAGCTGCATCCGCTGCATCCAACGCATCCTGAGCCGCCTGAGCGGCAGCGGCTATCGCGGCAAGCTCGAGCGATGAATCTACCCGAGTCACGCTATTGGAGGATAGGGCGACAGTTCCTCCTAGGGCCAGGAGGCGACCTGTAACGGTCGCTCCCGCAGCCACGTTGATGGCGTCTTTTGCTAACACCGTTCCCGCGAAGACTGACCCAGCGGCCAGGTTTGTTGCACCGGTTACCTGCCAAAAGACGTTGCCAATGTTGCCACCATTGATCACAGTAACGTTGCCGCCAGCTGCAACGTTAAGTGCGCCGGAGACTTGAATCAAAAACATCGCGTCTGAATTTCCCTCGGCGTCAAAAATTAGATTTCCTGTCAACGACAAAGCGCCTGCTGACTTATAAGCGCCAGCGGTCAAGGTAAGACCGATCAAATCTCCGCTAATTGGCGTGGTCGTCGAGACTGATTTGGCTGCGTCGTAAGCAACCTGAAGATCAACCTTGGCCTGAACTGCGGCCGCATCAGCTAGGTGGAGATTACCCGTGTGAGTAAGGGTGTCCTGCCCGGTGAAGGTGGCCGCCGGGTTCGAACCAATGTCGCCAAGCACGCTGCTAACACCGGCAGCGTTTGTAATTCCTGTGCCCGCCAGGATCGCATAAGTGCCGGCGGTTGCAAGATCTATTGTTGAGGTGCTCAGGGTTACGACGGGCGCGTCATAGCTGTAGACATTGTTGTTGGAAAGAGTGACGGTCCCCCCAATGGCCAGGAGCCTCCCTCTAACCGAGGCTCCTGCCGCCACGGCTATGGCTGTGTTGACCAGAGCAGTTCCCATGAAGCTGGAGCCCGCAGCGAGATTTGCGGCTCCGGTTACTCGCCAGTAAACATTGTCAGCTGACCCACCGTTGATCACGGTTACGTTTCCACCGGCGGCGACATTCAGCGCGCCCTCTACTCGGAAAAGAAACACTGCATTGGCGTCCCCACCTGCGTCAAGGACTAGGTTGCCTGTGAGCGAGATGGCTCCAACCGACTCATAGGCCCCGGGAGTAATGGTCATACCGATTAGGTCGCCCGAAATAGGGGATACGACGGAAACCGACTTTGCAGAGTCGTATGCAGCCTGAAGGTCCGTTTTGGCCTGAATGGCGGCAGCATCGGCTAGATGAACCTCACCAGTTTGCGTTATCGAAGCTTGACCGGTGAGGGTGGCCGTAGGGTTCGTGCCAATGTGGCCCAGAACGTTGGTTTCGCCTGCGTTGGTAATTCCGCCGCCAGCAAGAACTGCGTAGCCTGCGGCTGTCGCTAGATCAACTGTGCTTGCGGTCAGAGTCACTATCGGCGGATCGTACTTGTGCACGTTGTTAGAGGAGAGAGTCACTGAACCGTTGATAGCAAGTAGTCTTCCCCGAACAGAGGAACCGGCAGCCATGGCAATTGTGGTCTGGGCAAGCACTGTGCCCAGGAGTTTTGCGTTGGCTGCGATATTGGCTGTGCTGCCAACCTTCCAGTAAACATGGTCCAACGAACCGCCATTAATCAGCGTGATTTCACTCGAGGCCGCCACGTCAAGAGTCGAGCCGGCCTGGAAAACAAAAACTGCGTTTGCGTCGCCACCCGCATCCAATATCAAGTTGCCAGTTATGGCAATGGTCGCTGCCGATGTGTAGACACCGGGACTAAGGGTGAGCCCGCCGAGATTACCTGCAATGGTGTTTGTTGAAGTCAGGGCGGAAGCCGCATCAAAAGCTGCTTGCAAATCCGATTTTGCCTGGATGGAAGTATCGTCCCCCAAGTGCAAGCTTCCGGTCTGAGTGATCGTTGCTTGACCGGATACTGTCACGGTTGGATTGCTTCCGATGTGACCTAGGACGTTTGTCTCCCCTGCGTTAGTGACCCCTGCGCCAGCAAGAATCGCGAAGTCATCCGCTACGCCGAGTGAAATCGGTTCGACCGCTTGACTCGAATCCGAGATCAAAAAAGTGGCAGGCATAACCAGAGTGAGAGCAACGACTGTGAACATTGCCAGCTTGGAGGACTTGCTTCTGCCCGGTAGGGCGTGAATTCTGATGAATTCTTTCTAGGTACATATGGCTAACTCGCGTAATTCGCGAATATCGACCTTGTTTGAAACCCTACAGTGTTTATCCCCACTTAAGGGGATATTTATCCCCCAACCAGTTGACAACTATCCCCCAACCAGTTGACGCCTGTCCCCCAAGTGTGGAAAAGGTCCATCTAGTCATCGGTTCGGCGGCGGCAAATAGCCCTGAAATTCCATGGTTTGTCCGATGGGGATTTTCCTATAAACTTTCCCCGCAACGCATTTGCCTCCACGCAAGTGCGTTGCACTGGCAAGTTACCCAAGCGGCCAAAGGGATCTGACTGTAAATCAGCTGTCATCGACTTCGTGGGTTCGAATCCCTCACTTGCCACCAAGGCCCAGTCTTGAATGACTGGGCCTTTGCCATGTTCCTAGCGGGCTTTAGGTCCGATGAATCCTCACATTTGAAGTACAAGCTTCCCTTTAATTAGAGGGGCTCAGGATCATCCAATGGAGGCTGTGGATTGGAAAAACGCATCCAGTTTTAGTGGATGTTATTGTTCATTTCACGCGTTCTGGTGTCGAAAGGGGTCCCAGTGAAAGCGACTAGGATCGGCGCACTCCGCGTTATCAGAGTGACCATTATTTCTGCACTCGCTCTTGCAGGTTGCTCACCTAGCGAACCAGCTGCAGTTGTTTCTGAAGTCGACTCAGAGGTCACAACCCAAGGCGAGGTTCTTACCGTTTGGTTAGACGAGTTCGAGGCGCTTGGTCTCGAATCAGTAGCACTGCAGTTTGAGGCCGATACCGGCACGCGGGTTGACCTTGTAATAAAAACAGACATAGTCAACGAGTTTTTGGGCGCTAGTGACAATGCCCCTGACATAGTGCTTGGCCCTCACGGTCTGCAGCGAGGATTTTTAGCTGGAGGCCTGATTGCACCATTTAGCTTGGAAGGTGCTGAGACAGGGTTCAACTCCGGAGCAGTTCAAGCCTTCAGCCATGTCGGGAAGCAGTATGGTTTGCCCTACGCCCAAGAGAGCATTGCGCTTGTGTGCACAGAGTCCGCGATGCCCAAAGCGCCCGAAACTTTTCAAGACGTAGTTGATGTCGGACTTGCGATTTCTCTAAACGATGGAACCGGCGACCCGTATCACCTGTACCCGCTTCAAACGTCTTTTGGCTCAAGTGTTTTCGAGGTCGATCCGACCAACTCTGGAATTTTGAATTTAGCTTTGGGCAATGAAGAGGGACTTGCCTTTGCAAATTGGCTGTCCAAAAATGCTTCTCTTTTTGATCTTGAGAGCAATACCGCCCTTATTCAGCAGCAGCTTATCGATGGCGAAAAGGGCTGCTGGATCACCGGTCCCTGGAGTGGATTGTGGTTCTCCGAGGTCTTCGGTGAGGAGGGCTGGAACGCTTATGAAGTTCCTTCTGCCGGCGGACAAGTAGCCAGGCCATTTCTAGAGGTTCGGGGAGCAATGCTGAGTGCCCGAGCCGGTGACCCAAGTGCGGCGACCAAATTCATTGTCGAATACCTAGGAAGCGACCCTGGTCAAATCGCCATGTTTCAAGCAACCGGGCGCACGCCTTCTAATTTGAAAGCTCTAGAAAGCGCCAAGGATTTCAAGATTCCCTATCAATTCGGCTTGAGCGGTTCTAGTGCGGTGCCGAGGCCGGTGTCATCAAAAATAGACTCCGTGTGGTTTCCGTTGGGAGAGGCCCAGATGGCAATTTTGCGCAAAGACGATGACCCAAACCTGCTTTGGAGAAAAATGTCTGACGAAATAGCGGAAGCAATCCGAGACTAAATACCGATTCCTTTGTGGGATTATCCCCACATTTTGGCACTTTCATTGTGCATATCCTCACGTCCGTTAGGCATTAGGCAGGGTAGCTTGTAGGCATGCCCGATCTAGATTTGCAGCCGCACCACGATGGCTCGGCACTTTATGTTGCAAATCAGCGCCCAAAGCTCGGCGACAAAATTAAGATTCGAATCCGGATTCACAATTCGATTGGAAAACTGAAGCAGGTACTTATTCGCCAAAGCGAATCAGGCCAATCGACATTCAGTCCGGCGCTCAAGCCTCTTATTCACCGTCACGGCTGGGATTGGTACGAGGGCTTACTTGTTATTCCGAACCAGGAAGTTAGCTACAGGTTTTTTCTAGAAACCACTGGCGGCGAGAGCTTTTGGCTAAACGCCACCGGACTACATGAGCTAGATCAACCGGACCGCGATGATTTCAGAATCAATGTTCACAACAAGGTCCCCAAGTGGGCTACCGGGGGCGTTCTATATCAGGTCATGCCAGACCGATTTTCTCGTTCGACCAAAGCAGATGAGCGCGAGATGCCGGCATGGGCGGAGCCTAAAACTTGGAATAGTGCCGTGAAGACCAGAGGCAGCGGAGTAAACGAACAGTTTTTTGGCGGTGACCTAAAGGGTATTGAAGATCGCCTGAGCCACCTGAAAAAAGTTGGCGTAACGATTTTGCAGCTCACACCTTTTTTCCCGGCTGGCTCCAGTCATCGGCTAGATGCGACGAGCTTCGACCAAGTTGACCCGGTGCTGGGTGGAAATGGAGCTCTTGCCAGCCTGGTTTCCAAGGCTCACGAAGCAGGCATCAAGGTAGTTGGCGATTTGAATTTGAATCACTCTGGCGAGACCCACGAGTGGTTTGCATCCGCGTTCAAGAAGCCAACTGCTCTAGAGAGTGAGCTTTATTACTTCTCCGAGGGCAACCTCAGCTATGACTCCTCGCGCGCAAACGAAACCCAACCTAAGTTCAACTGGGGTTCAGAGGAAATTAGAAAACGCCTCGTTGAGGGCAAGGCATCGATTATTGCAAAGGGCCTTTCGACACCGTTTCAGCTTGACGGCTGGAGACTGGCAGCGGCAGGAGCAATTGGTAAAAACCGAATGGATGACTACAACCATGAGGTTCTAAATCTTGTTCGAGACACCATGGACAACTCGAACCCAGATAGCTTGTTGATAGGCGATTTCGGCTCGGATTCGGTAGTCCAGGTTCAGGGGGATAACTTTTCATCGATCTTGAGTTATTCCAATTTCACCAAGCCAACCTGGAGCTGGCTTTGGAACACCAAGCAGAATAAAGAAGAAGCAAAGATGGGTCTTGGTCGCAAGTCGATTTCAGGAGACCAGTTTCGTCAAGCGCATAACTGCCAGTCAGGAACTACCCCTTGGCATTTGAGAATGCACGCTCTAAACGCTCTTGATACTTATGAGACCGGAAGGTTTAAGACCTTCGCCATTTCTGGTTCGCAGCGGGTTGCTGCAGGCTTGCAGTTCACCTTTCCTGGAATTCCGCATGTTTACGCGGGAGATGAACTGGGACTAGACGCCGAAACCGGTGAGGGCTCAAGAACTCCAATGCCCTGGAATGGCGAGCGGGAAACTGACCCTCACATGATTGAAACCTACGCCAAGCTTTCTCAAGTAAGAAAGCACCATCGGGCCTTGGCCGAAGGCTCAATGCGTTGGCTTTACTCGTCGGATGAAGCAATTGCTTTTGTTCGAGAATCAAAGACTGAGTCGGTGCTGGTAATTGCCTCCAGGGGCAGGGACCGGAAGCTTCAATTCTCGAGGGATGCCATCAGTGGTGCCGAAGGTGCCACCAATCTTTTTGGCAATGGTTTGCTTCGAGTAGTGGGCGGAAAAATACGCTACGACGCCGCAGAATTGGATTTACAGATTTGGCGTTTGCCTAGCGCTGTTCGCTAGTGCTAATCTTCTTCGGTTGCAGTTATGGCAGCGCCCCGATAGCTCAGTGGTAGAGCACTTCCATGGTAAGGAAGGGGTCGACAGTTCAAACCTGTCTCGGGGCTCGGTCTTCGGATCAAACGCGGCGGGGTAGCTCAGGTGGTTAGAGCGCACGACTCATAATCGTGAGGTCGCGGGTTCGAGTCCCGCTCCCGCTACCAAGGCATTACCCTTGTATCCATGGTTAACCCAAACATTCAAGGCAAGCGATATCCTAGGTCTGCCGCCTACCTAGTGGGACGAGAAAAAATTCGCGAGTTTGCAAGAGCAACGTTCGCATCCGAGGAATCAATCGATCTGGCCGCAGCCAAAGCCTCCGGTCACAGCGACTTAGTCGCTCCTCCAACTTTCCCGATAGTCCTGCAAGAGTTTGGCCTGAAGCTTGTTATAGCCGACCCGGAAGCCGGGCTTGATTTTTCTAGGGTTGTCCACGGCGAACAGAAGTTTGTTTTCCAGCGGCCGATTGTTGCAGGAGATCTTTTGACGAGCGAATTATCCGTTGCAAGCGTCAAGTCCCTTGGGGGCAACCACATGGTGGTTTTCGACACTGAAATTTTCGATGACAGCAATTCGCTTGTCTGCACGGCGATTTCAACGCTTGTGGTTAGGGGTGAAGATGCCTGAAATCAGTGAATTAACTATTGGCGATGTGATAGCTGAAAAAAACTTCAACCTAGACCGAGATTCCCTGGTTCGATATGCGGGGGCCTCAGGCGATTTCAACCCAATTCATTACCGCGACGATATCGCAGCAGGCGTTGGATTACCAGGGGTATTGGCTCATGGAATGCTCACCATGGGCCTGTCAATTGACCCGGTGGTTAGTTGGCTTGGAGATGCTGGGAAAATTCTCGAATACGGCGTGAGGTTTACCAAGCCGGTCGTGGTTCCAGCAAAAGGGCGGGCCGTAATTACGGTCATTGCCAAGGTTGCCGAACTGGATTCAGAGGCTAAAAAGGCAAGAATTGATTTGCAAACAAGCTTCGATGGCAACAATGTTCTTGGCAAATCACAAGTTTGGGTTCAGCTTTGAGTAACGCTCCGGTAAGTCTTTCCACGCTCACCACGATGCAGGTTGGTGGAGTGCCAAGTCGGATTATTAGCTGCGGCAATACCCAGCAGTTATACGACGCAGCTATTGAGCTCTGGAGTAGCGACGAGCAATTTCATGTTCTGGCAGGCGGCTCTAACACCGTATTTGCGGAAGATCTAGAAGGTCTAACCATCCTTCACGTGACTAACCGCGGTGTGGAAATTGTCTCCGAGGATGCACAGTTTGTGACGGTTCAGGTTCAGGCAGGTCACTCTTGGGATGAGTTCGTGGCTTGGGCGGTAGCTAATGACTACGCCGGGATTGAAGCCATGAGCGGAATACCGGGTAGCGTCGGTGCCACCCCTGTTCAAAACGTCGGCGGTTACGGCCAGGAAGTATCTGACGTGATTACCCAGGTTGAGTTTCTAGAAAAAGGCTCAGATGAGTCCGTAATAAGGCCAGCCAGCTATTTCGAATTTTCCTATCGAGACAGCGCTTTGAAGCATGGGCTTGAGGGCTTAGTGGGCTGGGTCGAATTCAGATTGCAAAAACTAGCTGGCATGAGTGTCCCCATGAAGTCCGGTCAGATTACCGAGCACTTAGGCGCTGAATACGGATCTGCATTGCCCTTGGAGCAAGTTCGAAAAACAGTCTTAGAGCTTCGCGCCTCCAAAGGGATGGTCATAAGCGCTAACGACCCAGACAGCGTCGGATGCGGCAGCTTTTTTACCAACCCGGTGATTAGTGTCGAAAAGAGCCTTGAGTTTCCCGAGGAGATGCAGCGCTGGAGAATGCCAAATGAAGACCAGGTGAAAATCTCTGCTGGTTGGCTAATTGAGAATGCCGGCTTCCCCAAGGGTTACTCGATTCCTGGCTCGAAGGCCGCAATCTCCAATAAGCATGCGCTGGCAATCACCAACCGAGGTGGAGCAAGTAGTTCTGAAATTCTAGAATTAGCAAGACTGATTCAAGAGCGCGTTGCTGCCAGGTGGGGAATTAACTTGATTCCAGAACCTAATTTGGTTGGTTTTTAGAGTTAACTAAAAAGCTTTTGCATGCGCTGGATACCCTCTAGCAGTTGATCGTCACTAAGCGCGTAGCTCAATCGCAGGTAACCACTAGGACCAAACGCTTCCCCTGGAACTAAGGCCACTTCGGCCTGCTCCAGAATCATGTCTGCAAGCTCCAGGGAGCTTGTGATTTGTTTCCCAGCCCAAGTCTTACCAAGTAACCCACTGACATCTGGGTAAACATAGAACGCACCCTCAGGATTCGGTGTCATCATCCCCGGGATTTTGTTCAGTTCGGCGACGGCAAGTTTTCGCCTGCGGTCAAAGGCTGCCAGCATCTTTTGTATTGGCTCTTGATCGCCGGTTATGGCAGCGATAGCTGCACGCTGTGAGATGTTTGAAACATTCGAGGTCAGGTGTGACTGCAGGTTGCCCGCGGCCTTAGCGGCGTCGTCCGGGGCAATCATCCACCCGAGTCGCCAGCCGGTCATGGCGTAACTCTTAGCAACGCCATTGACCATGATGGTGCGGTCTTGAATCTGGGGCACTAGCTCAGTTATTGAGTAAGCACGAATGCCGTCGTAGACCACGTTTTGATAAATCTCGTCACTTATTACCCAAAGATTGGGCTTGGTCGCGACCCAGTTGCCAATGTCTGTCAGCTCTTGCTTGGAGAACACTGCTCCAGTTGGGTTTGACGGTGAGCAAATTAGCAACGCTTTGGTCTTCGGCGTGTAGGCCGCCTCTAGCTGCTCGACGGTTACTTTGTAACCCTGGTCAGATCCTGCGAAGACATCGACCTGCTTGCCCCCGGCAAGCTTGATGGCCTCCGGGTATGTCGTCCAGTAAGGAGCAGGCACCAATACTTCGTCACCGTCATCGAGGATGACTTGAAATGCCTGGTAGACAGCCTGCTTGCCACCGTTAGTGACAATGACTTGGCTCGGAGTTATTTTCGTGCCACTGTCCTCAAGCGTTTTTTGAACAATTGCTTCTTTCATTTCCGGAAGTCCTGCTGCCGGGGTGTAGCGATGATTTTTCGGGTCTCGAACCGCAATTGCGGCGGCCTCAACAATGTGCGTGGGAGTCGGGAAATCGGGCTCGCCGGCAGCGTATGAGATGACCGGGCGTCCGTTGGCAATTAGGGCCTTGGCCTTGCTGTCGACCTTCAGGGTCGCAGATTCTGCAATGGCGCTAATTCGCTTTGAAATTCTAGAGTCAGACATCCTTCAAGAATAGTTGCGGAATGTGAAGACGGTGGCTGATTCCCCGTTGCAATGCTTGAAATAACCCTCTAGACTTACTCAAGTTGACATCTGCCGATAACTATTCTGGCGAAATTCACTTAAATAGATTCAATCTATAAGTGTGTCTTTCCCAGATGGCACTTGAAACCAAGCCTTGTGCCAAGTAACGGTTGGTGGCGATGTCACACACAGGGCGGTGGCTCAATTGGTAGAGCAGCGGTCTCCAAAACCGCAGGTTGCAGGTTCGAGTCCTGTCCGCCCTGCGAAGAAAGAAGGTTAAGTTGGCAGAAGAGAACGAGAAGGCTTCAGAGGACTTAGTAGAGAAGGCGCAAGCCGACGCTGCCAAGGCCAAGAACCCTATCCAGAAGGCGACGCTATTTATTCGCCAGGTACTTTCTGAGCTAGGCAAAGTAACAACGCCTACTCGCAAAGAGTTGATCAACTACACCGGAGTCGTTCTTGGCTTCGTAGCGGTGGTAATGGTCATCATCTCCGCTCTTGACTGGGTTTTCCTAAACGTCGTGACCTTCATGTTCGCAGGATAAGAGGTACAAAATGTCAGATCTAAATTTCAGTGACGTCTCAAGCGACGCCAAAGCCTCAGAAGAAGTCGAAGCGGTTGAAGCGGTCGACAGCCAGAACGTTGAAACCGACGAAGCCGACTTGAACGAAGTTTCTGTAGAGCCAACTGATGATGCTCTAGAGGCAGAAGCCGAGGTTGTCGAAGCCGAAGCAGTCGAAGAGGCAGCAGTCGCAGTTGAAGAAGAGCCTGTCGTTGAAGAGGCCGACCCTTACTTGAAGTTCCGCGAAGAGCTTCGCGGTCTTGATGGCAAATGGTACGTTGTCCACTCTTACGCCGGTTACGAGCGCCGCGTGAAGCAAAACATCGAAACCCGTAAGGCAGCTCTTGCCGGTGGCGATGACATTCTGCAGATCGAAGTTCCAATGGAAGAGTCCATTGAGATCAAAAACGGTCAGCGCAAATTAGTTTCTAAGGTCCGCATTCCCGGTTACGTGCTAGTTCGCATGGAGCTCAATGAGGACAGCTGGACCCTGGTTCGTCACACACCAGCCGTTACCGGCTTT
The DNA here is from genome assembly GCF_000257665.1 of Candidatus Aquiluna sp. IMCC13023. Classification (GTDB taxonomy): domain Bacteria; phylum Actinomycetota; class Actinomycetes; order Actinomycetales; family Microbacteriaceae; genus Aquiluna. The sequence continues at coordinate 10,411 of NZ_AJKR01000001.1, forward strand.
GTTGGCAACTCCCAGCACCCAACCCCACTTCGTCCGGCAGAGGCATTTGAAATGCTAAAGCCACTCTTCACTCCAGAAGAGACCGAAGAGGTAAAGAACTCCAAGGCTGCTGGAAACGGCCCTGGCGGCAAGGCAAAGTCAAGGTCTATCCCGGTCAACATCGACTTCAAGATCGGCGAAAGCATTTTGATCAAGGACGGTTCTTTTGCCGGCCTTCCCGGCACAATCTCCGAAATCAAGCCAGAAAGCGGCAAGGTTACGGTTTTGGTTTCACTATTCGAACGCGAGACTCCAGTGGAACTGGCCTTTGACCAGGTCGGTCCGCTGAACTAAGGAAAGATAGAAAAATGGCACCCAAAAAGAAAATCACCGGTCTGATTAAGTTGCAGATCCAGGCAGGCGCTGCTAACCCAGCTCCACCTATCGGACCTGCATTAGGTCAGCACGGTGTAAACATTATGGAGTTCTGTACTGCATACAACAACGCAACCGCAGACCAGCGCGGAAACGTTGTTCCAGTAGAGATCACCGTTTATGAAGACCGTAGCTTCACATTCATCCTGAAGACACCTCCAGCCGCCGAGCTAATCAAGAAGGCAGCCGGAGTTCCAAAGGGTAGTGGCACACCTCACACCGTGAAGGTTGGCAAGCTAACCAAGGAGCAGGTTCACTCCATCGCCGAAGTAAAGATGGCAGACCTGAACGCTAACGATATCGACGCAGCTGCGAAGATCATCGCCGGCACCGCCCGCTCAATGGGAATCACCACTGAGCTATAAGCAACAAAACAACTAGATAGTCGTGGGAGGGGTAGCACCCCATAAACCACTACTGTGACCGAAAGGAATAGCAGCATGGCAAAACGCTCGAAGGCCTACACAGAGGCCAAAGCAAAGATCCAAGAGGGCAAGTTCTACTCCACTGCGGAGGCTTCCGCCCTAGCAATCGACACCGCCGGCAAGAAGACCAACTCAACAATTGAGGTTGGACTGAAGCTAGGTGTTGACCCAAGAAAAGCCGATCAGATGATCCGTGGCACCGTCTCGCTGCCACACGGAACCGGCAAGATCGCCCGAGTAATCGTGTTCGCTAACGGAGCAGCAGCAGATGCTGCTCGCGAAGCTGGCGCTGACGAGGTTGGCTCCGACGAGCTAATCGCAAGGGTTGAAGCTGGCTGGACTGACTTCGATGCTGCGGTTGCAACCCCAGATCTAATGGGTAAAGTTGGCCGCCTTGGTAAGGTCTTGGGTCCTCGTAACCTGATGCCAAACCCTAAGACCGGAACAGTAACCATGGACACCGCCAAAGCTGTCACAGACATCAAGGCTGGTCGTATTGAGTTCCGCATCGACAAGCAGTCAAACCTTCACTTCATCGTTGGCAAGGCAAACTTCTCAGCTGAGAAGCTAACCGAAAACCTAAACGTTGCAATGGAAGAAGTTGTTCGCCTGAGGCCATCGACGGCCAAGGGTAAGTACCTACTAAAGGGTTCTGTCGCAACTACTTTCGGTCCGGGGATTCCATTGGATCTGTCGGACTACTAAAGAGTTCTTAACCACCTGGTCAGCGCCAGCGTGCTCACGCAATCGTCTTGGTTGTAGTCGAGCACCTGGCGCTTCAGTGTTTCTGCGGCAGTTGGGTCTGACTCGAGCTTCTCGAGGTAGGACTCGTAAGTGTCCATCGAACCCATCGCCTCTTTGACCGAGGATTTTCTTTCAAACTCGTAGTAATTCTCAAGTTTCTTTATTGAGTAACTTTCTTGAGACAGGACAAGCGAAGACTTCACGAGTAGATAAAGATCGACAAATACCCCATCGTTGATCAGTTGCTCCACCTCGTCGATAAAGCTATCGAAGCGCTTGGCAAGTCTGCGTAGGGCAGCCAGCTCGTAGTTCGCATAGTGGTAGACATTGAGATCGGGGTAGGTGGCTAGCCTGGCAAACAAATACCGAATAAATCCCTCAAAAGATTCTTTCTCGGCATCTCGATCATCAGCCCAGGACCAGTGAAATTGTGATCCGGAATCGATAGTCAAATACCCAAATAGGTACTCGAGGCCTCCGGCTGGTCCCGAAAACACGAACCCCTCAAGATCGAAAAACAGGTCTCCCTTGTTTTCTTGTGGCAGCGCTGTCAGCGGTGCGCGGTTCTTTACTTCGTAGACGTGCTCGCCAGAGTCATAAGTGTGCTGCTGAAGCCTGGCTTGTCTCGAGAGCACCGCAACTTTTTCCTGACCCATGGTTTCAGTGTTTCCCTCAAATGCACCAAGCTCCCGAACTGTGTTTACGCCGGTTGCCCGAAGGGACACAACCTGAGCCTTCGAGATTCCAGCAACCAGCTGCAGGCTATTAGTTTCGTATCTTTGGTGACTACAGAGCTTGGGGTATTCGCAAATACCGCAGTAACTGGTAGCGGTGCAAATCAGCTCTCCGCAGTCGGCAATTGAGGTTGGGCCGGAGTCTATAAAAGTGGCTACTTCATCGAGGTATTCACTGCGCTTCGATTTCATGTTTGCCACAAGCACATCGGCAGCAAACTCGTTGATTTCCCGGCTTCCTTGGATTAGACCATGCGTCCCGGGAGCATTTAGACCCATTGTTTCTAGGACATCAACATAGAGACCCACTTGCACCTGGTATTCAGGCTTTGGGGTTTTTGAAAGCTTGGCATCCCAGGCTGTGTAGCCGGCAGTTAGGTTGCCAGACTGTATTGCTGTCAGGCCAGTTTCGGTAAATTCAAATCGGTAGTCGGATCGCAAAAGGAAATCCGGGCGACCGGAAAACACCATGCTTCCTGAGCCTCCTTTGAGGCTTCCTTGGTAAATCACTGGAACATTTGCGAGCATGAGCTTCCGAGTATCGGCCGGATCGTAGCTCTCGGGTTTCTGGAGTAGATCGCCGAGATTCACAAGCAGCTCTCGCTCGAGAGCTTCCTCAAATTGATTTCCATATCGGATTGGAAGGTTATCGGGTCTCTCGTAAAAAGAATCGAGCAAAGTCTGTAGCTGGGGCAGCTTGAGTTCTCTGGCAACCGAGAGCTTCGTGCAGTGCGGGCACTGAGCTCGCATCAAATCTCTTGAGTCGAAACTCCAGGCTCCCTCGCGTAACTTCATTAGAACAAAGATTGCCACATTTTACGAATCAAGGAGTCACCCTGTGAAGGGTTCACGCCTGAAGCCGCGCTTCAACCTCGGCTCTTGTCGGAGGCTGGCAGCCAACCCTCTCACACACGATGGCAGCAGCAGCCGTGGCATACTCAGCGGCGCTGCGCATTTCATCCGGGGTTAGTTCGTTCAGTTTTGCCACAGGTTCGCTTCCGAGGGCGTCTAGGTCACTGAGTTTTGCCAAGAAATTTGCCATGAAAGTATCACCAGCACCAACTGTGTCCACCAGCATAATTTCCTGGGCTGGGACTTCGATGACCTGATCGTTTCGATAGACGAGCACTCCGTCGCCACCCATGGTTACGATCAACACCTTGCCGCCTCTGGTCCACTGCTCGGCGATGTTAGTCAGGTCGGCTCCAGCCTCCAGGTCAAATAGCCACTCGATGTCGGCATCAGAGGCTTTGATTATGTGGCTTGCCTTGTTCAGCGCCAGAACGCGGTCCAGCTCGACTGTTCGTTCAAAACCCAGTGACGGTCGAATGTTTAGATCATGCGAGAGCGTGATTTGCCTTGAAGCCGATAGCGTTGCAAGCCAATCCGCCATAACCCCACTTCCCGGCTCAATCGCGGCAGTTAGGCAACCAAATTGAACGGCCTTGGCACCGAGCTGGTTCACCGCCTCGATGGTTGGGAGCTCTTTAGGCTCCCAAGCCCAGTCCGCAGTTCCGTTTATATAAAACGAGTAGTTGGCGACTCCGGCAGAATCGATTGTTGCAATCGCCAGGGTTGTTTGCTCTGTGGCAGCAATCGAAAGCGATAGGTCAACCGTGTATGACTCGAGGTGGCCTCTAATCTTGTGGCCGAAGGAATCACCTGAGATCCTCGCCAAAAACCGGTGTGGAACATCTACCCTTGCAAGCGCCATGGCAACGTTGGCATTGGCTCCGCCAACGACCGGGTTGTAGCCCTGACTAGAACCTTCGTGTCCGATCAGGTCAATTAGTGCTTCACCTATAACTAGAATCATGGCGCTAAGTCTAGGCTTTAGCCATGAAGACCGCCTCGAGCATACAGACCGCAATTCGGCTTCCACTCATTGGCCTAGTAGCCACTTGGATTTTGTTTATGATTGCCGCCTACTCACAGTTGCTGGTGCAGCGGACCGTTTACCTTGACGACGGAACTTCGGTTTATCCGGACCCAAGATTTCAGCTGGAAATCTATCTTTTCTTCCTAGGAATTACCGCATTTGCCCTTGCGGCGCTGGCTGGACAAAAACTGGCGTTGAGAATCAGGACCGAATCTGATTCCGGGTTAGCCATAAGTGCTCACCGCCTAAATAACTTAGGTGTCGTGCTTTCCTTGGTTGCTGGAGCCGTCTTTGCCATCGCAAGCTTCTTCGGGGCTTGGGACTCTTATAACCCCTCGGACGATCCAGTCGGATTGCGATTCCTAAATGTCTATCTGCCAATAATCCTTGCAACAGCGCTGGTGGTATTTGTGATTTTGGCCGCATTCGTGTTTAGAAAAGATGCGCCCGATATCCCGGCGGGCGAAAAGGACGAAGATCGTAAAAAGTTACAGCGCGCAATTGGCCTTGCTTACGCAAGCCCCATTATCGGAACGGCAATAGCGATTATCTTTGGCCTGGTCGTTTACGATGTGACTCGTACGAGCCTTGATGTCTGGATCTGGGTGATCATTCAGGCGGTTATTGCGGTTTCCATAATCACCGGAACCCGCTTCGCTGCCCAAGCTAGGTCTTCAAAGCCACTACCCGTTAAAGAGCGCACTATTGGTTTAGCCGCTGTGAAGCTAAACCTTGTCTTGGCAATTGTGTTTGGTGCTGTCGTCACACTTATGGCTTTCACGATGGGCTTTCAAGCTATCTCTAGCCTTGAAATTTTCCCGGACTGGAGAGAAAACATGACCGCGGTGGAGCAGCAGTCAAGAATTATCGCTCCTTCAATCAGCTGGTTCTTCCGGCTCATGCTTCCGGCGCTAGTGTTACTTGCGCTGGCTGCTTTCGGTATTTACCGAACCACTACTTCTCGCCACGCTGATAAGGACTAGAAAGCGCATGCAAACACCTCTTAAAGGCTTGCTCTTCGATAATGATGGAGTCCTTGTCGACTCCATGCCCGGCGCATTGCAGGCATGGGTGTTGTGGGGCGAGCGTTACCATCCCGGATTCGATCTCAGTGCCGAATATCACGGCCGGCGAGCAAGCGACATCGTTGCTGAACTAGTTTCGGAAGACAAATTTCATGACGCGCTCGATTACATAAATCAACTTGAACTTGATCAGGCTCACTCAACTACCGCTCTTGTCGGAACCCTTGAGCTTTTGGTGTCACTGCCCGATGGCGCTTGGAACATTGTCACCGGAGCCAATCCGGAACTTGCCAGAGCCAGATTGTCTGCGGCGGGGATTGTGCCGCCTCAGGCTCTAGTGACCGCAGCAGATGGACAAAAGGGCAAGCCAGATCCGGAGCCTTATTTACTGGGAGCCCAAAAAATCGGCATCCCAATAGCCGAATGCGCAGTATTCGAAGATGCCCCCGCGGGCCTTACGGCCGGCAAGCTGGCAGGGGCGTCATTGCTGGTGGGAATCGGTGAACAGACCCTGGACTCGGTTGCCGATTTGGTCATTGTTTCACTTGCGGGATTGAATTACTCACAAGGTTTGTTGGAGATACCAGATGAAGTTAGGTTGAGGTAATGGCAGAAATAGAATTTTACTCCGCTGATTGGTGCAGCGACTGCAGGCGTTCAAAGTCACTGATGGACACTCTCGGGGTTGAGTACGAATTGTTTGATGTTGAACAGAGCAAAGAGAATGCCGATAAGTCACAGGCTATTTCCGGTCGTCACAACATACCGGTGATCAAATTCGCAGACGGCAATTTCCTAGTTGAGCCAAGTGATGCCATACTCCATGCAGAGCTTAAAATCCGCGGAATCATAGCCTAGGTCTATCTTTTTTTGCGTTCGGGTCGTAGGCTTTGAATATTGTGAGCTCGGGGTCTCCGGATTCACCAGATAAGGACTTCCCCGACGATGCCAAATAATAACTATTCGCCTGCGCCGACCAAATCAAATGGTCGAAAGGGCTACGCCTCAAAAAAAGGCGATTACCAATCAACCGATGGAGCTCGAAAGCCCCGTCATTCACAGCGACCTGACCGAGTTCAGCGCGAGGATTCTCGCGACAAGGACTTTTCAAATGCACGTGCCAAGACCGGCAAAACCTTCCAGGGCGACAAGAAGCTAGACAGGCTTGAGGCGACAGAGGTTGGCGAGAGCTTTGCAACTTTCCAAGAGATGGACCTTCCTGAGCGTCTGACCCAAGAGCTAGCGAAGATGGGTGCGGCAACACCGTTCCCAATTCAGTCCGCAACTATCCCTGCAGCAATGGCTGGTCGACACGTATTGGGCCGCGGAAAAACCGGTTCCGGTAAGACAATTGCTTTTGGTGTTCCGCTAGTTGCCTTCCTGGCAAAAGCTGGAAACCAGCCGAGAGTGCCGCTAAAGCCAAAGGCTTTGGTTCTTGCGCCAACACGCGAGTTGGCTCAGCAGATCGACCGCACTCTTTCGCAGCTTGCAAAATCAGTAGGTTTCTACACCACCACTATTTATGGTGGTGTGCCTCAGCACCGTCAGGTCGAAGCGCTAAAGCGCGGCGTGGACATTGCTATTGCTACCCCGGGTCGCTTGGAAGACCTAATGGCCCAGGGCAAAATTGACCTGTCTGGTCTAGAAAGAGTTGTAGTTGACGAGGCTGACCACATGTGTGAATTGGGCTTTGTTGAGCCAGTGAACCGCATTTTGGAGGCAGCAGGAGACAGCCAGAAGCTTCTTTTCTCTGCGACTTTGGACTCTGAGGTAGCTCAGCTTGTCAAGAAGTTCATGCCGTCGCCTTACGTGTACGAGGTACCGGGCGAAGTAAACGAGTCTTCAGACATCGAGCACCGCGTGCTAGTAATGGATCCAAAAGATCGCTCAGCAATCTTCCATCGCCTAGTTCAGGGCTCTGGCAAGTCAATCGTGTTCGTTCGCACCAAGCTAACGGCTGAGGCTTTGTCTTCCAGCCTGAATGACGCTGGTGTTCCAACCGCAAGATTGCACGGAGACCTAAACCAGGCTCAGCGAACCAAGAACCTAGAGCGATTCATCAAGGGGTCTGCTCGAGTTATGGTCGCGACCGACGTTGCAGCTCGCGGTATCCACGTCGACGACGTGAAACTAGTAATTCAGCTGGATTTGCCTGAAGAGTACAAGACCTACCTCCACCGAGCTGGCCGCACCGGCCGAGCTGGTCGCAGCGGAACAGTAATCTGCATGGTGCCATCGGGTCGCTCAAGAAAAGTAGAAGACCTACTCCAAAGAGCTGACCGCGAGGCCATTTACAGCAATGTGAGCCCGGGTCACGAGTTGCTTGAAGAGCTAGCTGGACCGATTGCACCACCAATGGTCATGGACTCAATTGACTTCGGTGATTCAAGATTTGCGACTGTAAACAAGAACAAAGTCAGAACTGACTTGCGGGCACGCCACACGCCTAATAAGATGGGCGGAGCCAAAGACCGCCGGTACAAGTCGCGCTAAAACCTAGAACTAGTTCTAGATCCGCCGCGACTGACGAAGGTTCACGAAAGTGAAAACCAGCGCAGGTGTATGAAGAGATTCTCTTTTTGAGTATTGCTCCGTGCGCCTAGCGCCGGAGCATTTTTTTTGATCCTCTTGTCACCGGCACTAAACAAACAAGGAGCGCCATGGCAGACAAGAAGGAAAAGGTAGCCGAGCTAACCGAAAGGTTTACAAGCTCGAACACCGTTATTCTGACTGAATACCGCGGACTCAGTGTGACGAAGATGAAAGAGCTTCGTCGTGCAATGGTTAATGACGCAACATACGTGGTTGCAAAGAACACCCTTCTGAGAATTGCTGCGAAAAATGCAGGAGTTACCACTTTCGACGACCAGCTGGTTGGACCATCAGCCCTGGCTTTCGTACACGGTGACCCAGTAACAACCGCCAAGGCTCTGAAGGACTTCGCAAAGGCTAATCCACTGCTTCTTATCAAGTCCGCCGTTATGGATGGAATTGACCTCGATGCAGCTGAGATTAATAAGCTCGCTGATCTCGAAACCCGTGAGGTGCTATTGGCTAAGGTCGCTAGCGCAATCAAGGCAACGATGTTCAAGGCCGCCTACACCTTCAACGCACTTCCTTCCGGGGCAGTTCGCGTTGTCGACGCATTGCGTCAAAAGCAAGAGTCCAACTAATTACCCAAACCAAATAGGAGATCAAAATGGCAAAGATGACTGCCGACCAGCTCATTGAAGCTTTCAAGGAGCTAACCCTTATTGAGCTTTCAGACTTCGTAAAGAAGTTCGAAGAAGTATTCGAAGTATCAGCAGCAGCACCAGTTGCTGTTGCAGCAGCCGGTGGCGCTGCCGCTGAAGCAGTAGAAGAGAAGGACGAATTCGACGTCATTCTTGACGCTGCTGGCGACCAGAAGATCCAGGTTATCAAGGAGGTTCGTGCTATCACTAACCTAGGCCTAGGCGAAGCCAAAGCCCTTGTTGACGCAGCCCCAGCAACCATTCTTGAGGGTGCAAAGAAGGATGTTGCTGAAGACGCCAAGGCAAAGCTTGAGGCCGCTGGTGGAAAAGTAACCCTAAAGTAATTTTCTTTACTTAGAAATTAACCCCCGCAGTCTGACTGCGGGGGTTTTTTCATAGCCTGAGCAAGACCAAGCTGGTTGCCATTACTGCCATGCCGGCAATCAGGCCGTAAACAGTCAGGTGACCACGGGCCGAGTTCTTGGCGGTCGGCAAGAGCGTATCTATGGCAAGAAATACCATCACGCCGGCGACCATGGAGAACACAAAGCCCAGTGAGAAATCTGTGAGGAATGGCCTCAAAATCAGGTAGCCAATAATCGCACCCGCTGGCTCAGCAAGCCCCGAAAGAAAACTTAGTTTGAAGGCTTTGCTTCTTGACTTTGTTGCGTAGTAAACCGGCACCGAAACCGCAATGCCTTCTGGGATGTTGTGAAGGGCCACTGCTACCGCCATCGCGATTCCAACTTCTGGGTCATCGAGTACCAGCAAGAACGTTGCGAGCCCCTCGGGAAAGTTGTGGATAGCAATTGCCAAAGCCACGAAAAGCCCCATTCGAAGCAGTGCCTTATTACTGGCAGTCTCCAGCATGTCGAGTTGGGTTTGGTCGTTGCCTATTAGTTCGATCTGTGTGTTCTCGTGGGGGTTTGCTGAGGAAGGCACCAGCGCATCTATGATCGCCATAACCACCATGCCAAGAACCAATGCGAAGGCCGCGTAGCCGGCGGCCTCAACGCTCGATACCGTGCTGGCCATGTAGGCGGTGGCCTTCGGAATGATTTCAACGAAGCTCAGGTAAATCATTACCCCCGCGGAAAACCCCATTGATATTGCAAAGAAGGTCTTATTCGTGGTCTTGGTGAAAAAGGCAAGGGCTGAGCCAATTCCTGTGGATAGCCCAGCCGCCAGTGTGACCCCGAAGGCCAATAGCAGCGTGCTGTCCATCTTGTTCCTTAGTGAGGTGACGAAAAAGCCGGGTAACTTATGTCACCCGGCCTGATCAATTTATCTAGTGCTTACCGTTGCAGTTGCAGCTATCTTTTGAGCAGTTGCAGTCCATTTTCGCCTCCTTAGAAGTCCCAGTCGTCATCAGTTGTCGACTCGTGCTTACCAATTACGTAAGAGGAGCCGGAGCCTGAGAAGAAGTCGTGGTTCTCATCAGCGTTGGGGGATAGTGCAGCAAGGATTGCTGGGTTCACGTCACACTCATCCTTGGGGAAAAGTGGGTCGTAACCTAAGTTCATCAGTGCCTTGTTGCCGTTATAGCGAAGGAACTTCTTTACGTCTTCGGTAAGTCCCATTCCGTCGTATAGGTCGGCCGTGTACTTGATTTCATTGTCATAAAGCTCAAGTAGTAGATCGTAGGTGTAGCTCTTCATCTCTGCTTGACGAGCTTCTGACTCTTCTGCAAGCGCAAGCTGGTACTTGTAACCAATGTAGTAACCGTGAATGGCTTCATCACGAATGATTAGGCGAATCAGATCAGCTGTGTTGGTTAGCTTTGCTCTGGATGACCAGTACATCGGCAGATAGAAACCGGAGTAGAACAAGAAGCTTTCAAGCAGAGTCGAAGCAACCTTGCGCTTTAGTGGGTCATCACCGTTGTAGTAACCAAGGATTATTTCAGCCTTTTTCTGCAAGTGAGGATTGTCCTCACTCCAGCGGAAAGCTTCGTCAATGTCGGCTGTTGAGCAAAGTGTTGAGAACACTGAAGAGTAGCTCTTGGCGTGAACTGACTCCATGAAAGCAATGTTGGTGATAACTGCCTCTTCGTGAGGAGTTCGGGCGTCTGGAAGCAACGCAGCGGCTCCGATGGTGCCCTGAATGGTGTCGAGCATCGTCAAGCCGGTGAAGACGTGCATGGTTAGCGTCTTCTCGTGTGGCTTTAGGGTTTCCCAGGACTGAATGTCATTGGAAATGGGGACTTTCTCTGGCAACCAAAAGTTGGAGGTCAGTCGGTTCCATACGTCCATGTCAATTGGGTCTTCAATCTTGTTCCAGTTGACGGGTCGGCTTACTAGCTTGATCTTTTCCATAGTTTTCTTTCCTGATTCCTAGAGCATGCAGCTGACGCAGCTATCAACCTCTGTACCTAACAGGGCCTGCTGACGAATGCGGATGTAATAAATGGTTTTGATGCCCTTGCGCCAAGCGTTTATCTGCGCACGGTTTACGTCTCTTGTGGTGGCGGTGTCTTTAAAGAACAAAGTAAGCGACAAGCCCTGATCTACGTGCTGGGTTGCAACAGCGTAGGTTTCAATGGTCTTATCTGGACCGAGGTCATAAGCGTCTTCGTAGTAGTCCCAGGTGTCTTCCGATAAGAACGGCGCTGGATAGTAAACCCGGCCCAATTTACCTTCTTTGCGAATCTCAATGCGAGATGCAATTGGGTGGATTGAGCTTGTTGAGTTGTTGATGTAGGAAATCGATCCGGTCGGTGGCACCGCCTGGAGGTTCTGGTTGTAAATACCGTGAGCCATGACCGAGGTCTTTAGTTTCTTCCAGTCAGCCTGAGTAGGAATCCTCGCTCCCGATTTTGCAAAGAGCTCCTTTACCTTCTCGGTTTTAGGCTCCCACACCTGGGTTACGTACTTCTCGAAGTACTCGCCACTTGCGTAGGTGGAGTTTTCAAAGTTACCAAAAGTGCTGCCTCGTTCGATAGCGATCTTGTTTGAGGCCTGGATTGCGTTGAACACCACGGTGTAGAAGTAGATGTTTGTGAAATCAAGGGCTTCTTCGCTGCCGTAGTGAATGTGCTCGCGGGCTAGGTAGCCGTGGAGGTTCATCTGTCCTAGACCAATCGCGTGACTCTTGTGGTTACCGTCGGAAATCGAGCGAACGCTAACGATGTCGGACTGGTCGCTCACAGAGGTCAATGCGCGGATTGAGGTCTCGATAGTTTTTGCAAGATCCGGACCGTCCATTGCCATGGCAATGTTTAGTGAACCCAAGTTGCAGGAGATGTCCTTACCAATCTGGTCATATGACAAATCAGCGTTGTAGGTGGTTGGTGTGTTCACCTGGAGGATCTCAGAGCAGAGGTTTGACATGTTGATGCGACCCTGGATTGGGTTGGCCTTGTTTACGGTGTCTTCATACATGATGTATGGGTAGCCAGACTCAAACTGAAGCTCTGCTATGCGCTCAAACAAGGTGCGAGCCTTGATCTTCTGCTTCTTGATTCTTGGGTCATCAACCATCTCCTGGTACTTCTCAGTAACTGAGATGTCACCAAATGGCACTCCGTAAACCTTTTCGACATCGTAGGGCGAGAACAGGTACATGTCTTCGTTGTCTTTTGCCAAGTGCATTGTGATGTCTGGAACTACTACGCCGATTGAAAGAGTCTTGATGCGAGTCTTCTCATCAGCGTTCTCACGCTTGGTGTCTAGGAAGCGAAGGATGTCTGGGTGGTGAGCGTTTAGGTAAACCGCGCCAGCACCCTGACGAGCACCAAGCTGGTTTGCATAGGAGAAGCTGTCTTCCAAAAGCTTCATCACCGGGATGATTCCGGATGACTGGCCTTCAATCTTCTTGATTGGAGCTCCATACTCACGAACGTTAGAAAGGTTAAGGGCAACGCCACCGCCACGCTTTGAAAGCTGGAGGGCTGAGTTGATGGCCCTAGAAATCGACTCCATGTTGTCTTCGATTCGAAGGAGGAAGCACGAGACAAACTCGCCACGCTGCTTCTTGCCGCAGTTTAGGAAAGTAGGAGTGGCTGGCTGGAAGCGTCCCGAAATGATTTCTTCAACCATTGAGATCGCAATGTCTTCTTTACCCTCGGCTAGCGCCAAGGCAACCATTACTACGCGATCTTCGAATCGCTCTAGGTAGCGCTCACCATCAAAAGTCTTTAGTGCGTATCCGGTGTAGAACTTGTAGGCACCCATGAAAGCGTCAAAGCGGAACTTCTTGGAGTAAGCAAGCTTCTCTAGTTCTTCAATGAACTCGAAGCGGTACTGGTCCAAAATCTCTTTTTCGTAGTACTCATTCTCAACCAGGTAGTCCAAGCGCTCTTTCAGAGAGTGGAAGAACACCGTGTTTTGGTTTACGTGGTCCAAGAAGTACTTGCGAACAGCGAGCTTGTCTTTTGCAAGCTGCATCTTTCCGTCTTTGTCCCAAAGGTTGATCATGGCGTTGAGCTCGTGATAGCTCATGGCACTTTCGATGCCAGTCTTGCCGGTTTCAACTCCGTTGTCGTCTAGTTCTATTACCTGGTTAGCCACAGCTTCTCCAGCCTCTCTTTTACTTGCTCGATATCGTCCGGGGTGCCCAGCAGTTCCGCTTTATAAATCATTGGAACTCCAAGCTTGGCGGCTACCAGGTCTCCAGCTAATCCATAGGAAGAGCCGAAGTTGGTGTTCCCAGTTGCAATCACGGCACGCACGTGTTTGCGGTTTGCAGGATTGTTCAAGAACTTTATTACCTGCTTGGGAACAGTGTTGTTGTCATCTCCAGAACCATAGGTTGGGACCACTAAAACACTTTCGCCCTCATGAATAAAGCTTGCAGCTTCATCGGTTTTGAGGGGGATTCGAATACTTGAGTATCCGAGTTTCTCGACAAATCGCTTAGTGTTCTCCGAAACCGAAGAAAAGTAAACGACGTCGAACATTTCTGGCTCCGCTCAGGCGCTAAGTGACTGAATGCGGTCCATGCGGAAACCACTCCAGTGGTCCTCGCCTGAAACAACTACCGGAGCTGCCGTGTAACCCAAGGTCTTCACCATGTCTAGAGCCACTGGATCCTGGCTCATGTCAACCTCGTCATACTCGATTTGGTTGCGCTGCATCATGCGCTTGGTGCTATCGCACTGCACGCAGGCTGGAAGTGTGTAAACGGTAACCGCCATGGTTGCCTCCTTAGGTTCCTGAAAGGGCCGAAATTAGCCCTTTTTTGACAAAGTTTTAGTGAATTTCTTACGAATTTCAGATTTCCTATAATAGCACTAAACCACTACATCTAGTGATGAATCGCTAAAAAATCCACTTATTTAGTTATTTCTCAAACATTAACCCACAACTTGAACTTTAGGGCGTTTGATTTGTCAGCGTGTCGCAGGAAGTTTTCAATATTGGTCTAATTCTTAGTTGTACGAGATGTACCCTTATCTCGTAACTGCACAAGAAAGTATGACTTCGGTCACTGACATCTAAGGAAAACCTTGCGCAAGTTGGCACTAATTCTTTCTAGCCTGCTGGTTTTAACCGGATGTTCGACCAAGACCGAAGTCTTAGCTACTGACATGTGGGTCAAATCCTCCGAGATTTCGACCGCTCAGGGCATGACCGCCGTCTACGGAACGCTCACAAACGACTCCGGTGATGACATCGTGCTAACCGGAGGTAGGACAGATTTAGCTGAAATCGTAGAGATTCACGAAATGGCAATGATCAGTGGCGAAATGAAAATGCAAGAAATTGACGGCGGCTTAGCGATTCCGGCCGGACAGAGCATTCAATTGGAGCCGGGCGGCAATCACCTAATGCTTATGGGCCTCACTCAGGACTTGTTAGCCGGCGACCAGATCACCGTGACCTTTAGTTTTAGAGGTGCGCCGGACCTTGTCGTCGAAGGGGTTCTTGCTAAGCCGGCCGAGGGCGGCGACGAGGAATACCACTCAACAAAAACAGACATGGAAAACTGACTTGGTTAGTCGCAGAGGGTTTCTTGGCGGCGGAGCGGCGGCAGCTGCCTCCGGCGTGCTTGGTGCTACCGGCGGAGCCTATGCAGCCGGCGCCGTTGGTGCAGAAAACCTCGAGACCTTTGCTGCCAAACGAGAGCTGGCTTTTCACGGCGACCACCAAATGGGCATCGAAGCGGATTTGCAATCCGTAACCAATTTCATCTCGCTTGATATCAAACCAGGCAGCAACCGAGCTTCAATGCTCAGATTTATGAGCCTGCTAACCGATGACATCTTCCGGTTATCCCGCGGCGAACCTGTGCTGGCGGACCCGGCACCGGAACTGGCAATTGGTGCGGCAAGATTCTCGGCCTACGTTGGTTTTGGCCCCAGTTTCTTTGAAAAACTAGGCCTGGAATCCAAGATGCCAACCGGCTTTGGAAAACTACCAAAATTTAAGGTTGACCAACTTCAAGATAAGCACTCCTCCGGAGATGTTTTGATTCACATAGCCGCCGATGATCCAGTCGTACTGGCCCACGGGACCAGAGGGCTTGTGAGAGATGCGATGCCATTTGCCTCGGTTCGCTGGGTCCAGTCTGGTTTTGCTCACACGCCGGGCATGGTTCCTCCCGGAATAACCCACCGAAACCTGATGGGTCAGGTTGATGGTACGGCTAATCCGAAGCTGGGTACAGCAGATTTTGACAAGGTCGTTTGGATAGAAGATGGTCCATCCTGGATTCAGGGCGGCACGCTATTAGCCTTTCGTCGCATAGCAATGCAGCTTGATACTTGGGATCAGCTTGGAACTTCTAGTAAAGAAGAAGTTATTGGCCGAAAGCTATCCAACGGCGCGCCACTAACCGGAGATATTGAAAGCGACATTCCGGACCTTGGGGCCAGGCACCCAAATGGACTGAGCGTGATTCCAGAATTCGCTCACATTAGAAGGGCTGCTCCAGAAAACCTTGACGAACGCATCTTCCGCAGGCCGTTCTCCTACGAAGCTGGTATTTCAAGTGCCGGATCAGTGGACGTTGGGTTGCTTTGGACTGCGTATCAGCGGAACATGGAGAACCAGTTCATCCCAATTCAAAGACGCTTAGACGAGCTAGACCTTTTGAATGAGTGGACTGTTCCAATTGGCTCCGCGGAATTTGCGATTGCTGGAGGAGTAAGGCCGGGCGAAGTCATCGCAGAGGCGCTATTCTCTTATGGTGTCAGAACCTAAGCCAAACCGGATTCGCGGCAGGGTTATAGATTCTGGAGATCAGCTTTCTAAAAGAATGCTGATTGGCTACGTTGTAATTTTGGCTCTGTCAATGAGCTTGGTGCCCTACGCAATTGACCCCTTCCTTCCGGCCTTCCCCGAAATAGCCACTTACTTTGGCGTTCCAAACGGAACCGTGCAAGCTTCGCTAACCGGTGTCACGGTGGGTATTGCGCTTGGGCAGCTGGTTATCGGGCCACTCTCTGACGCCTTTGGTCGAAGACCTCTGATCCTGCTTGCAACCGCTGGCTTTGGTTTGAGCGCGCTACTGGCATTTTTCGCACCGAACTTCGAAACCTTCTTGGGTCTTCGGTTTGCAATGGGGTTCTTTGCTGCTGGCGCTGACGTGGTGAGCCGAGCAATTGCTAGAGACCTCTACCGTGGGCATCGCATGCAGACAATGCTGGCAAAAATCTTTTTGATTCAATCGCTTTCACCGATTATCGGACCGATAGTCGGAGCCCAAGTTACTCAAGCAGGCAACTGGCAAGCCATATTTCTGATCTTCGGATTCGGCGGCATTATCTTGGCGCTTTTCTCATCTGGATTACTTGTTGAGACTTTGCCGGTCGCAAGGCGAAGAAGTAGCACGCCCATGGGGTTGGCGCGAGGTTACCGTGCGGTTTTGAAGGACCGGGTTTACATCGGCCTCATGATATTTGGAGCCTTCCAGATTTCAGCGCTGTTCGCCTATCTAAACAACGTCCCGTTTTTGTTTCAAGACAGTTTTGGTCTAAGCCCGAGTGACTTTGGGTTTTGGATTGCGGCTAATTCGCTGGCGTCATATGTTGGCGTTCAAGTCGGTGCTTATGCCGCAAGGCATATTAAGGGCCAGTGGCTACTGGCGATTTACTCAAGCATCGGAATATTTATAGGTGCCGGGTTATTCGCAACCGCCGGATCTGGGTTGGTTGTTGCAGAAGCCTTTTTTATGCTTCAGCTATTTATCTTTGGCGCTGGAATTACAACCATCCCGACCATCGCGCTTTATAACCACGGCTCCGAGGCCGGAACAGCAGCTTCTTTGCTTGGAGTGGTGAACTTCACAACAGCCAGCGTGGTTTCGATTGCCTATGGGTTCATGAATAATCAAGACACCCAAGACATTGGAATCTTGATTGGGCTGTTATTCGTTGTTTCACTTTCCAGCCTGATGTTTATTACGAGACCGTGGAAAGTTCCGGATCTAAGAAGCGGCAGTTAGCTAAGTCTTTTGACGCTTTAGTTTCAGTCGGCGCCCTTGAGCAAAGAAAGCGCCGGTTAGCACCAATATTGCCCCCGCCGGTTCATACCAGTGCAGTCCTTCTCCCAGTAAAAGCACTCCCCAAACGGTTGCAATTACCGGGTTTGTGTAGGTGACGGTTGCCGCCACTGCACTTCCGGCAGTTGCCACCACCTGATGAAACAGCCAGTAGGAAATTCCAGAGCCTAAGACCCCAAGCAGTACCAGTGCACCTGCGCTCTGAACGGTTGGTTCTGCGACGAACAACGGACCGGTAAACAGGTAAACCGGCAAGAGAATTACCGCACTGGTCAACACCTGGACGCTTGCCGTGACAGTTGCAGGCAGCTTCATCGGAGTTACATATTTTCTGATGTAGGGCGTTCCGATTCCGTAGGAAATTGAAGCGGCTATCAAAGCCAAGATTGCTATCGGCTCGCTCTCACCAAACCCTCTCCAAATCCCAAGAGTGATCCCCACGCCAACTAGGCCAACCAATAAACCGATGATGGCTGTCGGATTTTGCTTTTGGGCCCTAAAAAGAGTGAAGGTGGCTAGCAAGGTAAACATCGGTGTCGTGGCGTTCAGAATGGCCGCCAAGATACTCGTCGTGTATTGCTGGGCAAAGGCATACATGGTGAAGGGAAAGGCGGACATAAAAAAGCCCGCAACTAAAAGATGCAGCCACTGCTTAGCCTTGCCCGGAAGCCTGAGACCGAGGCTGTAGGTGATGATGATCATGGCAAGTGCACCCAGTGCTGTTCGCCAGAACGCGACACCAACGGCAGTTGTCCACTCGAGCGAAAGCTCAATAAAGAAAAAGCTAGAACCCCAAATTAGCGCTAGCGGAATGAACTTGATAACCCAGTTATCTCGCATCACTGGTTAGTCGGTCTGAATCTCGGATTTGTCTCCGGACCAAAGGGTATGGAAGGTTCCCGGCATATCCACTCGCTTATAAGTGTGGGCTCCGAAGAAGTCACGCTGGCCTTGCACAAGTGCCGCCGGCAAACGCTCGGCGCGCAATCCATCAAAATAGCTCAGCGAAGAAGCAAAGGCTGGAATCGGAATGCCGGCAAGTGAAGCTTTAGAGACAACTTGACGCCAGGCAGCAGCTGCATCTTCGATCGCCTGTATAAAGTAGCCGTCAAACAAGAGAGAAAGTAGCTTCGCGTCTTGCTTATAGGCATCAGAAATTCGGTTTAGGAACTGAGCTCGGATTATGCAGCCACCGCGCCAGATCTTTGCTACTTCTCCTAGGTTGATGTCCCAGTTGTTCTCGATTGCCCCGGCTCGAATTGCATCGAAGCCTTGGGCATAGGCCACGATCTTGGAGGCATAAAGTGCTTGCCTGACATCTTCGATAAAGGCGTCCTGGTCGGCAATCTCCCAGACGGTATCACCGGCTGAATATTCTGGCGCTCCAGCACGCTGAGCTGCTTGCGAGGAAAGCGAACGAGCGAAAACTGCCTCGGCAATACCAGAAACCGGGGTTCCCAGATCCAGCGCACTCTGAACAGTCCAAACGCCGGTGCCCTTGGAACCGGCTGCATCCAAAATCACATCGACCAGTGGTTCACCAGTTGTTTGATCGACCTGGGCCAACACCTCGGCGGTGATTTCAATCAAGTAGCTTTCAAGTTCCCCGGCATTCCATTCGGTTAGAACACTTGAAATCTCAATCGGGTTTAGACCGCCGGCTTGACGCAGGATGTCGTACGCCTCGGCTATCAGTTGCATGTCGGCATACTCGATGCCGTTGTGAATCATTTTCACAAAGTGTCCGGCTCCGTCGCTGCCAATGTGGGTAACGCATGCCTCACCCTCGGCAACGGCTGCGATTGATCTAAGAATCGGACCTAAGTGCTCATAAGCCTCTTTTGAGCCGCCGGGCATAATGGAAGGTCCGTTCAGTGCCCCTTCTTCGCCGCCCGAGATACCGGCGCCCACAAAGTGAATGTTTTTGGCCGAAACTTCTTTTTCTCGGCGAATAGTGTCTGTGTATAGAGCGTTCCCGCCGTCCACGATGATGTCGTCTTTTTCAAAGCGGTCGCTCAGGGCTGTAATCACAGCGTCTGTGGCAAAGCCTGCCTGCACCATGATGATCGCGATACGGGGCTTAGCCAAGGAGGCCACAAACTCATCTATTGAATCGCTGGCGATGAAGTTTGCCTCTGGGTGGTTAGCGACTAAATCATTAGTCTTTTCAACCGAACGGTTATAAATGGCAACCTTGTTGCCGGATCTGGAAGCCAGGTTTCTGGCGAGGTTTGAACCCATTACTGCCAAACCAACCACGCCGATGTTTGCAGTTGCACTCATGCTTAGATTTCCTGGTTCTCTAGATCTAGTTGACTAGATGCGATGCGAGGGCTTCTTTGGCCTGCGGAATTTCCCTTTAGATTAGCGCAAGGTGCAAATCTTTAGGGTTTTAGGGCCTCACTGATGAGCCCAACAAAACGCTCAACATCAGCCTCGGTAGTGTCAAATGCACACATCCAGCGCACTTCGTTTGTCTTCAGGTCCCAGTCGTAAAAGTGAACCTGCTCGCGAATCTTTGCGATCGCTTCAGCGGGAAGGCAGGCAAATACCGCGTTGGCATCGGTGGGGTTGGTAAACCTGAGTCCAGTTATTTCACCTTTTTCTACCTTGGCTTCAAGCAGGTGACGCAGGTGACTGGCCATCTTGTTAGCGTGAGCCGCGGAACGCATCCCCAGACCATTTTCCATCAGCGCCAATAACTGAGCCGAAGCAAAGCGCATCTTTGACATAAGTTGCATCGACAGCTTTCTTAGGAAAATCAAACCATCTACTGCCTCGGGGTTTATTACGACAACCGCCTCGGCGGCAATAACGCCGTTTTTGGTTCCGCCGAAACTAACGACGTCTACCCCGGTATCGGTAATCATTTCCTTGAACGTGACACCGAGCGACGCAGCCGCATTCCAGATTCTTGCGCCATCCAGATGAAGGAGCAGTTTATTTTCGTGGCAGTAGTCAGCTATCGCTTTAATTTCCGCGACAGAGTAGACGGTCCCGACCTCTGTGCTTTGGGTAATAGAAACCACCAAGGGCTGTGCTCGATGCTCAAAGTCAATGTCGTAAACCTGAGTGGCTATTGATTCCGGGGTCAGCTTGCCGTGCACGTGCTGAACATTGAATAGCTTCAATCCACTGACGCGCTCTGGAGCGCCACCCTCATCGGTTTCAATGTGGGCAAGGTTTGAACAAATGACAGCACCCCAGCGCGGCATCATTGCGGTTAGCGCCAGCACGTTAGCACCGGTTCCATTGAAAACCACAAACGTTTCGGCCTGCTGACCAAACTCATCACGCATCTTTTGCTGCAGGGCTTTGGTGTAATCGTCGTAACCGTAGGCGCTCTGATGCCCATCATTTGCACTAGCAATTGCGGTAAGCACCTCCGGGTGCACTCCGGCGTAGTTATCGCTCGCGAAACTGCGAAGCGATTGATCGTGAGTTACCAAGGAAGCTCCCAAAATTGCGTGTACTTGATTGAACCACATTTTGTTTATCGACAGTTAGATCCGGCCACCTTGGCAAGGCTATCCTTGAGCCATGGCCCGAAGTATATATCTTGCCTCAGTTGAAGGCCACACCGCCAAATCCGTCGTCGCGCTCGGAGTTTTAGAGGCGCTGAAGACAAAGCACAAAACCATTGGTGTTTTTCGTGCAGTTGTGCCATCCAGAGATAGTAAAGATCGCGTTCTAGAGCTTTTGCTGTCCCACCTTCCGAACAAGCTGGATTATCAGGCTTGCATCGGCGTGGGCTACCAAGAACTTCACGAGTCATCGGAGCGTGCGCTCGAGGTAATTTCGCAGCGCTACCAAAAGCTTGCCGCCAAGTGCGACGCGGTTCTGGTCATTGGTTCTGACTACACCGATGAGGCTGCACCTGCCGAACTGTCCTTCAATGCTCGGGTTGCTGCAAACATTGGTGCACCATTACTAATGGTCTTCAGCGGTCGAGAACTAGATGGGTCCGACACCCACCTAGGGCAAGCACCGGCAAGAACCCCAAAGAAATTAGCCCAGATTGCTGAGGTGGCCCTTCGGGAAATAAGGGACTATCACGCAACCCTTCTGGGCATTGTGGTGAACCGTGCTGAAACCCAGGACATGGCAAGGATTGAATCGGCTGTCATGATCGCCACAAAGACCAAAAACGTCTTTGTGGTTCCAGAGGATCCCTATCTAATGGCGCCAACGCTTAGTGAAATCCAAACCGCAATTAGAGGAAAGCTCGTACTTGGCTCCAAAGATCGGCTTGATTCAGCTGCTCTAGATGTTGTGGTGGCTTCGATGTCGGTACCAAACGTATTGACTCAGTTGATGCCGGGTGCAGTAGTTGCGGCCCCGAGCGACAGAACAGATGTGTTGCTAGCACTCCTAATGGCGGATAGCTCGGAGACGTTCCCCAAGCTTGCCGGCGTGGTAATAAACGGCGGCTTCGAGATGCCGGAGCCAATAACAAGGTTGATCAAAGGCTTGAAGTCAACCCTGCCGGTGATTTCGGTTCCTACCGGAAGCTTTGACAGCATGATGGGAATCATCCAAACCCGTGGAAACGTGTCCCTGAAGGACACTGAAAAAACCGCTAGGGCCCTGAGGCTCATTACCAAGCACCTGCCAAAGGCGGCGCTCGCAAAACTAGTGGAGGACTGCGTCATCAAGGTGGTGACCCCGCTGATGTTTGAGCAGCAGTTGGTGCTGAGGGCGTCACAGAACCTTCAGACCATAGTCTTGCCAGAGGGCTCCGATGACCGCATTCTTAGGGCGGCCGCCGAGGTGCTAGAACGAAAAGCAGCCAAGTTGATCATCCTTGGCTCCAAAGAGGACATCAAAAACCGAGCAGCGCAGATGAAACTGAATCTTTCAGCAGCAAAAATAATTGACATTGAGACTTCGCCCGAGAAAAAGCGTTTTGCGGAAAGTTATGCAAAATTGCGCAAGCACAAAGGCGTTACCAGTCAGCAGGCGCTTGAAACCATGAGCGATCTTTCATATTTTGGAACGATGTTGGTCCACGCGGGTCTCGCAGATGGAATGGTATCGGGCGCTGCACACACCACTGCCCACACAATCACGCCGGCCTTCGAGATCATCAAAACAACCCCCGGAGTAATGTCGGTTTCCAGCGTCTTCTTGATGGCTCTGGAAGATCGGGTAGTTGTTTACGGCGATTGCGCGGTCATCCCAGAACCGACCGTTGAGCAGCTTGCCGACATTGCAATTTCTTCGTCGGAGACAGCGAAACAGTTCGGGATCGAACCGCAGGTTGCGATGCTTTCTTATTCGACCGGTGAGTCCGGCTCCGGAGCTGAAGTTGATCGAGTCAGGCAGGCCACCAAGCTAGCAAAAAAGCTTGCTCCCAAGTTGCCGATAGAAGGACCCATTCAGTTTGACGCCGCCGTGGATGCCGCGATCGCTCTGGCTAAGCTTCCGGGGTCCTCGGTTGCGGGCCGCGCCACAGTGTTTGTGTTCCCAGATCTAAACACCGGCAACAACACTTACAAAGCTGTTCAGCGAACCTCCGGTGCTCTAGCTATAGGTCCGGTGCTGCAGGGTCTTAGAAAGCCAGTGAACGATTTATCCAGGGGCGCGACCGTGAAGGACATAGTCAACACCATCGCGATCACCGCAATCCAGGCTCAGGGTAAAAACCAATGATGCCAATCCTGGTTGTGAATTCCGGTTCAAGCTCGGTGAAGTACCAGGTTCAAGATGTCGATTCTGGCGATTCCTTGCTAGAAGGCCTTATTGAACGAGTTACGGATCACGATGAAGCCTTCAAGAAAATGCTTGCGGAGATAGCCGACTCCAAAATTGAACTAAGCGCTGTTGGTCACCGGGTCGTTCACGGCGGAGCAAAGTTTTCAAGCCCAACGGTCATCAGTGAAGAAGTATTGGCCGAGATCGAAGCCTTGGTTCCACTCGCACCACTCCACAATCCTGGGAACCTGGCTGGGATTCGTGCCGCCCGAGCAGCTTTCCCGGGGTTGTTACAGGTCGCGGTATTTGACACGGCTTTTCACCAGACCATGCCCGCCAGCTCCTATCGCTACGCAATTGATCAAAAGCTAGAAAAACGCTACGGGGTCAGAAAATATGGCTTTCACGGGACCTCTTATGCTTTCGTTGCAAACCAAAGCGCCAAGTTCCTAGGCATCGAACAGCAGGATCTCAATGCTGTTATTTTGCACCTGGGCAATGGAGCGTCCGCTTGTGCGGTGAAGTCCGGTAGATCCTTCAATACTTCGATGGGCATGACACCGCTTCAAGGTCTTGTGATGGGGACAAGGTCGGGAGACATTGACCCCGGCATTATTTTTTATTTAGGCAATGAAGCAGGGTTGTCAAATGCTGAAATCGACGAAATGCTCAATGCCAAATCTGGCCTCAAGGGCCTAACCGGGATCAGCGACATGCGAGACATTAGTGCTCTGGCAGCGGCTAAAGATCCTTTAGCCCAGGAAGCCTTAGAAATTTACACCCAGAGAGTTAGGCACTATTTAGGAGCCTATTTCGCAGAGCTCGGTCAGTTGGATGCGATTGTTTTCACAGCGGGTGTCGGCGAGAATTCGGCGGAAATTCGAAGCATGGTTTGTGCGAACCTCAAGGCACTCGGCATTGAGATAGACGATGATCTGAATCAGGCCAAAGCGAAAAATAATCGCGATATTTCCCTATTAGGGTCGAGGGTTAGAGTGTTAGTGATTCCCACTAACGAAGAGCTAGAAATAGCGAGTCAAACCGCAGCACTTCTCAGGTAAGGCAGGGCACGATTATGAGCGAACCGACTCCGTGGGTGATAGGCGCACCGGTTGCTGGCTATCACTGGAAGGCCAAGAATCCAAAGGCTCAGCTGTTATTGCAGCACGGCCTCGGTGAATACTCCGAGCGCTATGTGACTCAGTACTCCCAATTGATACCAAAGCTTGTTGCGAACGGTTTTGATGTTTATGCAATAGACCTTGAGGGTCACGGCAACACCGCCGGTATTCGCGGACTAGTAGATGTTGTGGCGGCGGTTGACGACCATTTGGCTGCTCGGGCTGCGATGCCAAAGAAGCTGCCAACTTTTTTGCTTGGTCACTCACTCGGAGGGATAGTTACTGCGGGCAGTATCCTTCGAGATCAAACCAATATTGAAGCCGCCATAATTTCAAGCTCTGCGATGCAGGCGCCCTCCAGTGCTGGTTTGAGGGTTCTGACCAAAGTGCTAGCCAGGGTTGCTCCCGAGGCTCCGGTGCCAGTTCCAAGGCCAGGCATCGAAGCTTTTACTAGAGATCAAGAGCTACTAAAAGTAATCGCCAAAGATCCTGAAATGTTTTTGGGCAAAGCAAGAAACCTAGTTGGCAGAACCACGCTGTTACTTTCCGATGAGGTTTGGTCCAAGGCCAGCCGCTGGAGTGTCCCAACGCTGTTTATTCACGGCGACAAAGACACATCAACAGAGTTTGAAAACTCCGTAAAGCTTCACGCGGCCATTTCTTCCAAAGACAAAACATTGAACGTTTACCCTGGCGGCTACCACGAGCTACTAAACGACATCGTTAGCCAAGAGGTTTTGACTGATCTTTTAGCTTGGTTGGATAAGCGCAATCCAGTTTCGAAATAATCCGAAACAATCCATGTCAAATCGATGATCGACTTGACATGGCGATTCTCTGCCTGCATACTTCTCAGCAATGAGTACTCGACCAGCATTGAACGCGCAGCCAAGCTGCGCAATGTTCTGCTGCTCGATGGCAATGTGCATGGGCTCGTGCCTTCGCTAATTAGCAACCCAATTAGCTCTTAGGCACCAGCACCCCGACAAACGCACGTGATTCGTGCACTAATCGATCGCAAACTTGCCAACTAAGGACTCATAAAATGACCGCAATTAAAACCAAATCAACAACCGTCGCAAAAGGATTCGCCCTCTACGTAGGCATCTCGGAACAAGACGCACAAGATGCTGGCCTCACACTTGCCCAGATCGCTCAGGCTTTGAAACAAACAATCGCCAGTCTGGTTCCAGAAAAAGCAAACGAGACATATGCCGCCATCGCTCTTGCTCCAGAGGGTTCGACCGGCAGAAATCTAGACATCACCAGGCTTGCTCTTCGGGAACCACGAGCTACAAATACTCCAACTAAACCTGAGGCTGACGAGAAGACTGCTGCCAAAGGGCTAGTGGTCGACTTGACCAGAAAACGACTCTTCGTTGACGGAGCCAATGCTCAGCTGACCTGCAAAGAATTCGAACTTTTCGCGTTTTTGATCGAGAACACCGGTCAGACCGTGAGTCGCAAGCAAATTGCAGATATTTCCGATCGTTGCGGAGAATCAACACCAAATGCTAGGACCATCGATGTTCATGTCCGCAGGCTGCGCGCCAAAATCGCAGGCTACGAAGACGTAATTCGAACCTCTCGGGGAGTCGGTTACCGCTTTGACAGACACCCGGATGTCCTAGTGCAGCAGTTCTAGATTTGTGGAGGCGCCCAGTTGTCGCAACTATCGTTTTATAACGACCATTGAGGCGCCGAACACCACCAGCACCGCACCCAGGTAAGTCAACGGGCCAAAGTTAGATTCAGTTATTGGTGCTACTAGATCAAGCACCAGTGACGCTACTACTTGCCCCAAAAGCAATGAGAGCCCCAGGGCTAGGACTCCGATCTGTCTGACCACCATCACCTGAATAAAAATGAATATTCCACCCACTAACCCACCCAGATAAAGAACTGGGTTCGTGGGCCAGCCGTTAGAAAGGTCTGGCACTCCCTCGAATGCGAGCACTACAACCGCGATAAGCGCGGTTCCGGTCACAAAGTTTATGAAGGTGGATATCAGAACCGAGTCGGTCTTGGTCGCCAGTCTTCCGTTGATTGCCTGCTGGAAACCGGAACCAAAGCCTGCGAGGAACGGCAGCACTATAAGGCCACTAACAGCTTGGATACCAAGGCCAGAGGAGAGAACCAGACCGATAATTGCGATGCCAGCGCCCGCTAAGCGCGCCAGGGATAGCTTTCGCTTTGCCAAACCAAGCATTCCAAAAGAATCAACCATTAGCGCGGCTGCTGCTTGGCCCGAAACGATAGCGAGCGTGAAAAGAGTCACTCCTATTACGGGCGCAACTAAACCCTGCATCATTACAAAGAAGCCACCGAAGAACCCACCCAGGGTCATCCAAATTGGCAACTGACGGCCAAGCGCCTTGGTCGAAACCAGAAGCTTGCTGCGCTCGCTTCGGCTGATGAAAAAAGGTATTGCCACCAGCACGGTTCCGATTCCAAAAGAAACTAGCGCTGCAAACAGGCCATCCTGAAGAGCAATCGCGAGCTCACCGTTTACACGGGACTGAACCGCGATTAGCGCTCCGGCAATCACGCTGAGCGAAATTGCGAGGGGTCTTGGCGTTGTTAGCTGCACTGTTATCCGGGCCTTAGGTTCATTGATTCGAAAAATTCTGCAACTGACAATTAATTCTTGTCGCAATCGCAATCGCAATCGCAATCGCAGTCTATGGCTGCTGGCGTGACTACACCATCAGTAACGAGGCGACTAACTCAATGCTGGACTAACCTTGAAGCACTATGACAAAACAATCTGAAGCCTTTTCCCCGAAGAATCTGTTTTCTTATTTCGCACTTGGCGAAGCCATCACCTGGGGTCTACTGATCGCAGGCTTGCTGGCAAGGGAGTTATTGCAGGCTCCGGGTATGGTCATCACGGTTGCTGGTGCCACCCACGGGTTTATGTTTCTAAGCTATGCGACAACGGCAGCTCTGGTCGGGATAAACAATCGCTGGAGCTTGGCAAAAACCGCCATTGGCGTCATTCTGGCAATAGTGCCGTTTGCGACAATACCTTTTGAGAAGTGGCTGCTAAAGCGCAAGATGTTAGATGGCCTCTGGCGCAGACAGACATCAAAAAACCCTAAAGATAAGACCCGTTCGGACCGACTATTCCGCTGGTTTATCAATCGCCCACGCACTTTGATTCTTGTCATAATCGCTTTTGTCGTGACGCTATTTTCAGTTTTGCTTTACCTAGGACCGCCGGATCAATGGGGCAACTAGAGCCACGTAGAGCCTGACTGGCTTTTTTTAGAAACACGCCTAAGCTAAGAGGCATCTGAATTGGGCAACAACTTAGTTGCTGACAGAAATCAAGGAGCGATACCCGTGCCCGCGACATTGACGTCAAAGCATGATTCCGCCGGATGGCGAAAAATACCAACATCATCAAAACCCATAAATCAAGATCGAGTCCAAGAACTTCTAGTTCAAGAGTGGGCCAGATTCGAGGAGAGCACCAGGGCCTCGGGTGTTCACAACAAAAAGGCTATGAAATCTCTGCCCATGGGCGTGACTTCTAGCTTTCAACACTGGGACCCATACCCAATTTCTATTGTTTCGGCAAAGGGTGCTTATCTCACCGACGTTGACGGTCGCAAGCTCTTGGATCTTTCCATGGGCTTCGGCGCAATGCTGGTCGGGCACCTTCATCCCAAGATAATTAAAAGAGTAAAAAAGGCGCTTCGCTCAACTGGAACGCTGTTTGTGACACCGTCGCCTACTGCGACCGATGTTGCCGAGAGGTTCAAGGCGAGATTCGGTCTTGAAATGCTTCGATTCACAAACTCCGGCACCGAGTCGACTATGTATGCCATAAGAACCGCAAGAGCGGTGAAAAAGAAAAATGGTGTTATCAAAATCGAGGGCGGCTACCACGGCGGCTACGACCCTTTGCAGGTATCGGTAAAGCCTGATTTGAAAGACATTGGGTCGCCAGATCACCCAACTGCGCAAGTGCCACCCGAGGTTGAGGCCGGCGATGTTTATGTCGTTCCCTACAACAACTTAGAACTCCTCGAAGAGATCATGAAAGATCACGGGCACAACATCGCTTGTTTCATGATTGAACCGGTAATCGAGAACCTGTCGATTATTTTGCCCGATGCTGGATATTTGCAATCGGTTAGGGACCTTTGTGACGAGTACAACATTTGCTTGATTTTTGACGAAGTCAAGACGGGCCTTACCGCCGGAGTCGCCGGAGCTGCAGCAAGAGTCGGCGTGAAGCCTGACTTGATCACCCTTGCAAAAAGTATCGGTGGTGGATTCCCGCTCGCTGCATTTGGTGGCAAGCTGGAGTATATGGAAGCCGTCGTCGACGGTCGTATGGCTCACTTTGGAACCTATAACGGTAACCCTCTAGTGATGGCAGCAGCGCTCGCCGTTGACGAAATCTGTACTCCAGCAGCCTTGGCGAAAGCAGAGGCAATCAACAATGCAACGCTTGCCAAGTTGGATGCGATTATCAACGAGTTTGAACTGCCAGCCCACACCATTGGGTTGGGGGTAAAGGGCGCAATGATTTGGTCACCGGATCCGGTTAGAAACTACCGGGACTACAAGGCAACCGACTTTGAAACAGCAGAGCTGTCATGGCTCTGGGGTATCAATAGAGGCGTGCTAACTCCTCCAGGCCTGGATGAGCAGTGGCTTGTGTCACTCGCGCACAACCAGAAGGATATGGACAAAATGGTCGAGAGCACCAGGCAGCTAGCAATGGCACTTCGGGCTTAAGGGCAATTTTTCAAACCAAGCAACGCAAGCCTGAATTTTTGCGCTTTTCTAAATAGATGAACTAAAGTTCATAGAAGTAATGTTCTGTAATTTAGATTACTTTGTTGGAGGAGAACGATGAGCGAACGATGGACCTTTCTAACTCATCATGCCCATCTAATGCTGATGCTACAAAGAGACCAAAGCGCCAAAATCGAGGACCTTGCCCAGGTGCTGGGAGTCACCCCGAGATATGTAGTCAGCATTTTGAATGACCTCACAGAAGGTGGTTATCTCACCAAGGAAAGAGTTGGCAGACGCAATCACTACTCAATAAATCGTGAAGCGGAGCTTCGGCACGAAACAAGTTTGCATAAGTCGGTTGGGGATCTAATCGATTCACTCGGAGTGGTAGGCAGGTAGGGCAATGGACATTTTGTCGGTGGCAGTTCAAAACCTAACCAGCGCCCCGGTGCTCGCTTTCGCTCTTGGCTTGCTCGCAGCAGCGATAAAGACTGATCTTCGGTTGCCCGAGCCGATTTACCAAGTAATTTCTATTTACCTATTGCTGGGAATCGGAATCAAGGGTGGTGTTGCCCTTTCAAATGCGGAGTTCCAAGAAGTAGGCCTGCCTATTCTGGGAACCTTGCTACTTGGCTTAACAGTTCCAGTGCTGGCTTTTTTCTTGCTGAAGTTTCTAAAAAAGCTCTCGGTGGTTGACCGGGGAGCACTTGCTGCCCATTACGGGTCAACATCGTTGGTGACCTTTACCGCAGCGGTTATCTTTTACGAATCAGTTTCGATTTCAGTCGAGGGTTACCTCACCACCTTGCTGGCAATTTTGGAAATCCCTGGAATTATCGTCGGTTTAATGCTGGCCTCTAGGGGGCTTCGCAGGGAAGTTTCCTGGGGCGAATCCTTCCGAGAGATTTTGACCGGCAGATCAATCTTCTTGCTTGCCGGCGGCCTAGTAATAGGCTTCCTGACAAAATCAACTGGATTCGCTGGAATCGAGTTTTTCTTCGTCGCGCTGTTCCCAGGAGTACTGACGCTGTTCTTGCTTGAGCTTGGAATTGTCGCCGGTAGAAGACTCAAGGATCTAAAAAAGGCCGGGATTGGAATAGTCGTATTTGGGATCGCATTCCCTCTTATTTCTGGCACCCTAGGAGTAATGACAGGACAACTAACGGGGCTTGGTATAGGCGGCGCTGCGACATTGGGCGTTCTAAGTGCTTCTGCTTCTTATATTGCCGCCCCAGCGGCGGTTCGACTGGCCCTACCTGAGGCGAGCCCAGGAATCTACCTGACTGCGAGCCTTGGAATCACGTTCCCGTTCAACCTAACCCTGGGTATCCCTATCATGTTGGAAATAAGTAAGTTCCTAGAAAGCGCAGGCCTTTGATGCTGAAAGATCGAAAACTAATTGTTGTCGTGGTCGAAGCTGCTCTCGAGCAGCGACTCTCAAAGGACATACTTTCCCAAGGCGCTAAGGGCTTCACGATTACTCACGCCAATGGACTAGGTCCGAGAAACCAGCGTGCGGGTGATTTGGAAGGCGGCAATATTCGTCTGGAGACAGTAGTGCCAGAAGAGACCTCAATGAAGATTCTGGAGCTACTAAAGACGAGCTATTTCCCGCACTATGCCTGCAGCGCTTGGGTGTCAGATGTCCAGATATTGCGTGAGGACAGGTACTAGTTCGATCCGGTAGCTGAGACAATTGCTATTGAGCAAACTTTAGAACGGATGGCTTGGGGTGAGTGAGCTACAGATCAACTATCCTCCAGACCTTCCGGTTGCAGCTAGACGAGAAGACATCCTTGAGGCCATAACCAACAATCAAGTATTGATTGTTGCCGGTGCTACCGGTTCCGGCAAGACCACGCAGCTTCCAAAAATGTGCTTAGAGCTTGGACGAAAATCCATAGCTCATACTCAGCCCAGAAGAATTGCTGCTCGGTCTGTAGCCGAGCGCATCTCCGAAGAGCTGAAGGTTGAATTGGGTGGCCTGGTTGGTTACCAGGTTCGCTTCACCGATCAGGCAAGCAAGGCGACCAGGGTGAAAGTCATGACTGACGGCATCTTGCTAAATGCTCTGCAGCGAGATCGAATGCTCAAACAGTACGACACCATAATCATCGATGAAGCCCACGAGCGAAGTCTAAATATTGACTTCCTGCTTGGCTTTTTGAAGCAACTATTGCCAAAGCGTCCTGAGCTCAAGCTAATAATCACTTCGGCGACAATTGACCCCGGCTCCTTTTCGAAGCACTTCAACGACGCTCCAATTATCGAGGTTTCGGGAAGAACCTTTCCAATTGAGATTCGCTATCGCCCCGTGACAAGAGACGGATCACAGGATGCTGACCCGGATGTTGAAACCACCGCAGCCGACTACCTGGACGGAGTGATTTCAGCGCTCAAAGAACTCGAGACTGAACAAGATGGAGACGTGCTGGTCTTTCTTTCTGGAGAATCAGAGATCAAAGATGCTCAGGATGCAATCGAGGGCAGCATCACTCAGGGCGCACTCAAGGGAAACTCCGAAGTATTGCCGCTTTATGGCCGACTGAGCTCCGCCGAGCAACATCGAGTGTTTGAAGTTAGCAAAGTTGCCGGACTGCGAAAGCGCGTGATTCTTGCCACCAACGTTGCGGAGACCAGCCTCACAATCCCGAATATCAAGTACGTGATAGACGCCGGCACCGCCAGGATTTCGCGCTACAGCCCCAAGGCAAAGGTTCAGCGGCTTCCGATTGAAGCAATTTCCCAGGCAAGTGCTAATCAACGAGCCGGGCGTGCTGGGCGAACCAGCCCGGGAGTAGCGATCAGACTTTATTCAAAAGAGGACTTTCAATCTCGGCCAGAGTTCACCGATCCAGAGATTCTAAGAACCAACTTGGCCTCGGTTATTTTGCAGGCCGCAACTATCGGACTTGGAGACCTAACCAAGTTTCCATTTCTTCAGGCTCCTGAACCCAGGGGAGTCAAAGATGGCATTGGGCTTCTCAAAGAGCTTGGGGCAATTGACCAGGATTCCAACGAGGTTGAGCTCACCAAGCTTGGTAAGCAGCTGGCTAGGCTTCCAATCGAGCCTCGATTCGCAAGAATGCTGCTGGAATCAAAACGGCATAATGTGGTGCGCGAGGTAATGGTTATCGTTGCAGGACTAACGATTCAGGACCCCAGAGAGCGCCCCCTTGAAAAGCGCGAGAAGGCAGATCTCCTGCATGCTCGCTTTCTAGACCCAGGCAGCGATTTTCTTTCACTAGTGAATCTTTGGAACCACGTTGAGGATCAGCAAGAAAAGCTGTCATCCTCTGCATTCCGCAGGCTTTGCAAACAAGAGTTTCTAAACTACCTTCGGGTCCGTGAGTGGCAGGATTTGGTCCGGCAACTAAAGAGCGTTAGCAAGCCGTTGAATCTTAATTTTGGTAATCGTAGGGTCGACCCCGAAGGAATCCACAAGGCATTGCTGTCTGGTCTGCTCAGTCAAATCGGGTTGCAGCAAGAAAATGAAAAAAAGGTTTTCAAAAACGGCAAGCTGCAGAAACAAAAGCGAGTGCAGAGTGAGTATTTGGGTTCCGGTGGCAAGAAGTTTGTAATCTTTCCAGGTTCTGCCCTGGCCAAGAAACCCCCCGAAGCTCTCATGAGCGCGGAGCTTGTCGAAACCAGTCGGCTGTTTGCCCGCATGAATGCTGCGGTCGATCCAGCATGGGCCGAAGAGCTTGCCGGCGATCTTGTTCGAAGAAGTGTTTCAGAACCTCACTGGGAAAAGAAGCTTGGAGCAGTCATCGGGCTCGAACGAGTAATGCTGTTTGGGCTGACATTAGTTGCAAACCGCAAGGTTCAGTACTCGCGCATTGACCCGATGCTATGCCGGGAGTTATTTATCAGGCATGCCTTGGTTTATGGAGAGTGGGACTCAAAGCAGGTCTTTGACCAAAAAAATAAGGACTTACTGTCCGACATGGAAGCTGCCGCCGATAGGGCACGCTCACCCCAGCTTGCAGCCGGTGAAGACGACGTCTTCCGCTTCTACAACAATCGGATTCCACTGGATGTTTTTTCTACCGGCAGCTTTGAGGGTTGGTGGAAAAAGGCCAAGCACGAAAAGCCGGAGTTTCTAACCATGACCAAGGCCGAGTTGCTGGGTGCCGATGAGACTCAACTTGATGAAGACGATTACCCCGGTCAAGTGGTTATCGACGGTCAAGAATTTGGCCTCAGTTACTTATTCGACCCCGGTAACGAACACGACGGGGTTTCGGTGGAGGTCCCGATTTCACTGTTGGCAAGCATCAAGCCGGAGGGCTTCGAGTGGCTGATTCCAGCGATGCGACTGGAGCTGATTACCGAGTTGATCCGGAGCCTGCCAAAGGCGGTTCGCAAAAACGTAGTTCCCGCCAAAGACTGGGCGGCAAAGGTTATGAGAAATCTACCCGCGGAGCCCACCGGCAAGATTACTGAAGTGTTGGCCACTCAGCTGCAGTCCTTGAGTGGCGTCAGGGTTACCCCAGAAGATTTCAGTCCTGAGGTGTTACCTGCCCAACTAAAGGTTTCTTATCGAGTTCTAGATTCCAAGGCGAAGCAGCTAGAAATCGGCAACGATCTAGCGGCACTTCAACAAAAACTTGCCCAAAGCTCGATCGACGCGGTGTCGAACATGATTCAGTTCGAGGGACCCTCGATAGAGCGAAGCAATCTACAAACCTGGGACTTTGACGAACTACCTAAACAGCTAGATACGAAGCAGGGCAGCAATAAAGTAAGCGCGTTTCCGGCACTGGTTTTAGATGAAAAAACAAACACCGTCGATTTGAAACTCCACTCCTCGGAAGCCACACAAGCGCTAGAGCATCCAGTGGGTGTGGTGGAACTTGTTCAGCTGAGCATTCCATCGCCGGTGAAGTACATTGAGGCGCATCTGACTCAAGCCGAAAAGCTCGCCATTGCAAGCCTGCCCTATCCAAGCCTCAGTGCTTTTGTTGCAGATGTCATCAGGGCGGGTGCTAAAAAACAGCTCTTCATTCTTGATCCACAGGGTCTAATTTTTACCGCCAAAGAATTTGAAAATCTCAGGCAGCTCGTTGAGGCCATTTCGATTGAGCTGATTTTTGACGTCGCCAAAATAATGCTGAAGATTTCGCAAGCGGCCAGTGAAGCCAATAAGGCAATTTCTAATGCCAAGGCGATTGACTTTCTAACGGTGCTTGCCAGTGAGAAGCTCCACATCCAACAACTGTTGATTCCAAAGCTCGTTTCCTCAACCGGTCTTGATCGGCTGTCGCGAATCGAAATCTACTTACGCGCTATCACGCAACGAGTGGTGAAGCTGCAGGAGAGCCCGGAGCGCGATCGAATTAGCGCGATCGAATTAGCAAAAGCAATCGAGGTCTTCGAAGTCGCAGGCGGAAGGTTGCCGTTGCCTCAAAAATCCAGCGAGAAACTTACTTCAGCAAGATGGTTGCTTGAGGAACTAAGAGTGAGCCTGTTCGCTCAATCGCTTGGAACTCAAGAGGCGGTTTCTCTAAAGCGAATACAAAAGCAGCTGTCTTAGTTTTGTGGAAAGCCTAGGTTCACGCCACCGTGGCTGGGGTCTAGCCAGCGCGAGGTGATCACCTTGGTTCTTGTGAAGAACCTAAAGCCTTCTTCGCCGTGTGCTCGGCTGTCGCCAAAGAGTGAGTTTTTCCATCCTCCGAAGGAGAAGTAAGCAACTGGAACTGGAATTGGCACATTCACACCAATCATTCCGGCTTCAACCTCGTTTTGGAATCGTCTTGCCGCGCCTCCGTCGTTGGTGAAAACAGCGGTGCCGTTGCCGTAGATTCCTCCGTTAATAAGTTCCAGCCCCTCTTCAAAGGAACTGACTCGAATCACGCTTAGCACCGGTCCGAATATCTCGTCCTGGTAGGCCTTGGAGCTTGTTGGCACCTGATCCAAGAGTGTTGGTCCAAGCCAAAAACCGTTCTTGTCGCCGTCTGGCACAACTGATCTACCGTCAACTACAACCTTGGCTCCGTCAGCCTCCGCGATTTCTATGTAGCCGGCAACTTTGTCGCGGTGTTCCTTGGTTACAAGGGGCCCCATGTCACAGGCGCGACGACCATCGCCCACTTTGATCTGAGAGATTCGAGACACAATCTTTTCGATCATTTCATCGGCTACGGGCTCCACGGCAACAACCACTGAGATTGCCATGCAGCGCTCTCCGGCGGAGCCGAAGCCGGCGTTTATTGCTGAGTCTGCAACAAGGTCTAGGTCAGCGTCTGGAAGCACGAGCATGTGGTTCTTTGCCCCACCTAGAGCCTGAACACGCTTGCCTTTTTTGGCGCAGTTCTCATAAATGTATTTAGCAATCGGGGTTGAGCCGACGAAGCTTATAGCCGCTACATCGTCGCTATTAATCAGGCCGTCGACCGACTCCTTGTCGCCTTGCAGGACATTGAAAACTCCAGCTGGCAAGCCAGCCTCAGTCCAAAGTTTTGCCATCCAAAGGGCCGCGGAAGGATCTTTTTCGCTCGGTTTTAGAATCACGGTGTTGCCGGCGGCAATAGCTATTGGAAAAAACCACATCGGCACCATTGCTGGAAAATTAAATGGGCTAATGATTCCAACGACTCCAAGGGGTTGCTTGGTGGAGTAGACGTCAACATTGGTTGATGCGTTTTCCGAGTACTCACCTTTTAGAAGATGAGGCATGCCGCAGGCAAACTCAACAACTTCTTGGCCTCTGGTTATCTCTCCGAGGGCATCGGATAAAACTTTGCCGTGCTCGGCAGTAATTATTGCTGCAAGCTCAGGCTTCCGCTCATTTAGTAGTTCACGAAATTTGAAAATTATCTGTTGGCGCTTAGCCAATGAAGAGTCGCGCCAGGCCGGGTAGGCAAGCTTTGCAGAGTCGATGGCAGCTTTGATATCTGTCTCATCAGCCAGAGCCACTCGGCCGGACTCTGTTCCAAGTGCTGGGTCATAAACCGGAGCCGTCCTTGTCGAAGAGGGCCTATGTTCGGCACCAGAAATGTAGTGGGAGATCAGGTTCATTTTGCATCCTTACTTTGATGCTGGTTGCAGGGCCTAGATGGCTTCAAAATTGACTTTCGAAATCAAGCTAACACTATTTATAGTCGCCCAGTTGCCCTTTTGATTAGCTCGACGATTCGAGCCTGAGCCATTTTGTCAATCTTTTTCAATGCGTATGAGGTTGGCCACATTTCACCGTCGTCCAGAGTGGCATGCTCGCTAAACCCAAGAGTTGCAAACCTCACCCTGAACTTGCCCGCGCTCTGGAAAAACAAAATGGTTTTGCCGTTGTGCCCCCAAGAAGGCATGCCGTACCAGGTCTTGGCATCAAGATCTGGGGCATGTGTCTTCACGAGCGCATGGACCGTTGATGCCATTTCCTTGTCACTGGCATCCATCTGTCCGATTTTGAGCATGACATCCGCCTCTGCGGCAATCTTGTCATCCTTACTCTTTAGCTCCTTGGCCCTCTCTCGCATCGCTTTTCGCTCATCCGCGGTGAAGGCAGTCATGTTGTCACTCATAGTTCTCCAGTCGATGCATCCTCGCCAAAAAGACTAGTGACAAAGGTCTCATGGGCGCGGGATGAATTTTGGTTACTGGGCTGTTGACCAGGGGGGCTCAGTTCGATGCCCAGCCATCTATCAGGCTGGACTTCTAACCTTAGGAAGCCCTCATATCCCGCACGTAGGCGTGCACCAAATGATTTAGGAACTAAATGGCCCAGCTGTTATACCGCCTTGGAAAATTCTCCGCTAAACGAGCGTTCGCTGTCATCGCCATCTGGGTGCTACTGATTGGAGCTGCAGGAGCCGCGGCGTTGCTCTCCGGAGGCAAGCTCGGAACCACAATGACTCTAGATGGCATTCCATCCCAGGACCTTGCGACCTCACTTCAGGAAACATTCCCCGAGGCCGCAAGAGCCGCCGGACAAGTTGTATTCCACAAAGCTGACGGCGTCGAATTTTCAGCGGCGGAGATTTCGGGTATTTCTAATGTCCTAGACAGAGTCAAAACTCTGATCACTGTGGACGATGTCGCTGATCCGTTTATTACTCAGGCAACCCTTGACAGTCAGCGTGCTGACTTGGCGGCTGGCCTAGTGGCCATTTCGGACGGCAAGGCTGAAATCAATAAAGGTCAAGCTTCGTTGGACGCCGGACAAGATCAACTTGATGCCGCTAAGTCTGATCTCGAGGCCCAGGCTGAAACATTGCAGCAAACTCTCGATGCGATGGTTGCCAATAATGCTCCCGGAACCGAGCAGGTCTTAGCCGGGCTAGCGCAGATTCAAGCTGGACTCGATCAGATTGCACTCCAGCAGACCGAGCTAACCAACGGGCAATCGAAACTTGATGAGGGCAAGACCGAGCTTGCAAGCAATGAAGTTCAGCTGGTAGCGGGCGAAAAGCTTCTTGGCACCGCAAATAACTTCCGCACGGTGTCAGTTGATGGTCAGACGGCTTTTGCCACAATTTACTTTGATCAGCCGACTGGTCAGCTAGACGAGGTGGCAGCCGCTGAAGTTGTGGACCTTATAGAAGCTCAGACTCCAGCTGGAATTCAGGTCGAGTACTCACAATCCCTAGTGTTCTCACTAGACGGCCTTCTGGGAATTGGAGAGATCGTTGGTTTGGCAATCGCAGCCCTGGTGCTTGCAATAATGCTTCGAACCTTTATTGGCGCCGGCCTTCCAGTGATTGCTGCAATCACCGGAGTCGCTATCTCTGCGGCTATAACTTTTGCTCTGTCCTCCGTGATTGAAATGACCAGCACTACTCCGCTGCTGGGAATCATGCTGGGTCTTGCAGTTGGAATCGATTACTCGTTATTTATCTTGAATCGTCACCGACGTCAGCTAAAAGCTGGAGTTGAACTTCAAGAATCAATCGGCCTTGCCAATGGCACCAGTGGCAACGCTGTTGTCTTTGCAGGGATCACGGTAGTTATTGCTCTTTTGGCCCTGAACCTAACCGGCGTGGGCTTCCTTGGCTTGATGGGTAGCGCTGGAGCGCTTGCAATTGTGGTTGCAGTTTCAGTTGCGCTGACTTTGGTGCCTGCGGTGCTGGGCCTAGCTAAGGAAAAAGTTCTTACTCAAAAAGAGCGCTTAGTGCGCGAGGCAACAGGCCTTTCGAGCACGCCAGAGCAGGTTTATGCCCTCGAAGAGGCAAACGCTAGCCATAAGCCTGTGTTTGCGAACAAACGTCCTTGGGTTGTCATCATTGGAGTAGTAACAGTTTTGATGATCGTGGCGGTGCCCGCCCTGAGCATGCGTCTGGCTCTGCCAGACGGTGGGGCTGAGGCCAGTGACTCAACCGCATTCAAGTCTTACACGTTGATTTCCGAAGCCTTTGGACCTGGCAGCAACGGAAGCTTGGTTGCAATAGTCGACGTTCCGGAAAACCTTGACGAGATTGCAGAGCTTCAGCTGCAAGCTGATGTTTCCGAGCGACTATTCGCTTTGGACAATGTTTCGGCAGTGCTGCCCGGAGGAGTTTCCACTTCGGGACTGGACCTGATGTTTGTGCTGGTTCCGGAATTTGGACCGACCAGTGCTGAGACCGAGCAATTGGTGTTCGATATTCGAGAACTTGAAAAAGTATTTCCAGCTGAGCTAAATGCAAACATTGAGGTCACCGGCATTGCGGCTGTGAATATAGATATTTCTCAGAAACTGGCAGATGTGTTGCCGCTCTACTTGGGCACAGTGGTTATTTTGTCGTTCTTGCTTTTGATTCTTGTATTTAGGTCACTCATTGTTCCTTTGGTTGCAACCGGTGGCTTCCTGCTAACCGTTGGGGCGACTCTGGGTGCGGTCGTTGCGGTCTATCAGTTTGGTTGGTTATCCGAGGTTTTGGGCGTAACTCAAGCCGGTCCAATACTTAGCTTCTTGCCAATTCTTTTGATCGGAATTCTGTTCGGTCTTGCGATGGATTACCAGCTCTTCGTGGTTTCCGGTATGCGCGAGGCATTTGTGCACGGCAAGAGTGCAAAGGACTCCATTGACTCCGGTATCCACTTGGGAAGGCCGGTCGTTATCGCTGCAGCCATCATCATGGTTTCGGTGTTCGGTGGTTTCGCCTTCTCCCACATCACAATGATTAAGCCGATGGGCTTTGGGTTAGCAATCGGCGTCCTTATTGATGCGTTCCTGGTTCGACTGTTGCTGGTCCCGGCCTTGATGAGCGTTATTGGAAAAGCAGCTTGGTATTTGCCCAAGTGGCTTGACAGGTTATTACCTGATGTCGATGTCGAGGGAGCAAAGCTCGAGCGTTTGCGTTCGCAGGCCTAGACTGAAGGCAACTTAGAACTAGGGAGTTCTCATAATGGCAAAAACAATAAAGCCGGCTAAAACACCGGACCAGCAAATTGGGGGACTACGAAAGTACAACGTAGTCGCAGGTTTCTTGCACCTAATCCAAGCGGTCGGGTTCTCATATGTTTTGACAATGCTCGACTACCAGATTCTGTATCCGGTAAAAATTGAATACCCAACGGGTCCTCCGGGAGTGGCCAGTCCAGTTGACGTGGTGACTCTATTTGACATCAACATCGGTGCTGGAATTGTTGGCTTCTTGGCGCTATCTGCGCTGTTCCACTTCATTATTTCTTCGCCGATGTTCTTCCAGCGCTATAAAGCTGGCCTGAAGGTAAACCACAACTATTTCCGCTGGGTTGAGTATTCACTTAGCTCCTCGGTAATGATCTTCTGCATCGCATTGCTAAACGGTATTACCGATATTGCCGCGCTGGTGGCAATCTTCGCGGTGAACGCATCCATGATCATGTTCGGAGCTCTTCAGGAGAAGTACGAAACTCCTGGCAGCGGCAAGGGACTGCCATTTATCTTCGGATCAATGACAGGAATCATTCCTTGGCTAATTCTCGTTCTCTACATCTGGCAGCCGGGTGCAACAAACGCATCAGAGATTCCAGGCTTTGTCTACGGCATCGTTGTTGCGCTGTTTTTGTTCTTCAACACCTTTGGTTTCAACCAGGCATTCCAGTACAAGAAAATTGGACCTTGGAAGAACTACCTATTCGGCGAGAAGAGCTACATCACTCTTAGCCTCGTTGCTAAGACCGTCTTGGCATGGCAGATATTCTCCGGAGCTATCATTCCGGCTTTGGTCAGCTAACCAATAATTACGCAAATAGCCCCGCTGGCCCCCTGGGGCCAGCGGGGCTATTTGCGTCTCTAGGCATCAGGCCTCCCTGCGCCGGATGAACTGCATGTGCGACGGCGAGAAACCGCTCGGACCAGGGAACAAAATATGGATGAGACAAGTTTTCTTTCTCTACTAATCAAAGGAAACTTTCATGCCCCAAGTCGCGACTAATCGCCTTGCCTTATCCGCGCTTTTATTGCTGTCAGCTCTTACTTTGGCAGGCTGCGCCGGAGTCTCTATGGCAACCATGAATCATGGCGGCACTCAAATTGAGTCTGCTAGCGGAGTGAACACGTCCGACTTTTCTGGGATGGACATAATGTTCGCCCAGATGATGATTCCGCATCACCAGCAGGCGATCGACATGTCCGCACTTGCGCAATCCAGGGCCTTGAGTCCGGAGGTGAAGGCGCTAGCCTCGAAGATTAGCGCTGAGCAAGGCCCTGAGATTGAGCAAATGCGCTCTTGGCTCAAGGCTGCAAATGCGCCGACCGAGATGGGTCATCAAATGTCCATGGATGGAATGCTCTCGGCTGCCGAAATGGAGCGGCTATCTAGCGCCAGCGGCGCAGAGTTTGATGAGCTGTTTCTCCTCGGAATGATTGCCCACCACGAAGGAGCCATCGAGATGGCTCAAATGGTGGTGGACTCTAAAAATCTTGAAGCTCGCGAACTTGGCGCTGCCGTTATCAAAGTGCAGACTCTAGAAATTGCGGAATTACAGGTCTTGCTAACCAATTAGTTGTGGATTGTGACTGGGTTATGGATTCCGCTTAGCAGGAGTGGCGAATTTTGTCGGGTCAGCAATTGCCTCTTGAAAAACCAACTCAGATGCGCCGATGGCCATTGAATTGGCTCCAAGTTCATTGACAAAAATCCGCATGCCTTCCAACGATGCTGGAATCGCGTGTTTTTTGATTACTCGGTGGAAGTAGTTCTGGTCGAATCGGTACAAGAATCTAAGGAAACCGGCCAGCACGAAGACCTCTGGATTAAAGATGTTCGCAAGGTTTGCTGTTGCGATTCCCAGCGCTTCGAGTTGCCTTCTGGCAAGGGCGGTTGATTCGGGAGTTCGGTTGTTTAGTAGCGCGATCTCGAGATCTTCATCGGAAACATTCTTCAATCCCAAGACAGCCTCCAGGTCATCTCTTCTGACCAGGGCCTCAAGGGTTCCTTGAATTCCCGAGTAGTCCAGCTCTTTGCCTGAACTGATTCTCATGTGCCCAAGCTCTGCTGCGTAACCGCGAAAACCCTTCAGCTCGGTGCCGTTCATGAACACACCCCCTCCGATACCGGAAGTGCCGTGCATATAGACAACATCTGTGGCGCCCTTGGCTGCCCCGTAGGCCATCTCGGCCTTACAGCCTAAAGACGCATCGTTTGCGACAAAAACCGGCATTGATAGCCGCTCCGTTAGTAAGTCACGAATCGGGAATTCGGACCATTGCAAATTCGGAGCCTGCCTAACAATGCCGGTCAGGGAGTTAATCTGCCCCGGCACAATTACACCAATTCCGAGAATTCGGTAGGGAGTGTCACTGGTTTCAAGCTGAGTTACGAGGCTGTCAATAACCTGAACCATGTCCTCGAGTGCTTGGTCTTGGCCGATTGGGTCATCGTAGAGCAGCTTTTCCGAGTGAACGATGGTTCCGTCGAAGGCAACGGCCTTGACTTCGAGGTAGTCAACTTCAGGGTGTACTGAGATTGCGAGCACTTCCTTGGAGGCGTCGACGCCCAAGCTGGGTCTGCCAACTCGGTCAAGTTGTTCGGCTCCGGTGTCCGAGGCAAATCCCAAATTAACTAACGTCGTTACAAGCTTGGCAACAGTGGATCGACTTAGGCCAGTGAAACTGCAAATCTCAGAACGAGTAATTGCGCGGTGCTCGTGAATCAAACCAAGAACAGTTGACAGGCTCGATCGTCCTGAGGCTCGGGCTTCAAACATTGGGGTCGCTTTGGAGGTCATCTTCAGAGCCTAATACTTTCATTTAGTTTGTCTAGGTAGTCTACAAAAAAGCCCATTAAATAAAGAGAGTGGCAGAAAATTCACTCGGATCGGCCCTGAAGAACCCAATTAAAAGCTAATTGTTACCAAATCTTGATAAAAATTATCCATTTTTATTTGTTTCGTGTGGAAACATAATGAAACCTACTTCAGCCGACTTGGCTCAAGCCGGGTAGAAACAAACTACTTAGAAAAATAAGGGGAAATATGAAGAAGTTCAGAATTGCTTCTCTAGCTGCAGTTGCAGCCGCATCTTTGGTGCTGGCCGGCTGTGCAGCAGACACTGCAACCGAAGAGACCTCCACTGCAGCTGCTGGCGAGACCGTGGCGGAAGCGCTACGCGCTTGCGTTATCCTCCCGGATGCTGACGCCGGAACTCGCTGGGAGCCGGGCGACCGTCCAGCTCTAGAGACCGGACTAACCGCTGCTGGCTACGACGCTGACATTCAGAACGCGCAGTCAGACACCGCAAAGTACGCAACCATTGCTGACGCTCAGCTAACCAAGGGTTGCGATGTAATGCTTCTAGTTGACTACCAGGGTGCTGGTGCAGCTGTTGCCGAGAAGGCAAAGGCTGCTGGAGTTCCAGTTATCGCCTATGACCGTCCAATTGCTGGAGCGGACTACTACGTATCATTCGACAACTTCACAGTTGGTGCCCTTCAGGGACAGATGATCGTTGACGGACTTGTGGCAGCGGGCAAAGACCCAGCAACCGCTAGCATCATTTACTCATCGGGTGACCCATCCGACGGTAACGCAGCTATGTTCTTCGATGGTGCCAAGAGCGTTCTTGACGCCGCTGGTGCATCACCTGCGTTCACCATGGAGGGAACCTGGGACGGCGCAAAAGCTGGAACATTGTTCGAGCAGGCTTTCACCGCAGTTGGTGGAAACGTTGACGCAGTTCTAGCTCCAAACGACAACAACGCAGCCTCGATCATCTCAATCCTGGACAAGAACGGCCTAACCGTTCCAGTATCAGGTCAGGATGCATCAACAGCTGGTCTTCAGAACGTTCTTTTGGGCAAGCAGTACGGAACGGTTTACAAGCCATTCCAGCTTCAGGTTGCCGCGGCTCTAGAGATCATTGCAGCGATCCTTTCGGGCGAAACCGTCACAGCTAACAAGACCCTTGACGACGGAACCCCATTCATCGCAATCGATCCAATCATCACAACCGCCGAGTTGGTCAAGGACGTCGTCGCCGACGGCCAGGCCACCGCAGCGGATCTTTGCACCGCAGAAGTGGCAGCAGCTTGCGCCACCTTCGGCGTAGAGTAATTAGCAACTAGTAATTAGTAACTAGCTCATTCCCGGGCGGTTTCCGCCCGGGAATGAGCTTCTAATAAGAGCAAGAGGCCCCACCATGTCGCAGGCACTCGTTCAGCTCAAGAACGTTAAAAAGAGCTTTGGTCCAGTAGACGTTCTAAAGGGCGTCGACCTAGAAGTTTTTGCAGGAAAAGTAACAGCCCTTGTCGGAGACAACGGAGCCGGCAAGTCAACTCTCATCAAAGGTCTGGCTGGAGTTCAGCCCTATGACGCCGGAGAAGTTAGATTTGATGGCGAACTGCAGGAGCTCCACTCACCCCGGCAGGCATCGGCACTCGGCATCGAAGTCGTGTATCAGGACCTAGCGCTCTGCGAAAATCTTGACATCGTTCAAAATATGTTTTTAGGTCGTGAGACCCTGAAGTCTGGAACCCTAAGCGAAGCCGAAATGGAAGCTGCCGCTGCAAGAGC
The DNA here is from genome assembly GCF_000257665.1 of Candidatus Aquiluna sp. IMCC13023. GTDB lineage: Bacteria > Actinomycetota > Actinomycetes > Actinomycetales > Microbacteriaceae > Aquiluna. The sequence goes on from NZ_AJKR01000001.1 coordinate 53,793, forward strand.
TCTGCAGTCACTTTCAGTAAAAACCGTTAGGTCTGTTAGACAGACTGTTTCTTCGCTGTCCGGTGGTCAACGCCAAACCGTGGCTATCGCAAGAACTGTCTTGCGCGATGCCAGGCTGGTAATCCTCGATGAGCCGACCGCCGCTTTAGGTGTCGCTCAAACCGAGCAGGTTTTGAATCTAGTCCGCCGTTTGGCAGATCAGGGCTATGGCGTTCTAATGATCAGCCACAATCTCTACGACGTTTTCAAGGTAGCGGACGACATTGCCGTGCTGTATTTAGGAAACATGGTTGCACAGCTGGAAACCGCAAAGACCACCAGCAATGAGGTCATCGGTTACATCACGGGCATTGCAACAGATGTTAAGGAAGGCTAATCGTGGCTGAGAAGGTAACACTGCAAACCGGTCACGAGGGTGGAGTGAAAGGGCAGGTTTCTGCTTATTTCTCCAGGCTCAAAGGCGGCGACATGGGCGCGCTACCCGCGATGGCAGCAGTTATCGTCCTGATGGCGCTATTTGCTAACCTATCTCCTTATTTTTTGACTGAGATAAACATTGCAAACCTGTTTGTTCAGTCGGCAGTGCTGATGGTTACTGCCATGGCACTTGTGTTTGTTCTACTGCTTGGAGAGATTGATCTAAGCGCCGGCGTGACCGCTGCTACCGGGATGGCTCTGTTTGTGAAACTAACAAACACCGGCTGGGACTGGCCAGTGGCGTTAGCGCTTGGATTCTTGGTTGGGCTAGTAACTGGCTGGGTGCTAGGTATGTTCGTGGCCAAGATCGGTGTTCCATCTTTTGTGATTTCACTTGCTTTTTATCTTGGTTTTCCAGGTGTGATGTTGATCATCTTGGGTTCTGGTGGAATTCTTCGACTAGAGGTTGAGCCAATCAAGGCAATCATGAACGTGAACCTTCCGGTGTGGGGCGGTTGGGCCGTTCTGGCCGTCACCGTCATCGTTGCACTTGTGCTATCAGTTTGGGATAGGTCCCGCAGGCTAAGAGTCGACCTTCCGGTTCGACCAATGATTTTCCTGGTCGCCAAAATTGCGGCCTATCTGGTTGTTGGCGGTGGAATAATATTTATGCTCAACTTGCCTCGCAGCTTGGTTGCGGCTAATCCAATTCGTGGTGTTCCCATCGTGGTTCCTATCGTGATTCTCTTGATGTTCGCCGGAACCTTCGTACTGAACAGAACACGGTTCGGCCGATATTTGTATGCGGTGGGTGGAAACCCAGAGGCTGCAAGACGTGCCGGAATCAATGTTGCTCGCATCCGCATCTACGCCTTCATGATCACCTCGACACTCGCCACAATGGGTGGGCTGATGCACATCAGTCGAATCGGAGCCGTTGAGGCAGCTGCCGGAAAGATTATCGTTCTATCGGCTGTCGCGGCAGCTGTGGTGGGTGGCGTTAGCCTCTTTGGTGGCAGAGGAAAACTATTCAATGCGGCCATTGGAGCCATTGTGATTTCAATAATTGATAATGGCTTGGGCCTAATGGGCTTCCCTGCTGGAGTTAGCTTTATTGTGACCGGAGTAGTGCTTGCACTGGCCGCGACCGTGGATGCTTTGGCCAGAAAACGAGCCCCTGGGATGCGAATCTAATAGCCATAAAGTTGGATTTGGTTTTGCAGTCTGACTAAGTGGGTTTCCTTTTTTTATAGCCCGCGCTTATTGCTAGAAACCGGCCTTATTGAAGAATTTTATGATTAGCCTTTATAAATGAATGCAACCCTAAAGCTAGGCAGCTTGGATGACCTAAGGGCTTTTAGGCGCCTGCTTTTGGTTCCTTTCGACCATCTAAATTTCGACCGCGGAGTCCTCAAGGACGCTGACCCGGCAACCGATATCGTGCTTTTTGTTCAGAGCGAACGAATGGTCACCGGTCGGCCATTTCATAAAGAGCGGCTATTTTTCTTGATCTCTTCCGCCAGGCACTTCGCGGCGGAACTTGAAAAGTCTGGATTCACTGTTTTGTTTATCGAGGCAGAGACAACAACCGCTGGAATCACTGAGGCAAGAAAGGCCGTTGGGGAATTACCGGTCTTGTGTGCAGAGCCGTCTTCTTTTAGGCAGCGATCTCAGCTTGCTAATTTCGGTGTCGAGTTTGTGGAGAATGATTTCTTCTTGACGCCAAGAAGGTTATTTCAAGAGTGGGCCGGTGGCCAAAAAAGCTTTGTAATGGAGAACTTCTATAGGGCCCAAAGAGTTCGTCTTGACCTGTTAGTTACGGACGGTAAGCCGGAACAGGGTCGCTGGAACTTTGATGCCGATAACCGGCTGCCACCACCTAAGAATTACACCTGGCCAGAAAGGCTCACCCACGCTCGCGACAAAATCGATACTGATGTAGCAAAGAGCCTGAATTACGAACCGACTGACAGTTGGGCCACCACTCGGGATGGAGCACTTAGGCAGCTTGAACACTTTTTGAATAATCACCTTGCGGGCTTCGGGCCATACGAAGATGCCGTGACACTCGATGAATGGTCTCTGCACCACAGTCTTTTGAGTCCCTACCTAAATAATGGCCTGATCACACCTGCCGAAGTGGTGGCTGCCGCCATCGAGCGCTACAACGAGGGCCACGCTCCGATTGAGTCAGTGGAGGCCTTTGTTCGGCAAATTATTGGCTGGCGCGAATACATAAATGGCATGTACTGGTTTTTGGGCGAAGACTACAAAGAGCTAAATGGCCTTAGTGCGACCCGAAAGCTACTGCCACTGTTTGCGGATTCATCGAAAACCAAAATGAACTGCGTTAGCCAAGTCGTTTCACACGTGGAGACGCGAGCTTGGACCCACCACATCCCAAGGCTCATGATTCTTAGTAACTTGGCCCTTGTCACCGGCACCAATCCACAGGAGTTTTTAGATTGGATGCGAGAGCAGTTTGTCGATGCAGCCGAATGGGTAATGGTGCCGAACATCATCGGCATGGGAGTTCATGCCGATAGCGGCCGCCTTATGACCAAGCCCTATGCGGCCGGTGGGGCCTATATCAATCGGATGACGCAATACTGCAAGGGCTGCGCATACGACCCTAAGAAGCGAGTGGGCGACGATGCCTGTCCATTCACCACTTTGTATTGGGATTTTCTTGACCGACACAAAGAAGAATTCAAGAAAAATCACCGCATGAGTCAGCAGGTGTTTGGGTTGAATCGACTATCGGACTTGCCCGAGCTCAAAACTCGTGCCGCGGAGGTTCTAAGTGGCTTGAGTGAAGGAAAAATCTAGGCCCAGGGATCGAGCAATTAGATGGCTGGAATGGCTCTCAAATCTCCCGACAAGGCCGCTGACTTGCTGCCTTGCTACTTTGCGCTGAGTTTCAAAAGAAACTGGCCGGCACCGGGGGTTATTTCGGTGAAGAACTTGGTGGTTGGCGCGAGCCTTGACAAGCGGTCCAATAGCCAGATGGACGCCTGTTCGGCATCTTCGTTGGTTGCGCAACGGCCGACGGCTTCCCTGCCGCCTTTTTTTGCGAGGCGTTCGACCGATTCAAATATTGCTGCTGGGTCAAAGACAAACAGCTCCTTTGACCAAGGAACAACCGGCGCAATCTTGCCGCGCATAGTGTTGCAGGAACGGTGGGCCAGTCGTTCAACGGTCGTGGCTCCCTTTTTGGCCTTTGAGGCTGCGTAGCTGTCGGCACTTGGTCCTTGGTCAGAATTCACAGAACCATCTGGGTCTACTGGCTCATCGCATAGCCAACAGCGCCAGTTATCATTTTGGCCAATTTGATTTAGATCGCTCATTATTACCGCCCTCAAAGTGAACTTTAGTCAGGCTAAGAACAGGCCGCTGAGATAACAGGAACGTGATTGATATTCTTGTTGAAATTTAATTAGTTTTTGCTTGGTTTGATTGAATCCGGGCAAGTGCGATTGGATAAAAAAGTGAGTAATCAGAAAACTACGAGGCTTGACCTGAGCCTGATTGTTGAGGCTGCCAGATGCCAGTAATGCCAATGTTTCCGTTGGGCCTAGTTCTTATGCCCCACCTGCCGCTTGACCTAAGAATCTTCGAGGAGCGCTATCTAAAACTGCTTGGCGATTTGCTCGGAGATGAAAACCCAGAGTTTGGTGTTGTTCTCAACGGTCGTGGTGAGGATGAGCGTGGCAAGGAAAAGCGCTTTGACATGGGCACGGTGGCTCTCGTGACAGACATTGGCACCACCGAGGAGTTTTATGGTTTGCAATCAGTTGGGGGATCTAGGTTCAAGGTGAATGCTTGGCTTCCGGATGACCCATATCCGATCGCCGATATCGATTTCTTGCCTGATCTAGTTTGGGACAATGGTCTTGAACCACTTCGGCAGGAACTCGAGACAAAGGTCCGAAAGCTATTGTCTTTCGCAAGCGAGTTTGCTGATTTACAGTATGGGGCGGACACGATTTTGAGTGATGACCCCATGGAGGCCTCCTGGCAACTTGCGGGAGTATTACCGGTTGGTCAGTTAGATCAGATTGACTTGCTGCAGTCGCAGTCCACCGAAGAGCTATTGACGAGGGCACAGCACATCGTGGATAACGCCGATGACACCCTCCACGCCATGATCACGGACCAAGAAGGCGTTGGCCTGACTGACGATGAGGACTAGATCGTAGGTGAGGTGAGTGCCTTGGCACCGTTTTTACGCTGCGGTAGATAAAGTTCAAATCAGAAAGATTTTGACGAATCGACTCATTATTGGGCGACCGAAAATCATTTCGCCTAGTCGGATCGGGAACTCTTCGATTCATTGCCATCAGTCGGACAGGCATCACTGGTTCCAAAACGCGAGCTAAGACCCATAAAAACCGATAATGTGATGGGGAATTATGAGCAATTTATCTGAGTTGGCTAGAAGATTCGATAGGGAAGACTTATGTCAGTAATTGGAGTAGTGACCGAGCAGTCACAAGAATCTAGAGTTTCGGCCACCCCAGAAACCGTAAAGAAGCTTCTTGCACTGGGATATGAGGTCCTAGTTGAAAAGGGCGCGGGAGCCAAGGCAGCATTCCCGGATTCCGCCTATAAAGAGGCAGGCGCCAAGGTAGTTGCAGGAGCCTCCGCATGGAAAGCAAACATCGTCTTGAAGGTCGATGCACCCACAGACTCCGAAGTAAAGAAACTCCAGGCTGGAACGGTTCTTGTCGGCCTGTTGAGCCCTGCTTTTAAGCCTGAGCTCCTCGAAGCTCTTGCCAAGCGGAAGGTTACCGCGTTAGCAATGGACGCAGTGCCAAGAATTTCCAGAGCTCAGTCCATGGATGTGCTCAGCTCAATGGCGAACATTGCTGGTTACCGTGCGGTGGTTGAAGCCGCTCACGAATTTGGTCGCTTCTTCACCGGTCAGGTTACTGCCGCCGGAAAAGTGCCTCCGGCGAAGGTTTTGGTTGCCGGTGCTGGAGTGGCGGGGCTTGCAGCAATTGGTTCTGCATCGAGTCTCGGAGCTATCGTCCGAGCAACCGATCCGCGCCCAGAGGTTTCCGACCAGGTTCGCTCAATCGGAGGCGTCTACTTGCCCGTTGAGGTTGAAGAGAAGATGGAGACCGGCGACGGTTACGCGAAGGCCACAAGTGACGCTTATAACAAGCGCGCTGCAGAGATGTATTCGGAGCAGGCTGCGGACGTTGACATTATTATCACCACCGCTTTGATCCCAGGACGACTCGCTCCAAAGCTAATAACTGCAAAAGACGTCGCCCTTATGAAATCCGGAAGCGTGATTGTGGACATGGCTGCGGCCCAGGGCGGCAACGTGGCGGGTTCAGTAGCGGGAAAAAAGGTCGTCACCAAAAACGGTGTCACCATCCTTGGTTACACCGATCTACCAAGCAGGCTTCCAGCTCAGTCTTCACAGCTCTATGGCACCAACCTGGTAAACCTTTTGAAGCTGCTAACCCCAGCGGCAGATGGCAAGCTAGTGCTTGATTTCGAGGATGTTGTTCAACGTGCCGTGACAGTAGTCAAGGCCGGTGAGATAACTTGGCCGCCACCACCAATTCAAGTTTCTGCAGCCCCACAGGCTGCAGCTCCTGTTGAAGCTGTTGTTGAGAAAAAGAAGATGTCGGCGCAGACCAAGAGCATCTTGATTGGTTTGGGCTTCGCTGCAGCTTTTGCCGTAATTTCATTCGCACCTCCCTTGTTGCAGCAGCACTTTCTAGTCTTATCCCTGGCCGTAGTGGTCGGGTTCTATGTCATCGGCAAGGTTCACCACGCTCTTCACACTCCGTTGATGAGCGTTACCAACGCAATCTCTGGAATCGTGGTGGTTGCAGCCATCTTGCAGGTCACCGATTCCAATGGTTTGATTCAGATACTCGCTGCAATTGGTGTGACGCTTGCGAGCATAAATGTCTTTGGAGGCTTCGCGGTTACCCGCCGAATGCTCAAGATGTTCACGAAGGGTGAGAGCCGATGAGCGCCGTCGCACTAGCAAACTCCGCATACATTGTTTCAGCACTGCTTTTCATCATGAGCCTTGCAGGTCTCAGCAAGCATGAGACCGCAAGAACCGGTTTGGTTTATGGAATGGCAGGTATGGCCATTGCCATCTCTGCAACCATTTGGCTCACGTTGTCAGGCGAGTGGAACGACTCAACCTCCACCGGCTTTGTGCTTTTGGTTGCAGCCCTGTTGGTGGGAGCTCTAATTGGGCTCTGGCGGGCCCGAGTGGTCGCAATGACAGGCATGCCTGAACTCATTGCCCTTTTCCACAGCTTCGTTGGTCTAACGGCCGTGTTGGTTGGTTGGAACGGTGCTCTACACACAGCAGATGTCACAGCTGAGATGATCGGTGTTCACCGTGCAGAAGTGTTCATCGGAGTCTTTATTGGTGCCGTTACCTTTACTGGTTCGATCGTTGCCTACCTAAAGCTCTCGGCAAAGATTTCCTCCAAGCCACTTATGCTCCCGGGCAAGAACCTGCTAAATCTCTCGGCATTGGTTGGCTTTTTAGTTCTAACGGTTTGGTATGTAATCACACCGGATCTGTGGCTTTTGATATCAGTAACAATCCTTGCACTGGCTCTTGGTTGGCACTTGGTTGCATCAATTGGTGGTGGGGACATGCCAGTGGTTGTCTCGATGCTAAACAGCTATTCCGGTTGGGCAGCAGCTGCAACTGGATTCTTACTAAGCAACAACTTGCTTATTGTTACCGGTGCCCTAGTCGGTTCCTCCGGTGCTTACCTTTCTTACATCATGTGCAAGGCAATGAACCGTTCCTTCATTTCGGTGATCGCCGGTGGCTTCGGTATTGAAGCCCCTTCCTCTGAAGAGGAAGAGCAGGGTGTTCACACCGAGATAGATGCTGGATCCGTGGCTGAACTTCTTAGCAATGCCAGCAGCGTGGTTATTACTCCCGGCTACGGCATGGCAGTAGCTCAAGCTCAGTATCCGGTTGCAGATCTTGCAAAGCGCCTGCGCGACAAAGGTGTGAATGTTCGATTTGGAATTCACCCGGTCGCAGGGCGTCTTCCAGGACACATGAACGTGCTTCTTGCTGAAGCAAAGGTTCCCTACGACATCGTGCTTGAGATGGACGAGATCAACGACGAACTTTCTCAGACCTCAGTGGTTCTAGTCATAGGCGCCAATGACACCGTGAACCCAGCCGCCACCGACAACCCAGGCAGCCCAATCGCCGGCATGCCGGTGCTGAAGGTCTGGGAGGCTGAGAGCGTGATTGTCTTCAAGCGCTCAATGGCCTCTGGTTACGCAGGTGTTGCAAACCCACTGTTCTACAAGGACAACGCCAGAATGCTCTTTGGCGATGCCAAAGATCGGGTTGAGGACATTCTCAGAGCTCTTTGATGTTGCGCTGGCTTATTGCTCTGCCTGAGCCACTGTCTGAAGCTCACTCCTAAGGTTTGGGCAACATCCAATGGCGCAATTATCGGCCCACGGACCTAAGGGTGAGAGCGCCTTCTTGTCAGATCCCTTGATGCGCTCGAGTATCAAATCAGCAATGCCGTCGACGAATGCGTGATGATCAGAAGCGGTAGCGGCTCTTAAGAAGTGCATACCTAGCTCCTCTGCGGTTTCCTTGGCCTCATTGTCTAGATCCCAGACAACCTCTACGTGGTCACTCACAAAGCCAATAGGCACGACCATAACTGCGGTTTTTCCAGACTCATGGGCAGAGCGGATTGCATCGTTCACATCTGGCTCAAGCCAGGGCGTCTGCGGACTGCCGGACCTGGACTGGTAGACAACTTCCCAATTTGGAGATTCTTGCTCAAGTCGCTTGGTGACGGCATCGATTACTAGCCCGCCGGCAACTAGGTGTTGTGCCTCGTAGGCACCACCGGGAGCGGTGAACTCATCCCGTCTTGTTGGAGGGCCACTGGTTTCGCCCATGGTGTTCGGGATTGAGTGAGTGGCAAACATGATTTGGATGTCTTTGTCTTCGATGCCCTCGCCGCGGAATTGAGTTAGCTTTCTAGCAACATCTTCAATCACTGGCTCCAGGAAGCCGGGGTGGTCAAAGTAGTGGCGAACCTTATCGATCTTCATCTTGCCAACCAGGTCATTATCATCGAGAGCTTTATAAAGGTTCTCTCGATACTGGCGGCAGCCTGAGTAGGAGGAGTAAGCGCTCGTCACCCACGCCAAAACAGTGCGGTGGCCATCCTCGTACATTTGCTTCACAACATCTGCGAAATACGGCTCACTGTTTCGGTTCCCCCAGTAAACCGGGATGTCTATGCCGCGATTTGGAAAGTGCTCTTTTAGCTTGGCAAGCAACGCACGGTTCTGGTCATTGATTGGGCTCACGCCACCAAGTGCCATGTAATGGTGAGAGACCTCAACCAGGCGCTCCTGTGGGATACCGCGACCAGCTGTTACGCGCTCAAGGTATGGCATTACTTCTTCCGGGCCTTCCGGGCCTCCGAACGAGGTCAATAAAATTGCATCGTAGGACATTTAGTTTGTTCCGATCTGGCTAAGTTGTATTTTTCTTCCTGTGTAAAACGGGACCTCTTCGCGCACGTGCAGTCGGGCCTTGGTGTACCGAAGCTCGCGCATCATATCCACGATCTCGTGTAAATCATCTGACTCAAGCGCCAACAGCCACTCGTAGTCACCTAGAGCAAAGGCCGCGACTGTGCTCGAGAGAATGCCCGGGAACTCTTGGCCGGCTTTACCGTGCCCAATCAGCATCTCGCGACGTTCTGCCTCCGGCAGCAGGTACCAGTCGTAAGACCTTACGAATGGGTAGAAGCAAAGCCAGTCTTTGGGTTCCTTACCCAGCATGAAACCGGGCACGTGGCTTCGGTTGAACTCCGCTGGCCTGTGAAGCCCCATTGCACTGAAAACGCTCTCGTAGTAAGCGCCTAGGTCGGTTGCTAGAAACGACTTGATCGCACCCTGCACCTCTTCAGCAGTCTCAGCGTGAATCCAAAGCAGTAGGTCTGCATCACCCCTGAAACCTGTTAGGTCATAGGAGCCGCGAAGCTCAATCCCTTCTTTGGTCAGAGTCTCCTCGAATTCCGCGACCGGAGTGCCGGCGTTTGTCCTTGGCACGCTTAGTCTTCTAAGTGCGGTCCAGTTCGTGTAGCGAACCGTTCTGTTGATTTCCTCTACCTTAGTTTCCTGTTCCAATGAGATCTCCTTCTCTAGTTGCTAGCTCGTGTTTTAAAATTCCCAACAGGCCATTTCCTGACATGTATGCGCCGCGCAGCTCTACGCCCAAAGGTTCAACAAGGCGTCTAATCCGCTCAATTCTTCTGAGGTGCCCGGCGGATGCTTTGACTAGAGAGTCTTCCCAAAGCACTTCGACTTGACCAAGCAGCTTTGGACTTTTCACTCCGTAGATCAAGTCGAATGCCGCGAGGATGGCGGATTTTTGTTGGGCGCTGTCTAACCGCGTTGGACTTCTAAAACTAAATCGGACTAGATGCTGATCTTTTTTTAAATTGCCGTTTAGCCATTCCCACTTTGCATTTAGGTGGGTGGTCGCCTTTACTGCAAGCCCTAAATCTTCTGCTACAAGAGCGCCGGTGCCAATCGGAAAACTATTGAGCTCCGGTGACTCAACCAGCACTGTCACCAAAAGTGTTTCTAAGGACTCGATCTCCTGAAGGGCTATCGACAGCTCATGAAATTCGAACAACATTCTTGCTGCAGCGCTTGCCGTTGTTGCGATAACTAAGTCATTTGCGTAAATGGTTTCTCCCGCTTCAATCTCAAATTGGCCATTGCTCAACTTTGATACCCGAGTGACGTCGGTGCCTAGGCGCAAGGTGCCACCAGATTGCACAAACTCGTGGACCAGCTTTTCGATGAGCACATGCATGCCACCCTCAAAGCTCGCAACTGCTGATCCAGGGGCAGGCTTATCTCCTCGAAGCGTCTTGGCGGCTTCAACTATCGAACCTTTTGCCTTGAGTTCTTTTACAAGACCGCCAAGCACGGACCTGGCCTCGAGATGCTCTGGTAAAGATCCATGAACCCCTGAGATCACGGGACCCACAAGTGAATTTGTAAATGCTGGGCCGAGTCTCATGTCGATTAGCTCCCGCACTGAAAGCTCATCGAGGTTTTCAGGAAGTGGTTTGGCGTCAAGCGTTCTGGCAAGTGCAAGCGCTGGAGCACCAAGAAACTCAAGGTCCGAGTCAGCAAGGCTCACTGGAACACCAAATACACCTTGGGGTATTGGGTGGACGCCTATTTTCGAGACAATAACCGGAGCTTTGATATTCGGCTTAACAACGAAAGAATCAAGACCAAAATCTGACAACCAATTTTCAAACTCAGGGGTCACATTCGAGAAAGCTTCTGCTCCGGAGTCGAACTTGACGCCGTCAATTTCCTCAGACTGAATCAAACCGCCAGGTGTTTGGTTTTTCTCAAGTAGCAGGACTTGCTGACCGGCTCGAATAGAACTCAGTCCGTGCAACAGACCTGAAAACCCAGCACCAATGATCACCTTGTCGATGCTCATTTTGTTAGCTCGTGCACTAGCGAGACAATCTTGGTGAGAATTTCTGGGTCAGTGTCCTTCGGAACCCCGTGGCCCAGGTTCACGATGTGTCCCGGTGCTCCCTGGCCAGAAGCAATGACATTTTTAACTTCTTGCTCTATTACTTCCCAGGCTTCGGTCAACAGCTCTGGGTTGATATTGCCCTGAAGTGGAACCGATGGCCCCAAGACTTCAGTAGCAAAAGAAAGTGTCGTGAAGTGATCGACCCCCATCACCGTTGCACCGGTCTGATGCATTTCAGACAACATCTCTTTGGTCCCAAGACCAAAGAGGGTCCTAGGAACTGCAATACCCGCCTCGTCTTTGAGGTCTTCGAGAAGAGAAAATAAGGTCTTGGTGTGCGGGGCAGCAAACTGTTCGTACTCGGAAACTGTAAGTTTCCCGGCCCAGCTGTCAAAGACCTGCAGGGCACTTGCGCCCGCCAAAACCTGGGCCCTGATGAATTCCGCAGTGATCTCTGCGCACCAGCCAAGAACACTGTTCCAAAGCTTGGGATCGCCATGCATTATTGCTCTGGACTTTGGGAGATCCTTGGAGGGGCCACCCTCAAATAAGTAAGACGCCAGCGTAAATGGAGCCCCACCAAATCCAATTAGGGGTGTGCTTCCAAGTTCTGCAACAACCTTTTGTACTGCTAACCGGATTGGTTCAAGACTCTCGGGCGTTATTCGCTTGAGTCTGGCAAGGTCTTGAGTTGTTGCGATTGGATCCTTAATCACTGGACCCACTCCGGCCACAATCTCAACGTCTATGCCCGCAAGTTTGAGTGGGATCACAATGTCTGAAAACAGGATTGCAGCGTCCGTTTGGTGCCTACGAACTGGCTGCATTGTGATCTCAAAAACCATGTCCGGGTTGAGGCAGCTTTCCAGCATTGTTGTGCCCAGACGAATCTCGCGATACTCAGGTAATGACCTGCCTGCCTGACGCATGAACCAAACTGGAAGCGGTGCCGTGCGCTCGCCACGCAAGGAGCTGACCAGTGCAGATTTTGCAGTCAGGCCGGTGTTCAAGGGATGGCTCGCGCTTAGGATCACCTCAATATCCTCCGGAGCGCGCTCTTAGATCCTCTGACAAAGTGTCAGGAGGTCGGTTGATACCTTTTGAGTTGTGGGACTTGTATTTATTGGTTCAAACTTTAGAGATAGCGAACTGAGCTGGCTTGAGAGGCTTGAGGCTGCCAGCTCGGCTATAAGAGCCAGGCTTGACGACGAGTCAAGCCTGATTGACTCACATGTTTCTTTGGCCACCTGCAACCGCTTTGAGCTTTATTTCGAAACCGATGATTTTCACCGCAGTTTAGATACTGTCGTTGACGCCATTGCAGAAGAGACGAATGAAAACAGGGATTCTGTCTCTCAGTCTCTTCAAATTCTCTCCGGCGACAAAGTTGCACAGCATCTTTTTAGCGTCACCTCTGGACTGGACTCGATGATAGTCGGCGAGAGTGAGGTCACCGGACAGGTTCGCAGGGCACTCTCCCGCGCTCAACTAAGTGGTCCCTTAGCCCCATCTGTTCAACAGCTATTTCAAACTGCGCTTCGGGTCTCAAAGAAGGTTAGCCAGACCACTGGAATTGGCTCTTCCGGCAAGTCCGTTATTACAACGGCCCTAAAACTCTCTGAGCCGATGATGCCTCAGGGTGGACCAAAGCAGGTGCTCATCATCGGCACCGGTGCCTATGCACGAGTGGTGACAGCCTTCTTCAAAAAAACCGAGGCAGGTGACATAGCTGTTTACTCGGGCTCGGGACGTGCGGAAATGTTTGCCGAGACTCATTCAGTCAGGGCCGTCACTAATCAAGACCTAGTGGCAGAGCTGTCCCGGGCAGATATCGTCATCAGTGCAAGTGGCTCGATGGGCCACCTTCTAAACGAGGCCTTGGTGTCAAAGGCTCTTGAGCTAAGAAACGGAGAGCATGATTTGGTCATCGTTGATGTCGCTCTTTCCAAAGATGTAGCACCCGCCGTCCACGAATTGGCGGGTTGCTTCGTGTTGGATCTGGAACGCCTAAAAGAACTCACCCCGGAGGAGCATTCAATCTCGATTGACATTGCTCGTGAAATTGTGAAGGCGGCGTCTGAGGAATTTGAGCTAGAGCAACGCGCCAAAAGCATGGGCCCAATGATCACTGCGCTCCGAGACCACATCGGACTGAGGGTTGATCAAGAGATTGATTCTGTAAAGCACAGACTTGACCCTCAAACAGTGACTGAGATTCGAAAATCACTCTCCAGAGTGAAGGATTCGATTTTGCACACACCAAGTCTTAACGCGAGGAATTTAGCTGGGACGGGAAATCAAGCGGAATATGTCAACGCCATCAGGGTGCTGTTTGACATAGAAATCGGTGAAAATGGCTAAATTTCGCATTGGTACTAGGTCCAGTCTGCTTGCCCTAACTCAAACCAGGTGGGTTGTGTCTCAGCTGCAGCTCCACTTCCCCGGGCTTTCTATTGAAGAGGTGTTGATCACCACCGAGGGCGACCTCACAACCACACCGCTCTCGGAATCTAAAACACCCGGAGTTTTTGTTTCGGCACTGCGTAATGCACTTCACGACCGTGAGGTGGATTTCGTTGTTCACTCGATGAAGGATCTACCGGCAAAACTGGAGCCGGGAATCAGTTTGGCTGCAGTCCCGAAGCGCGAAGATGTCAGAGACGTCTTGGTGTCAAAGGGAAACCTGCAACTCTCAGAGCTGAAAAGCGGCGCCAGGGTTGGAACCTCTTCGCCTAGAAGGGCTGCGACTCTGAGGCAACTGCGACCAGACCTGGAGTTGGTATCAATTCGAGGCAATGTAGACACCAGAATCGCCAAGGTGCGAGAGGGTGATTATGACGCCACCATTTTGGCTCTGGCAGGACTCAACCGCATTGGTAGATCAGCGGAGGTCAGCGAGATCTTTTCAACGGAGGTAATGATTCCTGCTCCTGGTCAAGGTGCACTGGCAATCGAACTTAGGACTCAGGACAAAGAATTAGCTGCGGTATTAGGTGCAATCAATAACGCATCGGATCTGCTGGTAACCACAGCTGAGCGGTCGGTCCTGCGCGGTCTCGGCGCTTCTTGCGCAACCCCCATTGGGGCTAGCGCGCGTTTTGAAAACGGTGAGCTAATCCTGATTGCGGAACTAGCAATTGAGTCAACTGGCCAAGCCATAAGGGTTTCAAGGTCAATTGAATCTGATCTCCACAACCTTGAGCAGGCTGAGGAGATGGGTCTAAGTGTCGCGGCCGAAATGCTCAATAGCGAAATTGCGGATCGGGCGGCACTCAAGTGAAGATTTTGCTGATTAGGCCAAATCGTAACGAGGCCGACGCGGCGGCGCTCGCAGAATTTGGAATAGAAACCGGGATTGATCCGTATCTTGCGATTTCTCAGGTGAACAATGTTTTGGGTGCCCAAAAAATGCTAGACGCGTTGAGGTCTAAGAACGAAAAGTGGCTCATCTTAACCTCCTCAAACGGCCTGCAGTATTGGCAAAATCTTTTGGATCCGGGTGAGCTTGAGAAAGTGGTTTTTGAATCGGAGTCAATTCAATTTGCCGCCATCGGACAGCAGACCAGGAGGCAGCTTTTCGCACTGGGTGCCAATGAAGTTGCGGTTGCAGATCGGTTTGATTCTGCCTCTTTGGCTGAGACGCTTTCTGGAGGCAACCCAATACCCGTCGTGATTCCGGCCGGCTCAATCGCGATGCAGACCCTGGATAATTCGCTGTCAGGACTTGGATTTGATGTCATCTCGGAAGTTGTTTATCAAACCAACCCTGTCGTCACTTCTCCCAATTCTGTTGGCCAAATTGCCGCTGGCGTTTTTGATGCGGTTTTGTTGAGATCGCCAAGTGCCGCGAGAACGTTTTTGTCCATGAACCCAAGCCCCCGATTGAGCATCATCTGCGGCGGTAACACCACAGCCAAAGCCGTTCAGTCTCTGGGTGTGAAGCCCGATTTGATCTCGGCTGATCCCAGCCCCGAGGCGATCGCCAAGGCAGTTTCTGCATATTTTTTGGACAGGAGAAACTAATGCTAAAGCGTCCCAGAAGGTTGCGTTCCAGCGCTGCAATGCGGGAGCTGGTCGCCGAGGTGCGGCTTAGTCCGGAGAATCTTATGCTTCCACTTTTTTTGCGTGAAGGGCTAGTTCAGCCAAAGCCAATCGAAGGTATGTATTCAGTTCACCAGCACTCTCAAGAGACCTTTCTCCAGGAGCTCGATCGAGCACTTGCTGTCGGGATCAAATCAGTTATGGTTTTTGCCGTTCCAGAAAAAAGGGATGAGACAGGATCCGAAGCTTGCAATAGCGAAGGTGTGCTTTCAAGAGCCATCCGAAGTGCGCGAGCGCACGTCGGAGACAAACTGGTGCTGGTTGCAGACCTCTGCCTAGATGAATTTACTGACCATGGCCACTGTGGGGTTTTGGATGAAAAGGGCGAGGTTGATAACGACGAAACCCTGAAGCACTACCAGGAGATGGCCCTAGTTCTTGCTGATGCCGGTGCTGACCTTTTGGGCACAAGCGGCATGATGGATGGCCAGGTTCAGGCCATAAGGGAAGCGCTTGATGAGGCAGGTTTTATAAACGTCGGCATTCTTGCCTATGCGGCTAAGTA
Source organism: Candidatus Aquiluna sp. IMCC13023 (assembly GCF_000257665.1). Lineage (GTDB taxonomy): Bacteria > Actinomycetota > Actinomycetes > Actinomycetales > Microbacteriaceae > Aquiluna. Next base: position 69,380 of record NZ_AJKR01000001.1, read on the forward strand.
CGCCTCTAGTTTCTATGGTCCTTTTAGGAATGCAGTTGAGTCAAAACTTGAAACTGACAGAAAGACATACCAGCAGGATTGGCGAAACGTCGTTGAGGCGCAGCGTGAGATTCAGCTGGATCTTGAACAGGGAGCGGACATAGTCATGGTTAAACCGGCCATGAGCTATCTAGATGTGGTGCGAGCCGCTGTTGAGATTAGCGATGTTCCGGTGGCGGCCTATCAGGTTTCAGGAGAGTATTCCATGATCGAGGCTGCCGCGAGCCTCGGGCATCTAGATAGAAAACACGCGATTTTGGAAAGCCTTCACTCCATCAGGCGAGCGGGCGCGACCATTATCTGTAGCTATTTTGCAATTGAGGCAGCCACTTGGCTAGGAGAGAAGAAATGATCACCACAGGTTCAAACAGTTGGCACGAGAGAGCAAAGCTCTCAATTCCGGGCGGCGTGAGCAGTCCGGTTCGGGCTTTTCAGTCCGTTGGGTCGCATCCGAGGTATTTTGTGCGCGGCAGTGGTTCAAAGGTCTTTGACATCGACGGAAACCAGTACGTTGACCTGGTTGGCTCCTGGGGTCCCATGATTTTGGGTCATGCGCACCCGGCAGTCGTGGAGGCTGTGGTAAAAACCTCAAGAGATTCCTTCTCGTTTGGAGCCCCTGGGCCTAACGAGGTTTTGCTGGCGGAGGAAATCATCGCCCGCGTTATGCCTGCCGAGCAGGTTAGGTTCGTATCCTCCGGCACCGAGGCCGTGATGACCGCTGTTCGACTGGCAAGAGCGGCTACCGGGCGCGATTTGATTGTGAAATTTGCAGGTTGCTACCACGGTCACAGCGATGCACTTTTGGTGGAGGCGGGATCTGGAATTGCCACTCTTGGACTTCCTAACTCCCCAGGCGTGACTGTTGGTGCGACAAAGGACACTCTAGTTTTGCCCTACAACGACGAAGCAGCGCTCCGAGAGCTATTTGCAACCCGGGGCCATGAGGTCGCCGCCATCATCACTGAAGCTGCCGCGGCTAACATGGGCGCAGTTCCTCCAGAGCCAGGCTTCAACAGACTGTTGGCTGATTTGACCAAGAGTCACGGCGCGCTTCTAATTCTTGACGAGGTAATGACCGGTTTTAGAATTTCTGCCGGTGGTTGGTGGCAGGCATTCGGAAAACCAGAAGGCTGGGAACCGGACTTATTTACCTTTGGCAAGGTCATCGGTGGGGGCTTCCCGCTCGCGGCAATCGCGGGTAAAAAAGAGGTGATGCAGCTCCTTGCACCAGTCGGAAGCGTTTATCAGGCTGGAACTTTGAGTGGAAATCCGGTTGCAACCGCATCTGGTCTTGCGACCTTGGAAAACTGCACTCTAGCGGTTTACGAAACCCTAAATCTAAGGGCAGCACAAATAGGGGAGGGCATAAGTCAGGCTCTCTCTGGTGCCGGACTAGAGCACAGTTATCAAACAGCGGGAAATCTATTTTCTTTCTTTTTTGCACCAGGTAGGGTGACCAATTACGCAGAGGCCAAGCTTCAAGACACCGCCCGCTTTGCAAGGTTCTTCCACGGTCTTTTAGAAAAAGGCGTATCGGTACCACCGTCTGCTTTCGAGGCCTGGTTTGTTTCTGCTGCCATCACTGATGCGGACGTCGACCAGGTTCTCTCCGCAGCTGAATATGCGGCAAAGATTACCTGAGAACTCTCAGGAGCCGAGAAAAAAACTACGTACAATTAAGGCAGATGAGATCTCAAACCCTTGATGCACGCCTAGAGGCGATACTTGGCGCAGCCGCTGAACTCATTACAGCCAATGGCGTGGAGTCCGTAACGATGGCAACGCTGGGAAAAAGAACCGGTCTGTCTCGACCCGCCATCTATCAGTACTTTGCCTCTCGAGATCACGTCTTGGGTGAGCTGTTGATCAATGAAATGGCTGACCTGAGCAACGAGATAGATCGTTTGATTTCAGAAATCGAAGATCCTCTCGAACGGGTCCGGGTTTGGATTCACTACTCCCTTGCTCACCTGGCCAGCGCGGAGCACCGAGTGGTGAGGCAGATCTCTATCGAGAACCTTCCTGCTGACCAACGCGGCATGCTCAAGGCAATGCACGGTTACTTCATGATAAGTCTGATCACTTCTCTGAAGGACCTAGGGGTTGATGAGCCAAGTACCTTGTCAGGCATGATTTTTGGTTCAATTGCCTCAGCCGCCAAGAGAATTGACGACGACGGCAATTTTGCCGCCGAAGCCAGGGCGGTTGAGAAATTTGTAATGGCCGGAATTCAGTCGGAAATTAGCTAGCTGGTTTCAGATTTAGTTACCCTAAAGCCTTCCAAAACAGTGCCCTTGTCTTCGCGAGATACTGACCGCCTTTGGTTTTTATTCCAAGTCCCTAGCTTCATTTGCATGAACGGGTAGAGATTAGGTGCGTAGCGAAGCTTTTCGCCTTTTTTACTCTGGAAATTTCGCGTCAACGATTACGGTTGGCATGTAGTCATGAGCGCAAAGAATGAGCAAGAGTCGGTCTGGGACTATCCCAGGCCTCCAAGAGTCGAGCCTGTGTCAGAGCACATAACCGTCACTCACCGAGGCAAGGAACTGGTTTCAACAAACCAGTCGGTAAGGGTGTTAGAGACTTCACACCCTCCCACCTACTACATACCGATTGCCGACTTTGCTACCGGGGTGTTGGTGCCTGTGGAGGGGCAGACCTATTGCGAGTTCAAGGGAGCCGCCAGCTACTTCGACCTTGTTGTTGGCAACAAACGCATCCCAAGGGCCGCGTGGACCTTCGAAAATCCAACCAAGGGTTTTGAATCGCTCTCAGGCAGGGTAGCTCTATACGCCAGCAGGGTCGATCGCTGCACAGTTGGTGAAGAAGTGGTTCAGGCTCAAGAGGGCGACTTTTATGGTGGCTGGATAACCAGCAAAATCGTTGGCCCCTTCAAGGGTGCTCCCGGAACCTGGGGCTGGTAGGACACTCTTACTTAGTCTCTAAATCAAGCAAGTAACTGGCGGAGAATAGGGGATTCGAACCCCTGAGGGCTTGCACCCAACACGCTTTCCAAGCGTGCGCCATAGGCCACTAGGCGAATTCTCCAGAACCCCGATTCTAGCTGCATTTTATGTGGTCTGGAAATTGGCTGTTTCTGGGTTTAGAATTGAGAACGACTCCTCGTGTGGCGTCACCTTGGCTAAATCCCCCAGGATCGAAAGATAGCAAGGGTAACTGAGCTCTGATGGGTGCACGGGGGGTCCTTTTTTATCAACCGCAGGCTTGCAGTGCTTTTTTTTGGCTGCGTACCGCTTCAATGAGCCAAGGATTTTCGAGTAATGGATGAACTGTTTTTGCGATTTGGGGACTTGCCGCTCCACCCGCTAGCCGTGCACTTTGCAGTGGTGCTTCTGCCGCTTAGCGCGATTGTTTTTATAGTCGCAGTTTGCTGGCCAAAATTTAGAGGCAAGTTTCTAGTTAGCTCGCTCGTCGGGCTGGGGGTTTCACTCCCAGCTGTCTATGTTGCTTCCCAGTCGGGCAAGGCATTCCAGGAGGTCGTTGGCAGCCCCGGCGTGCACGCTGAGCTGGGCGATTCGATGATGGCGCTTTCGATTGGCATGTTTGTGGTCGCATTTGCGTACTGGCTTGCCGTAAAGAGAGATCTAGCAAAGCCGATTGTCTACGCACTTAGTTTTATCGGCATCTCAGTTGCGATTGCCTCGATAGTAATGATTGTCCTTATTGGCCACTCTGGCGCTGCAGCGACCTGGTCCTCGGTCCTCGGCTAGCAAATGCCCGCAAGGCTGTGGAATTGTCCTTGCTTGTCTGCTGGCTCGGTTAGGCTTGGCGCGTGACCACAGCCCTATATAGACGCTATCGACCAGAGAGTTTTGCCGAGCTAATTGGCCAGTCTCAGGTGACCGATCCGTTGCGCTCCGCCTTGAGGGCGGACAGGGTGAATCATGCTTATTTGTTCTCCGGCCCAAGAGGCTGTGGAAAGACAACAAGCGCCAGAATTTTAGCCAGGTGCCTGAACTGCAAAGAGGGTCCCACCGACACTCCTTGCGGTAAGTGCGATAGCTGCATCGAGCTTTCACGAGGTGGACCTGGTTCTTTAGACGTAGTAGAAATTGATGCGGCCAGCCACAACGGTGTTGATGATGCAAGAGACCTTCGAGAGCGGGCCATTTTTGCTCCGGCGCGTGACCGCTACAAGATTTTCATTCTTGACGAGGCTCACATGGTTACCCCGCAGGGCTTCAATGCCCTGCTAAAGATTGTTGAAGAGCCACCAGAGCACGTGAAGTTTATTTTCGCAACCACAGAGCCTGAGAAAGTTATTGGAACCATTCGGTCCAGAACTCACCACTACCCCTTCCGGTTGGTGCCTCCGGGCGAGCTACTGGAATATCTAGGAACCGTTTTGACAGCCGAGGGTTTCAGCGCTGAGGCTGGTGTAATGCCGCTTGTGGTTCGGGCGTCGGGCGGCAGTGTTCGAGACGCTTTGTCCCTGCTTGACCAGCTGATCGCTGGCAGCGACACCAAAGAGGTTGCCTATCAGCGCGCGGTAAACCTGTTGGGCTTCACCCACGATGAACTTATGAGCGAGGTTATAGACGCCTTTGCTGAGATTGATGCGGCCAAAGCTTTTAGTGCGGTTGACAAGGTAATCCAGTCCGGCCAAGACGCAAGAAGATTCCTTGAGGACCTGCTTGAGCGCATCAGAGATCTAATGCTTGTCAGCTCTCTTGGAAACGATGCTAAGGCCATCTTGCGAGGTATTGGGCCCGAGCAGTTCGACATTCTTACGATTCAAGCGAACAGATTCGGTCTTTCTGATTTGACCGCAGCTGCGGAAGCCACTTCTAAGGCGCTCTCAGACACCAGTGCGGCCTCAAACCCAAGGTTGCAGCTCGAACTTCTTTGCGCAAGAGTGCTAGCGCCAGTTAGCCAGCGATCCATCGCTTCAATTCACCAGGAGCCAGTTGCGGCAGTTGCTGCTCCGGTAGCTGCGCCAGTAAAGACTCAGGTCACGCCAGCCAAGACCACAACTTCCGCACCAGCCACTCCAGCTACCCCGGACAAAAAGGAAGCCAAACCAGAGGCTGCAAAGTCAGTAGCTCCAGCAGTAGAACAGAGCCCGGAGCCTGAGGCAAAGTCCATTATTACTGCTCCAAAGCAGCCGGTTGTGCCTGCTCAAGACATCACCACGGCAACCGTCAAGTCAGCTTGGCCGATGATTCTAGAAACATTGGCAAAGCAATCCCGGTCTGCTTGGGCTGTTGCATTCACCACCAAAGTGATCGATTTCAAAGACGAAGTTCTAACCCTGTTGTTTCAAAGCCAGAACGATGTTGATGCCTTCAAGAGTTCGCAGGGAGCATCTGAAGTACTGCGCCAAGTTATTCGCGAGCAATTGGGCGTTGTTGTCAAATATCGGGCCAAGGTTGCCGAGGCGCCGGTGAAGCCCGAGACAAAAAATACGGTTGAACCAACGGCACCCGAAGAGTTCACGACCGAAGAAGAGATCGAAGCACAAGACGCCCCAGTTGAAGTTATTCAGGCTTCTGAACCAGAAGCCGAGCAAGCAGGAGAGTTTGTCCTCAGAGAGGTGCTTGGAGCCAAGCCGATAAAGGGTGAGCCTAACTAATGTATGACGGAGTGATTCAAGAACTAATTGATCAGCTTGGTCGGCTTCCAGGTGTGGGACCCAAGTCTGCCCAACGCATAGCCTTTCACCTGATTGAAACCGACAGCGAAGTTGCCCTTGAGCTTGCGGATGTGCTTCGAGAGGCCAAGGAAAAAGTTCGTTTTTGCATTACCTGCGGAAACGTTTCAGAAACCGAGCAGTGCTCTATTTGTTTAGACCCAAAGCGAGAGCTAACTTCCATTTGCGTTGTGGAGGATTCCAAGGACATCAACTCCATCGAACGAACAAGAGAGTTCAGGGGTAAGTACCACGTCCTTGGAGGAGCAATTTCTCCAATTATTGGAATTGGCCCAGACCAGCTGAGAATCAAGGATTTGCTAAAGCGCCTAAGCGACCCGGAAATTACAGAAGTTATCCTTGCGACCAATCCAAATCTGGAGGGTGAGGCGACCGCCACCTACCTGATTAGGCTCTTGGGATCAATGGAAATCACCGTTTCCAAACTCGCCTCCGGCTTGCCAGTCGGCGGCGATTTGGAATATGCAGATGACATGACTTTGGGTCGCGCCTTTGAGGGGCGCAAAAGAGTCAACTAGAATTGGCAAGATGCCAATGAGGGCATGATTCCCCAAATCCAGGAGCCTAAATTGGCAGTTATTGTGCAGAAATATGGAGGATCTTCCGTCCAAGACGCTGAGAAGATCAAACATATTGCTGCGCGCGTTTTACAGACTCAAGCCGAGGGAAACCAGGTTTGCGTTGTGGTTTCTGCCATGGGCGACACCACCGATGACCTAATCGATCTTGCAAATTCAGTTTCTTCCTCGCCCGCAGGTGGTCGTGAGATGGACGTATTACTAACCGCCGGTGAGCGCATATCCATGTCGCTACTGGCAATGGCTATAAAAGAGCAGGGTGGTCAGGCAAAGTCTTTCACCGGCTACCAGGCCGGTATTTCCACTGATTCGGCTCACGGATCAGCGAGAATCTGGAAACTAGAACCAATTCGCATCCAAGAGTCTTTGGCAAAGGGTGAGGTCGCCATTGTTGCCGGTTTTCAGGGCTTTAGTTTTGAAAATGGTGACACCACAACCTTAGGTAGGGGCGGGTCCGACACCACTGCCGTGGCATTGGCAGCAGCTCTTAAGGCAGATGTCTGTGAGATCTACTCAGATGTGGATGGCATTTATACCGCTGACCCAAGAGTTGTTCCTCGGGCTCATAAGTTAGCTCAGATAGACATCGAATCGATGCTGGAACTTTCATCCTCCGGAGCTAAAATCCTTTACATCCGTGCGGTTGAATTCGCACGCCGCCACAAGGTCCCAATCCGCGTTAGGTCCTCGTTTAGTACTGACCCCGGAACCCTCGTTTACACAGCTAGTGCAGGAGATGACATGGAAGAGCCAATCGTTTCAGGTGTTGCAACTGATGACACTCAATCAAAGGTGACCGTCGTTGGACTGCCCGACCGACCGGGTAAGGCAGCGGAAGTGTTTCAGATAGTGTCCGAAGCCGGTGCGAACATCGACATGATCGTGCAGAACGTCTCGACCGATGAAGATAAGCGCAGCGACATTTCAATGACGCTGCCTCACTCCGATCGACACAAGGTGGTTCAGGCCCTCAAGGACCGCCAAGAAGAGGTCGGCTTCGAGAACATTACCTACGATGACGAAATCGGAAAGCTATCGGTCGTTGGCGCTGGAATGAAGACCTCATCCGGAGTATCGGCAAGGCTTTTTGGAGCGTTAGCAAAAGCCGGAATCAACATCGAGATGATCTCCACCTCGGAAATCAGAATCTCAGTTGTAACTCGCGCCGACCAGCTAAAAGAAGCCACCAGAATCGTTCACTCCGCTTTCGAGCTGGACGCCGCCGATACCGCAATCATCTACTCCGGAACCGGTAGGTAAATAATGTCTAAGCCAAATCTTGCCCTTGTTGGAGCAACCGGTGCCGTTGGCACCGTAATGATTGAAATCATCAATGCACGGACAAACATTTGGGGTGAAATAAGGCTTATTGCATCTGCTAGGAGTGCCGGAAAGCAGATCATTGTTCACGGTCAGCCACTGACAGTTGTGGAGCTTTCCGAAGAGGCCTTTGATGGCATGGATATCGCATTGTTTGATGTTCCAGACGAGGTATCGGAAATTTGGGCACCAATCGCGGCTGCCAAGGGAGTTGTTGCGGTTGACAACTCAGCTGCCTTCCGCATGAACCCTGAGGTTCCTTTGGTGGTTCCTGAAGTAAACCCTCACATGGCTAAATCAAGGCCCATCGGCATTATCGCAAACCCAAACTGCACCACATTGACAATGATGGCAGCGCTTGGCGCCCTGCATCACAAGTGGGAACTGAGAGAGCTAGTCGTCTCTAGTTACCAGGCTGTTTCTGGAGCCGGCACGCCTGGCATTGACCGCCTCGCCAACGAAATCAAGGCTGCAGCCACGAACCCGGAAGCCGGACTTAGTTCTGACAGCGTTTCAAAGACCCTGGAGGCTCAATCAGTGCACCAGGCCGATTCGCCCTGGCCGCATCCGATTGCTTTGAACGTCATTCCTGCAGCCGGCGGCTTCAAAGATGGCGGACACACCTCCGAGGAGCTAAAGGTCAGAAATGAGTCACGCAAGATTCTTGGCATTCCTGGCCTCAAGGTTGCTGCAACTTGCGTTCGAGTCCCAGTCCAGGTTGGTCACTCCTTGGCCGTCCATGCGACTTTCGCCTCTTCGGTTTCTGCCGATGAGGTTAGAGATCTACTTTCCAAGCAGCCAAGCGTCGTTGTGATGGATGATCCAGAAAATGATCTATACCCAACCCCGCAACATGTTGCCGGACAGGACCCGACCTTTGTTGGTCGGATCCGCCAGTCTGAAGATTTCCCAAACACAATTGATCTTTTTGTGGTGGGGGACAATCTTAGAAAAGGCGCTGCCCTAAACACCTACGAAATAGCGGAGCTTGTAGCTCAAGAACTGGCTTAGTAGAAAACTAGCTGAGTGTAATAAGCGTTGCACTTGGTGGGCAAAAGATCCTAAGAGGCGCGTAGATAGAGCAGCCGATCCCATTTGACACATGCAACATTGCTTGATGGTTGTCATCTGACCAAGCCGACAATCCACTTGCGTACTTCGTAGGCAAATCACAGTTGGTAATCAATGCTTTTTGCCCCGGCAAGCACAGCTGACCGCCGTGAGTGTGGCCGGCAAACATGATTTCAACGCGCTGCTCCAAGAAGGCGTCTATGACCTCCAAGTATGGGGCGTGAGCCACTCCGATTGTGATGTCCACCTCTTTTAGTGAGGCGGTTTGCTTTGGTAGGCCAGCGAAATCCTCAAGACCTTCGTGGGCGTCATTGAGCCCAAGAAAACCAATGCGAGTGCTGTTGATTTCTAATTGACCTGCTTTGTTGTTGAGATTTAGCCATCCGGAGCCAATGAGCTCGTCTTCAAATCTTTTAGTATCTAGTCGAACCCCGGGTGTTGAGTTTTTTGAGGGCCCCATGAAGTAACGAAGTGGGTTCCTTGGTTTCGGTGCCCGGTAGTCATTGCTTCCGTTTACAAAAACCCCCGGAAACTGTCTGAGGGGTTCCAGGGCTAACAAGGCCGGGTTGATGGCATCTTTGTGTCCCAAGTTATCACCGGTGTTGATAACAAAATCCGGCTCCAGTTCAGCTAGTTTCGCAATGAAGTCAGCCTTGGCGGTTTGTCCCGGGGCAAAGTGCAAGTCTGAAATGTGAAGAATGCGTAAGCCCTTGCCGGCCGAGCTAGCGATCTCTATTTCATGAATCTTAAACGGGCCAGAGTTCCCAGTTATCCACATGCGTTGGGCTGCACAATCACTGCGGATGCGACGATCACTGATTCGCCGGCGGCAGGAATGGTCGAGTGAGCCGAACCTTCTGGAAGATTCGGATCACAAAGATTTAGCATCCAGTATTGACTTGGCTGAGGTGGGGTTGGAAAGAAGCCCATCACTTCAAGCGTGGTGTATGCGGCCTGAAGCTCTAGGCCCGAAACATCAGGCATTATTAGCTGACCACCGGATGAAATAAAGACTTCAATAATGGATCCCCTAGGCACTGACTCTCCTGCGGCGGGGAAAGTGTAGGCAACGGTGCCTACCTGTTGGGCCGAGGCCACTGGGGTTTCGACAAATTTGATGTTCAAATCGCTGGTGATTAACTGAACCTTCGCGCTATCGACGCTAAGCCCAGTTATTTCCGGAACGCTCAGCATGGTGGCATCGACATACCTGGGGTTTGCAGTTGGGAACTGGACTTCTTCGTAGTGCTTATTTACCTCGAGCATCACATCTTTCCAGACGGCATGACGAATGGTTGAAACTGCTCTATTGTTTACAGACTTGCCAGTTTGAGGGGTGAGTCCAACTACGTTTCCAACCCAAGTTGCGGTTGCCACCTCAGAAGAGAAACCTGCCATCCAGGTGTGTATACGGTCGTCTGTGGTACCGGTCTTGCCGGCCAAAGGTGTTCCGTCATTGGTATTTGCAGCCGAACCGGTTCCTCCGGAAACAACGCCCTTCATGGCGTAAATCATCGCTGCTGAAACTTCAGGAGACACCGACTGGTTACACAAACTCTGTGGAACGGTGAGTTCCTCGTTGGTGAGTCTCACAAGCACTCTGTCAATTGCAATAGGGGAGCAGTAGACACCAGCGTTTGCGATTCCGGCGTAGGCGGCGGCCATGGTCAGTGGTGCAATTTCGTTGGTTCCCAGGATTGCGGATGGGACATACAAAAGCTCATCGCCATCTGCTCTGTGGACACCAAAATCCTTGGCTGTGTCTCTGATTGCGCAGAGGTCTAATTGAGATGCCATTGCTGCAAAGGCAGTGTTCTGTGAGGTTACAACTGCCTGCTGAACACTTATGTCATCGATGGTTTGATCTCCGGAGTTGTTTACCTCCCAGAGTCCAACCACACCGCCACAACTAGCTTGGAAATCGTTGGAAACATCCCAAATCTTAACTTCGTCGGCTTCCCCATCAAGGTCGACATCCTCTCCGGTAAAGATTCGGCCGTCAACGTGGTCACCGAGGGTGTAACCATTTTTTAGCCATTCGGCCAAAGTGAAAACCTTGTATGTGGAGCCGGGCTGGAAGCCAGAAGATCCACCGTATGGCTTATCGCTGTTGAAGTTCACGCTGGTGCCACCCTCAACCGGGTTATCGCTCTGATCAAAGTAGCGGTTCTGAGCCATTGCAACTATTCGGCCGGTGCCAACTTCAACTGATACCGATGCGGTGCCAAAGCCCCACTCGTTTTCAGGAGGCAGGTTTGTCATTACCGCATCCCAGGCTGCCTGCTGAATGTCTAAGTCGATTGTGGTGAAGATCTCCAGCCCACCGCGTCGAAGTAGCATTTCCCGGTCCTCAGGCGCAACTCCAAATTCCGGAGAGTTTCTTATGGTCCAGACGGTGTAGTCGCAGAAGAAAGCGGTTACTTGGTTCTCTTCGCAGCCCTGCTTGTTCTTAGTAATTTTGGTCTGGATTGGAGATTTTTTGTAGGCGTCAGCCTGTTCCTGAGTTATGTAGCCCTCACTAGCCATGTTTTGAATGACGTAGTTTCTTCGGCTCAAGCCGCGCTCGTGATTTGCGGCCTCATCGGGCTTGTAATCATTCGGAGACTTGAGCATTCCAGCCAAGTAGGCTGCTTGCGGAACGGTCAGCTTGCTAGCTGAGGTTCCAAAGTAGTACTGGGAGGCAGTCTCGACACCGTTTATTTGGTTACCCAAGAACACCAAGTTCAGATAGCCGGCAAGAATCTCTTTTTTGGTAACTTCCTGCTCCAAAGCGATGGCGAGTCTAATTTCTCTAAGTTTTCTGGCAACGCTGACTTCGGTAGCGGCCTGAATGGCTCCCGTGTCATTCGAGATGCTTGCTGCTTCAACCATTGACTGCCGGACATACTGCATTGTGATCGTCGAGGCACCTGGTCCGTCACCGAAAGTGGCAAGGTTTGTAAGCGTCGCACGGATCAAAGAAATGATGTCCACTCCGCCGTGCTCGTAAAACCTAGGGTCCTCAGTTGCTACAACTGCGTTCACGAGGTTTTCGGAGATGTTCTCGAAAGGAACCTCGACTCGGTTTTCGTGGAAGAAGGTCGCAATCTGCTCTGGTTTTCCGTCTCGAAGCGCGTAAATCGCAGAGGACTGCGAGGAGTTCACGGGCTTGATATAAGAAGGTATTCCTTCAAACATTCCAATCGAAGTGGTCGTAACCACTCCGGCCACTGCGACCGCCGGCGCCAGCAGCGCCACCGACAATAGGCCGGCGACAACGCTCAGTAGGCCGAATTTTAGAAGGCTTACGAACGTGGAGGATTTAGAGCTGCCAGACATAGGCTCTAGGATACTCGCAATAGGCTGAAATGGAGCTGTGAAATGACCAAGTGGGAGTACATAACAACGCCGCTATTGATACACAAGGAAACTCAAATTCTAAACACCTGGGGTAACCAGGGTTGGGAACTAGTTCAGGTCACTAACGGCCCGCAGGGCGGACTCATAGCGTTCTTCAAGAAAGCTGTTGCCGAATGAGCAAGGTCGAACAAAGACTCAGCGAGCTGGGTCTTACTCTGCCTCAGGTTGCAACTCCTGCCGGCTCGTATCTGCCAGCGATGATCTCGGGAAACCTAGTGTTTACCGCTGGGCAAATACCGCTAGTTGAGGGCAAGCTCATGGCCACCGGCAAGCTTGGCGCGGAGATAACGGTCGAGTACGGAGCAGAGATTGCTCAGCGCTGCGCATTAAATGCCCTTGCAGCTGTTAAGTCTGTTATTGGGGATCTAGATCGAGTAAAGCAGATAGTCAAGATCGTTGGTTTTGTGTCATCGGTTCCGGAATTCACCAGTCAGCCTGCGGTCATCAATGGCGCAAGTGAATTTTTGCAGCAGATTTTTGGAGACGCGGGTCAACACGCCAGAAGTGCAGTTGGTGTGTCGGTGCTACCTCTTGACGCGCCAGTTGAAATCGAGCTGATTGTGGAGTTTTCCTAGAGGGCTTTTCGCATCCAAACCGAGTCTTCGGTTTCAAAGCCAAGGTGTTGGTAAAGCTTTCTAGAATTAGGGTTTTGGGCTTCAGTCTCGAGAAACACAGCCTTGGTGTTGTGTCTTCCTAGTTGAGTCATCACCTCGGACAGCATTTTTGCGCCGATTCCTTGGTTGCGGTGGTTCTTCAGGACAAAAACCTCATCAATCAGTGCCTCTTTGCCACCGGATTCAATTCCCCAACCCCAGCCGATGACCGCGTAACCGACTAGCACGATGTCTAATTCGGCTACAAACACAAGTCCCAGACCCTGGTTACTTAGCAATGGCTCAAGTCCAGCAAGCAAGTGCTCGCGACCGAAGTTAGTACCTGCCTCTTCAGAGAAGTTAGTCAATAGCCAGAGCAGTGCCTCTAAATCAGCGGGAACTGCTTGTCTAATCATTTAGTCGTTGGCACCAGAGTCGAGCTTTCGGCCGATGGTGTCCATAACCGAAGTGTCCGCAAGTGTGGTTACATCGCCTATAGGTCGATCCTCGGCAACATCTTTTAGAAGCCTACGCATGATCTTTCCGGAACGAGTTTTAGGTAGTTCGCTCACCACAAAGATTGACCTGGGCTTTGCAATCGGGCCTATCTGACTTGCAACGTGATCGCGCAGAATCTTTGAGGTGTCGGCTTCGCTACCTAGTTTGTTCAGTTCTTCTTGCATCAGAATCACAAACGCGACAATTGCCTGACCGGTGGTGTCATCGGCAGCGCCCACCACAGCAGCTTCTGCCACATATGGGTGAGACACCAGGGCCGACTCAATCTCTGTCGTGCTGAGTCGGTGGCCGGAGACGTTCATAACATCGTCCACGCGGCCAAGTAGCCAAAGGTCACCATCATCATCAAGTTTTGCGCCGTCGCCGGCAAAATAAACTCCTGGAAATCTGGACCAATAAGTTTCCTTAAATCGTTCCGGATCGCCCCATATGCCACGCAGCATCGAGGGCCAAGGCTCAGTGATCGCCAGGTAACCTGCGTGACCGGGACCAAGTTTTTCGCCGTCCTCATTGATCACCGCAATCTCGATTCCTGGAAGTGGCACTTGCGCACTACCGGGCTTGGTTTTGGTAATCCCAGGTAGCGGAGAAACCATAATGGCTCCGGTTTCGGTTTGCCACCAGGTATCGACAATCGGGGCTCGGTCATAACCAATCGCCTTTCGATACCAAAGCCAAGCCGCCGGGTTTATCGGTTCACCAACCGAACCAAGAACCCTTATCGAGCTCAGGTCGTAGTGGCTCACTACCGAGTCACCCAGCTTCATAAAGCTTCGAATTGCAGTAGGAGCGGTGTAGAAGATGCTGACATGGTACTTCTGAATGATGTCCCACCAGCGGCCCCAGTCTGGGGTATCTGGTGTGCCCTCGTAAATTACTTGCGTCGCACCGTTGGCAAGTGGCCCGTAGACAACATATGAGTGGCCGGTTATCCAGCCGACATCGGCCGTGCACCAATAAACATCCTGACCCTCGTGGAGATCAAAGACGTTTTTGTGGGTGAAGCTTGATTGAGTCAGATAGCCACCGGTTGTGTGCAGAATCCCCTTGGGCGTTCCGGTAGTTCCGGAAGTGTAGAGAATAAACAGCGGGTGCTCGGCGTTGAATCCCTTGGCAACATGCTCATTGTCAACGCTCTGCATTTGCTCTTCCCACCAAACATCGCGGGCCGAATCCCAGTCGACTTCTTGGCCGGTTCGTTTGACCACCAGCACGTGTTCGACGCTCGGGCAGTTTCCATCTTTGAGTGCCTGATCAACAGCCGGCTTCAGAGCGCTGGCTTTGCCTTTTCGATAACCACCGTCTGCCGTGATGACGACCTTGGCACCGGCATCTTGAATCCTGGAGGCCAGTGAGTCGGCGCTAAAGCCACCGAAGACAACCGAGTGCACAGCCCCGATTCTGGCGACTGCCTGCATAGCGATTATCGCTTCCGGAATCATCGGCATGTAGATAGCCACCCGGTCACCTGGCTCAACGCCCATTCTTATTAGGACGTTCGCTGCTTTTTTTACAGCCTTGAGCAAGTCTAAATAGGTATAAACCTGAGTGTCGCCCGGTTCTCCTTCAAAAAATAGCGCCACTCGCTTGCCCCAGCCGGCTTCAACGTGACGGTCAAGGCAGTTGTAGCTGACATTTAGCTCGCCGTCGGCAAACCATTTTGCAAACGGTGCGTTAGTAAAATCAAGGGTCTCAGTGAAAGGCTTGTGCCAGTGCAGCTCCCTGGCTTTCTCAGCCCAGAACTCCAAACGGTCTACCTTGGCTTGGTCGTAGATCCCAGGCTTAGCTATTGCGGCTTTAGCGAATTCCTTAGAAGGCGCAAATGAGTCAGTATCGGTCAGCAGGGACTCTATTTCGTGCTGTTCAGACAACTTTGCCCTCCAGGTGGTTTCTAGTTTGGTACCTAATCTTATTATCGGTTTTCGTTGCTGTTTCGGCTATCACGCTAGCGCTTTTCGTTATCGGCCATGTCGATACCTAAAGCGATCTAAATGTACTTACAGACAAAAAATATTCGTATTTTGCCCATTGTCCCGAAATGGGGGACAAATCTACAAAATCTTCTATAAGATTAAAGAGCTGATTAGTCAGTCGCGATGCCACATCCCCCATGTCGGCATCGCCGGCAGCAGGTTTCCCCAAACCTGCTGCCACCCTAATTTTCCCCAGCTTCGTCTTTTTTGACACGAAGCTTCCGGCCCACGAACGAACATGGGTTTGTGGAGATCAATCAACTGAGCATCTGGCAAGTGATTCAGACCCCTGGGGTCACTGACCTAGTTATCGATGGCGCCAGTTTTGCTCGGGCGGATTATGGGTCCGGCTTTCAGGATGTTGAATCGCCATTTATTACAGACCAGGATCTTTCCGAAGCTATCATCCAGCTCGCGCTAGATGCCGGATCAAGAATCGATATCGCAAAGCCGGTTGCCGATTTCGTTTATCGCGGAGCAAGGTTTCACGCCATCTTGCCATTCGGGTTATCTGCCAAGCCGTTGCTGAGCATTCGGGTTCACCCCAGTAAGCCCCAACCTCTTGAGTCGCTGCAGGCAGCTGGAATGTTCTCCAATCAACAGCTCGGTTGGCTTAGGCGGCAAATGTTTCATAAAAAGAACATCGTCTTTAGTGGTCCAACCGGTGTAGGCAAAACCACCTTGTTGCGTTCGCTCTTGAGTGAAGTCACTGAGCGAGTGATCTGTATTGAGCAAACACCAGAACTGTTTCTTGCGCCCCCTGCGATTGCCCTTACAGAGAGGGAAGCAAACCAAGAAGGTGTCGGTCAAATCGAGCTGGATGAACTAATAGTTCACGCCCTTCGCATGCGACCAGATCGCATAGTGGTCGGCGAAGTGCGCTCAAAAGAGTTCAGAGTGATGTTGCAAGCTATCAACAATGGGCACGAGGGCACCCTAACGACTCTGCATGCAAATAACTTGGAAAGTGTCGCGGAGCGACTATTAGTCCTTGGGTTGCTCGGGAACCTCACTTCCGAGCTCACCTCGAGGCTCGTTTCCCAATCGATCGATTACGTGGTTCAGCTGGGGAAAAAAGGAAACCAAAGAGTCATTTCGGGGATTGGTCAACCGATCATGACCCCAACTGGGCTAGTGGTTCAGAGGGTGGCAATCTAATGCGGCCTGCAATGTTGGCGGGGCTGTTGTCAGCGGGGGTTCCGTTTCCAAAGGCCATTGAGCTGGCGGACCCCAAGGATTTACCGGATAAGTTTCGAGATTTTATAGTTCTCGCTTTCGAACTGGGTGCCCCATTGGTTCCAACCTTGAGTCAACTTGAAGTGCAGATGCGGCACGAGGAGCGAACCAGTCAAGAAATCGACCAAGCACAGGCAGTTCCTCAGGCAACTAGAACACTCTTGATTTGGCTGCCCGTGGTTAGTTTCGTCCTGGCGCAAATAATGGGGCTTGGAACCTTCAGTGGAATTTTGCATCCTGTGGGAGCCTTGGCCGCATTGCTGGCAGGAGCGCTGCTGTTCGCGGGTTACAAAATTTCCGGGCGAATGCTCAACAGCTTTCTTGCCCCAAAACCAGACCCAACCTTGTCGCTGATGGTTTTGCGTATTTGCCTGTCCGCCGGAGAACCGTTGGAAAAAATTCGAAAAAGACTTGAAGGCTACCCAGACGGCGGAGCAAGTCAGCTGGTTGAAATTTCAAAACGCACTGGAGCAAGGCTGTCCTTTCTCATTGACTCTGAACTCGAGCAACTCAATCAAAAGCTTTTGTCCAGCCGGATTGAGGAGGCCAGAAAGCTTTCGGTTCGATTGCTTATTCCGTTGTCGTTGACAACCCTTCCTGCGTTCTTACTTCTCACCCTGCCGCCGATAATTATCGGCTTCACCCAATAAGAAAGGATAAAAAATGCAACTACTAAAATCCGAAGACGGTGCCATTACCGCCGAATATGCCATTGCGACCCTTGCCGGGGTCGCCTTCGCTGGGCTCATGCTGCTGGTGCTGAAATCCGAAGAGGTCAGGTCGCTGCTATTCAAGTTGATTGCAGGAGCAATTGGCCTTGGCTAGTAAAAGCCTGGCTAGTGATCAAGGGGCGGTAACAGCAGAGCTCATGCTGCTGTTACCGGCTCTGATAATGCTGTTTGCCACGGTGCTCGGCTCAGTGACTTTTGCAACTGATCGAATAGCGCTTGAGGCAAAGGGTTTTGAGGCAGCCAGGTCGCTCGCCATTGGGCTTGATCTTGTGTCCGAAGAAGGAATCGAAATTGAGAAATCTGTAGAAGGGGCTCTAACTTGCGCCAAAATTACCAAGCAGTCGCTCATGCCCATGAGCACCAAGCTCTGCGTAATGCAGGTTGGTCAGTAGATGCAGGATCCACGGCAGTGGTCTCACTGACATTCATGGGCACGCTCATGTTGTTGTTGTCGGCGGTCTCAATAGCAACGTCATTGGCTCTTGAGCGCACTAGGTTGCAGGTGGTCGCTGATCTTGGTTCGCTGACCGCTGCCGACACACTTCGGGGTCTGATTTCTGGAATTCCTTGCGAAAATGCGGAACTGATTGCGGTTTCGAATGGTAGTTTCCTAGATTCATGTCGTATTGTCGGAAGCGACGCGAGCGTCGAGCTAACTAAGCACTCCGGATTTGTAGAACTTTTTGCATTTTCGGACGCAGGTTCGCCAACTGACTAAATAGGAGTATTTTCTTGACGAAGAAACTGGTAATTGTTGAGTCGCCTGCAAAGGCGAAGACGATTTCCAAATACCTAGGAAACGATTACGAAGTATTGGCATCGGTTGGTCACATCCGAGATTTGGCCCAAGCCAAAGAAATTCCAGCAGAAAAGAAAAAAGGCTCGCTCGGCAAGTTCTCAATTGACGTAGAGAACGACTTCGAACCCTTTTATGTGGTTTCCCCTGGCAAAGCCAAGACCGTCAGTGATCTAAAAAAGGCGCTAAAAAACGCCGATGAGCTCTACCTTGCTACTGATGAGGACCGCGAGGGCGAGGCAATCGCTTGGCACCTTTTGGAAGTCTTGAAGCCAAAGGTCCCTGTTCACCGAATGGTCTTCAACGAAATCACAAAAGATGCAATCAATGCTGCCGCAAACAACACCAGGGAGCTGAACACCAACTTGGTTCAGGCTCAGGAAACCCGGCGGGTAGTTGATCGCTTAGTTGGCTATGAAATTTCTCCGGTGCTTTGGCGAAAGATAAATCGTGGACTGTCTGCCGGAAGAGTCCAGTCGCCTGCAATGCGAATGATCGTTCAGCGCGAGCGCGAGCGTATCGCCTTTGTCTCCGCTAGCTATTCCTCCATCACGGCAAGTCTTGAGGCCGACTCAATTGGCTTTGAGGCGAAACTCACAATCCTGGATGGACAAAAGCTTGCTGGAACCAAGAGCTTCGACTCTAAGGGCATACTGGTTCAAGAGGCCTTGGTGCTCTCGCCCGAACAGGCTGCAGGTTATGCGGCAAAACTCAAAGGACAAGCTCTTAAGGTTTCAGCCGTTGAAGCAAAGCCTTCGACCAGAAAGCCATTCGCGCCCTTCACCACTTCCACCTTGCAGCAGGAAGCATCTAAAAAGCTCGGCATGAGTGCCAAGCAGGCGATGGACACAGCCCAGATGCTTTACCAAGATGGTCACATTACCTATATGCGAACGGATTCACCTTCGCTATCTGGCCAGGCAAGCTCAGCGGCCATTGCTGCTGCCAAGGAGCTCTTTGGTGAGGAGTCGGTTGCTTCGGCGCCGCGTATGTATGGAGCTAAGTCGAAAAATGCTCAGGAGGCCCACGAGGCTATTCGTCCTTCCGGAGAAAAATTCGTTCACCCAGATGACCTGAAAAAGGTTTTGCAGGGAAAATCACAACTTTTATACGAGCTAATTTGGAGAAGGACAGTCGCTTCTCAAATGGCGGATGCCAAGCTTTCAACCACGACAGCCAAGCTGCAAACTGAGGTTGACACCAAGGTTGCTGAATTCTCAGCATCAGGAACCGTGGTGCTGTTCAAGGGTTTCATGGCTGTTTACCAAGAAGCCCAAGAAGAAGGCAAAGAACCAGAGAGTGCCAAGCTTCCGGCTCTTGAGGTCGGAACAACTATTAAAATTGATGAAATTGCATCCAAGGACCACTCGACTTCGCCACCAGCCAGATACACCGAAGCTTCATTGGTCAAGGCTTTGGAGGAGCAGGGTATTGGGCGGCCTTCAACTTACGCTGCCATTATTTCCACCATCATTACCAAGGGCTATGTAGTCAAGCGCGGTAGCGCACTGGTTCCCGAGTGGATCGCGTTTACCGTGACTAGGTTCTTGGAAGATAACTTTGGAGACCTGGTTGACTACGCTTTCACGGCCAAGATGGAGTCGGATCTCGACCGAATAGCCCTCGGCGAACTTGATCGCTCTGGTTGGCTCAAGAATTTTTACTTCGGGGAAACCGGATTGCAGTCAACCGTTGAGGGTCTTGGCGAAAGCGACCCCAGATCGATCAACACGTTCGAGATTTCCGAAGACATCAATCTTCGAACCGGCAAGTTCGGCCCCTACCTTGAAGTCGTGGAGAACGAAGAACGCAGAATTGTGAACATCCCTGCGGACCTAAGCCCAGACGAACTGACTGAAGCCAAAGCCATTGAACTTGTAAATGCTCCGCCGGCAAGCGACCGAGTCCTGGGCCAAGAGCCGGAATCGGGTTTGGACATCATCGTGAAAGATGGTCGCTTTGGTCCTTACCTAACGTTGGTTGATGAGGGCAATCCAAAGCCAAAGACTGCCTCTTTGTTCAAGACCATGGCCGTTGACACCGTCACTTACGAAGACGCCCTGAAGCTTATGTCCCTGCCAAGAGCCATCGGCATCGATCCTGAAACTGAAACTGAAATCACCGCTCAAAACGGGAAGTTTGGTCCGTATCTAAAGCGTGGAACAGACTCTCGCTCGCTTGATACCGAGGAGCAGATTTTCTCACTTGATTTGGCTTCAGCGTTGGAGATCTACAAACAGCCAAAGTATGGCGGGCGCCGCACAGCGGCTACTCCGCTTCGGGAGTTCGGCGAAGACCCAGCCTCCAAGCTGAATGTTGTGGCCAAGACCGGACAGTTTGGAACATACGTTTCCGACGGAATTGTCAACGCAACCGTGCCAACCGATGAGCCATTAGACGAGCTAGCCAACGACCGCGCCTTCGAGCTTTTGGCCATTAGGCGTGAAAAGCTAGGGGTAGAACCAGGCGAAACACCAAAGACTCAGAAAAAGACGACCAGAAAAAAGCGGTAGCCGTGTTTATTACTTTTGAAGGAATCGACGGAGTTGGCAAGTCCACTCAGTTGGATCTACTCGAGACCTGGCTAAAAGCCAGGGGGCATGGAGTGCTGCGCACAATGGAGCCCGGCGGCACGGAACTCGGTCAAGAAATAAGGCACTTACTTCTCCACCGCAAGGGAGATGTCGCTCCAAGGGCAGAGGCGCTTTTATATGCCGCAGACCGAGCCCATCACGTTGCCACGAAGATTAGGCCGGCCCTAGAACTTGGCACGATAGTGCTTGGGGACCGCTACTACGATTCTTCGATTGCCTATCAGGGTGCTGCACGGGAGCTCTCCGTAAAGGAAGTCCAGGACATCTCGCTCTGGGCTGTTGCAGGCCTCGAGCCTGACCTTACGTTTTTACTTGACATGCCAGCCGAGCAGGCGCTCGCAAGACGTGATGACACTGGAACTGCTCCGGATCGCCTAGAAAGTGAGCAGGTTGAGTTTTTTGCAAGGGCCAGGGATCAATATCTGAAGCTTGCGACCCAACCTCGTTTTGAAGTTATTGACGCGACCATGGCCATTCCCGAGATACATTCAGCGGTGATTGCCCGTATTGAAAAAGCGGGGCTCGGCAAATGACCTCCGGGGTCTTCGATCAGCTTTTAGGTCAGCCAGAAGCAATTGAGCAACTTCAGCGTACGGTTGCCGGCAAGCTAGAAGGTGTTCACCACGCGTGGCTATTTACCGGCCCGGCAGGTTCTGGCCGGTCTTTATTAGCCAAGGCCTTCGCTGCTGCGCTTCAGTGTGACAATGCTGGCTGTGGGCGCTGCCAGCAGTGCTCCTTAACAATTGCCGGAGCTCACCCGGATGTATTGACCCTTGCCACCGAGCGGGTATTGATCAGAATCGATGAGGTTCGTGAGCTGGTGCAAAAATCCGGGATGAATAGCACCATTGGTGATTATCGAATCGTGATTATCGAAGACAGCGATCGAATGACCGAGCGCACCTCAAACGTTTTACTAAAAGCACTTGAAGAGCCCCAAGACAAAACAATTTGGATTCTCTGCGCACCAAGTGTTGCCGACCTGTTGCCAACAATCCGTTCCAGAACTATGAATGTGCTGCTTCGACTCCCAAGTGTCGAGGAAGTTGCTGAGCTATTGGTCCAGCGGGACAAGGTTGATAGAGATCTTGCAATTAGATCCGCACGCCAAGCCCAGAACCACGTTGGCATGGCAAGAAGGCTGGCGGTTTCTCAGGACGCAAGATCCAGAAGGGCTGAAACCCTGCGGGAGATCGCGGGCATCACAAACCTTAGCCGGGCCATGGTTGCCGCTGAAAAGCTACTCGGCGTTGCCAAACGCGATGCCGAGGCGCTAGCTCAGGAACGAGATAAGTCCGAAAAGGAACACTTGATGCTCGCCTACGGGCTTGCGATTGACGAGAAGATCCCACCGAACTTGAGGCCGCAGTTCAAGGGCTTAGAGGAAAACCAGAAGCGAAGAAACACCAGAGCTCTTAGAGACGGTATCGATCGAATTTTCACCGACGCCGAGTCCTTTTTTAGAGATGTGCTTGCCCTACAGCTTGGTGCGAATGTGGAAATGACTAATCCTGAGCTCGCCGATGACCTTCAGCTGAGGCAGCTGGGCACAAACGCGGTTGCAAGCATCGCTGTTTTAGACGCAATCACCGAATCTAGAAAGCGCTTGGCTTCAAACGTTAGAGACCTGCTGGTCCTCGAATCGCTTTGCACATTGATGATCCTGAGACGCGACCTTGCGGCTTAGGGCAGCTGTCATCGCTGGCGTTTTGTTGCTTGCCGGCTGCACTCCCACTCCAGCTCCCGATCCTGTTGCTGAAATCGAAAGCGGAGCCTTATCTCTTTATGAGCAGGTAATCATTTGGGAAGACTGCGAAGACGGTTTTGAGTGCTCGGTTGTCGCTGCACCGCTTGACTGGCAAGCGCCCAACGGATCGTTGATCAGAGTCGCCCTTATGCGCAAGGCCGGAACCTCTTCGTTAGAACCGCTGCTTGTAAACCCAGGTGGACCGGGCTCCAGCTCGATCGAATGGTTGCTGGCTTCTTACGAGAGCCTCGGAAGTGATTACCTGCGATCAAATTTTCAAGTCATAGCCTTTGACCCAAGGGGGGTTGGGCAGACTTCACCGGTTGAGTGCAGCAACCTAGGCCTAAAGGATCAGCTTTTATACGGAAGCTCTCCCTACCGATTCGGAACCGAAGAAGACATTCAGTATTCGGCCGACTTGTCGTATCGCTTCGCACAGAGCTGCCAAGGGGAAATGAGCACCGGTTATTACAACACTCAGCAGACCGCCAAGGATATGGAGCTACTGAGAATTCTTCTTGGCAGCGAGAGGCTAAATTATCTTGGTTACAGCTACGGCACCGAGCTAGGAGCCACCTTTGCCGTTTTGTTCCCGGATCAAGTTGGTCTGTTTGTGTTGGATGGTGCAGTTGACCCAACAATTGATCCTGATCTGGCCCTACTGGGCCAGATAAAGGGCTTTGATAAGGCCCTCAGCGCCTATCTAGTCGACTGCTTCACCAGAGTCAGCTGCCCACTACCAAATGATATGGCTGAAGCTAAGGACACCATTGCTGGACTCTTGAGCTCGCTAGAAAATAGTTCGATGCCAACTGATTTTGATAGGGACCTGTCGCTATCGGCAGCCATCGCAGGAATGATTGTGACTCTTTACTCGCAAGACAGTTGGGAGTTCCTATCGATTGGGCTTGAAGAAGGTCTTGCAGGAGATGGAACGACCCTGTTACTACTGGCAGATTTTTATAACGACCGCGATGCCGAAGGCGGATATCTAACCAACTTGGTTGAGGCAAACTATGCCATTGCGTGTGCTGATGAAATTACTTACCCATTGCCAACCGCTGATCTGACAAAAGAAATAAGGGCTGCAAGCAAGGTATTCGGAAAGTACTTTGCCTATGGCGAGAGTTCTTGCGATGGTTGGGCAGCCGGTATTGGAAACCAGAAGCTCGATTACAGGGTTGATTTACCAAATCCAGTAATGATCGTAGGTACTACCGGTGACCCGGCTACCCCCTACGAGCAGGCCGTTACCCTGAGCTCGCTGATGCAGGGCTCTTACCTACTTACATTCGAAGGTGAGGGTCACACTGCTTATGGTTCCAGCGACTGCGTTGGCAGTGTCGTAGATGACTACCTTGCCGGCAAAGCGATTTCAGTAGATTCTCTTTACTGCAGGTAGTGCGCCTAAAGCCTTCTATCTGGCCCTCTATAGGTAAAGAGCTGCCATCAGTACTGCAAATATCACGATAAAGATTGCAGGGGTCACAAACTTCACAACCTCTAGCCATGGGCGAAAGCTGATTATCCGCGATCGAAGAGCCGACTGACCTGGTAGCGCAGCTAGGTCGTCAATGACGGCCTGGGCCTGGGACGCAGCTGAGTACTCGGCTAAAGCACCGAGAATCCCTGAGGCTAGTAAAATTAGGGCAAATCCATGAACCAAAAACATTTCGTATCCGGAAATGGTCGGAGTCGCAAAGGCGGCAAAGGCCAGCAGGGCCGTCGGCGCGAGCTGAGCCAAAATAATGTGGAGTCGGTTTTTTTGGAACTCGCGGATTAGTTCGGCTTCTGTCATGGTTAGTTCCTTTGATCGTATCTATAAGGTTAGGCAACACATTGAAAAATAATGCCCTGCAGGAGAGCCTGTCGCGCAGATTCCGGAAACTCCTGTCTGGTGCACCCGATGGCATTCCTCCGTGGCTAGAAGTTGTTGCTAAGGGCGATGAGCCGGGTTTTTATTTGCCTACCGATGCGCCCTGGGTAGTACACGGAAATTTTTCAACGTTGGTTGGCGGCGTCAGAGCACTACTCATGCAGGCTCTTCACCCGGGTTCCCTTA
Source organism: Candidatus Aquiluna sp. IMCC13023 (assembly GCF_000257665.1). Lineage (GTDB taxonomy): Bacteria > Actinomycetota > Actinomycetes > Actinomycetales > Microbacteriaceae > Aquiluna. The sequence goes on from NZ_AJKR01000001.1 coordinate 93,709, forward strand.
CCGGGGTGTCAGAGCACTCTCGCTATGAGCAAGACCCGCTCGGCAGGCTCTCTGGAACAATTAGGTGGCTAACGGTTACCACCTTTGGTTCGATCGAAGCCATCAACGGTGAGGCCGGCAGAGTAAACCGCATGCACAAGACCGTGAGCGGCGAGTACCAGACTTCCACTGGCGAAACCAAAGGTTACCGGGCAGGAGACAAGGATCTGCTGCTTTGGGTTCACGTGGCTTTCATGGACTCATTCCTAAGAGCCCACCAGAACTACTCAAAGACCCCAATTCCTGGTGGAGCAGATTCTTACGTTGCACTGTGGTCAAAATCGGTTCAGCCTCTCGGGCTAAAAACAGCTCCGATGAGTGAAGCCGAACTTCTGGAAACCCTCGAAGATTTCAAGTCAAAGCTCACCGTCACCGATGACACTAAAGCAGTTATCAGCTGGATAAGAAAGGCACCGCTACCGCTTGTTGCAAAGCCGGTTTACGCGCTGTTGTTTCAGTCGGCGCTCGCCTCGATGCCGAAGGAGTACCAGTTGATGATTGGTATTAAACCTTTGCCACTTTGGTTCTTGAGGCCCGTCACTACATCGTTATTGAGTTTTATGCGGTTCGCTATCGGGCCAGAGTCTCCAATAGAAGACGCAGCTCTTGCCAGGCTCAGGCGAGCAGGCGCAATTACCGACTAAACTTTTGAAACGACACGCCACCCTAGCTCAGTTGGTAGAGCAGCTCACTCGTAACGAGCAGGTCAGGAGTTCGATTCTCCTGGGTGGCTCTCTACGAGATTCGCACCGCTAGGCGGATTTGAGACCAGGCCCCTCAACTACTGAGGGGCAAAATGTGTAGCTCAAGCAAAAACTCAAGCAAGCCGACATAGTCTGAACCACTGTGACAAATCAGTGCACAGTCTTTACCTGTGCTGCCAACAAAACAAAAACTACTTGTCGTCCCACTGTGGATTGTCGGCGTCGGGTTTGCTGCTCTCTTCCGGTTGATGCTTTTTGGATCTCACAACAAAAAGACTGAGCACAGTTGCGACCACCGCGCCCAGTACCAGTAGCACTAAAAGCGTTTCCAATACCATGGGCATTCTCCTTGTTTTAGACCTTACCAACTCAAGCAAAAAACTCAAGTAATTTAGCTGACACAACCTAACAAACTGGGACACATCAGGACACAGTATTTACTTATGCTTTTCGGGAAAACACTTTGTTCTCGGGGGTGTGAATCTCTTTCGTTGCGAGCAGCTCAGGAGTTCGATTCTCCTGGGTGGCCCTGCAGGGGCCCAAACCCTAGGCAAAACTTACTCAAGTGCTTGCCCCAATAGACTCGAGTCATGAAAAGGCCATTAGTCAAAGTCACTGCAACGGATTACCACACTGCTGGCGAGCCATTTCGAATCGTGAGTGTAGGGCTTCCTGACATTGCGGGAGCAACGGTCCTAGACAAGCGGGCAGGGGCTTCCTCAAACCAGAAACTAGAACAAATTAGAAAGCTACTTGTCAATGAACCCCGGGGTCATGCGGATATGTATGGCGGGTTTATCGTGGAGCCAAACGATGATGGCGCTGATTTTGGTGTGCTGTTTTGGCACGGAGATGGCTATTCAACCGCTTGTGGGCACGGCACCATTGCACTGGGCGCCTGGGCCGTAGACACCGGGTTAGTTGCTGCAGAACCCAATGGTGAAACAGCAGTCACAATCGATGTTCCCTCCGGCAGAGTGCAGGCTCTGGTCACTCAAGAAAATGGAATTACAACGAAGATTTCCTTTAGGAACGTGTTTTCCCACGCCATCGCCGAGGCGGTGCCAGTGGCTCTGGACGATGGCAGGACTGTCTTGGTGGACATTGGTTACGGTGGTGCCAACTACGCAAGCATTGAGGCCAGCAAGCTTGGCCTATCGGTAGAACCGAAGCATTTAGACGAGCTAATTCGAATCGGTAGGCAGATCAAATGGAAGTTGAATGAGACTCCAGAATCTAATTCGCAGGTCGATGAGCGCCTCAACGGCATCTACGGAACCATTATTTTTGATGAGGTCAATTCAACCGATTCCGAGCTGCATCAACGAAATGTAACCATCTATGCCGATGGCCGGGTCGACAGGTCACCTTGTGGTTCTGGAACCGCATCAAGAATTGCTCAGCTGGCCCATTCCGGCAAGCTAACTAAGTCAATGACGCTGATTCACGACTCAATTATCGGAACTAGGTTCTTAGGCCGAATTGAAGAAGCCCAAACCCACGGCCAAAGTTCCGGTGTTATCCCGGTGATTACCGGGAGCGCCTTCCATGTCGCAAATGTAGAGTTTTTGCTGTTCGAAAACGATGAACTTGATACGGGGTTCTCACTTCGATGAGTGCCCTAAGCCCGGCAAAGTGGATAAGTGACCAAGAGTTATTTATAAAGTTTGGTTATGGCAAGGCAATCGAAGCAATAAGCCAAGCTTTGACCGAAGGGTTTGACCCTGCAACGGACAAATCGCGCTCATTTGTCGAGTTTGCCTCTGGCCAAGGGCTTGTGATGCCCAGCGAGAATGCTGAGTTTGTAGGGCTGAAGTTCGTCACCGTCGCACCCAAGAACCCGGCTAAAAACATTCCAAGAATCCAAGGCATCTACACACTCTTTGATGCCAAAACTCTTACCCCTTTGGCTCAGTGCGATGGCGCTGCTTTGACGCTTCTTCGGACTTCCTGCGTAACGGTAGCCATGGTGCAAAAGTTAGCTTTGCCAGAAAGCCCAAAGCTGGTTGTCTTTGGCTCTGGGCCGCAAGCCCTTGCCCATATTCTTGCAATTTCAGCCGTGTCGACGCCAGATTCAATTCGAATCTTGGCCAGGAACACATCAGGTGTTGAGAAGCTGATTGTTGACCTGAGGGGCCATGGCATTGAAGCGGCTGCAGGTTCAACCAAGGCTCTTGCCGAGGCAGACCTAGTTATTACTGCAACCACAGCAAGAGAGCCCCTGTTTGCTCTAGAGCAAGTTCAGAAGGCCGTAATTGTTGCGGCTGTTGGTTCCCACGAACCAAACGCTAGAGAACTGCCCGGAAACCTCATGGGCATTGGAACGGTGTTCATCGAAGATCAATCGGCTGCGCTTAGAGAAGCAGGCGATGTCATCATGGCAATCAACGAAGGCTTTGTTGCCGTGGAAGATTTAGTGGAGGTAAAAAAGCTATTTACCTCTGAATACAAGATAGATAGTCAGGCATTGAGAATTTATAAGTCATCCGGAATGCCCTGGCAGGATCTTGCGATCTTTGGCGCGGCTTATAAGGCTCTGATCTAAGTTTTTATTTCGCGCGCAATGCGCTTATGAGCGCCAAGCCCCCGGCAATCAGGACCATGGCCGGCGGGATGAAGTTTAGAGGCGAGTACCAGTCGGTGGCGCTGTTGGCAATTACGAAAACTACTCCAGCCACACCAAGCGCAAGCAACAGCCATGCAATGACCTTGGTTGACTGAGGGTCGATCTTCTGAAGATCTTCCCTTGATTGGGCGGTGGTTTTACCGCAGCTTGGACAATTGAAATCAGACTCGGAAATATCACTCTGGCAGTTTTTGCATTTCATGCCTTTAGGTTATTGGTTATCTGAAGTCTGGGTTCACTAAATCAATAATCTGAGGACCCGCCACCAAGACGATTGCCAGCACAAAAAGCGCTAGACCAATTCGTTTCCACATTTTTTCTAGCTGGCTGGAATCCCTAGGTTCTTTTGGGTTCTGTTTATCAGTCATGTCCTCAGCCTACTTCTAGCCAGTAGCACGGGCGGGCTTTGACCTGCTGGCAGATACAATTGCAAAAAATGGGCAGTAGCAATTTAGCTGGAGTTTTATCCAGCGTCACTTTCTTTACTTAGATCGGAAAACCTTGAAGAACAATCTCGTGGCACTGGAGCCCAAGCAGTTTCCAGAATACGCTCAGGCGATCACCGATGCCGGCGGTCAGATGACTTCGGTAACTACCTCCACAAAGGCCCTTATCTGGACTGACTACTCGTCCCCTGAGGCTTTGCAAGCGATGCTCAATGCAAACCCGCAGCTCGAGTGGGTGCAGCTGCCATTTGCTGGGGTCGATGCTTTTGCTGAGATTTTGAAGAGTCCAATTATCTTTACAAGCGCCAAGCGGTCGTACTCTGAACCGGTAGCTGAGCACGCTCTCGCTCTTTGCTTGGCTTTGGCAAGAATCATTCCGGAGCGAGTAAGAACCAAGAGCTGGGGTAGGCAGTTTGCCGATTCTCTTTACGATCAGGATGTTTTGATTGTTGGAGGAGGCGGCATTGCCGAGGAACTTGCGTCCCTGCTTGCTCCTTTTCGTTCCAAAGTCACGGTTGTTAGGAACAGACCCAACGAGCCCTTTCTAGAGGGCTTCACGGGCAGGGTTGTTTCATTTAACGACTTTGACAAGGAGCTAGCCAAAGCAAAGTTTGTGATTCTGGCCTGCGCATTGACAGAGACCACGAGGTTCTTGTTTGATGCTCGAGTATTTGGGCTGATGCGCACCGATTCTTATCTAGTGAACATCGCAAGGGGAGAAGTTGTAAACCAAGAGGACTTGGTTCACGCCTTGAAATCAGGCAGCATTGCAGCAGCAGCAACCGATGTTACTTATCCAGAGCCTTTGCCAGCAGATCACGCAATGTGGCAGGTGGATAATTTGCTCATCACCCCTCACACCGCAGACACCAAGGAAATAGTTACGAAGTTATTTTCAGATCGACTTCGGGTGAACGTGGCAGCTTGGCTTGCAGACAAGCCGCTAGTCGGCGTTGTCGATGCTGAGCTGGGTTATTAGGTCAGGGTGGAGCTCTAGCCCCAAAGCTTTGGGCTAAACACTTCTACTTTTCCACCGGGCAGGTAGTTCAAGCCGTTTGGAATATCCTGGGCTATCAATAGCGGCCCATCGATATCTACAAACTCAGAATGCTGACCGATCACATAGGCCGGGGCCATCGACAGTGAGGTGCCGGTCATATTTCCAACCATTATCGACTTACCGTCTTTTTGGGCAACCTCAACAATTTGCAAGGCTTCGGTCAGGCCGCCGCATTTGTCCAGCTTTATGTTTATCACCTGGAAGTTTTTTGAATTGGCTTCGTATTCGCTGAGGTTTAGGACGCTTTCGTCCCCACCCAAAGGAATTGGAGAAACAAAGCCATCAAGTTCGGAGTCTTGGCCTCGAGCCAGCGGTTGCTCGATCATTTTTATGCCTAGATCGCTAAGGGCTGGAATGAACTTTATTAGCTGTTCAAATTGCCAGCCTTGATTCACATCGACAACCAGGTTTGCATCAGGCCTTGCTTCTCTTATCGCGGTTAGTTTTTCGACCGGCTGGTGATCATCGAGCTTGATTTTCAAGTTTGAAAAATCACTTAGTTCTTTTGCCCTTGTGGCCATCTGGCCTTCTGTGCCGATGCCTATGGTCGCAACGGTATTTAGTTGTTTGGGTTTTAGCCCAACCAGCTCCCAGATGCTGGCATCTCTAATTTTGCATTCCAAATCCCACATCGCCGAGTCAAGCGCGTTGCGGGCCCCATTGGGCGGCATGATTTCGTTGATGTCTTGACGTGTAGCACCTTGCTGAACCTGTGGTTTTATCTCTTCGAGATCTCTTAGCATCTTGGCTTGGTCGTCGCCCAAGTAATAAGCACCAACACCTTCGCCCCTGCCGGTAAAGCCGTCTTTTTCAAGAGTGACCCAAACCGCATTTAGCTCCAGAAAGGTGTAGCCGGTGATAACAAAGGGTGAGTGCAGCGGGAAATCCTTGCGCTCAATCGTCATCCTCATTTTTGGCCCAGAAGATTATCAATTACATCGTCGAGTCCAGTTACCAATGGGTCCATGGTGGGAAGGCCGTAGAGGGCGCTCAAGTTTGCAAGGTAGGCGGCTCGCTCATGATCTGGGATTGCGCTTGTGTTAACGCTTATTCCAACGCATCTAATTCCGGGGTTCACGCTTTTTGCAATCTCAATGGTCCGATCGATGACCGCTGGGATGCTCGGCAATTCAAAATCGGGCCAGCCTTTGATATGGGTGCGAAGTGCTTCGGTACAAACCACAAAGGCATCTGGCTGGGAGCCCACCAGTAGACCGGTGCTTACGGATGAGTAGCCTGGGTGAAACAAGCTTCCCTGACCCTCGATTATGTCCCAGTGATCCGGGTGGTTGTCCGGAGAAATCATTTCTGCCGCACCCGAAAGAAAGTCGGCAACAACGGCATCAATCGGGATACCGCTTCCGGCAATCATGATGCCGGTTTGGCCTGAGGCACGGAAGTCGGCATCCATGCCTCGTTCTTGCAGTCTGTTAGCGATTGCTAAAGCAGTGTATTTCTTGCCTAGTGCACAATCGGTTCCCACTGTCAAAAGTCTTTTTCCAGCTCGTTTTTTACCGGTTCCAACAGGGATGTCCTTTGGTGGCACCCGAATATCAACCAGCTTTGCCCCGGACTCGTTAGCTACCGAAACCAGCGCTGGAATATCATTCAACTTTGTGTGAACTCCTGCGACGATATCCATGCCTGCCTGCAAGGCGGCAACCAAGGTTGGCATCCAAGCCTCCGGAATCGCACCGCCCACAGCCGATGTTCCAATTACCAGTGATTTAGCCCCGGCTTCGGCGGCACTTGCCACGCTGTGCTTGGCAAGACCTAAATCAATTGTGCCGCCCGGAAGGCTCAGTTGGCCCATGCAGCTTTCCGGCCGCCACTTTGCAAGCCCTGCAGCGGTTTTGGCGTAGATTGGCTCAGTTTCGCTGCCAATGAATAAGAGGTAGGGGGTGCGCAGTGTGATTGTTGTCAATTGATCCTCGCCGGATTAGATATCCATATGATTCTTCACTCTAGCTAGGTTTGAGACTTGAAGTTTTGCTTGTTAGCTCTGCGGCAGCTGGCACTCTGGGGTACCTCCTGGGAGTCGATGCCGATTAGCCGCAACTAAGTAATAAATGGGCTTCGCTATGTTTCTTATAACCGGGAGCTTTAGGAACCAGCCAGCTAGAGCCCAAATGGTTTTGGATTGGATTAGTGCCTGGGCAATAGCTGCCGCCGCAACGAATCTCGTGCTGCCAGAAACAAAGTAGACCGCCTTTGAGGTGAGCTCAGTGGTTAGCCCCAACGATTCAAGATCTAATTTTTGGTAGGGCTCAATCGGAATTTTGTGTCGGGTCATCTTGCGAAGCAGCCTGGCACTTGAGCTGCAGAAAGCGCAGTCTCCGTCGAAGATAAGAACTTGTTTGCTTGCGCACATCGGTTAAGCCTAATGCGGTGTAATGTTTTGGGGTTGTATTGGTTTTACTACAGGAGGCGTAGGCTAAAAGCGTGAACCAATTAGGTCGCAAGCGATCCATGCACCCAACACAGATCGTAGTTATTGCGTTCGGTGCGGCAGCAATTGTTGGCACCCTGTTGCTTTTGCTGCCCATATCAACATCCGCCGGCAATAGCACAACACTGGTCACCGCATTTTTCACTGCCGTTTCGGCCGTTAGTATTACCGGCTTGACCGTTGTAGACACCGCAATCCACTGGTCTGGTTTTGGCCAATTCGTGATTTTGATTTTGATTCAACTCGGTGGTCTTGGAATCGTTGCCTTTGCGACTTTGCTTGGTTTGCTAATTTCTGGTCGTATCAGCCTTAGAGATCGAATGAACACCTTGTCCGAGGCCAAGATTGTTGGTGCAGACAACGTTTCTAAATTGCTCGGCCGAATTCTGCTGGTTTACTTTGGTTTTGAGCTAGTCCTAGCTACTTACCTAAGCATTCGATTGCACTTCAGCTACGGCGAGGAAGTCCTTCGTTCAATTTGGCACGGTACTTTTCACGCGATTTCAGCTTTCAATAATGGCGGTTTTTCGCTATACACCGACAGCATGATGGGCTTTAGTCAGGACATGTTCTTCATCGCACCGGTGATGTTGGCTGTGATTGTTGGAGGACTTGGGTTCCCGGTTCTAATTGAGCTTCATGAGCGGCTATGGCGCTTGCGATTGCAGCCGGGCGGAAAGGCAAAGCGCTTTAGCCTCCACACCAGGCTTACTCTCTGGATGACCATTTGCTTGATCGGCCTAGGGGCACTTTTCATCGGGCTACTTGAGTGGAATAACCCTGGAACCTTGGGAGGCTTGAACACCTGGGACAAAGTGGTCAACACCTTGTTTTCGGCCGTCATGCCGCGCTCGGGGGGCTTCAACTCGATTGACATTTCTATGATGGACCCAGCCACCTGGCTGGGTATTGACCTATTGATGGTTATCGGCGGTGGTTCAGCATCTACCGCCGGAGGCCTCAAGGTGACCACGATTGCCGTTTTGATCTTTATTGTTTACACCGAAATTCGCGGTGAGACTGCGGTGAACGTTGGAAACCGCCGGTTGCCCCGCTCGATTCAGCGTCAAGCTCTTACTTTGGTGGCACTGAGCACGACGGCGATTTTGGGCACGACCTTACTCTTTGCCGCGACGACTGACTTCTCACTCGACGAGATACTTTTCGATGTGGTGTCCGCTGCCGCGACGGTGGGACTTTCAACCGGTATCACCGCTGAGTTACCGGCCTTCCACCAGTTCTGGTTAGCATTTTTGATGTTTATTGGTCGGTTGGGACCGGTTGTTGTTGCGTCAGCACTTGCTCTTCGAATCACAAAGAGGCACTATGAATTACCAAAGGAAAGGCCCCTAATTGGCTAAAGAGAAAGCAAAGCGACGTATTCTGCACACAAACGTCATCGTTATCGGCCTGGGTCGGTTCGGGTCTTCGTTAGCAAGAGAGCTAGTCCGAACCGGACACGAAGTTCTAGGTGTTGATACCGACGAGAAGCTGGTTCAACAAATGGCGCAAGAACTTACTCACACCGTCAAGGCCGACTGCACCGATGAAGCCGTATTGTCCGAGCTTGGCATTCAGGAGTTTGACGCTGCCGTCGTGGCAATCGGCGCAGATATCGAGGCCAGCATTTTGACCACCTCGTTGCTGTTGCAGCTCGGTGTTCCAAACGTCTGGGCGAAAGCTAACTCAAAATCTCACGGTCGCATCTTGGAACAACTGGGTGCTCACCACGTTGTCTTCCCAGAGTATGAGATGGGCAAGCGCGTCGCACACATGGTTTCTGGAGAGTCCCTTGACTATGTCCCCATCGACAATGATTTTGTGATGATCAAGTCGAAGGTTCCGGAGTCATTTCACAACAAAAACTTGGCGGAGCTCAAAATCAGAACTAACTACGAAGTGACAGTGGTTGCGGTGACAAAGGGCGATGGTAAATATGCTCCAGCATTCCCCGAAACAGTTCTTGAGTCAGGCGATCAAATAGTTGTTGCCGGCCAGGTGGAGCCGTTGAACAAGTTCTGCCGGGTTATTTAGGCAGCGCTTGAATTCGTCAAAAGCTCTCAAAAGCTCACTTTTTTGGCTGTCCTTGTTGCTTGCCATGCTGGTCAGTAACTTTTTTTACCAGACTACTTACCCACTAATTTTCGTAGGGGCCGCACTGGCGCTTGGGCTTTCCGGGCTGACTATTTGGAGTGGTTCTAGAATCTCCGGCAGCGTCGTGCCGGTAAAGCTAATGGTGGTTGCCGGCGTTGCTGCGTTCATGTATGCGCAGGCTCTTGATGTTGCCTACTCCTTGGCCTTTGCACCGATGGGTAATCGCTTTGATATGCCAATTGAAGTACTAGTTTTTGGTCTTCTTTTCTGGGTCTTTGCGGTTATTGCCAGAACCTTTGTTTTTAGACCTCAGCAACAAAAATAGTCCGACTGCGGCCAGAGGTATTGATGCCCAGAGCAACCAATACAAATACCCAGGCGTCTTAGTCTCAACCGCTAGCAATTCTGGATCGTAGGGGTTGGCGCACTCCGTAAATAGATAGTCCGGGTCAGCGATGTAGCCGGAATTATTTTCAACTACGAAGCTGAAACTTCCCGAAATTGGATGCCCGTCCCCGGAGACTACTCGCCAGCCAACTTCGTAGGTGCCAGGGGTGTCAATATCGGCCCGGGCAATCGCGGTGCGGGCATCTATTACTGCGCAGCCGTTATTTACTGGATTCTGATTCGAATCAAGAATCACAATTTCGGAGCCTGCTGAGTTATCTAGAGATATCAGATCATCGCTGAAGGACAGCTTTACTTCAGCTATACCGGCTTCCAGAATCTGTCCGGGCTTGGGCTCTTGATCCACAAGCTGCTCGTGAGCGTTTGCCGGAAGAGCTGTCAAGGTGAGAGTGGTTGCTAGGGCCAACATGGAGGCTGCGAACAATCTAAACTTCATGGGTAAAGCTTAGGCGGTTGAGATGAAGCAAGCACTAATCGGGATCGGTTCGGGCCTAGTTGCAGGTTCCCTGGCGCTGGGTCTTATGTTTTTGGGTCCGCTTAGCCAGCCCAATGAGGAATCTGAGCGGATAGCCAGCCAAACTAACGCGCCAGAGGCGACGGTTTCTGCTATGCCAGTTGAAAGCGAGCCAGAACCCACTGTTCCTGAAATCATCCAGTGCTCGGTGTCGGAACTGGAGGATGCCGCTGAAATTTTGTTGCTACAGGCTCAGGTGATTGATGCTTCAACCGGTGAGGTGTTATTCGACCGCGGAAGCGGTTCTGCTGCTAGGCCCGCATCGGTTATGAAACTTTTTACAGCGGCTGCCGCCCTCGAAACTCTAGGCCCGGACTATCAAGTTACGACCAGGGTCTATCAGGACATCTCGGAGCCTGGAAAAATTTACCTGGTTGGAGCTGGCGACCCGACTCTTTCTAGGACAGGAATCAACCAAAATTCGGTTTATAAAAAAGCTCCAAAGCTTGTCGATCTTGCCGCCCAGATATTGAAGGTTTTGGGTCAGGAGCCAATAACGGAAATAGTGCTTGACGCCTCTTTGTATGGGGGAGCGAAGGGTGAATACCAAAGCGTTTGGGATTCTCGCGGCATCACCAATGGCTACATGTCGCCGGTTTCCGCTCTTCAGGTGGACGGCGATAGAGCGAACCCAGCCGCCAAGGAGTCTCAGCGCTCAATGGACCCGGTCATTAGGGCCGGAACTTGGTTTCAAGAAGCCCTTGGCGTAGCTGCGACAGATGCAGTGATTACCAAGGGGCTGGCACCAGCAGATTCAATACAAATTGCGGCCGTAAAATCTAGGCCAATCAGCGAGTGGATCGACTACATGCTAATTGTTAGCGACAACACCTTGGCGGAGGCACTTGCAAGATTGGTTTCTCTTGATGTCGGTCTAGATGGAACTTTTGATTCTTTGACTGAAAGCTACAAGCGAGCCCTCAGGGGCACCGAGCTGAATCTTCAAGGCTTAATAATTGAGGACGGATCAGGGTTGTCCAAGTACAACCAAGCCTCTCCCGAACAAGTAAATAATCTTCTAAAGCTCATTGATGCCGGCTACGGAGACTTTGAGATAATTCTCGACGGAATGCCAGTGTCCGGAACACCTGGATCATTAAGCTACCGATTTGAAGATGCGGTCGGATCAATCACGGCAAAGACCGGTTGGATCAGAACGGGGTATACGCTCGCTGGCTTCCTGGACACCCCGGATAAGTCGAGGCTTATCTTCACTGTCTACAACTTGGGTGATGTGACCGCCAGCAACCGTGAGGCCATGGACGATTTGGTCATGGGCTTTTATGATTGTGGCTCAACGCTAGTAAATAGATAGCTGGTGACAGATGTCCTCCGAACAGAGAAAAAGGTGACAAGAAAGCAAGATGGCTAAAGCATTATTGGTAATCGACGTTCAAGTCGATTTTTGTGAGGGCGGTGTCTTGGCCTGTGCCGGCGGGGCAATAACCGCCAAGAGAATTACCGAACACCTAGAAAGCAATAAAGGTGCTTACGACTATGTAATTGCCTCAAGAGATTGGCACAAAGCCAACAATGAAAACGGTGGCCACTTTGCGGCAAAAGACGAATCTCCTGATTTCAAAACCAGCTGGCCGGAGCACTGTGTTGAAGATGAACTGGGAAGTCAGTACCACGCGAACCTAGACACCAGCCTTATCGACATCCACATAAAAAAAGGCCAAGGAGCAAACGGTTACTCAATCTTCGAGGGCATCGATGATGCCGGCACCAGCTTCCCTGATCTGGTCAATGACCTTCAGATTACTCAGGTCGATGTTGTGGGGATAGCTACCGACTACTGCGTGCTCGCGTCCTCGATGGATGCAAAGAAATTTGGGCTAGCAGTCAGGGTCATTACCGGCCTCACCGCTGGGGTTTCTCAAGACTCCACTGAAAATGCGATCGATGACATGGTCGATCGGGGAATCGAAGTAAATCCCGTCTACGAAGCAAATTAGCTTTCTCTGGTTGCTCCGGCGCTCGCGGAGACCGTAAATACGTTTGGTAGGCCAAACCCAGCACCGGTGAAGGCAGCCTTGACAGCCCTTTCTAGGCTGGGTAACAGGTCTTTATTGATGGCTGCAATCGCAGCGCCTCCAAAGCCGCCACCGGTCATTCTGGAGGCGATTGCGCCAGTTTTTAGGGCAGTTTGAGCTGCCAGGTCTAGTTCTGGGATGGAAATCTCGAAATCACCTTGCATTAAGACGCGGCTTGCTTCAAAAATTGGGCCGATCTTGACAATCCTGCCCAGAGAATCCAAAAGCTACAGCTATGAAATTAGAAGTCGCTAGAGGCCAGATCTTTCTCGTCGGCTTCTAGGGCGGCAATCAACCTTGCAACCACGTGTTCAGTGGTCATTCCAGCTGGAAAGTTCGGAGCCTGTCCAGCAATCGCTCTTGATGCCAAACCGGTTTCGGTGTGACCGGGCCTTGCAGAAATTACTCGGATTCCTTCGCGACGCCATTCTTTACCGAGTGCGGTTAAGAATCCATGAACGGCGGTCTTTGAGCCGCAGTAAGCCGCCATGCCCATCATCGGGGTTTCTGCGACCACTCCGGTGATGTTCAGTACGAAAGGTTCGTTGCCAGCCTCCGAGGATTCTTTGAGTTTTCCAAACAGCTGAGAGATTAGCTGAATAGGCCCTTGGGAGTTCACAGCCGTTAGTCGCTTGCTGGTCTCGACTGTCAATTCACTGACTGGACCAAACGCAACCACACCACTGGCATTGATGATTCCGTCAACTTGGCTGGCAGCAACCAGGTAATCGGTCAAAGTTTGAATTGAGTCTGGCTCTTGATAATCAAGCAGCAATCTAACTTCAGCCTTGGCAGGGATAGCGCCCGCAGACTCGTTGTTAGTGGCAGTGCCAAGCACTTTTGCGCCCTTTGATGAAAGCACGTTTGTGAGTTCTGAACCAAGTGCACCTGAGGCACCGGTCACCAATATAGTTTTTCCTGAAAGTTCCATAGGGAAAGCTAACACCAATGCGGCTCGCGGTATTTCGATGAACCAGATGAATTTCTCACAGGGGCCTAAACTTGGGCGTCGTAGCACCGTTTCTAAAAAATCCTGAAGGGGATTTCATGTACAAATCAGTTTCGCTGATGGTGATAGCAGCACTTGCCTTGACTGGCTGTGCAGCGGCATCGGCATCGGAATTTGCGGCAGACGGCAGTTGCGATGGCGCTCGGGTGACGGTGAATTTTGCTGGCCTTGGCCAAGATGTTTCTAGCTGCGTCTTAATCAGTGGCGATGCGGCCACCGCTAAAGAAGTATTGTCCGCTGCAGGTGTCTCCACCGAGGGCACTAAGGCTTATGGCGATATGGTTCTTTGTCGCGTGAACGGTGTTCCAGGTAAGAACCAGCAGATTGTGATTTCAGGTGGCGAGCCATACGTGGAAACTTGCCAGGAGCTACCGGCAGCATTTGCCTACTGGGGTTTTTATCTCCGAGCATCAGGAACTACCGACTGGGTATTTGCTCCGGAGGCAGTGACAGATCTTTTGGTTAGACCTGGAGACTCGATTGGCTTGGCCTTTTCATTAGGTGGAACAGCGCTAAAGCCGACAGACTAGCAAGCACGGTCAAGTAAAGGAGTCACACATTGAGGCGAATCGGCATTTGGGCTTTGGTGGCAGCAACACTTGGTCCAATTCAAAACGTTCTTGGCTGGACCATTTCAGGTTCACTGGTTCCTGGCTACGACCCAATTGCCAAAACAATAAGCGACCTTGCGGCAGACGATTCTCCCGTGCAGATTATTCAGTCGAGTTTCTTTCTGTTTGGTTCGATGCTGACGCTCGTCGGTGCGTGGCATGCTAAAGCTTTTTCTTTGCCCGGACGGCTCGCTCTTGCCGCAGCTGGGCTTGCCGGCTTCGGTTACACATTCTTCTCAACCCCTTCCCAAGACAGCTCCTCTTATTTGCACGTGTTGTTTGCAACTTTTGCCTTTGTTTTATTTTCGGCGTGGCCACTTTTGGCAATGCGCTTTGACAAGCGATACCACTGGAGCATTAGACCGGTTGGTGCGATTCCAGCGACTCTAATTATGGGGATCACCACTTTGTGGTTCCTGCTTACGTGGCTGGAACCGGGGCAACCGATTGTTGGCTTATCGGAGCGTGTCATAGCAGTCATGCAGGTGCTGTGGTTGTCAGCTGCTATTTGGTTGCAGTGGTTGCACCAAAAAAAGGCTGACGCGCAGCTTGCCACAAGCTAGTTCTAATTGATTGAAAGCTGGCCTTAGTCTTTTACTGTGATAACCGCAGGAATCGACCTAGCCGCAGAACCAAAGGGCACCGCCTTGGCTCTCATTGAATGGAGCGAAGGCTCTGGCAAGCTACTAGACCTTCAGGTCGGTGTTGATGACAGAGTCATAGTTCAGGGCATTTCTAATGCCGAGAAAATTGGCATCGACTGCGCACTGGGGTGGCCAATGGAATTCGTAGATTTCGTCTCGAACCATAATGACCCAAACGCTAAAAGCCACCAGGTAGAGGGCGGCATGGATTGGCGTCGACGCCTTTCTTACCGAGAGACCGACAGAGCGGTTCGCGCTAGAACAGGCAGATGGCCACTGAGTGTTTCTACCGACCGACTGGGGCTCACTGCGATGAGGTGTGCGGGTCTTTTAGGCAGACTTGAAAAAACTGGAATACAGATTGACAGATCTGGTGCCGGTGTAGTGATCGAGGTTTACCCCGGAGCGACTTTGAGACTTTGGGGTTTTGACACCTCCGGTTATCGAAAGTCCATTGACGAACGTAAGAGACTACTGGGCCAAATTCTTGAGCAGGCCAATTGGCTAGACGCTTCTTTGTTTGAAGACCTAATGCTTGAATCATGCGACGCGTTTGATGCAGTGATAGCCGCCCTTGCAAGTAGAGCGGCGTTTCTGGGCCTATCCGAGCCTCCGACTCAAAGCCAGATGCCTCAGGCTCGTATCGAAGGGTGGATTGCGTTGCCGGTCTGCAATATAACGGAGCTGGTGGTACCTGGTCGGAGCTAAATAGGCGGCGTTGGATTCGAGCCGACGGACCACCCCGTTCGTTAGCTATCTAATGGCTTTTGAAGAGCAGGGAATTCCGTTCTAAGCGCCAAAGTTGACCCCCAGATGAAGATTGTTCGGCACCTGGCATACGCGATTCCCGTCCTTTTGCTGCTCGTCGGCTGCGTTCAACCCCAAGCAGCAATCGTTTCGGAGCCTGAAACACCCACGGCAGAAGCCCAACCCGAACCAACTCAGAGCGAAGCTCCCATGATTGAGGGCGGTCCCATTGAGTGCGATGCCAGCCTCCAGGAAGGCATCGAGTCCACTGTCAACACTCAGACCTCGGCCTTTGCAAGTGACGACTTTGAGCTTGCGTACTCGTTTGCCTCACCATCATTTCGGTCGAGCGTGACACTAGAGGGCTTCGTGGAAATTATTGCTGGGAGTTATGGGCCGCTAATCAAGTCTTCGGAGCTTATTTTTAGTGACTGTATGGTTGATTTAGGCTCCGGACTAGCGCTAATTGATGTTCGGTTTCTGCAAGCAGGAAATGACGTTTATGGCCTCAGGTATCTAATGATTGAAACAATGGATGGCTGGCGAGTCCAGGGCGCCAGCAACCTTCAGGTGGTTGGAGAGGGCACCTAGGAAGGTCAGCTCATGGTTGCACCGGCGGCGACTTCACGCAGCCGCCTGCACAAGTCCTCAAGGACTTAGTGAGAATCGGCTGGCTGAGAGACTAATTTGAGTTTTCAAAGCTAAGTTTGTTCGGGAGGGTTGTTATCGATAAGCCGATAACCCCCGTGAATAGAAGCTCAAGTAATTAAGGGAGAATGACAATGGCACAAAAAGCGCAAAAGCCCCAGAAAAACACCAAGAAGGCCCCTGCGAAAAACTTGAAGGAAAAAAGACTGGAAAAGCAGTCCAAATCAGAAAGCAAAAAGCGCTCCGAATAGAGCCGCTATTAGCCTCTTAGTGCCCATGTCGGGCATAAGGCACTGAGAATTCACCAAGTCTGGTAGGCCCCGTCGGATTCGAACCGACGACCCACGGATTAAAAGTCCGTTGCTCTAACCAACTGAGCTAGAGGCCCCTGCAGCTTGCAAGTGTAACAGCCGATTAGCTCAAGATGTCTTTAGTCGTGAACCTTGAATAGGCCAAAGCTCCAAAGACAGCGATGTATCCAAGTTGCAATAGGGAATTACTAGCAAGTGAACCAAGCTCAATCGGCTGTCTTAGCAGATCCGCGAAGCTCAGCCAATAGTGAGTAAAGAGCCATTCGTGGAGCCAAGAAAGCTGTGGCAAGTTATCAAGAATTTGGCTTACGCCCGCTAACACAACTGTTGCAGCCATTGCGCCGACTGGGACCGTGGTCAGAGTTGAAACAAATAATCCAATTGCCAGTAGCCCGCTCATTGAGATCGCGGTGTATATTGCGACAAGCGCCATGCGACCGATTGATTCCGCCAGGGAAATTTGATCGCCTGACAACAAGGTGACCGGGCCAATTGGGAACAGAATCGCCCCGATAATGCCTCCGGCGAGCATCAGCGTAAAGGTGCCGGCAAGTGCGAAGACGATTGTTCCTAGGTACTTGACTACGAGGAGCCTTAGCCGACCCACCGGAGCAATCAGCAGGTATCTGAGTGTGCCCAGGCTCGCCTCTCCGGCAATAGTGTCTCCGGCAACAACGGCCATGGTGAGTGGTAAAAATAACGGGAGTGCCAATAGGGTCGCGGTGAAGCCAGTGAAGAGACCGTTTTGGGTCACTCGATCAAGAAAAGGGGGGCCTTCGCCTGGAGCAAGCTGCTCAGTTGTTAGCGCAACCGCCACGGCCAACAAGATTGGTATTAAAGCAATTGCCGCAAGCATCGCCCAAGTGCGGCGTCGGGTGAACATGACTCTTAGCTCTGAGCGCATCAAAGAAAGACTTAGGGATTTAGCGAACAACTTCAAACCCCTCTCCGGTTAGGTTGACAAAGTATTCTTCCAAACTTGGTTGCTCTAGGCGGATCTCGCTGACCATAAATTTCTTCTTGACCAGCAGTTGGTTCAAGCTTGCAACATCAAAGTCACTTGGAACTGGAGCCACCACTCGATCCGGCTTCAGGGAGAGTTTTGTCAGTCCTTGAGTTTTTAGAAAATCAACCAGCTCGTCAATACGATCGGCCTTCAGGACCAGTCTGGTTTGGGACTCATTTCTCAGTTCCGCCAAACTGCCCTGCGCGACAATCTTGCCGGCAGTCATAACAGCCAAATGACTGCAAAGTTGTTCGATCTCACTCAATAGATGGCTCGAGACAAATATCGTGATGCCCTCGGCGGCCAGAGAGCGAATAAGGTTTCTAACCTCTCTGGTTCCTTGTGGGTCTAGGCCATTTGTTGGTTCATCAAGAATCAGAATCTCTCTTGGTTTTAAAAGTGCGTTGGCCAGGCCCAGGCGCTGCTTCATGCCTAGTGAGTAAGCATGAACTTTTTTCTTAGCGGCGTTGGTGAGACCAACCCGCTCCAAGGCAGCATCGACTCGCTGCTTCCGCGTGGATGCAGTTGAATTACGGTCGGCCGAATCAATTCTTATTAGGTTGTTGCGTCCTGACATGTAGGGATAGAAGGCCGGGCCTTCAACCAGGGCGCCAACCTTCGGCAGGGCGTGCTCTAGTTCTTTTGGAATCGGGTGACCGAGAAGTTCTATTTCACCTTTGGATGCAGCGGCCAGACCCAGAATCATGCGGATTGTTGTTGTCTTGCCTGAGCCGTTGGGACCCAAAAAGCCAAACACCGATCCCTTTGGGACGCTTAGGTCGATGCTTGCTACTGCTTTTTGGGAGCCGAACTGCTTAGTAAGAGAGCTGGTTTCTATTGCCAGCTCAACACTCTGGGGCATATCCTCTATTTCGAGACGCTGAGCAAGTACTCAATAGTGACGGCACCCATGTAGACCTCGCCGGAGTCAGTCAGAAGGACATTCACAAGCGCACTTGAGAATACTTTGCCGCCTGGAACCTCGGTTAACATGTCTGCAAATAGCTCAGTAGCCATTAGCTCTGCTGGGACATCCGCTGGAAGAGCTGGCAGGTAAACAACGCTTCGCCAGTCCTCACCAATAACTTGAGGCTTCGCTGCATCTTTAAATGTTGCCTCAAGCTCGGCTTCTAGGTTGCTACTGTCCTTATCGGCGTAGCCCTCTAGATCGCTTGAGTCCAAAGTTGTTACCACTGTGCCAGCCGGTGGAGCGAATTCAAATAGTGAAGCATCAATTGGGCCGAAGCTAATTGACTCAAAGCCTACGGAAAATGCAGCTTCCGACTGCTGAGTGGAGTAAATTTCAACCCGCAATGGAAGTCCGGTCTCAGAGTCAACCGAAATCTCAGCGCGCTCAACCAATGAAGCGTCTGCGTCTGGGCTAATCAATAGCTGGTAGGCCGAACGTCCCGCGACGCTGTGGTCCTTACCGACTTCAACCGTGCTGGTTTCATCAATCATGTCGACTAGGTAGTTCGCAATTGCCTCCGGGCTACTTAGGTCTAGCGCGATTGATTCTGCGTAGTCAAGAACTTCCTTTTCGGCAGTTGCCTGCTTCGCAGGATCGATTTCCATGTCTATGGTTCCAGTTGATGCGGTGGCGGTTTTGGCGTCATAAATCCAGAACTCATCGCCGTTGACAATCAAGTCTCGCTGAGACATTGGATCTAAAATCTGGGCCCGCATCTTGTCTTGGCCAGAAACATAAACTCTCACATTGTGAGTGCCGGAGACTAGCTCCATTGCCTGGGTCAAAGCATTTGATTCAATAACCGCTGGCACAAAATCGGCGAATTCAGCTGGCATCTTCTCTGCCATCTCATCCGCCATGTCCTCACTCACCATGGAGCTGAACTCCAAGGAAGGAATACCCATGTCGCTGACCTTCACGATTGTTCCGGAAAACTCCAGGACCTCGCTCTTTTGCATCAGCACCATAACTTCGGATGCGCTTAGGTCCGGAAGGTCAACAGCGTTGGCCTGAAGCGGAACCGCGACAGCACCCAGTGCAATTACAGCTGGAACCGCTACGGATGGTATCCATCGCTTTGAAATGCGCATCTCTAATCTCCCTGAAAGTTGGTAGTTATAACCCTAGGTTTTATAACTTGAAGTTAGCTGAGAGTGTTCCCAATTAACAAAGTTGCTTAGTTACTAAATTTTGAGTCATAACCCCAACATCAAGGCACGTTACGCCCAGTTGGCGTCAATTACACTCGGGTTTTCAGGGTTGCGGTCCTGAGAGCCCCAAGGCTGCTGGTATTCAGTGGACATTAGGTCCAAGAACAACTTGGCGTCGAATTCTTCGGGTCCACGAACTCCAGTGGCCTTCCAGTCACCTCGCGAAAGTAGCTCTAGAGCAACTACCGGAACCAAGGCGGTCTGCCAGACCACGGCTTGAGCGTTGTAGTTTTTGCCAGTCCAGCTGGTGTCTGCCACGTGGTAGAGGTAGGTAGCTCTTGGCTTACCATCGAGGCCCTTACCTGTAACCAAGGTTCCTGCACAGGTCATACCGGTCATCGAATCAACCAGGGAAGCTGGGTCGGGAAGTACTGCAGCCACTAGATCTCTTGGGGCAACTTCGACTCGACCGGATTTGGATCTGACCGAAACCGGCTCAGTCTTGTCGAGACCAAGAGCGTGCAGGGTCTGCAAGACGCCGATGAACTCAGTGCCAAGGCCGTACTTGAAGCGAACCTTTTGAGCATCCATGGTGCGGGGCAACATGTTTACTTCTTCGTGCTCAACGTTTACGCACTCGATTGGTCCGATGCCTCCTGGGAACTCGAACATTGCTGGCTCGCTAAATGGTTCGGTTGTGAACCAGCCGCGATCTTTCTCCCAGATCAGTGGAGGGTTCAAGCACTCTTCGATGACGGTCCAGATCGAGAACGATGGGGCGAAAATCTCTTCACCCTGCTCATTCTTCACAACTAAGTTGCCACCATCCAAGATGCAAATTTCATCAACTTCACTGAAGAGGTGATCCGCTGCGTAGCGCGCGAAAATGTTAGAAATACCTGGCTCTGCTCCGGTTCCGATTAGAGCCAGTAGGCCGGCTTTTTCAAACTCAGCGTGCTTGTCGTATTGCCAATCACCTAGTTTTTCGGCTGGGGTGTTGAACGGGTCTGTCTTGTGAACGTGGCTCAAGCTCATCGCCATGTCCATGTAGTTCACGCCTGCCTTTAGAGCTCCGTCAAAGATGCTCTGGACAAACTTGGGCTCGACCGCGTTCATGATGTGAGTTGCGCCGACTTCCTTGGCCAATGCGGCCACCTGGTCTGCGTCACTGGCATCAATCTGTGCAGTTTGGAACTTGTCTGCAGCTTCCGGTGAGTGCTCTTTTACCCAAGCAACGCTATTT
This sequence comes from Candidatus Aquiluna sp. IMCC13023, assembly GCF_000257665.1. Taxonomy (GTDB): domain Bacteria; phylum Actinomycetota; class Actinomycetes; order Actinomycetales; family Microbacteriaceae; genus Aquiluna. The sequence continues at coordinate 114,425 of NZ_AJKR01000001.1, forward strand.
TCAGCACGTTGAATGTCGTAGTCAGAGACGATTAGTTTTTCAAAGAAATTACGATCGGCAGAGATCTTGACGATTGCATCGCCAACACCACCTGCCCCTATGAGCAAGATACGCACGGATTTTCACAACCAAACATGACCGATTCGAAGATTCGGGCCCAGTCCTTGCCCTCATTCACCGGTAGGCGCAAGCCTCTGTGGCGTCACTGCTAGTAACTGCGCCTTCACCTAATGAACTACGTTCCTAATTATGGCGCTTGCTCTGAAAATAAGCGACTTTGATCAAAACTTTCTAAGCAAGCTGGCGAATTGGTATCACTAGTGGCGTCTTGCCGACCGGATCATCGATCACGCGAGCCAAAATCCTAAATGCATCAGCCAAGTTGTTTGGGGTTATGACCTCGTGTGGGGTGCCCTGCGCAACTATCGAGCCGTCCTTGAGGATAACGATGTGATCTGCAAATCGGGCCGCAAGGTTTAGGTCGTGAATCACAGCAACGACTGTCATCCCGCGTTCGCGCTTCAAAGAAGACAAAAGATTCATAACCTGAAGCTGGTGACTGTAGTCAAGGGAGTTAGTGGGTTCATCCAGTAGCAGCACTGCAGGGTTTTTCACCAGCGCTGCAGCTATCACGGCACATTGTCGGTAACCCGATGAGAGCTCTCCTACTTTTTTGTCTCTGACTCCACTAAGTGAGGTTCGCTCCAGAAGAGTTTCGATTTCTTCTTTGAGCCTTGGAGACACTCGTGAGATTTGGCGGGCTGCAGTTGCCGATCTTGCTACCAAATCAAAAACAGATTCCTGATTCCTAGCCGCCGGGATTGCGGCAAGAAACCCAATGCTTTGGTTTATCTCAGCCTTTGTGAGTGCAGTGATTGAGATGCCGTCCAGCAGCACAGCCCCGCTTGCGGCTGGGATTTTTCGAGCCAAAGCCTTCAGTAGCGAAGTCTTTCCGGCACCATTCGGTCCGATAATTGCCGTGACAGAACCCTTACTAATTTCTAGGTCAAGGTTTCGGATCACCTGGTCAGCGGAGTACCCAGCACTTAGTGCCTGCGCGGCCAACTTCGACTCTGGTTTATACATTCCTAAAGCTTAGTTTTTGTGGAACCATTCGGTCGCACCTAGGGCTCTAAGCCAGCTTGAATATTCGGCTTGACGATTTGTCCTTGGGCTGAAAGTTTCTTGAGTCGGATTCAAGTTTGCAATTTCTGATTGGCTTCTCCAAATTCCCGCCCCTAGTCCGGCCATCAAGGCAGCTCCAAGACCGGTGGACTCCAAGTTGCTGGCGCGCAGCACATCTTTGTTAGTGAAATCCGACTGGAGCTGCATGAGCAGATTGTTGGCAGCGGCACCGCCATCCACCTTTAAGGCAGAGATCTTTATTCCGATGTCCATTTCCATCGCATCCAGCACTGCCTTGACCTGAATGGCAATAGCCTCAAGGGTCGCAAACGCAACATGCGCATCAGTGGTCGCGCGCGTTAGCCCAAAGAGCGAACCACGGATGTCCGGCTGCCAGAAAGGAGCGCCCAGGCCCGTGAGTGCAGGCATAAGAATCACCCCATCGGATGATGAAACTTGGTTCGCGAGGTTTTCGATATCTGGCGATTTATCGATAATGCCAAGACCGTCTCTTAGCCATTGCACTGCCGCGCCCGCCGCGAACACGGGGCCCTCAATTGCGTAGGTGGCTTTTCCGCTGTCATCCTGCCACGCGACAGTTCCGAGCAATCCGCGAGTACTTTTCACAATTTTTTCGCCGGTGTTGGTAAGAACAAAAGCACCAGTTCCGTAGGTCGCCTTTGAATCACCTTCCTTGAAGGCTAACTGACCAAAAAGTGCGGCTTGTTGATCACCCGCGTTGCCAGTGATTGGAACGCCAAGGCCGAGAAAGTGCTCCGGGTCTGATTCGGCGAGGCTCCCCCAACTGGGCGTGATTGCTGGCAGGGCTTTTTCCGGTACATCAAAAACTGCGAGCAGCTCCGGATCCCATTCGCAGGTCTCTAGGGCCATTAGCTGGGTCCTGGAGGCGTTGCTTGCGTCAGTCACATGCGATTTTCCACCGGTTAGTCTTGCAATTAGGTAGCTATCGATAGTTCCAAGAGCGAATTGACCACCTTGAACACCAGACCAAACCTCTGGTAGGTTTCGCTGCCACCACAAAAACTTGCTCGCCGTGAAGTACGGATCAATGTTTAGGCCAGTGCGGGCTCTGATCCAGTCGTCCTGGTTTTGCTGGTCTAGCTCCTCTTTGAAAATACTGGTTCTTCGGTCTTGCCAAACTATTGCCCTTGTTGGAGACGTCAGGGCTTTTCGGTCCCAAATTACGGCCGTTTCCCTCTGATTAGTAATGCCGATGCATCGAATGACCTGATCAGTTTCAGACAGAGCTATTTTTGTGGCTGCAAGTGTTGCGGCCCAGATCTCTTCGGGGTTGTGCTCTACCCAGCCAGACTGCGGAAAGTACTGGTTAAATTCTTGGTAGCCGCGGGAAATTATCCGCCCCTCGTTGTTCACCACGAGGGCCGTTACTCCAGTAGTACCGGCATCAAGCGCCAAAATCGACATGAAGTTCCTCCATTCAGCCAATGAGCTTTCATAAATGACTCTATTTTTTTATGATTTTAGTGTGGGCAAACAAAAGCAAACGAAATCGAACAAAAACGATCATTACGATGTTGCGATTATTGGAGCAGGCATAAATGGAGCAGTCGCCGCTGCAGCCGCCAGCGCGGCTGGCCTTAGGGTTTTGGTTGTCGACAAGGGCGACATTGCCAACTTCACTTCCCAAGAATCTAGCAATCTAGTTTGGGGAGGTATCAAGTATCTGCAGACCTATGAGTTTGGTTTGGTTATAAAGCTTTGTTTGGCTAGAAATCGACTCATGCGGAATTACCCGAATCAAATTCGCCAGATTGGATTTCTTGCTTCACTTGGTCCAACAGCGCCGTTCGGGAGACTGTTGGGGACCTTCGGGACACTTTTTTACTGGGGTATTGGATTCTTCGGCACCAAAGCGCCGGCTAGTTATTCGGCAGTGGCAGCCAAGCGACTGGAGCCAAATCTCATTTCCGGTCGAACTGCAATTAAGTACTACGACGCTCAGCTTCCGGACAATGACTCAAGATTTGTTTTCGACTTTATTCGTCACGCCATCAAGCACGGCTCGGATGTGCGAACCTACACGACCCTTGATTCTGCAACTCATGATGGAACACTCTGGGCGCTAAAGCTATCCGGCTCGGGCGCGACGACCGTGAGCGCTACGACCGTGATCAATGCAACTGGCCCATTTGCCAAAGAAGTATCGGAGATCCTGGGCTCCCCTACTAAGGCGGGGCTAGTTATGTCCAAGGGTATACATCTTGTGCTTGATAGAAAGCTCACCGATACCTATCAAGCTCTTGCTTTTTGGGACGAGCAAGAAAGATTGTTTTATGTCTTACCAATGGGGGACAGGTCAATGGTCGGTACCACCGACACTCGCGTTAAAGATTCAAAAACCGTCGTAACCAAAGAAGATCGAGATTTTGTTATCAAGCAAATAAACGCCCAGATGGAGCTTGAAACACCAATCACTCCCAAGGACGTCGTGTCGGAAAGGTCTGGGGTTCGGCCACTCGTGGTCGCCGCCGGAGACTCGGGGGATGTTCAGGACTGGCACCAATTGAGTCGTAAGCATGTTGTCGAGGTTGATAAAGAGCTATCTGTGGTGACTATCTTGGGCGGAAAGCTAACGGACTGTCTGAATGTGGGGCAAGAGATGGTGCATGAGCTCTCAAGGCTTGGGCATAAGGTAAAGAAGCTAAAAAACTGGTTCGGAGAGGGCTCTCAAGTCCGAAAAGAAGAGTTTTATCAACTAGTTGAATCTCGGTCCGACCAAAAATCCTTCGAAAGGATTGCCGATGGGATCTGGCGGCGTCACGGCGCAGCTGGGTTTGAAATTGCTGGAGAAAGTCAGCTAACCGAGTTGATAGAGGGCCTCGGCATCACCGAGCAAGAAATTCGTCACATTGTCATAGCAGAAATGATAACCACGCGTGAAGATTTACTTCGCAGGAGGCTCCCGTTGAAGATGTCACGCTCAGACAAAGAGCTGGCAGCCAATAAGCCGCTAGAAAAACTACTCGTGGAGCTTGGCCTCTAGGGGGATTACCGGCTCAGTTTTCGTGGGCCACTCAACAATAAGCATTGCGGTCAGCATCACCGATCCACCGATGACCATCGCAGTTGTAAGGGGTTCTTGACCAAGCCCAACTGCCAATATCGCCGTGAAAATGACCTCGCTGGTAATTAGCAATGCCACTCGGGCAGGATCAATCAAAGTCTGGGCCCAAGTCTGAACCCAAAACGCGATCACGGTGGAAAGTAGGGCTGTGAAAAGAACTGCGAACCATACTTCCCAGTTCGGCGGCGGCTGGTAGCCATCGACAAGCGCAAAGCCCCAGCAGACAATTGCTGCGAAGCTGATTTGAATCATTGCGATTCTGTATGAGTTTCTTCCATGACCAAATTTGCCAAGAAGCAAAATATGAATGGCGAAGAATATTGCGCAAACAACTAGCCAGATTTGCCCAAGTTGAAATTCGATGTTGGTAGCCGCGCCCGAGAAAACGGCCAGTCCCACGACTGCGAGCAGCACTCCGACAATTACGCGGACTGGGAAGCGCTTGCGTGTGAAAACCCAGGCAATGATCGGCGTGAATACAACATACAACCCCGTGAGAAAACCACTGGTGGCTGCAGTTGTGAGGCTTAGACCAATAGTCTGGGTTATGAATCCAAAAGCCAGCACAATCCCAATTAGCGAGCCGAACTTCAGATCTCCCGGTTTCATGGCCAGCGAAAGTCTTGGTCTCATTGCGATCATGGCGATCGCAGCAATCGAAAATCTAGTTGCGAGAAAGTCCATGTATGGCTGTTGTTCAATGGCGTCCTTCATCAGAACAAAGGCAGCACCCCATACAAAACCAACGCCCAACAGGGCAATGACTGCTAGGCGGGTTTTAGGCACTAGCAAATCCTAGCTGGTGACGGGCTTTCTACTTTTGCCGCCACTTAGCTTCTTAGCCATGGAGGGGAACACGATGCCATGCATGAATGAAACGAGCCACCAGTAAGCGTGCCCAGCAAGTCCGTGCGGGTGATAGTAAGCCTTTTGAACGAGCAAAGTTTTGCCGTCGCCTAGTTCCGAGACTTCAAATTCCAACCACGCAAGTCCAGGCATCTTCATTTCGGCCCGAAGCCGAAGCAAGTGCTGTCTTTCAATCTTTTCAACTCTCCAGAAGTCAAGAGCCTCGCCCTCCATGAGAGTTTTTGGGTCACGACGGCCCCGTCGAAGACCAACTCCGCCAACCACTAGATCCATAAGCCCGCGTAGCTCCCAGGCCCAGGTGGCAGTTGAATATCCGTTCTTCCCACCGATTGCCTCGACTCGACCCCAAACTTCACCGACCGAGTCAGTGGATACAAATTCCCGATGATCAACATAAAGCGACCCGCCAGCCCAGCTCGGGTCCGTTGGAAGCGGTTCTGAGGGAGTGCCTGGAAAAGATGCGTTACTCCATCTGGTTTCCACCTCAAGGTCTTTTACTCGAGTTAGCGCGAGGCCAACAGCGCTCTTGAAGTCAGTCATGCCCCCCACGGCCTCGGGGATTAAATCCCGAATGCTGTTGTCTCTTGCAACCACATCGTGCTTTAGGGATGCCACCAGGCGCTTAGCGAGGGTTACTGGCACCGGGGTGACAAGCCCAACCCACCCCGATGCAAGCCTCGGGGTTAGAACTGGAAGCGGAATGATTATCCTCTTGCGCAATCCAGCCACCTGGGCATACACCTGCATCATTTCTAGGTAGGTGAAAATATCCGGACCACCGATGTCGAAGTCTTTGTTCAATTTTTTATCTAGGGTTGCAGCACCTACCAAATATCTAAGAACATCCCGGATAGCAATCGGTTGGATTTTATTTAGTAGCCACTTTGGAGTGACCATAAACGGCAAGCGCTCGGTTAGGTGCCGAAGCATTTCGAACGAAGCAGATCCGGATCCGATAACTACCCCTGCTCGAAGCTCAATTGTGGGAACCCCAGACCCTCGAAGGATTTCACCAGTTTCTTCCCTAGCGGACATGTGCGGCGAAAGTTCGAAGTCGTTTGAAATCATGCCACCCAGATAAATAATTCTGGTGACATTTTTTTCCTTGGCCACCTTGCCAAAAACCTCGGCTAGCTCGCGCTCCATAAGTTCGAAGTTTTTGTCGACCATTAGGGCGTGAAGTAAATAATATGCCAGGTCGATGCCCTCTAGTGCCTGAGCCAACACAGTCGGGTCGGTGGCGTCGCCCACCACAACCTCGACATTTTTCTGCCATGGGTAATCAGTAATGCGCCGAGGATCCCGGACTAACACCCGAACTTTGTAATCGTGGGCCAAGAGCTCGCGAATCAAGCGGCCGCCAATATATCCGGTTGCTCCGGTAACAAGTACCTTGGCCGGCTTCCCACTTTTATTCTTGAGGGTTGCAAGATCTGAGGTTACGGTTTTTATCATTAAAAAAACAACCTACTACCGACCGGTTTTGTTTCTAACCGAAGCGACCAGAAACGTAGTCTTCGGTCTGTTGCTCGGTTGGGTTGGAGAAAACCTTTTCGGTTTTGTCGTATTCGATTAGCTTGCCCGGCAGTCCGCTACCCGCAATGTTGAAAAACGCGGTCATGTCAGAAATTCTTGAGGCCTGCTGCATATTGTGAGTGACGATCACAACGGTGAAGTGTTCCTTTAGTTCTACCGCTAAATCTTCAATCGCAGCAGTTGAAATTGGGTCGAGTGCTGAAGTTGGCTCGTCCATCAAGATAACGTCTGGTTCCACCGCGATGGCCCTGGCGATACAAAGCCGCTGCTGCTGACCACCTGAGAGCCCAGAGCCTGGCTTTTCTAGGCGGTCTTTGACCTCATTCCAAAGGTTCGCTCCCACAAGCGCTTTCTCGGTAATTTCCTCTGCCTCAGCCTTTGACATCCTGGAATTATTCAGCTTGTATCCAGAAAGAACGTTGTCCTTGATGGACATTGTTGGGAATGGGTTTGGTCGCTGGAACACCATTCCGACTTGCCTGCGCACTCGAACTGGATCAACATCCGGTCCGTAGACATCTTCGCCGTCCATAAGTAGTTGGCCCTCAACCCTTGCGCCTGGGATCACCTCGTGCATGCGGTTCAGGGTTCTAATAAGAGTTGATTTCCCGCAACCGGAAGGACCGATAAAGGCGGTGATGGCTTTGGGCTCAATCACCATGCTCACGTCCTGGACGGCCAAGAAGGCCTTGTAATAGACGTCCAGTGACTTCAGTTCAATGCGTTTTGACATTCTTTATCCCTTCGGAGAAAAGTACTTGCTTATTAGTCGGGCAACGAGGTTTAGGACCATGACGATAAGCATCAACGTTAGAGCTCCAGCCCATGCCCTATCCAAATAGGCCTGCATGTCCACACCTTGGTTGGCGTAGGAAGTGTAGACAAAAACAGGAAGTGTCATCATGCGCTCATTTAGCGGGTTGTAATTCATGGAAGCCGTGAATCCCGCGATCAATAGAAGCGGAGCGGTCTCTCCGATTACTCGAGCGATAGCTATCATGATGCCGGTTGCAATACCCGCAAGCGAGGTGGGAAGAACAACTTTTAGAACTGTCAGCCACTTTGGAACCCCAAGCGCGTAGGCCGCTTCTCGAAGCTCGTTGGGAACGATCTTCAGCATCTCCTCGGTCGCTCTGATGACAACCGGAATCATCAACAGGCTCAGGGCAATAGCTCCGCCAAGACCCATTCTGACTCCAGGTCCAAAGAAGATTACAAAAAGCGCATAAGCAAAAAGCCCCGCCACAATCGATGGAACCCCGGTCATGACATCAACAAAAAAAGTGACTAAACGAGCGACTGTTCCGCGGCCATATTCCACGAGGTAGATGGCAGCCATGATTCCGATGGGCACTGAAATAAGGGTTGCTATACCGGTTATTTCGACGGTTCCGATGATTGCGTGAAGTGCTCCGCCACCTTCGCCGACAACATTTCGCATCGAGAAAGTAAAGAATTCAGCATCGAATCTTGCAACTCCCTTGGTTACGACCGTGTAGGCAAGAGACAAAAGTGGAATCAGCGCAAGTGAGAAGGCTGTGGAAACCATGATCGTCACCAGACGATCGGTTGCTTTTCGGACCCCCTCGATAACCCTGGAAATTACATAGATAGCAACTGTGAAGCCAAGAAGTCCAAAAATTGCAACCGGAATAAAGTTGATTGCAGCACTGTCACTATCCGATGCAATCAAGACCTGCAGGCCAAAAGAGGCCAAGAAAAAGCTGACTAATAATGTTGGAGACAGCCACTTTGGTAGGTCTTGGGTTCCTCGGAAGCTTGAATTTAGCTGCGTTGTCATTAGTTGGCCCCCGAGAATTCTGCTCTGCGGCTAATAACCCAGCGGGCAATCATGTTGACAACCATTGTGATCGCAAACAGGACCAGCCCAGTCGCAATCAAAAGGTTCGTGTAATTACCGCCAGCCTCTGGAAACTGGAGGGCGATGTTGGCGGCGATCGTGTTGGAGTTCGTCGAGGTCAAAACTGCGAATGAGACCACGGCCGCAGGTGACAAAACCATGGCGACCGCCATGGTTTCACCAAGTGCTCGGCCTAGGCCGAGCATTGCTGCTGAGATGATTCCCGGGCGACCGAATGGCAGCACTGCCATCTTGATCATTTCCCATCTGGTTGCGCCAAGTGCAAGAGCTGCTTCCTCGTGGAGCCTGGGGGTCTGCAAGAAGATTTCGCGAATGAGCGCGGCCATGATCGGAAGGACCATGATCGCTAGCACGATACCCACCGTCAGCATTGTTCTTCCAGTGGCAGACACCTGCCCAGCAAACATCGGAATCCAGCCCAAGTTCGCATTTAGCCAATTGAAGGTCGGGCTTAGAAATGGCGCCAGTACCAAGATTCCCCAGAGGCCGTAAACCACCGAAGGAATTGCTGCCAAAAGATCTACTGCGTAACCGAGAACCTGGGCAAATCTGCGATTAGCAAAGTGTGAAATATAAAGGGCGATTCCAACTGCCAGGGGAGTTGCAATCGCCAATCCAATAACCGAGGCATAAACGGTGCCAAAAACAAAAGGAAGAACGTAGCTAAAGAACCCCTCAGAGGCTGCGTCGATTGGCGGTCCGGTAAATGCCGGAACTGACTGTGCGAACAAGAAGGCTGCGACAGTGGCAAGAGTTGCAAGGATGCTGACACCTGCGAAAAAAGCTAGGTTCGCGAACACGACATCGCCGAGGCGTCGAACTGCCTTCGGCTTAGTGTCGGTCATTATTTCCTCTACTTATTTGTATGGGTACAAAGTTAGTAAATAAAACCCGGCCTAGGAGACCTAGGCCGGGTTCTATTAACCTAATGTTCAGTTACTTGATTGCGTCAATGATGGCCTGTGCCTTTGCACGAAGACCAGCAGAGATTGGTGCATTTCCAGCTGACGCCGCAGCTGCGTTCTGTCCTTCTTCTGAAACTAGGAATGAAGCCCAGGCGCGAACTAGTTCTGCCTGTGCGTCATCCGCGTAGTCGTTGCAACCCATTAGGTAGCTAACCAAAACGATTGGGTAGGCACCTGATGCTGTGGTGTTGCGGTCAATCTTGGTTGCCAAGTCGTATGACTCGCGTCCTTCGACTAGTGGTGATGCGTCAACTACTGCAGCAGCAGCTTCGGCTGAGTATGAAACGAAGTCAGTTCCGACCTTTACTGCAACGGTTCCAAGGTCACCGGCGCGTGATGCGTCTGCATAACCGATTGTTCCGTTACCACCGGTAACTGCCGAGACAACTCCCGAGGTGCCCTGTGCACCCTCGCCACCGTACTCAACTGGCCACGCTTCAATTGCACCCACGGTCCAGACGTTCTCTGCAACCTTTGCTAGGTAGTCAGTGAAGTTCTTCGAGGTACCAGACTCGTCAGAGCGGTGTACCGCTGTGATCTGTAGTTCAGGAAGAGCTACGCCTGGGTTTGCAGCGGCGATTGCTGAATCGTTCCACATTGTGATCTCGCCAGCAAAGATGCCAGCAACAGTTGCACCCTCCATGTTTAGGCTCGAGATACCATCAAGGTTGAAGATAACTGCGATCGGAGAAATCCAGATTGGGAACTCCCACGGCATTGTTCCAACTTCGCAGCTTGGGAAGGCTTCAAGTAGTTCTTCGTCTTTCCAGTACGAGTCGGAACCGGTGAAGGAAGTTGCACCCTCCATGAACTGAGCACGACCGGTACCAGAACCGGTTGGGTCATAGTTCACGGTCACACCCGGGTTTGCAATCTGGAAAGCGGCAATCCACGCTTCTTGACCAGCAGCCATTGAAGATGCGCCAGAACCGTTTAGGGTTCCGGTTAGCTCAACAACTGTTTCTGTTGATCCGGCGGCAGCGCTTGTTGGGGTCTCTACGACCGATTCGTTAGCTGCACAGCCTGCTAGCACCAAGGTGCTGGCAGCAGCCAGGGCACCAAGCTTGAGAATGTTGTTCATGTATTACCTTTCCTTATGGGTTTTGTTAGGCGAGAGCCAAGTTAGAAAGGGAATACAAACTTGGCTTGTAAACCAAGTAAACAGCTGATGAATTAGGCGCTAAGTTTTGCCTCTGATAATTCCGATTCCAAGTAGACGCGTTCGTAGGCAATAATTTTTGGCTTCGGCCCTGTGGTGACTCGCAGCACGAAAAACTCTCCAGGCGCCAAGGTTTTTTCGGCGGTCAGGGCAGGGGTGATTTCCTTGCTCGCATACTTGGAAAAGGTTTCGAGGATCGTCGGAAGCGCTGGACGATGTGAACAGATAAGAGCATTTTTGGTCTGACCAAAGGTGTCTTCAATGACGTTCTTGGTTTTTCTTGGACCGCGTTCGTTTGCAAGTTCAGTTAGTTGAGAACGTTCAATCAGGGTTCGCTTTGTTTTTTTGGAGTACGGAGCAACAGTCTGCTGGCATCTTGTCCAAGGGCTTGTGACCAATCGCTTTGGGCCGTAAGCATCCAGCAGACCAACCAACCGTTTTGCCTGCTGACGTCCTTCTGGTAGCAACGGCCTTTTAGCCTCTTCTCCGGCCCATGAGGCCCGCGGCGTTGCTGAGGTGTGGCGAAGAATTACTAGACCTCTGGTTTCGAGTTCACCCTGATCGTAAAACTCAAGGGTTTTTGCTAGTAGCTCACGGTCGTGGTCGTAGGTGAGCTGTTTCATGGCTTTTTTGGCTGTGAACCACTCGACTTTTTTGATTTCATCGTTGGGTGTGAACTTTGATTTTGCAATTGCGCTGTCTTTGACCTTGGAAACCCAATAGTGAACCTCTTTGGTCTCGCCGGAGTCCAGCTCATAATCGATGACCGCAAGCTTTCGACCGAGCCTGATTCTGATGCCGGCTTCTTCTTCAACTTCTCTCACTGCGGTTTCTGGCAGCAGTTCCCCCGGGTCAACCTTTCCCTTGGGAAAGGTCCAATCTTTGTGCTTGGTTCGGAAGACAATGGCCAGTTCTATCTCGCCCTTTGACATTCTCCAGCACACCGCACCGGCCGCGTAAACGGTCATTACCTAACCCTTTTTTTCAATAGAGTTCTCGCCATTACTTCGTCCTGCATGTCAATCAGGGGCTCCCCATCGTGATTCTTGGAATCCCTTCGCCAAATACCGCTGGACTCAAGTTCCCAGATCGCGACCGTGCCACTGACGGCAAGCTCCAAAAGATCGTTGAGTTCCTTTATTTGATCAGTTTGGGTTATCTGCACTAATGACTCGACCCGTCGATCGAGGTTTCGGTGCATCATGTCTGCACTCCCAATAAAGACATCGGGGTCACCTGCGTTTTCGAAGAAGAACACTCGGCTGTGCTCTAGATAGCGCCCGAGCACGGATACAACCTTTATGTTTTCGCTTAGGCCATCGATGCCGGGTTTTAGCGCACACATACCTCGAACCAGGATTTCGATGGGAACCCCCGCAATTGATGCAAAGTAGAGCTGGTCGATAATTTGCTCGTCTACTAAGGAGTTCAATTTCATTCGAATTTTGGCCGGCTTGCCATTTTCTTTGTTGGTGATTTCGCGCTGAATTCGCTCAACGAGTCCCTCGCGCACCCCAACAGGAGAAGTCAATATCGAGCTGTAGCCGGGCTCAGTTGAGAATCCCGAGAGCTGGTTGAAAAGCTGAGTCAAGTCTTTTCCAACTGATTCCCTGGAAGTCAAAAGCCCGAAGTCTTCGTAATACCTGGCAGTTTTTGGGTTGTAGTTTCCGGTTCCTATGTGGCAATAGCGCCTAAGTTGGTCTCCCTCTTGTCTTATCACCAGTGAGAGCTTGCAGTGAGTCTTTAGCCCAACAATCCCGTATACAACGTGGACTCCTGACGCCTCCAGTTTTCTTGCCCAACCGATGTTATTTTTTTCATCGAATCGAGCCTTGATTTCCACCAGCGCCAAAACTTGCTTGCCAGCCTCAGCGGCATCTATCAGGGCATCCACTATCGGAGAGTCTCCAGAGGTGCGGTAGAGAGTTTGTTTTATCGCCAATACCTGAGGGTCTTCAGCGGCCTGTTCCAAAAATGCCTGAGTGCTGGTAGCAAAGCTCTCGTAGGGGTGGTGAACTAAAACTTCTCGCTCGCGAAGAGCGGCAAAAATATCTGCGGCTTCGTCCTCGTCGGCCTCCAGGTAGGGGTTTGTGGTGATCGAATGCGGCTCAAAACGCAGCTCTGGCCGCCTAAGAAATGCGATTGCGGTTAGACCCCTAAGGTCCAGTGGCTCTGGAAGGTGGTAAACGTCGGTAGTGGAAATATCCAGTTCTCGCTGGAGCAGACTCAGAACCTGTGAGTCGATGTCCTCTGCTACCTCGAGGCGAACCGGTGGACCAAATCTTCTGCGAAGTAGTTCTTTTTCAAGCTGAACTAATAGGTTCTCGCCTTCGTCCTCATCGACCTCAAGGTCTTCGTTTCTAGTGACCCGGAAAATGTGATGCTGAGTAACTTCCATGCCTGGGAAAAGCTCGCCTAGAAATTGCCCCATTATCTCTTCAAGGGGCACGTAACTAGATTCTGATCCAGGGACCAGTACGAAGCGCGGCAATAGAGACGGTACTTTTACTCTGGCGAAGTGCTCCGAGTCAGTCTTGGGGTTCCGAAGGGCCACCGCGAGGTTTAGTGACAGTCCGGATATGTATGGAAAAGGATGTGCTGGGTCCACGGCGAGCGGCGTCAAAACCGGGAACACCTGGTTGGTGAAATATTCGTGAAGTGCGTCGTGCTCTGGCTCAGAAAGGGTCGACCACTGCACAACATCGATGCCGTTGACTCTGAGTTCTTGGGAAATCTCGGTAGCAAACAATTCGGCATGGCGCGACTGCAGGTCTCTGGTTCGGTCGGAGATGCGCTGCAAAACCTCCTGAGGGCTAAGGCCTGAAGCCGATTGAACCGCGATTCCGGTCGCGATTCTTCTTTTCAGTGAAGCGACCCGAACCATAAAGAATTCATCGAGGTTGGAGGCAAAAATACTCAAGAAATGCACGCGCTCTAAAAGCGGTAGTGATTTATCTTCGGCAAGCTCCAGGACGCGCTGATTAAACTCCAGCCAGCTCAGTTCGCGATCTAGAAAGCGACCCTGAGGTAAATCCGGTTGCGACTCCGGTTGAAAAATAATTTGTGTTTCTTCTGACATGGACCTAATCCTTACAGCTGCGGGTTAGCAGTAGGTGAACTTATTTCAGCTTCTTGACGCTCAGGGTCCAATCGGTAGCCGACGTTCCTAACGGTGCCAATCAAAGACTCGTGCTCCCCGAGCTTGGATCGAAGGCGCCTTATGTGGACATCCACGGTCCTCGTGCCACCAAAGTAGTCGTATCCCCAGACTTCGCTGAGGAGCTGCTCTCTGGTGAAAACCCGCCCTGGATTTTCGTTCAAGTGCCGCAGTAGTTCGAATTCCTTGAATGTTAGGTCTAGCGTCTGACCTGCCATTTTCGCGGTGTAGCTATCGAGGTTGATAACTAGTCCAGTGGCATGGCCTAGGTCCGGCGCTGTTGTCTGTTTTGCTTCCAGCAAAATTCTCAGTCTTGCATCAACTTCTGCCAGGCTCGCGCCTTCCAAAACAAAGTCGTGCAGCCCCCATTCGACGCTTACTGCCGCAAGAACGCTCTCGTTCGCAACCAGCATCAGGGGTTTGGTCCAGCCCGCGGCGCTCAAAATTCTTGCAACGGATTTTGCACCCATGAGATCATGTCTGCAATCAAGTAAAACTAAGTCGTGTCTGGGTGATTCGGCGAGGCTTTGCGGATCAAACGTGACTTGAATCAGCTGGTGTCCGAGGGCATCAAGGGCGCCCAGTGGGCTGGCACCCGCGGGTGAAATGCACAAGACAATAGCCATGTCAGCACCCTTCGTTTAGCCAAATAATAGTCCGAATTTACGCCTATTTGGGTAGAGTTTGAGGCGTGAGTAGGCAGTGGTTGCAGATTGCAGTGATTTGGACGGGTGTCCTGATCGCAGGCATTGTCGCCCTATTTAGTTATTCCGATGATCGTCTCTACACGGCATTCGCCGCCATAGCCGGAGCGGCTATTGCCCTTGTGAGCCTCGAGCACTTGTTCTCAAGAAAGTCCAAGGACACCGTAAGGCAGCAAATTTATGTTTCAACTGGCACCGTCACAATCCTTGGTGTTATGACGCTGATTGCATTGGTCAGATAGACTGTGAGTATGTTGTTGGCAATCGAAATATTTTTTACGGGCCTGTTGGTTTTGGCCACAATCGCTATCGCAGGTGTGTCCGCGCTAGTGGTCTTCAAGTTATTCAAGGGCCAGAGCTAGTTTGTTCGTTATCCCCGATGACTTACCAATAGCACTCACCCCATTTACGTTTCTGCTTGGCAGCTGGAGCGGCTCAGGTGTTGTTAGTTATCCGGTCGAAGGAGCTGCCACAACCGAAATCGAATTTTTTCAGAGGGTCGAATTCACTCCTCTTTCCACCGGGAAGCTTGAATACCGCTCAATCGTCTCAGACTCTCAAGGTGCTCTCATTACCCAGGAGCAGGGCTACTGGATGCTTGCGCAAATAAGCACCGCGGACCAACCTGGACCCGGCCTTTTGCCCGGAAGCGGAAAACCCATGATTGAAACTCGTGACGATTTGGAATTGCTTAGGAACAAAAACGATGGTTTTGAAATCGAAGCAATCATCACCAATTCTGACTCTGTTTCTGAGCTCTACTTCGGCCAAATAAAAGGTGCGAGAGTCGACATTGCGACCGACGCCGTTCTAAGGTCCCCTAATTCCAAGGAATACACAGCGGGCCAACGCATGTTCGGACTAGTAGAAGGTGCCCTACTTTGGGCATGGGACATGGCGGCCATTGGCAGCCCTTTGAGATCCCACGCATCGGCGAGATTGGAGAAGCAGGTTGACTGACCACTACGGCAACCCTCTTCTTGAGCAGCGAAAACTTTTGTCCCAGGATGCCTACGTGGAGCGCACCGACCAGAGCGTTTTTGAAGTAAATGGTCCGGATGCTAAAAGCTGGCTGCACTCGCTGCTATCGCAGAACATCATGAATCTTAAAGAGGGTGAGAGTGCTGAGGCGCTTTTGCTAACGCCTCAGGGAAGAATCGAGCAACAGCTAAAAATTATTGCCACTGAAGCTGGCGTTTCGATCATCACCGCCGCAGATCGCCTGGAGGTTTTGATTGCCTGGCTTCGAAAAATGGTTTTTCGTTCAAAGGTTGAGATTACTGAGCGCGCTGACCTAAGGGTAATCGGCGGGTTCTTTATTCGAGAAGGCTTGTGCTGGATCGACAAGTTTGAAAATGAGCCAGTGGGTTCCGTGCGTTACGCCGCAGAGCGGGCTGAGTTTCCATATCGGGAGTATCTACTCAAAGAAGCCCCAACGGACCTTACGCCAGCCGGGCTGTTAGCTTATGAGGCTCTTCGCATTAGCGTTGGTCGACCGGAGATAAAAGATGTTGACGATCGCTCGCTACCTCACGAGTTTGACTGGCTGTCGTCCGCTGTCCATTTGAGTAAGGGCTGCTACCGCGGCCAAGAGGCCGTTGCGAAAGTCCACAACCTAGGTCATCCGCCTAGAAGGTTGATTATCCTAAATCTCGAGCAGGGCGATGTTTTGGCCAGCAAAGATGACAAAGTTTTTTACCAGGAAAAAGAAGTTGGCAAAGTTGTAGCAGGTGCCCTCCACTACGAAACCGGGTCGCTAGCACTCGCGCTGGTGAATAGAAATACTCCATATCTAGATTTGTTTATCGAATCCGGTAGCTTCCGAGTTTCTGCCATGCAAGAAGTCTTAGTGCCTCACGATGCAGGAAAGGCGGCGGATCTCCCAAGACCCGCAGCTTTCAAGCTCACCGGCCGGAAATGAACCGATTTGTAATTAGATTTTCCTTTGCAAGAGTCAGGGATTCGCTCTGGACAATCGGGCAAATAGTTCTTGCGGCGCTGTCTTCTTACCTTTTTGCCCGCTACATTCTCGGCCATCAAGTGCCCCTTCTGGCGGTCACGGTTGCGATCTCTTCGCTCGGCTTTAGTCGCGATACCAAGCCCAAGCAGGTCTTACTTACGGCCATAGCTATGTTCTCGGGAGTCGTTCTAAGCGAGACTCTTTTGCAAACTTTTGGCAGCGGTGCTCTGCAGTTAGCGATAGCAATACTGCTTGCTCTGATGATCGCAAGGCTCTTTACCTCCAACCCGGCCTTTACAATCACGGTTGCGATTCAGGCTGTTTTGGTCCAATTGATGCAAACCCCGGTTACCGGTATCTACTCTCGGGCGATTGATGGTTTGATTGGCGGCGCCATTGCACTGATATTTGTTTCACTCATGCCACGCAACCCAATCAAGTTGGCAAGACAAGACTCAAAGGCATTGTTTCTGGTTTTTAGAAACACGCTTTCAACCGTTGCGGCGGTGCTGAGGTCCCCAAATGTAGATTTGGCCGATCAAGCTCTCACCGAAATTCGTAAAACTCAGCCCTTGGTCGACAATTGGAAAAGCTCGCTGGAAAGTGCGCTTGCGATCAGCAAAATTTCTCCCTTTTATCGCTGGACCACAAAAGAGATTAGTCAGCAGTGGCAGGTTGCAGAAGGCATGGATTTGGCTACCAGGAATCTAAGGGTGCTTACTAGGCGAGTGCATTTTCTAGTGAAAGACGAAAAACCTCGGCCTCAGCTTGCTGACCTGGTGGGAAAAATAATCATTGCTACCGAGTTACTTGAGCAAACCTCCGATGATTTTTCGGTAATTCAAAAGGCGAAAAAATATCTTAGAAAAATTCCAGCTGGATTGAGCCCAAAGGTTTTTGACCCACCGCTGACAATCTCTGAGAGTGCCCTGCTGCTTGAAATTAGGCCACTCTTCGTGGACCTTGCTGTCGCAGCTGGCATAGGCGCGGATCAGGCCAGGTCGCTGCTTCCTAAGGTTGACTAAGCTTTCCCACATGACTTATGACTTGATCCTGCTGCGCCACGGCAATTCGACATGGAACCAGAAAAACCTCTTTACCGGATGGGTGGACGTTGATTTGACCGACCAGGGGAGGCAGGAAGCCAAGAAGGCCGGAGAGCTCATCGAAGCTTCTGGACTCAAGCCGGACATTCTCTACACTTCGGTTCTAAAGCGAGCGATAAACACCGCCCACATTGCCCTGGATCAAATGGACCGCAATTGGATCGAAACGCTGCGCTCATGGAGATTGAACGAGCGGCACTACGGTGCCTTGCAGGGCCTAGATAAAGCCGAAACCTTGGAAAAGTATGGACCGGAGCAATTTCAGATCTGGCGAAGAGGCTTCGATTCTCCTCCGCCGGCGATTGCTGAAGATTCTCAATATTCCCAGGCTTACGATGAGCGTTACAGGGACCTCGGACAAGATTTACCCGACACCGAGTGCCTCAAGGATGTCCTGGTGCGCATGCTGCCCTACTGGGAACGCGAAATCGCTAAGTCTCTTAGAGATAACAAGACGGTTTTGGTCACCGCACACGGTAATTCGCTTCGGGCACTGGTAAAGCACTTGGATGGCATCGGCGATGACGAAATTACCGATCTCAACATTCCAACCGGAGTTCCACTTCACTACAAGCTTGATGAAAACCTTCAGCCACTAGAAAAAAGCGGCCGTTACCTGGATCCTGAAGCGGCTAAAGCCGGAGCGGATGCAGTTGCATCGCAGGGAAAGCATTAACTAAGTTCTTGCCAGTCTCCAGTTTGGAGGAAGCTCACCTTGGATGAAATATCCACAACGTGGTCGGCAAATCTTTCGAAGTAGCGCGAAGCCAGTGTCACATCGACCGTGAACATGGCATTTTCGGACCAATCTGGACCCAGCACAATGTCGAATACTTTTCTGTGGAGTAGATCCACTGCTTCGTCCTCTGCCTGAATCTCACGGGCCAAGTCAACATCGGTGTCGCGAAGCAAGATAATGACCTTGTCGGCAAGCTTTAGGTTTAGTCTTGCCATCTCTTCGAAGGTGCCACGAAGAGAATCGGGGATTGCGGAGCCAGGGTAACGGTATCGGGCAATTGCGGCGATGTGTGAGGCAAGTGAGCCCATTCGCTCTATGGAGGCGCTCATTCGAAGTGCCGAAACCAAAATTCTAAGGTCTCGTGCAACCGGGGACTGGGTCGCCAAAATCTTAATTACTAGTTCATCTAAGTCCAAAGCGCGCTCTTCGTTCGCGTCCGTCAACGCAAGCGCTTCATCAGCTAGCGAAACATCGCTGGTTAGAAATGCTGACGAGGCTTTTTGCATGATTGTGCGGGCCTCTTTACCCAGTTCGACCAGTCGGGTCTGGACTTCAATTAGTTCTTGCTGGAATACTGCGCGCATTTTTTCCTAACTGCTTGCTAATTTCTTGAAAGATGCCCGAGTGTCCCACCGCTATTCAAATTTCAGATTAACTTCGAACTAACCGGCGGAAAACTAGCGCTTATAAATACAAATTTACACCTAGTCTTGTTTCAAAGGCACTTGTTTACTTGGTAAACACGAGATTAGGAAAAGTTCTTGGGCATTCTTAGCAACAAAAAAGCGAATCAAGCTGACGCTCGTCAGGTTGATGCTTTCGAGATTGTTGCAGCTCAAGTCGTCGATGTCCTGGCAACCGCAGGTGTGGTTTTAGATGAGCGGAACTTGGTTTTGCGGGCATCCCCTGGTGCAATTCAATTCGGCTTGGTTCAAAATAGACACCTGATTCACTCGGCTCTTGTTCGTTTAGTCGAAGATGCCAGGTCAACATCGGGTGCGGCTGAACAAGAGCTTCAAATCGAGGCCGGTCTCCAGCGAGAGCAGCTTTGGGTCCATGCCCGTGCCGCTAAGTTCGGTGACCGCTACGTGATGCTGTTAGTAGACGACCGGACAGAGGCTAAACGACTAGAAGTAACCAGAAGAGATTTCGTAGCAAACGTGTCTCACGAGCTCAAGACTCCAATTGGTGCAATAAGCCTGCTAACCGAGGCGATTGCTGGCGCTCATGACGACCCGGATACCATCAGGAAATTCTCGGCCTCTCTTCAGAAGGAAGCGGCACGGCTTGGCAGCCTAGTTCAGGAGCTGATGCAGCTTTCCAGGGTGCAGGGCGCAAACCTTTCTGATACGGCAGTCGAGCTTGATCTTGCGCTGGTGATCAACGATGCGGTAGATCGCAACCAGGTGCTTGCCGAGCAGCGTGGGGTGAAGCTAGTGACCAGTGCCATAAAGGGCTCTCGAATGGTTGGAGACTACGAAATGCTCACCACTGCGGTTCGTAACTTGGTCGAAAACGCCATCGCTTACTCTGACAAGGGTTCTCAAGTCGGAATTGGGCTGAAAGAAATCGGTGGAGTAGCGGAGATCGCTGTCACCGATTCTGGAATTGGTATTTCGGAGGACGAACAAGAGCGCATCTTTGAGCGCTTTTACCGCGTTGACCCATCGCGGTCTAGAGATACCGGTGGGACAGGACTCGGGCTGTCAATCGTCAAACACGCGGCGTCGAACCACAAGGGTGAGGTCAGGCTATTTTCAAAAGAGGGTGTCGGAAGCACTTTCACGCTTAGGTTACCTATCCAGAACAGGGAGACAAATTGACCAGAGTTTTAGTTGTTGAGGACGAGCAAAACCTTCGGGAACCTCTTGTGTATCTTTTGCAAAAAGAAGGCTACGACGTTATTGAGGCTGAAGACGGCCGAAGTGCCATCGACATCTTTTTCAGCTTGGGTGCCGACTTGGTGCTTCTGGATCTTATGCTCCCGGGGGTAAACGGCAACGAGGTCTGCAGGGCAATCAGGGCAGAGAGCCAAGTCCCAATAATCATGGTCACCGCAAAGGATTCGGAAATAGACAAGGTTGTCGGGCTTGAAATTGGTGCTGATGACTACGTTACAAAACCTTATTCATCTAGAGAGCTACTCGCCAGAATGAAAGCTGTCCTTAGACGTGGGACCGAAACCGCCACTGTTTCTTCAAGCTTGATTAAAGCCGGACCGGTCGAAATGGATCTCGAGCGCCACACGGTGACCGTCAACGGCGAACGAATTCAGATGCCTTTAAAGGAATTCGAGCTTCTGGAGCTACTGATGGAAAACGTGAACCGAGTACTAACCCGGGGTCAAATTATTGACCGAGTTTGGGGTTCAAATTATTTTGGTGACACCAAAACTCTTGATGTTCACGTGAAGCGGATTAGATCAAAGATCGAAGAAGATCCGGCCAGGCCAGTTCATCTGACTACCGTAAGAGGTCTGGGATATAAGTTCGAGGCTTAGGTTCGCTAGTTCAAAAGTTCAAGAAATGGGCGGTACTCAGCAAGAGAACCGTCGAGCACCGGAACTGCCATCTGTATTGGGTTCATGCCGTCGCTCACAAAAATAGTGTGCATCGAACCCGGTCCCTCCGCAATCTCTAGCAAAATACCGACATTGCCGCCATAGCCCAGGTCGTACTTGGCTTTCGGGCCAACTTCGAACTTGTAAATCGTTCGATTGTTATCCTGATCAACGGTCTGAATATTTGCGCTGATAGCGGTATCTGAGCTGTTCACGAAAGAGCCAATTAGAACCGCCTGGGGCCCTTCGGATTTTATAAAGAGTAGATTTCTTGCCTTCAAGCTCCCAATGTCACTAATAACCCCGTCGCTAGGAGAGTAGGGATCCAGCGAGGACACGTTTCGGCTCAACGAGCAACCAGAAAGTGCAACGACTGTCAGGGCTGTGACCAAAAGGGCAGTTAATTTCTTGATTTGCAAGGGTCCTCCGCTTTAGCTAACACCGAAAGTCTAGCCTAGGTAATTGGCGGGAACTGTGGTAAAATAAGGGTTTTGAAGCCGAAAGAAGTGTATGAAGTTTGAAGTTGGCGAAACAGTTGTTTATCCTCACCACGGTGCCGCAGAAATTATCGAAGTTTCGAAAAAAACTGTTCGCGGTGAAACTCAAACCTATCTAAAGCTTCGAGTGGCTCAGGGCGATCTGATTATTCAGGTTCCAGCCGCAAATGTCGAAATGGTTGGGGTTCGAGACGTAATCGACAAGAAGGGCGTCAAGCAGGTCTTTGATGTGCTGAGAGCCGAGTTCGTGGAGGAGCCAACTAACTGGTCCAGGCGATACAAGGCAAACCTAGAAAAACTCGCCTCCGGTGATGTTGTTAAGGTTTCTGAGGTAGTTCGAGACCTGTGGCGTCGTGACCAAGACCGTGGCTTGAGTGCCGGTGAGAAGCGTATGCTAGCCAAAGCAAGACAGATTCTTATTTCAGAGCTTGCTCTTGCACGCAAGGTAGACGAGGAAAAGGCATCTGCTGAGCTTGACAAGGTATTGGCAAGCTAAAAAATGACCGTAGCGGTGGTGTTGGTCTCTGCCGGCAAGGGCGCAAGGCTTGGGGCGTCAGTTCCGAAGGCCGTGGTGTCGGTAGCCGGAAAAACCTTATTAGAGCTTTCTTTGATGAACATTTCAGAATTCAAACCAGACCAGTTGATTGTGGTCGCGCCCGAGGGCCTGACGGCGGAGTTCGAAAGACTAACCGCTAAATTCTTCCTAGATTTCAAGGTTGTAACCGGTGGCAGTACGAGGCAAATGTCGGTAGCCGCTGGCATGAACGAAGTGACATCCGATTTTGTTCTGGTACATGATGCTGCTCGGGCCTTTGCTCCAAAAGAAGTATTTGACCGGGTAAAAGGTGCGCTCGAGTGGGCAGATTGCGTTGTTCCAACTATTAAGCTTTCAGACACCGTGAAGCGGGTAAAGGACAACTGGGTCGATAAGACTGTTGATCGCAACCAGCTGAGGCTTGCCCAAACGCCTCAGGGGTTTCGGGTTTCGACTCTCAGAGACGGCTTGGCCAGAGCGACTGCGGACTTTACGGATGACGCGGCTCTCCTAGAGTCAATGGGTGTGCCCATCGCGATAGTCGATGGCCACGAGCACGGCTTTAAGGTCACTACTCCATCAGATCTCGAGCGGGCACGAGCAATCTTTGCCGATGTTCGCTCTGGAATTGGCGTTGATGCGCACCAGTTCAGTGATTCGGGGACGCTGATGCTGGGATGCATAGAGTGGCCTGAATATCCATTACTTTCTGGGCACAGCGATGGAGATGCAGTTGCCCACGCGATCGTAGATGCCCTTCTCGCTGCAGCCAGCTTGGGGGACATCGGCTCTAATTTTGGAACTGACAGGCCCGAGTACCAGGGTGCTAGCGGTGAGCTGTTCTTGCGAGCAGCACTTGGTTTGCTGTCCGACGCTGGTTTTGAACCGGCCAACGTTTCGGTGCAGGTGGTTGCAGATGAGCCAAAAATCGGTCCGCGGCGATTAGAAATTGAGCAACACTTAAGTCAAATAATTGGGGCTCCCGTCTCTGTCTTGGCTACCACGACCGATGGGCTTGGTTTCTTGGCCGACTCAAGGGGAATAGCCGCTGTGGCAACTTCCCTTGTGAGAATGCGTGGCTAGGCTTTTGAACATGAAGCTCTATGACACAAAGGCCGGCGAACTAAGGGATTTCGAGCCCCTGGTTGCAGGGCGGGTTTCTATGTACGTTTGCGGTCCAACCGTGCAGTCCGCACCTCACATTGGACACTTAAGGTCCGCGCTTGTTTATGACCTGATGGCAAGGTGGTTTACGCACCGAGGGCTTGAGGTTCAGCTAATAAGAAATGTCACTGACATTGATGACAAGGTTTTGGAAAAAGCCGATGAGCAGTCGGTGACCTGGTGGGAACTTGCCTACAAGAACGAGCAACTGTTTGCGAACGATTATCGCCGCCTCGCCATTGGACTCCCTGCGCATGAGCCAAGGGCCACCGGGCACATTCCTCAGATGATTGCTTTCATTGAAAAACTTGTGGGGCTTGGTTACGCCTACGAGAGTCTCGATGGTTCGGGGGACATGTATTTCAACACCGCAAAATGGTCAAATTACGGCGAACTTACTCACCAGAAACTCGATGACATGGAAGGCGCCCACTCAAATCCGGCGAAGATAAATCCTCAGGATTTCGCTCTTTGGAAAGCGGCAAAGTCCACGGAGCCCGAATCTGCCAGTTGGCCTTCTGTTTTCGGGAGCGGCCGCCCAGGGTGGCACATTGAGTGCTCAGCCATGGCCGCCCACTATTTGGGGGAGAGTTTCGACATTCACGGAGGAGGCTTAGACCTTCGGTTCCCTCACCATGAAAATGAACTTGCGCAATCCACTGCAGCCGGCCACAGTTTTGCCAACTACTGGGTCCACAACGGCCTGGTGAGTGTTCAGGGTCAAAAGATGTCCAAGTCACTCGGGAATTCTGTATTGTCGGAGGATCTATTTGACAAGGTGAGTGACAAAGCCGTCCGCTATTACCTAGCTAGCGCTCACTACCGCTCAGTGCTGGACTACCAACCTGAGGCAACCGTCGAGGCTGCCGCTGCGCTTTCTAGGCTCCACGGTTTCGTTGTTCGGGCGTCCAGAGAGCTAAAAGAAACCAGGTTTAGTGAGTTCGCAGCAGTTGAGTTGCCCGATGAATTCACTATGCAAATGAATGACGATTTAAATATTCCCGGAGCACTTGCTGTTATCCACGAGAGCGCAACTGCCGGCAATACTGACCTAGACGAGCAGCGATTAAGCCAAGCGCATCAGCGCTGGAGCGAGGTAGTCGGTATGCTCGAGGTTCTAGGTCTTTCCTTGGATTCATCAAACCGGACCAATCAAGAGCATCGAGCGCTGGATCAATTGATTCAAACTTTGATTGCCGAGAGAAATAAAGCTAGAGAAGACAAGAACTATCAACGCGCTGATCAGATACGCGACCAGCTTATAGAAATTGGTATCGAGCTATCTGACTCGACATCTGGAACACATTGGAGTTTGAACTAATGGCAAAAATTGGAAGACCCGGAGCTGGTAAGTCTAAAAAAGGTCCGCTCAAGGGAACCGGTGGGCACGGACGCAAGTCCCTAGAGGGCAAGGGCCCAACCCCCAAGGCCGAAGATCGTAAATATCACAAGACCTATCGCTCTCCAAAGGCTACGACTGAAGTTCGTCAAACCCCTAAAAAGGGTCAGTTTGTGGCATCTAAAACCGGCAAAGCATCGAAGGCTAATGCCACCGAAGTTCTATCCGGTAGAAACTCTGTGGTTGAAGCGCTGAAGGCAAGCGTTCCCGCTACCGCCTTGTTCATTGCCCAGCGCATCGAGGTTGATGACCGAGTTCGGGAATCAATGACCATTGCTAACAAGCGCGGAATAGTCATCAACGAAGTCACTCGAGTTGAGATTGATCGGATGACCGGCGGCGACAGCGTCCACCAGGGAATTGCTCTTCAGGTTCCTCCATACAACTACAAAGACCCGAACGAACTCTTGGACCGAGCTTTGTCTCAATCCTCCCTTCCGCTATTGGTCGCGCTAGATGGGATAACTGATCCTCGAAATCTGGGTGCGATAATCCGGTCGGTTGCGGCCTTTGGTGGCAACGGAATTATCTTGCCGCAGCGTAGAAGCGTCGGCGTGACCGCAGCGGCTTGGAAAACAAGCGCTGGAGCAGCAGCCAGAATGCCGGTTGCTCTGGCAGCAAACCTCAACCAGACAATCAAGGAATACAAGCGTCGAGGAGTCTTCGTGGTGGGGCTCGATGGCGACGGAGACGTTTCGCTTCCTAATTTTCAGCTCTTTGACAAGCCACTTCTAGTTGTTGTTGGTTCCGAGGGCAAAGGACTATCTCGCCTGGTGCAAGAAAACTGCGACCAAGTCATTTCGATACCAATTTCCGAGGTTACTGAATCGTTGAATGCTGGAATTGCTGCAAGCGTAGCTCTCTATCAAATTGCAGCGCTGAGGGCCTAAACCTTAATCTCGCCAGTCGCCAGTTTCATCATCGCTCACAACTATTGGCTCGAAAACCTCGCTGAGCCACTTGTGAACCAAAACTTCTTCGTCGAAGCCAAGGCGAGCATTGGATAGCGAGTACTGGTCGATGTCGTTCAACAGCCCCTTGGTAAGGCTGCAATGTTTTCTTTAGACCAATCCTCCAAAGGCAAATGTCACGACAGATGCAGTAGCTCAGGTTCTGCCGCGGCAGCCGTAATGCTTATCGAAGATGGCATTGAAGCCTAGTTAAGGCGCTCACCCGACTCGGTGTCAAAGACGTGAACGGCTTCTGTGTCAGTCTGAAGGTGGATCTTGTCTCCAGCCATCGGGTGATCGATTGGGTGCACTCGAACTACGATGTTCTGCTCTGTGCCATCTAGTTGAACGCGGCCATAGAGGTAGCCATCGCTTCCAAGTTCTTCGATCACGTCAACGTCAACAAACAGACCCTTGGTGGCAACAGTCAGCCTTTCAGGCCTGACACCAACGGTCACTCGGTTGCTAGTTGCCTTCGCAAGGATCTCACGGGAAATCGGAAGAACTGCATCTCCGAACTGAACACCACCGTCAATTATTGGAAGCTGAACAAGGTTCATTGCCGGAGAGCCAATAAAGCCGGCCACAAAGATATTCTGGGGACGATCGTAAAGATTTCTCGGCGTGTCGACCTGCTGCAGTAGCCCGTCTTTCAAAACTGCAACCCGGTCACCCATGGTCATGGCTTCTACCTGGTCGTGTGTCACGTAAATCGTGGTTACGCCAAGACGGCGCTGCAGCGAAGCAATCTGAGTTCGAGTCTGAACTCGGAGTTTGGCATCCAGGTTGGAAAGCGGCTCATCCATCAAGAAAACCTGTGGCTGTCGAACAATGGCTCGACCCATCGCAACCCTCTGTCGCTGACCACCGGACAGAGCCTTTGGCTTGCGGTTTAGATATGGTTCCAAGTCCAATAGCTTGGCAGCTTCTAGAACTCGCTCTGCGCGCTCATCCTTGTTCACGCCAGCGATTTTCAGGGCGAAGCCCATGTTCTCCGCGACGGTCATGTGAGGGTAGAGGGCATAGTTCTGGAAGACCATTGCAATGTCTCGGTCTTTTGGCGGCACATCGGTGACTTCTCTGTCTCCGATGTAGATTCCGCCCTCGTTGACCTCTTCAAGCCCGGCAAGCATTCGCAACGATGTTGACTTACCGCAACCCGAAGGTCCAACGAGCACTAAAAGCTCGCCGTCTTCAACTTCGAGGTTTAGTTTGTCCACCGCGGGCTTATTTCCGCCCGGGTAGATCCTCGTTGCATTTTTAAATGACACTGTTGCCATGATTTACTCCTTCACCGGCAGGTACGTGCCGAACGATCCTTAGTGATGGATGTTTGCCGAAGCGAACAACATAAGCATGCCACTGGAATTAGACTTGTCCGGCACTGCAATAAAGTTTATGACAAAGGACAAAGATGACCCCCAACGAAAAGCCGACTCGTTCAGAGCAACGTGACGCAGCCAGAGACAAAGCGCGCGAGCTTCGGAAGCTAAGCGCCAAGAAAGAAAAGCGCAACCGTTTGTTGTTGCAGGTCTCGGTGGTTCTTGTCGCCCTTGGAATCATCGGTGGCATCGGGGCGGTAGTTCTTGTTGATGCGGCGAATCGTGCGGATGCACCGATTGTTGGTGAAACGCCGGACAACTTGACCGATCTTGGTGGGCTAAAAATTGGTGTTGGGCTTCAAGCCTTCACTCTTGGCAACACTCCAACTCCTGATGCGGCTGAGCAGACTCCTAAAATCGAGATTTACGTTGACTACCAGTGCCCAATTTGTCAGGCTTTCGATGTTCCAAACTCCTCTCAGGTTCGCTCTTGGGCAGACGTTGGTGCAGCAACGGTTGAAATCAGGCCGATTTCTTTTCTTGATCGCGCGTCCTTGAATGCCTATTCATCAAGAGCCGCGAATGCTGCTTTTTGTGTTGCCAACTTTGAGCCAGATTCTTTCTACGATCTTCACGAACTCTTGATGGCTGATCAGCCGGAGGAGGGCACTCAAGGACATGATGATGATCAGCTGTTTGCCTACGCCGAAGAGGCTGGTGCTGGAACTGAAGAGGTAAAGGGCTGCATACAAGCTAAGAGCTTCGGGGACTACATTGAACAGCACACTCAGGCAGTGTTGTCCTCTCCCCAGAACGGAGTCAGTGTGACTGGGACTCCAACCATATTGGTTAACGATAAGCAGTACACCTGGGCAACCGGCGATGACCTAGTCTCCGCTGAGCGCTTTGCTCAGTTTGTACAGTTGGCAACCGCTGAGTAGTCGACCGGGTTAGTTACAGGGGGCCTGCTGTTTTGAGTGGGTGAGGTTGACTGGCCTAATTCAGCTGTCTCAAAATAGGGGGAGAATCCCCCTAAATCCAAGGGAAATGCTTACAACTAGATGGCAATAAGCGATTATCCATTAGGCTATGGCGGGGCTAAAACCCCAAGCCGACCTGGCGCAATTGGTAGCGCACCACTCTTGTAAAGTGGGGGTTACGGGTTCAACTCACACTCACTTCGTATCGCGTATTGCTTCGCAATCCCGCGTCGGCTCTAGGTTCTATCAACTAGCTGGTTACAGGGGCTTTCTATGGATAGCCCAGGAAATGCTGGAATTGGTAGCAGCTGGTAGCAGCGAGTGCTTTTTATGCAGAACTTCCTCCAAATAAGGAGGAAAAGATGACAGAGATTATTCGCCGTAAAGCAACCGTATTTCCCTACCGAGGTAAGTGGCGGGTTCAGTACCTGGATACTTTTGGAAGACAAAGAACTCAGACTGCTGAAACCCGCAAAGATGCCTACCTGCAGCTAGCCGAAATAGAAGGCCAGGTTCGTAAAGGTTTTCTGAACCTCACCCCAGATGAAATACCAAGTCTTGGTCAATACCTGGGTTACTGGTTGCAAAAGCGGGAGCCAGAACTAAACCCCACTACTCACTGGTGCTATCAGTCTCATGTTGCTAATAACTTGAAGCCGCTAATGGGAAATTTACGGCTAGATACTGTTACCGCCAGGCAAATTCAGGACCTTTATAGCTACCTTGCAGAAGAGCGTGGATTCAAAAGCGGGACTGTCAGGAAAGTGCACTCTATTTTGAGTTCAGTATTCAAATTGGCCGTAAAACAAGGTCTAATTACCCACTCACCAGTTGCTGGTGTTAGTCAGCCAAAGTTTGAACAAAAACAGATAGAAGTCTTCACAAAACAAGAGATGGAATGCATCCTCAGACATGCCTCTTATAAGCCTCCAAAGGCCTATCTGAGGTGGTTACTAGCCCTTCGTTATGGATTACGACAAGGCGAAGTTTTAGGGCTTAAATATGGCGATTTTGACCTTGTTTCTAGCACCTTGAAAGTCAACCGAACTGTCAATTCTCTACCTGGCAAAGGTGTAGTTGAACTACCTCCCAAGTCCAAACAATCGGCAAGAACTATTCCGTTGGATGCTGAAATCATTCAACTTCTAAGCCAAATACAAGATGGCCGCGGTTTCGTGTTTGCTGCAGAGGACGGGACGGCCCTGGAGGCAACCGTTGACCAGCGAAGATGGCGAGCATTATTGATTGAATCTGGGATTCGGCACTTGCCACTTCATTCAGCAAGGCACTCTGTTGCGACCCATTTGGTAAATGGGGGAGTAAACCCTCGGATAGTCCAATTGCTACTTGGTCATTCATCAGCGGCTTATACGTTGGCGACTTATGTTCATCCGAATACCCTGGATATCGCCAATGCTCTGGGTTTCAGTGCACCCAGACCAGCCCACAAGCTTGAGGTTGGGTATCAAGCAACATTAGAGTGGGGTCAGGATTTGATGGGGGATTCAAAATGAAAAAGATAATCACAGTAATTGCAGCAGCCACAATGTTGGTCACATTTGTTACACCTGCGAACGCGGCACCTGCGAAGTATTCGGTTTATCAAAAGACTCTTGCAACCTTTAGTTCCAGCGCAACAACATTGACCAGTCAGCAAAAAGCGCAGGTGCAAGTCGCTGTTGAGGCTAACCCCGCTGCAGAAAAGTTCATTTGCACGGGCATCAGGTATTACTCGCAGCCAATGAGTGTAAATATCATGGTCCGCAAGCGAGCAAAAGCGTCCTGCGATTATGCAAAGCAGCTAAACCCTGCTCTTTCAACTTGGTTCCAAAATAAGCCGACTCAAGCCAGAAGCTATGCGGGCAAGGTTCTCCTGACCGTAAAGAGCCAGGATGTTGCAAGCCTGGAAATGACCCTGGACATCTACGAGCCGTCTCTGGTGGCCGCTAAGTCTCAGGCTCTGATGACCGAATACCTGTCAAAGCAGACAGGAAAGAACGAAATTGAGATTCGCAATGGTGCAAATGTTACCCAGGCCGAATCTGATTTGCAGCTGGCCCGCCTTCAGGATTCCCTAAAGTTTTGGAGCCCTTTTTACGAACGCAAAATCATCGTTATTTTGTATACGGGAGAGGACGCATCCTGGGCATCAGCGCAGCTAAGTGCCGCTGGATATCAAAACTCTTCTCTCTTGAAAAGACTCGGTCCAGATGGGGTTTGCATGCAGTCACTCGCCTACTCCTCAGCAACGAATGACTATTTTGCGCATTGTATTCGCCCCAGCTCCTCAGGAATCAGGGAGTCCATAATTGCGGCACATGAGTACGCTCACTTGCCTCTTTTGAGCCGATACAACAAACAAGGGATTCGCAATGCAGCCGCAAACCCAGTTTGGGCCAATGAGGGCGGCGCTGAATTTTTAGCGATGGGACTTACCAGCGAGTCAGGCGGTGTCGGTGCAACCTATTTCTATAAGGTTCATTGGACCATGCTGGGGCGTGCAGAAGTAGCACCAAGTGCGGGCCTCAAGGACACGATTAAATCCAAGTTGGCAACGATTACCAGCGAGGAAGTTGTCGCAATGATGCAGGACATGGAAACGCGTCCCGCATTGAGCAGCCAATCTCCGTATGCAACTGGGAAATGGGCAACCGAGCTCTTGGTTGCTGTCTATGGGGTGGATGCTTACCTTGCATATTTAGACGCACTTAGCCCTCAGGTGTTATGGAAGACTGCCTTTGAGAACACCTTTGGCGTGAGTGTGAATGCCTTCTACGAAAAATTGACACCTCATTTTCAATGGATTGGCAAAACATACGGCTAAAGAGCCAAATGGAGAGACGCTGCTCAGCCCAACTGTTATCTGATAACAAGGGCCAAGTGTGAATGCCTAAAAGCGGAAATTGACGCTCAGCTTCTACTAACAGTGATGAGCTAAACGGAAACAAGTTTGAGCCTCTGTTAGCCGTTAACCGCAGAACTAAAGGGTTGTTCAGTTGGTGGTTCACGCTGTTAGTAGATAAGCGCTGAGGCAGTAGCCCGCTCTGAGTGCCCACTGGCTAAGTTGCTGGGTATAGAGTGAAAGCGCGTCTAGTGACTAAGGCTAGAACGAAAAATTTGTGGGGGAGTTCAGATGCGTAAATTCTTGTCCTTAGCTTTGGTTCTTACGATGCTGTCTGGATGCGCGTCACCTTCAGCGGAAGAGGCCAGCGAAACTTCGGATGCAGTTGCGCCTGTGGCGACTGAGTCACCAACCGAAGTCCAAGCCGAGGAAGAAGAAGTTGTTCAGCTGACGGTAGCTGGGTCACTCTTGAACCAATTACAAGCTGCGTATCCGCAGTGTGGATACAACGACGACTTTGACCGCGGACCAACCTTCTACGAACAGGTATGTAGAAATCATTATCCACTGCCGACTTCAGAGGAGCCTGGGCTTAACCTTTACTCTCAGCTACCAAGCCCACGAACACCAGTTGGACTCCAGGAGCACCTTCTAAAAATTTACCAATTTGCCAAAGAACTGAAGCCAATTGAGAGAGAAAACGTAGTTTTACCGAGTGCCGACGTTCAAATGCAGCAAATCATCACGGAGATTGAAAACAGACTCTTGGCGATTTGGCGTCCTCTAGGTATTACAGAAGTCGCAGGTAAGCGAATTTGGGTCAATGAGACCGATTGGGATGCTTGGCAGGCCTGGGCTAAAAGTAATGGGGCGAATAGCCAACAGCTTGCACTCTGGGACAAGCAATCTGGATTCTTCGGAATCCATTGCTGGGTAACGGCAGAGTCATACTGTGTTTCAAGTGACTTTTATAACGGAGTAAAGCATACGACTACAGTCCTCGGCAGCAATTTCAGCGGTAATAACACCTACGAGACTGCTGCACACGAAATGCTGCACACGCTGCAGGGCGAGATTCAGTTTCGTGACAAGTGCTGGTGGACTGAGGGAACAGCACAGGTGTTCAGCAACGTCATTGGATACTCAGGGCGAGTTGAGCAGGTCAGGCTCCTAAACGAGCGAACAGGAATTCAGAAATATTCTGAATCTGAAGTGCAAGCTATGTATTCAAAAGGCACAATTTGTGACTTTGACAATTTTGACGATGAAGCAAGATATTCGGTAGGCCAGTTCGCAGTGGAGTACTTGCTGCTGAATTGGACGCTGGAAACTTTCTTTGACTTCTGGTTGGAAGCTGACAGCGTTGGCTGGGATGATGCCGTCAGAAATGTGCTCGGCACCGAGCCAGATGCTCTAGACGCCGCATTTGCAAAGCACCTTCTTCAAACTGCAAAGGGTGAGGTCGCGGATGCTGACTACCAAAGGCCTTGGGATAAGAAATGGGTTCAAGAGCTATTGGCTGAAGAACCTAAAAGAGTTGGCCTAAAGATAATGCTTGAGGTTGTAAATGGAGCCTCCTACCCACAATTTTTGGTGGAGGCCAACTCCGATGACCAGACTGAAGGGGCAAAGTGGCTCAAAGCCAGCTTGACCTCAGGCAGAGTCCGACTCAACTTTGGAACTTTTCGTCAATATCAAGTGGTCCAAAATGCATTCATTGCCTGGCCCATGGGGCAACAGGGCGACTCGCCATCATTCAACATTCCACTGCAAATACCACTTATTTATGACCCAACAGTAGACGAAGTGCTAATTGTGATCGACCAAACCAAGATGACTGTTTCAGGCAAAGCAATCTATGGCGGTCAAGTGGAGTTCAAGCTGGACTGAATTGAGACTTATTGGGCAGCCACGCCCCTCTCGTCCCTGAACTGCGAGAAAGAACCAACAGCACTGCTCCATAGCAATAACCCTCCTCAGCCTTGAGCCTTCACGGTTAGGAGAACTTTTCCTGCGTAGCTGCGAGCCTGTGTCGGTTTGTTCTGATACCAGGTGGACAATGATGGATTGAGCTGTCTGGCGTAATCGCAGGCGGCCTTAGCTCTCTTGCGAACCATGATGTTCACGCTCATGGGTTGCGAATAGTACCGAATACCTGTGCAAATAAATTTCTCTGCATCTGGGTTGGCATCAAGGATGGCTTTTACTTGCGTCTTTTGCAGAGTTGTCAGTCCAGTCACGCTTGACTTGAATGTCGCAAGGGTCTTCTGACGAGAAGCCGCTGCAACGTACTTTTCCGCTGCTCTAATTATGTCCAGGCCCAAATATGCAGGAAAGATACCGACTGTCGCATCGGACCCATCAGGAGTTCCACTGGCGGAGCCCATCCAGCCATTGGGTACTGACGAATCATTGCCATAGCAGTTCTTGATGCCGAGCGGCCAATTTGTCACGCCAAAGTACTTGAAGTCATCGCCGTCCCTTAGGTAATAGCCAGACCCTGAGTCGCCGTCACAGGTCTGCGGACCATTTTGAGGTTGAGCAACCGAAAAGAGATTCGTTGGGTACGGTACGCCTCTGGACCACCGGAGGTGCTGCCTGATTCTCTGACTTGCTTCGGCTGGTGTAAGTAGACTGAAAGCAGTGGTCTTGGGGAGCACCGCGCGAGGATTCTTTTTAGAATCAACTCTTTCCTCATAGCTTTGATGCCCATAACCTGTAAACATCAGCTCTGCATTTGAGTTGGAAAGAGACAAGGCCTCCTGCTCCGAGACCAGCGACGCGGTAGTGACATCCGACAATGGCTTTTCCAGCACCAACACCCCGAAATCATTTAGGTCAACTGAAACGCCAGGAACTCGGTAGGCATAGTTTGGGTGGTAAAAACGCTTAATGACCCTCGCTGAGTTGCTATCCGTTAGTCTCCATGTTGTTCGGAATCCAGGCTTGAGAGCGCGAATTTCACCCTCAACGCCTTGGTAGCTCAGGCAATGACCAGCAGTCAACACAATCCTTGGGGCGTAAAGAAAGCCCGTACAGCCGCCCAGTGAAACAACCCTAGGGTTTCCAGGGTCCTCCTGGCCTCCATCAAGTGCGCTGGCAGGTGCAACTCCTGCAAGTACCAGCGTAAATATTGCAACAAACCAAATCGGTTTTCTCGCCCAGTTCTTAGATTTCATGTTCCCTGCACCCCAATCAGTCAGCCTCCCCCAATGAAGGCTAATTTCAGGCTACCCCTAGAACGCCCCCGTATCCAAGTAATGCTGTCCCCGAAAGGTGGTAGCAGGTGGTAGCAGGATTTGTCGTAGGGGTCCATTAATGTATAAAGCAACAACTAAACAAGGAAGTTCTGCACGCGGCGCTCGCTGCGATGCAAGAGGGGGTCATAGGGGGAGAATCCCCCTAAATCCAAGGGAAATGCTTACAACTAGATGGCAATAAGCGATTATCCATTAGGCTATGGCGGGGCTAAAACCCCAAGCCGACCTGGCGCAATTGGTAGCGCACCACTCTTGTAAAGTGGGGGTTACGGGTTCGAGTCCCGTGGTCGGCTCTGTGTTTATTGCTAGTTTCTAGGTCGAAGTTCCGCAACCATTGGGCAATTGAATGGGTTCACGTTGTTGCTAAGACCCACCTTGTTCAAGTGCTTCATGATAGCCAGGTAGCTAGAGAACAAGTTCATCTCAACCATTGTGACGTCATTCTTGCGGCAGAACTCAGAAACCATCTCGTGGGTCCTGCGAAGGTATGGCCTTGCCATTGATGGAAACAAGTGATGCTCAACCTGGTAGTTCAAACCACCCATTAGGTTGTCCTTCAACCAGCTGCCGCGAATGTTTCTAGAGGTAAGAACCTGCCTAGAGAAGAAATCCAGCTTGCTGTCTTTTTCAATAAGGGGCATTCCCTTGTGGTTTGGGGCAAAGGCTGCTCCCATGAAAAAACCAAACGTCATCATCATTGCGAACCAAAGTGCGATCGCCCAAAGCCATCCGAACATCCAGGCCATTACGAAGTAGGGCGCCGTCTGGCGGACCATCATGAGGCTGAATTCCAAAATCTTTATACCTACGGACCTGTCCTTGCGGCCAAGACCGGCAAAGGAGTCAACTAGCAAATCAAAACCTGTGAAAAGAAGAAGGAATGGGAACAGGTAGCCCTGGCGATCAGAAAGCCAACGCTCCGGTCCTTTTTTTGATTCTTTAGATTCGGTAGTGAAGCTTAAAACCCGGATGGCAATGTCCGGATCTTCTCCGATTTGATTTGGGCGCTGGTGGTGCTTATTGTGCTTTTTTAGCCAGAAGCCGTAGCTCAGGCCCGCAAACAGGTTTGCGAGTATCAAGCCGAGCCAGTCGTTGGCTTTGTTGTTTTTGAAGACCTGACGGTGCGATGCCTCATGGGCAATAAATCCATACTGCGCGCTCATGATTCCAAGGAGGCCTGCGAGAACGAAACCGGCAACTATCCACCATTGGCTCTGCTGCAATGCGTAGCCGGTAAAGCCAGCACCTACCCAAAGAGCTGATGCAATCAAGCTGATAACTACAAGCCGCATTATATAGAAGCTTGGACGCTTAGTAAGCAGGCCCGCTTCTCTAACTTGCTCGAGAATTAGGCTGAAGTTAGTTGGGGTTCTGGTTTCGGAAGCAATGCTCATTTCCTAAGTCTACGTGTCATGGCTCAAGTGTTGCTGTGAAACGCAATAACAATAAGTGTCATACTGATGAAGTGAAAGCGACGCGGCTTGAAAGTGACCTGCTTGGCGGTAGAAATATCCCAAATGAGGCCTACTGGGGTGTCCATACCCTCAGAGCAGTAGAGAATTTTCCAATCAGTGGAGTCCCGATCGGCCACTACCGATCACTAATAAGAGGCCTTGGCTTTATAAAAGAAGCTTCGGCGTCAGCCAACCTAAAACTTGGAGTCATAACTGCCGAAATCGCAGATCCAATAATCAAGGCTTGCATTGAAGTTAGAGACGGCAAGTTTGATGATCAGTTTGTAGTGGATGCGATTCAAGGCGGTGCCGGAACATCAACAAACATGAATGCAAATGAAGTCATCTGCAATCGAGCTTTAGAAATTGCCGGCTTTGAAAAAGGCGAGTACCAGCACATTCACCCGCTGAACCACGTGAACGCGTCTCAATCAACCAACGATGTTTATCCGACTGCAATAAGGGTTTCGATGATCATTGAGATAAGGGCATTACTGGAGGAGATTGCATTCCTTCGTTCGACCATCGATAACAAGGCAGAAGAGTTTTCTGAAGTCCTGAAGATGGGTAGAACGCAGCTTCAAGATGCAGTCCCGATGACTCTTGGTCAGGAATTTGCCGCTTGGTCTCAGACGCTTAGCGAGGATGAGGGCCGTCTACAGGAAATGATTCCTTTGTTGAGTGAGATAAATCTTGGCGGCACAGCCATCGGAACAAAGCTAAACACTCCTACCGGTTACTCGCAGCTGGTGACAGACGGGCTTAGTGAGATTTGTGAACATAAGTTCTTTCCTGCTGTGAACCTCATCGAGGCAACCAGTGACACCGGAGTTTTTGTGTCGGTCTCAAGCACCTTCAAGCGCTTTGCCACCAAGATGTCCAAGATCTCAAATGACCTCAGATTGCTTTCATCAGGTCCTAGGGCTGGCATCAACGAGATAAACCTTCCTGCGAGGCAAGCCGGGTCTTCGATCATGCCCGGCAAGGTAAACCCGGTAATTCCTGAGGCGGTAAACGAGATTGCCTTCACGGTGATCGGAAACGACCTAATAGTTACGATGGCGGCCGAAGCTGGTCAGTTGCAGCTCAACGCATTCGAGCCAATTATCGCAAGGTCGTTGATGATGAGTGTTGTATACCTTCGTCAAGGCTGTCACATTCTTGCCAAGTTCTGCATCAGCGGAATCACCGCCAATGTTGAGCACCTCAGGCTTACGGTTGAAAACTCAATTGGCCTCGCCACCGCACTTGCTCCGAAGCTCGGTTATGAAAAGACCTCTTTGATTGCCAAGCACGCGGCCGAGATGAACATGTCGGTCCGGGAAGCAGTGATGGATCTGGGTCTAATGACCGAAGAAGAATTCAATGCGCTTCTAGGTGACGTTAGAAAGCTAACAGGCCAGGACTAATTTCGCCGCCAGCTAGATAAAGCTGGCCACTGCCCAAGTTATTAGGGGCGCAAGGACTAGAGCGGGCAGCATGTCTGCGACCGACACCATTCTGATTTGCAAAACCCTGAGTCCGGTTCCTAGCAGTAGAACCCCACCGGTGGCAGTAATTGACGCCACAAGCGCATCGCTCATGAGAGCTCCGGCGCTCGCAGCTAATAGGGTCAATAGCCCCTGCCAGATACCGACTGGAATCGCTGCAAATGCAACGCCCCACCCAAGTGCTGCCGCGAAGGCAACCGAGGTCAAACCGTCCAGGGTGGATTTCAGAGCTAGGACATCAAAACCTTGCCCTAAGCCATCCTGAAGTGCTCCGAGCACAGCCATGGGTCCAATTGTGAAAAGCAAAGAGGCATTGACAAAGCCCTCTATGAATTTTTCTTTATCTCCGCCTCGAGAGGCTTTTAGCTGGAGCCAAGTGCCGAAGTGGGAAAGGCGTTGCTCAATCCTGAGCATTGAACCAAGAACGCTGCCAAGCACCAAGGATGCCAAAACCACTAGCAGGGTTCCTGCGGAACTGACCGCAGCTACAAAAGAAGTATCCGTGAGGGCTATCAGGTTGAGGCCACCGATAACCAGCACCACCAAACCCAGGGCATCGGTCAGCGTGCGGGAAATGTTTGCAGGAAGTCTGTGACCAAGACCTACGCCGATGCCTGCGCCAATCAAGATGGAAAAGACATTAATGATTGTTCCCAAGGTCACCTTTTCTTATGATTCCGGTAAGAATCAAAAGACTACTTAATAGCTGACTAGTCTTTTTTCTCCTGGAAGCTAATCGATACAGAGTTGATGCAATAACGGTTACCCGTTGGAGTTTGTGGCGCATCGTCGAAAAGGTGGCCTAGGTGGCTACCGCACTTCGCACATCTGACTTCAGTTCTCACCATGCCGTGAGCGCGATCCTCCAGGTACTCAATAGCCTCGTTCTTGAGAGACTTATAAAAAGAAGGCCAGCCGCAGTGTGAATCAAATTTTGCTTCTGCTTCGAAGAGCTCAGCGCCACAACCTCGGCAGCTGTAGGTGCCCACTCGCTTTTCTTCCAGGAGATCTCCGGTGTAGGCGCGTTCGGTTCCTGCCAAGCGCAAAACCTGATATTCAAACTCGGAAAGCTCTTCGCGCCACTGCTGGTCGGTCTTGAAAATTTCGTATTTCAATCAAAATCACCTCTTCAATACTTTATAACCGTTGGGTAACACATTCCATACCGAGAAATATCGCTGTCTTTTTTGTGTGGAATCCCCTAGAGTGGGTCAGGTCGAGCTGTGACCGAGGTTAAGCTTGATGCATTTGTGAGTTACGCAAATGGAACAAGCAACAGGAGCAGCAAAAATGGCACAAGGAACCGTAAAGTGGTTTAACTCTGAAAAGGGCTTTGGATTCATCACTCAGGATGGCGGACCGGACGTATTCGTTCACTTCTCCGCAATCGAGTCAGATGGATACCGCGAACTTCGTGAGAACCAGCGAGTTGAGTTCAACGTTAAAGATGGGGACAAGGGTCCTCAGGCTGAAAACGTAGTTCCAGTCGCATAAGTAGTAAAAAATTCGAACACCGGTAGCTTTTGCTGCCGGTGTTCGCTTTAACCTGAGGTAACTGTTTTTAACCTGAGGTAACTGTTTTCCTCGATTTATTTGCACTCAGAGCATTAGAGTGCTAAAACTTTATTAGCACTCTCGAACCGGGAGTGCTAATCCCAGTCTTGAATTCAAACGGAGAAGCCCAAATGGCAAAAATTATTCACTTCAATGAGGAGGCCCGTCGCGGTCTCGAGCGCGGCCTGAACATTCTGGCCGACACCGTCAAGGTAACCCTTGGACCACGTGGTCGCAATGTTGTGTTGGAGAAAAAGTGGGGCGCACCTACTATCACCAACGATGGCGTTTCAATCGCCAAGGAAATTGAGCTAAGCGATCCGTTCGAAAGAATTGGTGCTGAGCTAGTAAAGGAAGTTGCCAAGAAGACAGACGACGTGGCCGGAGACGGAACTACCACAGCGACTGTTCTAGCTCAGGCGCTTGTTAAAGAGGGCCTAAGAAACGTCGCAGCAGGAGCTGACCCAATCAGCCTGAAGCGCGGCATCGAAAAGGCTTCTGACGCAGTTATCGAAGCCTTGATCAAGATGGCCGTACCCGTAGAGACCAAGGAGCAGATTGCGGCAACCGCGTCTATCTCCGCTGGTGACTCAGTCATTGGTGACATCATCGCCGAAGCAATCGACAAGGTTGGTAAAGAGGGTGTAGTAACCGTCGAGGAGTCAAACACCTTCGGTATTCACTTAGAGCTAACCGAGGGAATGCGCTTTGACAAGGGTTACGTTTCTGCATACATGGTCACCGACCCGGAGCGCCAAGAGGCAATCCTGGAAGACGCCTACGTATTGATCGTAAACAACAAGATTTCTAACATGAAGGACTTGCTTCCAATCGTTGACAAGGTCATGCAGGCTGCAAAGCCACTTTTGATCATCAGCGAGGACATTGAAGGCGAAGCTCTTGCAACTTTGGTAGTAAACAAGATCCGCGGAATCTTCAAGTCAGTCGCCGTCAAGGCTCCGGGCTTCGGAGATCGTCGTAAGGCTATGTTGCAGGACATCGCGATTTTGACCGGTGGCCAGGTTATCGCCGAGGAAGTAGGCCTAAAGCTTGAGAACACAGAGCTTTCAATGTTGGGACGCGCTCGCAAGGTCGTAATCACCAAGGACGAGACCACCATTGTTGAAGGAGCTGGCGACAGCGACCAGATCAAGGGACGCGTCGAGCAGATCAGACGCGAAATCGCAACAACGGATTCTGACTACGACCGTGAGAAGCTTCAGGAGCGCTTGGCGAAGCTTGCCGGTGGTGTTGCAGTCATCAAGGCTGGAGCGGCCACAGAGGTCGAGCTCAAGGAGCGTAAGCACCGTATTGAGGACGCCGTTCGCAATGCTAAGGCTGCAGTCGAAGAGGGCATTGTCGCCGGTGGTGGAGTAGCACTACTTCAGGCTGGAAAGCTGGCTCTAGACAAGCTAAAGCTAAAGGGCGATGAGGCAACCGGAGCAAACATTGTTCGCGTTGCAATCTCTGCTCCTCTAAAGCAGATTGCCATCAACGCTGGCCTAGAGCCTGGTGTCGTTGCCGAGAAGGTCGCTAACTTGCCAGATGGTGAAGGACTAAACGCTGCAACTGGCGAATACGTCAACATGCTAAAGGCCGGTATCAACGACCCAGTCAAGGTAACTCGCTCTGCTCTGCAGAACGCGGCCTCAATCGCTGGATTGTTCTTGACCACCGAGGCGGTTGTGGCGGAAAAGCCAGAACCAGCAGCGGCAATGCCTGCTGACCCAAGTGGCGGCATGGACTTCTAAAGTCAATCAGTACTAAAAGTAACGGGATGGCCTAGGCCATCCCGTTACTTATTTAAGCTGATTAGTTACTTGATTGCTTCCTTGGGAGCTCAAGTACGAAAGTAGAGCCACCGTCTGGAGTTTCTTTCGCTCGAATTTCTCCGTGGTGAGCAGTAACGATTGATTGCGCGATTGCCAGGCCGAGTCCAGATCCTCCGGTGCTGCGGTTTCTGGAACTGTCTGCTCGATAAAAGCGCTCAAACACCTTGCCTCTAAGCGGTTCCGGGATGCCCTCACCGTGGTCGATTACCTTGATGCTCAAGTTCTTGCCGCCTGCGTCAATCTCGAGGCTGACTTCCGATCCGGCTGGAGCAAAGCGCGAGGCGTTGGCAACAAGGTTTGTTAGCACCTGCTTTACGCGGTCAGAATCCACCTCGGCCACAAAGTCCCTACCCGATCTGACAACGCGGAAGTTGACATCCTGGTTTGCAACCGAAGCATCTTTTATTACTAGATCAGCAAGCTTGGCTAGGTCGGTCTCCACCAGATCCAGATTCCCACTTTCATCCATGCGAGTGAGGGTAAGCAGGCTCTCGACGAGGCCCGTCATGCGTACCGCTTCACTTTCGATGCGCTGCATGGCTTCAGCAACATCCTGTTTTTTGGTAATTGCCCCCATTCGGTAAAGCTCCGCGTAGCCTCGAACCGTTACTAGCGGTGTGCGAAGCTCATGGCTGGCGTCCGAGACGAACCTACGCATTTGCTCAAGCGTTTTATCCCGGCCGGTGACAGCGCCCTCGATGCTGTCAAGCATGCTGTTGAGGGCATTATTCAATCTGCCAATCTCAGTCTTTCCGTGTTTAGAGAGTAGACGAGATGAAAACTTTCCTGCCTGAACCGCCTCAGCCGTTCGCTCGACTTCTTTTAGCGGCCTTAGCGCTGAGGTGATTGTCAGCCATATACTGAAGCCCGAAAGCACAACCAAGAAGATTCCAAACCTGCCGCCAATCACTGCGTACTCGGCCAAAATCTCTTCGTTTGAATTTGTTGGCAATGCAATAACCACTGAGCCCCTTGCAAGCTGGAGAGGGACAGCAACCATTCTCCACTCGGTTCCCATGCGTCTTGAGCTTTCGACATCAATGTCAAAGGGGGCGCCTTGGGTTGCCATGACGGTTTCAAGCGTGAGGTTTGAAAAGTTTGGAATTGCTCTACCACCACCGGTCGAGGATATAAGCCCAAGAAATTGATTGCCGTCTGCATCCAAAATGGCGATGTAGTAGTCGCTGGGTAGCGAGGGAAGAGCAAGCTGTCCTGACGAGACCATCGCTTCAAGCTTGAGAGGGTCCTGAGTTCGCAGCTCGTTGGCTGTTGTGATCAAAAGAGTGTCAGTGCTTTGTTGCAGGTAGGTGCCTAAAAGCGCGATTGTCCCTGCGCTCGAGACTGCCAAGAGCATGCCTATTAGGCCAACCGATAAGGATGTTAGTTTTGCGCGAAGCGAGATTCGCGCCCAGCCTGAAAGAAACTTCTGCTTCACGAATTAGCCCTTTGGCCCCTTGAGCATGTAGCCAACACCACGCTTGGTGATGATCAAAGGCTCCTGGCTAAGAGGATCTAGCTTCTTGCGAAGGTATGAAACGTAGCTTTCGACGATTCCCATCTCACCATTGAAGTCGTATTCCCAGACGTGGTCAAGAATTTGTGCCTTGGTTAGAACGCGATTGGGGTTGGTGGCTAGATAACGAAGCAATTGGTACTCGGTGGGGGACAGGTCCACTACCTGCGCTCCAACGGTTACCTCGTGGGCGTCTTCGTTGATTGAAAGCTCTCCGACCGTAATCATCGAACCGTCTTGCCCGTCCTTACTGGTTCTTCGAATTATTGCCGAGATGCGTGCCATGATCTCGTCCAAGCTAAATGGCTTCGTCACATAGTCATCGCCGCCGACCGTAAGCCCGGTGACTTTATCCTCGGTGTCATCGCGAGCGGTCAAGAACAGAATAGGGACTTCAATACCCATCCCTCTGATTTTCTTGGTGACACCGAACCCGGAAATATCTGGAAGCATCACGTCGAGTAAGACTATGTCGGGCTTGGTTTCGGTAAT
Source organism: Candidatus Aquiluna sp. IMCC13023 (assembly GCF_000257665.1). Taxonomy (GTDB): domain Bacteria; phylum Actinomycetota; class Actinomycetes; order Actinomycetales; family Microbacteriaceae; genus Aquiluna. Next base: position 156,575 of record NZ_AJKR01000001.1, read on the forward strand.
CATATTGATTGCGTCGGTTCCGTTAGCCGCAGTGGCAACTTGGTGCCCGGCGAAACGGAGACTTGCTGAGAGCAAGTCACGAATGTTCGGCTCATCATCTACAACTAGAACTTTTAGTATTTCCATGCTCCTAAGTGTGTGATAGTTTGCTGGAAGTTGTCTGGGAGTTGCCTCTTACAGGTTTTCCGCGTCAATAATCTCGTAGGAGTAACCCTGCTCAGCCAAAAAACGCTGGCGGTTTTGAGCAAAGTCTTGCTCGACGGTGTCGGCCGCAACGATTGTGTAGAACGCAGCAGACCTGCCGTCTTGTTTTGGGCGAAGCAACCGGCCTAGTCTTTGAGCTTCTTCCTGCCTTGAGCCAAAGGCGCCCGATATCTGAATTGCAACTGATGCTTCCGGCAGATCCACTGAGAAGTTTGCGACCTTTGAAACTACCAACGTGCTAATTTCACCGTTCCTGAAGCTTCGGAAAAGTTCCTCACGAACATCAACTGGCGTTTCGCCTGTTAGCTTTGGGACCCCCAAGCCCTCTGCCACTTCGGCTATCTGGCTCAAATATTGTCCAATTATTAGAGTCGGCTCACCCTTGTGCTTCTTAAGAATCTTGCGCATTATCTCGAGTTTGGCGGTTGCCGTCGAGGCGATGCGGAAGCGGCTTTCTTGGTCGGAGATTGCATATTCCATTCGCGCTTCATCGGGCAATGAAACCCGAACTTCAAAGCAGTTCGCTGGTGCAATGTAGCCTTGCGCTTCAATGTCTTTCCAAGGAGCGTCGAAACGCTTTGGACCAATTAAAGAAAACACATCGGACTCTCGACCATCTTCTCTAACCAATGTGGCCGTTAGCCCAAGCCTTCTTCTTGCCTGAAGGTCGGCGGTCATTTTGAAAATTGGCGCGGGTAGCAGGTGCACCTCATCGTAAATAATCAGACCCCAATCGCGCGCGTTTAGTAGCGCCAGGTGGGTGAATTCATTTTTGCGCTTGGTTGTCAGGATTTGATAGGTGGCTATTGTCACTGGGGCAAGATTCTTACTACTGCCTGAATACTCGGCGATGTCCTCGTCGGTGAGGCTGGTTTTTTCAAGTAGCTCGTCACGCCACTGTCTGGCTGCGACGGTGTTGGTTACCAAGATCAGAGTGTTGGCCTTCACGTCCGCCATGATGGCCGCGCCAACCATAGTCTTGCCGGCGCCACAGGGCAGCACTACAACCCCCGAACCTCCAATCTCGAACTTGTCTGCGGCTTCTCGTTGGTATCCGCGTAGTGACCAGTTTTGTTGGTTGAGTTCGATTGGATACGGTGCACCTTTGGTGTATCCGGCGTTGTCGTTGGCGGGCCAGCCGAGCTTGAGTAGCTGCTGCTTTAGTGCTCCTCTAGCCCAATCTCTGACCCGGTAGCCATTTTCGATTTCGCCTTCTAAGAGCTCGGCGACTTTTGAGTTGGAACTTACTTCGGCCAGAACTACCCTGGAATCTGAGGTGAGGATAAGGCCCTGGTCATCTCTGGCGATCTCGAGTTTTCCAAAGCGTGCAATGGTGTTTTCAATTTCCGAGGACACCAGCTGAGGTATGTCAAACTTTGACCATTTTTTCAAGGAGCTGAGAATGTACTCGGCGGTGTGTCCGGCTGCCCTAGCGTTCCAGAGACCAAGTTTGGTTATTCGATATGTGTGAATGTGCTCTGGAGCACGCTCTAGTTCTGCAAATATTGCGAGCTCATGACGAGCTGTTGTGGCATCCGCGTGGTCGGTTTCCAAAAGCACGGTTCTGTCGCTTTGAACAATCAGGGGTCCTTGAGACATCCTTAAACTCTAAACCAGCAGCACTGACTGGATACGCGATATCGGAAGGGTGCGCTCAGCATCTTTGAGCTGGTCCTTGCCCCTAAGCCGACCTGCTGCAACGCCCAATACTGAAAGCGTGAACTGTTTCGCGTCACCATCCTGCATCTCAACCGAAATCTGAACCATTATTTTGTTCTTTTGGGCGAACAACAATTGACGCATCACGTCATCACCGCCCATTTGGTTCTTTTCTCCGGAGATTAGCGAGGCAACCCTTGAGGCAATTTCGTCTTCCTTGGGGATTTCTGGCGTGGCCGAAACTGGCACTCTGGGCGATTGAACGTTTCCCTTGTCATCAAACATCACTGCCGCATATCCGGCGTCCCTTAGGTTGAAGTAGACAAGATCCGCGCCAAGCCTGCTGCCGAGTTGCCCGCTGGCAATTGGCTGAAGCATCAGCCCGCGAAGTGATTGCTCGTTTGAAATCTGCGTCAGCAAGATGGTGTCGGTGGCCTCGACAATGGTGCCTTCTTTTCTAGACAAGATTTTGAGTTGTCCAAACCGGTCACCGGTCTGCTGAAGAACATATTCAACCGGCTGAGGCAAGCCTTTGCTTCCGGACTTTAGAAGTACCTCCGTAATCTCGGCAATGCTCATGCCAGTTTCCATGGCGTGCGAAATGCTAAGGCTTGAAATCCGGAATCTGGATGCTAATCCAAGGTCCTCAGAATCCGCAAAGGTGTCTAGCTTTCGATGAAGACTTGTTGAAATTGGACCAGGTGAAACAATGCTTAGATCCGCTTGCACCAATAGTTTGTCCTGAATTTCCGGCAAGTTCTTGGCTATGTCCTTGGCTGCCTTTTCGACAGAGCCAAGAGTTAGCGGGTAGAGGGCGTTGTCGAAATCAGTCAAACCCAAGTCTGCTCCGTACTCGAGCAGTTTGATGTTTGCCAGGTTTGCTAGCGGGTAAGCCGTGGATATTTGTTCTGTGATTGGTCCTTCATGAATCTTGAGTACCGGCAGGTCCCAGCAAGACTTAGCAAGCATCAGCCAAGCCTGGCTTCTCTCTAGCTCCAGCCACTCCATGCCAAGCGTTGTTGCCACCCAGCGAGACTCGTTCTGACCAATAAGACCGGCTTCGAGGGCTAGCTGAAAGATACGCTGAACGTCTTTTGGTGCAATCTTTAGTTTGAGTGCGATTTCTTTTGCGTCTTGAGAGCGGATGCCTGCTCTAATGACATCGAGCCAGTGGCGTTCGCACGCGAACAATAACTCTGTAATGCAGATGAGGCTCTCATAGGCAGTTAGGTAAGAACCGTGACGATTTGCCGGCTTGTACTTCGCGATCTCAAGTTCCCTACCTAGGCTCGCGGCCTCAGGAAGCGCCGATTTGGTCGCTAAATTTTGAGACCTCAAGTGGGCGGTGGTCTTTTCGCTTCTCAGCGCCTCTAGTTCTGAGGCTGGGAGTGCGCGAATTTTCGGCTCCAGCTCTCTTCTGGAAAGCAAGACCCGACTCAGATCAAAGTAGTCATCGCATCCATGGCCATGACCGAGTGAGTTTTCCAAAGTATGGCTAAGTTCTTCAACATTTTTTGCTCTTAGCTGTGATGCAAGTTCGAGTATCGAAGACACTAATCCCTATTTTCTTTCGTACGTCGAATGATTGACACAATCAGCATGCTGATGATTATCAGAAAACCGACGGGCAATCCGATGAGCGGCAATTGGGCGAAAAACACTGGGAAACTGTTGAAGCCAAGGGCGCTTAGGCCCAAGGTAAGTAGCATAAATACAATTGAGACACCAATCACACCAACAGCCATATAGGCCAAGGTAGTTTCGATTTGGGGTCGCTTTTGATTTTTAGCCATCAGATAACTCTAACCTTTCAGATACACTAAACGCCGACCAGTTGAAAGTAGGAAGCATGCCGACCGGCAAAGTAAAATTTTTTGATGACGAAAAAGGCTTCGGCTTTATCGCGGGCGATGACGGCACCGAGGTCTTTTTGCACGCCAGTGCTCTTCCGGCGGGGACCGAAACAATTAAGCCCGGGAGTCGCGTCGAGTTTGGAATAGCCGACGGTCGCAAGGGTGCTCAGGCTTTATCCGTCAGGGTTCTAGAAGTGCCGACGCTAACATCGCCAAATCGCAAGCCAGCCGAAGACCTGGCAATCATTACCGAGGACCTAATTGGTCTTTTGGATCAAGTCGGCGGAAACCTCAAGCGAGGCAAATATCCGGAGGCTGCTCACGGCAAAAAAGTAGCGCAATTATTGCGCAGGGTGGCGGAAGAGCTTGAAGGCTAAAAACCAAGAGATGGCCATTGAGCTTTTGAAGGCCGAGCTTCCAGAATCAAGCTACGGCGAATTCATAAGCGAGACCGAGCCGACCAAGGGTGTCATTGAACTTCGCTACCTCTGCAACATGCGCGGGTATAGCGGTTGGCACTGGCTTCTTACTCTCACTCAGATCGATAAGCGAAAAGCGGCAACGTTTTCAGAGCTCAATTTGGTGGCTTCGGAGGACGCTCTTCTGGCGCCAGAATGGGTGCCGTGGTCAGAACGGCTGAGCGAGTTTAGGAAGCAACTACGTGCAGAAGGTAAGGCTAAGACTGACGCCGAGGCCGACGAGCTAATTAAGGCCCTAGTCGTTACGGATGATATAAAGTCCGATGACTCCGAGGGAAATTCCGACCGTGGAAGTGTGCAGCCACCACTGAAGACCCGCGTCCGTCAACGCCGGATAAAACACAGCGAGCCCGACGAAGACTAAGAGCCAAATTATTAAACCCGCTCTGATGATCGGCTTTGAATCCAAAGCCTTAGGGGTTGGCTCAGCTTCTCGCTCGCTCAGTTTCAGGTAGAAACGCATTTAGATTCTTTCTAGCACGTATTCAATTGATGCGATTAGTCTTTCGACTTCCGATGGTTCCGTGGAGACAAAAGTTGCCACCCGAAGCTGATTCTTTCCAAGCTTTCGATACGGTTCGGTATCGACAATGCCATTATCTCGAAGTATTGAAGCAATCCCGAGGGCATCGATCGAATCATCAAAGTTGATAGTTGCCACGACCTGAGAGCGATGTGCTGGGTTTTCAACAAACGGCTTGGTCACTTCGGTTTTCTCGGCCCAGTTATAAAGCAGGTCGGAGCTTTGTCTAGTTCTACTATCCGCCCAAGCCAAACCGCCGTTGTCATTTATCCACTGAACTTGATTGTTGGCAAAAAATATCGTCGCGAGCGATGGGGTATTCAGCGTGAAATTTTGCCTTGAATTTTCAAGTGCTAATGCCAGGCTCAAAATGTTTGGGATGTAACGTCCGGATGAGGCAACCGCTTCAATCCGACCAATAGCCTTGGGTGAAACAAGAGCAATCCAAAGGCCTCCGTCAGAGGCCAAGTTCTTCTGCGGTGAAAAGTAGTAGACGTCGGTTTGCTTCGGGTCAAAATCTATTCCGCCAGCAGCACTTGTGGCATCGGTGAGCATCAGGGCGTTTTCGTCAGCACCCTTTACGCGCTTGACATCAGTAACAACCCCCGAGGAAGTTTCGTTGTGCGGGTAGGCGTAGACATCGACACCCTCTTCGGCGATGAGGTCACCTCGAGATCCAGGGTCAACCGAGATGACGGTTGGGGCTTCCAGCCACGGTGTGTTGAGAATATTCGCAAACTTATTGCCGAACTCACCATGAACTAGGGCCTGACCCTTTTGTTCAACAAGCGAGAAGGTCGCGGCATCCCAGAATGCGGAGGCGCCACCGTTGCCCATAATTATTTCGTAACCTGCCGGAGCGTGGAACATGTCCATTAGGCCCTGCTTGAAATCTCCAACTAAGTTTTTTATTGGCCCTTGGCGGTGACTGGTTCCCATGAAGTGCTGGCCGAAATCCTCAAAAGCTCTGAGTTGCTCGGGCCGCATCCGAGACGGCCCACAACCGAATCTTCCGTCTAGGGGTTTGATTGAGTCTGGGATTACGATATCTGACATAGCCTCAAGTTTAGTATTGCAAGTAACCGACCAGGTTTAGCGACGAAGAGGGATTGATGACTGACCTCATTGACACAACCGAAATGTACCTCAAGGCAATTTATGAGCTCGAGGAAGAGCACATTCCGCCAATGCGAGCAAGAATTGCCGAACGCCTAGACCACTCCGGCCCAACTGTTTCGCAGACTGTGGCCAGAATGGAGCGAGACGGTCTTCTTCGCTTATTGGATGACCGCCAACTGCAGTTCACTGATGTTGGGCGCCTCACCGCTGTCGAAGTTATGCGCAAGCACCGTTTAGCTGAGCAACTTTTGCTCGAGGTAATTGGGCTCGAGTGGTCAGACATCCACGACGAGGCTTGTCGCTGGGAGCACGTCATGAGCGAGTCAGTGGAGAGAAAACTTATCGGTCTTCTAAAAAACCCAAGTGTTTCGCCCTTTGGAATGCCAGTTCCGGGCCTTGAACTTTTAGGGCTGCCACCCGCTGACATCAGGGAGTGCTTCGCACTATCTTCCCTAGAGCCGGGGGAGTACGAGATTGTGAGAATTGGAGAACCGCTACAGCTGGACGGATCGTTTTTGAATCAGCTGGCTGAGTTGTCGCTTTTGCCGGGAGCCAAAGTCACGTTGTCCACCCAGGAGCAGGGATGGCTTTTGGTCTCAACCGGCCTGAGCGAAGGGTTGCTAGTTGACACAGGGATTGCACAGCATCTGTTTTTAGGTGTTTCTAAAGTTTTGTAGTTAGAATTTGGGCAGTAGAACCAAAGAAAGTTTTTCAGAGGACCCCTATTGATTTCAACCAGTGCTGACGATTTGCTCAGCAGTCGTAGAAACCTGCGACTCAGCGAACGAAAAAGAACTGCAAAAGTGCAGCGACACTCGCTGCGAACGTTTATGACAATGCTTGCCTCCACGGGCCTCATGGCAACCGCAGCACTTCCCTCTTACGGTTTCGCACCTGAAGTAACGGCCGCTTCCGGTCTTGCCAGAGAATCCGAGATGGTTCAAATCTCAGCCCCGAGCCAAGGCCTATCGGTTGCGACAGTCAGGGCTGTTGAGTTCACTCGAGGAGACTACGCTCCGGCAGAAGCCTCCGAATTCCAGGTTGCATCAAAATCAAGGATTTATTATTACGAAGGCCCTAGGGCCGCAGACTACTTGGCTAGTCCACGATTTACGGACATCTCCAGCGCGAACCTGATGAAGTCTTCGGCTGAACTAGTTGGGACCCCTTACGTATTCGGCGGTCAGACTCCCGGAGGTATTGACTGCTCTGGTTATGTGCTTTTTGTTTACTCTCAGTTTGGTGTTGACCTCCCGCACAGCGTTTACCAACAAGCAAAGTTGGGAACCAAAGTTTCAGCCGAGGAAGCTCTTCCTGGTGACCTAGTTATTTTCAATGACTTCTCTCACAACGGCATCTACGCTGGCAATGGCAACTTCTATCACGCCCCTCAGCCCGGCGACCGCGTGAAGTTGGCCCCAATTTTCACTGATCGATATCACTTCATCCGAGTTGCGGAAATCCAGAACTAGAAAATTAGCTAATTTCCACTTTTCCGCCTAAGCGTTTCTAACCAAAAAATCCTCATATCCCGCATAATGTTTTTATAAAGTATTGATTCTTGATCTTCGGGGAAGGAGTGCAGATGCCAGCGAGCATGCCAGCCACGTATGGCAACTGGATACATCTGTGCCAGCACCCCTGTATATCTATCTGGGAGAACCTACGCGTCGCATTATTGCGGCGCGTTTTTTATTACCCGGGGTCAATTCGGATGCCAGCAGGCCGTGCTGGCGATTTCGATCGGAGATAACCATATGCGCACCCTTGTTCTAAATGCAGGCTACGAGCCGCTGGCTGTTGTGTCTTTTAAGCGAGCCTTAGTTTTAGTCCTAAATGAGAAAGCCACCGTCTTGGCGGGAATAGATAACGAAGTAGTTCGAAGCGCCAGCCAAGAATTTGAGATGCCCTCAGTTATTTTGCTTTCGAGATACGTCCGAATTCCCAACGCTAGAAGGGTTCCAGTTTCTAGAAGGGGAGTGCTAAGGCGAGACTCTCAGCGTTGTGGATACTGCGCCGGTCCCGCGAACACCATCGATCACATCATGCCAAAATCTCGAGGAGGCAAGGACACCTGGGAGAACCTGGTGGCTTGTTGTCTCGAGTGCAATAACTCAAAGGGAAACCGCACTCCGGCAGAGATCGGCTGGAACTTGAAGGTGCTACCAAAGATGCCAACTGGAACAGTTTGGAGCGTCAGAGGATCTGACAGGCCGCTGCCACAGTGGAGTGAGTTCTTGGCTCTGCAAAAGCAGGCTGCCTAACTAAATTTGACAATGTCAAAAATCTTTTACATAATGTAAGAAATTCTTTACATTGGAGCGAAATGAATCATCAAGAAAAAACCGTCTGGGCGGAACTCTTTGCAAACTTCGCAGTGCTTATTGGCTACTCGGCTTGGCTTTTGGGTCAGCTGGCACAAAAAGATGTAAGTGAGATTGAGTACGGCTGGGTGCTGGTCTCAGTTTTCTTGCTGAACATTTTGTTTTCTATCGTGACCCAAATTGTTCTAGTTGTTTCGGCGCACGTCGCCCCAGTGATCGCTGCTCACGTCGGTCCGGTCATCGCAGAAAGGACCGGCAGGCCGATGCCCCTTGAGGTTCCCGCAGTTCAGAACGACACTCGAAGTCCTGGCCTAGTGGATGTGCGGGACAAGGACATAAGAAGCCGCTCTAATACAACAGGCATGAACATAATGAGCCTGGTAGCCCTAGCAGCTCTAGCCTTGGCCGCTTTCGAAGTTGGCTTTTTTGAAATTGCACACGTTCTGTTCTTCGGCGGCCTAATGGCGAGCGTCGCGATGAACATCGCAAAAATTTGGTTTTACCGCAAGGGTGTCTAGGTGACTCGTCCAACGAAAATAACCAATCAGGTTCGCCTGCACCGCGTGGCCAAAGACCTGACTCAGGAGCAACTTGCAAGTCAGCTTGGAGTATCGAGGCAAACCCTGATAGCCATAGAGAACGGAAAGTATTCGCCGTCATTAGAGTTCGCATTCGCGCTTGCAAAAGCGCTTGAGGTTCAGATCGGTGAGCTTTTCAGCTATCCGGGATAATGTTGCGCCATTTACTGAGCACTGGTGACAGCCAACTCGGGTTCGCCCAAACTCATTTAATCGTCTCGCAAAGAGCTAGACTTTTTTTGTGGTGAGACACGCAGCACTCAAAGTCAAGCGGCCAAACAAAGGAAGTCAAAATGGACTCAACTGCACTTGTAGGAACCTGGAACACCTTGAGAAAAAGCATCATCAACTCGCAAATGTCATCGGTTATCATGCTGGCGGTCGCTCTTTATTTGGTAGCAACCGGAACATTTATTGGAGCAAGCACTGAAGTAAAGCTGTTCGCAGTAACGGTCTTAGTTACCACTGGCGCGCTGTCTTTGATAAATCAGTTCGCAGCCATTCGAGAGGGATCAGCGTTGATCAAGGACATGAAGGCTTCGGGTTCCGCACTCGAAACCGCCATTGCCTCCTCGGCCCGCTTCGTTAGCCTGACTCAAGCAGCAATGGCAGTTTTCGCTGCAGCAACAATCGTTTTGTTTGTAGTGGCTATTTACTAACCACTAGACAAAAAGCTTTAGGGCGTGATGACCTTGCGGTTGTCACGCCCTTTTGCATGGTCAGTATTTTTTTAGAAAAAGTGGCCCCGAGGTGAATCGAACACCCGACACACGGTTTAGGAAACCGTTGCTCTATCCACTGAGCTACGGGGCCAGCAGCCGTAATAGGTTACTAGCTATTAGACAAGACCAAATTTCTTGGTCTTGAGGTGCAACGGGCTTGCTGTAAAAAATCCTGTTGGAATTAATGGATCCTGGCCGTCAGGTTCCTAAATTCCTTCGTTAGCAGGCAGTTACTGCTTAGCGGGCAAGGCAACCCTGTGTTTCTTGGGTTCGCTTCTAGTATTTTCCTCGTGGAACGCAATGAGTTACTAGAGCTTTGGCATAAGCAGCGACTGAGCATTGGCGGTACTAACCCGCTGGTTCAGTTCGAATTATCTAGCTTCGGGCAAGTTGATCTGAGTAGGGCGCACCCGGGGGGACTGGCTCAATTGGCTTCGGCCAGAAGCTCTACTATTTCTAACTTGATGAGAGACGGGGTTGCTCAGTCTCGGGCCCTGACAACTTCTCGAAGAGTTCTAAAAAAAGCTCAGAGAATCGAGCGTAATTTTGGGATTGATGCTCTGTTTATCGCCGGGGGTATGGTTTCTATCGGCCAAACCAAGATGCCAATCTTGTTATGGCGCAGTCACCTAATACCAAAGGGCGAAGATTTTGAATTGCGAGTGGACTCAACACCGAGGGTAAATCCAGCTTTGGTAAACGTGATCAAGACTTATAGAAGTGATTTTAGAATCTCAGACCTGATAGCCGTGAGCCAAGGTCAAACTGACCTGATCCCAACCGGTGTTCTTTCTTTAGTCTCCGAATTGATTCAGAGTCCAGATGTTGAAATAGAAAAGCTTTTGGTGCTGGGAAACTTTGTGCCAGACCTAACCTTGGTCCAGCAGCTTGAACTAGAAGACTCATCTGCTTCGATTTTGCGTCTTACGGGCAAGGAACCTGCGCCTGCCATTGAGAATCTGACAAAGCCCGCCACCTTGGTTCTGAATGCGGATGCAGACCAGCAGCAAGTGCTGGAGCGTGCACTAGCCGGCAACAGCTTTGCGGTGGAGACGCTTCCGGGCTGTGGTTATCTTCAGACCGTAGTGAACCTGATTGCTAACCTCGCGGTATCCCAAAAGCGCGCTTTGATTATTGCCCCTCGTCAGCAGACGCTTGATGAAGTTGCGGAGCGACTAAGCGCTTCGAAGCTGCCGGGCTTAGCGGTTCGGCAAAGTGATAGTTGGAGCGACACCGTTGCGGCAATTTCAAGAAACGAAAAAGCTACCCCGGGCAATCTCAAATCGGCCAGAGACTTGGTTGCTAGCAGACAGCTGGATGTCGAGCAGTACTTCTCGGTGGTTCAGTCCAAGGAAAACAGCCTTGGCGTGAGCGTTATCGAAGCTCTTGAAAATTTAGCGACTTTAGCTTTGCTTCCTTCAGCCCCAGTCAACAACGCCAGAATTAAACCCGAGATTTTGCCGACGATTCGCAATGATGCGGCTGAGCTTCTCAGCCGTGCGCATGAGGCCGGATTGTTTGCAACCTCTCCTCAAGACGGGCCGTGGTTTCAGGCGAAATTCGATTCTGAAGCGCAAATCAGTGATGCTTTGGTTGCAGTCAGATCGATTGCGGGCGAAGAGTTTCGAATACTTAGGTATCAAATAAGCCTTTACCTGTCCGACTTGAACCTTTCGCCGAGCAAAAAGGTTGAGGATTGGTCCCTCAGGCTGAATCTACTAATTGGAATTCGAGAGACGCTAGATAAATTTAAGCCAGAAATATTCGATCGGTCTCTCCAGGAAATGATCAGTGCGACCGCCTCAAGGTCGGAGCGAGGCGAGCTCTCCGGAGCGCAGCGCAGGAGATTTAGAAAGCTGGCAAAGAGTTACCTTCGACAAGGGGCCGCGGTTGCGAATCTGCACCAGGCCCTGGTCGAAGCCGAAAGACAAAGAGCTACCTGGTCACAGCTGAATCTAACTCAGGCCCCACCGACTGTTCCGCTCGGGCTAGGCGATGTGCAGTCAAAGTTCCAGCAAATCTATAGAGTGCTTGAGGTTTTGCAGCGACACCTGAATCCGGACCCGGACCTATCGCTTTTGACCCGAATGGACTTAGATCAACTGGCTGTCATGCTTGAAGATTTAGCGACCAAAACTGAGTCCCTAGATCACTACATGCAACGGCTGCCAATTTCTAAAGAGTTGGTGGAGATAGGTTTGGGGCAGTTCACCAAAGAAGTCAGCAAGTCCAGGCCAGAATTCGAACTGCTTCAGAAGGAGTTCGAGCTCACCTGGTGGCAGTCTGCGCTGGAGGCAATCATTCAGTCTGACTCAAGAATTTTGGAATACACCGCCGAGGCGATTGCATCGCTGGAGAGTGACTTCGAGAAAGCAAACGAAGACCTTATCGCTCAGGGGCTTTTGGATGTGAGGCATCAATTGGCAGAGGCTTGGCACGAAGTAATAGCTAAGCAACCTGCGCAGGCCGATGCCCTGAGGGCTCAACTCAGAACCAAAAAGCTAGAACTCAAGGCCGCCTCTCAGGTGGGTGGAGATTTGTATAGGACGCTTGTTCCAGCTGTTTTGGTCTCACCTTACAAAATTCACGAACTTGACCCAGCTGAAAAATTCGACTTGGTTATAGTTCTGGATGCATCTTCTACGGGGCTGGCTGAGTCTCAACAGGCGATATCCATAGCCAATCAGGTGATTGCTTTTGGAGACCCAGTTATTGCCACTCCCGAGAACTTTGACACCGTGGCAAGGGCGAACCAGGCTCACGTTGAAGCGGACCGGGGATCAGTATTTGATTTGGTGTCGGAAGTATTCGGCTCCTTGGCGATCAGTCGGAATTATCGAATCGAAGGCCAAGTGCTCGGGAAGTACTTGAACGATAATTTCTATGATTCTCGTCTGGTGCTAGAGCCTGCAGCTGGGCAACTTTCTGGATCCCATAATTTCGAGCAGATAGAAGTTACCGAGGATGCCAACGCGTCAAGCACAATTGAGGGATCTACTGAGTCCATAGATTCTGAGGTTAGCAAGGTCGCCGAGTTGGTAATGAGCCACGCTAGATGGACTCCGGAAGACTCCCTCATGGTCGTGACCGCATCTCGAACTCATGCTGAACGCATTGACCAATTGGTTCGTCAAGAGACCCATAAGCAGCCTCAGCTTGCCGAGTTTTTCGATGCACACGGGAGAGAAAAGTTTGAGTGCATCAGCATGAGCGAACTGACTCACCGGCTGGCTGATCGAGTGATCTTCTCGGTCGGGTTTGGCCGCACGCCAGAAGGCAAAATCTCTGGAACCCTGGGGGATTTCAATTTCCAAAATGTCAGTGGCTGGATGGTGAATCAGATTGTCTCGGCCAGAAAACGCATGACAGTTGTTTCTTGCTACAACTTTGAAGACTTTGCCGCCGGGGGACTGCCGGAGAATCAGCGTTGGCTAAAGGATCTGATCGCACCGAGCTTTATGAGTGATGTTTCCGAGGGCCAAGCAGACCCGTTGCTCAGGGATTTGGCTCGCAGGCTTGAGAAGCTCGGGCTAAAAGTCGCACTGAATTTTGGCGGTCGCATTGGTTTGGCTGTTTCGTTTGGCACAAAAGCAGCGGTTGTCGACCCGGACTGGGCGCTCGTGGGAGACAGCTGGGACGAAAAGCTTCGAGTAAGACCCGGGTTACTGAGAGCCATGGGCTGGGACTACCAGCGCATTCACGCTCTTGAGATCTTCGCTAAGCCCCAGGATGTGGCGAACCGAATTGCAATGTCACTTGGGGTCGACCTTATTAGTCGGGCTCAACCGCTATTTGAAGATCGAGCCTTTGAGGACACCAGCGGTGCATGGGGTCATGAAAACGACTCGAATGATGACAGGCTAAGAGACGATAAGCCTCCGCACTGGGGTTAGTTCGACTGCTTAGCTGTCGGTGGAACTGGGTCTCGCGGGGGCAGAGTCGTTCTTATAAAACCCCGAACCCTTGAAGCTGACCCCAAGGTTTCCAAATTGCTTCCTCAGTTCCCCTGAGCACTTCGGGCAATTCTCTAGCGCTTCCTCAGCAAAAGTCTGATGCATCTCGAAGGTATGCTCGCATGCCTTGCATACGTAGGTGTAAGTCGGCATTTGTCCTCCGCATAGATTCTAACCAGACTAAATTGCAATCAACCTGGTTGGGGTGACAATCCCGTTGACTTTCTTGTCGTGGGGGTCGTTGGGAACAAGCTCCAACACTTCTGAGTCAAAAACAACAGCGAAAATATTTGTGCTGGCGACATTCTCGAGCCATCGGTCATAAAAGCCCTTACCTTTGCCGAGCCTGTTTCCAAGAAAGTCCGCCGCAAGAGCTGGAACAAGAATTAGATCAAGGTCGCTAGAAAGTATTGCCGAGCCCGTTGGTTCCATGATTTTAAACTTGCCTGCCCTAAGTGGTTCTTGAGCAAATTCAAGCTTGTCGTGGACCACTCTTGGAAAATAAAGGCTTGAGCTTTCGGCCGCCCAATCATTGAAGGACTTTAGATCAGGCTCGTTTTCAAGAGGGCTGTAGCTTGCAATTTTTGTGGCGTCGGTCTTTTTGGCAAGTCTTTGAAGTTGTTCGAACAGTCCGATGGATGACTGTGGGCGTTGTGAGTTGATGATCTTTCGGAGTTCCGACTTGGCGCTTGCAGTATCCATAGCGGTAATCTTGCCAGCGTGCAGAGATTTCCTCCATTGACTCACGGTGATATCACGCTTCGGGCTCTAGCCAAGCGAGACTTTAGGGTGCTTCGAAAGCTACTGATAGCCGACAGGGAATGGCTGATTCCCTGGGAGGCCACCACGCCAGGGATTCGCTACCCGCTGGACGTTCGCTGGATGATTCGTTCCTTGATGTCGCAGGCCAAAAAGGGAGCCGGGTTGGCGCTAGTCATGGAGCATGAAGGCAAGGTCGTTGGGCAATTGAATGTGGCCAACATTCTTTTCGGCTCAGTTTCTTCGGCGACCATTGGCTACTGGATAGCTAAAAACTCTGCCGGTAAGTCAATTGTTCCGATATGTGTGGCTATTGCCATAGATCACCTCTTCACCGAATTTGGTCTCCATCGGGTCGAAATAGATATTCGCCCCGAAAACACGGCATCGTTGAGAGTTGTTCAGAAGTTGGGCCTTCGACAAGAAGGAACCAAAGAGCGATTTATTCACATCGATGGTCATTGGCGCGACCATAATATTTTTGCCATCACATCGGAAGAAATAAAAGGCTCTTTACTGTCTAGAGTTCAAAACACGGGCGGTCAATAGCCTGTTTTTACCAACCGGGACATATCTTGGTACTCATGGAAAACTCGGCGGGACTAGGTGGCATAACTCTTGTTGTCGCAGCCGTGGTCTGGTTGTTTATCTTTGTCCCAGGATATACAAAGCGCTCTCAGATCAAAGAGACGACCAAACTCATTCAAGCCGCTCGGCGCACAGAGGAAAAATCTAGAGTGCTGACCGATGATGATCGACTCAGAAGACTGATCTCAACTCAGCGTGGTTTTTCGATCATCTTTATCTTGGCAACACTCGCCGCAATAGCCTCCGTGGTCGCAGCGACTGCTCAAAATTCATGGTGGTTTGGTTTTGCAATCGCCTTCCCTCTGAGCTTGGGTTCCTTGATCATTCAGCGTGCAGCCGCCAGCCAGGCCGCAAAGCTAGCGGGAAACATTCACCGAGCTAGACAACGAGTCCGAGCTAATGCCTCCAAAAGCCAGGCGCAAATGGCGAAGGACAGGCAGTGGAGTCCTAACCCGCTACCCGATCCAATGCCAGAGGTAAAGAGGGGCGAACTCGTCCAGCCTTTGGCGGAAGTAATCGAAATTTCTGCACCAAAAAAATCGTTGGCTTCAAAAGAAATCGACGAGATTCTGGCTCGTCGTCGGGCAATCTAGTCAAAGACCTCTAAGCTTTCAATCGTCCATCCCAACCAAAACGGAGACCCTCATGAGCCTGCTTGACTCAATCAAGAATCTTTTCACACGCACCGGCAAAGCTGCTTCCAGCTCCGCTGCAACCGTCGCACACGAAGCTCGTGACGCCGCCAAAGAAGTAGCTGCAGAGGCATTGGCCGAGGTTGAAAAAGTCGCCACAAGGGTCGCGAAGACCGCCGCAACCGCCAAGAAGCCAGTAGCCAAGAAGCCAGTAGCTAAGACCACTGCTGCAAAGAAGCCAGCAGCTAAGACCACTGCTGCTAAGAAGCCAGCAGCTAAGACCACTGCTGCTAAGAAGCCAG
>NZ_AJKR01000002.1 GCF_000257665.1 Candidatus Aquiluna sp. IMCC13023
GTTCGAACGCGGTGTCGCTCATGTAAATCTCCAATTAAAATTACTGCTTTTGTGAAATGGGATAAAAACTTATGGGGCATTGGTGCTTCTGTGCTCTTCGAAACTCGTTATTCGGTGCTTATTAAGCTGCTCTGTTGCTGCACCCTTACCGGGTGAGGTCTTTTTCAAGACCCCGCCCGGTTTGGGTTTGCAACTACTTAGTTTTTGGAACTATTTGTGGCTAGTGTTTACCACTCTGGCGCTACGTCAGCGTCAGATGCGTTGCCAGCGGTTACCTTTACAGAAGGCATGAATCTAACTTCACGCTCTCCAGCAGCAATCTCGCCGGTTAGTACTGCATACATCAAACGAGTCGCGTTGTCGCCATCCCATGAGGATGACTGGAATACGGTTCCGTCTAGGCTGCCTGCAATAACAAGTGGGTTACCTAGGAAGGTGTTACCGATTGAGGTGATGAAGTAGTCAGCTGCGACTACGCCACGTGCCTCTAGAGCTGCGATTGCACCAGCTGCGATTGAGTCGTCAGCTGCATAGATGCCGCCGATGTTGTCGATACCCTGAGCAGTGATCATCTCTGAGGCAACCTGCTGAGCAGTAGCCTTGGTCCAGTCAGTTGACTCTTCCTGCAAGATGGTTACGTTAGGGCAGTTAGCTGCAACGGTGTCAGTGAAACCATTGTCGCGGTCGATAGCAGTTGCGTTACCAGGTGCACCGTTTAGCTGAATGATGTTTACTGGGGTGTCTCCAACAAGCTCACACATGATCTCGGCTGAAGATACGCCCTGGCCATAAGTGTCTGGTCCTGAGTAACCGAATGATAGAGCCTTGTCAGCGTCGAATAGGTCAGAGTTGGTTACGGTTACAGGAATATCTGCAGCTGCAGCTGCCTCTAGACATGGACGAACAGAGTCACCAACAGCTGGCCAAAGGATAATTCCGTCTGGCTTTGCTGCAACGGCAATTTCACACTCAGAAGCTTGCTTGTCACCGTCGTACTGTGAGTTGGTGATGGTCAGGTTAATACCTAGCTCGGCTGCTGCTGCTTCCATTGCTGGAACGTAGAAGGTACCGTATGCCTGGTCTGAACCCTGAGGAAGCAATGCGTAAACCTCGTAGGTCTCCGCTACTTCTTCAGTTGAATCGGTTGTGCTACCTGCGTCTGTGGTTGTCTCTTCTTCGGCTGCTGCGCAGCCAGATAGAACCAAAGCGGCCGCGGCCAGCATCACTGCTGGAGCGAGTACTAGACGAGATTTTCTCATAGTTGCCTCTTTCTTCACTTGATTTCACGATCGACGGCGCCGATCTTTTTTTCTCTGGCCTATTTGGCTAGAGAATTCTTTATTCCTTGGAACGTGGTGCTTAGCGAGCCCCAAACAGCTCGCAGGCTGCTCGGGTCGGTGATGACAGCAATAAGCAAGATGCCACCGATGAAGATTTCCTGAATCGGAATCTGAACGCCTGAGATAGTTAGCGCAACCTGGAGCATTCCAAGTGACGCGGCACCAATTAGGGTTCCAATAATCGAACCCTTTCCACCCTTCAGGTAGTTACCACCGATGATTGCCGCAGCGAAGCTGGCAAGCAAAACGGTGGAGCCTGAGGTTGGATCGGCGCTGGTTCGCTCAACAGCGTTGATAATTCCAGCGATTGAAGCTACGACACCGGAAATAATGAAACCGGTGAAGATTCTTCGCTTGACTGGGATTCCAGCATCGTAGGCAGCCTGTCGGTTACCACCAACAGCCAAGAACTCTCGACCTGCCTTGACGCGAGAAACAAAAATCTGGATTGCAATGAAGATCAGGAAGAAGATCATGATTCGAGGAGTCAGAGGCCCGAGAAGCGGCTGACCGAAGGCGATTCCCAAGTCGGTGTTCTGAAGCTTCACGGGCGCCTCATCAGCAATAACAAAGGCCATTCCTCGGAGCGCAAAAAGCATTCCAAGGGTTGCAATGAATGAATTGATTCCAACAATCGCTACGAAGAAAGCATTGATAAGCGAAACGACGACACCGGCGGCCAGTGCAGCCAGAACTCCAATTGCCATGTTGGTCTGGTTTGCCACCGTGACGGCAATTACACCGGAAACAGCCAGAGTGCTAGCAACGCTAAGGTCCAGTTCGCCCATCAGAATCACGGCTGTTAGGCCCAGGGCCACAAGACCGATAAGTGCGATTCTTCCAAGTGTTACCTGGTACGCGGTGAAAACTAGAGGCTGGGAGACGGTAACGAACGTTGCGATAATCGCAAACAATACGACCGCGCGACCTTCAGTGCGCCTGGCCAACAAAGTTCTGGACTTGCCCCAGAAGCCTGTGGCCGTTGAGCCGACCTTAATTACGGTTTGATTGGTCATTTCTTGGACACCCTTCTGCCGAGTGCGTCCACAGTGACTGCGAGCACAATCAAGGACCCAATCGCTACCTGCTGGAACCCATAACTAACCTGAACTAGCACCAAGACATTAGACAGAATGCTCACGAACACGACACCTAGCAGCGTTCTAGGGACACTGCCCTTGCCGCCAAACACGCTGGTTCCACCAACGATGATTGCCGCGAGCGCTTGGAAGTCAAAACCTGTTGCCATGTTTGAAACGGCAGTATTTGAGAACGCAGCAAGCACAAAACCAGCGAACATGGCAGCCATTGAGGTAACCATGAAGGCCCCGATAACTATCAAGCCGGTGTTGGTTCCCGCCAACCTGGTTGCGCTACTGTTCACGCCGAACGATCGAATCAGAAAACCGAAGTTCGTTCGGGTTAGTACGAAGGTCAGTATCAATGTGACTGCTACTAGAACAACAGCTGAGTAAGGGAAGGGGCCGAGCTTGCTGGTTCCAAAAGTTGCGATTGGTCCATCGGCCGGGCCAAAGACCTGGCTTCCGCCAGATAGCAACCGCAAGAGACCTAAGCCGATGTAGGTGGTCGCGAGCGTCACAATCACAGCGTTTGCCTTGAAATAACCGACAGCGATGCCGTTTGCAAGCGCAAAGATGATCGCTACTACGAAAGCCACTGCGAAAGCAATAATCAGGTTGTAGGCATTGCTGACTGCAATCAGAATCACTCCGGCTGCTGCTGCCTGGGCAACAACTGAAAGATCCAGGTAGTTACCCGTGATAACCACAAAGGTCATACCCAAGGCAACAATCCCGATGGGAGCTGCACGGTGGAAAACGTCTGTGACATTTTGCAATGATGCAAAGCCGTCGACGAAAAGCACCGCTGTAAGAACCAAAATACCGGTGAAGACGAAGATGCCCTTGTCGGCTATGAAGCCAATAAATGAGGTCTTCGGCTTGGTGGCCTTGGAATCCTGAGGGTCCTTAGCAACGGCCATTGCCTCTGTGAAAGTTTCTTTTGCCATTATGCGCCCACCAACTTCTCGCCTGCAGCCAGCGACATAACTGACTTTTCGGTAGCTTCGGCCCCGGTTAGGGTCCCGGCAATCTTGCCGTCTCGAACAACGTGAATAAGATCTGAAAGCTCCAGGAGCTCTGGAAGATCGGAGCTGATTACAAGAACTGCAGCGCCATTGTCTGCTAGTTCTTTGACCAGCTTGTGAATCTCGGCCTTGGCACCAACATCAACACCTCTTGTTGGCTCGTCCAGAACGATGAACGAAGGCTTACGCCCCAGCCACTTAGCAATAACAATCTTCTGCTGGTTTCCACCCGAGTACTGTCCGGCTTCGCGGGTTACCTCTGGCGGACGAAGATTTACCTTTTCCGAAAGAACCTTGGCGAAGGCAGAAATCTTGCCCTTGGGCATAACACCGGTTGGTGAGATCTCTTTGCGGTTTGGAAGGAAGATGTTCTCGGCAACAGTCATGGTCAGCGCCAGGCCATCGGTTCTGCGCTCTTCAGGAACATAGGCCACTCCAGCCTTGATCGCAGACAGGTAGCCAGTAATAACGCGCTTTTTACCATTTGAGGTAATGGTCACGCGACCCGCGCTTCTTGGGTCCGCTCCGATGATTGCTCTAAGTAACTCGGTTCTTCCTGCGCCAACGAGCCCGCCTAGGCCAACAATCTGGCCCTTGCTTACCTCTAAGTCGATGCCGTTTACCTTTGGAGCCTTGATGCCCTTTGCGCTTAGGACTAGCTCGCCCAACTCGCGTGCTGGCCTGCGCTGGGTTAGGTCTAGATGCAGCTCACGTCCAACCATCTGGTCAATAACTTTGTCAGGGGTTAGATCGCCGATTGAATCGTTTGTTACCAACTTGCCATCTCGAAGAATTGTGACCTTGTTACAGATCTTGAAGACCTCGGGGATGCGGTGAGAGATGTAGATGATTGCAAGACCCTGGGACGCAAGGCGCTGAAGCATGCTCAATAGGTAATCAGTTTCGGCAGGAGTCAAAGTTGCGGTTGGCTCGTCGAGAATCAGAACCTTTGGCTTTCTAGCTACTGCTCGGGCTATCTCAACAAACTGACGAAGTGCTACTGAAAGCCTTGAGATGCGCTCATCTAGATCAACCTCGACACCGATTTCTTTCAAAGTGTCGGCGGCAATCTTTTTCATCTCTTTGGTCTTGGTCCAACCACCGTTGGTGGGAAAAGCGCCGAGCATAATGTTCTCGGCAACGGTCATTTCTGGAATAAGACTTAGTTCCTGGTGAACGAGTGAAATACCGGCATCAATGGAAGCCTTGGCACTGTTCTCAATTTCTTTACCGTCAATGCGGACGGAGCCACTGTCTGGTGTCTCAACACCGGCAAGGATACGCATCAAGGTGGATTTTCCAGCGCCATTCTCTCCGATTACGGCGTGAATTTCTCCAGGCATAACGCTGACCGATACATCGTCAACTGCCCTTACTCCCCCAAAACTCTTCACTATGTTTCTAGCCTCAATGACAGGTGAGGTCATAGATTCGGCTCCTTTGCCTTTTTCTGGGTATTCGAACTTGTTCACAAGTGTAAACAAGGAGAGAACACAATGTTAAATAGAGACCATTATGTGACTAAATTGTTATCTCTGGGAGAACACTAGGGACTCAGGTGTTTTTAAGCAAAAACCAACTCAGGTGTTTTTAAGCAAAAACCAAAGGGCTAATAAATGTGGCGGGCTTCCATTGCCTCGGCGGCACTGGCGTCCGAAGCGCCACCCTGTTCCGAAATAAACCAAATCGCTCTTACTTGCTTATCGGTTGCGTTCCAGAAACGATGCGGGATACTGCAATCAAAAGCCACTGAGTCCCCCTCGGTTAGAACCGAAATACTCAGGCCGACTTGAATAGTCAGCTCACCGGAAATGATGATCCCGTACTCCCTACCGACATGCCTAACAACCTCGCTTGGAGGATTGGAGGCGTGAACAGAAGGTTCGTAGACAACCTCGATAAATTCTGCGTTTGTTTCGACCCTGCCAGTTAGCCGCTCCCAGGTCAGGCCAGAAGTTAGATCGAGCTTTGGCCTTGATTCAACCCGCTGAATGACACCGGCTTCCTCAAGGGAAACCTCTCCGGCTGCCGCACGTTGTTCCTCTGCAAAGTCAACCGAAGCCTTTGGCTTGCCGGGGTCTTCAAAGAGACTGTCCATCGAGATACCAAGTTCCTGAGCAACTCGATAAAGAGTTGGAACGCTGAAGGAGGCTAAGCCTCTCTCGACCTGAGAAACATGTGACGCTGAAACTTCAATTCTTCTGGCTAGTTCGCGAACGCTGATCCCAGCTGCTTCACGGGCAATGCGGATATTTTCACCCGACCTGCGCCAGTGCCCATCTTCGCCAGTAGTAATAGTCACTCTTATCCTCTAAATCTTTCATCTCTTATGCTACCGACTAACAGGGTGTTCTCTAAGACCAAACAGTAAACATCGTAACTTTCTTGGCCACGAGCTTTCGATACCAGAATCAGATGATTGCAAAGACTCAATGCTGAAAGCAGCTGCTGATAATCTCAACCCATGGGACTAAAGCGTGTAATTGGAATCACGACCACCGCACTTATTGTTGTTGTTGCAGGTGGCGCACTGGCAGTTGGTAACTACGTGTACACCTCTGGCACTGAAGTTGCCTGCGCCGTGAACGCGGACGATGTGAACAACTTTCCAGAGCAGTTCTTCACTGCTCCTTCTGGAGAAGGCCCCTACCCAGGACCTGGTTGGGAAAAGTGGGTTGGCTATGACCTAAGTAGTTGGTGGCTACAGGATTACCCATACGATTCGGTGAGAATTCCGGTTGCCGACCAGGTGGAGCTAGCTGCCTGGTGGATAGACGCCAAGAACCCCGACTCAAACAAGACCGTGATGGTGACCCACGGAATCGGCACTTCCAAACAAGACTTCAACACCCTGTTACCAACTGCAATGCTTGTGAAAAACGGCTTCAACGTGCTGTTGGTTGATCAAAGAGACACCGGCGAATCCACCTGCGTAGATGGTCGTCACTCCGCTGGTCAAGAAGAATCCAGCGACTTTGCAGTGGTTGCCGATTGGCTGATCGCCAATAAGGGCCTCTCGGCTGCAAACATAGGAATGTTTGGTGTTTCTGGGGGAGCTATTGCCACCTCGCTGCTTCCAGCAAAATCAACCAATGTTTCAGCCTTCGCGATGGAGGGCACGATCTTTGACTTCAATGCCGCTGCCACTCAAGAGGTTGAGTTCCAGGGTTTCCCTGGATTCCTATGGCAGTTTGCACTCATTTCCGCGCGGCTTTTCCACGGCACTAACCTTTCAGAAACTTCAGTTAAAGAAGGCATTGATTCGGCAGGAACTAGGCCAATGCTCATCCTGCACGGAGAAATTGACCAGAGACTTCCCTACCAAAGCTCAGTGGACTTTTATGACTACGCAAAATCGGTGGGCGCTGACATTGAATTAGAGAGCTTTGCAAACGCCGATCACACCGAGGGCATGCTTACAGAGACCGATCGCTATGCCAGCGTATTAGCGGAGTTTTTTGGCAGGTCCCTAGCGAACTAGCTAATTCTTCAGCTTCTCAATTCGAAGAACCTCTTGAACTGGTTTCCTAATAGATGGCGCCGGGATGATGTCCCGGTCTTCTTCGCCCACTGACACAAAGCAAATGATCTCTTCGTAGTCTGCGATATCTGCAAGCTTCCGAAGCTTGTTGGCTTGAGTGTTGGTGGAAGAGAAATTCATTGGGCAGCTTGCCCAACCTAAGGCCTGAATTGACAGCAGTAGCTGCTGCAAGAAAATGCCACCGTCAATCCACATCTGGCTTCGCTCATTCGATCCGGTGAAGTTTCTAATGTCCACCGTGACTAAAAGCAACACCGGAATAGGAGAATTACCAACGTTTCCATTTTGAAGCTTCAAAATGTCAGTTATGTCTTGGGAATCTCGATAGGCCCTAACGCTCCAGCTCTGAGTGTTTGAAACGCTAGGGGCTTGAACAGCAAGTGAAATTACTCGCTCCAGCTCTGCATCACTTATCTGCTTATCAGACCCGAACGCTCGAACCGAGCGCCTAGAAACAAGGAACTTTTCAACCCCAGTTGCCGCTGGCAAAGTTATTTGCTTTGGCCTTAGTCCCTTGTCGTTCCAAGAATTTCGATTGTCTAAGACAGTCTTTGCCTGGGACAAAAGGTTCTTTCCTAGTTGATCCCCGTAATTGGCGATTATGTCCTCAACGCGCTTCACAGGAGCATTACCAAAAGGCCTCCTTGGTTCTGGCAGCGCTAAAGCGCGTTCAATCAGGTGAATGTCTTTTTGCAGTTCGGCTTTTGCTTGAATCAGGTTCTTAGGAGATCGAAACAAACCAAAATGCTTAGCTCGCCTAACCGAGTCCCGAAGGCCCTCGATTATTAGTTTCGCCGCCTGCAGCAAGGAATTGACGATTACGCTTTTGGCCCGAATGTCCTTGCCAAGCTTGCTGCTGCTGCAGAGAGCTCAGTTGGGATAAACCAGACCTTATTGGAATCGCCCTGTGCCAACTCCTTGAGTTGGTCAATGTATTTGTAGGCAAGAGCCTGGTCCGTGACTGACGCAGCCGCTAAGGCATCGAAGACCTTTTGAATTGCTTGGGATTCACCGTCAGCAACCAGTGCTTGAGATTCGGCGTCAGCACGGGCGTTTAGGACCATTGCCTTGGCACTACCTTCAGCGCGCAAGATGTCCGCTTGCTTATTTCCCTCAGCGGTCAAGATTGATGCTTGCTTAGTTCCTTCGGCAAGCAAAATTGAAGCGCGCTTTTCTCGCTCTGCCTTCATCTGCTTCTCCATGGAGTCACGAACTGACTCCGGTGGAACGATGTCCCTGATTTCAACCCGGTTCACGCGAACTCCCCACTTACCAGTGGCTTCGTCCAGAACGGTTCTTAGCGCTTTATTAATAGTGTCTCTGGATGTCAGAGCACTTTCTAAATCAAGACTTCCCACCACGTTACGCAGCGTTGTGACGGTCAGCTGTTCGATACCCAGGACAAAGTTGTTGATCTCATAGGTGGCGGACTTTGAATCGGTCACCTGGTAGTAGATAACGGTGTCGATTGAAACAACAAGGTTGTCCTCGGTAATAACCGACTGCGGCTTGAAATCAACGACTTGTTCGCGGAGGTCAATTGTTCTTCTAATAACGTCGATGAAAGGAAAGACCAGGTTCACACCAGCATTTAGAACTTTATGGAAGCGGCCTAAGCGCTCAACAACCCCGGCAGTTGCCTGAGGAATGATTCGAATCGATCGGATCAAGAGCAGTGCGATAACAATCAGCACAACTGCGGTTACCAAGCTCCCAAAATCAAAGGAATTTAGAATATCTATCATTTCAACTCACTATCAACGTCACGCCATCGATTTTTTCGATGACTACTTTGGATCCAACCTCTTTGATGCCCGAACCAGTCCTTGCGCCCCAGGTTTCTCCCTGAATTTTCACGTAACCGGCGACTTGGCTTACTTCTTCGAGGACAAATGCGTCTTTGCCAACCATTGCGGCAGCATTCGTCATTGTTTCTGGCTTCTCGCCCTGAAGCTTTGTGATTACCGGCCTAACGAATACCAGTGCCACAATGGCGGCGGCCAGAAAGCCCAGCGCCTGAACCCAGATATCAAGACCAAGAAGAGAAAGCACCAGCGGAACTAGGGCCGCTGCGGCAAGAGCCGCGAAATACAAGCCATAGGTAACTAGCTCTATAACTACCAGTGCTGCGATAACTCCCAGCCAGATTAATGTCACTTTGGTCCCTCTCGCTCTATAACGAGCCTAACCGACAACGCCGACTGTTTACTGGGAGCTTCGTTCGCTAGTGGGCTTGGCGGCTAAGCGCGGTGACTAGGTTTCGGAGTTAGCTCATTAGAAACAACAGCCTGGGCTGGCAAGTTCTGGTTTAGATAATCAAAGTCAGCATTCGAAAGCTCTATTTCTGTCGCGGTGATGCAATCCAGAATGCTCTCTGCCCTTGTTGCTCCCGGTATGGGTAGCACCGATGAAGAGGTCTTCATCTCCCAGGCAAGAGCAATTGCATAGGGCGAGACTGAATACTTGCGTCCCATTTCATCAAATGCGCTCGATTCGGAAATAGCTGCCTTTGTATTTACTCCACCCAGCGGTGACCAAGGAAAGAATGCAATCCCATATTCTTCGCAGATCTCCAGAACATCCAGATCGTGGCGGTAGCGGGGGCTGAATTCATTTTGAATTGACACCAGGCCACCTTGATCTGGTGTCCCGCCTATTTCAATCGCCTTTAGAAGCTGCTTAGCGTCATAGTTTGAGACACCGACCTGCTTGGCTAGCCCGCGGTCTTTTAGGACCATTACATTTTCAAACTGGGTCTCGAAGTCAATGTTTGGATCTTGCCGGTGGTGCTGCCAAAGATCTAGCTGCTCAACCCCGAGTCGAAATGCCGAGGCTTCTGCTGCACGCAAGAAATGATCAAGGCTTCCGTTTCGACCCCAGACTTCGCCTTCACTTCTGGTGATGCCACCTTTAGTGGCAATGAGAACTTTGTCCTTTTGCTCCTTAGTGCCGGACCATGTTCTGAGCGCCTCGGCAACAAAGACTTCGTTGTGACCAATATCGTCCCAGGTTGGAGCATAAATATCGGCTGTGTCCAGCAGGGTAATGCCCGCATCTAGGCCAGCGTGGATTGCAGGAATTGCCGATTCGAGTCTCCGGACCGGATCAAGGGCTGCGCCATTTGTGAAGATCCACGAAACATTCATGCAGCCTAAGCCGATGGCTGAAACCTCTTTGTTGCCAAGTCTTTGTTGCCAAGTCTTTGCTGCTTCATCTAGTGGCTCCTAAGTGCGGGTCAGATGGTGCTCGCATCAATCACAAAACGATAGCGAATGTCGCTATCCACCACTCGAGCATAAGCATCATCAATGGTTTTTGGATCGCTGGCATCAACCATCTCGATGGTTGAAACAATGTTGTGCTCACCACAGAAATCAAGCATGTCTTGGGTGGCGGCAATGCTGCCTGTATTCGCTCCCGCAATTGAGCGCAGTCCGGTAACCACGCTAAATGCATGGAACTCCTGCTTATTTGGGGAAATCCCAACGGTCACAAATGTTCCTCCAACTTTCAACATGCCAAGCAAAGAATCAAGATCAAGATCGGTGCTGGTGGTGTTTAGGATCACGTCGAAGAAGTCTTTGTGGGTTTCGAAGATCTCGGTGGTCATAAGGTAATCCTTGGCACCGAACTCTTTTGCATCCTGCACCTTAGACAGGCTGTGACCAAGAACATAAGTCTCGGCTCCCATGGCTGCAGCAAACTTCACTGCCATGTGGCCAAGGCCACCTAGGCCCATGATCGCGACCTTCATACCAGGTCCTACTTTCCAGTGCTTCAGTGGTGAGTAGACGGTTATTCCGGCGCAAAGCAAAGGAGCAGTTGCTGCGTAATCAAGATTTTCTGGAACCCTTAGAACAAAGGTCTCTTTGACAACGACGTCTTTGGCATAACCGCCATAAGACTCTTCGCCGTCATAGTGACGGCCGTTGTAGGTCTGAACGTTGCCGATTCGGCAGTAGTTCTCCATGCCTAGCTTGCAAGGCTCACAGGTCCCACAGGAATCAACGAAGGTTCCAACGCCTACTCGGTCGCCAACCTTGAACTTGGTGACTGCGTCGCCAACGGCCGTTACTTCACCGACAATTTCGTGACCCGGAACCATTGGGAAGATGCCCTCGAACCACTCATCTCTTGCCTGGTGGATATCTGAGTGACAGATACCTGAGTACTTGATGTTGATGGCAACTGAATCGGCAGTTAGCTCTCTGACTGGCATTTCTGCTTTTTCAAATGCTGCACCTGGTGCACTGACGATGAGGGCGTGGGTCTTTGACAATTGATCTCCTTTGGTCTTGCTTAGATGCTAACCCAGCTAAGACTGCAAGCGTAACCACTTACTGACAAGATACTGTCCTTGGGGTTTTGTGGTTTGCTTCTCTCATGAAAACTCGCACCAAGGTAATCCTCAGCGTCATTGCAGCGGTGGTTCTCATTGGACCCTTTGCGATTCCGGTAGAGACCTCCGGAACTCTCACCAACAAAGAGGCTGCGGCTCTTAGTTGGGACGGGGAATCGCAGTTTGTCGACATTGCAGATCACAGCGTTCACCTGGTTACTAAAGGCGATCCAGCATCCGACACCCTCATCGTGCTGCTCCACGGCTTTGGTGCTAGCGCCCTTACTTGGCAGGACGTTTTAGAGCCACTAAGTGCAGTTGGCTTTGTGGTTGCCTACGACCGGGCAGCTTTCGGTTTCACCGAAAGGCCCACCAAAATTGGAGACGTAAACCCATACTCCTCAGCCGGGCAGCTGCAGGTTTTGGATCAGGTTGTTGAAAAATATGGTGACCAGAAAAAAGTAGTTGTCCTGGGTCACAGCGCTGGCGGATCTCTGGCTTTGGGATATGCACTGGATAACCCAAACAAAGTTGACCGATTGATTCTTGAGGCGCCGGCTATTTATGGGTCTGGTGGTGCTCCGGAGTGGTTGAACTGGGTTTTTAATATTCCACAACTAAACCATTTGGGGCCGTTGGCAGTTTCTTCTATTGCCACTAGCGGTTTGCAGATTTTGGATCAGAGCTATTACAACAAAGACTTGATCACTGAAAAGGTCAGGGACAACTACACCGCTCCGTTAGCTGTGATTGGTTGGGAGCGAGCGTTCTGGGAGTTCAATAAGGCCCCGCGATCCCTTGATCTAGTTGACCGGCTCGGTGAACTAAATGTTGAAACCCTGATCATCACCGGTGACAACGATGAAATCGTTGCAACCGCTGACTCAGTGAAGCTTTCTAGCGAGCTTTTAGGATCAACCCTTGAGATTGTGACTGACTCCGGCCACCTTCCCAACGAGGAAAAGCCAGCAAAATTTGTTGAGTTGGTAATCGGCTTCTTGGCTAAGTAGCGATAGGTTCTTGAAATGCTAACTAAAGGTGTGTTTGGGGCTCTAAGAACCTTGCTTGGTCTTGCGCTGGTTGGCAGCGTGATCTGGCAGGTTGCTGACAGGATTCGGGTCGATTTATTTCGGCCAACCGAGTACTTTGCATACTTCTCTATTACCTCGGCCATCTTCGCCGGCTTGGTGCTGTTAGTTAGCGGCCTGGTGTTACTTCGAGGCAAGAGTGAATCTGAGCGCTTGAACGTAATTCGCCTGATTGCAGTTGTCTCAATGATCATTGTCGGGGTTGTCTACCATGCACTACTTGGTGATTCAGCTCTTGACCCAAGAGACATTGGCTATGACTGGCCAAGGGTTCCGAACGCGATAATCCACACCTATGCGCCGGTTCTGATTGTGGTCGATTACTTGTTCTCACTCAAAGGCCCAAGACCAAAGTTACGCAAAGCGCTTTGGGTGGTTATCTACCCACTTGCATGGCTGGGTCTGTCAATTATTCGTGGGCTAAGTGATGGCTGGTGGCCCTACTGGTTTATAAACCCAGGTAGTGAGGGTGGCGTGGTTGGCATGCTCACCTACATTGCGGTTATTGCTGCTGCCTTTATTGTTTTGGGCTTTATCGTGCTCGGGATGAGGCTTGCGATAACGAGAGTGCTTACAGCTTCTGGCTCATAGTCCGGCCAATCAGAAGGTGCCAGCCGATTCACCACCACGCTGTAAATACCCAGATGCGAGTTATTCCGCGCTGCATGATGTCCTCGACTAGTTCGAGTAAACAGGGGGGGGTAACGGTCATGCCGCAAGGCGGCACTAGCTAACCGGCCCCACAAGCAAGTAGCGATCATGAAATTAGTTTGCCCGCAGCGCTGTTGTTGGTTGACATGCTTACTAATCAAACTCTCACGATGCTCGATGGCACAACCAAAGAGCTTTCCGACTACCAGGGGCAACTCCTAATGGTGGTAAACGTTGCCTCTAGATGCGGACTTGCTCCGCAGTACGAAACTCTAGAGGCTATGCAGAAAAAGTATTCCTCACGGGGCTTCACTGTCTTAGGCGTTCCATCTGGGTCTTTTATGCAAGAACTTAAAAACAGCGAAGACATCTCTGAATACTGCTCCACAACCTGGGGCATTACCTTCCCGATGCTTGAAAAGGCCGACGTGAATGGTCGCAAGCGCCACCCGCTCTACAAAGAGTTAGTCAAAACAAAAGACGGGATGGGTCTTGCCGGTCCAGTGGTGTGGAACTTTGAAAAGTTCTTAGTGGCGCCAGATGGCAACATCATGCGCTTTAGGCCTCAAACCAAACCGGACGCCGAAGAAATTATCGAGGCTATTGAGGCAAACCTGCCGCGCTAATCTTGCCTCATGGCAATAACGGTGGTGGCGGGGATCATTCAGGATTCTGAAGGTCTCTTGCTTTGTGCCAAGCGCGGTGACTGGAAAGATGCTGCCGGCAAATGGGAGTTTCCCGGGGGTAAGCCTCTAGAAAACGAATCGCTCGAAGATGCCTTGATTCGCGAGCTAAGAGAAGAACTTGCGATTGAAATCAAACCACTGCGTATCTTTGATCGGTCGACCACAATTGTCGACGATATTGCAATAGACCTTGTTTGCTTTAGCGCGGTTCTAGTGAGCCCAAAGCCAACTGGATCCAGCGACCACTCCGAAATTCGCTGGCTGAAAGAAACGGAATTATCTGGTCTAGATTGGGCGGCTCCCGACATGCCCGCGGTAAAAAAGCTAACAATGCCTTTTTGTTAGGCCAGCTTGAATCCTTCTTTATCGTCTAGCTTTTTGACCGCAATCAAAATGATGTCGATGATTGTCCAGACACCCAGACCACCAAACGTGATTAGCTTCAAGATTCCAGTGCCGATTTTGCCAATATAAAAACGATCAACGCCGAGCGTTCCGACTATCACCGACAACACAAGAGCGATTAGCCATTCTCTTTTCGAAAATACTCCCGGAATCTGCTTGGCATTCCAATGCTCCCCATTTGCATCGACGACGATCGAATCGCCTGTAATTTTTCCGGCGCTTGCCCATGTTTTGAGTTCTTCGGTGCTTAGTTTGTGCTCATTGCCTGGCAGCTTCAGTGTCCAATTACTCATTATTTTGCCTTTCTCTCTCGAGCTCTAACCTACGCTCTCCCATCACCCACGCTGCCATGAGTGCTGTGAGCGCGGAAAATAAGGCGATTCCAACCACCATCAAAAGGCTTGCGATAAACCGCCCATCCGGGGTAATCGGAAACTTATCCCCGTAGCCCACGGTCGTGACCGATGCTATTGACCACCAAATGGCGTCACCGAAGGTATTTATGTTCGAGCCAGCAACCCCGCGCTCGGCCTCTAAGGCAGCGACTGCTGCGGTGAAAAGAGTCAAAGGCAAGCTAACCGCGACCACAAGGCCAACCTTTGATGCTCTGGTTCTGAAAAACGGCGCAAATCCACGTATGACAAGCAGCACGCCAAAGACCCGGAATGCCCTAAATGCTGGCAGGATTGCGGCGGCAATTGCCAGCCAGTTCCGTTTCACAAACCGCATAAACCCGGCAAGGGTTAGCAGATCTTTGCCGGCTCCAATAAGACGCAAGATTAAATCCAGAACGAAGAAGGCGTAGATCAAAGCCTGAATGATACTCAGCGCATCGTATGCGGTGCCAGCTGGCTGAGCCAGCACTTGATATGCGTAGACGGCAAGAAAGGAAAAGCCCAGGACCAGCAAAACAGGCTCTATTTTGTCAAAGTATGAATTTAGCGCGCGCTTCATTAGTGCCATGGTTAGTCCCTATCTATAAGTCCCTAGGAACTCAGGCTAGTCGAGGGTGTGAAGCGGGAACCTAAGGTAGGCGGCCTTCCACCTGAGTGCCTCTGACCGCCAGGCAAGGTCATCGGCCAGCTCGGCAATCGTGGCCCAGTAAAAAATGGTCAGCAAATCAACGCTCAAATAGCTGATGGTGTCGCCAGGAAAGGCCTTTGCCAAGCAGCGCTTGATGACCGCTGGCATGTCCCCGAGACCGTGCTCGTGAATTTGCGCCCTGACATCAAGCTCTATTTCTCTAGCTCGTCTTGGGTTCCAAGGCGTCATCGGGTTTGGGTAGTGGAGCATGTCGCTTAGCTGGAGTGCTTCGCGATAGCGAACCTCTTCTAGCCGATCAAAGATTGGCTCGAACCGCTCCATCTCGTAACCGGCTTTTCGCATGTCCAAGATATCTGGGTAGGACAAAAAGCGGTAAAAGGGAACGTGAGGACGCACAGCCTGATAGGGCCTGGAAGTGAAGCTAGCAAGAAGTGGGTCAACACCAATAGCCGCAGCACCCCAAGTGTTGAAGGCTTCATCCGGATAGGGGATCTTCTCCAGCTCTTCAGGTGTCGGTTCACTCATCTTTAATATTGTCTTCCAATTGGGTCAGTTTTGAACTGAAAAACGAGGAATTGTGGAAATCGTTGTATTCCTTGGCCTAGTTGCTAATTTTGGTATCGCGCGAATAAGACACAACAACGCAAGGCCACCGCAAAGTCCTCATCTGACATAGCAAAAGAACGAAGGCGCTACGGCGCTAATGTGACCCTCTTGCAAGCCTGATCGCGGGTGAAAGCTGCTCCCAAGAAGTGTCTTTGCAACAGGCTTTTAAAGAGGTGCTTGATTATTTAGGCTGCTGGCTAACCAAGCATGTCGTGACGGACCAGAGTCGCATCTCGATCTGGCCCAACACCAATTGCGCTGATTCTCGTGCCAGACATCTCTTCCAGAGCCAAGACATAATCCTTGGCGTTTTTTGGAAGGTCATCGAAGTTCTTTACGCCGGTAATGTCCTGATCCCAACCCGGGAACATTTCATAAATCGGCTTTGCGTGGTGGAAATCGGTTTGTGAAACAGGGACCTCTTCAACCCTGGTTCCATCAACGTCATACGCGACACACACAGGAATTTCCTTGAGGCCGGTTAGGACATCAAGCTTGGTCAAAAAGATATCCGTAAGGCCGTTCACCCTGGTTGCATAGCGAGCAATCGGAGCATCGAACCAGCCGCAACGCCTGTCGCGACCGGTGGTCACACCAACTTCGTGCCCAACGGTTCTTAGGAATTCACCCATGTCATCGAATAGCTCGGTTGGGAACGGGCCTGCGCCAACTCTGGTTGTGTAGGCCTTCAGGATGCCAATGACACCGCTGATTTTTGTAGGACCAATACCGCTGCCGGTAGTTGCTCCACCGGCTGTTGGGTTCGAGGAAGTCACAAAAGGATAGGTTCCGTGATCCACATCCAACAGTGTTCCCTGTCCGCCCTCGAGCAAAACAGTCTGGCCCTTATCGATTGCCTGGTTCAAAACCAGAGAAGTGTCAGCGACCATTGGGCGCAAGCGCTCGGCGAAGGTCAGCATGTGCTCAACAACGTCCTCGGGCTTTACTGCAGCGCGATTGTAGATTTTTACAAGTAGCTCATTTTTCTGAGCCAAAGCTGCTTCGACCTTCTGAAGCAGAATGCTTGGGTCAAAAAGATCCTGAACCCTGATGCCCAACCTGCCCATCTTGTCAGCATAGGTCGGGCCAATGCCGCGACCGGTTGTTCCAATGGCTCGTTTGCCTAAGAAGCGCTCTGAAACCTTGTCGACGGTGACGTGATATGGCGTGATGATGTGGGCATTTGCTGAAATCAACAACTTCGAGGTGTCGACTCCCTTTTCGATTAGGCCGTCAATCTCCTTGAACAAAACCTCTAGATCAATGACCACGCCGTTGCCAATTACTGGCGTGCAGGCGGGGGTAAGGATTCCAGAAGGTAAAAGGTGCAGCGCGAACTTCTTGTCACCGATAACTACGGTGTGGCCAGCGTTATTGCCACCTTGGTAGCGAACCACGTAATCAACGCGGCTGCCAAGTAAGTCGGTGGCCTTACCTTTACCTTCGTCGCCCCATTGGGCTCCAACGAGAACTACTGCAGGCATAGAAGGCCCCTTTCTAAAAAATTTAGGGGGAGATTCGGGTTATCGGCCCTTTTTCAAGTCTACCCAAAAACGTGCTGCATCACCCAGGTGTGCATGGTTATTGAGGCCGCAGCTGAAGCGTTTATCGACCTAGTCGAACCAAACTGGGTAATTTCCAAAACCATGTCGGCTGCATCGAGCGCTAATTGACTGAGCCCCGGGCCTTCTTGACCAAACAAGAATAGGCACTCGGCAGGCAGCTTCACATTCTCAAGCTGCTTGCAGCCTGGAACATTATCGATTGCAATAATCGGTAACTTGCCTCCGTTAGCTGCTCCTGTTTCTGCCCAAGCCACCAACTCCTCGATGGTGGGGACATGCCTAACGTGCTGGTAGCGATCCGTAACCATCGCGCCGCGACGATTCCAGCGTTTATTGCCTACTATGTGAACTTCTTTTGCTAGAAAAGCGTTGGCGGTTCTCACAATCGAACCGATGTTCAGATCGTGCTGCCAGTTCTCAATTGCAACGTGATACGGATGGCGCTTGGTATCAAGGTCAGCAACGATTGCGCGCATGGTCCAATATCGATATTCGTCCACCACGTTTCTGGTATCGCCGTTTTGAAGTAGCTCTAGATCAAACTTTTCGAAGTCCGGGTGGGTAGGACCGGGTAGCTTGCCTGGCCAAGGTCCGACTCCCCAAGTTGGCTGCTCTTGGGTTCCGGTCACGTTTTCATCACTCACGGGCTAAAGCCTAAAGCTATGGTTGTACTTATGAGAGAACGATCTGAAATTATTAGCTGGCTTACCGACATGGATGGTGTGCTTTGGCACGAAGGTAAGGCGATCCCGGGGGCCCCGGAGCTAATAAAAAAGTGGTTGGAGGCCGAGACTAAATTCTTGGTCCTGACTAATAACTCGATCTACACGCCTCATGATCTTTCGATTCGCCTGAAATCAGGCGGATTGAACGTTCCAGAAAGCTTGATTTACACCTCCGCAATGGCAACCGCTGATTTTCTAAACCACCAGTCACCAAAAAGCACCGCCTACGTAATTGGTGAAAACGGACTGATCACCGCAATGCACGAAATCGGTTATGTTCTCACCGAGTCCAAGCCCGAATACGTGGTCCTCGGCGAGACTCGAAACCTGAGCTTTGACAGCTTGACCAAGGCCGCCAGATTCATAAACGCAGGCTCGAAGTTCATCGCTACCAACCCGGATGCGACTGGCCCAAGCAAAGACGGTGTTCTACTAGCAACCGGCTCGGTTGCTGCCCTTTTAACTAGAGCTACCGGCAAGGACCCATACATTGTTGGCAAGCCAAACCCAATGATGTTCCGATCTGCAATGCGAAAAATTGGTGCTCACTCAGAAACTACGGCAATGATCGGTGACCGCATGGACACCGACGTTGTTGCAGGTATTGAGGCTGGTCTTCACACCATTCTTGTGAGAACAGGTATCTCGGATGACGCAGAAATAGCTAGGTATCCGTTCCGCCCAACCGAAATCATGGATTCGGTGGCTAACCTGCTATAGGAATTTCTTCCCGGGCATCTATCGACTTGATGTGTCGATTGAATGACACAAGCAGACCGGCTATCAAAACTGTTACAGCCAACACGGTGTATGTGGGCCGAATCCCGAATCCATCAACGGCCGAGCCGACCGCCACCATTGAAATAAGTGGTCCGGCATTCCAAATTGCCATTTCAAGAGCAAACACTCGGCCGCGCTTGTTGGCGGGGATTTTGCGCTGAATAACGGTGTTTAGAAGCGGCAACAGCGGGCCCCAGGCCAGACCCAAAACCAACGCCCCAACAAACATGGCCCACTGAGCTGGGAGTTGGCTCATCGGCAGCATCGCCAGCGGAACACCGAGGATGCCGATTCTCAAAATAGTTGAGTAGCTCAAGAACTTATGAATCTGTTCGAAGAACAGTGCTCCGACAATCGATGCTGCCGCCATGGCGGAAATCAGCAGACCTAGGCCCGCTGGGTCACCGAGTGAGCTGTAATAGGCTGGCAAAACCACCATCTCGGTTGGTAGATAAATAACAGCCAAAATCGAAATCGCCACCATCATCACCAAAACAGAAGGGGTGGCAAACAAAATCTTGAAGCCTTGCAACGCATAGCGATAAAAAGGCTCTTTCTCACTTGCATCGTTTGGCTCGTGCTGTTCAACAACTCTCACGAACGACGCGGTCAAGCCGCTTGCTAATGCAAAGGCGGCGACCACTATGAAAGTTTCAGCTGACCCGATTACAGCAATACAGAAAGTTGCTAGGGCAGGACCGAAAGCAAAGCCGGTCGCAAAGACACCCTCGTGTATTGAATTAGCGCGGTCAAGTGTCATCCGGGCAGGGACTGCGATGTCTGGAACCAGAGACTTTCTTGCGGTGGGCCCCGCTGCCGCGAGAACGTTTTTGAGAGTCGCAAGCACTATGAGCCAAGCGATTGTTAGCTCCCACAGGCTAGCAACCAAAGGCAGCAGCAGCGTGAGTGCTCCGGTGATTAGCTCAGCCCATACGGCCACTCGTTTTCTGCCGTACTTATCGATAATCGAACCGATGACAGGTATGACAACTAAGCCTGGTATTGCTGTTAGAGATACAACTAAGCCGGCTTGAGCCGCTGAACCACTGATTTCAAGCGCTATCCAAGGAATGGCAATAAACACCATCGAACCCGCGGTCACACTCATAAAGTTTGCAAGTTGGGTTAGGACAAAGGGCGCAACGCGACGCTGCACTTCCACCTTCTTCTACAGACCGAGATCACCGAGCGTGATTGCTGTTAGATAAGGATACCCCGCCGCCTCGATTGCCTGGCGTGCTCCAGTATCACGATCCACTACCGTTGCGACAGCCACCACCGTCGCCCCCGCTGCAATCAATGCCTCAGCTGCAGTCAAAGGTGAGCCTCCGGTGGTGGAAGTGTCCTCCAAAACAATTACTCTTTTCCCCTCGACACTTGGACCCTCAACCTGCCGGGCCATGCCGTGGGCCTTGGCTTGCTTGCGGACAACAAAGGCGTCTAGCTCAATACCTCTGGCTGCCGCCTGATGAAGTAGAGCGGTTGCAACGGGGTCGGCGCCCATTGTGAGGCCGCCAACGGCATCGATGTTGCCGAAGCTATTTGCCTCTAGAAGTTCCAGCATCACCTTGCCAATCAAAGGTGAGGCCTCGTGGTGGAGAGTTGCTCTTCTTAGATCAACGTAGTAATCGGCCTCAAGTCCAGAAGACAGGGTTACTTTGCCGTGGACAATGGCAAGGTCTTTTATCAGCTCAACTAGACGTGGCTTGTTACTTGAATCAAAGCTCATAGTTAGAGTTTAGAGATGCAAATCGCCACCTGGAACGTAAACTCCGCTCGAGCACGGCAAGGTCGCATTGTCGAATTCCTTCAACGCACCAAGGTTGACGTGCTTGCAATGCAGGAAATTAAGTGCAAACCAGAGCAGTTTCCCTATGAAGCATTCGAGGCAATCGGCTACAAGGTCTTGGCTCACGGGCTAAACCAGTGGAACGGTGTGGCCTTTGCTTACCGCGAAGACCTGGTTCCAGAGGATATTGAAACTTCCTTTTATCAGCAGCCCGAATTCAAAGATGTCCAAGAAGCCAGAGCCCTTGGAGCAACCTTCAATGGCGTCCGAGTCTGGTCAATCTACGTTCCAAATGGCCGCGAACTTGATGACCCCCACATGCAATACAAGCTTGAATTCCTAGACCGCCTTGCAGCGACAATGGCCGAGCAGCTTGAAATGGACCCCAGCCTCGAGATTGCAGTGGTGGGAGATTTCAACGTTGCTCCGCTAGATGAAGATGTCTATGACCTAAGCATGTTCGAGACTCATGTTTCTCAGCCCGAGCGTGATGCCTTCGATGCATTTGAGCAAGTTGGGCTTACCGACAAGGTCCGTGAGCTTGTCCCTAATGCCTATACCTACTGGGACTACAAGGAGCTGTGTTTCCCAAAGAACAACGGGATGAGAATCGACTTCATGCTCACCTCAGAAGCTCTCACCGAGCGCATCACCGCCGCCACGATTGAGCGGGATGAGCGCAAGGGAGAGCTCCCGAGCGATCACGTTCCTGTTGTTTTGACTATTAGCTAGCGCCTGCCTTCACCCCAAGAGGGGCGCGCTTCCAGCGACCCCAGACGATGAAGGACAGGGTTAGAACTAGAGCAATGTTTAGAGGACCGGTGGTTGCGAAACTACCGTGCTGTGTGTGCCAAATCATGGCGCCGAACATAACAAACACCAGACCGAGAGCTGCCAATGGAACCAAAAAGGCAAATCGCTTGATGAATCCAGGAATCAGCAGGCCAAGACCACCCAGGATTTCTAATGTGCCAGAAATCAAGTGAAGCTCTGGACTTAGCTCATACATCCAAGCCATCGCAGCTGGCAAGCCAGCCGGCAAAATAAAGTGGGTAATTCCAATTGCTACCCAGTAAAGCCCCAGGACTATTTGCAGAACCCAAAGAAATCTATTCATGTTTATTCCTCTTCTTATTGATACTTAGTTACTATTAGATACAGTGTAGGAGTGAGGTTCCCGGCACTTCAACGTGAGTGAGTAACCAAAAGGGAACCGAGGGAGAGGTGTCCATGGACTGCGAGAGCCACAATGTGCCGGTTTTGCAGAAGCTCTTCAGCAAGCTCGGTTCCAAATGGAGTCTGCTCATCTTGATATTTCTGGAACAAAACCCTCCTCACATTCGCTTCACTGAACTGAAGCGCCAAATCAAGGGCGTTTCCCAAAAAATGCTGGCTCAAACCCTGAAGGAGCTTGAGCGGGACGGATTAGTGGCACGTCAGATGCACGCGGAGATTCCCCCTCGCGTGGAGTATTCCCTCACCGAACTTGGCAAAAGCCTCCTGCCGGTCGCCCGAGGCTTCGCCGAATGGGCATTGAAGAACGAGACTGTCATCGAGCAAAAGCGGGAAGAGTTCGACCTTCGTTTTGCCGACTAGGCCTCAAGAACCCTAAAACCCTCGCATCACTTACGTTTCACCAGAGCCAGAGAACGCTAAGTTAGCGTGCGATCATGCTGCAGCAAAATGAGGGATGGGCTTCCCCGAGTGCCTTGCAGGCAGAATCGCGATTAGTCGTGCGTCTCCGCTAAAACGCTCAGGTGTTCGCCATCTACTGCAACATCGGCCTTCACAATTGACCCATCCTCGACTTGACCGTCAAGGATCAGGTTCGCAAGCTTGTCATCAATCTCTCTTTGCATAAGTCTGCGCAACGGTCTCGCCCCATAAACAGGGTCATAACCGTTTTCTGCCAACCACAATCTTGCAGCCGGCGTTACACCGAGTGTTAGGCGCTTGTCTTCAAGCCTTGCCGTGAGCTTCTCGATGTTTAGATCGACAATGAAGCCAAGCTCTTCAACGCTTAGTGCATCAAACAGCACGATGTCATCGAGCCTGTTTAGAAACTCTGGCTTGAATGCACTTCGCACCGATTCCATAACAGCCTGTGACTTCTGGTCATCAGATAACTCCTGATCTATCAAGAACTGAGAACCAAGGTTTGAAGTCATAATCATGATCACGTTTCTAAAATCAACCGTTCTGCCCTGACCGTCGGTTAGGCGACCGTCGTCAAGAACCTGCAGCAATACATCAAAGACCTCGGGGTGAGCCTTTTCGATTTCATCAAAAAGAATCACCGAGTAGGGCCTGCGCCTAACCGCTTCAGTCAGCTGTCCACCCTCGCCATATCCGACATAACCCGGAGGAGCTCCGATCAGACGGCTAACGCTGTGTTTTTCGCCGTACTCGCTCATGTCGATCCGAACCATGGAACGCTCGTCGTCGAACAAGAAATGCGCTAGCGACTTCGCAAGCTCAGTCTTACCAACACCAGTTGGACCGAGAAACAAAAACGAACCGGTTGGTCTATCTGGATCGGAAATGCCTGCTTTAGTTCTGCGAACTGCATCGCTAACAGCCTTGACCGCCTTTGATTGCCCAATAAGTCTCTTGCCAAGCTCTCGCTCTAGATTCAGTAGCTTTTTGGACTCTCCAGCAAGCAACCTTCCGGTTGGAATGCCGGTCCAAGCAGAAACAACAGCCGCAATCTCGTCTTCGGAAACCCGATCGCCAACCATTCGGTCGGCAGATTGGGTTTCAGTTTCTGCTCGTTCTGCTTCGCTAAGTTCTTTTTCAAGGGCTGGAATCTCCCCGTATAGCAGCTTGGAAGCCGCCTCTAGGTTTCCCTCACGCTGAGCGCGCTCTGCTTGAATCCTCAGGGAGTCCAATTTGGTCTTGAGATCACCGATTTTATTGAGCTCGCTGCGCTCTTTTTCCCAGCGGACATTTAGAGAATCAAGCTTTTGCTGTTTCTCACCCAAATCCTCTTGAAGTTTTTCTAGACGCCTCTTGGAGGCTTCGTCCTTCTCTTTTTTCAAGGCAAGCTCTTCAAGCTTTAGCCGATCTACTGACCGCCTAAGTTCGTCGATCTCAACCGGAGCAGAGTCAATCTCCATGCGTAGCCTGGAGGCTGCCTCATCAACTAGGTCAATTGCCTTGTCTGGCAACTGTCGACCGGTTATGTAGCGGTTGGAAAGCCCGGCTGCTGCAACCAAGGCACTATCTGCAATGGTGACTTTGTGGTGAGCCTCGTAGCGCTCTTTTAGGCCGCGAAGAATCGCAACCGTGTCCTCTACTGATGGTTCTCCCACGAAAACTTGCTGGAATCTGCGCTCGAGGGCGGAGTCTTTTTCAATCCGCTCGCGGTACTCATCAAGTGTGGTTGCACCAATTAGGCGAAGTTCGCCGCGCGCAAGCATTGGCTTGAGCATGTTCGAGGCATCCATTGCGCCATCAGCTGCTCCAGCTCCCACCAGAGTGTGAATCTCGTCAACGAAAGTGATGATGCCGCCCTCGGCATCCTGAATTTCCTTAAGAACTGCTTTTAGGCGCTCTTCAAACTCGCCACGAAACTTGCTGCCGGCAACCATTGCCGATAAATCAAGGCTTATCAGGGCCTTGTTCTTTAGGCTTTCTGGCACATCGCCCGCCACTATTCTTTGGGCTAAGCCCTCTACAACTGCCGTCTTTCCAACACCTGGTTCACCGATTAGGACCGGGTTATTCTTGGTCCTTCGCGATAGCACTTGGCTAACCCTGCGAATTTCGGCGTCTCTGCCGATAACGGGATCCAGCTTGCCCGCTCTTGCAATTGCTGTCAGGTCAATCCCAAATAGTTCAAGGGCGCTTTTTTGCTGTTCTTGCCCCTGCTGCCCTTGACTCATCTAACGCCTCTTCCATAGCACTACCGAGCCCGAGCGCTCAGGGCGTTGTCCCGGGTTGAGTCTGATTACGCCTTGCTCACCGGCTGCAAACACCCGGTTCCCCGGTTGACTCATTACCTGGTTTGCTAATTCGCGCTCGAGATCTCTCACGCGGGCATTAAGAGCAGTGTTTTGGTCCACGAGTTCTAGGACTCGCCTAATGCCCTCAAGAGAGACCCCCTCGGCACTCAACCTTGCGACTTCGCGGAGATGGGCTACGTCTTGCATTGTGTAGCGGCGAGATTTACCGGAGGTTCTAGTGGGGGAAACTAAACCAATTCGGTCATACTGCCTCAGGGTTTGTGGGTGCATGCCGCATAGCTCTGCGGCCACTGAAATCACAAACAGTGGTGTGTCCTGGCTAATATCCACAACCCCTCCTTACAGAAGTCCTGCCCTACTGATAAGTGTCGCTCGTGGGTCTTCGACCGGTATTTCGCTGTCGAAGGCCCGAAGCGCCTCTTCGGCTTTCTTGCTGATTCGGTTTGGAACCAAAATATCCACCGAGGCCAATAAATCGCCCTGGTGAGATTCGTGTTGAACACCCTTGCCCTTTACGCGCAGGGTCCTGCCGTTTGGTGTTCCGGGAGCAACCTTTAGCTTCACTGGCTCGCCGCCGAGCACCGGAACTGAGATAACTGCGCCAAGTACTGCTTCGGCAAAAGTAACCGGCACCACCACTCGGACATTGTCGCCGTCCCTAGTAAAAACCGGGTGCGGTCTGACCTTGATAGTCACGACAAGATCTCCGGCTTGGCCACCATTCGGTGATGGCTGTCCTTTGCCCTTGAGTTTGAGCTTTTGACCATCCTGAATACCAGCCGGCACCTTCAAGGTCACCGGTTTTCCGGAAACGGTTAGCTTGATGTTGGTGCCGTGAATCGAGTCAATGAAGTCAACGCTCGAGGAAGTAGTTAGGTCTTGGCCGCGCTGCGGAGCAAAGCCGCCGCCGCCAAAGCCGCCGCCGCCGCCACCGAAGAAGTTTGAAAACACATCTTCAAAGCCGCCGCCTTGACCTCCACGACCACCGGCCTGGAAACGAGCACCGCCGCCCATTGCGCGAACAGCGTCATACTCCTTGCGTTCGGTGACATCGGATAGAACGTCGTAGGCCTCTGAGATATCCTTGAACCTCGACTCGGCTGCCTGGTCTCCGGGGTGAAGGTCAGGGTGATTATCCTTAGCTAACTTCCGATAGGCCTTTTTGAGGTCAGCATCGCTAACGCCCTTGGTGACCCCAAGGATTTTATAGAAATCCTTTTCAATCCAGTCTTGCGACGCCATCTAACTCACCTCTTATTCGGCTGGTAAGAACACAGCGACCTTGGCAGGTCGCAATAGTCGATCTTGAATCTTGTAGCCGGGCTCAATCACGTCTGCCACTTCGGCCACGGTCACCTCGGGGTTTGGGTTTTGAACCAAAGCATCATGAAGCTCTGGGTCAAAGCGGTCACCCTTGGCTCCGAAGGACACCAGACCAAATTTTTCACCGGCAGCCCTTAGCTTTTGAGCAACTGCTGCCATCGGCGACCCCTCAGGCAAATCGCCATGCGATTCGGCTCTGGTTAGGTCATCAAGGGCAGGCAGGAAAGCTCTAATTGCTTCTGAGATAGCAGACTGACGCTCGGCACCTCGGTCGCGCTCCACGCGCGAGCGATAGTTCACAAAATCAGCCTGCAACCGCTGCATGTCCTGGAAGATCTCTAGTTCGCGGTCAACCGCGTCCTTTTGCTCATCCTGAACATCAGCACTGGCGTTGACGTCAGCATCGGCATCTGAATCAACTGAAGAATCAGAGGTTGGCTCCACTGGGGAGCCCTCCTCTTTCATCTCTTCGGTCTGATTTCCCTCATTGTGCTCGGGGTCGAGGTTCTTATCAGACATTACTTCTTGTCCTTGGTGTTCTCTTCTGGAGCATCATCTTCAGGAGCGTCTTCGGTAGTTGGTGCTTCAGCCTCATCGTCTTCGACGACTTCAGCGTCCACTACGTCTTCTTCTGCCTCTGGAGCAGCCTGTTCTTCGCCTTCAGCCGGCTGGTTGGCATAGATTGCTTCTCCAAGCTTCTGGGCAGAGGTTGATAGCTTCTCTTGAGCAGCCTTGACCGCATCGGCGTCATCACCCGCGAGCGCCGCCTTGAGTTCGTCAACGTCTGCCTGAACCTCAGTTTTCACGTCCTCGGGTAGCTTCTCGTCATTTTCCTTGATCAACTTGTCGGTTGAGTAGGCAAGCTGTTCTGCTTGGTTGCGGGTTTCTGCTTCTTCGCGGCGCAGCTTATCTTCGGCAG
The DNA here is from genome assembly GCF_000257665.1 of Candidatus Aquiluna sp. IMCC13023. GTDB lineage: Bacteria > Actinomycetota > Actinomycetes > Actinomycetales > Microbacteriaceae > Aquiluna. Next base: position 26,874 of record NZ_AJKR01000002.1, read on the forward strand.
CGTGCTCTTCGGCGTCCTTCACCATGCGCTCAATGTCTTCTTCAGACAGTGAGGAGCCTCCGGTGATGGTCATGGACTGCTCCTTACCGGTTCCCTTGTCCTTGGCGGACACGTGCACAATTCCGTTAGCGTCAATGTCAAAAGTGACCTCAACCTGAGGGATGCCACGTGGCGCTGGGGCAATACCGGTTAGCTCGAAGTTTCCAAGACTCTTGTTGTCCCTGGTGAACTCGCGCTCACCCTGGAAAACCTGAATGGAAACACTTGGCTGATTGTCATCAGCGGTTGTAAAGGTTTCGCTTCTCTTGGTTGGAATCGCGGTGTTGCGATCAATCAACCTGGTCATCATGCCACCCTTGGTTTCGATACCAAGTGCAAGTGGGGTCACATCAATAAGTAGAACGTCTTTACGTTCTCCCCTGATAACGCCGGCCTGCAGCGCTGCTCCAACAGAAACAACCTCATCCGGGTTTACGCCCTTGTTTGGCTCTTTACCGCCAAGCAATTTGGTTACCAACTCGGTGACCGCTGGCATACGAGTTGATCCACCGACCATAACAACGTGTGCAATGTCAGCCACCTTCACTCCGGCTTCCTTTACTACGTCAAGGAACGGCTTACGCGTTCTCTCAAGTAGATCGGAGGTCATGTCTTCAAACTGTGCTCTGGTGAGGGTTTCATCTAGGTTCGCAGGACCTGCGTCGGTCAGGGAAAGGTATGGCAACTGAAGCTGCGCAGTCGTTGACTGGCTCAGTTCTTTCTTTGCCTGCTCAGCGGCTTCTTTTAGTCGCTGCAGCGCGATCTTGTCCTTTGAAACATCAACACCCGTTGTCTCTTTGAACTTCTTGACCAAGTAGTCGACCACTCGCTGGTCCCAGTCATCTCCACCAAGCTTGTTATCTCCGCTTGTTGAACGGACCTGGATAGTTGAGAAGTCATCATCTTTGCCAACCTCGAGTAGCGAAACATCGAATGTTCCACCACCAAGGTCAAACACCAGGATTAATTCATCTTCCTTGCCCTTGTCCAAGCCGTAGGCAAGTGCTGCGGCGGTTGGCTCATTGATAATGCGAAGCACGTTTAGGCCGGCAATCTCGCCGGCTTCCTTGGTTGCCTGACGCTCAGCGTCGTTGAAATATGCCGGAACGGTAATGACCGCGTCGGTGACACTCTCGCCAAGGTAGGTCTCAGCATCACGCTTGAGCTTCATCAAAATACGCGCTGAGATTTCCTGCGGGGTGTAATCCTTGTCTTCGACCTTGAACTTCCAGTCGGTACCCATGTGACGCTTCACCGATGAGACGGTGCGGTCTACGTTTGTGACAGCTTGGCGCTTCGCTGTTTCACCAACTAGGACATTGTCGTCCTTAGTGAAAGCAACCACCGATGGGGTGGTGCGGAAACCTTCTGCGTTTGAAATGACCTTTGGTTCGCCAGCTTCCAGCACCGTGACAGCGCTGTTTGTGGTTCCTAAGTCAATGCCTACTGCTCTACCCATTTGTTGCTCCTTCTTTGTGAAAGCTATTTTTGAAACTCGTGAACTTATGGCCCAAGTTGAGCCACATGCGCTCAAGTTTGTCCTAGGGTCTAAAACTTGTCAAGGATGGCTGGCTGAGAGTTGAGTGTGAATGACTCAACTTTGAAAATTCTAGAGCTTGGTTGCGAGGATCGTCACTTAGTTCATGCCTGCCTGGTTGCCAAAAAGTGAATTTTTGGTCTGTTGGGGCCTAACTGAGCCTCCTATAGGAGTAATGTCAGGCCATGACCAACAACGACGTTGCACAAGCTCGGCCAAAAGGAACATTCTCATGGGCACTCTGGGACTGGGCATCACAAGCCTTTCCGACAGTTGTCACCTCCTTTATCTTCGGCCGCTACATAACCAGTGAATTCTTTGCTCCTGCTGGCTACTCAATAGAGGAAGCCGGCCAATACACAGCCTTCTGGCTTGGTATCTCCGGCGTTGTAGCCGGAGTGCTGATCGCTCTCATTGCTCCGATTGTTGGCCGCAGGGCTGACACCTCGGGGCGCAAGAAGTTCTGGCTGATGGTCAACACTTATTTGTTTGCAGGCACCATCGGTTTGATGTTCTTCGTGGCACCCTCAAGTGACTTCTTTGTATTTGGCCTAGTGCTGCTGGCAGCAGGAGGCATCTTCTTCGAGTTTGCGACCGTGAACTACAACTCGATGCTGAATGAGGTCGCCAGACCTCATGAGCGGGGCAAGATCAGCCAGTTTGGTTGGGGACTTGGCTACATCGGCGGAATCATCCTTTTGGTGATGGCGCTCTGGATCATTCAGTTCGGCGGGGCTGAGCTGCTGGGCATCCCAGACACTGATGCACTGTCGGTCCGAGTGGTGATGGTTCTCAGTATGTTCTGGGTGATTATCTTCTCGATCCCCTTGATGTTGAAGGTTCCAGAAGCAAAGCCGATTGCTGGCACTGAGAATGAAGGCGTACTGCTCGCTTACAAAAAGCTGATTCGCTCGCTTGTAATCATGCGGAAAGAAAACCCAAACCTTTTGAAGTTCTTGATTGCCTCGGCTGTCTACCGCGATGGACTGAATGGTGTCTTTGCCTATGGTGCGGTGCTGGGTGGCATCGCCTTCGGCTTGGACTTGACCGAAATAATCCTGTTCGGAATTGCGGCAAACATAGTTGCCGGAATTGGTGCATTCGTCGGATCGTTCTTTGAGGATCGAGTTGGCTCGAGAAGAATTATTTTTGTATCGCTAGTTGGAGTGATAGTCGGTGGCTTCGGGGTGTTTGTATTTGAGAGTGCTGGAACGATTGCCTTCTTTAGTTTTGGTTTGTTCCTCTGCACCTTCGTGGGTCCTGCTCAGGCAGCGTCTAGAACCATGATGTCCAGGCTCTCAGCCGATGACAAGCAGGGTGAGGCCTTCGGCCTTTACGCCACCACCGGAAGGGCCGTTAGCTTTTTGGCTCCTGCGGCCTGGGCCATCTTCGTGGGGCTGTTCTCACCGATCTATGGAATCCTCGGCCTGATGCTGATTTTGGTGGTTGGTTTGCTGCTACTTATTTCGGTTAGGGCTATAGCTGCTCCCACAGCAACCAACTAACTTGTTTCTGCACGCCGTGGAGCCTGACTAATGTCAAAGCGCAAGAAGCACGAGCTGGATTCTTGCAATCTGTTCTGGAACTGCAGCGAAAGACTCGCTCACCGGGTTGTTCAGGGGGCCAAAACGATGAGGCGCGTCGAGTAGTCGACATGGTCAGTTGGCCTTGCTATCATGGCATCTGAGTACTTCGTCTAACCCCACGCGCTCACATGAAACCGTGAAACAGCGACGGACTGATTTTGAAGCTCAAGCGAAGGGGAATATATGTTGAAGAGTATTGACCCGGTTCTCACCGGAACGCTTCTCAAAGCCTTGGACGAAATGGGCCACGGAGACAGAATTGCGATAGTTGATCGAAATTACCCAAGCCTCAGCGCTGGGCCACAGGTGGTTCACCTCGGAGAAATAAGTATCGTGCGCGCCGCGGAAGCAATTTTCAGTGTGCTCCCGCTGGATTCCTTCATTGACAATCCTCTCCTGAGAATGGAGGCCGACGACCAGTCTCCAGCTAGTCCCACGCATGAGAAAGTTCTCGATACTGCCAGGAAGCACCACTTGCGTCCCTTGGAATTCGCCCTCATCCCGAGGCAGGATTTCTATGTCGCAGCGACTCAATGTTTGCTTATAGTGCAGTGCCTTGAAACGGCCCCGTATTCCTGCTTTATAGGTCAAAAAGGAGTGGTGTGACAACGGCGCAGGCCCCGCGCGAGCCGCTGGATCTTCGAAATGTTGCCAGGCTCGTTGATTTCGCTAAGAACGCTGCCCTGGTTGACCGAGGATTCGGCCACCTAGACAACGCCGGCCTGGTTGACCCCTCGTTTCCGCCCTCTGTCCTAATCACAGCGCGCATGACGTTTAGCTTCTCCATCGCCAGCGAGCTCGGCTTTGACGACTGTTTTGCCCTCGCAGAGCGCGGAATTACTTCCTTGGCTGGAGATTTCTTCGATTCAGAAAATGGAGGGTTTAGAAGTGTCCCCAGTGGATATGAAGGCTCCGAACTGAAGAGTGCCTACGACACTTCCTTTGTCCTGCTCGCGGCCTCCACTGCTTGCTCGCTTGGTGTTACAAAGGCTAAGCGAGTTGCGGAACTCGCCCTAGAAACACTGTTCGAGCGTTTCTGGAGAGACGATCTGGGTATTTTCGCCAACTCCTTCAATGAAGACTTCTCTATAACGGAGCCTTATTTGGGCGCGAATGCAAATATGCATGCTGTGGAGGCTTTGATGGCCGCCAGTAAAGCACTAGGGGACCACTCTTTGATGGACCGAGCCAGAGAAATTAGCCAGTTCATGATCAACCGGCATGCTCGCTCCTCTCAGTGGATGATGCCAGAGCACTTTGACCCCGACGGCAACGCGGTTCATGACTTCAACGCTGAGTCACCTGACGATGAATACAGGCCGTATGGCGTGACCATTGGCCATCTTTTCGAATGGTCCCGACTGCTCCTGGAGCTAAACCACAGTGGGGTGAAGGATTCCGATTGGATGCCTGAGGCGGCGCGAAGCCTCTACGAAACAGCCAAGCGTGTTGGCTGGTCGGCCGATGGCAAGCCGGGTTTTGTGTACACGCTTGATTGGGACGGAAATCCCATCGTCACAGAGCGCATGATGTGGGTTGTTGCAGAAGCAATCAGTGCGGCGTCGGCGATGGAGACAGGTGGTCTCGCGCTGACCGCCCGAGACGATATGGCCAAATGGGACAACCACCTGACATCAATGTTCAAGGACTCGGTCAAAGGTAGTTGGCACCACCAATTGAGTGCTGAGGGAGAGCCCTCCTCAACCATCGCAAAGGGAAAGCCCGATGCGTATCACCTTCTACATGCCCTTCTGATTCCCCAACTTCCGCAAGGAAGCGGGCTTCTCGAGCGCATCCGAAACCGATAACGGTAACCGGATTGACAAGTCACCTCACAAGGAAGCACATCTAGGAGCTAGGTACCGCCTACACCGGAGAGAGCTGCTGCTCGCTCTCTGGAACGTCTATTGCACCGGTCATAATTCCCACGGCGTCATTCATCGACGCTGACTTAGGTGTAACCACCGCAGCCCGCTTACCGAGCCTCTGGACGTGGATGCGGTCGGCAACCTCATAAACCTGCGGCATGTTGTGCGAAATCAACACAACCGTCAACCCGCGATTCTTTAGGTCTTTGATGAGGTCAAGAACCTTCCCTGACTCGCGCACACCAAGTGCGGCAGTCGGCTCGTCGAGAATGATCACTTGGCTTCCAAAGGCAGCAGCGCGAGCCACAGCAACAGCTTGGCGCTGACCGCCCGAGAGGGTCTCGACTGCTTGGGTGATGTCCTGAAGAGTGCTAATACCCAAGCTCTTCAGCTGCTCCGCCGCCTGCAGGCGCATGCCCTTCTTGTCGAGCTGGCGCAAGACTGTTCCCATGAAACCTTTTTTCCTGAGCTCTCTGCCCAGAAACATGTTGGAAGCGATGTCGAGCGCTGGGGAGACGGCTAGGGTTTGAAAAACGGTCTCGATTCCGTGATCGCGAGCTGAATGCGTGCTAGCGAATGTCACCTCTTCACCGTTGACCCACATGCTGCCGTCGTCTGCGGAGTGAGCCCCAGCAAAACACTTGATTAGGCTTGACTTACCGGCTCCGTTATCGCCGATAACGGCCAGTACTTCCCCAGGATACAGATCAAAATCCGCTCCGTTGAGGGCGGTTACGGTTCCAAAACGCTTTACGAGACCGCGCGCCTTGACAATGGGCTCCATCATACTTTTACCTTTCTAATCCACTGATCGATACCGACAGCGGCAATTACCAAGACTCCGATGGCAACCGTTCGGTAGGCCTGGTCCACTCCGGCAAGAGACAATCCCATTTCTACAGCAACGACAATCATCGATCCGATGAGCGCTCCTACGACTGCACCGCGTCCTCCAAACAAAGATATTCCACCGATTACCGCGGCAGTGATCGACTGGAGGTTCAACATTGGGTCAACATTCGGAGACGCCGAACCCACACGTCCAATCGTGATCAAGGCTGTGATGCCCATAATCAGCCCGGCTACAAGGTAAACGCTAAAGAGCACCCGATTGGTGTTAATTCCAGTCAGTTTTGCAGCGATTGGATCATCGCCCACTGCATAAAGGTGCCTGCCCCAAGCAGTGTTCCTGAGGACCCAAGCCACGGCGAAGTATAAGGCGAACATGACCAGCAACCCGAAGGTGACGAAGAAGGGGCCCACCGAGAAGCCTTCTCCCAAGGAGAGCATGACTTCTGGCATCTCTGGACCCTGGATTGTCCGGGCCTTGAAGAAGATAAGGGCAAGGCCCATGAAAACGCTCCAGGTTCCCAAGGTCACGATGAACGGCGGCAATCCAAAGCGAACGATGAGGAACCCATTGAGCGATCCGGCCGCCGCGGCCGCCAGAATGCCGACGATGATTGCTAAGTATGGATTCTGCCCAGCGAAGGGCGTAACGTTCGAAGCCACGGCAAACACAGCCATGTTGGCCATCACCATCTGGCCGAAAATCATAATTGACCCGATGGATAAGTCGATGCCGGCCGTCAAAATAATGAGTGACTGGGCCAACGCGAGACTTCCAACGATAACGGTCTGCTGAACCATCAAAGAAATAGTTGACGGTAGTAGGAATCTCTCATTGACTAGGCCGAAGGCCAAAACAACCGAAATGAGAACGGCCAGCGAGCTAAGCCATGGGTAGCGATATAGCGTCTTTTGTATCCGACGCATAGGCGTCAGTCGTAACTCAAACTCTTTTCCCACAGCATCTTTGCTCGATGACTTTTCGCTCACTCTGTTTACCTCCATGGAAACCTAAATTTTATAAAACAGTACACCACGAAGACGCGGGTTCTACTACAGCGGCCAACTCTAAGAGGCTGGCTGATTGTGGGAATGTTGGAGGGCCACATTCTGGCCCTCCAACATTTCTACATGTGCCTAGGTGAGATTAACCCCAGGCGTTTTCGATGCAGTATGCGGAGTCCTCTTGAGGAGCCGCAACCACTGCGTCCTGGGTCTCATCGGTACAGAGCGTAACGCCTGTGTCGAAGAACTGCCCGTTTGCGGAGGTATTAGCCGGAGCTGCACCACCAGTGGCAATGTCGTAAATTGCCTGGACGCCGTACGAAGCCATTCTCAGTGGATACTGTTGAGAAGTAGCCTGGATCTGACCATCCTGGACAGCCTTAACACCGGCAAGTCCACCGTCAACCGAGACAACGAGAACATCCTCGCCAATCACTTTTCCAGCTGCTTTTAGAGCTACGTTAGCTCCGAAGGCTGTTGGTTCGTTGATCGTGTAGACCACGTTGATGTCTGGGTTTGCAGCAAGGCAGCGTTCCATACCACTTCGGCCACCTTCTTCGTTAGCACCCGTTGCTTCTAGACAGATGATTTCATAGTCTCCACCGGTACCAGAGGTGTAGCTTCCTGAAGATGCAGCGCTGTCCATTTCTTCAAGCGTAGGTACGTCAATACCCATGCCCATTAGGAATCCGTTTGCACGACAGTAGTCCACTGGCACGGCGCGGTCATCAAAAATGACTAGCTGAGCGATAACGGCTTTCTTGCCGTCTAGCTTGCCGGCTGCCCACTGACCAATTGCCTCACCTGCAGCACAGTTGTCAGTTGCAAATGTCGAGCTCACAATGTCCGCAGGATCAGTTGGAGAGTCCAACGCGATGACGAAGAGGCCGGCTTCGCGGGCTTTCGTGATCGCTGCGTAAATGTTCGACGACATCGGAGTGATTAGGATTCCAGCTTGACCCTGAGCGATTGCTGCCTCAATGAGGTCAATCTGGCCCTGGTCGTCGCCCTCTTCCTTGCTTGCGCCGACGGTCAAGTCAACACCGATCTCTAGAGCCTTGGCGCGCGCTCCTGCCTCCATGGCAACAAAGAAGGGGTTGGTCAGGTTCTTCAAAATTAGAGACACAGCCACAGTTTCCTCGGCCACTGTTCCAGATTCTGCAGAGCTTGATGGAGCTTCAGATGTAGCTGCGCTACATCCCGAAAGAATCAGAGCAGCTGCGCCTGCAGCTGCGAGACTTGACACAAATCGGCTCTTTCTGAACCGGCTAGTGAACAACGTTGTCTTCATAGAGTTACCTTTCATTGTTAGTGCTCTTAATTAGTGCCCAGATTTCCTAGGTCTCTCGAACATACTCCATGTCTTGGAGGGGAACAGCGGCGTCACTCCTGATTGATACCTTTTTGTTATCTCACTAACACAGTCCATCAAAAACCCTACCCGCGATGGCGCGGGAAACCATCTGGCAGAGGAGAGAACTCAGGTAGGATACCGGCTATGGCGACGCTGGGAATAGACCTCGGGACGGGCTCAGTTAAGGCGGCCGTGGTGTCTGCCAACTCATTGATTCTCTCTCGTTCAAGCAAAACGTACGCGGTGAACTCACCTTTTGTTGGATGGGCCGAAAGTGACCCTCTGGAGTGGCTTCGGGCTGCGGAGGAAGTAGCACTGCAAGCGATCCAACTCTCCCCACAGTCGCCACAAGCAGTTGGTTTCTCCGGACAGATGCACGGTGTAGTTGTCACCGACGCGTCCCTGAACCCCCTACGTCCGGCAATTCTCTGGGCCGATACCCGTTCTGCCGCCGAAGCTCAAAGAATGAACGAAGAGTTGGGGTCTACGGAGATGGCGAAGCTCGGGTCTGCCGCAGTGGCGGGTTTTGCAGCCACAACGCTGGCTTGGCTAAATCGCCACGAACCGGAGGTGATGGCACGGGCTCATCACATTCTGCAACCCAAGGACTGGTTACGAGCAGCCCTGGGTGGCAAAATTGGCTCCGAGCCCAGCGACGCTTCCGGGACGCTTCTGTGCGATGTTGCAACAGGGCAGTGGGCGAATCTGCCAGTCGAATGGTCTGGAATTGAACCGAGCCTCCTTGCTGAAATTCACCCTTCCCAGGAGGAAGCCGGGCACGTCACCCTTGGCGGACTTCGAATTCCTTGCGTCTATGGAGGGGCCGATACCGCGTGTGCAATATTGGGTCTGGGGTTAGAACCCGGTGAGGGCTTTGTGGCTGTCGGAAGCGGCGCCCAGGTTGTCGCTGTAATGAAGGAGCCCACGCTCGACCGATCATTGTCCACTCACACCTTTGCGACGAACGGGAACAAGGGTGCTGGTTGGTATCGAATTGGCGCGGTTCAAAACGCTGGCCTTGCCCTAAAACCAACATTGGAACTCTTAGGAAGCTCTTTTGATGAGGCTCATGAAGCTCTCAGTGAAGGAGTTTCGTCTGATGATCCAATCTTCATTCCCTACCTCTCAGGCGAGCGAACCCCGTTTATGGATCCAAGCCTTCGTGGCTCGTGGCACGAAATTTCGCTCGGAACGACCCGAAAAATGATTCTTCGAAGTGCTCTAGAGGGTGTCGCTCACGCGGTGGCGCTTGCCGTGCAGGCTGTCAGCGATTCCGGCGGAGAAATGCCTGAAACTCTGCCCCTGATCGGCGGCGGGTCAACCAATGCCCTGTTTAAGCAGCTGCTGGCCGACTGCGCAAATCGACCCTTGGCAAACGTAGAGGCCGCTGATGCTGCAGTTATCGGTGCTGCACTTCTCGGATCGGGCCAGACCTCAAACCCCTCCAGACTGAGCCATTCCTCCGTCACCTTCCCGCGTGACAAAGAGGTGAGCCTCCTAAGCTCCCGCAGGGATAAGATGCTCCACCTCATTGCTAAATCTCGTTAGAGAATGAGCCGCCCGTGAGGGTGTTTCCAACCAGGTTCCAGGTGCCACACCGAGCGTGATGTTGCTCAGGACTACACTTGTTGAATGACGAGTTTTCTGAGTGGATTGACAGGATCTTTCTCCTTATCTGCGGCAGAAAACCCGACCGTAGCGGTCATGGAGGCCGGGTACGGCGCAAGCAATCTCGACGTGCGATACATCAATTGCGAAGTCGCACCCGAAAAACTCGCGGGCGCTGTTTCAGGGGCTATTGCGATGGGTTGGTTGGGCTTTAACTGTTCGCTGCCGCACAAAGAGGCAATTCTTGAGTACCTCGATGACCTCGCCCCCAGCGCGAGGCTAATCGGAGCCGTTAACACGGTGGTCATCAAGGATGGGCGGCTAATTGGAGAAAATACCGACGGCAAAGGCTTCGTCGAGGCCCTAAAAACAATAGAAAACCCCCAGGGTTCTAGAACTGTAATCTTTGGAGCCGGCGGAGCAGCGCGAGCGATCGCTATCGAATTGGCCCTTGCCGGCGCGCAAAAAATCACTATCGTCAATCGGTCGCCAGAGCGGGGCAAGAAACTGGCACAACACGTCGATTCCCAGACTGAAGCCGACTGCTCATTTGCTGATTGGACAGCCGGATACTCCATTCCCGAGGATAGCTCGCTCGTTGTGAATGCAACCTCTCTCGGTTTTTACCCCAACCACGAGCAAACCCTCGATGTTGACTTTTCCAGCTTCACCCCAGGATCGATTGTCGCCGATGTAGTTGCCAATCCGCCGAAGACCCGATGGTTGCAAGCAGCAGAGACCGCGGGCTGCGTTTCCCTGACGGGAATTGGCATGCTCGTCAACCAAGCGCGCGTCAACGCCCAGCTATGGACTGGAGAAACCCTCGACGCCGAAGTGATGCATCGAGCGCTGAATAAGGCGCTTGGGCTTGCCTGACGTGCCATTTTCGAAAGGTAAGTAACATGTCGCCATGTCCCGCTCTGAGTGGGCAAGAACGCAGGAGCAACTAGATGTCAGCGGATACTGAACCCGTCACTCTCATCGCCACGTTTCGAGCTATAGAGGGACAGGATTCCAAAGTCCTGAGCCTCATTGGGGAGTATGGCTTGGCCGTGCGCGCAGAACCTGGAAATATCTTCTTTGATATCTACACCGAACACGATGATGACCGTGCGTTTGTCATTGTGGAGCGATACTCAAACCAGCATGCTTTCGATCAACACCTGGCCGGGGATGAGGGCAAAGTATTCAACCAACAACTGGCACCCATGGTGGAAGGGGAAGGCTCCCAGCTTCAGTTTCTTCGGATCGCCACTTAGCTCAGCTTGGCGCCTGGGGGGAAACGAGCGCCCTAGTCGGTATTTTCCACATACTTTTCCAACAAGTCATCGAACTGGTTCAGCGCAGCAGAGTGAATATCTCCGGTTGGCAGCGCTCGAGACTTGAGCTCCCACCCTGGTCGTTTTCCGGTCAAGACCCAGGCCGCCTGTTTAGCGGCCCCGAAAGCCACGTACTCGCCCGGTTCGGGAACGATCACCGGCAATGACACACTCTGACTTACCACATGCTGAACACCAAAGTTCTGAGCCCCGCCTCCGATGAGCATGAGACGATTTAGTTTTTCCGTTTGTTTCACAATCGCCTCAAGGCCATGCGAGAGATTTGACACGACCCCCTCCACTGCGGCCCGCGCCATGTTAGCTGGGGTCAGGCTGAACCGGGATATTCCACCGAGTAATCCGGTCGCATCGGGAAGATTGGGGGTTCTTTCGCCATCAAAAAACGGAAGAAGCGTTAACCCTCCGGACCCTGGAGCCGCACTCTGGACCGCGCTTGAGAATTGTTCCCACGACAACCCGAGAAGTTGACGGACGGAATCGATGGGTCTGGAAGCATTCAAAGTTGCAACGAGGGGAAGAAAGCCTCCCGCGGCATCGGCGAAACCACCAACGGTCCCGGTGGCATCATTGGCAGGCTTCGAAGTCGCAGCAAACACAGTTCCACTCGTACCAAGGGACATCACCACATCCCCAACGTGGGTTTCGAGCCCAAGCGCCGCAATCGCGTTATCCCCGCCCCCTGGGCCAACAATCCAGCCATTCTCGGTTTTTCCTGCTGATTCGCCAGCGCCGAGGACCTTGGGAAGCACGGGTCGATGACCGAGAACAAAGTCAAGAATTTGATCGTCGTACGAGTTGTTTACGGGAGAAAAGTATCCGGTACCGCTAGCGTCCGAGCGATCTGTCACGAGCTCTTCAAGTTGAGGACCGTAGCGAGAGTCTCTTTTCGGGCCATACCCTCGAAGACGCCACGTCAACCAATCATGAGGAAGCGCAACTGCAGCGATCTTGGTGGCTAGTTGGGGTTCATGCTGTCGCACCCAGGCGAGCTTCGAGGAAGTGAAAGACGCCACCGGGACTGATCCCGTTCGTTCGGCAAGATTCGCAGCGCCGAATTCGGCGATGATGTGCTCAGCTTGCGGCGCGGAACGCGTATCGTTCCAGAGTAGCGCGGGCCTCACGACCTCGCCCGAGGCGTCCAATGCGACAAGCCCGTGTTGCTGAGCGCCAATGGAAATTGCCTGGACATCTGAAGTATCAACCTGATCGAGAGCACTTTGAAGGGCGGCCCACCATAGCTCTGGGTCAATTTCTGTTCCGTCCGGATGCCCGGTCCTGGCTTCTGAGAGAATTTCGCCAGAGTCGACGTCGACTACTAGGACCTTGCAGCTCTGCGTAGAGGAATCTACACCGATTACGGTCGGCATCTTCACCCTCTCTTTTTCAGTAACTGATTTATCACATGCTACCCAAAATTCCTCTCCCAAATTCCAGCGCCGAGGAAACCCTCCGCGGATTCCATAGCCATCTAGAGGAGCTCTCTACCCAGACTGACAGGATGGGAAGCTTCAGCTTTCTTGACCCCTGGTTGTGGGATTGCTTATTCTGTGGGTCAGCTGATTGCACCGAGGTGAAGGGCACTCCTGTCCCTAGTGCCAAACTGAATGGTTCGCACACTTCGTTGCCCAAGAATTTACGGAGTCGGCAGTGCATGCTCATGAGGAAATTGCTGCGAATCTCGACGTGATGAAAAAATTTGTCACCAACTTAGTCTGAGCCTCTGGCGCTAATTCTTATTGCGTTCTTAGACCACCCAGTTCAAAACCTGGAGTGCGCGAAGTCCATCATCCACCGTCGCAAGATTTGATGACTTCTTGCCTCTGAGCGTTCCAGTCCATTCCAGAAGCTCGTTGACATAAGCCTGCCGAAAACGAGCAATCCAGTTTTCTCCGAGTGCGAAACTCGGGTGCGCAGGATGCTCGTGGTTTTTGACTACCGAAACGTCGCCCCAAATTCCGACCCTCACGACGCCCTTTTCAAAGGTCAGCTCGCATCGAACGTCGTAGCCATAGGTGTTATTAGCAAAGATGTCGGCGACAATCACCACGCCGTTCGAAGTGCTGCCCGTCAGAACAATTGGGTCTTGGGTCCCCTCGGGTGCTGCTGAGGTGGATCGTCCCTTGAGGACCTTGAGGTCCGACCACTCATCTGAGAGAAGCCAACGAATCGTATCTACCTCATGTATCGCGATGTTGGTTAGGAGCTCTTCGCTCTTGATGTTCCCAGATGACACGTTGCGAGTAGAAGCGTTGACATAGAGCACTGCACCTAGCTCTCCGGACTCGATGAGCTTCTTGACTTCGACAAACGGAGGATCAAATCTCCTCATGAACCCCAAATGAATCAGTGGGCGGCCCACGTCTTTCAGCGATTGCTGTGCCAGGCCCGAAAGCTCTTCGGCATCCTCAAGCGACTGCGCCAAGGGCTTCTCACACAGGGTTGGCATCTGTCGAGAAAGACATAACCTAATACTTTCGGCATGGAAACGATCAGGCGACGCGACTACAACTCCATCGAGGTCGACTCCATCGAGCATGTCCTCAAGGGTATTGAAACCCGGGCACGTCAAATTAAAGCGATCTAGGACGGTTTTCCTCAAGCTCTCGTCGGGCTCCGCTAGCGCCGCTACCGTGACACCGGGAACCTCTCGCGAGAGATACTCGAGGTGACCTGAGCCCATAACGCCCGCACCAACCACACCGATTTTGAGATTACCTTCACCCATTAACTGCACCTATCCGCTCAGTGGTTGGAACAATTCCAAGCCCATTCATAGTCTCTCATGTCTATCTTCACCCAGACTAAGTAATCGGCCGGCTCTCGTTTGTCAGGCGGCTTTCTGGTTCAATGCGGCCGGCGCGCCTAAGGCCTTAGAGAAAACTGGCCAACCAAGACAGGTGGCCACTCCAGTACCTAGCGGAGTGAGTTGCTATCGGTGTCGGTGACATGAAAGTTCAGATAGCTCCTGGAGGCAGTTGGACCACGCTGCCCTTGATACCTGGATCCGTAGGCAGAAGTACCGTAAGGATTCTCACTCGCACTCGAAAGCTGGAAAAAACACAGCTGACCGATCTTCATGCCCGGCCAAAGCTTTATGGGCAGACTCGCAACGTTGGAAAGCTCCAGGGTCACATGGCCCTGGAAGCCGGGATCCACAAAGCCCGCGGTTGAATGAGTCAAGAGACCCAGGCGTCCAAGCGAGCTCTTGCCTTCGAGCCTTGCTGCGATGTCATCCGGCAGGGTCACGTATTCAAAGCTCGACCCCAACACGAATTCACCCGGGTGCAAAATAAACGCTTCGTCTGATTTGACTTCAACCAAACGGGTTAGATCGTCCTGCTGCTCACGAGGGTCAATGTAGGGATACTTGTGGTTATCAAATAACCGGAAGAATCGATCTAGCCTCACGTCAATGCTGCTTGGCTGCATTAGCCCCAAATCCAAAGGATCTAGAGCAATACGACCGGCGTCAATTTGGGTTTTGATGTCTCTATCTGAAAGCAGCATGGCTCTAAGGTTAGTGACTCAAGCCGATTTTTTTGTGAACCGCCTTGAGCCACTTCGGCGCCCACCAGTTTGCATCTCCAAATAGCCGCATTAATGCTGGAACCAACAGTGCCCTGACCACAGTGGCATCAAGCAGAATCGCGAAGGCAATTCCAAAGCCGAGCATCTTCATAATTGAGACTCCCGAAGATGCGAATGCCCCAAAGGTAACGGCCAAAATAAATGCCGCCGCAGTGATAATCCTGCCGGAGCGCTGCAAACCAACCGCGACCGAGTTCTCGGTGTTCATGCCGGCGTCATGCTGCTCTTTAATTCTTGAGAGCAGGAACATCTCGTAGTCCATGGATAAACCAAATGCCACGACCGCGACCATCACCAGCGAAGAAGTGTCGAGGGTTCCGGTGACCGAATACTCGCCAATTAACCATTGCAGGTGACCATTTTGGAAAATGTAACTAAGCACTCCAACTACTGCGCCCAGCGAAAGCACGTTGAGTGCAATTGCCTTCAGCGGCAACAGCACGCTGCCGGTAAACAGAAACAGCAATACATATGCGGTTATAAATATCCAGAGCGCCGCAAGCGGCAGCGCATCTTCAATGCCCTGCTGCGAGTCGGTGTAATAAGCCCCACCACCGCCAATTAGGACTTGATCTAGATCGGAATCAAGACCCCTGAGTGAAACCGTTTGATCGTAACCGTCTGGGCTTCTGGGCTCCACTAACGTGATCGCATTAATCCTGACCCACGCGGTGTCCTCGGCAGTTGGGACGATAGCCACCCTGGCGACATCTGGCTGCTCTTGAACCAAAACAATGTAGTCATTTATCGCCTCATCGCTACCTTGAACAAGTATTTCTATCGGCGAAGACGCCCGGCCATCAAAGCGCTCTCTCAATAGATTAGAGGCAACCGAAGCGGGGCTATCCTGTGGCAATACTCGGTCATCCACTTGACCAAATACCGCATCGGTTGACAGCGAGAACATACCCGAAAGGCCAAGTATCGTCACAAACAGAATTGGCAAAGGTCTGCGCATTGTGAAGCGGGCAATCTTCTCCCAAATGCCCTTGTCGCTTGGAACCAGCTTGCGCTTAAAGATCCTTATCGAGTCGACCTTGTCGCCCAGAAGAACTAGCTGAGCCGGAATCACAATAGCTGCTCCGATAACCGCCAGTGTCACAACCGTGAACCCGGCAAGTGCGAAGGACTGCAAGAAATACTGCGGGAAAAATGCCATTGAAATCATAACGAGTGCGACGGTCAGGCCCGAGAAGATAACCGTCTTGCCGGCGGTAGTTATGGTTGCAACCGTTGATTCTTCAACGCTGTTTCCGGCCGCTCGCTCCTCACGGAAACGGTTCACCACCAGCAGGCTGTAATCGATGCCTAGACCAAGACCAAGACCAGTGATCAAGTTCACAGCAAAAATCGACACGTCGGTAAACTCGCTTACGCCCCAGACCACGAAGAATGAACCCACGATCGCAAGTCCGCCAACAAATAGCGGCAATCCGGCTGCAACTAGAGAACCAAAGACAAACAACAACAGCAAAAGCACAATTGGTATGGCAATAATTTCTGCCCTAATCAGGTCCTGCTCAATGGTTTCGGTGATTGCTTTCGCCACAGCACCGAAGCCGGCGATGTGAACCTCGGCCCCCAGGTAGTCACCGGTGAATTCGTCAATGATCAGTGCGGTGGGAACAGATTGGCTGATGCCATTTTGAAGATCCACTAGGACATAGACCAACTTGCCGTCAGTGGAAATAAGTGAGGCGGGTGACCCAAGGGAGTAGTAGTTATCAACCGAGATAACACCATCAATTTTTGCTAAGTCATCACTTAGTTCCGTGACCAGTTCAAAATACTTTGGCGCTCCATTGGCATTTAGCTCGTTGGCGTCACCTGGTAAATCAACTAGGACTATAACCTCGGCCGGATCAAGAGCAAACTCAGTGCCAAGGAGCTCACTGACTGTTGCCGAATCTGAGTTTGGGTCGTCATAGCCGCCGCCCTGTAGGTTGCCAAAAACCTGGAAGCCCCAAACGCTGCTGAGCGCGATAAGCCCTATAAATCCAAAGAGCACAAACTTGGCACGACGGACGATGAAGTTAGCCAGGGAGAGCATTTGATCCTTTACTTCGTTTACTTGAAGATAAAGCCTTGTGGTTCGTGGAATGATTCCAGCATGTTCAAAAAACACATCGTTCGATCAAGAATTTACTTTGCCGTTGCCGCTTTGGGTCTAGTGACCGCGTGGGTGCTGAATGCACTCGCCGTAACCCAAGAAGCAGACTACCTCAATGCCTGGTTTGGGTCCTACGTGGATTGGGTGCTGTCTCTAGATTTGCTGGTGGTTGGCATCGCGGTCATCACCTTGATGTTGGTTGAAGCAAAGCGTTTAGGCATGAAGCGAGTCTGGCTTTACTTCCTGCTTTCTGGAATCACCGCCATGGCATTTACTTTCCCGCTCTTTATGGCATTTCGAGAAAGAAAGCTTCTAGAGCGACGCCTGGCCGGCGGCTCAATGGAGAAATTCGAGTTCGATAACCACCGCGTTGATGTTTGGGCACCGAAAACCATCACGGCCACAACACCAATTTTGATAATGCACGACGGCAGAAACCTGTTTGACGAGAAAGACTCCTACAAAGGCAAGACCTGGGAGATCCTCACAGCCATGAGAGAAGAGGTTAGAGGGCCGCAGCCAATAGTTATCGGACTCTGGGGCCTGAGCGATTTATCGAGGCTTAGAGAGCTGGCTCCGCAGAAGATTTTAGATAACCACCAAGAAATCTGGGATCACATGCCCGAGGAATATAAGGATTCCCCCGGAGAATCACTTGGGGATGCTTATGTTTCGTTGATGGCAGATGCGATTATCCCGTTTATTTTGGACAGGCATCAGATCACCCACCACCCGGACCGCACTGCAGTCATGGGCTCATCCATGGGTGGGCTAATGTCGCTATACGCAATGAGCAAGCGCCCGGAGGTTTTCGGCACTGCAATTGGGTTCTCTACGCATTGGCCTTTTGGTGGCGACTTCATGGTCCAAGAGCTAACTGATCTACTGCCTCAAGATGGCAACCACCGGATCTGGACCGACACCGGGACCATTGAGCTTGATGAAAACTACGCTCCGTTTCACGAAGCGGCCCTTGAGAAAATAAAGGCCAAAGGTTACCTCACGCCCGACTCACTTGTTGGCGCCACCTACCCAAACACTGGTCACCACGAAAGCTACTGGGCTAGAAGGGTGGCAGAAGCTCTGAACTGGTGGCTTCTATCTGGGCCCCGGACATGAACCGGACCACATCCGAATCAACCATCACGTCTCGAATCAAGATCGCACGGGTTAGGTAAAGACCGCCCAATGTTCTGACTCTGCTAAGCCCAACATATGTTTGACCTGGCGAGAATGCGCCTCGGCCCATGTCAATCTGGACCTCGTCGTAGGTTTGGCCCTGAGATTTATGAATAGTGACCGCCCATGCCAGTCGCAGCGGAATCTGCTTGAACTCGGCCAACGTCACCGGCACTAGCGTCTCTTTGGTCTTGCCTGTTGATTCGTCAAAGTCCTCTTCGACCTCATAGCGAATCTTTTCCCAGGTCGCCGGCCCAACCTCTAGTTGCTCACCATCAACATCTACTACTACCAAACCCGATTTCGGCAGGGCAACAACTCGGCCAATGGTTCCATTCACCCAGCGTCTAATGGCCGAACCATTTGAAGTCTTATTGCTGCTGGCGTCATCGTTTTTAATAAACATCACTTGCGCGCCGACCTTGAGCGCCAATTCTGTCTCAGCAGGTAGTGCTCGCCCAAAGGCTTTTGCAGCACCGTCTGAGTAGACGGCCTTAAAGATCTTTGGATCGGTTTCTATCAGCTCAATGCGCTGGTGGTTCACGGCATTCACGGTTTCGTTGATGGTTGCCAAACGAATCACATCTAGATGCGGTGGGTAACGGTTGCCGGCTTTATTCAAAACATCTAGCATGGCTTGGGTTACCGACCCATCTCGGATCGCATTGAGGATTTCTTTGAAGTCGTCATCCGACTGACGGAAGATTTCAGAAAGCTCAAATCGCTCTAGTTCAGAGTTTCGCCATACATGAGCATCAAAAAACCAAAGTGACTGGTAGTTCTCAGCGATGTAGTTTTTTTCCGAAGGGTCACGAGGTGGGACGGGGGCTAGTTGGTAGGGATCCCCGAACATCACTATTTGGGCGCCGCCAAATGGCTCGTTCTTTCTCCCCCTTGCGATTCTAAGAGCCCGATCAATCCCATCCATCAGGTCGGCAGACACCATCGAAATCTCGTCAATTACCAGCATGTCCAATGCTCGAAGAATTTCACGAGTTCGCTTATTCAGGTGTCTTGCAATCTCGACTTCACCCAGCAGGCCAATTGGAAAGGTGAATAGCGAATGGATGGTGACCCCACCAACATTCAATGCCGCTACGCCGGTTGGAGCACAAACCGCGAAGGACTTTTCGGTATTCGCCGTTAGATGTGAAAGAAGTGTCGATTTGCCGGTTCCGGCTCGGCCGGTGACAAAGACGTTGCTGCTTGATTGCTCGATGTATTCAAAAAGAGACTGTTGCTCTTGGCTCAAATCAATAATCACTAGTGCTTGTCTCTCGTTTTACTCAGACTATCAAGCATTTGGTTGTAATCCTCAAGGTCCTGGTTTCCACTGCGATCAGATGCTCGATCTAGGCGCTTGCGCTCTCGATCGTCAGACCTTGACCACTGCGTAACAACTATCAGGGCTATGACGATAGTTGGTATTTCGCCGACTCCCCACGCAAAAGCGCCGCCAATGGCCTGATCCGCCAATGGGTCATCGCCCCAGGTTCTTCCCATCGCCCCAAACCAGTCGGCAAGCAGCAAGCTTCTTTCGTTCATCAGACCAAGCCCAAAGAAGGCGTGAAAAGCCATCGTTCCAATCAGGAGCATGAGCTTTATCGGATAACCGGTTCTGTGTGGCTGGGGATCAACACCCATCAGAGACTGCACGAACAGATAACCGGTAATCAAGAAGTGAATCAGCATCCACTGATGCCCTATGTGCTCTTCGGTTGCCCACCTAAATAGCGGCGTGTAGTAAAACATCACCAGTGACAGCGCAAAATTCAGACCAGCAAATAAGGGGTGCGAAACAAACCAAGCGAAAGGTGTGTGAACGGCCCAAAGCACCCACTCACGCATCCCCCAAGATCCGTCCTTGCGTGGTGCCTGCGCTCTGGATAGCAACGTCACAGGTGCTCCTGGAACCAGCAGGACAGGAACCATCATCGATAACACCATGTGCCCAACCATGTGAACACTAAACAGGTACTCCTGGTAAGCGTTCATCGCACCGTTTGTGACATAGAGCAAAACCAGCATTCCGGAAACAAAAGAAATGGTTCTAACCAGCGGCCACTTATCCCCACGCTTACGAAGAACGCTGACGCCGTAAAGATAAAGCGCAATTGCCCCAAGGGACACGCTCATCCACAAAACATCAATGTCCCAGACCGTCACCCAAGCAAGATCGGTCAGCTCCGGAGGTAACTTGTCGCCGGTTAGGATCTCGGCCGGAGTTAGCGGCACAAATTCTGCAGCATCTAGCGGAGTCTGGGTTCTAGCCAGTGCCGTCCCCATTCCAACTGCCAGCCCCATGACTCCTAATTCGAAGATCGCCAGTCGCCAAAAGCTAACCGAGCGTTCGGCAAGCTTCTTCACTAGCCCTAGTCGGTGCCGAGCTCCAAACAGCCCCAGCACCACCACCAGCGAAGCTTTTAGCATCAGTAGCAGCCCGTAGCTAGTAAACAGGTCTGCTGGCTCATAAAGCCTGATGATGCCGGAGGTCACTCCGGAAACCGCGACCATGATGAACGCCACAAATGCCAAGGTGCTGTATCTAGAAACCAGCACCGCAGTTCGTTGGTTATCTCCCCTGAAAACCGCATACAGAGCAATAAGCCCGCCAACCCATATGCTGATGCCGACCAGGTGCATCAACAGTGAGTTCACCGCGAGCGCGTGACCCGCATCGCCAGAAGCGTGCCCGGATGCAGCCAACGGGTAAAGCCCGGCGATGGCGATCGCCGCATTTACGGCATTCATCCTTCGACCGTTGAAGGCAAGGGTGGAGAGGCTCAGCAGAAACGCGAAGCCTAAATTCCAAACCAAAAGTGTCCCGAGTTCAATCTGGGTGGCAAACAACCAAAGGCCATCAGAAAATGTTGGGCCATAAGAAATAGCCGAGCCCGAGACGCTTAGGTAGGTCATGACAAAATTAACTGCCGCAGCCCCCGCCCAGAGTGCCGCAGCCGAGCTTGCGACTCGAGATAATTTGGACCGCTCTTCTAGGTTTCCTGCAAATGCCGAAAGCACCAAAGACCCCACTGTGGTTGCCATCGCAAAATTCATGACCAGCTTGGCAAATGGGGCTCCCCAGCGAACTACGGGGCCAGGGTCAGAGAACTGCAGGGGCTCTGCACCACCTGCAATAACTAGTCCAACAACAACGCTTATTAAACCCGCAGCAAGAACAACGGCTATTGCCTGCAGAGCATGATTAGAGGTTTTTAGTTTCACCTACCGAGCCTCGGGAAAAACCGCGGGGTCCTCTCGGCGTATTGTTTGTATTGCGGGTACCGTTCGCGCAGCATCGTTTCTTCGAAATCCGCCTTTTTGCCAAGCAGCACATAAAGCAGCATCACGACGATGACCTGCGGCCAGTAGCCAGCATCGAGCATCACTCCAAAGCTCATGACCAGTAATCCAAAATAAATCGGGTGCCTAACCCGTGAGTAAATTCCGTGGGTAACTAACGTCCCGTTGTCTTTCGGAATCGCAAGGGCGGTCAAAGAATTGCCTAGCCCAATAAAACTAACCAACAACACACCTGATCCAAGAGCGATCAGGCCGACTCCAAACACGCCAACAATCTCGCTGGCACCGCCGTAAGGAGATTCCTGCCTGGGGGATAACAACAGCAGCGCAATGAGCAGAAACTGCATAAGGACCAGGGTGTAGGAGCGCGACTTGCTATTCATGCACACAAGCTTATTCCAGAGAAACAAAAAAGCGGCGTCTAATCAAAGACGCCGCTTCTTAGTTGAATACTTGAGTTACTTGACTGACGCCTTTAGCTTGCTGCCTGCTGAGACCTTTACGGTGTTAGCTGCTGCAATCTGAATGGTTGCGCCGGTCTGTGGGTTACGTCCCGCACGTGCTGCGCGGTGGCCCTTTGAAACGCTTAGGTAACCAGGAATGGTGACCTTGTCGCCTGATGCAATTGATGCGCCGATAGTGTCAAACATTGCGTCGATAACTCGGCCTACTGCTGCCTGAGATTCTCCGGTGTGTTGTGCAACTGCGGCAACTAGCTCGCTCTTGTTCATATGGTCCTCCTGGACAATTTGTGGACAGTTATGTCTCAATCAACTTATAGCCCCTACGCCGGTGTCAATGCTCTCGCCTCGGCGTGTTGCACGCTTAGATTTCCGCTATTTTTGGGGGATGTGGGCAGTTTTGTTGCTTTTTAACAAGAAATTACCCCCGCTCAGGATTTAGGTATCAAGATTCAGAAGAAGTTTCCGCTGCTCCTTTGCCAACAGGCTTTCCCGTGAAAACAAAAAAATCCCGTCCACCTGGGCATTGGCCTAGGTAGACGGGATTAGTTATAAAAAGTATTTACCAGCTTGACTTGGTGATGCCCGGAAGCTCACCCTTGTGTGCCATGTCACGGAAACGAACACGACTTACACCAAACTTAGACAGCACTCCACGTGGGCGACCATCAATTAGGTCGCGGCTGCGCACTCTAACTGGGCTTGCGTTGCGAGGAAGCTTCTGAAGTCCCACTCGGGCTGCTTCTTTCTGCTCAACTGTTGAGGTTGGATCAACCAAAGCCTTCTTGAGTTCCAGGCGCTTTACTGCGTAGCGCTCAACAATTACCTTGCGTTGCTCGTTACGAGCAATCTTCGACTTCTTTGCCATGTGTTTAGCGCTCCTCGCGGAATTCGACGTGCTTACGCACTACTGGGTCGTACTTCTTCAGGCTGATACGGTCTGGGTCGTTACGACGGTTTTTCTTGGTTACATATGTAAAGCCGGTGCCCGCGGTGGACTTCAACTTGATGATTGGACGTACGTCCTTATCCTTGGCCATCTATTGCTTCCTAGATCTTCTCGCCGCGAGAAACCATCTCGGTGATTACCGAGTCGATACCGCGAACGTCGATTGTCTTGATGCCCTTCACAGAAAGGGTCAAGGTCACTTTGCGTCCCAATGAAGGTACGAAGTAAGTCTTCTTCTGGATGTTCGGGTCAAAACGACGCTTGGTCTTGTTCTGAGCGTGCGAAACTTTGTGACCGAACTGCGGTCCTGTTTGCGTCACCTGGCAGTACGCTGCCATGTTTCCTCCTAAGGGCGTGTTTTCCCGAAGCTAATGATTTGGGTTTGAGCGGGCCGGAGCCCGTGCAACCATGCAAGCTTAGGAGGCTGAGGCACCCAAAAGCAAGTCCTGAATCAAGAAAATCAAGCCGACATGCCACATTTTTCACAAATGCCGAAAAGTTCGATGCTGTGGGCAACATCTTTATAGCCATGTTTGACAGCCAAAGCGCTCACTTCGGCCTCGAAACCATCAAGGTCAAATTCGACTGCATTCCCGCACTTTCGGCAAATCAAGTGGTGATGGTGCTCGTTACTGCAGACTCGATAACGCATTTCATTGTCTTCGCCGGCTAAAACATCAGCCTGACCGGCTTCAACTAGATCCGTGAGCGCCCGATAGACAGTGGTGAGTCCCAATTTTTGGCCTCCGAACAGGAGCTTTTGGTGCAGCTCTTGGGCAGAAACAAAGATATTGTCCTGGCTCAAAGCCTCAAAGACCGCTGTCTTCTGCCAGGTGGTCCTTCGTATGGTCATGAGCGCACCACAATCTTTTCTCTTACCCCTTTGGACTTCACGAAAGCTATCAGGCGTGCAGTCAGGTAAATCAAGAACGAAATGGTTGTTACATACGGGCTAATTGGCAATCCGCCGCCAAGAGCAAGCAGAATTCCACCCAACATCGCCACCAGTGCGAATGAAACACTTAGGACCGGAACCCATAGCTGGCTCTTGCTCAAGCGAAGCGCGGCCGCAGCCGGCGTGACAAGAAGCGCAAGAACCAACAACGCCCCAACAACCTGGACCGCAGCTGCAACAGCCAAGCCCAGAACTAGAACAAACACAATCCCGAGCGCCTTGGTGTTCACACCCCTGGCAGCAGCAACCTCAGCATCGAGCGTTGCAAACAAAAGCGGCCGCCACATGATCACCAACAAGGTCAGCACCACGGCACTTATCACAGCAAGGGAGGCAAGCTTTGGGTCATCGACGGCAACTATCTGCCCCGTCAGTAAACCAAATTTATTCGCCGCTCGGCCGGGATAAAGAGCCAGAGCAAGGATTCCAAGGCCCAACCCAAAGGGCATCAGCACCGCCACTATTGAATTTCGATCCTTTGACTTGTCTCCCAGCAGCGAAAGAATCAGCGCAGCAATCATCGAACCGACAACCGAGCCAAATACCACGTCAAAACCGAACAGCAGAAAAATCGCTGCTCCGGCAAACGAAAGTTCGGAAATTCCGTGGACGGCGAAGGACAGCTCTCGGTTCATTACAAACACACCAACCAGGCCACCCACTAGGGCTAGCAGCACCCCCGCCCACAGCGAGTTAGTAACCAGCGGAATTAGGCGGTCATAGTCTGAGAAGTCAAAAACGTCGGAGAGTTCCATCACAACCACTCTTCGTCATCGTGGTGGTTGTGATCGTGGGCCCCAAGAACCACGATTCGTCCTTGGTTTCTAACTACGTCGATCTCGGTTCCGTAAAGATTGGAGAGCACCTCGGACTGCATTACTTCATCGGTGGTTCCGATTTCGTATCGCCCCTGCGCTAGGTAAAGAACTCGATCGACATAGTCTGCGATTGGGTTGAGATCGTGGGTCACAAACAGCACCGCAGAGCCCTGCTTTTTAGCCTGGTCAGCAATCAGACCGCTAACTATTTGTTGGTGGTTTAGATCTAGCGCACTAAGCGGCTCATCGGCCAGGATGAGTTTCGGCTTAGAAATAATCGCCTGCGCCACTCGAACCCTCTGCATCTCGCCACCGGAGAGCTCAACGATCGGCTTGTCCGCGAGATCTAGGGCGTCAACCTGCTCAAGGGCTGCCAAAACAAGCGCTCTAGTATTTTTGCTTGACACAGGCAAACCAAAACGATGACCGTCCAAACCGAACCGAACAGAGTCAAAGACCCTAAGAGGCAGGTGGGAGTCCGTGGAACGATGTTGAGGAATATAGCCGATCTTGGTGCTGCCGGAAGTCGAGGGCTTCCCAAGAAACTCGATCGATCCTGAGGTAAGTTCCTGTTGGCGAAGGATTGATTTCAAAAGCATCGACTTGCCGGATCCATTTGCCCCAATTAGCGCAATGAACTCTCCGGGCTGAATCTCAAAATCTAAACCCTGCCAGATGACTCGATCATCGAACCGGAGAGTTGCATGTTGGACGCTTAGGACTCCTGTCATTTAATAAATCGCCTGTTGAAGTCGATCAATAACTGATGCCATCCAATCTAAGTAGTCCAAGTCTTCACTCGGAATCACTTCGCTGAGCTCCACAACTGGAGTCCCCACAGATTCGGCCATTTTCACTAGGTCCGTCGAAATCGCATCTTGAACCTGAGTATTGGTGACAAGTAACACCACAAGCTTATTCTTTATCAAGGTCCTGGCCTCATCGGAGGCTGTTAGAGGAACATCGCGCTCTTCCTCGATTGCATCAGCGAGCCTCTGTGGAGTTAGGTCTTCAAAACCGGCATCAGTAAGCATTAGGTTTCCAACGCCCTCAACGGCAATGATGCCTAAGCCCAAAGCTCGATCCCTTAGAGAATCGATGCGAAGCTGGAGGTTTTCAAGCTCGGATGCGAAGAAATCGTAGTTCTGATTCACATCGTCAAAGGCTTCTGGTCTGAGTTCATTGATCGCCTCGGCGATCAAGTCCGCGGCCTCTGCGACAGCGTGAAGGTCGTACCAAATGTGTTCGTTCTCATGTGTATCGACTGCGGCAGCCTCAGCATTAGTGGCATCGTGGTCTTCTTCGGTGTGAGAATGCTTGCCTTCAACCAGCTCTAAAAATATTCTGTCGCCATCGGTTGCAAAAACCAACTGCTCCATGAAGTCATCGTAACCGCCGCCATTAGCAATTACTAACTCGGCATCCTGAATTGCTAGCTGGTCTCTGGCGGTTGACTCGTAGGAGTGAGGGTCTTGAGCGACGTTGCGGATAATTGGCGTTACTTCTACCCAGTCGCCGCCGATAATTTCTATGATGCTTGCCCAAACGTTGGTGGATGCGACAACTTTGATGGACCCGGTCATACCACCTCTGGTAAGGGTTGGACTCTGTTCAGGGTTTGCAACACTCGTAGCCGGGGCGTCTCTGAAAATAACTGGACCCAGAGTAAAACCAGCGATGAGTGCGACAAAAGTCACGATCGCACTACCCAATATCCAGCGTTTCATTCTCTAGACACTACTCCTTATTGAAAATGACTGTCCGCGCAAACTCAACCAACCAGCGACTTTTGTCGCGGGCTGGTTGAGCAAGCTCTTAGCTAGCTAGCGGCAGCAATCGAATCCAGAAGTGAGCCCATCCACTCTTGGTAGTTAGTGTCGTCTGGCAGTAACTCGTCGAACTTCAGAATAGGGACGCCTGACTCTTCGGCCAGACTCTTGAGCGCTTCGAGGGTGGGAGAAGTGACCTGCTCATTAATTGCTAGAAACTGCAGCTTTCCAGAAGAAATAAGCTCCCGGGAGTCTGCCAAGACCCTGGCTGCAGACTCGAGGCCGGCCTCTTCCGCTTCAGCAAGCCCCTTTGGAGTTAGGTTTTCGTAGTCCAAATCGGTGAATAGCATCGTTGCCAGCGGGTGGGCCTCAAAGTAGTGCACATTAATGTCGGCAAGAGTTTGAACCCTTTGCTCTAGGACTGAAATGTCGGACACAAAAGCGCCTGCGTTATCGATGAAGTCCTGAGCATTATCAGGCTGTAGAACACCGAGCTTTTCGGCGAGGGAGATCGCTGCTTGCTCAACCAGGTGAAGGTCATACCAGATATGGTCGGAGCCATCACTCGCGTGAGCATGCTCGTCCGCGTGGTCTTCTTCACCATGCTCGTCCGCGTGGTCTTCTTCACCATGCTCGTCCGCGTGGTCTTCTTCACCATGCTCGTCCGCGTGGTCTTCTTCACCATGCTCTGTGTCGGTGCTCTCAAGAATCTCGAACACGTTGAACACCTCAACGTTCGAAGTGCTGGCTAAAATCAGAGCAAAATCGTCGTAGCCTCCACCGTTCATAACAAACAGGTCGGCCTCAGTGATTGCAAGCTGATCCCTAGCGGTTGCATCGTAGGAGTGGGGATCTTGGGCGGGGTCGGAAATGATTGCAGTGACATCAAAAAATTCTCCGGCCACCTGGCCTACAATGTCGGACCAAACGTTTGTGGTGGTAACGATGGAGGGCCTTGACTCGGCTGCAGCTTCGTTCTCCTCGGTTACGGAAGTTCCGCAACCGGTCAGGGCAACAGTTGTTAGTGCGGCGGCGATTGCAGCGAATGCCTTAGTTGTATTTATTTTCATGCTCTGATCTTAGCGCTTAATGAAAACGATTGTCAATACCATTTAGTCAAGCAGTAGGGCTGGCTCCTCTATAACGCTGGCCACATCCTGCACAAACCTGGAGGCAACATCGCCATCAACCACCCGGTGATCAAAGGTTGCACCGATAGTTGTTACCTGGCGAACCACAATCTCGTCGTCAACGACCCAGGGCTTTTTACGAATTGAACCGAGAGCCACAATTCCGACTTCACCGGGGTTCAAAATCGGCGTTCCAGTGTCAACACCGAAAACACCGATGTTGGTAATTGTGATGGTTCCCTCCTTCATGTCCTCGGGCGTGGTCTTGCCCTCTCTGGCGGTTGCAGCAAGCTTTTCGATCGCTGTTGCCAGCTCGATCATGTTCATGGCGTCGGCATCTTTGATGTTCGGAACTATCAAACCCCTCGGGGTTGCCGCCGCAATGCCTAGGTTCACAAAGTAGTGAACGATAATCTCGGTGTCCGACCAGGTTGAATTCACCATTCGATTTCTTCTGGCGGCCCAGATTATGGCTTTGGCCATAATCAAAAGTGGAGTTACTTTCACGCCGGCAAAATCAACCGATGCCTTTAGGCGCTTTACATACTCCATGGTCCTAGTCGCATCGACATCAACAAAGATGCTGACGTGAGGAGCGGTGAAGGCGCTTTTTACCATTGCGGTCGCAATCACCTTGCGCATGCCCTTGACCGGGATCCGCTCTTCTCGCTCTGAGGAAACCGCTGGCGTGGTGAGGTTTTTGAAGACGCTAGCTTGGCTGGCACTGGAAATAACATCTTCTCTAGTTATTTCACCCCGGGTTCCCGAGCCGCTAACGGTGGCTAGATTCACGCCTAGTTCTTTGGCCATTTTTCTGATTGGTGGCTTGGCGATAATTGAGTCAGATGCCAAAGCCGCGGCACTCACCATTGCCACCGGCACCGCTGTTGCGGTGGCGGCTGGCTTTACCGGCCGGCCCCTGCGAGATTTAGCTTCACCGGCATCTCCGTAGCCAACCAAAGTTGGGATTTTGTATTCGGCTCCGGTGTCGGCCTCTTGAGCAACTGCAGGATGGGTGTCTGGCTTATCCGCGACCAACAATGGCGATTCGCCTGAGACTCGAACCGAAATAATCGGGGTGCCAACTTCGACGGTTTCACCGGCCTGAACCAAGAGCTCGTCCACTTCACCCTCGAACGGGCATGGCAGTTCCACAACTGATTTCGCGGTTTCGATTTCACAAATTATTTGATTGACCGTGACGTGATCGCCCGGGGCGACAAGCCAGCTGACCATTTCGGCCTCGGTTAGCCCTTCGCCGACATCGGGCAGTGGGAACTTCGCAATGCTCATTTTGAGACTCCCTAGTAGGCCAGAGACCTGTCGATTGCTTCAAGAATACGGTCTGCATCAGGCAAAAATGCTTCTTCTAGCTTTGCAGGTGGATAGGGGGTGTCAAAACCACCGACACGTATCACCGGTGCTTCTAGGTTGTAGAAGGCCTCGTTGGAAATACGTGCCGCTATTTCGCTCGAGAGTGAGACATTCGTTGGAGCCTCGTGCACAATCACTGCCCTCGAGGTCTTCTTGACCGAAGCCATGATTGTTGGGTAATCGATTGGAGATAGCGACCGAAGATCAATCACCTCGATGCTCACACCTTCTTCGGCACCAATTTCCGCAGCCTGAAGAGCGGCTGTGACCATTGGCCCATAGGCCAAAAGCGTGACCTGGGTTCCCTCGATCATGACCCTGGCATTGTGAAGCGGCATTGGCGCAGTATCGAGATTTACCGGGCCCTTTTGCCAGTAGCGGCGTTTTGGCTCGAGCATGATCACCGGGTCCGAAGACTCGATAGCCTGCTGCATCATCCAATAGGCATCGTTTGGATTAGAAGGTGTGACAACCCTTAGGCCAGGTGTGTGGGCAAAATATGCTTCTGGGCTCTCAGAGTGGTGCTCAACAGCGCCGATTCCACCGCCGTAAGGAATCCTGATAACCACCGGCATCTGCATTGAACCCTCGGACCGGTAGGTGAGTTTTGCAAGCTGGCTGGTGATCTGGTTGAAGGCTGGAAAAACAAAACCGTCGAACTGAATCTCTACCACTGGGCGATAGCCACGCATGGCCAGCCCGATTGCGGTTCCAACGATCCCAGACTCTGCAATTGGGGTATTAAATATTCTGCTTTGGCCAAACTCTTTATAGAGCCCCTCCGTTACGCGGAAAACGCCACCTAATTCTGCGACGTCTTCACCAAACATTAGAACTTTTTCGTTCTTAAGCATCGCTTGCTGCAGGCCTGCGTTTAGCGCCTTTGAGATTGCCATGTCCTTGTAGCTACTCATGGTCACCCATGCGCGCTTCGTAGGCTTCGAGCCAGGCTCGCTGCTTGTCAATTTCGGGGTGCTGCTCGGTGTAGACGTGGTTGAAGATGTTTCCCAGTGGAGGATCCTCAAGCGCAAAGGTTTCTGCGCGAATTTTCTTGGCTAGATCATCTCCGGCAACCTTTACCTCTTCGAAGAAGTCATCGCCGATGCCTTGCCTGCGCAAGAAGATTTCGAACCGCTTGATCGGGTCTTTGGCTTTCCACTCATCAACTTCTGCATCTTCCCGATATTTGCTCGGGTCATCGGATGTTGTGTGGGCGCCAATTCGATAAGTGAGTGCCTCCAGCAAGAACGGGCCATCTCCGGATCTGGCGTTATCCATGTGAAGCCTGGTTGCCGCATAGCAAGCCAAAACATCATTGCCATCTATGCGCATTCCTGGAACACCGAAGCCCTCGCCTCGGGTGTAAAGAGGCGCCTTGGTTTGACTGTCAATGTGAGAAGAAATGGCCCACTGATTGTTTTGGATAAAAAAGACAATGGGTGACTCGTTTACCGCTGCAAACAGCAGGCCTTCGGAAACATCACCCTCTGCGGTTGCACCGTCTCCAAAATACGAGATGACGGCTAAATCTTTTTCCCGGTCTCCGGTTCCAACTTTGCCATCCAGCTTCACGCCCATTGCATAGCCGACAGCATGTAGAACCTGGGTCGCAAGAACAATCGCGTAATGGTGAAAACGAGTTTCTTCTGGGTCCCAACCTCCGTGGTTAACCCCGCGCATCATTTTCAGAATAGAGATCAGTTCGACTCCGTGAGTCAGAGCAACTCCGTGCTCTCGATAGCTTGGAAAGATGTGATCGTTTTTACCGACGGCATGGCCTGAGCCAATTTGAGCGCCCTCTTGGCCAATTGCTGGAACCCAAAGACCCAGCTGACCTTGCCGCTGCAAAGCGGTTGCCTCAACGTCAAACCTGCGAATGCGAGCCATGTCGGTATAAAGAAGTTTGAGGAAGTCTTGATCGAGCTCCTCGATTATCTTTCCGTATGCCTCATAGCCCTTGGGCACGCCGTAGGTTCCGTCGGGAGCTAAAAGCTGCAACATTGGTGGCTGATTTTCGGGGGTCACGCCACCTAATTTAGCTCGTTTACTGAAAGAATTGCCCAATGTTGCGATTTCTGGTTAGCACAATTGTTAATGCCGTCGGCCTATGGGTTGCCACCTCGGTGGTCCCGCAGGTTCAACTAACCCCCTACGGAGGCAGTGGTTTCTGGAACATAGCAGGTTCGTTCCTGTTGGTTGGCGCGGTCTTTGGGCTGGTGAACGCAATTATTGCCCCGGTAATAAAGGTTCTTGCCTTCCCGCTTTACATAATCACCTTCGGACTTATCGCATTTGTTATCAACGGTGCGCTGTTGTTGCTCGTGGCTTGGCTGAGCACGGTAATTGGGGTGGATGTCTTCAGCATCGATGGCTTCACTTCTGAGGGCCTCGAAATTGAATCTCTTGGTTGGGCAATTTTGGCGGCCATAGTCATGAGCATTGCGAGCTTCTTCACCAGAGCGGTCCTAAAGGTATTGAAAATTCGTTAGCCAATTGAGCTTATAAATAACGAACACTTGGATACTCGCAGTGTGCTCAGGCCCCAAGTACGGCAAAATAGAGTCGTGACTCTTTCTTCGCAACCCCTAAGCCCTCTAGATGGCCGCTACCTATCTCAAGTTAGGGAGCTCGGCGAGCACCTCAGTGAGGCGGGTCTCAACAGAGCGAGGGTATTAGTCGAAGTTGAGTGGCTAATTTGGCTGGTTGAGAGAGATCTTCTCGGAACCAGTAAAGAGTTGTCGCTCGAAGAAAAGACCAAACTGCGTGATTTGGTAAAAGATTTTTCGGACGCTTCAGTGACAGAACTCGCCGAAATAGAGGCAACCACTCGCCACGACGTCAAGGCAGTGGAGTATTTCGTAAGGAACGCTTTGTCAGCCATGAAGCGTGAAGATCTGGCCGAACTGGTTCACTTTGCCTGCACCTCGGAGGACATAAATAACCTCAGCTACGCAATAACTGTTCACGATGCCCTGGAGCGCGTTTGGTTACCGCGAGCCACGGACACAATCGTGAAGATCTCGAGAATGGCCAAGGAAATGGCGGCCATACCGATGCTTTCAAGAACCCACGGCCAACCTGCAACTCCGACAACGATGGGTAAAGAGCTGGCGGTATTCGCACACCGACTGAAACGACAAACCACAAAGGCCGCCAATCAGCAGATTCTGGGCAAGTTTTCCGGAGCAACCGGAACTTTCGCCGCCCATTTAGCAGCGGCGCCAAATGTCGACTGGGCCAAAGAGTCAAAAGAATTTGTTGAGCACTTAGGTTTTGACTGGAATCCACTCACCACCCAAATCGAATCCCACGATTGGCAGGCTGAGCTTTACGCAACCATCAGCCACTTCAACAGAATCCTTCACAACCTTGCCACTGATGTTTGGGCCTACATCTCAATTGGTTACTTCAAGCAGATACCGGTTGCTGGAGCAACTGGATCATCGACAATGCCCCACAAAATAAACCCGATTCGCTTCGAAAATGCCGAAGCGAACCTAGAACTTTCCTGTGCAGTGCTTGATTCACTCGCTCAAACCCTTGTCACCTCAAGAATGCAGCGTGACCTGACCGATTCCAGTGCTCAGCGAAACATCGGAGTGGGTTTTGGCCACTCTGTGCTCGCAATCGACAACGTGAACCGCGGTCTTGACGAAATAGCCATCAGTGAAGGTGTTCTCATGGCTGATCTGCTTGAAAACTGGGAAGTTCTTGGAGAAGCAATTCAAACCGCGATAAGGGCTGATGTGGCACGTGGCACGTCAAAGATTTCGGACCCTTACGCTCTTTTAAAAGAGCTGACGCGTGGCAAGAGTGTTGGCGAAGATGAGCTGTTGGCCTTTATTGACAAACTAGAGGTCTCTGAGCCAACAAAAGCCCGACTGCTAAAGCTAAAGCCACACACTTACGTGGGTCTCGCCGAGGCCCTCACCCAGCACCTAGAAGACTAACTAACTAAAAAGTTAGCGAAGGCGCGGCTTGTTGGGGTCTGGGTCATCTGGCTTGAAGCTCAGATCAAGAGTGGCAATAATCACAAGCGAGACTATGAAGGTCACTAGGCCCCAAATAAAAGCCTGCTCAACAAATCTGGTTCCGAAAAGAACGATGAGTCCAACAAACAGGGCGGCAATGGTTGACATAACCATATAACTTTTGAGGTTTCCGAATCGCTTCACTCCTCAAGCCTACTTCGGTTGAGGTGTGGCTGCGGCTATACCCCAGAAAACACCGCTAATCGCCAGATATGCACCCAAGAAACCAACGGCACTGACCTCATCGAGTGGAGCAACCAAAAACAGCAACCCAAGTACCAGGCTGAAACCAGCGCTTATGGCGAAATCTCGCCCAATTCCGACCCGGAAGCCCTCCCGTTTTGCCAGATAGCCCTCGAACGCAGCGAAAGAAAGCCCGAACAGTCCGACCAGGGGCAAAAACACCAGGGGCTGGATTTCTGAATACAAAAAAGTGCCTGCGCTCAATAATCCAATTAGCGTTGCAATCAACATCAGCGGGGCTAATTGCTTGTGGTTTTTGGTGAAAAGAATGTAGGCCAAAGAGCTAAGGCCGACTGCCAACCCGAAACCGGCCACAACTGCCGTGCCGACGGCAAAAGTGTGAGCTTGACTGAAGGTTATAAACACACCCAGGCCGAAAGCGAAAGCGGCCCTTAGGCCAAAGAGAATTTGCACGAGATTAGCTTGGCATATTTACAAAGCGCGAGTACTGACCGTGGAATGCAACCGTGACGGTTCCGGTCGGACCGTTTCGCTGTTTTGCAAGGATCAGGTCCGCTTCGCCGGCCCTTGGGTGATCGCGCTCGTAAATTCCCTCTCGGTGCAACAGCACGACAACATCAGCATCCTGCTCCAGCGATCCGGACTCTCGAAGGTGAGAAAGCTCGGGGCGCTTGTCCTTGGACTGCTCCGCCTGACGGTTTAGCTGCGATAGCGCAACGACTGGAAGGCCCAACTCTTTAGCCAAGAGCTTGAGCGCCCTTGAGAACTCGGAAACCTCTTGCTGGCGAGATTCAACCTTCTTGCCGCTGGACATCAGCTGGATATAGTCAATAACCACGAGCTTCAGATCAACCTGCTGAGCCAAACGTCTGCATTTGGCTCTAATTTCAACCAGGGACATGTTTGGGCTGTCATCAATGTAGAGCGGGGCATCATTGATTCGACCGCGGACGGCTGCAAGCCTGGTCCAGTCGCCCTCGGAAATTGTTCCCTTACGCATACTTTGGAGGTAAATCGAACTTTCTGCGCTCAACATGCGCATTGCGATCTCGGAACGACCCATTTCCAAAGAGAAAAAGATTGTTGCCTGATTATGTCTAACCGATGCGTTCCTTGCGATATCCAGGGCGAAGGTCGACTTACCAACCGCCGGCCGTGCGGCGACAATAATCAGCTGCCCGGCGTGTAGCCCGTGGGTATAGGCATCAAGATCTGTGAAACCGGTTGGGGTTCCGGTCATCTCCCCGCCACGGTTTTGCGCCAACTCGATATCGTGAATAGCGGCCTCTAGGGAATCGCTCAAGCCCACGTAATCCTCTTTAGATGACTGACTCGAGACTTTGTAGACCTCGGCCTGAGCCTGGTTCACTAGATCTTCGACCTCACCCTGGCTGTCATAACCGGATTGTGCAATTCTGGTTCCAGCATCAATCAGTCTGCGCAAAATAGCCTTGTCACCAACAATTTTCGCGTAGTAGCCGGCATTGGCGGCGGTTGGCACGTAGCTGGCCAGGGAGTGAAGGTAGTCAGAGCCTCCGGCTTTTAGTAAGTTTCCCTGCTTATTCAGTTCGTCGGTAACCGCGATCACATCGGTTGGCTCACCGCGACCGAACAGGTTCAAGATTGCGTTGTAAATAAGTTCGTGTTTGCCAGCGTAAAAATCGACACCGGCTATTTCTTCAACAACCTCGGCGACTGCCTCTTGGCTCAGCAGCATCCCACCGAGAGTGGACTGTTCTGCCTCAAGGTTGTGAGGTGCTACTCGAGGGTCAGATGCTGTAACGGTTGACAACATCGACATAAGATTCCTCCAGAACTAGATAAGACATGTATAGCTTGGGGCAGTGACACTTTGCGTACAAATCAGTCTGTGGATAACTGTGGATAACCCTGTGGAAACACGCCGATGATTTTGGTCTTCGCCTGTGGATAACCTGTGGATAAATAAACTGATATGTACTTTTTGCCCAGTGTTTTACTGGTTTCTGCCTGTGGATAACAAAATCTCTGAAAAGCCTAAAGCTCAGGCTTAGGGTTGTGGAAAACAACCAAATAAAAAGGACAACCCACACTTTTTCGTGTGGGTTGTCCTTCAGAAAATTGTGCTAGTTGGCAGAAACAACCTGCAGCTTTACCCGTGCCACAAGGTCAGAGTTCAAACGAACGCTTGCCTCGTAGTTACCGGTGGTGCGGATTGAAGATGCAAACTGGATCTTACGCTTGTCAACCTCGCCGAAACCAAGGGCCTGAATGGCCTCAGCCAGGTCAGAAGTCTTGATTGCGCCGAACAAGCGGCCGTTAGTTCCCGCCTTTGACTTGATTGTAATTAGAGCGCCCTCAAGCTTGCCCTTAATCTCCAGTGCCTCTTCTTCAGATGCAATGGCACGGGCGTCGCGGGCGTCGCGGATCTGGGTGACCTGCTTCTCGCCACCGCGGCTCCAGATAACTGCTAGTCCGGTTGGGATCAAAAAGTTACGTGCGTAACCGTTCTTTACCTCAACAATGTCACCGGCTGAGCCGAGACCTTGGACCTCGTTGGTCAAAATTAATTTCGACATGTGATTCTCCTCTAGCGTCCAGCACCGGAGTATGGCATTATCGCCATCTCGCGAGCGTTCTTGATGGCCTTAGCAATTTTGCGCTGGTCCTGTGGAGTCGCACCAGTGATGCGACGGGCACGGATCTTGCCTCGTTCGGTTACGAACTTGCGCAATGTTGCGACGTCCTTGTAATCGATGAATTCGATCTTGATTGTTTTTGCCGGAGCAAGCTTGTCGAACTTACTGTTCATCTGCTTGCGGCGGTCAGCTGACTTTCCTGCCATTTTTTTCTCCTAGGTCTTTTCTAAAAAGGTGCTTCGTCGGATGGGGCTTCTGCTGGGTTAGCCCAAGCATCCGCTCCAGAATTGGCCTGCTTCTTTTCTGCCTGAGCTCCACCCCATGGGGATTCAACCTGTGCAGAGCCTTCACGGGCACGCTTTGTAACAGTTGCTGTTGCATAGCGAAGTGATGGTCCAATTTCGTCAATCTCTAACTCGAGTGAAGCCCTGGCTTCACCCTGAGCGGTTTGGTAAGCAGAAGCCGGCTTCATGCGACCGGTGACTACAACTCGTGCTCCCTTGGTTAGTGACTGAGCAACATTCTCGCCAACCTCACGCCAAGCGGTGCAGCGAATCCATACGGTTTCGCCGTCAACAAACTCGTTTGTCTGACGGTTGAAGGTTCTCGGGGTTGAGCCAACGCGGACTGAGGCCACGGCGATTCCGCCCTGCGTGTAGCGCAGTTCCGGATCGTCAGCTAGGTTGCCAACGATCGTTATGACTACTTCGCCAGCCATTAGTCGGCCTTAGCGCCTGTTGGACGCTTGCCACCGCGAGCGCCGCCGCCACGAGGGCCACCACGGCCTGCGCGAGGAGGCTTCTCTTCGGGAACGAATTCGATTGGGTTGATGCTGAAAATTGCTTCTTCCAGACGGAGCACCTTGGTGCGAAGAATTGACTCGTTCAGATTTAGCTGACGGTCAAGCTCTTGCACGGCTGCAGAAGTGGTGTTCATGTTAACCACTGCGTAGAGCCCTTCGGAGTGCTTCTGGATCTGATACGTCATGCGACGTCGGCCCCAAATGTCGATCTTGTCCAAGGTGCCACCAGCTGCGGTGATTACCGTTAGGAACTTGTCGAGTGTTGGAGCGACAATGCGCTCGTCTAGTGAGGGGTCCATAATGACCATTAGCTCGTAGTTATGCATTTATAACCCACCTCCTTCGGTCTAAAGCGGCCACGGTCTTTCCGTGACAGGAGGGTATTAGCATTTTTTTTACTTTGGTGTTGCCTAGGCAACCTTTTAACCTTAGCGGTTGGACCACCACTCGAGCAAGAGTTTATTTGCTTGTTCTGGGCCAATCTCGCCCTGATCTAGGCGTAACTCCAACAAATAATCGTAGGCAAGCCCGACCTCGCGACTAGGTTTTATCCCTAGGATTTCCATGATTTGAGCGCCATCTAATTCTGGGCGAATTGCATCGAGCTGCTCTTGTTCGCTCAAAATAGCAATTCGCTTTTCCAAATCGTCGTAGGCGTGAGCCAAGCGATCGGCCTTGCGCTTATTTCTGGTTGTAACATCGGCACGCGTCAAAACGTGTAGCTGGGCCAGCTGAGCCTCCGCGTCTCTCACGTAACGCCTGACCGCGCTGTCGCTCCACTGCTGGTCCGAATACCCGAAGAACCTAAGGTGAAGCTCTATCAAACGATAAACAGCCTTGACGGTGTCATTATCGAAACGCAATTCACTCAGCCGCTTTTTTGAAAGCTTCGCCCCGACCACATCGTGGTGATGAAAAGTGACCGCGCCTCCGGTCTCTAATCTTCTGGTGGCTGGCTTACCGATATCGTGCAGCAGCGCTGCTAGCCGAAGTACGAGGTTTTTCTCTAACCCGTACTCAGCCTCCAGCTCGATCGCTTGAGAAACAACGGTGAGGCTGTGCTGATAAACATCCTTGTGGTGATGGTGCTCGTCCATTTCTAGTCTTAGAGCTGGTAGCTCCGGCAAGACAAGTTCCGCAATGCCACTATCGACCAAGATCTCAAGGCCTGGAATCGGGTTATCTGATAGCAAAAGCTTGCTTAGTTCGTCACGAACCCGCTCCTTGGAGATGATTTCGATTCGTTCAGCCATGCCACACATTGCGGTGAAAGCCTCCGGGTCGAGCTCAAACCCCAGCTGCGATGCGAATCTGGCTCCTCGCATCATTCGAAGTGGGTCGTCTGAGAAAGAAACCTCCGGGGCGGAAGGTGTTCTGAGCGTTTCCAGAAGCAAATCACGAAGGCCCTGATGCGGATCTACAAAAATCCTGGATGGCAACCGAAGCGCCATTGAGTTCACTGTGAAGTCTCTGCGCTTCAGGTCATCCTCTAGGTTGTCGCCAAATTCAATCGTCGGCTTCCTGGAATCAACCTCGTAGCTGTCGGCGCGATAACTTGTAATCTCCACTTTTTCATCACCGATTTGAGCTGCGATTGTGCCAAAGGCTCTGCCGATATCCCAGGTTGCGCTTGCCAACGGTCCAACAATGCTGAGTATCTTGTCTGGGTTAGCACTGGTAGCAAAATCTAGGTCAATTGAGCGCCTGCCCATAATGGCGTCTCGGACTGGCCCTCCGACCAAAGCTAGCTCTTCACCGGCTGCCGCAAAAGCCTCGCCCAGGACGGTGAACAACGGGTTATCCGTGTTGTCCGTCAGGTTCTTGAGAGCATCCGCCACTTGTTGCATGGGCAATAGCTTGCCACAGTCGACAAGTAGAGTTGGGTTATGAGCGCGCCCAGTAATAGAACTGTCACGGAGGTCTCCGCAGGAGGCCTGGTTGTTAGCGCCGCCAATCCAAATAAAGTCGCTCTTATCAGCCATCGGAATCGCGGTGGGGGCATGGACTGGGTAATCCCAAAGGGGCACGTCGAATCTGGGGAAGCCCTAGAACAAACTGCTAAACGCGAGGTTGAGGAAGAAACCGGCCTGGCCTGTGAAGTGGTGTCAAAAATTGGCGAGATTCAATATGGGTTTACGGTCGGCAAAAAAAGAATCAAAAAAACCGTTCATCACTATCTGCTTAGACACACCAGCGGTGAGCTTTCCGCAAACAACGACCCAACTGGCGAAGTGGTTGAGGTTCGATGGTTCGATCTCAGCGAGGTTGGAGATGTTTTGGCTCACGCCACTGAAAAGCGCATCGCGGAGAAGGCTCAGAGGCTGATTCAGTGAGGCGGGCTTGGCTTCTGGTGCTAGCGCTTTTGCTCATCCCAAACGCCGCCATCGCGGCTGAGCCAAGCATTGTCCCAGGCAGCAACATAAACGTTGTTGCCAGAGATGCCCGAATACCGGTAACGGTCACAAACCCAACCGATCAAGACATTGAAGTCACGGTTATGGCAGCAAGCAACAGCTTTCGCCTAGAAATAATCGAGAACGCAACGCTGATCATCCCTGCAAGATCAAGCGCGGTGGCCGAACTGCCAATCAAGGCAATTGCCAATGGGCCACTAGAAATTTCAGTGTGGTTGAGTGTTGAGGGCAATCAGATCGGCGACACCGTGGTTGTAGAAGTGATCGTAAATTACGACATTGAGCTGTTTTTGCTGGTTAGCTTTGGTGTGGCGATGTTTGCACTAATTGTTATTGGTGTGATCCGAACCACCTCGAAGCTTCGAAGGCAGCCCCGTGAGTGATATCAACCCCTCAGTGACTCGCAGTTCGCTGATCATGGCAAGTGGGACAATTGTGTCCCGGCTACTGGGTTTTGCGCGCGCTGTATTACTGGCCGCCACAATCGGTGTCACGACCGACGCGGCTGATGCTTTTGGCGTTGCAAATCAACTTCCAAATAGCGTCTACGCAATAATCGTCGGTGGCGTTTTGAATGCCGTACTGGTTCCGCAGTTGGTTCGAGCGCGCGCTGCCAAAGACGGTGGCAAGGGTTACATCGACCGCTTTGTCACGCTGGCCATCACGGTGTTTTTTGTTGTCGGGCTTATTTTTACCATCGCGGCTCCATTCCTAGTTCGGCTCTACACGGCCGGTTGGACCGAACAGCAGCTGGCCCTGGCCACCGCTTTTGCTTACTGGTGCTTGCCGCAGCTGTTTTTTTACGGGATCTATTCAGTGTTTGGCGAGGTTCTGAACTCCAGAAGCGCCTTTGGTCCATACATGTGGGCCCCGGTTTTGAACAACTTGGTTTCACTGGGCGGCCTGGCGGCATTCATCGCCATTTTTGGAGCGGACCCCACAGGGGCAAGAGGCATCACAGACTGGGGCGCTGACCAGATAGCGCTGTTGGCGGGGACAGCAACTTTGGGTGTGGCTGCGCAGTCGATGATTCTGTTGGCCAGCTGGCGCAGAATCGGCTTGAAGTTGAAGCTAAATTTCCGCTGGAGAGGTTTTGGCTTAGGTCCGGCCCTAAAGACCGCGAGTTGGTCACTCGCGATGGTTTTTGTGACGCAAGTCGGTGGTGTGGTTCAGACCGCGGTTGCCTCCACTGCCGCAAGCGCTAGAGACACCGGGGTTGTTGTGGCATCGGTGGCTGCGGCCGCGATTGCATGGCTAATTTTTATGCTGCCGCACTCGGTAGTCACGGTGTCGGTAGCCACCGCCTACTTCACGAGAATGAGCCACCACGCCGCCAGTAACGACATGGCTAAATTCAAGATCGATATGACCACCGGGCTCAAGGTGATCGCACTGGTGAGCATGATCTCGACGGCGATGCTAATAGTGCTGTCCTATCCAATTGCCCGGGTTTTCGCGGGAGAGTACCCAGCAACTGCTGCGCTTGGAAATGTGGTCGCGGCATTCATGATCGGCCTGGTTCCGTTTAGCTTCGTTTATATGATGCAAAGAGCCTTTTTTGCGCTGGAGGACACCAAAACACCGTTTTTCTTTACCAGCATTCAGATTGCCATCCACATCACTGGCTCACTGATTCTTGGCGCAACAATGGACAAGCAGTGGCTGGTGGTGTCAATAGCTTTGTTGACTGCCTTCTCGGTGACGGTTCAAGGAATCATCGCCTACTTGGCCCTAAAGTCCCGAATTGGCGGCCTAGAGGGCTTTGGCGTTGGCAGATCGCTGATTACATTTTTTCTAGCAATGATTCCCT
Source organism: Candidatus Aquiluna sp. IMCC13023 (assembly GCF_000257665.1). Lineage (GTDB taxonomy): Bacteria > Actinomycetota > Actinomycetes > Actinomycetales > Microbacteriaceae > Aquiluna. Next base: position 67,575 of record NZ_AJKR01000002.1, read on the forward strand.
CGGCAATAATCGGAGTTCTAGTTTTGAATTGGCTGGGTGGCGTTGGCGAAGGAAGCTACCCGGTGGACCGGGTGGTAACGGCTGTAGCCAGTGGGTTGCTGGTTGGTTTCGCCATGCTGTTTACCTACTTGGGATTGCTTTGGTTATTCAGGGTTCCGGAACTCAGAGAAGTTTCGAAGCAATTGACCATTAGATTTGGCAGGAATTCAAAGTAGGACGCTAATCTAGTGTTGGAATAAATAGATAGTCATCTATGTTTTACGCAATAACCAGAAAAGAGCATCATGAGAGAAGTAATAATCATCGGTTCCGGTCCTGCCGGTTACACAGCAGCCATCTACGCTGCCAGGGCTGCCCTGAAGCCGCTAATGATCGCCTCGAGCGTTGAGCCAGGCGGCGAGCTGATGAAAACCACTGAGGTAGAAAACTACCCGGGTTTCCCGAACGGCCTTATGGGTCCGGATCTAATGGCTAGCTTCCAGGAGCAGGCAGAGCGCTTCGGCACCGAGATTTTGTTTGAAGATGTCACAGAGGTGGATCTCACCGGCGACATCAAGATAGTAAAAACCGGAAACGGTGAGACCTATGAAGCCAAAACAGTTATTTTATCGACCGGAGCTGCCTACCGAGAGCTTGGTGTTCCTCGCGAGCAAGAGCTGAGTGGGCACGGAGTCTCCTGGTGTGCAACCTGCGACGGTTTCTTCTTCCGTGAAAAAGTGATTGCCGTTGTCGGCGGCGGCGACTCTGCCATGGAAGAGGCTAATTTTCTAACCAAGTTTGCTTCCAAGGTCTATGTCATCCACCGCAGAGACAGCCTGAAAGCCTCAGAAATCATGCAAAAGCGATCTTTTGACAACGAGAAAATTGAATTCATCTGGAACTCGGCTGTAACAGAGCTGAAAGGCTCGCCAAAGCTAGATGGTGTCGTACTGGAAGACACTGTCACAGGTGAGAAGCGAGACCTTGCGATTGACGGATTGTTCGTCGCCATTGGAAGCGATCCGAGGGTTGGTTTGGTTGAGAATCAGGTGGAGATTTCTGACGAGCGTTTTATAAAAGTAGATGGTCGAACATCAAAGACAAGCCTGCCTGGAGTATTTGCGGCTGGCGACGTGATTGACCCGATCTACCGTCAAGCAATCACTGCGGCTGGATCAGGCTGCGTTGCAGCCCTCGACGCCGAGCACTACCTAAGTTCGAAATAAGGAGAGAAAAATGCAACCAGTTGAAGCAACAAAGGCATCTTTTGACCAAGAAGTTCTACACGCGGACAAGCTAGTAATCGTTGATTTCTGGGCTGAGTGGTGTGGCCCATGCCGCATGGTTGCCCCAGTTCTAGACGAAATAGCAAGCGAGAATGCCGACAGCATCAAGATCGTGAAGGTAAACGTTGACCACGAGCAGCAGCTTGCCATGGACTACAGCGTCACCTCGATTCCGCTCCTTGGCATTTTCCAGGGCGGCAAGCTGGTGAAGCAGTTGGTTGGAGCAAGGCCGAAGGCTGCAATCATGGATGAAATCCGTGACCTCCTTCCAGCCAGTTAGCTAGTCACGAGCCACTCGGGGAACTAGACTTTTTTAGAACCTACCCTTGGAGTTCAAATGACTAAGACGCGTGCTGACGGAGTAACCAACTTTGATGCTTGGAAGCACGCGTACGCCTCGAGAGCCGCAAACCTGTCTGTTTCCGAGGTTAGAGCGTTATTCGCAGTGGTATCTAGGCCGGAAGTGGTCTCACTCGCCGGCGGAATGCCGGATGTGGCCGCTCTTGACACCGAACTGATTGAAAAAGCTTTTGCATCGCTAATGTCTAACCGCAGAGACTTAGCCCTCCAATACGGTGGCGGACAAGGAGACTTGCGGCTTCGTGAGCAGATCCAAGAGATCATGGCCCTTGAGGGTATTCATAGCTCGGTTGAGGACATCACAATCACCACCGGGTCTCAGCACGGCTTAGAACTAGTTTCGGACTTATTTTTGGACCAGGGCGATGTCGTTTTGGTTGAAGCTCCAAGCTACGTCGGTGCCGTCGGGATTTTCCGTCACAAAGAGGCCCAGATAGCTCACGTTTACACCGATGAGCACGGTATTTCACCTCAGGCGCTTGCTGAGACAGCCGATCGACTGATTGCCGAAGGCAAGCGCATAAAGCTGCTTTATTTGGTGCCGAACTTTGCAAACCCCAGTGGTGTGACCCTCACTGCCGATCGCAGACTTGAAGTTCTAGAAATTTGCAAGCAGCGCGGAATCCTGATCATTGAGGACAACCCCTACGGACAGCTCTACTTTGGCGAAAAGCCTCCGAACGCCATGAGGTCACTCGACGAGCAGAACGTGGTTTACCTAGGCAGTTTTTCTAAGATATTGTCCCCGGGCCTTCGAGTTGGCTACGTGCTTGCCCCGCCAGCGATACGAGAAAAGCTGGTACTTGCCAACGAGTCGGCGATATTGTCCCCGGCAAGCTTCGCCCAGATGCTCGTTAGTGAATACCTGAGTATTGCCGACTGGCAAAAACAGATCGCGACTTTTAGAGACCTTTATCAAACCAAGCGTGACGCTGCCCTTCAGGCCGTCGAACAGTTTTTGCCGAAGGTTCACACAACCAGGCCAGATGGCGGCTTCTTCCTATGGCTAACGCTGCCTGAAGGCCTAAACAGTAAGGAGATGCTGCCATTGGCCGTGACTGAGCTGGTGGCATATACCCCTGGAACTGCCTTCTTTGGAGATGGCCGCGGGGCGGACAACATCAGAATTTGTTTCTCTCACCCGACAGCCGACAATGTTCGAGTGGGTATTGAAAGACTTTCCAGGGTCCTAAACCAACAAATTGACCTTCTCGAGACCTTTGGGAAGAAGGACTAGTGAGCGACCTTCGAGTGCTGGTTTTAGCCGGCGGAATCTCTCACGAGCGTGACGTTTCTCTGAAATCGGGCCGAAGAGTTGCCGACGCACTGACCGATGCCGGGGTTTCGACAGAAATACGCGAACCAGACGGCGAACTGGTGGGTCATCTAATGGCAACTAGGCCAGATGTGGTTTGGTCCACCCTCCACGGCGCCGTCGGCGAAGACGGCTCTTTGCAGAATCTATTGCAACTGGCGGGAATCGCATTTGTCGGGTCTGATTCCGCAGGTGCTCGTCTTGCCTGGGATAAGCCAGTGGCAAAAGTACTGGTCGCTAGACAAGGAATCAGAACCCCTGAATCCATCGCACTTCCTAAATCAAGCTTTCGGGAACTGAATGCCGAGTCGGTGCTCGCGATGGTTGGGACTGAACTTGGATTCCCGGTAGTGGTAAAACCAGTCAAAAGTGGCTCTGCACAGGGCTGCGCGAGGGTTTCCGATCCAAAAAGCTTTGCGAAGGCCATGGTCGATGCCTTTGCATACTGCGATCAAGTGATGATTGAGCGTTTTATTGCCGGCACCGAGCTAGCAGTCAGCGTCATAGACCTAGGAGATGGGCCCATAGCCCTTCCGGCAGTAGAGATAGTTCCTGACTCCGGTGAATTTGGCTACAGCGAGCGCTACACGCCTGGCCAGACCAATTATTACGTTCCAGCTCGGCTGGATGGTGAGGTTTTGGCGGAAGCTGCCCGCATTGCGGTCGCAGCTCACAACAGCTTGGGGCTCACTCAGCTGAGCCGAGTAGACCTGATTGTTGACGAGTCAGGGGAAATCTGGTTTCTAGAGGCGAACGTCACGCCCGGAATGACAGAGACTTCGCTTTTCCCACAGGCAGTACTGGCAACCGAAGCAACCTTGCCCGAGACATACCTAGCGCTTGTGAAGCTGGCCCAAAAAAGCTAGTTATTGCCCTTGATGTCCTGGATTATGCGTCTCAAATCCACCAGGTTCCCAAATTCAATTACCATTTGGCCCTTCTTGCGCCCAATGCTTATCTTCACCACGGTGTTTAGGTGGTCGCCCACTTCTTCGGCCAGCTCCTTGAGCATGTCCTGCTTGCCGCCCGGCCTGATTGTCGCCTTGCCAGGCTTGACTTTGGCGCCAGAAACTATTTCTTCCAGTCCTCGAACCGAAATGCCTTCGCGAATTACCCGGCTGGCTAGCGCGCGCATCGTGGTCTCATCGTTAGTTGAGAGCAACGCCCTGGCGTGACCGGCACTAAGAACACCGGCCGCTACCTTATCCTGCACATCCATGGGCAGCTTCAGTAATCGCAAAGTATTCGTGATTTGCGGTCGGGAGCGGCCAAGCTTGTCAGCTAGCTGATCCTGCGTGGTCCCAAAGTCTTCGAGCATCTGCTTGTATGCAGAGGCTTCTTCTAGGGGGTTTAGGTTTGCGCGATGAATGTTCTCAAGCAGCGCGTCACGAAGCATGTTCTCGTCAGCCGTTTCGCGAACAACAGCTGGGATAGACACAAGCCCGGCTTCCTTAGATGCTCGTAGCCTTCGCTCGCCCATAATTAGTTCATAGCCGGCGCCCAGTGGGCGCACCACAATAGGCTGCAAGACACCGAATTCACGGATTGAATGAACTAGCTCCGCAAATGCCTCAGCTTCAAAAACCGTTCTTGGCTGCTGGGGGTTTGGTGTTATTTGGTCCAGGTTCAACTGGGCCAATCTGGCACCTGGCGCAACCTCAACACCTATTGGCTGTTTACTGTCGGAACCGAAGAAAACATCCACCGCATTTCGGTCACCCTCAGGAATCAAGGAACCGATGCCTCTTCCAAGGCCACCGCGGCGTTCGGGGCGTTTACTCGTAGTCATACGTGATCTCCTCGCTGAGCCAGCTCGATAGCAGCTTCCTGGTAGGCCAGGGAGCCTGAATTCTTGGGATCAAAGGTAATTGCAGTCTGACCGTAGCTCGGGGCCTCAGAAAGCCGCACAGAGCGCGGAATAGTTGCTGCAAGTGTCTTCTCAGGGAAGTACTTACGAACCTCGTTCGCTACGTCGGTACTGAGATTGGTCCTGTTATCGAACATGGTCAGCAAGATTGAACTTATGTCAAGACTTGGGTTCAAGGCTTTCTTGACTCTCTCAATGTTGGCGATCAGTTGAGTTACACCCTCAAGGGCGTAGTACTCGCACTGAATCGGCACTAAAACCTCGGTCGCAGCAACCAGAGCGTTTACCGTCAGCAGACCAAGACTCGGCGGCGAGTCGATAAAGATGAAATCTATTCGTGGGGCTGTCTGATCGACATAAGTTGCCAGCGCCGAGGCTAAAACCTTCTCGCGTTCACTTGCGCTAACCATGTCGATCTCAGCTCCCGCAAGATTAATGCTGGCCGGTAAGCAAAATAGGTTTTTGTGCTCTGGGCTCTGTTGTACTAATGGCCCAACTGCTGACCCATCGACCAGAACTTCGTAGCTTCCGGGAACCCCGTTGTGGTGTTCAACTCCAAGTGCAGTAGATGCGTTGCCCTGTGGATCAAGATCAATCACCAAAACCCTAAGGCCCTTGGTGGCAAGGGCTGCGGCGATGTTAACCGCGGTAGTGGTTTTACCCACGCCGCCTTTTTGGTTCGAAACTGTGATGATTCGGGTCTTGGCCGGCGCGGTCAGCCTGGCAGCTTCAATTCGCTTAGCACGCTCAGTATTGAGGGTGATCTCCCTCAGGATTGGGGCCCTAAAATCTTGCTGATTATTCATGCTTGCCCCCTGTTGGATGTTTCACGTGAAACATGTTCTATTTCACTGCTGGGGGATTGCTGCCAACCTGTTGGCTCCGGAGACTGTTCGTCGCGGTGATTTGGGAATCCTAACCCGGGTGCGACGCTCAGCTTGGTGATCGACGTCGTTTCCGCTGGTTGTTCAGTCATTTTCCTCAAGCCTTTAACCTAATACGGACAACAGTCGCAGTTTCCGGTGCTTTATTCAAACCCAGTGTAAGTATCTCAGGAGTGTCGAACCCAAGCAGCTCAAGGCGCTCGGTTGCAGCAATAATCTCCTCCGGGGCCTTTGAGCCCTTGAGTGCTAAGACTGTTTTTCCCGAAGAGCCCCTAATAAGCGGGCTGAGAAGGCGAATCAACTTGTCTAGGGCTGCAACAGCCCTTGCCGTAGCGACATCAAAATCAGTGCGATGGACATCCTCGGCTCGTGCACGCAACACCGAGACGTTTTCTAATCCGAGTTCAACAACCGCAGCCGATAACCAGTTAGCCCTGCGCTCCATCGGTTCCACCAAGGTGAAGTGAGAATCAGGAGCGGCGATCGCCATAGGGATGCCCGGCAAACCAGCGCCGCTTCCAACATCAACGATCTTTTGACCCGGTTCAACTAGATCCGCTAGCAGTCCACCGCTTATTACGTGACGGCTCCATAATTGAGGTAGCTCACGTGGACCGAGTAGCCCAAAAGTCTCTGAGTCTTTAGCCAATAACGCGGTGTATGCGCGTGCCTGAGAAATGTTTGACCCAAATAGTTCCTTGGCGAAGGCAGGTTCGAGTTCAACCTGGCTTGACTCGTTCAAGTCACCACAAGTTTCACGTGAAACATTTAGGGCTTGCGAACAACTATGTGGCGGTCACGACCTTGGCCCTCGGACTCCGAGACGAATCCTGCCTCTGACACCATGTCGTGTACTTGCTTGCGATCGTAGGAGGTCATTGGCTTTAGGTGCTGCTCGCTGTCAGACTCCTCTAGCTTTTCTATGGTTCGCTCCACAAGCTGCTTGAGCTTGTCGGTCTTTGCCTGACGCGACCCACCAATGTCGAGGATCAATCTGCTCATCTCGCCGGTCTTGGCCTGAACCGCCAGACGTGCAAGCTCCTGGACAGCTTCGACAGTGTCGGGATCAGAGATCTTGCCCAGGTTGGACTTCGCATCACTCTGAACGCTGATGTAAACGCGTTCCTTCTTAAACTCGATCTCGAGGTCACCGTCTAGGTCGGCTACATCCAAAAACTCTTCGATGAAGTCCGCTGCGATTTCGCCTTGCTGTTCTAGTTCTTTTTCTTCGCTCATTTACTTCTTCTTCTTTTTCTTGGATCGGTTTTTGCTAACTGGCTGGTTACGCTGACGAACTTCTGGCTCGGGCGTCTCCTCCTCGATAGCTGGGGTGGTCTCTAGTTTGGGCAGCTTGCCCCTGCGCTCCAGGCGCTCCTGTCGCGCTTTGTAGGCCGGTGAACCAGGAGTAGGCATGTTGCGAATAACAATGAATTGCTGGCCCATGGTCCAAAAGTTGGAAACCAACCAGTAGGTCATAACGCCGAGGGGGAAAGTTAGTCCTGAAAACAAGAAGACCGCTGGAAGCGTGTAAAGCATGATCTTCTGGGTCCGCATGAACTGGCTGTTTTGAGTCTCCGGGTTTTGGTTCTTCGCCATGATCTGCTTCTGGGTGATGAACTGCGAGGAAGACATCAGCACGATCATGATGGCGGCAATTACTTTGACGTTTATGTCGTCAGACCCAAAGAAGGTGTCGGACAAAGTTGCGCCAAATAACTGGGCCTGCGAAAACGATTGAGCCAAGTCTGCGTTCAAAACGCCAACCCCGGCCTCGTTTCGCTGTGCTCCGTTTAGAACGTAGAAAAGGCTGATAAAAATAGGCATCTGCAATAGCAGCGGGAGGCAAGAGCTAAGGGGGTTGGAGCCGGTCTCCTTGTAGAGCGCCATCTGCTCCTTGGCAAATCGCTCTCGTGAGTCTTTATCAGTCTTGCCCTTGTACTTCTTCTGAAGCTTCGCGAGCTGAGGCTGCACCATCATCATGTTTCGCTGGCTCTTGATTTGACGAACAAACACAGGTATCAGAGCTGCACGGACTACCAAAACTAGACCGACAATTGCAAGCACCCATGATCCGCCCGAGTCGAACGAAAAACCAACGGAACTGAAAACCCCGTGAAAGCTCACGAGGATTAGTTCGATGAGCCACTTAATTGGCCATAGCAGATCCACAATTACCTCTTTATTTCTGAACTAGCGGGTGAAGTAAATCCTAGCTGGCTTATGGCGATCCAGTTGGGCGGGCTTCCGACCTCATCCACCCCGCCGGCCGACCATGGATTACAGCGCAAAACTCGCCAACCGGTAAGAGGGATAGCGCGCAGCAGACCAAGGCGCTGAAGGGAGTGAAGACCATAGGTAGAGCATGAAGGGTAGTAACGACAGACGTCTCCATAAAGTGGGGAGATGACTTTCCTGTAAACCAGGACCAAAGCAATCAAAATGTTTCTGGGTATAAGAATCAAAAAACGAAGAAATCTCATTTTTCGGTCCGCTCCATCAATTTCAGAATTGACGCCTTGAGGTCATCGAAGGTGAGCATTGCTGCTCCAGGTCGAAAGCGAACCACACCGTGAATCTGGGGTTTGCCCTCAATTAGTTCGCTGAGAACCGCCTTAGTCCTGCGACGTATCTTGTTTCTTACAACCGCGTTGCCAACAGCACGGGAGGTTACTATCGCGAAACGACTCGTTTCGGCCGGCAAAAAATGGATCGTTGCAAATTCATTGCTGCTGCGCTTGCCGAGTTTTATCACCTGGCGGATTTGATCGCTAGAAGATAATCGATTCTCGCGCGCTAGCAACTGCCCTCTAGGCGCTTAGTTCTGTGCGACCCTTGCGACGGCGAGCGGCCATGATGGCACGTCCCGCACGAGTGCGCATACGTAGACGGAAGCCATGCTTTTTTGCACGGCGACGATTGTTCGGTTGGAATGTGCGCTTGCTCACTTAAAACTCCCTGGGTCTGTTGGGAATCACATCCCAAAACAACTTCCATAATCTACGACGAATATAGCCGATAGTCAAGGCTGTTGAGGACTAAATGCACCAAATCGAGTGCCTCTCATACAAATTCAAAAAAATCAGTTGCGACACGCCGAGTTAATTTGATATCCAACCGTAGTATCCACTTGAATGTTCCAATCGTGGAATTCTGCGACTTTAACACAAAGTTTTCCACAAGCATTGAGGGTTTATGCACAGATCCAAATATCTGTGCAAAAGTCTGTGCATAAGTATTTTAAGAACCTAAAGGAGCTCCAGATGGCCGACGTCGCCCTCACAGTAATGTGGAGCGACCTCGTGTCTAAGATTGCCTCGGACCCCAGGGTGACCCCGCACCTCAAAGGACATCTCGACCTTGCCGTCCCGAAGGGCGTGCTCGATGACACACTTTATTTAGAAGTACCAAACGAAACCACTCGTTCGATGCTTCAGCAGCGTCTTAAAGAGTTACTCCTCGACGCCCTAGGGGAAGTTGCTGAATATGGCGGCCCAACCTCCTTTCTAATAATTACAAACGAAGAACTTAAAACCCCAACCCGGATTGAACTCGCGGTAGAGCCCGAGCCGCTGGTAATTGATCGCGATCCTGCGACTGGTCCAGTTCCAATAACTGGATCTTCCGGGCTGAACCCAAAATATAGCTTTGACAATTTTGTCACTGGTGGCTCAAACAGGTTCGCGCACGCGGCATCCTTCGCGGTCGCCGAGGCACCTGCTGAGGCATACAACCCTCTGTTTATTTACGGTTCAAGCGGGTTGGGCAAGACACACCTATTGCACGCCATCGGTCACTACGCGATGCACTTGAAACCACGCACCAAGGTTCGATACGTTTCCAGCGAGGAATTCACGAACGACTTTATAAACGCGATCCAGAACAACAAGACCTCCGAGTTTCAGGCGCAGTATCGAGATGTTGACATTTTGCTTGTGGATGACATTCAATTCCTCCAGGGAAAAGACCAGACTCAAGAGGCCTTCTTCCATACTTTTAACAACCTGCACGATCACAATAAGCAAGTGGTCATCACTTCAGATCTTCGACCCAAACAACTGGAGGGCTTTGAGGAAAGAATGCTGTCTCGGTTCGAATGGGGTCTCATCACAGACATTCAGGCTCCCGAGTTTGAGACACGAGTTGCCATCCTTCGCAAGAAAGCTGCACTCGAGAGAATCCCGGTTCCGGACGAAGTAATTGAATACATGGCAACACGAATTTCTTCAAACATACGTGAACTAGAAGGCACACTAATTAGGGTCACCGCTTTTGCAAACCTAAACCGACAGCCTCTAGACATGGACCTGGTACAGACAGTGCTTAAGGACACCTACTCGGTCTCCGAGGACACGCGAATAAGCCCTCTCGAGATAATCGCAGCTACTTCGAGCTACTTCAAAATAACCCAAGAGCAACTCACCGGCTCAGGACGCCAAGCCGCCATTGCGCTGGCTAGGCAAATCGCGATGCACATATGCAGAGAATTAACGGATCTGTCTCTTCCGAAGATCGGCACTCACTTTGGAAACAGGGACCACACAACGGTCATGTACGCGACTAAGAAAATTAGCTCTCAAATGCGTGAGAAACGATATATCTACAATCAGGTCTCTGAAATAATCCAAAAAATCAAAGATAACCATAAATAGTTCTAAAAAAAACCTGTGGATAACTCCAGAATTACGGTTTAGAACTCGGGTATCTTCGGGAAAAAAACTCATAAATTGTTTACAAAACAAAAATACTCAACAACCAAATGACTTATACACAGGTTTATACACAGATCTGTGTACAACTTACAACGGTGTAGTTCCCAAACAACAAGAGCCCGAGAGGTAGTTATCCACTTTTACACAGCAGGTTATTAATGATTATTAAAGATATTAAGTAATTATTAATTCCACGCTCGTCACCAGGTTGTGTCTCTTGGGAACTCTTGTGCAAAGATAAAACCCAATTACCCAGGAAGTCATCATGAAATTTCAAGCCGATCGCGAAGTACTAAGTGATGCTGTTTCTTTTCTAGTTCGTCTTTTATCTCCTAGGCCCCAGCTTCCACAACTCTCTGGCGTAATGATCGAAGCATTGGGCAGCGAAGTTCAACTATCAATCTTTGACTATGAGGTCGCAGCTAGGGTAAAAATTGCTGCTGCTATAGATAGTCCCGGCAAGGTATTAGTTCAGGCGAGGCTTCTGTCCGAAATTCTTAGCAAACTGCCCGCTGCATCCGTGGCAATTCAATTAGACGACACGAGACTTCAAGTTAATTCAGGAACGAGTAAGTTTTCTCTTTCATCCATGTCAACTACTGACTACCCCGACACTCCTGACTTTCCGGAAGTAACCGGAAAAGTTTCCGCGAGTGAGTTTACAAACGGCGTCGCTAAAGTCGTGGTTGCCGCCTCCCGAGAAGAAGTTACGCCAGTTCTAACTGCAGTAATGATCACCGCTAGCTCTAAGGAGCTCACAATGGTTTCTACTGATCGATTTAGGGTCGCTGTCAAGGTGATTCCGTGGACAGGAAAATCAGTTGACCGCGAAGTGTTGATCCCGGCCAGGGTTCTAAGTGAAATCTCCAAAACCTTCAGTCACGACAGTGAGCTCGAGCTTGGGTTTGGGGAGGGCGAAAAGGACATGATCGGCTTCTCGAGTGCAAACAAGTCTGTTTCTACCGCGACCATCAAGGGGAAGTATCCCGCCGTGTTGCAATTATTTCCAGAGGAAACAACTAGTTTTGCAATCTTGAGTAAACAGGACCTGCTAGACGCCACACGCCGAGTCGCTTTGGTCGTAGACCGTGAAAAACCCCTGCGCTACAAATTCACTGAGAGTGAGTTGTCTTTGGAGTCAATAGGTTCTGATGTTGCCGACGCGTCGGAACAGGTGTCCTGCTCCATGAAGGGTGACGAAACTGTCGTTTCACTAAGACCCCAATTTTTGACGGATGCCCTTACGGGGCTTGATGTTGAGAATGTGAAAATAGGATTCACGGTGAATCCAAACAATCCAAACAAACCCGGCCCAGTACTAATTAGTCCAGTCGATCCAAAAGACGGCGACAAAGACTTTAAGTACCTGTTGCAACCAAATCTTCTAGTCTCCTAGGCAAAGGACTCGGCGCTTGTGGCTCAAGTCTTTACAACTAGCTAATTTCCGAAACTATTCACAGCTAAATGTTGACTTTTCAGTCGGCCAGGTTCTTCTCTACGGCCAAAACGGCGAGGGTAAAACAAACCTTGTTGAGGCAGTCAGTTACCTATCGACCCTAGAGTCGCATCGAGTTAGTGGATATCAGACTCTGATTCAAAAAGACCAACCAACGGCGCAGCTGTCGGGGAAAGTGAATCACAACTCTCGAGAGTTACTCATTGGTGTTGAACTTAATAAGGAATCCAACAACAGGTATTTCCTGAACGGCTCAGCCAGAAAGAAAACCTCTGAGATTTTAGGGCTTATTAGAACCGTCTCCTTTTCACCCGAGGACTTGGACCTAATAAGACGAGACCCAGGCGACAGAAGAAAATTCCTAGACAGCTCTCTTGTCCAACTAAAGCCGCGCTTATCCGGCGTAAAAGCAGATTATGAGCGCGTTCTGAAGCAAAGAAACGCCCTCTTGAAATCCGCGAGAGGCATAAAGAACCCTGAACTGTCCACACTGGAAATCTGGAACGATCAACTAGTTGCACTGGGTACCGAGCTGGCCGCTGAACGCCTTGAGCTAGTTACGGCGCTATCCCCGCTGTTACAAACCTTCTACACCGCCCTTAGTGACTCGAAAGATGAAATCAGCCTTCGACTTGTTTCAGCGGTGGGCAGCGATGAAAATGAAAAGTGGACCGATATTGAGTCTGATCCAAAGACTTACTCACAACTGTTTTACGAACGTCTGGAATCACTTCGGAACAAAGAACTTGAGCGCGGAATAACCCTTGCGGGACCCCATAGGGACGAGCTGTTGATTGATAAAGCGGGACTACTCGCGAGAACTCACGCTTCTCAAGGGGAAGCGTGGTCTCTGGCGCTGGGCCTAAAACTTGCCCTCGGGGATGTTTCACGAAAAACCAGCAACAATGGTGATCCGATTTTGCTGTTGGATGATGTCTTTGCGGTCCTAGACAAAGGCAGGCGAGAGCGCCTGGTCGAATTTGTGACCGATTATGAACAAGTGCTAATCACTGCCGCAGACGAGACCATGGCGCCAAATCTTGATTGGTCTGGCAAAATGCACGTATCGGGAGGTGTTGTCAGTGCCTAGTATTTTCTTCGAAGTGGCCGATGGGTTCTTTAAGAGCTTTCTTGCTAACTCGCACGGAATGAAGTCAAAGGATCAGAAGCGCCGAGAAAAAAACCAGACCCGTGGCACGCAGCCCTTTGACCCAGGTCGCGACCTAGTAACGGCAAGTCAAAGCCTGGAGCATTTGTTTGGGGAGTTCAACTGGACCGCGGATCTGGAGAAGGCGTCGTTATTTGCAGATTGGGATCAGGTAGTTGGTCCGGAAAGTGCGAATGCCTCCTTCCCTGAGGAGCTCAAGGGAACTCAACTAATTGTTCGTTGCAAGTCAACTGCGTGGGCCACTCAAATGCGTCTTTTGGAAACCCAGGTTTTACAGAAGCTAGCCGAGGTTCATCCAAAACTTGTCGTTGATGAAATTATGTTTATCGGTCCTAATGCCCCGAGTTGGAAAAAGGGTCCTAGATCGGTTCCTGGACGGGGTCCACGCGACACCTATGGCTAATAACCATATGCACTCCTTTTTCTGCCCTCTGGACTAGACTTGAAGGGTTAGCAAACCTGAATCTAAGTCGGTCCTAGACCGCGTTTATGTGGAGCTAACCCAAACGGGAAGTAATTGAATATGCCAGAACCAACGAGAAACTACGACGCCGGAGACATTCAGGTTCTTGAGGGGCTAGAGGCCGTTCGCAAGCGACCGGGAATGTATATCGGCTCCACGGGCCCCCGCGGCCTTCATCACTTGGTTTATGAGATCGTCGACAACTCAGTCGACGAGGCTCTTGCCGGCCACTGCGACAACATTGATGTTGTTATCACCAAGGCCGGAAATATAAAGGTCTCCGACAACGGTCGAGGCATCCCGGTTGATATGCACCCGGTGGAAAAAAGACCCGCCGTAGAGGTAGTCCTTACAGTTCTGCACGCCGGCGGAAAATTTGGCGGCGGCGGATATGCCGTCTCCGGTGGACTTCACGGTGTCGGTGCCTCGGTTGTAAACGCCTTGTCATCGACACTCTCGGTTGAGGTCCACCGCGACGGACATATTTGGCGCCAGGGTTATTCAATTGGCGTTCCAGACGCCCCGCTAGCCAAGGGTGAGAAGACCGACCGGACCGGAACAACGATTGAGTTCTCACCGAGCGCGGACATATTTGAAACCGTTGACTACGACTACGAGACCCTTCGCCAGCGCTTTCAGCAAATGTGTTTCTTGAACAAGGGCTTGAAGATCAACCTTCTGGACGAGCGCGATGGAAGAAAAGACAACTATTACTACGAGCGCGGTCTTGCTGACTACGTTGAGTATCTGAACTCAGCCAAAAAAGTCGAGACGATTCACGACGAGATCATTTCAATCGAGACCGAAACCAAAGAGAAAACAATCTCCGTCGAGATCGCGATGCAGTGGACCACCGGTTATAACGAAGGCGTCCACACTTACGCGAACACGATTAATACCCACGAGGGTGGAACTCACGAAGAGGGTTTCCGCACCGCTCTGACCTCATTGCTCAATAAATACGCCCGCGACAAGTCGCTTCTAAAAGAAAAAGATGACAACCTCACCGGTGATGACGTTCGTGAGGGTTTGACGGCGGTTGTTTCCCTGAAGCTAACCGAGCCACAGTTTGAGGGACAGACCAAAACCAAACTCGGCAACACTGAGGCCAAAGCCTTTGTGCAAAAAGTAGTGAACGATCAGCTTGGAGACTGGCTAGCCCGTAATCCTGTGCAAGCTAAAGAGATTGTTCGCAAGGCTATCCAGGCTGCCAGCGCAAGAATGGCAGCCAGAAAAGCTCGCGAGGCAACTAGACGCAAGGGCTTGCTGGAGTCCGGCGGAATGCCAGGCAAGCTAAGAGACTGCTCATCGAGGGACCCAGTTGTCTCCGAGATTTATATTGTTGAGGGTGACTCGGCCGGCGGTTCAGCCGTTCGAGGCAGAGATCCTGAGACCCAGGCGATCCTGCCGCTTCGAGGCAAGATTTTGAATGTTGAAAAGGCGAGACTTGATCGAGCCTTGGCAAACACCGAAGTTCAAGCTCTAATTACGGCTTTTGGTACCGGTATTGGTGAAGAGTTTGATGTCAGCAAGATTCGCTACCACAAGTGCATTTTGATGGCCGACGCCGATGTCGACGGTCAGCACATTAGAACCTTGTTGCTGACCCTGTTGTTTAGGTACATGCGCCCCTTGATAGAACACGGCTACGTTTACATGGCTCAGCCACCGTTGTTCAAGCTCAAGTGGTCTAACGCTCCTCACGAATATGTTTACTCGGACGAAGAGAGAGATCGAAGGCTGCAGGAGGGTCAAGCTGCCGGCAGGAGAATTCCAAAGGAAAACGCCATCCAGCGCTACAAGGGTCTTGGAGAGATGGACTACGACGAGCTTTGGGAAACCACAATGAACCCGGCCACCAGAACCTTGCTTCAAGTGACTCTGGACGACGGAGCACTAGCCGACGAGGTCTTTTCGACCTTGATGGGTGAAGACGTCGAAAGCCGAAGAAACTTTATCCAGCGGAACGCCAAAGACGTCCGATTCTTGGACATCTAGGTAGGAGAGAAAAATGTCAGAAAGCCAGATGGACAAAATAGAGCAAATCGACCTAAAGGTCGAAATGCAACGAAGCTACCTCGACTACGCAATGAGCGTTATTGTCGGGCGAGCACTTCCGGACGTGAGAGACGGCCTAAAACCAGTTCACCGTCGCGTTCTTTACGCGATGTACGACGGTGGTTACCGACCAGACAAACAGTTCTCAAAGTGCTCGCGTGTAGTAGGCGATGTGATGGGTCAGTATCACCCTCACGGTGACACAGCTATTTACGACACCTTGGTTCGCTTGGTTCAGGACTGGAACCTTCGTTATCCGCTTGTATCGGGCCAGGGAAACTTTGGTTCCCCCGGAAACGATCCGGCTGCTGCACCAAGATACACGGAGTGCAAAATGGCTCCGTTGGCGATGGAGATGGTTCGAGACATCGACGAAGAGACCGTTGACTTCCAAGACAACTACGACGGCCGCACCCAGGAGCCGACCATTTTGCCTGCGAGGTTCCCAAACCTGTTGGTTAATGGATCAATCGGTATTGCGGTTGGAATGGCGACGAACATTCCTCCCCACAACCTCAGAGAAGTATCAGAGGCAGCTCAGTTTGTGCTTGCCAACCCCGAAATCGAGGGTGAAGCGCTAATTGAAGAGCTAATCAAGATTGTGAAAGGTCCAGATTTCCCAACCGGCGCTCAAATCCTTGGTCGCCGCGGAATTGAAGATGCTTATCGAACCGGCCGCGGCTCAATAACAATGCGTGCGGTTGTGAACGTAGAAGAGGTTCAGAATCGAACCTGCCTAGTTGTCACCGAACTTCCATATCAAGTAAACCCAGACAACTTGGCGCTTAAGATCGCAGAGCTCACCAAAGAGGGCAAGCTCACCGGCATTGCAGACATTCGCGACGAAACATCGGGTAGAACTGGTCAGCGACTCGTAATTGTTCTAAAGCGCGACGCGGTTGCAAGGGTTGTACTGAACAACCTGTACAAGTACACCCAGCTGCAGGACAACTTCGGTGCAAACATGCTTGCACTTGTCGATGGAATCCCCAGGACGCTGTCGATCGACGGCTTTATTACCAATTGGGTGACCCACCAGATCGACATCATCGTCAGAAGAACTCAGTTCAGGCTGCGTAAGGCAGAAGAGCGAGCCCACATCCTTCGCGGGTACCTGAAGGCTCTTGACTCACTCGACGATGTAATTGCCCTGATTCGCAAGAGCGCGACCGTTGAAGATGCTCGCGACGGACTAATCAAACTGTTGAAAATCGACGAGCTTCAAGCGCGTGCGATCTTGAACATGCAGTTGCGTCAACTTGCGGCACTTGAGCGCCAGAAGATTATTGACGAGGCCGCTGAGCTTGAAACTCAGATAACTGAGTTCCAGAGGATCATCGGAGACGAAAAAGCCCAGCGCGACATCGTCTCATCCGAGTTGGCCGAAGTTGTTAGCAAGTACGGCGACGATCGTCGCTCAGAGATAATGCTTGGTTACGACGGCGACGTCAGCCTAGAAGACCTAATTCCCGAAGAAGAAATGGTAGTTACCTTGACCCAAGGCGGCTACATAAAGCGAACCAGAAGCGACAACTATCGCGTGCAGCACCGCGGTGGCAGGGGCGTTAAGGGAGCGAGCCTTCGAGCCGACGATGTGGTTCAGAACTTTATTGTTTCGACCACTCACCACTGGCTGATGTTCTTCACTAATACCGGCAGGGTTTATCGTTCCAAGGTCTACGAGGTTCAAGAGTCTGGCCGCGATTCAAAGGGTCAGCATGTTGCCAACCTCTTGGCCTTGCAGCCAGAGGAATATGTAGTGAAGGTTCTTGATCTGAAGGACTACCAGCAGGAGCCTTATTTGGTCATGGCCACCAAGAGCGGGCTTGTTAAAAAGACCGCTCTAGAGCTCTATGACACCGCTAG
The DNA here is from genome assembly GCF_000257665.1 of Candidatus Aquiluna sp. IMCC13023. Classification (GTDB taxonomy): domain Bacteria; phylum Actinomycetota; class Actinomycetes; order Actinomycetales; family Microbacteriaceae; genus Aquiluna. The sequence goes on from NZ_AJKR01000002.1 coordinate 84,986, forward strand.
AACTGGCGGCATCATTGCCATCAAGCTCCGCGAAGGCGATGAGCTTATCAACGCAATGCTGGTTAGCGAAGAGAACGATGTTCTTTTGGTTAGCCGAAAGGGAATGTCTATTAGATTCTCCGCGGCTAACGACTCGATGCGTCCAATGGGTCGCGACACCTCAGGTGTCATCGGCATGGCCTTTAGAAAGGGCGACGAGCTTTTGTCGGCTTCGGTTATTGGGGAGTCCGGCTTTGTCTTTGTTGTAACCGAGGGCGGTTATGCCAAACGAACTTCGGCGGATCAGTACCGAGTTCAGAAGCGTGGCGGCATTGGCATCAAGGTTGCCAAGCTCGATGAGAAGCGCGGTGACCTGGTCGGCGCGCTAATGGTCGACGAAACTGACGAGGTTCTAGCGGTGTTGTCTTCTGGCAAGGTAATCAGGAGTTCGGCTAATGAGGTTCCGGCCAAGGGCCGCGACACCATGGGCGTAGTATTTGCTAGGTTTGACCAGAGCGATTCAGTTCTGTCGATAGCCAGAAATGCTGAGCGGAACCTAGAAACTAATGATGATCCAGAAACTGAAGGAGCGGCAGATGACATCGCTGTTCAACCGGAATAAGACCCCAAAGGAACCCAAGAAACAGATTCGCCTCAAGCTAAGAGGCGTAGATGTTTGGTCCGCGGTTAAGGTCGGATTCCTTATCTCAATCGCGAGCTCAATCGCTCTGGTGGTTGGGGCTTGGTTGATTTGGTCGGTGCTTGCTAATTCGGGGATTTTCTCCTCAATCGGGAGCTTGCTTGGATCTGTTCTTGGCGACGGCAGCAATGTGAACCTAGAGGATGATTTTTCTTTTTCTAACGTCATGACCACGGCTACCACCCTCGCACTTCTAAATGTCGTGCTAACTACTGCCCTGTGGGCAGTATGGGCGGTAATTTTCAACCTAATTTCTAAGCTGGTTGGTGGGCTTTCGCTCACTTTCACCAACAACTAGAGATCTAGGGTTTGTGGCAGGTGTTTTTTTCTAGTAGCATCATCTTGCTCGACGGGCCTATAGCTCAGGTGGTTAGAGCGCTTCACTGATAATGAAGAGGTCGGAGGTTCAAGTCCTCCTAGGCCCACGGTGAGCACTTTCCGCCAGGGAATGCTCGCTATGGGGACTTAGCTCAGTTGGTAGAGCACCTGCTTTGCAAGCAGGGGGTCAGGGGTTCGACCCCCCTAGTCTCCACAAGGAAGAAGACCCTCCCAGAAATGGGAGGGTTTTTCTTTTTACCGAGCAAACGCCAGAAAAAGCATCACTAGTGACACCGCAATGCCAGAAATCATTAGAAAAGTGTGGGCTTGTTGCTTCCAAAGCAGGCTCGCCCTTGCGTGGAGAAAGAAATAGGGCTTTGCAGAGGACTTAGTTGCACCACCCCAGGTCATGTAGATACCGATCGCAAATCCAACCCAGTAGTACCAGCTCATTCTCGCTCCTTTTCTAGTTACCTCACCTTTCCAGCCAGGCGCATGACAGTCAACTTCTTGAGTATGCAGGCGTCGCTTTCTGACGAACCGAGAATTTGGGTCTTGAGTTAAACCTGACTAACTCTTTCCCCCAACCATTTAATGGGTTACTTGGACGCTAACTGCTGGGAAAGACCGACCAAGAGATGAGGCCAAAATAGGGTTTCTTCGCGGCCCAAACGAACAAAGACGAGACCGTTCTCCGGTGCGACGAAAATATATTGTCCGAGGTTACCTTGAGCGGCGAATTGATTGTCAGGATGAACCCACCAGAAGGACCCGTAGTTCATTTTTGCCGCGGTCAGATCGTTCAATGTTGTTGACTCTTCCACCCAGTCTTGGGGTACCACCTGAATTCCATCCATCATGCCCTTTTGGGCAAACAAAAGACCGAATTTCGCAAAGTCAATGGGTCGGGCGTTCATGCCGCTCTCCATTTTCTCAAATCCGTTGTAAAAACTGTCCGTGCTCCAGGAGGCGTCCGCCTCGGCACCCATAGGGCCCCACAGCTTTTCACTCATGTAATCTGCGGTGGTTTGACCGGTCGCTCGCTCAAGTGCCATGCCGAGAAGCAGTGGATTGTAATTGTTGTACAGGAAAGACTTCCCTGGATCCTCAGCTATGACGGCATTCAGTGCCGTCGCCCTAAGGTTTGTGGAGAAGTAGGTGCTGGCCGCATCCCCGTATGGAGACATATCATCCACATATTTCAATCCGGATTCCATGGTGATTAGGTGCCGGAGCGTGATGCTGCCAAACCTAGGGTCAGTATCCATGAGCTCCGGAATGTACTTGGTGATTGGGTCATCAAGGGATTCAATCTTCCCTTCACCGATGGCTATACCAACCAACGCTGATAAAAAAGACTTCGAGACTGAGAATGATGTGTGCAACGCATTCGGGTCAACACCCGGTGCGTACCATTTATGAATAACGACTCCGTCCTTCAGAACCAGAAAGGCGGTTGTTCCAGTCTCCGAAAAAAAGCCACCCAGGTCCTCTTCTGAGTTAATTAGCAGATCACGCAAGCCAAATGGACTCAAATCGACGCTGTTGAAGGCGGCAAGGGTGGAGCCATCAAGCGCCTCGGGCAATGAAGTGGCGCCAGGAGTGGTCTTTATCTCGTTATTCGGAAAGTAATTAATGTGGTCAATGCTTGGACCACCCCAGATTGCCATTGTCGCCAGACCTCTGGCCATCTGAGAGAACGGGGTTGCGGCGACTATCAGCCCTGCCAAAATCAATGGCACGCTAACTATTGCGAGCACAACCTTCAGGGGGCGCCGGGGCCTTTTTGCTTTTCGTGCTTCGGTTGTGTTCATGAGGCAAAGCTACCATCCGGGCATCGGTAGTTTGGAGCCATGTTGGCTGGCCAGCCGAACCAGTGCCTCTCTTTGTCAAATGCCCCAGATGGTTCAAGTTTTTCACTCACGCGGCTGAGGATTTGGGGGTTCATCGAATTAGGCAGCTAGGATTTTTAGCATGAGTAATAAGTGGATCCTGCTTGCTTACGCCGCACTCTTCTTTGGGGTCGTTTCTACTTACGACTCCTATGCGGACAACACCTATCTTGTCGCTCTTGCTGGAATAACCCTAAGCGTGGCGGGTGTTGGTGCCTGGCTGTGGTCTGTTCAGCATAAAAAAGACAAGGGCTAGCTTTTTTCGATAGAGATTTGCTCGTTAAACACTTCAGCCAGGGATCTCTCCCTGGCTGAAGTTCAGTTTGTCTCTGGTTTTTAGCCAAGCAACGCTGCGACGTCAACTCCTGGTGGGAGGATGACTGCGTCGATGACATGGATCACTCCATTGGAGGTCATTATGTCGGTAGCGGTTATGTTAGCGGTGCCGTTGATTACAACGCCATTGGATGTGTCAACCGCGAAGGTCGAGCCTTCAACGGTTGTCACGTCGCCGGTCGTGACATCAGCTGCATAGACCTCGCCGGCCACAACGTGGTAGGTGAGGATTGACTGAAGGACAGCCAGATTCTCAGGTAGAAGAAGTGCGTCTAGAACGCCAGCCGGAAGAGCCGCAAAGGCCTCATCAGTTGGTGCAAAGACAGTGAACGGACCTTCACCCTGAAGTGTGGTTACCAAGTCAGCTGCACCAAGTGCGGCGGCCAGAGTTGTAAAGGTTCCGGCACCAACTGCCACCTCAACAATGTTTCCAAGCGCTTCTTCGGTCATGGTTCCATCGACCTGAGCTTCTTCCATCGTCTCTACTGGCTCTGCAACCTCATCTGCGGGTGCGCAGCCGGTTAGCACTAGGGCCGCGACTGCGATTCCAGCTAGGGCGGTAAGTCTGTTTTTTCTCATCGTTCCTCGTTTTTTTCGGGTGTTCGGTGATTGCGCTCCGAAAGTCCCGAAACGCTCTCAAAGGTTAACAATCCAAAATTTGAGTTCCGTGGGAGGTGGGTGGCAATTGACTGAGTTATTTCTAGGAGAAGACTGGCAATGTAGTCTCAGCAAATTCCTGGGGAATGGCCGTGGTAAGGGGGCTAGAAACGCGAATCTGGCTGGCGAGAGGCTTCTTGTCTCTTAGGCCCGGTTAAAAAGAAAAGCCAGGGATTTCTCCCCGGCTTTTCTTTTTTGACTTGGTTACGAATTACGCAAGCAATGCTGCTGCGTCGACGCCTGCTGGAACTAGTACTGCGTCGATTACGTGGATAACACCGTTAGATGCGGCGATATCGGTTGCAGTTACCTTGGCAGTGCCGTTGATAACTACGCCGTCGGCTGTGTCGATGGCCATTGTTGAACCCTCGACTGTTGGAACATCACCGGTGGTGACGTCTGCGGCATGAACCTGACCGGATACTACGTGATAGGTCAGGATTGACTTTAGGGCGTCTACGTTTTCTGGTAGCAATAGTGCTGCTACTAGACCCTCTGGAAGGGCCGCAAAGGCATCGTCGGTTGGTGCGAAGACTGTGAACGGTCCTTCGCTCTGCAGGGTTGCTACTAGGTCAGCTGCGCCCAGTGCTGCTGCAAGAGTGGTGAAAGTTCCTGCTTCGACTGCTACTTCTACTATGTTCTTGTCTGTCATGATTTCCTCAATGTTTCGATCTGCATGGAATACGGAACGAAAGTCTCGGGACGTATGTTCAGTGCAACAGACAGCCATGACTAACATTCCGTCGTTTAGTCGATGTTCACACTGAGCGTATAAATGCGGTTACCGGTCTTTTGGGCTAAGTAGCAAGTCAGTTATCGGCAACCTCTCGGCGTGCCAGCCATTGATGGGGTGTTCGGATGGATACCCGATTGACATCCCGCAAACCAATGCGTAGTCATCGCTAACTTCGAACTCAGAACGAATAATGTCAGGGTGTCCACCCAAGTAGCCCTGGGCACAGGTTCCCAGCCCTTTTGCGTTGGCTGCTAGCATCACGTTTTCCATAAACAGTCCAAGATCTAGGGTTCCGAACTGGTCTAGGCCGCGGTGGGTGAAAAAGAACAGTGCTGTTGGTGCGCCAAAAAACTCATAGTTTCGCTCCAAGAAGCTAAATCTTGCAGCCGTGTCCTTTCGGTCAATGCCGAGTGTTTCGTAAATGCCTTTACCAACGGCTTGGCTTCGCTCCGCAAGCCCCTTTGGATAGGGAATCTCGTGTGTGAAGTCCGGTGTTGCCCCTAGGTTTGGAAGCTCAGTTGATTCCCGCAACCTAGCGATTAGACGCTTACTTATTCGATCGCGCTGCTCACCCTCGGCAACCGCCACGACAAAAGGCCTGGTGTTCGACCAGCTAGGTGCAGTGAGGCCATCTGAGAGAATCTCGGTCAGGACACCTGGTTCGATGGGCGAGTCCAGGAAGTCTCTGGTTGATCGTCTGGACTGGGTTAGTTGTTTCCAATTTTCATAGCTGAGCATCCTTTAATGTTATGCGAGTTCCGGATTAGTTGCTTGGTTGGTCGCTTGCTGAGTGAAAGCTAGGCTTCCGATCATGAACACAAGGCAGAAGATCTTATTCAGGGCGCTTGGGGTGACCACGTCGATGTCTGTTTTGTTGATCCTGTACTACAACCTCTCTCCAAATTATGTCGACGATGAAGGCTTCATAGTCGAGGAGTTTTGGGCACTCGGGCTAGCCAGCCTCGGGTTGAGCTCCTCTTTACTAGGACTGCTGATTCTCATTGTTTGGCTTTGGGTGTCCAGCCGAAAAGCAAAAAACTCCTCCAACCGTTAGCGGCGATCACTCGAGATAATTAACTATGGAAGATCTAGCTGCACTGGTTGCAACCATTCTTGCTGTGTTTGTTGGGGTGGCGCTGATCAACATACTGTTGGCCGTTTTATCGAGGCGCAAAAAGCTAAAGCCTTTTATAGCAATGGTCTTCAATGCGCTCACCGGGTTCGCTGCTGTTTTCGGCATCAGCATTAGTTGGGTGATTGGGATATTTCCACTTGCGGGCCTAATTATCGGTTCGATTATTCTCACTTTGCCAAACAGAAAACGCCGCTAGCTATCTTGTCTGACGCGCGTCAATGAATGGACTTAGCGCGGGCAAAAACTAAACCCTTTTGCAGTATTTGGACCAGATATTGGCGCAACCGGCCTAACAGCGTCTAATCTTTGAGCCATGTCGACGATGACCAGAATTACTTTAGAAACCCAAGGGCACGTTTTACTCATCGGCCTGAATCGCCCCGAGAAGCTAAACGCTGCCGACGAGCAGATGCTCCACGAGTTGTCACTTGCTTACGGCCAGCTTGATACCGACCCCAATCTAAGGGTCGGTTTGGTTTTTGCCCACGGCGACCACTTCACTGCTGGTCTCGATCTGCAAGATGTTGGACCAAAGCTTGCGGCAGGCAAACTTCAAATGGTTCCGGAGGGTGGACTGGACCCCTGGGGCATAACGACCAAACAGGTTTCAAAGCCAGTGGTTATGGCAACCAGAGGGACTTGCTTCACGTTGGGCGTGGAATTGGCCCTGGCAAGCGATGTTGTAATCGCGGCAACTGACTCGAGGTTTGCTCAACTAGAAGTTAGTAGGGGCATCATGCCCTTTGGGGGCGGAACCATAAGGTTTCCGAAAGTTGCCGGACATGCAAATGCCATGCGCTATTTATTGACTGGAGACAGCTTTGATGCTCAGCAGGCGTTGTCCATGAACTTAGTAACTCAAGTGTGCGAACCCGGCGAAGAATTTGATATCGCTCTGGAAATTGCTAACCGAGTTGCAGATCAGGCCCCGCTGGCCGTCCAGGCGACACTCGCCTCTGCAAGAGCAATCGATTCCGAGCAAGAAAAAATGCAGGTGTTTCAGAGACTAGCCTCCTTGATGCAGACGAAAGACGTTGCAAGGGGCATGGAGGCTTTCATGACCAAGCAGCCCGCCAAGTTTGAGGGCAATTAGTTCTTGTCTGTTATAAGACAAAAGGCCATGCTGTTTTTGTAGGAAAGCTCTAAAGAACCAATTCTGCAAATGACGCGGATTGTGCGCTGTCACAAAGTTTGTAAACACCCCTTGGCGAGACGGAGATTCTGTCATTTACTAGAGGTTGAGGTGAGAAATGAATTTCAATGAGGACATTCAACTAGACGTCGAGGCAATCGGTGAAAGAGTCTTAGGCAGGTGGGCAGACGTTCGTCGCCACACCCGCTCGGTGATAGAAGAGCACAAGCTTTTCAAGCAAGAGGGCCAGCCAATGGCTGAGCACCGAGAGACAGTTTTGAAGCAGCTTCGAACCCTGGTAGCCGCCGGAGCAACGCAGCACGGTTTCCAGTCAGAGTTCGGTGGAACCATGAACCCCGGAGCCTCGCTTTCTAGCTTCGAAGAGCTTGTCTTCGCGGACCCTTCGCTGCAGATTAAATATGGCGTCCAGTACGGACTGTTCAGCTCCGCGATTTTGTATCTGGGAACCGAGTACCACCACAAGACCTTCTTGGGCAGTGCAGTTAGTACCGAGATTCCCGGCGCCTTCGCGATGACCGAGACTGGCCATGGCTCGGACGTGGCGTCGATTGGCACAACCGCCACCTATGACGCCGACACCAAAGAGTTTGTTATTCACACACCGGATCGACACAGCTACAAGGATTACTTAGGAAATGCAGCACTCCACGGACACGCTGCTGTTGTTTTTGCACAGCTTTACACCGGCGGTGAAAAGCACGGAGTCCACGCCTTCTATGTTCCAATTCGCAAGCGTGGAAAACTGTTGCCCGGAGTTGGTAGCGAAGACGACGGCCTAAAAGGCGGTCTAAACGGCATCGACAATGGAAGATTGCATTTCGACAGCGTCAGAGTTCCAAGGACAAACCTTCTAAACCGATACGCAGACGTGAGCGAGGACGGTGTTTACACCTCGGTCATTGAATCCTCCGGAAGAAGATTCTTCACTCAACTCGGCGCTTTGGTTCAAGGAAGAGTTTCTCTCACCGGCGGCGTCGTGAACGCTCAGAAGCTTGCCCTAGACATTGCAATCAGATATTCGCTTGAGCGCAAACAGTTTCCAGGACCAGATGGTGAAGAAAAAACCATCATGGATTACGGACGTCACCAGCGCAGGCTCTTGCCGCTCTTGGCTAGAACCTATGCCCAAGTCTTCACTCACCAAGAACTTCTTGATCAGTTCCACGCTGTCTTTACAGGTCAAAACGACACCGATGAGTCAAGACAGGATCTTGAAACTGTGGCTGCTGCTTCCAAGGCACTCAGTTCTTGGTATGCGTTGGAAACTGTTCAAGAATGTCGCGAGGCATGCGGCGGCCAGGGCTTTATGGCCGAGCACCGCTTAACGGGACTTCGAGCAGACCTAGATGTTTATGTCACTTTTGAGGGCGACAATAATGTGATGCTTCAGCTTGTGGCAAAGCGTCTTCTGGGCGACTACGCAAAAGCCTTCAAGTCTCCTGATTTTGGAACGCTTGCAAGCTATGTTGCCGGCCAAGTTGGAGAAGCCACAATTAATCGTGGTGGCCTGCGGGGCCTTGCTCAAAAAATGGTTGATTTTGGTTCTACCGCTCGCTCGGTTGGGTACGTCAAGGAAGAAGAGCATCAGCACCAACTTCTAACAGACCGAGTCCACACCATGATTGCGAAGCTTGCAAACAACCTGAAGCACTCGGGCCCCAAAAACGCTCAAAAGCAAGCCGAGCTGTTTAACCGGTATCAGAATGACTTGATTCTTGCGGCAAAAGCCCACGGTGAACTAATCCTTTGGGAGGCGTTTACATCGGCACTCAAGACAATTGAGGATGAAGACTCCAAGCAAATTCTGACTTGGCTAAGAGACCTCTATGGCTTCAGCGTTTTGGAAGAGAACTTGTCCTGGTACTTGATCAATGGCCGACTATCTTCCTCAAGAGCTGAAGCAATAACCGAATACATCGACACCAGGCTATTGCCAAGACTGAGGCCTCACGCAGAAAGCCTGGTCGATGCATTCTTGCTAACGCCGGGTCTGGTCCGCACTACTTTGGCGGCGGATGAGAAGGAACGACAAGCAACACGCTCGCAATTAGTTAGGAAATAATGCAACCTCAAGATGTCTACTTCGTAGACGGAGTCAGAACACCATTCGGAAAAGCTGGCGAGAAGGGCGTTTACTGGAACACCCGAGCTGATGACCTAATCGTGAAGGCGATGATCGGTCTTTTGGAACGACACCCAGACCTAGATCGCTCAGCAATAGACGACGTGGCAATTGCAGCCACCACTCAGCAGGGCGATCAGGGTTTGACTATTGGTCGAACTGCCAGCATCTTGGCCGGCCTACCCGAAAGCGTTCCTGGTTTTGCCATTGATCGGATGTGTGCCGGAGCTATGACCGCCGTCACAACGACCGGAAGCTCAATTGGAATCGGGGCGTATGATCTTGTTTTGGCCGGTGGTGTTGAGCACATGGGTCGACACCCAATGGGCTTCGATGCGGACCCAAACCCCAGGTTTTTGTCTGAAAAGCTAGTTAGTCCAGATGCCCTAAACATGGGTTGCACGGCCGAGAAGATTCACGATCGCTTCCCAGCGCTGACAAAAGACAGAGCGGACGCGTTCGCGGTTTCATCTCAGCAAAAGGCGGCCAAGGCCTATGAGGACAATAAGATTCAGCCGGATTTGATACCAGTCTCGGCTGGCAGCGAAGCTGGCTGGTCCCTGGTCTCTCAAGATGAGCTAATGCGACCTGAGTCAACAATCGAGGGCATGCAAGGGCTCAAAACCCCTTTCCGTGCTCACGGAAAAGTAACCGCGGGCAATGCTTCTCCACTGACCGATGGCGCGACAGTTGCGCTTTTGGCCGGCGAAAGGGCTTTGGCTAAGCACGGGCTGAAGCCAAAAATGAAGCTTGTTTCGTTTGCCTTTGCTGGTGTCGCTCCGGAGATCATGGGCATCGGCCCGATTCCAGCCACCGAAAAAGCTCTTGAGAAAGCCGGACTGAAAATTGAAGACATCGGCCTGTTTGAAATCAATGAGGCCTTTGCCGTTCAGGTGCTGTCGTTCCTGGATCACTTCGGGATTGCAGACGACGACGCACGGGTAAATAAATTTGGTGGAGCGATCGCTTTTGGGCACCCGCTTGCCTCAAGCGGCGTGAGACTAATGAATCAACTTGCTAAGCAGTTTGAAGAGCACCCCGAAGTTCGCTTCGGCCTCACCACCATGTGCATCGGCCTCGGTATGGGCGGCAGCGTGGTTTGGGAAAACAGCAACTGGAAGGGCTAGGAAGATGCAGGACTTCGCACCGCTACTTGCCGACACCGATGAAATCATCAGCCATTCCTATGTCTCGGACGTCACTTTGCGTTCGGGTCGTGTGATTGCGCTCATAACCCTAGATAACGGCAAGGACCACACTCGTCCCAACACACTCGGACCGCACACACTGTTGGAATTCGCCGGAAAACTTGATGAACTAAAAAAGCGCGCGGCTAATAAAGAGATCCACGGAGTTGCAGTTACCGGAAAGCCTTACTACTTAGCTGCCGGGGTTGATCTAACCAAGGTCCAGGGCCTCAAGGATCGCCACTCCGGGCGTCTAATTGGAGAAATGGGTCATTGGGCGCTGGATAAATTATCTGACCTAGGAGTCCCAAGTTTCGTGTTCATAAACGGTCTTGCTCTTGGTGGGGGGCTCGAGGTTGCCCTAAATGCGCATTATCGAACTGTGAACCAAGCTGCTCCAGCAATCGCACTGCCCGAGGTGTTTCTTGGATTGATTCCGGGTTGGGGCGGCGCATATTTGCTTCCGAACCTAATTGGGATCAGAAATGCTCTGAAGGTAATAATTGAAAATCCTCTAAAGCAAAACCGAATGCTGAAACCTGCCGAAGCCCTGGAGCTTGGCATTGCCGATGTGATGTTTGATTCACCGAGGTTCTTGGAGCAGTCACTAGATTGGGCCGACGATGTACTCGGGGGCAAGAAGGTAAAGCGCAAGAACGAGCCGGGCAAAGTTGAAAAAGCGACCATTTGGTCACCTGCCGTGTCAATTGCCAGAAAAACTGTTCGGCAAAAACTCGGTTCGGTTCCGCTGTCACCATACGTGGCGCTTGATCTGATCGATGCAGCAAAATCTGGGACCAAGAAAGATGCTTTTACCAGGGAAGACCAGGCCATTGAGGATCTGAGCGCCTCCGACCAATTCCACGCGTCGATCTATGCTTTCAACCTGGTTCAAAAGCACGCGAAGAAGCCCTCGGGCGCTCCGGATAAAGCTTTGGCCGTTCCAGTAACAAAGGTTGGTGTTCTTGGAGCCGGCCTAATGGCATCGCAGTTCGCACTTTTGTTTTTGAGGAGACTTGAAATACCGGTGGTAATAACCGATGTCTCCCAGGAGCGAATAGACAAGGGCCTGTCTTACATAATCGGAGAGCTAGACAAGCTAGTTGAAAAGGGCAGGCTTTCAAGCGATGATCGAAATCGCTACGCTGGCAACCTTTCTGGGTCATTAGACTATGCAGCCTTTAGCGATTGCGACTGGGTTATCGAGGCGGTTTTTGAGGAACTCAAGATTAAGCAAGAAGTTTTTGCAGAGCTAGAAAAACACGTTAGCGAAACCTGCATTTTGGCAACAAACACTTCCTCACTTTCGGTCGCTGAAATCGGCTCCAAGTTAGCAAACCCTGAGCGGGTAGTTGGTTTTCACTTCTTCAACCCGGTTGCAGTAATGCCGCTGGTTGAAGTAGTCAGAGCACCCAAGTCTTCGGACCAAGCGGTTGCGACTGCCATGAGTGTCGCTAAAAACCTAAGAAAAACGGCTGTAATCACCTCTGACTCGGCAGGGTTTGTCGTGAACAGGCTGCTGGGGTACTTGCTTGGAGAAGCAATGCGGGCTGTTGATGAGGGAGCTTCTTTTGAGCAGGTCTCAGAAGCAATTGCGCCTCTTGGTCTTCCAATGAACCCTTTCGACCTCCTAGAACTAGTTGGCCTAAAGGTAGGGGCTCACGTGCTTGATTCGATGCATGCTTTTAGTAGCGACAGGTTTTACGCCAGTGCGAACCTCCACAAGCTGGCTGAATACGGCAAGCTGATTGATCGCGATGCAAAGGGAAACATCAAGGGCTACGACAAAAAAGCAATGGAAATCGTTGGCAATGGCGTAGGTAAGGGCCGTTCTAGCGAGGAAATCTTTGAGTCAGTAAATCTAGGTCTTGCCAAAGAGGTGAAGCTGATGCTCGATGAGGGCGTTGTCCAGTCGGCGCAGGACATCGACTTAGGCATGATCATGGGTGCCGCTTGGCCATTCCACCTAGGCGGAATTACCCCATACCTGGATCGCACCGGAGCTTCGGAGCGAGCCTTCGGCGGAACCTTCCACGACCCAATGATTATTGGGATTAAAGGCTAGAAGGGCTTCGCGCCGATCTGCTTGGTTATCTCAAAGGCTGTTCTGATGTTGGCAAGTGTTTGAGCATGGGTATGGACTTCGGATTCAAGTTTGCCCTCGGACAAGTACTTAGCAAACCAGGTTGCCTGATAGCTAAGACCCTCGTGGCCGGCAATTCCTGACTCATCGACCCAGGTGGTCTGTTCTGGATAAAAGTCCTTGGTCTTTAGGCTGATGCTCGAGGGCACGAAGAATGGTTCGCCAAGAGAAATCACTGCGTTTTCAAATGAGCAGTGGGCAAGCATTGGGAGGGCCGCAATGCCTGAAATAGTAAGTGACGCTCTAGCACCAGATTCGTAATTCAAAAGGCTGTAGCTTTCCTCATCCATGCCGTCGGGCCTAACTCGTCCGGTCGCGGCGATGGAGCTTGGCTCCCCAAGCATTTCTTGAGCAATGGCGATCGGGTAGATGCCCATGTCAAATACAATCCCACCACCACCTGGTTTCCAGAGTCTTTCAACAGCCCGGTTATCCGCGCAAAAGCTGGCTGTTAACAGTTCCGGCTTTCCCAGGTCGCCGGATTCTAGAAGCTGCCGCAAAATAGTGGACTGGGGCAGATACCTTGTCCACATGGCTTCCATTGCGAGCACTTTGGCTTGTTTTGCAGCAGCAAAAATTTGCTCCGCTTCCTCTGGCAAGTATGTAATCGGCTTTTCAACCAGAATGTTTTTTCCAGCATTGATCGCGAGCATTGCGTGCTCAAAGTGATCCGACATGTGGCTTGAAATATAAACAGCATCGATTTCTTCATCAGCCACAAGATCCTCGTAACTAGCAAAGGTCTTCGGGATATTGAATTTGCTTGCGAACTCCTGTGCCCGGCCCGAAGTTCTTGAGGCAACGGCAACAAACCGCTGCGAGGTGTGCTTTTGGGTGGCAGCTACAAACGTCTCTGCGATCCGGCCCGGCCCAATGATTCCCCATCTCAAACTTGGGACGGACTGTGGGTCGACAATGATTGGCTCAGGTAGTTTCATGCTTAGTAGTTTAGAGCGGTATCCTTGACACGCTGGTACAAAAAATCGGCACCAAGTGAGCACTAAATTACCAATTCGATTCCAATAACTCAGCCGATCAGGATCCCTGTCGGCTCCCATTCCCAAAAGTACCGAGCTGGGGTGTGGCTGGCCTACCCGGGCTTGTTTTTAGTCCTAGCCGGCGACGCTGTTCGTTATTCGATTGGTTGGGGTGGCTGGTCTGTCGCTGTTGTATTGCTAACTGTGGCCAGCATCTATGCGCTTGCAGTATCCAAGCCGGTGGAACTTATTCGAACGATGCCGACTGCCTTGATGTTATTACTCGGGTGGATGATGTTGAGCCTGACTTGGTCCTCGTATCTCGGAACAAGTTTTATGATGATCGGCCTACAGCTAAGCACGACGTTATTTGCTCTGTTTTTAGCCAGCCAATTTAGTTGGCGGCAGCTACTAAATATTCTTTCAAATCTAATTCGTTTCATTCTTGCAACTTCGCTGGTTTTCGAGCTACTTGCCAGCATTACCGGACCGGTAATCCCGCTGTTTCCCAACTTTGAGGGCGATACCGTGCCATACGCCGCCTACTACTGGAGCCAAGGGCTCCTTTTTGAGGGCGGGCGAATACAGGGCATTGTTGGAAACGCAAACCTGCTTGCCTTCACCGCGGTCCTGGGGGCACTGTTGTTTCTGGTCGAAGCGATCGTGACAAGTAAAAAAAGGCTGATTCCGGTAATTTCTCTGGGACTGGCTATTTTGCTGGCGTTCTTGTCTCAAAGTGCGAGCATGACTCTCGCCGTTGTAATCATTGGTTTTGTTGCGGTCATTGCAATTCTCGCCGAGGGTAGATCGCGCCAGGTTAGACACCAGATCTACTGGGGTGCCGGCGCTATCGCAGGATTGGCGGTGGCTTCGATTGTCATTAACCTTTCAGCCGTTTTTGACTTCTTGGGCAAGAGCCCAGATGCTTCCGGCAGGTTCCTAATCTGGTCTGAGGTTTGGACTCTAATCTTGCAGAAGCCAGGTTTTGGTTGGGGCTGGATCGGCTACTGGGTTCCCGGAGTGGCTCCTTACGAGGGCCTAATTGTCATGAACGGTGTTCCTATGTACCAGGCGCACAATGCCTATTTGGACATATTCATGCAGCTGGGAGTTGTGGGCTTGGGGCTTTTGGTTTGGCTTTTGGCAGTTACTTTCGTCAGGCTTTGGACAGTGGCGGTTCGTCACACCAACCCGCTTTATCTTTTTCCGCTGTTTATATTCTTGGTCATTACCGCTCAATCGATTTCAGAATCCAGGCTCCTAATAGAGGCCGGTTGGGTGCTGCTGGTGCTACTTGCAGTCAAGAGCGCGGGGCCGTTTGCTGAGCTAGAGCCGCTAGGAAGGACAGGAAAGCGAAGCCGGCTAGCCGGCAATTTCCGACTCAGGCCAAGAGCTAGAATCTAAATACTCGCGAGCGTAGTTCAATGGTAGAACTCCAGCTTCCCAAGCTGGTGGTGCGGGTTCGATTCCCGTCGCTCGCTCCAGGTGCCATTTATTTGCTCAGGGAGCCTGGTTTTTTCGAGGGAGCCTAATATCCCTCAAGCCCAGAGGCAATCCGCATCTGGGGGCTTCAAGTTGTCCCCCAGTGACATAGATTCTGCCCGAACTTGAAGAGCTCATACCTTGTATGCATAATCGCAGCCTCCTAGACTGAAGCCACTCACAGGGGGATCAATGAGAAAAGTCATAGCTCTAGTTTCATCACTGCTACTTGTTGCAACATTTGCAACTCCAGCTCAGTCTGCGGGGGCAAAGTATTCGGTCTATCAAAAGACCCTGGCGACCTTTAGTTCCAGCGCAACAACGCTGACCTCCCAGCAAAAAGCCCAAGTCAAGGCAACAGTTGAGGCGAACCCCACTGCTGAGAAGTTCATTTGCACTGGCATTAGGTATTACGACCAACCGATGAGTGTGAACATAACCGTCAGGAAACGCGCCAAGGCAGCTTGTGAGTATGCCAAGCAACTAAACCCAGCGCTCTCGACCTGGTTCCAGAACAAGCCGACCAAGGCTAGAAGCTATGCGGGGAAGGTTCTTCTGACGTTAAAAACAGTTCCAAGTCTGGGTGCTACTAAATCTGGTGAAGTAGCCGTTCCTGCTGTTCAAGACCTACTTCTATCAAGCGAAACGGTAGATGATGGGATCTGCAAATTAAAGCAGAGTAGTAGTAACAGGGATCTTGCAGCGTCTTTCCCGGCTTTAACATATGAAATTCCACACACTGGAAAGGTAAATGTAGCCTTAGTGTTCTTGGAGTGGGGAGACCTCAAGGGCACGGAGGCTGACTATAAATATTGGCTAGAGCAAGCATCTATGTTTGAAGACTTTTATTACATGGTGTCAGAGGGAAAGCTGGATATTGAGATTCACCAACAGAAGCAGTGGTTTGAAGTTGGTCCTACATATGTTGACTACAAGATGTCTCAGGCAGAGGATGGTGGAAGTTACCGCTCTAAAGACATAATGCAGAAAAATGGGGATGCTTTTATTGCTGCTAGCGATGCTGGCACTGACTTCTCTGGGATGGACGCAATTATCTTCGCAATCCCTCGTGCAAAAGAGGTGTTCGAGACGGGCCCTCACGCGTTTGGCCACAATAAACAAAATGGGCTTAGGACTCAGGAGGGGACTATCTATGACTGGATGTCTGCTGGTACTTGGGCAATTGACAATCCTGGACAGCCATCATGGGTCTACTACGTTCACGAGTTCGGTCACTCCCTGGGGCTAGTAGATTTTCGAGACACTAAGCAATCTGGACAAATAATCGGGGAGAAGTATGCAGTCAACCCCATGGGTGGTTACGAGATTATGGACAATCAAGGTGGCCCTACTAGGACAATGACAGCATGGGTTAGGTGGGTACAAGGCTGGCTAAATGACAGTCAGGTGCTCTGTGTTGACTCTACTGAAATTACAACCAACTACTACAAAATTAGTCGGCTCAATGAGGTGGGCGGGGCTAATAAAGCAGTAGTAATAAAGACAAGTAGCACTAAAGCTATAGTGATCGAATCTCGCCGTTGGGACTCTAAATTTGATGTCCCTGTAGTCAACTCAAAGGATGGCGTTGTGATCTATACGGTTGACTCGACTAAAGGTCACTCTGAAGGACCCCTAAGACTAGTTAGCCCTAGAGATATAACTAGATACTTGAGCGAGCCTAATACGTACCCTGACTGGAGGACTCTAGATGCGGTCTTCTATGAAGGCGACTCGATTACGGTTCAAGGCGTGACCGTCACCGTTGAGTCACTATCTAGCTCCGGAGACATAGTTAAGATCTCGAACTAAAATATGTATCCCCTTCAAGCCAATACTTCCATCGTCTCAAGTATTTATTGACGATGATAGGGCGGGCATCACCTTCCTCGTTGCCGCTGGGGCTTTGAACACTAAGAAAGACATAGACGACAGGCATCAGCCGATGGTGGTCTAGTGGGCAAACATCCGGGATAACATTCTGCTCGGGGCCTGCTCGTTACCAGAGAGCTATCCGCTTTTCACAGGTGACTTCAGTGCCCAGTAAATAAGTGGCAATTGAAGAGGTAGCCGCAACCAGGCAATTACTGCAGTTGCTATTTCGGCATTGTTCGTAGCTTCGATCGCCACCCACCAGTTGGCAGGCCACACAGCCAGAAGCACGAGGGCTGTGAAAATTGGTGCCCAGCGCAATTTTGCAATCAGACCAATGGCGGCCAGCAGTTCAGCTATGCCGGATAAACACACCAATGCCAAAGGGTAGGGGGTCCAATCCGGCAGCAGCGGCATGAACTGAGCCGGTGCAATCAGATGGAAAGTACCGGAAACCAAAAAGGCGCCAATGACGACCTTGGATCCGACCTGATTTAGTGTTTGGCGAGCCATAGCACCAGAGCATCCAAGGTTTTTCTCGGCAATAGGTAAAAGGCAAGCTTTAGTGCGACTACGTCCCAGCTCCCTGGGTAGTGGGCTCGGGGTCTCTTGGCGGTAGCCGCGCGATGAAGCTTATTTATAACCGTCTTTGGACCGGGCGAAACTCGATAGAGACCCCCGAGCCATTTGTTTAGTCCTCGCATTACGCCGTCGTAGTCGCTTATCGATCTTGACTTGTCTAAAGTCTCGAAGGCCAGAGCACCAAATCCGGTTTTAGAGGTTCCTGGCTCAACCGTTGATACTCGGATCCCTAAGTGACGCACCTCTTGGCGAAGTGCGTTGGTCATAGCTCTTACTGCGTGCTTGGTTCCGGAATACCAACCAAGTCCAACAAGTGAAACGTGAGCAACAACGGAAGTTGTTGCAATGATGCGGCCAGAACCCTGTTTGCGCATTTGCGGCAGCACTGCTTTCACAAAGCGCTCTATCCCAAATACATTCACGTCGAAAATCGCTCTCACCTGTTCGCTGGTGGTCTCTTCGACAGAAGAAAAAGTGCCGTAACCGGCATTTGCAACTAGGACGTCTATACGACCCTGTTCCTTGATTACCTTTTTGACCCCGGCGGAAACCTGACTGTCACTAGTGACATTAACTTTTAGAGGGTGTGCGCCAATTGATTTGAGCAGAGCCAGTCCGTCGGGAGAAATATCTGCACCGTAGACAATCCAGTCCTCACCCAATAGTTTTTTAGTCAGTCCAAGTCCGAAGCCCGATCCAGCGCCAGTGATGATAGCAACGTTGCTCATGTCTAGAACTTTACTAAGCCGGGCCAATAATTGGTGCTCCAAGGTCGGTGGAAAAACGAAGTGCTGCCCCAGAAACCAACTGGCCAAGCGGATCAAACTGATTGCCTATTCGCTCTTTCGGAACACCGGTGCTTATCGCCGCCACAATCATGTTGCTTGAGTCCCTGACTGGAGCTGCTGCATCTACGATTCCAGGCTGAAACTCACCATCGCTTATCGCGTAGCCAAGATCTCTAACTTCCTGAAGTATTTTTAGAAACGCCCTCAGGTTCTTAGCCGGCAATTGTCGCTTTACTTTTCGGTTGATTGGCTCAAGGGGCTTCGTGAAGGCGGTCTGCAGGGCCGGCAGTGGGTCATCTTGCGCGTGCTCAAGCCACCAAAGTTCTATTTCCTCGTCACTGAGGCCTGCCAACATAACCCGGCCGGATGCAGTGCTGCCGGCGGCACTCACGATGCCATCCCAACCGGAGCGACGAAGGGCCTGGGCGGCCACAACTGTCTTCGTGGTTAGCACCCGACCCCCCCGCAATACGTTCAGGTGAGCAGTTTCTTGGGTCTGTGCAACCAACTCGAACAACCTCGGTTCGGACAGGAGCGCCAGGTGGGCTTCCTTGGTGCGCATTGCCATCGAGTAAAGCCTGGGCCCGAGTGAATAACGCCGAGTTTTATCATCGCGATCGACTAGACCGCTTGAGGCAAGTGTTTTTAGGACCCTAGAAATTTGACCCTTGTCGCGCTCCGTGAGTTCTGAAACTCGGTTAACGCCAAGACCGCCGTTAGTAAATGCCTCGGCAAAAGACAGAACCTCAAGCACTTCAAGGTCCCTCGCCAAGCCTGATGTGTGGGTTCTCATCCACTCAATATACCCGCTAGTTGACGCATGCTCAACACTATTCGACTAGGACAATTGGCTTGTCTAACCTTGGGTGAAACCTACAGAGGAGAAATTATGATCAAAAGCAAGACATTCTCAATGTTGGCAATTGGCGCCACAGCGGCCCTAGTGCTTGCAGGCTGTGCAGCAGCTGAGACAGAGACAGAGACAGAGACCACAGCCGGAACCGAAGCTGCAACTTCGATAATCGGTGCTTATGACCTTTCCGGTATTGACATTACGGTTGGCTCAAAGGACTTCGACGAGCAGCTGATTCTTGGCGAAATGCTAGTTGCTGCTTTTGAAGAGGCCGGCGCAACAGTTGACAACAAGGTAAACCTTGGTGGAACTAGCGTTGCCCGTGCAGCACTTGAGTCTGGCGACATTGACATTTACATGGAGTACAACGGAACCGGATGGGCTGTCCACCTAGGACAGGAAGACCCAAGCTTCGACCCAGATGTACTAACACCTGAGGTTGCAGCTCTTGACCTTTCCGAGAATGGAATTGTTTGGGTTGGTCGTTCACCGTTCAACAACACTTATGGATTCGCATCCAGCCCAGCAGTAACTGAGGCAAATGGTGGGGCATTCACATTGACCAGCATGATGGAGTACACACAGGCAAACCCAGATGCAATTGTTTGCATGGAGTCTGAATTCCCATCCCGTCCAGACGGACTGATCTTGACTGAGAACCACTCAGGGATCACCTTGCCTGACAGCCAACAGCGGATTCTTGACACTGGAATCATCTACACCGAGACATCAGCTAATAACTGTGACTTCGGTGAGGTTTACGCTACCGACGGTCGTATCCCAGCTTTGGGCTTGACCCTTGTTACAGATCCAGGCGTCAACATCCTTTACAACGTTTCCGGAACCATCGGTCAGGACAAGTACAACGAAGCACCTGATGCCTTTGATGCAATCATCAATGCAATCCTTGCTCCTTTGACTAACGTCCGCATGGCAGAGCTAAACGGCTATGTATCGGCTGAAGGTCAGGACTCAGGCGTTGTAGCCAGGGAATACCTGGTTTCTGAAGGCTTGATCGACTAAGAACCCTATGGACTTTCTATTAAGACTGATTGACTTCGCGCTTTCTCGACAAGAGCAAGTTTTAGAAGGTCTAGCGCAACACACCTGGTACGTGATTACGGTGCTGGTGACGGCTGGCTTTTTTGCCATCGTCGCCGGCGTCGTAACCAGGCGCAGTACTGTAGCTAAGGAGCTGGCCTTAGCCATCGCCTCGGTCTTCTTGACCATCCCAGCCCTTGCACTATTTGTAATCTTCATTCCACTGGTCGGACTTGGCTTCGCGCCTTCCTTCATTGCGCTGTTCCTCTACTCGCTGTTGCCTATCTTGCGTAACACGATTACAGGGCTCGACGGCATCGACCCGGGAATCTTAGACGCAGCAAAAGGAATGGGCCTTTCGCCCATTCAAGTTCTAATCAAGGTGGAACTTCCTCTTGCTTGGCCCGTGATATTGGCCGGCATAAGGGTTTCATCGATGTTGACTGTTGGAATTGCATCACTCGCCACTCTGGTCGCCGGTGGCGGACTTGGTGACTTTATAAAGAGCGGCCTCGCAAGACTGCCGCTACCAAATTCTCTGGAGTCCATCTGGCTGGGCACGCTGTTGTGTCTAGTACTAGCTCTAGTTATTGACGTAGTTCTCCAGGCCCTAAGAGCGGCCACAATCTCGAAGGGTATTCGATGAGTGAAGTATTAATTCGTTTAGAAAACGTAAGCAAGTCTTACGGCACGGGCGATCCAGCGGTGCGCAATTTGACTCTAGAGGTCATGCGCGGCGAGGTTCTTGTGCTGGTCGGACCATCCGGTTGCGGCAAGAGCACAACTCTTAGGTTGATAAACCGACTAATTGAGCCAACCTCCGGCCGCATGTTTATTGACGGCGAGGATGTAACTGAAGTAAACCCGTCTGAGCTGAGAAGGAAAATCGGTTACGTAATTCAGCAGGTAGGTCTATTCCCTCACCGCACAATTGCCGAGAACATCGCAACCGTGCCACAGCTACTGGGCTGGAGCAAGGACAAAATAAGTGCGCGAGTCGATGAGCTGCTGGAACTTGTTTCCATGGATCCAGAAACTTACCGAGATCGTTACCCTAAGGAGCTTTCTGGTGGCCAGGCTCAAAGAATCGGTGTTGCCAGGGCGCTAGCGGCAGACCCCGATGTGCTTTTGATGGATGAGCCCTTTGGTGCAATCGACCCAATCACCCGAGACCGACTTCAGAACGAGTTCTTGAGACTTCAGCAAGAAGTTAAAAAGACCATTGTTTTTGTCACACACGACATCGACGAGGCAATCAAGATGGGCAACCGAATTGCGATTCTTCGCGAGGGCTCCGAGATTGCTCAGCTGGACACACCAGAGGCAATCTTGGCTCACCCAGCTGATGAGTTTGTGGAGAGCTTCTTGGGCTCAGGCGCAATTTTGAAGGGACTTACCTTGAAGAAGGTAAGCGACATTGACCTGCACCAGGTGCCAACTCTTACCTCGCCAGTTTTGCGTGAGGAAGCGCTAAAGACTCTTCAGGAATCCCCGGATCAAGTCGCCCTGCTGCTTGACGGCTCAGGTCGACCACTGAGATGGATCGACGAGCGCGCTTTGAACCGAACTACTCAGCCGATTGAGAAATCTGGCCGACCAGTAACCGTTGACCTTCAGCCCGAGGACACCTTGCAGGATGCATTGACAGTCATGCTTCAGTCCTCAGTCGGAATGGCTTGTGTTACGGACCGAAAAGGTAAGTATCTTGGCTGCACCACAATCGAGAGCCTCGCCAAGTTGATCATGAGCGACAGCTAGGAGTTATTCGTGAGCACAACTAACTCAGCAGCTAAGACCCGATCGCCTTTGAGCGAACGGCTTGATCTAATCATCTCGCCGGTTTTTGCCGCCGCCCTAGCGATTTTGGGTTTTGCTGTCTGGACGTATTCAGACCTGGACAAAATTACGATTGCGATCTTGTCGCCTGACAAGGTTCAAAGGCAAATTGGAGAAACTCTGATTCTGGGACTTTCATCCTCGATCTTGGTTGTCCTAATTGCAGTTCCAGTGGGCATCTTGGTAACACGAAAGGGCTATCCTCGTCTAAAGAATCTTCTGGTTAGCACTCTTGGCCTCGGTCAGGCGCTCCCTGCCTACGGACTAATTGTTATTTTCTTCTCGTTTATGGGCTCGGGAATCGTCACCGTGATTCTTGCCCTAGCTACTTTTTCGTTGCTTCCGGTTCTTAGAAACACAATTGTTGGCTTAGAACAGGTGGATAAGTCTGTAATCGACGCGGCACGTGGCATGGGCCTAACCGCGAGACAAATTTTGCTAAAAATCGAGCTGCCGCTGTCAGTTGAAGTAATTCTAGGTGGCATCAGAACTGCCGTAGTAATCAACGTTGGCTTCTCGGCACTGGCCTTTTTGGTTGGTGGTGGCGGACTTGGTGAAACAATCAACTCCGGCCTAAAGCTAGATCGAGGACCAGCTATTTTGATTGGCGCCGTTATGGTCGCGATTATGGCTCTGTTGTTTGACTTCCTAAGCGCACTTGCTCAGAAATACTTGAAGCCAAGGGGCCTATAAACCCTGAACGCAAAAAAAACGTCGGCTCCCAACTGGACGCCGGCGTTTTTTATGTCTTGTTTCTACTCGACGTCCCGCCTCATGCTTGTTACCAATGAGGTGAGCGCAAAGACCGCTCCGTATCCGAGTAGAAGCAGTGTCGCCTGAATAGGGTCAAGGAAGTTGGCGGTGTTGATCCCAAATTCCGGGGCGTCTATGTCGATCGCTGTCATCGCCGTTATCAAGCCGCCCGGTAGATACTTTGCAATGTCGACCCAAAGCACTAGCAGCAGTGGATCGATGATAAATAAGTAAACCAGTGAAAACACGATCGCCAACATCTGGCTCTTCAGTAAAGCCCCGATCGCAACTCCAATGACTGCGAGAATTGCCCCAGAAACAAGGCCAGCGATAGTCAGGTTCAGAAAGGTGCTGCTCGAGGGAGCGGCAGCGTTATCGAAGGTCGCCAGCACGATGATGCCTGCGAAAATAGAGGCCCAGACCGAGATGAGCATGAACACGGCACCGACAATCGCGGCGATACCCAGCTTGGCGGCGAGAACTATCTCACGCTTTGGGCGCGCAAGGAAGGTGGCGACGGCTGTGCCGTGACGGTATTCGCCGGCCATCAGCATGATTCCCAGGATGATCACGAAAATATATCCCGAGATCGCATTTGCATAAACGGCATCGATTGCTTGAGGTGAATCAAGTGTCAGACCGGCACCGACGTTGCCAGCTGCAAAAATAAACGGTGTAATTACAACCGAAATTATCGAGATGACTACGGATGCGAGCAGGATGCCCCAGTTGGCCCTCACATATAAAACTTTGCGAAGTTCAGATTTGATAAGAGACATTAGTTCACCCCTTCGGTTAGCTTCAGGAAGGCCTCTTCGAGGGTTCCTTCTTTGATGATTTCCTGCATGCTTCCGGAGGTTATTAGTTTGCCTTTGTGCATAATGATGACGTCATCAACCGTGTTCTGCATCTCAGCCAGCTGGTGAGAAGAGACCAGGATTGTTCTTCCGGAACCGGCCAGTGACCTTAAAAACTTTCTGAGCCAAGCAATTCCTAGCGGATCCAGTCCGTTCGCCGGTTCATCCAAAATAAGAACCTCTGGATCTCCCAGGATGGCTCCCGCGAGTGCCAGGCGCTGCTTCATGCCCAGCGAGTAGTTCTTGGTTCGCTTATTTGCAGCTTCGGTTAGTTCAACTAGTTCTAAAACCTCATCGACTCTTGAGTCGGGAATGCCGCCGGCAGCGGCCATGACCTTTAGGTTTTGTTTTCCAGTTAGAGCTCTATGAAAACCTTGAGAATCTAAGACGCAGCCAACCTGTCTGATTGGGTCCCGGAGGTCCCGGTAGCCGGCTCCAAGAATGGTAGCCGAGCCGCTTGTCGGTTTAGCTAGACCTACAAGGCATCGTAGGGTCGTAGATTTACCGGCACCGTTTGGTCCTAAGAACCCAGTAATGCGGCCCTTTTGAATTTCGATGCTCAAATCGGATACAGCTTTTTGTTTGCCGTAGCTCTTCACGAGGTTGGTGAAGGTTATTGCTGTAGTCATTTCACTCCGTCTTTTGGTTGGTCATGCTGACTTTTAGATTGTTCAGATAGCCACGAGTCTAGAACTCATGGCAGAATGTAGGGATGACCTCACCTACTTCAATAGCAACCCTTCACACCAACCACGGCGCTATCAAGGTAAACCTGTTCGGTTTGCACGCCCCAAAGACTGTCGAGAACTTCGAGGGCCTAGCAACTGGCGCCATCGAATGGCGAGACCCTAAGACCAACTCGGCACAGACCAACACCCCACTGTATAGCGGCGTAATCTTCCACCGAATCATCCCTGATTTCATGATTCAGGGTGGAGACCCAACTGGAACCGGAATGGGTGGCCCGGGCTACCAGTTCGGTGACGAGATCCACTCGGAGCTAACCTTCACCGAGCCATACATGTTCGCGATGGCCAACGCTGGTCCTGGAACCAACGGCTCGCAATTTTTCATCACCATCGCCCCAACCACATGGTTGCAGGGTCGCCACACCATCTTCGGCGAGGTCGCAGATGAAGTTAGCCGCAAGGTAGTTGACCAAATTGGCCAGGTTGCAACCGGTGCAAACGACAAGCCAGTGGACGATGTAATTATTGAGAGCATCACAATCGAAAAAGCCTAAGTGGCTCGTTTAAGACTTCAAAGCTTCCAACAGGTTCCGATAACTTCGGGCCTGTTGGCGCTTAACGTAGTTATTTGGCTCGGGCAAATCAGCCCAGTTGGCTATCTTTTTACAAACCAGATGTTCTTTGCCCCGCTATTTGCGCCATTTGAACCTTGGCGAATGCTCACAGCCGGCTTCGTCCACGACTGGACTGGACCGTTTCATATTCTTCTAAACTCCTACGCCATTTGGATCTTCGGCCGCATTCTTGAACCACTCTTGGGCCCGGTTCGATTCTTGGTGATGTATCTGACCGCAATTGTCGGTGGCTCAGTAGCGGTGATGTGGCTGTCAGACCCTCAGGTTCCGGTTGTGGGGGCATCGGGAGCACTGTTTGGCCTCATGGGTGCCTATTTCATTGTCGTGCGCTCCACCGGGGGCAATTCCACTCAAATCTTTACTTTGATAGCCATAAACTTCGGCCTCGGGTTTTTTGTTTCCGGGATCTCTTGGGAGGGCCACCTAGGCGGCCTTGTAACCGGCTTGGCAATTGCGGGAATCTACTCGCAGACTAGGCAGCCCGATAAGCGCGTGCAACAAATTTTTGGAGTGCTATTGGTTTGGGGGGTCCTCTACGGACTAACCATGCTGAAAATCTCTAGCTGGATGTAGTTACTTCCACTTAGTTGTCATAGCAAAGCCAATCATGGCGATGCCGAAGCCAACCAGGATGTTCCAGTTGGAAAGATCAATGGGTGTAGCTGCACCGAGCGGGTAGCGAGCGCTTGAGATGTAGAAAATCAATATCCAGGCTAGGCCGAAGAGCATAAAGCCAAACATGACCACCTTGTACCAGGTTGGGTTGTCTTGCTCTTCTTCGCCGATAACCTTTGGGGTTAGTGGCTTGGTCTCGTTTTTCTTACTTCTCTTTGAATCAGACATGATTAGTATCTTAATGCCTGAACCCAAGGACCCGCCATCCGATTAGGCTATTAGAACCATGGTAAACATCCTCGTTTTAGATAACTACGACAGCTTTGTCTACACTTTGAACGGTTATTTGCAGCAATTAGGCGCAGAAACTACCGTTATGCGCAACGACGCGATCACCGAAGCTGAGCTTCCAGCTCTCTTGCAAAAATTTGATGCGGTTCTAATCTCTCCGGGTCCAGGCACTCCAGCGAGTGCCGGATTATCGATACCTACGGTGAAATATGCACTCGATACCGATTACCCAGTTTTTGGAGTTTGCCTGGGGCACCAGGCAATTGCAGAGGCAATGGGCGGCAGAGTTGAAAGTGCGCCGGAGCTGATGCACGGTAAAACCTCCAAGGTGAACCACCAGGACAGCCTGATTCTCAAAGGCTTACCGCAAGGTTTTATGGCAACCAGATATCACTCACTGGCAGTTGTTCCGGAAAGTGTTCCAGAACAACTTCTGGTTACTGGCCAGACTGAAAGCGGAATCATAATGAGCCTTCAGCACAAGACTAAGCCGATCTACGGCGTGCAATTCCACCCGGAATCAGTCATGACCGAGGGCGGCTATCACATGATAGCTAATTGGCTTGAAACTCTCGGGGTCGAAGGAGCCTTAGAAAAATCTAAATCCCTAAGCCCCAGAATCGAAAAAGCTTAGACCGAATCTCAGTTCCTTACGGTACAGGGGTCGGCGTCGGGGTTGCCGTTGGAGTTGGCGTAGCGGTCGGCGTCGGTGCCGGAGTTTCGCCACCCACACACTCGACATACAGAATTATGTTCTGCAGCTGAGGCCCTTCTCCCGGAAGTACTGATTGCTGCAGAACGATGGTTCCAGGTGTGCCGGTACAGGTTTCCGCGTCCAGAACTTCAACTGAAACCGTGTAGCCAATTGATGGGCTAGTCAAGATGCTTCTAGCCTCCAGCACCTCAAGGTTTCTGATGTCTGGAACCTGAACCGTGCCGTCGGACAAGATGATGTTGACAACTGAGCCAAGGGGCAGCTTCGAGTTGGTGACTGGATCAGATGCTATTACGGTGCCATCCGGGACAATCGGAGATCCGACAACCGTGATGCTCCCTACTGTCAGCCCTTGCCCCTCAATTAGGGCAACAGCGTCCGCTTCGTTTTTGCCAACCAGGTTTGGAACGGTCACTTCGGTCGCACCACTGGAAACATAGAGCGTTACTGCGGTGCTAGAAAGAACCAATGTTCCGGCCTCCGGGACCTGCCTTATGACAACTCCCTCTGGCACCAATTCGCTTTTCTCGTAAACCCGAAGCACCACAAGATCCTGCGAGTTCAGTGTGCTGTAGGCGTCCTCGTATAAAGAACCTTGAACGCTTGCCACTTCAACGCCGCTTGACGGAGCCGTTCCTGGTCCAGCAGAACCTAAGTTCATTACCCAGAAAAGTAAGCCAACCAAAATCACGACAACTCCGGTTCCGAGGCCCCAAAGAACGCCCGCGCCCACCTTGTTGGTCGTTGTAGTTATTTGCCTGCTTGGAGCTGTTTCGAAGCCTTCAATCAAGGAGGTTGGAAACTCGTCCCCTCCGGTCGTCGAGATTACTTCGGTGGCGTCCAGGTTTACCGGGGTCATTTTTGAAAGCGGAACTTTTTTGGTTGTCGGCAGGGCGGTCCCGGCCTGAGCCGCAAGCAAGTGCTCTCGGAATTCCTCTGCCGTCTGGAAGCGCTCGTCGCGATCTTTGGTCATCGATCGAAGTACCACGGCGTCTAACTCTGGTGAAACATCCGTGTTGAAGGCCGAGGGTGGAGTAGCTAGTTCAGAAACGTGTTGGTATGCAACCGAAACCGCGCTCTCGCCCTTGAACGGTGGCCTCCCGGCCAGCAACTCATAGAGAATCACGCCGGTCGAGTACAGATCTGTTCTGGCATCAACCGCATCTCCGCGAGCTTGCTCGGGAGAGAAGTACTGAGCGGTACCAACTATGCCAGCCGTCGCAGCCTGAGTTGCCGAGTTGTCATTTACCGCTCTGGCTATGCCAAAGTCCATAACTTTGATCGAATCGCCTTCTCCGACCATTACGTTTGCGGGTTTTATGTCTCGGTGAACCACGCCGGCACGGTGGGACACCTCAAGAGCGGTGAGGATGCCGGCAATGTAGCCGACTGTTCGTTCGATGGCGACGTTTTTTTCGGCAACCACTTCGCGAAGCAACTTGCCGCGGACTAGCTCCATGATTATGAACGGAGTTTTTACGATCTGCCCGTTTGCATCCGCAGCCTCTTCTTCGCCGGCGTCGTAGACCCTAACAATTGTTGGGTGGGCCATGCGAGCACTGGCTTGAGCCTCTTGGCGAAACCTTGCTTCGAAATTAGCGTCGTTGGCGAGGTCTGATTTTAGAAGCTTGATCGCGACTGTTCGACCCAGCCTGGTGTCGTAGCCCTCAAATACCTCGGCCATTCCGCCGCGGCCGACAAGCTCGCCCAGTCGGTATCGACCAGCAATCAGTCTCTCGCTCTTACTCAAACTCGCTCTTTTCCGCCTATTGAAGTCTAGTTTTTGTTTTGGTTATTGCTCGCATGACTCGGTTACAGTCTTATTACCCCGTTGTGCCCGGATCTACCGTGACCACATCTCCAACGGTGTCACCTGGAACCACCGAGGGCACGTCAGCCACTGGAGTCTCTGACGGAGCTGGCTCACCATTGGCTGGGTCTGTTGCCCCCGGAGTTGGTTCAGCGGTGGCCTCACCCTCCGGAATCTCAATCGGAATGTCTTCGTAATCGCCGACGTAATAGGTAACGTTCACGGTGCTTCCCACCATTATGTTCCCAGTTGGAGCGGCCGCATAAACCACTCGAACCTCGGGAGAGCTGCCGGGGATGAGTTCACCGGGTATTGCGTTCACGACGAAACCACGCTCGGTCAACCACGCTGTTACCTCACTCAAGTTTTTGCCCACCACATCAGAAACCAAGATCAGGTAGGTGGCGGGCTCGGTGGGTTCTGGTTCCGGAGTCTCTTCCACCGTTTGAGTGGTGTTGGGGGTCGAATTTGGGGTCGTGGTTGGAGAGACGTCAGAAGCGTTGGGCTCCGAAAGAATCGCCACAATCACCACAATTGTGGTCAGAATCAGTAATCCAATTGTTGCAAGCCAAGGCCACACAATCGGCGCCCTTGGTAATGGTGCAGTGTCAGTAGATATCACCTCGGTGACAGGATCATCGATTGGGGTCGCGGAGGTAATAGGAGCACCTTTGCGTTTTTCCTTGAGCAGAGCCTCCGCCCTGATCGCCAGCGAGGTTCCTGACTCTGGACGCTGATTAGGCTTTTTAGCCAGGCAGCTAAGAACTAGGTTTTGCACTCTTGGGTCAATCGAATCGGAAAGAGCCGGCGGCATCTCGTTTATGTGTGCCATCGCGATCGCCATTTGGTTCTCACCGCGGAATGGTCGTTTACCCGCGAGCGCTTCGTATGCCACAACCCCGAGCGAATATAGATCCGTTGCACCGGTTGAAGTTTTGCCGGTTGCCTGCTCTGGGGCCAAGTACTGAACGGTTCCCATTACCTGTCCGGTTTTGGTGAGCGGAACCTGGTCACCCACTCTTGCAATACCAAAGTCGGTTATCTTCACTTTGCCATCCGGTGTGATTAGCAGATTGCCCGGCTTGATGTCTCTATGAACCAAGCCCCGGGCGTGAGCAGCAGCCAGAGCTCTAGAAGTTTGAGCCACAATGTCTAGCACTTGAGCTTCGGGCAGTCGTTTTTCACGTTCCAGCAATCGGGACATCGATTCACCGGGGACTAACTCCATAACAAGATATGCCGAACCAGTGTCCTCGCCGTAGTCGTAGATATTGGCAATACCTGCGTGTTCGACAAGGGCTGCCGAGCGGGCCTCGGTTCTGAATCTTTCCAAAAACGCTGGGTCGGACAGATACTCTTCTTTGAGGATTTTGATGGCGACCTGGCGCAAAATTAGCTCGTCTTCCGCCTGCCAAACCTCTCCCATGCCACCAATGGCAATGCGCAGTTGGAGTCGGTATCGCTCTCCATAAAGTTGTCCCACGGCCGGCTTCATCGGTTCAACGCCGCCTTCATAACTGCCTTAGCGATCGGTGCGGCAATTTGGTTACCGGTTCCGTTCTGACCAATGCCACCGCCGTCTTCAACCACCACGGTGACAACAATCTGCGGAGATTCAGCCGGTGCAAAGCCGGTGAACCAGAGTGTGTAGGGGTCATCGGGCCCGTTTTCGGCAGTGCCGGTCTTGCCTGCAACCGCGACCTGTGGAATCGCCGCGTTAGTTGCAGCTCCGTAGCCGACTGAGTCGACCATCATGCGGGTCAGCAGCGCTGCAGTTTCTCTAGACATTGGAGAGGAAAACACTTGGGGCTCGGGCTGGCTCAGAACGTTTAGATTGCTGGCGACAACCTGATCAACAAGCTGCGGTTTCATGATTACGCCCTGATTGGCAATTGCAGCGGTGGTCATCGCCATCTGCAGCGGTGATACTCGAACATCAAACTGCCCAAAACCAGTAAGGGCTAGCTGAGACAACTCCAGGTTGGTTGGATAAACGCTCGGTGTTACCGAAAGTGGAATCGCAATCTCGTCCCCAAAGCCCATTAGTTCTGCCATGGCTCGGATTCGATCCTGACCTAGGTCGACTGCGAGCATCGCAAATGGAATATTGCAAGATCTAATTAGGGCCTGTTCTAGAGTTACCAGTGCCCCTTCTCCGCAGGTGTTGTTGGAAGAGTTTTGAATCGTCGTTGTTGTGCCGGGGAGTCTGTAACTAGCTAGGTTTTCGAAGGTCGTTGTGGTGCTGTAGCGGCCAGATTCGATAGCGGCTGCCGCGACAATAAGTTTGAACACTGAGCCAGGCGGATAAAGGTCCCCTCCGATTGCCCGGTTCACAAGAGGCTTGTCCGGGTCATCCAGGTAGTCTCGGTAGGCCTGGTTCACCGGGTCGTACTCGTGGCCTGACATGAGGTTGGCATCAAAGGTTGGCTTTGAGACCATCGCGAGAATGCGGCCGGTTGTTGGGTCAAGAGCAACTACGGCACCCTTCCGCCCGCCGAGGGCATCCCAGGCAGCTCGCTGCACCGCCGGATCCAGGCTTAATTCGACCGCGGCACCGGTTACCGGTGTGCCATCGAGGAGTGCATTTATTTGCTCAAAAAACTGCGCGGAGCTTTGGCCGGCGAGAAGCGAATTCATGGAGCGCTCAATGCCAGAGGATCCGGTGAAAATGCTGAAGTATCCGGCAACTGCACTGTAAAGAACAGAGTCGTACTTTCTTAGAAACCGGTACTGGTCGTTCACGGCATCGCTTGTGACAATCTCGGTTTGTCCAACCAATATCGAACCGCGCTGAGTTTTATAGGTTTCGTAGGACGCGCGCACGTTCCTCGAATCTTGATAAAGAGATTCGGTTCTAACAACCTGTATAGACGAGGCAATTGCGAACAGCGCAATGAACATTACGGTCAGCGCAAGGCCGACTCGTCTAACTTGCCTGTTCATTCCTTCACCCGCTTGAGCGAAGAGTCAGAAAGCACCAGCAGGAGCGCAATGATCGACCAGTTTGCAAGCAGGGCACTACCACCTGCTGCCAAGAACGGTGTAGTTAGACCAGTCAAGGGCAACAACCCCATCACGCCTCCGGCAACAATAAACACCTGAAGGCCAAGTACAAATGAGAGCCCCAGTGCAAGCAGCTTAGAAAAATCGTCCTGGTGAGTATTTGCAATCCTGAGACCGCGGTAAACAATCAGCAGGTAAATTGCCAAAATCGCAAAAATTCCGGCTAGACCGAGCTCCTCCCCGAGCGCTGCGAATATAAAGTCACTTTCGGCAAGTGGAATCAGCTGAGGGAAACCAGAACCAAGTCCCGCGCCAATCACATCACCGTGAGCCATTCCAAACAGTCCCTGCACCAGCTGGTAGCTACCACCTTGGGCGGTGTAGTTTTCGGTTGCAAACGGAGCCAACCAGGCATCGAAGCGAGCACCGACATAGCCAAACAACCTGGAAGCCACCAGGGCTCCGGTGACCATCATTACCAAGCCAATACCAACGTAGAAGCCCCGACCGGTAGCGGTGTAGATCATGACAAGAAAGAGACCGAAATACAGAATCGAAGTTCCAAGATCGCGCTGGATCACAAGCACCGCAATTGAGGCAACCCAGAACAGCAATATTGGACCTAGGTCCTTCGCGCTTGGAATCTTCATCCCCAACACTCGAGATCCAATTTCAGAAAGTGGGCCTTTTCTGGAAACTAAGTAGCCCGCAAAGAAGATTGCCAACAATATTTTTGCTATTTCACCGGGCTGGAAGCTCAGATCTCCAATTGCAATCCACAATGTCGCACCGTTGAAAGTTCTACCAATAACTGGTGCCGCTGGAAGTAGCAGTAAGACAACGGCAGCCGCACCTGCCAAATATGGAAAGCGCCTAAGAACAAGCGGGTTCCGTACCAGCCGAACCACGACTGCGGCAATCAGCATTGCAAAGCAGCTCAACCAAACCTGGCGCTCGGCAAACAGGTCCTGACCACCCCTGGTTATCTCAGCTAAGTCCAGACGATAAATCATGGCGATGCCCAGGCCATTTAGTAAAAAGGCCAGGGGTAGCAGTAGACCATCGGCGTTCAGTACGTATTTCCTGAGCACATAGTGGAAAATCCAAGCGCTTATGGTTGGCGGAGCCCAGTAATAGAGCATGTCCCACGACATCCGCTGACTGACCGCGAGTTGAATTTGGGCTAAAGCAAAAGCGTGAATACCGGCAACCCAGAAAAGCAAAACTGCTTCAAAGTTTCTTGAGCGCGGAACAGCCTTCAGCAACATTGGAATTGCTTGAGTAAGTGAGACGTTACTCATTGATTCCGTCCTGAAGCTGTTCGATTAGGCGCAATGCGTCATCTAACGACTCAACCGAGATGGATCTTTCAATCAGGGTTTGCTGGAACTGAGGGAGATCTTCGATGTTTATGTTCGACACTAGGTATGGGCTTGAGAAATTCAACGGACCCAATTGCTCATTGATGCCCTGGTAGACGGTGACCTGACCATCAAAGACATCAACGAAGTAACGGGTCTGGGTGTATTGGTAGGCACCGAAGATTACACCGACCGCTACGCCGGCAAATAACAGCCAAAGCGCCGTTATTCTGACCGCGCGCCAGCGCAGCTTGCGTCTGGTCTCAGCCAAAATCTTTTCAAGAAGCTCCTCGGACTCTGGGGCATACTGAGCTGGATCCTCTGGGCTTTGCAGCAGTTCAAGCAGGCTCAATGGGTTGAATAGGCGCAGGATCTTTCCACCCTTGCGCTCTTCAATGACAACTTCATGATCCGCTGAACCAACAAAGTGAGCACCGGGTTCAAAGTCCGCCTTGACGGTCGGGCGAACAATGTCAGTGATAACCACCGTTACGTTGTCCGGTGCACCGTGCTCAAGAGCTTCCCCCACTAAAAGCTCAGCGGCTTCTTCAGTTGGAATGTTTGAAGCCAGGATCTTGGCCATGACTTCACCTGGGACCACGCCGCTCAGGCCGTCGCTGCAAATCATCCAGCGGTCACCGGGCAGTGCGTCGTGAAGTGCAATATCTAGCTCCGGGTCACCCTGAACATCACCAAGTACTCGCATTAGCACCGATCGACGCGGGTGAACTAGGGCCTCGGCTTCAGTAATTCGGCCAAGATCAACGAGCTTTTGAACGAACGAGTGGTCTTTGGTTATTTGGGTAACTTCGCCGGAACGCACTCTATAAATACGGGAGTCACCGATGTGAGCGGTAATGATCTGACTGCCGTGGACCAAAAGCCCTGAAAACGTGGTTCCCATTCCCTGAAGTTCTGGGTGCTCAACCACGGTCCCGGTCAGCATGGCGTTGGCCGCAAGAACCCCAGCCTTCAGGGTTTCAATTGCCTCTTCAACCGTGTCGTACTTGCTATCGGTTAGTGCAACGCGCTGCGAGGTAATAGCCGATGCGATGTCTCCTCCGGCGTGACCACCCATGCCATCGGCCACGAAGAACAACTGGTAACCGGAATAACCGGAATCCTGGTTCGAACTGCGGTGCTTGCCGATGTCGCTGGCTGCATAGCTAATGGTCTTGATCGCCAACTGACTACGACCTCAACTCAAAGGTCGTTGTGCCAATGCGAATCGTCATCCCAGCTCTAATTGTCACCGGGGTGGTTATTTTCTTGCCGTCTAAGTTGGTGCCGTTGGTGGAGTTTAGGTCTTGCAGGACCCAGTCGGCCCCAACATGCACAAGCTTTGCGTGCATCGACGAGGCAAACTCGTCGCTGATGACCATGTCTGAACTCGGAGCGCGGCCAATCAGCACTTCTTTTTTGTTCTCAAGCGGGATGTTGGTTCCAGCGGTGCGGCCGGTCAGTACAGCAATCTCGGTTGGGTCAAAACTGTCGCCATCATCTATCCCGAGGCTCGCAGCTGATCCCGCGGTTAGCATCGGCGCGTTTTGCTTAGCTATGCGACTGATAACTCGCCTGCCATATAGGTCAGCGCGAATAACGGAAAGCAGGCTCAAAATAAACACCCAGAGCACCGCAACAAAACCGATGCGAATCAGGAATAGTGCCAGTTCACTCACTTGGCTCTCCTGTCAGGGCTAGTAGCTCAAAATCAAATTCTGTCCTACCGGCAGTTATCTTGCTGCCGGATCTAAGAACCACCTCATTTACTCTCGAGCCATCTACGAAAGTTCCGTTGGTCGACTGCAGGTCTCTTATGGCAGCAACGTCGCCGTTGAAGGCAATCTCAAAGTGGATTCGGCTCAGACCGCGATCATCGATTGCCACGTCGGCGCTCGCGTCTCTGCCAAAACTAGTAGTTCCACTGGACAGCTCGAGGCGCTGGCCGTCATAGGAAATTATTGGTTTCCAGCTAACCAAACTGCCAACTGCTGCAGAACCAACCTGAATTCGACCCCGTGCAACTTTTTGGTCAGCTAAAACCTTCAGTTCAAGCTCGCCTGTTAGTTGGTAGCTCTTCTGACCGGCGTAGTTTGCGACCTCTGAACCTATGGCACGAAGAAGCTGATCGGAGAGGTTGTCTTTGTCTTGGGGGCTCAGTTTTATGAGGTATCGATGAGGAACTAGCGTCCGATCTCTACCTGGGGCGGTGGCTGCGACGTCCATGGCGTTTTTAACAGCCTGAGAGATCTCAATCGGCTGCAGCTGCTTTTTGGATAGCTTGGAAAACATTGAGACAACCGTGCTCTCAATGCGCGCCTCGGCCTTGTCTAGAAAGCCCACGTTACCTGCTTCCCTGAGCGGTTCTTAGGTTTGGCAAGTCTACCGCTGAGTGGCTATTTCGTCTGGCAATCTTTGCCAATCCGGGCGCCACCTTATTAGGGTTAATGTGAATCTAAATCGGGAAGCGAATTGCTAGAAACATTTCTAATCACACTGGAAGCACTTGGAGTGCTGGCGTTTGCGCTGTCCGGCATCATGGAGGCAGCTAGAAAGCAGTTTGACCTGGTTGGCGTTGTGATGATCGGTGCTGTCACCGCTTTTGGTGGCGGAACTCTTCGAGATGTGCTGTTAGACAGAAGGCCATTTTTCTGGGTCGAGCAAGAATTTTGGGTCTGGGCTCTTATTTTGGTGGGCTTGTCTCTGCCATTTTTCTTCAAGGCGAACCACATCGCGTTAACCGAAAAAGCGATTGTGATCCCCGACGCTGTTGGGCTTGGAATATTTGCAGCTGGTGGTACTCACCTTGCGCTGGTTGCTGGCATGAGCCCGATGATTGCAGTTTTGATGGGGGTCATCACGGCAGTTGCCGGTGGTGTGCTGAGGGATGTCCTAGTGAATGAAGTTCCGAGGGCATTTCATGACCACCAGCCCTACGCCGCAATCGCGTTTGCCGGAGGTTGGGTTCTTGTCCTACTGAGCTACCTGAACACTCCCGAGTATCTGGACGTCGCTATTGCGGCAATTCTGATGGTCGCCATCAGGCTGATTGCCGTTCGATTTAAAATTGAACTTTTCCGCTGGCGTTACCTGTAGCCCTCAGCCAACTAACAGAAAAGGCCTTTTTCTGGCAGCGGACTGCCAAAAGCATCTCAACCGCCTGAAATTCAGCTTCTTTCCCAATCTGCATTACTAATTTGTTGCTTATCCATCAAACAAGGGAAAGAAAATGAACACAAAATCCAAAATCGCTATAGCAGCAAGCGCGAGCCTGGCAGTTGGGGCGCTTACATTCGCGCTTCCATCTCTGGCTCACGACTCACAAGGACCAAATAACTCCGAACCCAAAATCGAGAGCGGCATGCACGGCGACAGGCCGAACGCGAGTGAAATGAGGAAAGAACATAACTCCGCGACTCTGTCAGCTACCATCACCGGCATCCCGGCAGATGTTACCGCGCTAAGAGAAGTTGTAAAGGGGGCTAACTACGAGATCTTTCGCCTCGAGGCCGGTGTAACCGCAGCCCCAACCACCAGACCCACAACTGGCGGACACGTAATCGGCGTGCGTCCAGTCCTTGATGCAAATCTTGATGTGATCATGCCTTTAATTACAGCCGGAACAGTCACGGGCGACCTGGTTTTCAAGGCAAGTCCAATCGAGGGCGTGGAAGTTTTCGCTCTCTACCCATCGGATGAGTCGACTCCGATTCTGGTGACGGTAACCACTGACTCATCTGGAGTTGCAACCGCAAGTGCAGCCGAAGCTCTCAGCATCAACTTCGACGTTGATGATGCCGCCAGCTTTAAGCCTCGCGGCAAAAAGCTAGGCGAGGGCGAGCACAAGGGAATGCGCAACCACGGCCACGAGCATGAAGATGTTGCTGACGAATCTGAGGACTCATAAAGCTGAGAAAGTACTGAGAGCTTGATGTTGAAACCCTGACTTTTACTCGGTCAGCATCGCTTGGCTTTTATGGTTAAAGGCATGTGATTCTCATAGATTACATACCCTCCTAATAGGGAGACCCTCGGGCAAGAACCCGGGGGTTTTTCCTTAACCTATTTGTTGGAGCTTCTTTCTGCCCCGAATGTGACTTTCGTCACATTTCAGGTTCTTTGGATTTGTAAAGCACTCGTCACACAACAAAACTAAATCCTTACAGCCCGGCCCCTCGCAGTCGCGGTACTGAGAAGTTTTTTCTGAGCAGTTCACACAAGTGCCAAGAGTCACTGCCTCTTCTGAAAAATTAAGGGTCATGCGGTTATCAAAAACGTAAAGCGCGCCTTGCCAGAGCCCAGCGTCCCGGTATTTTTGCCCGTATCGAACAATGCCGCCCTCGATTTGATAGACCTCTTTGAAGCCGCGGTTTAGCATCACAGCGCTCAAAATCTCACACCTAATGCCACCCGTGCAGTACGTGACAATCGGCTTGTCTTTCAGGTGGTCATACTTGCCCGATTCGATTTCTGCAACAAAATCGTGAGTGGTCTGGATATCCGGAACAATCGCATTTTTGAATTTACCAATTTCCGCCTCAAAGGCATTCCTGCCATCGAAAAAGACAACTTCGTCGCCGCGCTTTTCAACTAGCTCGTTGACCTGTTGAGGCTTTAGGTGCTTACCTCCGTTGACGACACCGGTGATGTCAACTTGCACTTCGTCTGGGGTAGTGAAGGCCACTAGCTCTTTTCGAACTTTGACCATGAGCTTTGAAAACTCATTGCCGGTGCCGGCAGACCACTTGAAATCTATTTTGGAGAAACCCTTGAATTCTTTGGTGGCGTGGGCGTACTTTTTTAGGTTCTCCATTTTGCCACCGAGGGTTCCGTTTATCCCATGGGGGGATATAAGAATCCGGCCCTTTAGTTCTAGAGTCTCGCAAAGGGTCCGCTGCCAGAGCATGATTGCTTGCGGATCCGCAATCGGTGCGAACCCGTAGTAGAGGATGATCTTGTTCAGGGGCATTAGCTGTCAGCCTAGTCACAATGCGCTGTCTTAGACTAGGAAGCATGTCAATGAAACCGGGGCTAGATAAAGCCGAACTAAGTCAAACCACTAAGCCAACCCAGGACCTATTCCGCCACGTCAACGGAAGCTGGTTGGATTCAACCGAGATTCCAGAGGACAAAGCCGTCTTCGGTAGTTTCCACATGCTGGCCGATGATTCAGAACTTGCCGTCAAGGAAATCCTCGAAGAAGCAGCCAACAATCCACTTCCGGGCGTTAGCCAGCAAATTGGAGATCTCTACGCATCGTTCCTGGACGAAGATCGAGCTGAGAAACTTGGAGCCACTCCACTTGCTGAGGGGTTATCTAAAATCGCAGCGGTTTCTGACCTCAAGGAGCTGCACAGTCTGATGGGCCAGCTCGAGCGCATGGGCGTGGGCGGGCTGTGGGGCAGTTACATCGATAATGACGCCGGTAACCCAGAGCGGTACCTGGTTCATTTTTACAACGGCGGCCTAGGCCTGCCGGATAAGGATTACTACACCGACGAGAAGTACAAGGATGTTCGCGAAGAATATCCAAAGCACATTTCCCGCATGTTGGTTTTGGCTGGCTTGAGTTCGGCAGAGGCTGAATCCAAATCGGATCAGATCTTGGAGCTCGAAACCAAGATTGCATCCAAGCACTGGAGCCGTGTTGAATCAAGAGACGCTGAAAAAACTTACAATCTCAAAACCTTTGCAGAACTAAAAACTCTCGCACCGAGTATTCACTGGGACGAATACCTTTCGGGCCTAGGTCTAACCGATTTATTCCTGGAATGGAATGTAGTTATGATGCCTTCCTTCTTCGAGGGCCTCGTCGACGTGTTGACAGCTAAAAACCTAGATGCTCTAAAGGCATGGCTGAGCTGGGTTTACATCAGAGCACACGCTCCTTATCTCTCCGGCGATTTTGTGGCCGAGCGCTTCGGCTTCTATGGGACAAAGCTAACCGGCCAGCCAGTAAATCGTTCGCGATGGAAGCGCGCGGTCAGCTTGGTCGAGGGGAGCCTTGGCGAAGCTGTCGGTCAGATTTATGTTGACAAGCACTTTCCAGCAAGCTCGAAGTCCCAAATGGACACTTTGGTGGCTCACCTGATTGAGGCCTATCGACAAAGCATCGACAAGCTCGAGTGGATGACTGACGCCACAAAAGAAAAGGCACAAGAGAAGCTGTCGAAGTTCACTCCGAAGATCGGGTATCCGGTCAAATGGCACGATTATTCGAGCATCGCTATCTCGCGCGAAGACCTTTTGCAAAATATTCAAAATGTTTCTGCGTGGGAGTTTGATTTCCAGGTCAAGAAAATTGGATCGCCAATCGATCGCGACGAGTGGCACATGACGCCTCAGACCGTGAACGCTTATTACAACCCTGGTCTGAATGAAATCGTCTTCCCGGCAGCAATTTTGCAGCCACCGTTTTTCTCCGAAGAGACCGACGACGCCATGAACTTCGGCGGAATCGGGGCCGTAATTGGTCACGAAATCGGGCACGGCTTTGATGACCAAGGTGCGAAGTACGACGGAGACGGGAAGTTGGTTTCCTGGTGGACCGATACGGACCTAAAGGCCTTTGAGCAGCGAACTAAATCTCTCATCGATCAGTACAACGAGCTGAGTCCGATTCAGCTTGATGACAGCAACAAGGTAAACGGCGAGCTCACCATCGGTGAGAATATCGGAGACTTGGGCGGTCTTGGTATTGCGTGGAAGGCATACCTAATATCACTCGATGGCAAAGAACCACCGACCATCGACGGCGTGACTGCGGCAGAAAGATTCCTTTTCTCTTGGGCTCAGTGCTGGCGAGGTATCAGCCGCGATGAAATTGCCATTCAGCGTTTGGCGACCGACCCACACTCACCGGCCGAATTCAGGTGTAACCAAGTTGTCAAAAACTTGGACATCTTCCACCAGACATTCCAGACCACTGAATTAGACGCAATGTGGCTTGCACCAGAAGACCGAGTGGTTATCTGGTGAAGCTCTGGTTTCGAATCCTCTTCATCAAGCTGACTTGGCGCCGCAGATCAAAGGTGACCATCGACGAAGTTTCGTCGGTAAGTCTTCGAGTGATGCCAACTGACCTAGATGTCTATAACCACATGAACAACGGCGTATTTTTGACGCTTATGGACCTTGGTCGATACGACCAGGGGCTAAGAACTGGCATTTGGCAGATTTGGAACAAAAAAGGTTGGTACCCGATAGTTGTCAACTCAACCATCAGTTACCGAAAGTCTCTTGAGCCCTGGCAGAAGTTCGACCTAGAAACCAAAGTGGTCGGTTGGGACGACATCGCGGTCTACATCGAACAGCGAT
Source organism: Candidatus Aquiluna sp. IMCC13023 (assembly GCF_000257665.1). Taxonomy (GTDB): domain Bacteria; phylum Actinomycetota; class Actinomycetes; order Actinomycetales; family Microbacteriaceae; genus Aquiluna. The sequence continues at coordinate 124,821 of NZ_AJKR01000002.1, forward strand.
TTGTTCGAAACGGTGAGATCTATGCCAAGGCGATTATGCGCGGAAGGTTCCTGAAGCGCTCTTGGGGCACTTTAACCCCGCAGGAAGTCATGGATGGTTCCGGTGGCTGGCCCGGAGATCGACCCGAGTTACCAAAGTGGATCGCCAGATGGGCGAAGGACACAGCATTACCCAAGGGTAAAGAACCAGCTCCCAGCACTTGGGACTAGTTAGCTCCCGGCCACCGGCAAGAAGCAACTGCTTCTTCGATGGTTCCCTTTAGTAGGTCGTGGGTCTCGGGATGTTTCTCCATGTACTTGACCACGTAGGAACAGACCGGAACAACTTTTTTGTCTCCAGCTTCTCTAAGTTCTTGAAGCGATTCGCGAACCAAAATGGCAGCTAGGTTTTTACCTTGATGTTCTGGGTTCACTTCGGTGTGGACCAAGTGGATCTCGTCGTCATTGATTACGTAGTCCATCAGCCCGACTCGAGAAGAATCCAAGAAAATTTCAAAGCGGTGGTTATCGCTATCGTGCACTACCTGTGTGCTCATGATGTTAATCTTTCTTCTTATGGCTATTAACGAGGTTATCAATGGGGAGAACCTCGCCGCACTTAAATCTATGGCGGATGAATCCTTTCAACTGATTTACATCGACCCTCCCTTCAACACGGGGCGCTCTCAGGTAAGGACGAACCGCAGCTCTATCTCGAGTATGACCGGGAACCTAGGGTTTCAGGGCAAGAGATACGAGCAGGTAGTCAAATCGGTTCTGTCTTACGATGATGACTTTGCTGACTACTGGGCATTTCTAGAACCCAGGCTCATAGAGGCTTATCGGTTACTCAATGAAACAGGAACGATCTATCTGCATCTTGACTATCGAGAGGCCCACTACGCAAAAGTTTTGATGGATGCACTATTTGGCAGAGAGTGCTTTCTCAATGAAATCATCTGGGCCTACGACTACGGCGGAAAGTCAAAGAGCAGGTGGCCGGCAAAACACGACACCATTTTGGTTTATGTGAAAAACCCAACCAAGTACTTTTTTGATAGCGCCACCGTTGATCGTGAGCCATACATGGCTCCCGGTCTAGTGACTCCAGAGAAGGTTGCTCGGGGGAAGCTCCCCACCGATGTCTGGTGGCACACGATCGTCTCTCCCACGGGAAAAGAGAAGACTGGCTACCCAACTCAAAAGCCACTCGGCATTCTCAGGAGAATAATTAGTGCCAGCTCAAGACCGGGCGATCGGGTGCTCGATTTTTTTGCAGGTTCTGGGACTACCGCTCAAGCGGCTTTTGAATTGAAAAGAAACTTTGTCGTGGTGGATCAAAACCCAGAGTCGATTGAAGTAATCACTAGCCGACTCAATGCCCTTGGCGTTGAGTACGTCCTTCAAGTGAAATAACCCAGACGACTACAAGGGCAACGGCAATAAATAGGCTCGCGGCAGCCATCGCCATTCCCAAGTTTTCTGCCCCCGGCCTTGAAATCAATCTGAACATAACAAGCGGTAATGTCGCTTGTGATCCGTAGGCAAGAAAGCTCGCCGCCCCAAATTCACCGAGCGAGCCCAGGGCAACAAAAGCTGCAGCAACACTGAGTGGCTTTCGAATAAGTGGCCCCTCGACTTCAGAGAACATCCGCCAACCAAAGGCTCCGTCCAGTTGGGCAGCATCCCTAATCTCCATGGAGACTGATTGCCTCGCCGGTCTCAGTACCTGATAACTAAGAGGAATTAGGAACAGGCTTTGAACAATGGGGACCAGTAGCCAAGTGCCACTTAGTGCAGAGGGTAGGTAACCGCTCAGAATCAAAAAAACCAAACCGAAGACGACTGGTGAAATACCGATCGGCAGCAAAACCAAGTAGCTGGTTCGCTTTCGGCCTGCGGCAAACCAAGCAACTGGTAGCGCAATCAATGCCGCAACTATCAAGTTTCGAAGACTGTTCAGTGCTGCCTCGGCAATTGAAATATTCAAAAGCTTCCTGCTACCTCGACCGGCAAGGTTTGCAAAATTCTCAACTAGCCCGGGCCCGTAAGTTATGGCTCTCACGAAAACCCCTGCAAACACAATCACGATTGCCGCTAACAGCAGTGCTCCTAGTAAGCCACCAAGCTTGGATCCGGTCGAGGCAGTTTCCTGCTCACCAAATAGTGGAGCCGGCTCTGCACCGATTGATCTTGCTAGATAGAAAAAGCAAAGAGTCAGTGCTGTTTGTAATAGCGCAAGAGTGAGTGCGAAGTTCAGGTCCAGGTCTCTTAGTGCCGCAGTCGCTATTTCGGTTTCCAGGGTGTCGACTTTGCCTGCGCCCAGTGTCAGCACAAGCCCGTAACTTGTTGCGCTGTAGAGGGCGACCAACAAACCCGCGGATAGCATCCCGGCAAGCTGCTGCGGTAGTTCGATGGCAAAACGCTTTCTGACACTACTTGCCCCATCAAGAGATGCGGCCTCGAGTTGGTCGGCGGGTACTTGATTTGCCGAAACAACCCTTGCCATGAATCCCGCGTTCATCAAAACATGAGCTCCAATGATCCAAAGTATTCCAGTAACGGAATTGAAGGTATTGGGCTGAAGGGGTAGAAGCGTGATGCCAATTAGAAACGGCGGCAGCAAAAATGGAACGAGCAAAAACGATGAAACAAGTTGCCTTGTCCTGCGGCCCGTGCCTGCTAGCCAGTTCCCGATTGGATAACCCAGGATTGTTGCAACCACCGAACTGAATAGTGCAATCAGTGCGGTGGTTGCAAACAGTTCCAAGTTAGTTGTCAAATACGTCCGACCAATCGGTCAACCACTGGTCACGATTTGCATTTATGTCTAAGCCCTCACCCAGCAAGCTATCTGCAGGCTGAGCAAACTTTGCCCAAGCTTCTGGAACCTCGATGGCTTCGTTAATTGGATAGACATACATGTTTTCCGGAACCGAAGCCTGGAAGCTATCGCCAAGCAGGAAGTCGACAATTGCCTTGGCGCCAGGGTTGTTGTCGGCATTGTTTAGGACACCGGCGTATTCAATCTGCCTGAAGCATTCGGTTCTAAGTGCAGCTGAGCCCGGGGTGCCGTCTTCTTTAACTTCGGCTGAGGGCGACGATGCGTAGCTCAGGACAATCGGTCGGTCACCACCGTATCTGGTGAAATCAACGAAGTAGGCATCTTCCCAGCTACCAGCCACCTTGAGATCGTTGTCTCTTAGTGAGCGCCAGTAAGCAAAGACCTCAGCGCTGGTGTCAAAGCCGGCGTGTGTGGTTGCCAGAAATGCTAGCCCTGGAGAAGAGAAGTTTGGGTTGGTCACAACGACAAGACTCTTGTATTGCTCTTGACCTAGTTCACGCCAAGAAGTCGGAGGGGCAATTGAACTCTCGGCAAACCAGTCGAGGTCATAGTTGAAGCAAACATCCGAGTAGTCGATTGCTTGCATTTCACCGGCAACAATGTTGTTGTCGGTAGCCACCCCAGCGAAGGTGTTATCAATGCCAAAGAACGCGTCTGCAACAGGCGCGTTGGTAGTTAGCACTAGTTGGTTTGTTAGTGACCCGGTGTCACCGAGCCTGATTATCTCTAGTTCGTATCCGGTTTCGCTCTCGAACTCGGCCACGAGCTCATCGCTAATGACAAAAGAGTCATGGGCTGCGAGGCGAACAAGGGTTATGTCTTGAGCGCTGCAACCGGTTAGGGCTAAAGCGCTGATTGCTACTATTGCTAGTTTTTTCATTTTTCGTGCCTTTTGGTGTTAAGTAGGCACGGGTTAGAGGTCTCTACCTACGCTGGCATTACCCAGATCAGGTTTGACGGTCGAAGACTCTATTTCTAGTCTTCCTCTCAGTCCGGTTTACCGAACTCCCGTGGTGTTACAAGAAAAGCCTAACCGATAAAGCTACTTGGTCGAGCCGGCCGCATCTGCAACTTCTTGCGAGGCGCTCTTTTCGCGGAGCGGCACCTCCTTGATAAACCAGCTAATAACAAAGGCTGCCCCGACAAAGAAGATTGCAACCAAGAACACAGTGAGCGATGACTCAACAAAGCCGATTCTGAAGGGCAGCGTCAGCCTGTCATCCGCACCTATCAAGAAGGACGAATCAAGTGTTATCTGGCTCGCGCCAGATGGTCCACTCTGGAGGATGTCGATAATCGCATCGTTGTTTGGGTCTGCCAATACCTGAGGGTCGCTAGTCGCGCTAGCGATTCCTTCACGAACGTCCGTGCGCCTGAAGGCGGTGGTGATTTTGTCTCCAACCTGACCAAACAGGATTGACATAAACACCGCGACACCGAAGGTGCCACCCATTTGCCTAAAGAAAGTTGCTGAACTTGTAGCAACACCAATGTCTCTTGCGGCAACCGAATTCTGGCTCGCAACCATTGTGGTCTGCATCAGCTGACCGAGGCCGAGGCCGATCATCACCATACCTATTGAGATAACCCAAATTGGGGTTGAGGCATCCATCATCAAAAGCATGAACAGGTATCCCAAGAACAACACGGCGGTTCCGGTGTTGAAGAAGATCCGGTACTTGCCGGTTTTAGAGGTAATTCGTCCGGAACTAATAGTTGCGGTCATCATTCCGGCAACCATTGGGAGCATCAAGAAGCCGGCTTCAGTTGGGCTTGCACCGTAGACAACCTGAATTATCAAGGGCAGCACAATCATTCCACCGAACATTCCAACACCAATAATGAAACCGAGGATCTGGGTTCTTGCGAAGGTTGGCTCCTTGAATAGATAAAGAGGGATTAGCGCAGCTGAACCCATCTTCTTTTCAATCAGTATGAAACTGACGATGCCAAAGACTCCAGTGACATACATTGCTATCGCCATCGGGCTAGACCAGCCCCACTCGCGACCCTGCTCGGCGATCAGCAAGAATGGGACGACCGCCAACACGATTGTCACCGCCCCCCACCAGTCGATCTTCTGAGGTCTTGGGTTATGCGGGATGTGTAGGAACGTCACAACCATGAATAGTGAGACGGCACCAATTGGAATGTTCATCAAGAAAATCCAGCGCCAGCCGTCAATAAATAGAATCTCTCCGGCTCCTGCAAGTGCTCCACCAACAACCGGGCCCAGCACAGAAGAAGTGCCAAAGACTGCCAGGAACATGCCCTGGTACTTTGCTCTTTCTTTTGGCGGAACAATGTCGGCGACGATTGTGAGAGCAAGCGAGAACAGCCCTCCAGCACCCATTCCCTGAAGCGCGCGGAAACCTGCTAGTTCAGCCATTGAGGTTGCAAAGCCGGCGGTAACCGAACCAACGATGAAGATCACGATCGCAATCATGAACAAGGGCCTTCGACCGAAAATGTCGCCGAGTTTGCCATAGATGGGGGTAGTGACGGTTGAGGTTATTAGGTAGGCCGTGGTTGCCCAGGCTTGAAGCGAAAGACCAGAAAGATCATCGGCGATCGTCCGCATCGCGGCACCAACCACAGATTGGTCAAGGGCTGCCAAAAACATTCCGGACATTAGCCCGATAAGAACTATCCAAATTTGCCTAGGAGTCATGGTGCCAGATTGGGCTGCCTTTTTTGCGGCATCCCGAGAGGTGTTCGTGGCCAATTGTTCTCCTGGATTTAGGGTTTAGAGATGCCCAAGTCTACGCCTCTGAAACGGAGTCCCCTATTTATTTTTGGGCCTCCGGTTCTTTTATCAATTGTGGGCGTTGGTTTAGTCGTTCAATCTGGCAGTTTTGCAAGCCCAAAGCTTGAAATGGTCAACGAGCAAATCACAATCAATGCTGCCGAAGGCCTAGTGCCTCCAACTCTTGGGCTAACCGATTACATCTACCCGCGGCTAACGATTGATTCGGCTAACCAGCCTTTGGTGGTTGTGAACAAACTACGGGCACTAGACCCGATCGACTTTGCGCCTCCGAGCCTGACCGCCATGCCCTCCAGTGAGTCTTTAGACAACTCAAGAGAATTGGTGTTGGCTCCTTCGGCGGCCCATGCGCTTGTCCTGATGGCAGAGCAAATGCACGCCGAAGGCTACGGTCAGCTGTTTGTGAACTCCGCTTATCGAACCTATGACTATCAAGTAGAACTGTTTGAATCAAAGACCCGTCAGTACGGTTTGGCGGGAGCACTTGTGAGAAGCGCAAAGGCCGGTCACTCAGAGCACCAAACCGGCTTGGCGGTTGATGTTTCTGTGCCGGCTCAGGGCTGCGCAATAATGACCTGCTTTGGAGAAACTGTTGGAGGTAAGTGGGTAGCCGCCAACTCCTGGCGCTTTGGTTTCATTGTTCGCTACGAAGAAGAAACGACAGCTATCACCGGGTACAGCTACGAACCTTGGCATCTGCGATTCGTGGGCGAAGAGTTAGCTACTGAGTATTCCAAAAACGGAATACATACTCTTGAAGAGTTCTGGTCTTTGCCAGCCGCTGAGTTTTACCCCGAGGAAGTTGTTGAATCCAAGATCGATTGATGCTCAACCAATCTGGGGGTTACGCCTTGCCAGGAACACCAGGTATGCAGAAGAAAACCCAAAACCTATTAGTGCGTAGAGAATTACGAACCAGGTAACGCCGGTTGGAATCAAGAGTGTCATGACACCCAACCCAAAAGCTCCAACCATCATGACCCTGGCAGCCCATAAAACACCATTGGTGCTTCCCGCCTGAGCGATTACAAACATCAAACCCCCGAGGGTGAGTATTGTCACGCCAGATAGCTGCATCGACCAATCGAGGTTCAAAGATCCGGGCATTCCAAGAAGATCAGTGAACACACGCGGTGCCAAGAACAGCACCAGAGAACTAATTGCGAAGACTAGAGCGCCCAATCGAAGCACGCCCCGCAGTCTTTGAACATCACCTCTTTTATTCATAAACGCATCGTATTGCTATCGGAGGTTTCTTGCCTGCCCTAATCTTGAAGCATGTCTAAAGACACCAAGATTGCGTACCTGGGACCAGCCGGAACATTCACCGAGATGGCGGCAAAGATGCTGCCCGGGGCAGCCAGTGCTGAACTGGTTCCGATGGCAAGTGTTACCGAGGCGATCGACGCTGTTTTGGCAGGGTCAGCAGATCGAGCAGTAGCACCAATTGAGAACTCACTCGAGGGCGGCGTCAGTGCCACCAGCGATGCTCTTGCGACAATTGTGGGGGCTCAGATCTACGGTGAGTACTTGGTTCCCGTGAAATTTGACCTGATGGTTAGGTCAGGAACTGTCATTGCGGACATTCAAGAAATACTCACCCATCCGGTTGCGTACGCCCAATCCAGGAAGTGGCTGAGCCAAAATCTGAAGTCCCACACCCACATACCGGCTGCATCAACCGCAGCTGCTGCTAAAGCGCTGGCCGACGGCTCAACCGCTCACGCCGTAATCGCAGCAACGGGGGCTGCTGACATTTACGGCCTCGAGATAATCGCGAGCGACATCGGCGAAAACCAAGATGCTCAGACCAGGTTCTACGAAATCGGTAAAGCTGGAACGCCTCCAGCAAAGACTGGCCAGGACAAAACCAGCGTTGTGGTTGAGCTGCCGGATGATCGTCCCGGTGGGCTACTAGAAATGCTTGAGCAGTTCGCGGCCAGGGGTATCAACCTTTCAAGAATTGAGTCCAGGCCAGTTGGCGATCGCTTCGGCAGGTATCGCTTCAACATCGATGTTGAGGGTCACTTGGATGACGAGGCAATCGGTGAGGCCTTGATGGGCCTACACAGGTTCAGCCCCAAGGTCGTTTTTCTAGGTTCTTATCCAAGAGCGGACCACTCCGACTCTGTTCACCTCGGCAATAACGCAAACCCGGATTACCAGTCGGCCCAAACCTGGCTTCAAAAGCTTCGGGACACCCGCTAATCCCAAGCAACGCTTAGCTAGCAGGTAGGCTTGAACCCGTGATTGACATCAACTTACTTCGGGAAAACCCTCAGGCAATTAGGGATTCTCAGGCTGCTCGAGGCGCCGATGAGGCTCTCGTTGATTTAGCCGCGAAGCTTGCGGAACAGAAAAAAGTTGCGCTGCAGCAGTTCGAAGCTATGAGGGCAAAGCAGAATGCCCACGGCAAGCTAGTTGCTCAAGCCCCCAAGGAAGAAAAGGCAGAGCTAGTCGCTCAGGCCCAAGAGATGTCTAGCGATGTGAAAAAACTTGAGGCTGAGGCAAACTTTGCCGACCAGGAGCTAATGGTCGTTCTTCACAAAATCGAGAATGTTGTTCTTGAAGGTGTACCAGCTGGATCCGAAGAAAACTTTGTGGTTATCAAAGAGGTTGGCAAGAAGCCCGAGTTCTCTTTTGAAGCGAAGGACCACGTTTCTCTTGGCGAATCACTAGATGTCATAGACATCGAGCGCGGCGCCAAGGTTTCTGGCTCCAGGTTCTATTTTTTGAAGGGCCTTGGAGCAAGGCTAGAACTTGCTCTGATGCAGCTCGCCCTTGATCAAGCCAGCGAAGCTGGCTTCACCGCTTTGATAACTCCGACTTTGGTAAAGCCCGAGATCATGCAGGGCACTGGCTTTTTGGGAGAGCATTCCGCCGAGGTTTACTACCTTCCCGCCGATGATTTGTATCTAACTGGCACAAGCGAAGTTGCCCTTGCCGGTTATCACAGCGGCGAGATCCTTGACGATCTAACAACTCCGATGCGCTATGCCGGCTGGTCGACTTGTTACCGCAGGGAAGCTGGGAGCCACGGCAAGGACACCCGAGGCATTCTTCGGGTACACCAGTTCAACAAGCTTGAAATGTTCTCTTACTGCAAACCCGAAGACGCTGAAGCCGAGCACGCTAAGTTACTCGAGTGGCAAGAGCAGATGCTTCAGAAATGTGAATTGCCCTATCGGGTTATTGATGTGGCAGCCGGAGATCTTGGTTCAAGCGCGGCAAGGAAGTACGACATAGAGGCTTGGGTTCCAACCCAAGGCGGCTACCGCGAATTGACTTCAACTTCAAACTGCACGACCTATCAAGCCAGAAGACTAAACACTCGCTACCGCGATCAAGACGGCAAACCAGCCGTCGCAGCGACGCTGAACGGCACTCTTGCAACTACCAGATGGTTGGTTGCAATCCTGGAGAACCACCAGCAGGCGGACGGATCAGTTTTGATCCCAGCTGCGCTTCGCGGGTATCTCGGTGGCGTTGAGAAGATTGGGACTAAGAACTAGATGGCTGAAGATAACAAATGGTTGATCGGCATTGACATAGACGGCACCCTGGTTCACGATGACGGTTACCTCTCAGAGAGTGTGCTTGCTCAAATAAACCGAGTACGCGATTTAGGTCACCATGTCTTTGTCGCAACCGGCAGAGCGGCATCAAACGCCTACCCGGTTATCAAGCAGTTGGGTATCGACACCGGGCACGCGGTCTGTTCTAACGGGGCAGTGACTATCAAGCTCGATGCTGCTCACCCCAAGGGCTTTTCAATCCACGATATAAAGACTTTTGATCCGGCAGATGTTCTAGCAAGGCTCATTGACACTGTTCCGAATGCGCACTTCGCTGTGGAGGACCTAGACGGTGGTTATCGGTTTAATAAACCCTTCCCAAGCTATGCGCTTGGGGACCAGAACGTTGAAACTCCCCTGGAAGAGCTCCTTCACCACCCAGTTAGCCGAGTCGTTGTATTGTCACCGGATCACGACGTCGATCAGTTTCTAAAGATCATGGACGAGGTTGGCTTGCAGTCCGTGAGCTACGCCATTGGTTACACGGCTTGGTTAGACATTGCCCCAAAGGGCATTGACAAAGGTCACGCTCTGAACCAGCTAAGAGACAACTACAACCACACCTCTAATCGTGTTGCTGTCATTGGTGATGGCAGGAACGACATTGAAATGTTCCAGTGGGCCCAGAGTCTCGGGGGCCATGCTTTTGCAATGGGTCAGGCGCCGGAAGAAGTAAAGATGGCTGCAAGTGCAGTCACGGCCTCCGTTACTGAAGACGGGGTCGCTCAAGTGCTGATGTCGCTCGAGGGACTTGAGTTTATTCAATAACCGCTAAACTCTTCCGCGGAGGCCTGTCCGAGCGGCCGATGGAGCTGGTCTTGAAAACCAGTGGGCAGAAATGTCTCGTGGGTTCGAATCCCACGGCCTCCGCCATGAAAGCTTAGAAGCCAGTCTCAACTCTTGTTGACACTGGCTTTTTTGTTTACCCAGAAAATCAGAGCACAACCAGGTAGCGGGATAGATGTGAATTTGATTGGAATTTCGGCGAGCATCCTCGTGATTCGAGTAGTCTCGGAGCTGTAAACAAGACCTTCTGGAAAAGACCTAAGTGACTGATTCCGATTACGAGTTCCTAGAGGACTCAAAACCCAAGAGACGTGGCTGGCTAAAGGCCATTGTCTGGGTATTGATTGCCCTGATTTCGGGGACGGTGGCAACGGTAGCTGGCGGCTATTTCTACATAACCGGTCAGCTAAGCGCTTCGGGCATTGAGGTTTACTCAACGGACGGCAGTAGCTTCGATCTTCCAACCCCAGCCGACATAAACGGTCCGATTAATATGCTTGTGATTGGCTCTGACACCAGGGTTGATCAGGGCTCAACTTCCTACGGGCCAGTTGGATCGGCGCTCGCGGACGTCATAATTTTGGTTCACATTTCCCAAGACCGTAAAAATGCTGTTGCCATGAGCATCCCGAGAGACCTAATGGTCTCGGTTCCAGAGTGCCCAGATCCAAAAGGCGGAGAAGCTTTCCCGGCCAAGGAATTTACTCAAATCAATTCCACAATGACCAAGGCGGGCCCTGCCTGCACGTTGCTTGCTGTTCAAGAGCTAACCGGAGTCGCGATTCCGTATTTGGCAATGATTGATTTCAAGGGTGTAATTGCAATGAGCCAAGCAATCGGTGGGGTGGATGTTTGCGTCGCGAACACAATCGATGACAGCTATACGGATCTCTATCTAGAGGCTGGCGATCACACGCTTATTGGTGATGAGGCCTTAGCATTCCTTCGAACCCGTCACGGCGTTGGTGATGGCTCTGATTTGTCCAGAATTTCAAACCAGCAGGTTTTTCTGACCTCAATGATCAGAAAGCTCAAAGACGAAGGCGCACTTGCTAACCCGTTTAAAATGTTCCAGCTTGGAACTGCCGCTCTTTCAAACATGACGCTTTCCAACAGCCTGACCGACCTTGGAGTTATCTACGGGCTTGCCAGGCAGGTCAACAACGTCGACCTAGACAAAATAACTTTTATTCAACTTCCGGTTTATGACCTAGAAGGCGAATACGCAGGCAGGGTTGCAGCCTCTCCCGAGCGCGCTCAAGAGCTCTTTAACCTAATAAAGAGTGACCAGCCGCTTGTGTTAGCAGAAGCCAATCCAGGCACGGGTGCGGTGATTGCTGAAGACCCAGCCACGGCCACTGCAACTCCATCTGCAACTCAAACTCCAACACCGACCACTAACCCAGACGGCACCGAGCAGCCGGTTGATGGAACATCAACCACTGATCTACCAGACTGGGTAAAGGGAACCAACGCCGCAACAACTAGCTGCTCTAACTAGCCTGACCTCAAGTTTGGGATAGTGACCAGTATCTTGTAAGCTTTGCTAGCAAATGGAGACGTCGCATAGCCCGGTCTAGTGCGCCCGCCTGCTAAGTGGGTAGGGGACCAAAATCCCCTCGAGGGTTCGAATCCCTCCGTCTCCGCCAGTTGCATGTTAGAGAAAGAACCAAAGTACTAAATGGGCTGGGCCTCCCCTCATTTGACTCTTTAGAGACAGTATATTTGACTCTTTAGAGACAGTATCGATAAGTACCGAATAATTACAGGTCTCCTCGCAAAAAGCAGCGATTGGACACCCGCATATATACAATGACCGGTCTTTGGGGAGTGGATTTCGCCCTCGGGGCTTGGCTTGAACTAGGGTCCTTCATAAGAAGCAAATAACAGCTTCATATGTTGGCTGTTGATTTGACAAAAAATTTGAGAACGAGAGGCATGAAATGAAAAAAAGAAATAGATCGCTGATCGGAGTTCTAGCGAGCGTTGGGATTCTAGCGAGCGCAGGGCTGTCGGCCTCTGCCGAAGCAACGAACACCTTCTCGCTGCTTGCAGGCGGTGGCATTACGACCGGAGCCCTAAATGGTCTCTCCGGCGATATCGGTGCTGGAGGAGCAGTAACCACTGGAGCCGGTACTACGGTCGAGGGAAATCTTTATGCTAACGACGCAATAACCACTGGTGCCGGTACTTCGGTCACAGGAAGTCTTTTTGCTGGTGACGCAATAACTACTGGAGCCGGAACTCATGTCTCTGGAACGTTCATAGCAGGATCGGCGATAGTTTTGGGTGCCGGCACAAGTGGCGTTCATCCGCCACTTCGTGGTGCAGACACCATTGCAATGGGCAACGCCGACGCCGACGACATCAATTTGAGTTCGTACACAATACAAATGGACAATTCCACTGAAGAACTGGCAGAGCTCAAGGCTCTACCGGCCGATGAGGAAACAACCGACAGGGAGCTTGGAGCCAAGACCCTGTCTGTCAACGAAAATGGTACCTTCGTTTACACTTCTGAGACATTCTTTACTCTGAGTGGGACGCTGACACTTTCTGGCAATGGAACTTTCATTATTAGAACCCCAAAGTACATCTCTGCTTCTGCAGGTGGATCGGTAGTTCTCGCGGATGGAGCGCTAGCCGAAAACGTCTTCTTCGTCACGGGGAGTTACTTTTCCGCGGGAGCAGGAGCAGACCTGTACGGAAATATAATGGCGACTAGCTACGCGACACTGGGTGCAGGCTCCAAGTTTGGGGGAAACATCTTCTCGAAGGATGGTTACATCACCCTGGGTGCGAATGTGGATGAAAAGACCGGCACCATCACCTGGTAGGCGAAGCGAAACTTCGCAACAAATCCGATTTAGAAATTGGGAGGCCCCGGCCTCTCAATTTCTATTTAAGGCACTAACTGTCAATTCGTGTTCTCGTTTTCTTTGCACTCTTTTGCAACCGCAGGCTCTCGACCCGCAGCGTTAGTTGGGTTGCTAGTTCCCGACAAAGGCCCAGGGCTCTTCGAGACCACTCAGGCTCTTTATGCTGACCTTGCAAGCGGTCGCATCAGCGTCGTAGTAGACACCTTCCCATCTGGACAGGCCGCATTGACGAACACACCTGTTGAGGGTGCCGTATTCAATGTTCCAGCTCCAGATGACCGCGTTGTCTCAACCACCAAGCCAGGGCAGACTAACTTCCCTGTGAACCTAAACAACCCTGGACTACAAGAAGCCATAAACGACAACCTAGACACACTTCGTGAGTCTGGCGTTTTGGGCGAAATTGCTGAAAAGTGGGGCTTCTCACCAACAGCCGTAGCCGAGACAGTACCGAACCTTCTATAGGTTGCTAAACCAGAAAGCCCCGGTGTAAACACCGGGGCTTTCTGTATGCCCTGACAAAAAACTGTGCGGGGCGAATCCTGAAGTAATTCTTGGCGCGGTTATCTAATCAATAATCGAATTAGCTGTCGACATCACCCAGTAGGTAGGCAGAAAGCGACGAGGCAGGGCCTGACTGCCCTCCATGCCTACCCTGAAAAACGGATGTGGCATCTGTACCGCAAATGCTCATAATTGCCCCAGCACCGCCCGGATGCCTTGAGATCCAGGCGGTTAGGTCATATGCCTTGCCTGAGATAGCAGCCCAGCAACTCGAGGTCGAGTTGTTCTTTGCAATGTTCGCCATTGAATACTTGGATTCGACTGGCTCCGGCTCTGGGGCAGGAGCCGGGTCTTGGGTTTGTGAGGGGGCTTGAGTTTCAACCGGTTCGGCTTTTTGGGTTGCTGGCGGAGCTTTGGTAGCGGATGGCTGCACTGACTGAGTGGTAGCTGGCGCGCTTTCTTCCGGCTCAGTTTCTGTTTCCAGCATCGAAGTTTCAGCTTCTTCTGCATCGAGCTCAGTCTCTGATTCTTCAGTGACCTCAGACGGTGACTCTGTCGCAACCTCGACTGGTTGGCTTTGGGTGCTCGAAATAGGGTCGCTGGTATCGACGGCTGTGCAACCGGTTAGAAGGCCGGCAACTAGTAGCAAACCAAGAAGTTTCATGGAACCAGTTTCTCCTTATCTAGTGCTGACAAAGTTAGATGGTTGAGGCGATTGCTTTTCCATTTATCCACTGATGAACTGAAACGCCCGTGTTTTTCTTCCCCGAAATAAGTTAGACTTTGGAACTTACCAGCGCTTGTGGCTCAACGGATAGAGCATCTGACTACGGATCAGAAGGTTGGGGGTTCGAGTCCCTCCAAGCGCACTGAAACCCAAGAAGCCTTCACAACTTCTTGGGCTTCTTCATTTCTGGGAGCGACAGCCTTCGCTTGTGGCTATTGCTACGGACTCTTTGGGATAGGGCCGAGACAAGTAAGCCAACAATTAAAGACAACACCAATCCGGCGATAGTCGACACGTGCACAATGCTTTGACCCATGAGTGCCTGCACGTAAGTGAATGCAATGAAAAGACCGTAACTCATTCCAAGCCCAGTAATGATCGCTAGACGCGCATACTGGCTTGCTATTGCAACCGAAACAATAAGAGCGAAGGCAGGCAGTACCTGCAAAGCATGTAATCCTAGGAAATGTGAGACGCGCAGGTCTCCCGCGATAGTTGACCAACCGAAGAAGGGCAGGCCAGTGCCGCCATCCGCTGCACCGACTGTATGGGCCCCCGCAATACCCGCCCAAGTTTCTGGTTGGATTTGCTGAGCCTGCGGGGGTGTCATAGTAAACGCAATACCCATGCCGGCTAGCCCAAGCCCAAGAGCCCATCGGACTGCCAGGCGTAAGTCTGCCGACATTCTCGGGGCATTCCACAAGCTAGCTCCCAAGATAAATGTGGCCCCCCAAACAGCCGAAATCGCCGTGGCCATCACTGACCACATGACTATGTGAAAGGGTGTGGACACATTGAAGTGACTGGTTGTGCCAAGGGCTGCAAGCCCAATAATCACTACTAATTCCACAACCAGCAGCGCGCCAATGAGGTTGCCCATCCAACGTGCAAGTTTCTGTTGTTTATCCACATAGCCATAAAGCCAGGAGAACGTTGCAGAGTAGAGAGTCGAGGAGATTAGGAACTTGAGAGGTTTCTCCCACAGGGGCACCCCAAGAAGTTCTCGCGGGTCAGCGGCATACAACACGAGCACTATAAGAGTGCAAACAAGGCTCAGTGCTGCCGTCCAATTCAAGCCGCGATGGGCGAACAAGTTTTGCCACCGCACTACATCTATCGCGTTCACATCACAAGGCTATCAAGGGTCCTCGCTCAGGCTCTCTCTGAAAACCCTTGTTTAGCCCCTGTTGAATAACTTGTTATTCACGCAGTCGCAGCTTAGAAAGGCGGGGGCTCGATGCCCTCCATGCGCAATCAATCTCGGGATGCACTTCACGGCATCTTGGGTTATTTGTTCTCGTTAGGTTTTGCTGTGAGTTTTTGGCTTTGGGCTTCATGCCGATACTTGGGTTCGCGCAGTGCCTTGCTAAAGATCAATAATCGATCTGGTGCCAGTCGCAGTCTCAACTAGTTCTGGGGGATTGAGTGAGATTGAATTTAGCCAAGATGCGCCGATTCCATTAGTGGGTGTCGCAGACAGTCGCCCATTGGTTTCGATTATGAGCTGGTCGGCATTGCTCGGGGCAAAGTGGAATGTGATTTTGGTGGCTTGCAGGTGCCTAACAGAGTTCGAAATTGATTCTTCAATCACCTGAACGAGCAAGGGGGCCATCGAGTGTCGGCTGAAAGTCTCGGGGCTGAAGTTTATCTCCACGTCAGCTATCCCGCGCCATGCAGCAATTGAACCAAAGGCTCTTGACGCCGGGTCAAGCGTGGAGTTTTCAAAGTCTTCGCTGACAGACTTGTTGATCCAAGCCCCCAGCTGTTCCCAGGCAG
Organism: Candidatus Aquiluna sp. IMCC13023; assembly: GCF_000257665.1. Lineage (GTDB taxonomy): Bacteria > Actinomycetota > Actinomycetes > Actinomycetales > Microbacteriaceae > Aquiluna. Next base: position 140,658 of record NZ_AJKR01000002.1, read on the forward strand.
CCTTGGCGTCGGTTGGGTTTTGGGATTCCGAGGCGGCCTGCAGCTGCAGAGAGAGAACTGTCAATTCGGATTGCAGTGAGTTGTGAATGAATCCTGCAAGATTTTCATCACCAGTCACGGGAGCGCTAGCATTTTGTTTCTCTAGTTCCTCAACAAGTGCCACCCTGCTCTTGCGCAAGACAGCCAGGCTGGCATCAAAGACGATCGTGACGCCCAGCCAAAGCGGAGCGACAAGGGTAAACGGGTTCATGGGGAACAAGGCAGACGTGTAGCCAGCCAATTGCACCAGTAGGTCGTCCACGAAAATCGGAATGGTTGAAATTGCAACCAGAAAGACAATGTTGAATAGTGCGGCCCTGGAAGGAGCTCGATCTTGGTTTTTTGGCCGGAAGGCAATCGAAAATAGGGCGACGAGAGGAAGGACGAGGCTGGCTAGCAATACCCGCTCGATGCTAAAGACAGAAATTAGGCCTAATAAAAACATGGCCTCGATCGCAAGGACTCGCCCAAGCGAGTAGTCCAGGTCAATGATTGCCTGTTTCGAAACCTCGGAGAACCTTGCCTTAGGAGCACTTACTCTGCTGTCCATCCAGATTTTGTGGCTCATCGGCCTGACGAATTGTTCAGACTCGGTGCGAACGGCCTTAGCCGCCATGCTGAGATTATCTGCGGTTGCATCCCGTCCATTTACTAACTTCCCAAGTGACTGCAGGACGCGAGTGAGTTCGTCCATTGCCAGCTGGTTTGGGGTTGCCGGTGAAAGTGGATCAATATTTCTAGGAGCGCCGGCTGCAACTTGGTTTCTGAGTGCCCTATATTTGGTATTGAAGGCCGCACCCTCATGAACTAGGTAGGTCGCGGCACTAAACCAAAAGCCAGTAAATAGTGCGGAGCTCAAAAGTCGACTGGCCATATCCACGGGATCGACAAGCCCGAAAGGTCCGTCGAAGATAACCATCAAAACCCCCCGAACGCTGCCGATAAACAGCCCAAAGACAGCAAGCTGTATTAATGACAATCGGTGACCGGTCAGCGCAAGCATTTTTATCGCAACGAGGGTAACTAGCCCTAGTACTCCGACCTGCAACACACCAAACCCAATGCCGGTTGGGATTTCCGCAGCGCTTGGCACGTAGGCAAGAGGCGTTGCAAGTATCGGCATGATTGCAAATAGCAGGAAGCCTCGAAGGCTTAGGTCGACCCTTATTGATAACCAGGTCACTGTGTCTCCGGAAGCTGCTGTCCGGTGCGATGCGAGAACTCTCTAACCAGTTGAACCCGAAGGTTGATGGTTGGGTCCAGTTCAATGTCTAATTGCGAAGCGATTCTTTTTATTACGTGCTCAACGGCGCTTTCAGAAACATCAAGGGTTTCGGCAATTTTTGAATTCTTCATACCTTGGGAAACTAGGCGCCAGACACGCATTTGATTATCCGTGAGAGTGCGTTCGTCAACCTGGTCTCGTTTGATTGACAGTGGCGCGTGCTTGGATCGCAAAATAGCCGTCACTATCTCACGAACTCCTGAAATCTTCGATTTTGTTAGATATATGGACCCGGCTGGAAGCTCGGATTGAGACTCCAACAGACGAGGATCTGAAAAGCTGGTGAGAAAAATTAGGCCAATCTGCGGGTTTATTGCTCGCAGCGAGACGGCAATGTCAATGCCGGTGGGGCCAGGACCTAGGTATAGGTCCAACACAGCCACATCAACCAGTTCATTCTTTACCGCTTCAATTGCCTCCCCAGCCCGTGATGTGGCGACAACCACGTGCAAACCGGCTGATTCAAAGGAGACCAAAGACAAAGAGCGCAGGTAGCTGTCGTCTTCGACTATCAGAACGTTTGCTAGGGACATAGCTTTAGTATCGGCCGTTTTTTGACAAATCGCACCTTGAACGTGGGGTAAACCTCCACCTAATTGTTTATTCAGTCAGTTGAGCCCTAAATTCGCATTAATTAGTTACTTAAAGGGAGCTCTTATGTTGCTGAAATCGAAGAAATTGTCACTAATCGCTGTGCTGGCCTTACTGGGCGCAACCCTAGTTGCACCGCCAGCGTGGGCTGCTAATATCGTGCCCTGCTCAGCCGGCGGCTCGTTCGAGATCATCGGTGATGGGGTCTATCGTGGCACTAGTTGTGCGGGGCATGCAGAGATCCCGAACGGCATAACTAACATCGCCTCGTTCCTAAATGCCAAATCGTTAACCTCAATAACCTTCCCAAACAGCCTTAGAACAATCGAATCCTTTGCCTTCGATCGAGCTGGTCTCGAGACAGTAACTTTTGCAGCTGGAAGTTCTCTAAAATCAATTGGCGCGTTTGCCTTCGACCGCACCGCTCTACGATCAATAACCATCCCAAGCAGCGTGACTTCAATCGGGAACTATGCGTTCACTAGATCAACTTCTCTTAAAACAGTAACTTTCGCAGGCAATGCACCAGGGACTGTTGGCACTGAAGTCTTCTCTCAGGTTTCTGCTGATGCAGTTGTGAACATTGGTGGTAGTGCCGAAGGGTTCGGTTCGGGGACTACGTGGAAGGGCCTAACGCTTGTTAGAGGCTTCGCACAGGGGCCTATTGACTGCAGCATAAGAGGCACGTTCACGGTCACGGAAAATGTGGTTACCGGAAACTCAAGTTGCGAAGGGGCGGCAGTAATCCCGGAAACCGTCACTTCGATCGGAAGAAATGCGTTCGATGACGCCATCTTTCTGACCTCAATAACCATCCCAAACAGCGTCACTTCAATCGAAGAATCGGCGTTTGCAGGAGCCGTGAGGTTAGTAACGGTAACCATCCCAAACAGCGTCACTTCAATCGAAAAATATGCGTTCTACCGCAACGCGGGTCTTAAGACAGTAACTTTCGCAGCTGGAAGTGCTCTACGATCAATCGGCGCCGGTGCGTTTTATCGCGCCGATTCGTTGACATCAATAACCATCCCAGGCCGCGTCACTTCAATCGAAGCCCGGGCGTTCATGTTGTCCCCTTTTCTTGCGACAGTAACTTTCGCAGCTGGAAGTGCTCTACGATCAATTGGCGCTGGTGCGTTCGAATGGACAAACTTGGATTCGATAACCATCCCAAACAGCGTCACCTCAATCGGGAACTATGCGTTCTACAACAACTCGTCTCTTAACACAGTAACTTTCGCAGCTGGAAGTGCTCTACGATCAATTGGCGCTGGTGCGTTCGAAAACGCCACCAAACTTGGGTCAATAACCATCCCAAACAGCGTCACCTCAATCGGGAACTATGCGTTCGAAGACTCCACCTCACTAACCTCGGTTACCTTTGAGACTGGCAGTGAGCTGAAGTCAATCGGAAAAGCTGCGTTCTACGGCGTCACCAAACTAGGATCAATAATCATCCCAAACAGCGTGACTTCAATCGGCGACTTTGCGTTCTACAAAGCCACCTCACTAACCTCGCTTACCTTTGAGACTGGCAGTGAGCTGAAGTCAATCGGCATGCGTGCGTTCGAAAACGCCACCAAACTCGGGTCAATAACCATCCCAAACAGCGTCACCTCAATCGGGAACTATGCGTTCAAAAACGCCACCTCACTAACCTCGGTTACCTTTGAGACTGGCAGTGAGCTGAAGTCAATCGGACAAGAAGCGTTCTACGGCGTCACCAAACTTGGGTCAATAACCATCCCAAACAGCGTGACTTCAATCGGACAAGAAGCGTTCAAAAACTGCACCTCACTAACCTCGGTGACCTTTGAAGGGAAAGCACCAACGACTGTTGGCACTGACGCCTTCAGTTCAGTAGGCAATGATGCGGTGGCGAACATTGGTTCTGCTGCCACCGGCTTCGGCGAAGCGACCACATGGAACGGCCTAACAATTGTTCAAGCTGCAGAAATCAGTTCTGTGGACTGTAGCGCGGGCGGCTCGTTCACAATCACGGACAATGTGGTTACTGGAAGCACAGACTGCGCGGGGACAGCAATAATCCCGAACAGCGTCACTTCAATCGGCAACTTTGCTTTCTCCAACGCCACCGCACTAACTTCGGTGACCTTTGAGGCCGGCAGTGTGCTCACTTCAATCGGCGACGCTGCGTTCGTAAACGCCACCTCACTAACCTCAATAACCATCCCGGACAGCGTCATTTCAATCGGCGACGCTGCGTTCGTAAACGCCACCTCACTAACCTCAATAACCATCCCGGACAGCGTCATTTCAATCGGCGTAGGTGCGTTCTCCGGCGCCACCTCACTAACCTCAATAACCATCCCGGACAGCGTCACTTCAATCGGCGAAGAAGCGTTCGAAAACGCCACGTCACTGGCCTCCGTGACCTTTGAGGGCAATGCACCGGGGTCTGTTGGCAGCAGAGCCTTCGGCAATGTAGGTGCTGATGCGGTGGCGAACATTGGTTCTGCTGCCACCGGCTTCGGCGAAGCGACCACATGGAACGGCCTAACAATTGTTAGAGCCGAAGACACGACTCTTCCAACAGTTACTCCGGTCACCGGAGAAACCAATGCCGGTGCAACTCTGGTGATCAAGGGTACGAACATGGATCGAATTACTGAAGTAAAAATTGGAGGCACAGTCGCTCCGATCACTGCCAGGACCACAACCTCCGTTACGGTCACCGTGCCTGCGGGCCTAGCCGTTGGAGACTACACAATTTCGCTTACAACAGATGAAGCGACTTTGCTGGCCGGAGGTGTGGCCAAAGTTGTGGCCTTGGCTCCTCCAACAGCTACTCCTGTATCTGGAGACACCAATGCAGGTGCAACTCTGGTGATCAAAGGTACGAACATGGATCGAATTACTGAAGTAAAAATTGGAGGCACAGTCGCTCCGATCACTGCCAGGACCACAACCTCCGTTACTGTCACCGTGCCTGCGGGCCTAGCCGTTGGAGACTACACAATTTCGCTTACGACGGATGACGCGACTTTGCTGGCTGGAGGTGTGGCCCAAGTTGTTGCCGGTGAGGTCAAGGCTGCTACAAACCAAAAAGTAAATGCAGGATCCTTCAATACTTATGTTGCTGTTTATGCCAAGGGCTACAAAGGGCAAACACTGGTTTGGAAGATCGCTGGTAAGTGGTTCAGTACTATTCTCACCGAGGACTACCAGGTGTTCCAAAGAAAGACAATCGCAGTTGGATTGGAAGTCAAAGTTGACCTATTTATTGACGGAGAGAGACTGCTAGCAAAGAAGGTGCTCACCAGGTAGTTAGCTTCGGCAGACAGTCCGCGCAACAGGCGGTCGGAAGTTCGACCTCTTTCAAGTGCAAAGAAACCCAAGATGTCTTTCACGACATCTTGGGTTTCTTCATTTCCTCTATTTGTCGGTGATGTCAGCTCTTGGCAACAACTTTTGGTAACAGTGAGCTCGCCGATAAGTGGCTAGTTGTCTTGGAGCTTCTCAACTGCATTCCGTTTAGATTCCGTTCAACGGGCGGAAAGGGGCAGGAATGGGCATATCTGCACAGGGTGACTTGACCAATAAAATACTGGGATACAGTGCCACTGGCCCTCCATTTAGACGTACTGCAACATAACTACGGATCAGAAGGTTGGGGGTTCGAGTCCCTCCAAGCACACTGAAACCAAAGAAGCCTTCACAACTTCTTGGGCTTCTAAATATATTTGGTATTCGCCTCACCGGGCTTTGGGCTCATTAGGGCAATGGGAACTAGGGGCCATGACCGAGTGGTTTGTATCTCGAGAGCGTCCTAGAACCACTGGCTAGATGGCCTAATGTCCAGGGCCCGCGATTAATCTTGCTAGTTCGATAGCGCTTTCTACGGACGCCTCGCTTGGGCTCAGTTTGCAATTAAGGAATGCTCCGTCATAAACGAGCATCAACTTTGAAACCTTTTTTTGGTCACCCTTTACTGAGGATGCGAAATAGTTCATGATCAGTCCACGGTAGAGATCGACCTCATCACGAACCGCCTTGGATTCAGGCATTTCTACAAGTGCATTGGAAAATGGGCAACCATAGAATTCGCCATTTTCTAAAGTCAGTTTGAGCAGTGAAAACGGTGCTTCAACGGACTTCTTCGCTTCTGGGTCGAGTTGCTCAAGGGCTTCGGCAAATTGTTCACGAATTCTGCGCAAGTAAGTCACGACAATTTCCTCTTTGCTCGCAAAGTTGTTGTACATGGTCGCCTTGGCTACGCCAGCATCAGCGATAATTCGATCGATTCCAGTGTTATTTATGCCGCGTTTATAAAACAGAGCGGAGGCCGTATTCAGGATGCGGTTTTTGGCAGAAACAATCGACTTATTTTCCATTGCTTGACATTACCAGACAAGTCTGTATGGTAGACGCAGTAGACAGACCTGTCTATCAGCAAAGGAAGCAAAAATGTCGATCAAAAATAAGCTCACAGCTGGCCTATTTGGAGAATCTTAGGCCTAGTTATTCATTTGATGATGTCGATTGCAACACGCATTGGTTTTATTCTGGTTATCGGAAACGTAGCCTTCAAATCCAATGGCGCGACCGTTCTATGGAGCATGGCTTACGCCGTTGCTTGGTGGGTAATGGGAGTGCTAATCGCCATGCCATTGATGTTTGGTCAGGTGCTGTTTGCCCTTGACGCCACGACGCTTTTGTCCCTAATGGGCCACGTTATTTACGGCCTAATTATGGCCTTTGTTGCAAAAAAGATAATCACTAAATAGAAAGAGAAGGAAGAAAAATGGTTACTGTTTACAGCCAGCCTGGCTGCAGTTCATGCGAGGCAACTAAGGCATATTTGGTTACAAATCACGTCAAATTTACTGACAAAAATATTCGCGAGGATGCTGAAGGTCGTCGTGAGTTTGACGCCCTTGGCTATCAAGGGACTCCTGTCGTTGTTGCCGGAGACGAGCACTGGACCGGGCATGACCCAGTCAAGCTAGCGTCGCTAATTAGCTAGCAGAATTGGAATATGCTTGGGTAGAAGCCCCACTTCGACTGTTGCAGCACCATTGCTCAAGATCCTGTTGCGTGACTGTGGCCCCGGCTTCGCAAAAAGACCCCACTCGAGCGGTTTTCAATTGAGAACCGAAGGTCGTAACCTCAAGCGCCGAATCAACCGAGTCACCAGACACTAGTGACTCGGTTGCGGTGTTTCTCGCGTAAGCGATTGTTGACTCTTGAAAGAGTGTATAGATGGAGCTATTCAGCGAGTTAACCTGCCCCAACTGTGGTCAGATAGAAACTCATGAGATGCCAACACAGTGGTGCCAACACGCCTGGATCTGTGTTTCTTGCTCCTTTAGAGTCACCCCTAAGACCGGGGACTGTTGTGTTTACTGCTCATATGGTTCCGTAATTTGTCCTGTAAGACAACAAGAGCAGAGCTGACCTGCACTCAAAGATGTGGCGTGCCGGCTAACGACAACTTTGTAGATCGCAGACGGGTGTTTCGTGATTGTTGCTAGTGACCTACCGGCGCTCTCCATCACCTGCAATAACAGCAGTTCCTTGGCCTCGGCAGGGGGATACGGTGAAATATCCATACTTGACAGTGGCAGACAGACCTGTATAGTTTTTAGTAGACAGAGCGGTCTCTTGAGTCACAACTACAGGCACTGCTGTGAAGAGCGGTCATAAGAAAACGGGTGAATGTTGCCGTTTGTTACTCGCTCACTTTGACCTTGCGACAGCAGACCTTAGCTTTGATTTATCTCATTCAGACAACCAACAGAGGAACAGGAATATCCATGATCAAAGGCATTAGAAAATTCTCGACTATCGGTGCAGCTTCTCTGTTGGCAGTGTCCCTAGTTGGCTGCGCGGAAGCAGGCTCTGGCCCAGATTCGTCCGGAAATAAAGTTGAAGCAGAGGCTGCTCTATTTGATCCCGGAGTTACCACCGTGACCACAACTGAGGGATTGGTTTCAACCGACTGGCTAGAGCAAAACCTTGATGATCCAGACTTGGTGGTCCTTCAAATTGCTAACGAAGAGGGGCTATACGAGCGCGGCCACATTCCTGAAGCTCAAAAGCTCGACTGGTACTCGGGTCTCACCGGCGGTGAGAGCAGAGGAATCATCGACGCAGCAAGCTTCCAAGCAATTACGTCATCGCTAGGAATCAATCAGGATTCAAAGGTCATTGTCTATGGCGAAACCCATCAGCTGTTTGCGACTTGGGCAGTCTGGGTGCTCAAGATTTATGGCTTCAATAATGTTCGACTCTTGGATGGCGGATGGTCAAAGTGGCAGGCAGAGGGCAAGCAGGTCTCCCTCGCACAACCAACTGTTGAACTAGGTGACTTTGTGCCAACCGAAGCAAATCTTGAACTTAGGGCCTTCATCGAAGAGGTGGTTGCAACGGCTTCGGCTGGACCAGACACCAACTCCATCATTGTGGATAACCGCTCTCTCGAGTCCTACGTTGGCGAGGAGACCTCTGGCGCCAAGTTTGATGGCCACGTGGCCTCAGCGGAGAACTTGTTCTCCTTTGCTCTTTTCAACGAAGACGTTAGCTACCTTCAACCGGCAGAGATTGCCGCTGCATACCAAGCAATTGGTGCGACAGCCGACAAGGAGGTCATTCTCTATTGCGGCACCGGACTGTTGGCAAGTGCTTCATGGTTCGCGCTTACCCAGATTCTTGGTTATGAAGATGTCAAAAACTATGACGGCTCGTGGACAGAGTATGGCAACGCCGAGAACGTTCCAATCGAGAATGCTGTTTCCTAATGTCACAATTTGTGATGCCAAACCCGCCCTCGGGCGAAACCGCCCAGGAGCGGGTTTGGACTACAGCGGATAGCATCCGTTCCGCTGTTGCACTGGCTCTGATAGCTGGGCTGATTCTTTTGGCCAACTACATAGGTGAGCTGGAAGACTTTGGATCCGATGCTTCGGTGTCGCTCCTAATGGGTTTGGCCTTGGGTGTTGCATTTGAACGAGGTAGGTTCTGTTTTTTCTGCATCTGGCGAGATGCTATTGATCGCAACTACAACTCTGGCTTGACCTCGATCTACACTGCGCTTGCAGTTGGATCAATCGGCTACACGGTCCTGTTTGCCCTTTTCACTCCAAATCCGGAGGGAACATTGCCACCAGCAGCTCACATTGCACCGGTTGGTTGGCCACTGGTGCTGGCTGCATTTGTGTTCGGCATCGGTATGGCTTTGTCTGGAGCTTGCATCTCGGGACACATCTATCGGTTAGCAGAAGGCTCCCTCAGAGCAATCACCGGTCTGGTCGGGACAGTGATTGGTTTCATGGTGGCTTTTGTTACCTGGAACCCCCTCTATGAAGCCGGGATTCAAGATGCGCCAACAATCTGGTTACCAAACTACTTTGGCTACACCGGATCGCTTCTGATCACACTTGCGGTTCTGTTGGGCCTCACCATCTTTGCCCTAAAGCGCTCCGATCCAAAAGAGCAAAAGCGAATTGCACAACCAACAACTAATCTGGCGCAATTGCGTGAAAATCTGGTTCGAAAAAGGTGGTCACCCTGGCTTACCGGAACCATTGTCGGATCAGTTGGGGTTGTTGCCTATCTTCGAGTTGAGCCGCTGGGCACGACAAGACAGCTGAATTCCTGGTCTCAAGACCTGGCGGGTTCGCTCGGCATCAAGCCGGAGTCTCTGGCTGGCATGGACACCTTGGCAGGTTGCATTGGCGTTATCGGTGAGGTCGTCACCAATAACGGCTGGATAATCCTTGGGCTATTTGTGGCAGCACTTGCCTCGGCAATCAGCGGCAATCGCTTTAAGTTCGAATCCATCAATGTAAAAAATGGAGCCACTGCCCTTCTCGGTGGAGTGATGCTCGGCTGGGGAGCATTCACGGCCCTTGGCTGCACCGTCGGAGTTTTGCTATCTGGCATTCAGGGCTTCGCACTTTCGGGCTGGGTGTTCTTTTTGTTTAGCTTCTTGGGAGTCTTTGTGGGCATCAAACTAAAGCTGAACAAGATCGGACAGTAGAACATGAAAAAGGCATTCCCTGCTGCAATTCTGTTGCTGATTCTTGGACTTACCGGCTGCGCCAGCGCGTCGGGGGAGTCTGGGTATCAGCCCCAGCTTGAATTTGAAGCGCAGACTGTGGCGGGTGAGAAATTCGCATCAAGCTCTTTTTCCGGCAAAGACACCCTGATCTGGTTTTGGACTCCGTGGTGCGCGATCTGTGCTCAGGAATCTGCTGACATCAAAGAGCTTCAGACGGCAAATCCTGAGGTTCAATTCATCGGGATTGCCGGCTATGGCACCCGTGGTGAAATGCAGGACTTCGTTGAGCGCACCGGTACCGACCAGCTAGTGCATCTGGCGGACACCAACGGTGAGTTGTGGGCGAACTTTCAAGTACCTCTGCAGCCCTCGATTGTGGTTCTGAATCAAGATGGAGCAGCTCAGCTTCACATAGGACCCGCAACCAGAGAAGTAGCTCAACAGCTACTAGATAGCATTTTGGAAAACTAATGCAGTCGCTGCTGGCCATCTCCTTATTAGCCGGCATGCTGGCCGCGTTCAACCCTTGCGGGTTTGCGATGCTGCCTGCCTACCTTGGGGTGCAAATCCTCAAGCAAACAACCGATGAAAAAGGTAACTACCTTCGGGCTCTGAAATTTAGCTTCGGCATGGGCGCAGGGTTACTTTTGACTTTCACCGCCTTCGGGCTATTAGTCATCCCATTTGCAAGCTCCATTGAGGCCTACCTGCCCTGGGTCACGTTGGCGGTTGCGCTGCTACTAGCAGTTACTGGAGTAGCAATTCTTGCTGGTAAGTCGGTGGGGTTGACCAAGCTGTTTCGGCCTTCAATTGCACCGAAGTCAAGCCTGCTCTCGCAGGTTGGCTATGGCGTCACATATGCTCTGGCATCGCTGTCCTGCACCATCGGACCATTCTTAGCCGTCACTGCGACGGCAATCAGGTCAAGCTCCTGGGTCGAAATCCTCATTACATTCGCGGCCTATGGGTTTGGAATGAGTGCCATGGTCTTGTTGCTTGCTCTTCTTACGGCCTCATCGAGCCAAAAGGCCATCGCCTGGTTAAGGCGCAAAGGGAAACTACTGGAGCAGCTGATTGCCGGTTTCCTGATTGTGGTTGCGATCTACTTATTTGCTTACGGCGTCTTTGAGCTGCAGGTGGCAGCCGGCAACCTGCAGCCAAACGTCGTTATCTCAACGGCCATAGATCTGCAGAGCTATGTCAGCAGGTTTGTCTATGGAGTTGGGCCATTCTGGGTAATTGTTGGGGTTGTTCTACTCTCGGCATTCACGGTTTGGGGATTCCGAAAGTCAAATAGGTCTGGTCCTAAGTCAGAATTACCAACGAAGTAGTCAGGTTGGGTTGATGGTTCGACTAGAGCTTGGGGCAGTCATATCGAACGAACTCGCGATTTAGCGCAGTTTCCCCCGCCAGGCGCTGAATGATTTTACCGAGCCTGAGTGTGGGAGTTTTAGCCAAGGGTATGGGTGGACCTCGGCAAGGGTTTGGAATTTCCCAAAACTTGGAACTGGTGCGTGAGTAACCGCGACTTTATTTGCTTTAGCGAATTCAACTGGGTCACCAAGATAAACCGATAAGTCTCTTCTGGTAGCTAGATCTTGAAGTGTCTCCAGGTAAAAATAGATGCGCTTAGAAGAGAGCTGCAATTTGGCTAGCGCTTGCTCGTTGAAGACGAAAGCCACTGGAAGATCTGGGTTAGCAGCCATTGCTGGATCACTATCTCCCAAGGATTCAATCGTGAGTAGCACTAGGTCGGGTTTGTTGACTTGAACCGGAACACGCGGGCCGGTTGTTATTTCAGGGCTTGGGTCAAAGCTAAGCAAGGGATCAGTGGCTACCGGAGACAGCTCGCGATCGGCCGGAAACTTCTCTATTGGGCAGGCGGATTTCAGAGCGCAGGAGCCGCAGAGTTCTGGCGCACGCTTCTGGACTTGCCAGCGGGCAAAGCCGTAGGGCTTTCCGTTTCCGGAACCCACGGTCCACTGCCACCCAAGCAAGTTCGCAGCTCTGGAGCCATCAATTAGTTCTTGGTGCATGCGCTCTTGTCCGTGAAGCCAACCCTTGCCGTTGCGCACACTCCAGTGAGAGGCCAACCACATTCTGGTTTGGTTCACTAACCAACCATCTTGATGTAGCTCATCGAGCGCAAAGTCCACGCAAGCCATTCCTTCGGGCCAACCATCGCCCGGGGCATCCCAGGTTTGTTCAAACCTCAAATTGCTAAATAGCTTCTTGCCGATGCGTGCGTAGAGATGCCGGGCGTATTCCTGCCATAACAGCTCGTCTCGATACTTATCTCTGTCATACTGCGGTGCTTTGCCGGCCACATCCCAAAGCGTCGAGAGCGAAATAATGTTGTGACGAACATAGGGAGACATAACCGTTGCGCCCCGGCTGTCTAACGGCAGCACCTCAGAGCGATCTTTGGCATAGCCACGTAGTTGAAGATTTGAGAGCGCCAAATTAGCTGCTGTCTGGCCACCTGGAATCGAACTTCTTCCACCGCCAGAATGCAATCCAGTAAAGACTTCACCTACTAGCTGTTCGGCATCGGTGGTGATATCAAATTGCTTCAATTGGGCCAAACTCCTCTAGTTTGAGTGACATAAGTTTATGCGGGAGTGCTTCAGTATTTTGAGAAACAGCCTGAGATAAAGCGCTTATTCTTGTTTCATGGACTCTCTCGACCGACACGAAGACTATGGCAAAGAAGCACTAGACGAAACTGACTTATTGGCTGACCCAATCGAGCAGTTCAAGATCTGGCTCGTTGATGCCGAGGCTGAAAAAATTTATGAGCCAAACGCATTTGTGCTTGGCACCATCAATGAGCAGAACACGCCGAGTGCCAGAACCGTGTTGCTAAAAGGTGTTGATGAGCACGGGTTTTTCTTCTTCACTAATTTTGATTCGCGCAAAGGCCAAGCCATTGATAAAAACCCTGCGGTGAGCGGGGTATTTGGCTGGTACTCAATGTATCGACAGGTTCTAGTAGAGGGTGTTGCCAAGACCGTGCCGGGTCAAGATTCGGATGAGTATTTCCACTCTCGACCACAAGAGTCTCAAGTGGCCGCATGGTCCAGTCAGCAATCACAACCAATCGAAAACCGCGATGCACTCGATGCGCAGTTCCATGCTGCGCTAGAGCGATTCAAGGAAGACGAAGTGCCGAGACCTGATTACTGGGGTGGCTATCGCATTGTTCCGACCAGGATCGAATTCTGGAAGGGGCGCTCAAACCGAATGCACGATCGAATCGCTTTTTCAAGAACTATCGATAAAGCTGGCATACCTAGTCAGTGGCAGATTCAGCGCCTACAGCCCTAGGAGTATCTGACTAAGCGTTCTTGAACTGCTCGTTGACTAATTTCGAGTAGAGACCATTGTTCTTTAGTAGCTCGGTGTGAGTTCCGCGCTCAACTACTTCACCTCCGCTAATAACAAAGATGACATCGGCATTGATTACGGTCGAAAGCCGGTGAGCAATTGCAATGGTGGTTCGGTTGCGGGTAACAGCATCCAGGGTCTCCTGAACAATGCGCTCGCTTTGGGTGTCCATTGAGCTTGTGGCTTCATCGAGAATCAAAACCGGTGGGTCTTTTAGCAGCACTCGTGCAATTGCAATTCGCTGCTTCTCACCGCCGCTTAGTCGGTAACCACGCTCACCGACCACGGTTTCGTAGCCTTCCGGGAAGCTAGAAATAGTCTCGTGAATGTTTGCGGCCTTGGCCGCAGTAATAATCTCCTCTGTGGTTGCATCGGGTTTGGCATAGGCCAGGTTCTCCCGAATGGTTGCGTGAAAAAGATAGGTCTCTTGGTTCACAATTCCAACCTGATCAATCAAGTCGGTTTGCGCAAGATCTCGCACATCAACTCCTGCAAACAACACCTGACCCTCGCTGGCGGCATAGAGCCTAGGAATCAAGTAGCTGATCGTAGTTTTACCAGAACCCGAAGGCCCCACTAGAGCTGCATACTGACCCTTTTGAACCTTGATGCTTACCTTCTTTAGAGTCGCCACCTCATTATCAGAGCCCGGATAGCTAAATGTGACATCGCGAAGCTCCACAGACCCAAGGTTCTCAGGATTTAGTTTTTCTGGATTTTTTGGGTCGTTGATGGCTGGAGTCAGATCGATATATTCAAAGATTCTTGCAAACAAGGCCTCGCTGGTTTGTAGGTCCAGCACCACTCGCATCAGTCCAATCAATGGAAAGAGCAATCTTGCCTGAACGGTGGTGAAAGCCACCACGGTTCCAATCGACACCACGCTACCCTCGGTTATCAACCAACCGGCAACTAGATAAATGATTGCCGGAATAGCGGAGAAGAAAATCTGGACCATGGCAAAAAACCACTGGCCGCTCATGGTCTGTCGAACCTGCAGGCCAATCTGCACTTTATTTTCAGCCGCGTAGCGATCGACTTCTATTTGCTGGCGACCAAAACTCTTTGCCAGCAAGATTCCGCTAACCCCAAGCGACTCTTGGGTAATGGCTGTCATTTCACTTAAAGATTCTTGAGTCTTACCGGCAATCTTTGCCCGCACTTGACCCACTCGGCGCTGGGCAATCACCATCAAAGGCATTATCACTGCGGCAACTAAGGTCAGCTGCCAACTAAGTAGCAGCATCGCCACGAAGGCGGCTATCACGGTCACGGTATTGCCCAGCACGCTAGAAACAGTGTTGCTCAAAACGTTTGCCACGCCACCAACGTCGTTTTGCAAACGCGACTGGATGGTTCCAGTTTTAGTCATGGTGAAAAAAGCTAACTCCATGGACTGCAGGTGTGAGAAGAGCCGATCACGAAGCTGCCCCATAACCTCGTTACCAACCCTGGCTGTTAGGTAGGTCTGCCAAACACCTATGGCTGCCGCAGCAATAAAGATGACAATCATCAGGCTCACCAATTGAGCAAGCACCGTCATATTTGGTGGCCCAGCCGGTGGAAAGAGGCCTTCGTTAAACGTGCGCTCAATCAGTAGCGGTGGGATAACAGAGAGGCCGGCGCCAAGTAGAACCAAAACGATTGTGCCGATTAGTGCCCCACGGTGGTTAGTAAACAACTCTGCAATGCGACCAAGCAAATTTTCAACCTTGGGTGCCGCAGCGTTTTCCGCTTTACGCTTTTCGGTGTCAACCATAAAGCCCCCTGGGCCAGAAGTTTTTTTCATGAAACAAGAGTACTTCAGCCTCGCAGCGAGTATTTTGCCGGAAAGCTGAAGGCGTAAATACCAAGCCAGGGCCACCGTCTTGCCAAGCTGCGGAAGCGCTGACTATGTCTGCATTTGGAATCTTCTGGCCGACCTCCTATACGCTTCAACAAGACCGACAAAAAAGGCGCAAATAAATTGACCGTAAGCATAATTCTTGATGTTGACACAGGCGTTGATGATGCCTTTGCCATTCTCTACGCAACCCGCAATCCTGAGATAACGGTCCTCGGTATCACTTGTGTCGACGGGAACACCAGTCTGAAAAATGTCTGCAAAAACACGCTTCAGGTGTTGGACATGGCTGGAGCCTCCAGCATCCCAGTTGCCGCAGGTGCCAATGAGCCACTCATGGGCACAGCCGGCGATCTCGGCGACGCAAGCCACGTCCACGGCGGCGACGGGCTGGCCGGGCTTTCTAGCCCTGGTAGTTCAAGGGCCTTAGACAGCAGGCACGCAGTCGAGCTAATCAGAGACCTCATTGAGGGCTCCAAAGACCCGGTCGCACTTGTGCCAATTGGGCCGCTTACAAACATTGCGCTTTTTATATCCACTTACCCTGAAACTGCCAAAAAGCTCGAACGAATCGTTTTAATGGGCGGTTCTGCCTCAGGTGGGAACGTGACTGCTGCGGCAGAGTTTAATGTTTGGCATGACCCGGAAGCCGCACACATTGTTTTTAATAGTGGGCTTCGTCTGACGATGTATGGCCTTGATGTTTTCTACGACCTGAAGGTTGACCAAGAACATGTAAAAACACTCCGGGAAGTCGGCTCCGTTTCGGCCAACTTTGCTGCCGACTTGATTGAGTTCCGGTTGCAATCTTTGGGTTCTGAGATGTGCCTCGGAGACTACGGTGCCGTCGCAAGCCTGCTGCATCCAGAGCTAGTAGAGAGCAGCGTCATGAACGTGGTTGTTGATACTTCTCAGGGCCCTGGAAGAGGACAAACAATTTGTGATGCTCGCCCAGAGGCGCCCGAGCTTTACGATTTCAGAGCAGGCAAGGAATGCACGGTTATTTTGAAGGTCGATGCGGATGCAATGGTCAAGTTGTGGATGGAGCAGATCAGGTAGCTAGGAGCTATTTTTTGAGTGCCTGTGCTTTTGAGGGCAGTGACTCTGCGACCTTGGCTAAGAATATGGCCAGCACCAGCGCAACAACTATTCCGGAGCTAATGGTCAACTCAATCACCGCTCGGTCAAATTCTTCTCTGGACTTGCCTGAGCCCAGGGTCATGTAGGCACCGACGGTGAGGATGTGCCTCACCGCAGCGATGATGCCGATAATCAAGAAGTTCTGCAGCTGGAAGACACCATCGGTGTAGCGGGCAATGACGGTTCTTAAGATTTCCAAAATAATGATGATGAACAAAATGTCATTGATTGATTGAATCATGCCGGTTGGGAAGAAGGGAGTGGTGGTGAAGACCCTGATAACCGAGTAGATGAGTGCTGCGACAGCGATCCCGAAAAGGAAAAACCCGAGAACTACGTGGAAGACCTCTTCCATAATCTCGACAAGGCGAGCAGGAACGAGGCTCTTTTTTTCTATCTCTGTGTCATTGTCCATAATTCTAAAATCCTACAACAGCTGTTTTTCTTCCCAGTTCGACAAGTTCTTTTCAGGCTTCTTTGGAGCTCGAGGCCTGTCTTGTCCTGTCTTGTCTTGTGTTGTGCGCCTAGCCCATGCCCGAGTTACAGCACTTGACCGAGATAATCTCGAGGGATAGGGTCGAAATTGTTACACAGCGTTTGGTTGACGATTTAGGGTCAGATTAGATGGATTCGACACCCTCCAAGCGCACTGAGGCCCACGATGCTTTTCACGACATCGTGGGTTTCTTCATTTAGTGAAAGCTTCGGAAAACTGAACTCCGGCTGGCAGGTAGCGGGGAGTTGCAGGGCGAGGGAAATTCTCAAGACTCCTTTGGGGCAATGAAAAACCCGGCCCTAGAGAGATCCAGGGCCGGGTTTGCATTTCAACTTTGGTCTTTGACCCTACTTAACTTCTTCTAGTAGTCCAGTGGCAACATCGAAGATGAAACCCCTGACTGCATCGGTGTGAGGGATAAAGGGTGAAGCTTTTATCCTGGCTATGCTCTGTCGGACATCGCTTGCGATGTCACTGAAAGACTCCGCTGCCCACTCTGGCTTCAAGCCGGTTTCGGCTCGTATTCCTTCTTTGAACTCATCGTCTGTGAAGGTGAGCATGCCACAGTCGGTGTGGTGAATGAGAATTATTTCTTTGGTGCCAAGTAGGCGCTGGCTAATAGCCAAAGACCTGATCTCATCGGCTGTCACAACGCCTCCGGCATTGCGAATAACGTGTGATTGACCTTCTTCAAGACCTAAAACGCCATAAACGTTGATTCTTGCATCCATGCAAGCCAATACCGCAATGTTCTTGGCCGGAGGAAGTGGAAGGGGGCCAGAGAACGTGGCGGCGTACGCCTTGTTGTTCTCTAGGAGTTCATCGGTGAATGACATCTGGTCCTTTTTTTAGCTGTTAGCACTCCGGCGGTCGCCGGCGCCTCTTGGTTTCTAACAATTACAACGCAAATTCTTGCGGACCATTCCTTTGTTGCGAACAGTTACTTTTTTTTGAGTGGCAGCGGAGTCGGTGATATGTCTGGAATTAGGGCACGCAAATACTTAAGAGCACGTATCAATAATGAAAGTGCCTGTTTGCCTGAAGCTCAAGGAGTGTTTTAGAACGACGGCAGTATCGCCAGTCTTTCAGTAGTTGTCTTTTCTATGAACTTCGTGTAATTCCCGACAAAGACGAAGGCTGTATTATTGGGGAACGAAGACTGTTCTAATCAGGGCCTAGAGAGAAAATGACAAAAAGGGTTGTAATTACTGGTGTGGCCGGCTTTTTGGGGTCCCACCTCGCGGACCGTTTTTTGCAGGAGGGCTGGGAGGTTGCCGGCATCGACAACCTTATTGGCGGGTATCTTGACAATGTCCCAAGTGGCGTTGAGTTTCATAATCTTGACCTAACCGAAGCCACCTTGGAGCTGGATGAAGCCTTTGTGGGAGCTGAACTTGTGGTCCATGCGGCGTGCACGGCTTATGAGGGGTTGTCTGTTTTTTCACCTAGCCTGGTGGTTGACAACACAGTTATGGCGACGGTCAATACGCTTGGTTCCTCTATTCGCGCAGGAGTAAGCAAGGTGGTCTATATGTCCTCGATGGCTCGTTACGGAGACCACGGGGATCAGCAATTTAGCGAAGAGATGGAGACCAAACCCCAGGATCCGTATGGAATAGCCAAGGTAGCTTCAGAGGGCTTGGTTAAGAACCTCTGTGATACGCATGGTCTGGATTGGGTCATTTTGGTCCCACACAACATCATCGGCCCTAGGCAAAAATATGACGATCCTTATAGGAATGTTGCCTCCATCATGATTAATAGGATGCTTCAGGAGAACCAGCCAATAATCTACGGAGATGGTAGTCAACGCCGCTGCTTCAGCTTTGTTACTGACGTTGTCGAACCGCTTTATGTGGCCTGCAATTCATCTCTCGCTCACGGCGAAGTCATCAACATTGGACCCGATGAGGAAACGGTGACCATCAATGAGCTGGCAGAACGGTTGTCACGCATCATTGAGTTCGACCTTAAGCCGCAGTACATGCCCGGAAGGCCTAACGAGGTCCCAATTGCTGAATGCAGCTCAAATAAGGCTCGTAAGTTTCTCGATTACCGCACTCAAGTTAAGTTAGAAGAGGGACTCGTGGAAATGGTTGACTGGATCAGAATCCGAGGCCCAAAACCCTTCGACTACCATCTTCCTGTGGAGATAATTAATGAAAGAACTCCAGAAACCTGGACCAAGAAGCTCATCTAACACTGATTGTTCTGTAAAAAGACTGATTTGGACAACCTTGCCAGCCAGGCCTTGGAGTCAAAAACCATCAAGAATAAGACTGCGGTCATGGGGGAACTGGCGCTCAGGCCCAAGGCCGAATCTTTGTTTTTAACCTCGGCTCCCACTCACAAAATACAACTTCGAAGCAATCAG
Organism: Candidatus Aquiluna sp. IMCC13023; assembly: GCF_000257665.1. Taxonomy (GTDB): domain Bacteria; phylum Actinomycetota; class Actinomycetes; order Actinomycetales; family Microbacteriaceae; genus Aquiluna. The sequence continues at coordinate 159,836 of NZ_AJKR01000002.1, forward strand.
CAATGTCAGCCCAAATACTAGGGCTGGGTCGGTTAGTCAGGTAGGCCGGAAAGGCGAATGCACCTAACGATAAATCCCGTTTACGCGAAAAAGTTTGCAGCCCCATGAAACGCAAAACGTTTGCGTTTTGAATCATTGCTAATTGTGTATGCCGATAGCCAAGAAAGCGGGAGAGGCTGCAGTTTTAGCGGATCTTGAAACCGACCCAAAATTGATAGACACATTTTCTGCGGGAGGGAATAAGCTGAAGCGGTGCGTGAGAAAAAAAGTAAAAATAAAGCCCGTGACTTTAAAGAGTCCCAGGTTCCTTCAGATGCGACCGGCCAACAAGATCCGCTAGAGCGACTTCTGGATAGTGAATCCGATGAAGAGTTCGGTGATGCTGTAATTCTTGAGCACCTTGATGAGAACTCCCAGCCACTTATTCTTCGTGACTGGACTGCAAAAGACTTCGCGAACATTTATGTTCGCTTCTACCCACATGTGCTTCGCCAAGCAAAGCGTTACCTAACTAATCACTCCCAGGCCGAAGAGGTAACCCAGGATGCGTTCCTGTATCTGATGACTTCGCTTCCTGAGGTTGATAGTGAAGTTGGCGTTCTGAAGCTTTTGAAGTGGAAGACCAGGCTTATAGCCCTTGATGTAATCAAGGCCAATAGCGGAGCAAAATTTGCTCCGCTTGATGACCAACTAGAACTCTCAGTTGATGACTCAGAGATGAGCCTTGAACTTGAGCGAGCAGATGATGCAGCCATCGTTTCACTTGCTCTAGCAAAACTTGAACCACGTCAACGTGAAGCACTAATTGCATCTCTATATGAGGAGAAGGCAACAAGTGAAGTTGCAAGCCAACTTGGGCTCAACGAAAACGCCACGAGGCAGCTTGTGTTTAGAGCTAAGTCTGCCTTCAAGAAGGCGCTTGTTGGCGAGGCTGAGACTCGTGGCCTTTCAGTGTCTGAGATTCTTTCTGTTGCCGCCCGCAAGGCATCACAGGATGCCGGTAAGTACATTTCTGCTGCCTCTGCGCTGTTGTTAGTTCTTGCCGTGTCAATTGGGATCTTGCCAAACCTTGGCAACAGCGATCAGCAACTAGTTGCTGAGGGATCAGCTGTCACCGAATCCGAGCCAGCTCCTGTGGCCAGTGCACAACAGGATACGGTTGTTCCTGATGATAACGCAGTTGAAGCTGTAGTTGAGCCAGCAGATCGGGCCGTGGTTAGCTCCGAGGCCACTGTGGCGGCACAGGTGGTCGCCATTGATTCAGTCGAAGATGCTGCACTCACCGCTGCTGGGAATGAGCCTGTAAACACCACTTCACAGGCAAACATTCAACTTACGTCGAGTGCCTCAAATGTAGATTACTCACCGTTTGATCCTTGGCTGCTGGATGGCTTGATTGAAAAGAACACAATTGAGACCACTCTTCTTGCCGGCAATGGGGCGGTGAGTCCTGGAGCTCCTTCACTTATTACCATGGTCAGTGATGATGGGGTTTGGGCAGATGTAACCTTCCAGCCTGCCTCCAAGAACCCTTTTCAGAGGATAGTTATGGGTCTCCTCGTGGGCGGTGAGCAGTACTTTGCCAACGTCTCCACTTCCGATTTCATGGTCTTGGGGAGTGATGCAAGTACAGAGAACTATGTGCTTGTTGGTTCAATTGGGGAGCTTCGCGACATTAGCGGAACCGGTTACCCCCGAACCAGGCTCGATGGTGCCAGCGTGAGAATTTCGCTGACCGTTGATTTTGCTTCCGGTGAAGTGACCAACACCAGCTTTGCCCTGCAGGAGCGAAGCTAGCTCCGTTGGCATTTCTGTTATCGCTTTTGGTCCCGAAGAGCCCAACACTTCTTAGTTGCCTGTTGAGACCCTAAGGCTCAGGTAATGTTTGGCAAGTTTGACTCCTCTACGCTGCGATAGACGAGCAGTATTCCAGAGCTATACCAAGCAGCTGGCTTTTCCGGACGTTCGAAAAGGCCGCAAGGGCGGGATGCGAATAGTTCTGTGCTGGAGTCCAATTGACATCGGCAAGACTCCTCATTCGAGCCTTATTCCATGCCAGTATCGGGCAAAAATATTTCAAGACTGCCCGGGCGGCCAAAAAAATAAAAAATGTTCTCAAAGGTCGTAACGAATGGACACGATGTCCGTTACCTTATAGATGTAAGGGTGTGCTATCTCCTGCTTGGTTGGTGGTACCTCATTCTTACAGCCTGTAACTAAGTGGTTATGGGCAAACCAAGAAAAAAGGAAAAACATGACAAAGAAAAGAAGCAAAGCAATAGCTTTTGTTTCTGCATTTGCCCTGGGACTAACTGGACTGACTGCCCTTCCGGCAGCTGCAGCAACCGGTGACGTTACCTTGGCTCCAAATGCAGGACTCAACTATGGCGCTTTCAGCACTGACTCATTCGCATTGAAGGCGGTTGTCACACCACTCGTAGATTCTGCCACCGTTGCTTTGAAAATCAGCACAGATGCAGATACTCTCGACATCACTCTTGAGAGCGGATCCGTAGGCGGAACAGATGAGGACGACATAATCGTCATGGGCTTTGACGCTCTGGGTGTTCAGGTTGACTTGGACTCCATCGACGACACTACCAATACCTCATACGTTCTAAATGACGACCTAGGTACTCCAACAATCACCGCTGGTAAGTTCAGCATTGATTTTGATGGTCTTGTACTCGACTCAATCGTTATCTACAACCTAGATGTAGCCGTCAGCACAACCGCTGGCATCACGATTAAAGCTCTTGATGCGGCTGCCACTGAGTACGGTTTTGGCGACGGCGATGAAGTTTCGGCAACTGTAACCACTTGGGTTGAGTCTGAAGCGACCCCTGACTACTCAACAGTGGACGCTACATATGCGTCTCCTGCACGGACCGTTACCTTCTACGACCCAGCAGGCGTTGCACCTCTCGCGACAATCGAGCGCACTGTGTCAAACGGTGGAGTATTCCGCGCGAACGACGACGGTGACATCACTCTGGCGGGTACATTAAGGTTCAGCCAGCCAGGCATCAACCTAGACCAGGTAGATGTGACTCAGTGGGATTACAAGATCGGTAGCTCGACTGATGCTGGTTTCGACGACGTTTCTACTGAAATCGCACTAGCTTCCGGCGACCTCGAGAAGGCCCCTGGCTTCACCAAGTTCGACGACATGGGAGAATTCCAGTTCTTTTTGAACGACGAGTCCAACGTTGACCTGGACCTAGATCCAACCAGCGATTACGTTGTTTCGATCACCAATGATGACGCCTCGGCTGTGTACTTCAGCTCAGCTGCATTCGTTCCTGCTTCTAACGCAGTGGACACTGCTAACTTCATCGAAGCAACTGTGGATGCAGATGTTAATTCAACATCTACTGGCTCAACGGACGTTGCATTTAACGTTCGCGCCGGAACAAAGGCTGTCGAATACACCGCTCAGATCATGAGCGCTAGTGCGACTGCATTAGAGATTCCAAGTGTGCTTGTTGCTGCAGTTGTGACTTCTGGTTCGTACATGTCAACCGGAGGCTCACTATCAGTTTCTGGATCAACAGACACGATCACAAAGGCAGGACGTTCGGTTATCTCCACTGGTTTCACTGACGCAGACGGACAATGGTCTGTGACTGTTACCAGCGCAAATGCTGATAAGAACGAAGATTATGTTGTCGAGTACTTCGTGCTTGATGGATCATCAGACACGTTCATCAACAAGCTAAGCGATAACTCAACAGCCGCTGACTACACCATTGATTATGCTGCGGGTACAGCTTCAACTATTACCGCAGATGAGTCAGTTGTTAGTGGGGCTAGCGTCACCGTGTCCTTCACTGTGACTGACGCATTCGAAGTTGGAACCAACATGTCAGGCACCAAGGCAGTTAGCGTTGAGCTAAATGGGGCTAATTCAGCCAAGCTTGCACTGGACGCCCCTGTTGCGGCAGACGGAACCGTCTCGTTCACCTTTGACAACTACGTTACCCAGGGGGCGGCAGACATTTTGACCGCCAAGGTTTACACTGGTTCAGCAACTTCTCCTTCTTACGTCGGATCAGTGTTGACTACAGTTACCCTTTACAACCCTGCGGCATCGTCAGCAGTTCAGGTGCCGGCAACGGTTACAGGAACCATCACCTACGATGACTTCATCGCAGATGGTGCAAAAGCAACAACTGGAAATCCAAACCCAGGAAATGACATTTCAATTACTGGAACAATTGTCGACGCCAATGGAGCTGGAGTTCCAGCGGGCGTAGTTACTGTTTCAGCACCAGGAATGCAGATCCAGGAGTCTGGCGCTACCAAGTTCTACCAGGACGAGTTGACAATTAGCGCGAGCGCAGCGGGTGCATTCACCGTGTTGCTGAACGCACATGTTGTAAACACCACTGGCGTGAACGTTACCTTCACCACCCCTGCGGGAGTAGTCGGAACCACATCGGTAAAGACATACCTCCCAGCTTCTGGCGTGACCGGTAACAACTTGGTCTTTGCAGTTGAGGCTCCAGCTAACCTTGTTATGAACAAGACCTACGCTGTAGTCGCGTCACTGAAGGACAAGTGGGGCAACCCAATCAAGACCAGTGGTGCAACTTCTGGTCTAACCATCTCTGGTGCTGGTGCATTTATGGTGAATGGCGTTACCACGGACGTGACGAAGCAATTCGCTGCTGATGGAACAGTTACCACTTATGTTCGTTCAGCGAAGGACATTGCTGGACCAGGTACTTTGACTGCTGCCGTAGGCACAGCCGATTACACCTACTGGAACGGAACAGCAGCAGCCACCCAGGCAATTGCTGTGACAGAGATCGCTACTGATGTTCTCACGACCGTTTGGGACGAGACAGCCTTTGTTAACGCTGTCACTTCGGTCCTAGAGGTTACAGAGACTGAAGTGGCATCTTCTTCTGGCGTCACCAAGGTAAACGCTGGTTCGTTCAAGGGCTACGTTGCTGTTTACGCTAAGGGCTACAAGGGCTCAAAGCTAAGTGCCAAGGTTGGTAAGGACTGGGTTATCGTTGACGACCTAGCCTCTAACTACGAGCGCATCGTCGAACTAGTAGGTCCGGGTGTAGACGTAACAGTCCGCATCTACATCGACAAGGTACTGGTTGACACAATCTCACTAACCACCAAGTAAGCAACAGTTACTTAGTAGTTCAATAACCACTAACCCCAGGCCTTCGGGCCTGGGGTTAGTCATTTAAGCCCAGTCGCCTTTTCGGTCCGGGTGGAATTCACGGCAAATGCTTGCGTGGCTGAGCATGGTCACTATGTTTTGGCTCTGCGAATCTGATTGTTGCTCATCTCCAACTCGGTTGCGGTGAGTTGGATGCGCCTGGTCACTGAGATAGATTGTAATCGCCGCACGCTTCGATAATGCATTATTGTGTGCATCGCTGAGTGGTGGCCAATTGACTAATTGAAGGAGAAGAGAAATTGCGTAAGTGGATGTCTTTGGCCCTCACTAGTGTGTTGGCGCTTCTGGTGGGGACCGCAAACATGACATTCGCCATTAGGGATGGTACTTTGACCACTGCTATACCAAGTTTCAAAGCCTCGGCGATTATCCCAAACCGTCTCTGGATGGAAGCTCCGATGCAAGTGCTGCACACTTTTATGGGCGCAAATGGTTCCATGCTATTCGTGGGACAACCAGCCAGTGGCGGTCTTTCATTTCTGGATCGACTTCGTTTCAAGCTTGGTGATGAGCAGGTGGATTCCTCAAAATCACCCATAGATCTTCGGAGGATTTTCGGCGATGAGGATCTCGCGATGCTATCCGAGTTTGTTCAAACTCTTTCTTACCGGTCGCTGCAGCCTTGCCCCCACAACCCAGCTGCTGATTGCGTGATTGCGGTTGGTTGGAATCGTGAGAGAACCAAAGAGGTTGACATGCGTTGGCTCGCGACGAGGATCAGCGAGGATACGTATCTCATTGTCGATGATTCGATTGTGAGGGTGGAGTGACTGTAGTTAGTATTAATTTCGAGGTGACCGCCGCCCTTGTAATGCTGTTTGCGGCAGGCTTAGCCATGTCCTCTGGGCCAATTATCGCCTATGCCCATGCCTTGGTAGCGTTCGTATCGGTTTCGAGTGTTGCAGTGCTTCTGTCCCTTATTCTTGGTCCGGATGCAATCGGGCATGTCGCGCTAATCTTGTCATCTTTGCTACTGGTTCTAAGTCTTGTTCTGCACCACTCCCGAGGAATAGTTTTTAGGGTTAGAAATCTGGCTTTCTTGGGTTTGTTTGGGCTCGTAGTCTCGGTATCCCAAGTGGTGGCGAGGCAATTTGGATTGTCGTCTGTTGCCTTCACCGATGGCCACACAATAATCCAAATGGCCGAAGCCTTCCAGGCAGGGAGTTATGAGCCATTGGGCGGAGTCAAGGCACTAAAGCGAGGCTTTGCTTTGCCCGCCATGCAGTCTCTCGGCTTAAACGGCGAGTATGTCGTTGGGTTGATGCCATTGTTTTTCTTGGCGGCAATCTTGGCAACCGGTTGGATTGTCTGGGTCCTTACCGGTAACAGGAAGACTGCCGTCGCCATTACCGCGATTCTCGTTCCAATTCTGCTGACAACAGAAGCACTCGCTCGGCATACCTTTCTGATGAATACACATTCCATCGCTTGGCTAATTACCGCAGTACTTCTTGGATACGCCGCAAGGGCAGCTAAGGAAGGACTCAGTAGGGCAGACTCCATTGGGGTGCTCATATCCTTCACGGCAGTGGGGTTTCTAAGATTTGATTATCTTCTGCTTTTTGCGGGCTTCACTTTCTTCTTCATATTGGTCAATGCCAGATCGCGTCCGGTGTTTGCCTTGTCCACCGTCTTTGTGCAAGTAATAGCGACACTTGGATGGACCAGCACGGTTGTCATTGACTTTCCGTTCTTTGGCCCCCTTGGCGCCTTTATAGTGCCGCTGGTGGCAATGGTGGGAGGCGGAGTGCTGGTTTGGATTATCAGGCGCTATGGCAATGACCTAATGACCCAGAAGGCCTACCCGTTGTTTGTAACTGCCGGTGGTGCTGCGGTGCTCGTCATTGTGCTTACCAATACCTCAGCCTCACTGAAAAGCTTAGGCATTAACCTTTTCTTTGGAGAGGGGCTTTGGGGTTTCACTGTCGTATTCGTAATCCTTGTCACAGGGGCCTCATACTTTAGACCCAGGGTTTTAGACAAGGCGATCGCAAGGCAACTTGCTGGTATTGGTGCACTGACTGTCGTCCTCTATCTGTTCTCTAAATATGGGGACGGCGCGACCTCCGGTTCATCATTGCCAGGCTTTTCACGGGTCGGCTTTGGGGATTCACTCAACCGGACCCTTGTCACTTGGGTTCCATTCCTGGTGTTGCCCCTAATTCGATTGCTTGGTTTATGGGGCAGCAAGGGCACCGTGAAAGTATCCGCGTCTGGGCTCAACAAGCGCGAGAAGCCTATCCCGCAAGGTTGATGTTAATTAGAGCTCCAGTTCGTCCAGGATTCTTGTAGCAGCTAGGCCCCATTCCTTATCATGGTCCATAGCTGACCAGCATTGATCAAAATCGGAGATGTTCTCTCTGAACTCTCGAAGTGCGCTCACCAGGCGTGTGGAATCACCAGCGGGGAAAATGATGCCATCACGACCCTCAGTAAATTCAGGGCCTGGGTCTACGCAGTCGCTGATTATTACTGGAACACGCATCCCTTTAGCGGTTGCAAGGGCGCCTGACCCAGTCGATTGAGGGTAGGGCAGCACCACAACGTCACACGAATCAAAAATCGACTGTAGAAAAGATGTACTGACATATGACATCTCGCGGCTGATGTTTGGGTGCTTATTCGAAGCAGACCCTATTTTGTCAGCCAGGCTGTCGCTCCACGATTCGCCCACAAAGTGAAAATGAAACTCACCGTCACTGACCTGTTTGGCAGCTTCATGAAGAGTGTCTATAACCTTGTATTCACGAATAAAGCCAAAGAAGAGAACCTTTATAGGGCCATTACTTTCTGATGGTTTGTAGTGCCGGCTATTTCGAGGTCGCTGGCTTGGATAGGGCGGGTGGTTTAAGATCGTGCAATTGGCCTTTGGGTGAAAACTTTTGACTAGGTCGTATTCATTGTGACTCTGGACAAATACCTTTTTGAATTGGCGAATAACTAACCGGGACAATGCCCTTCCCAATGAGGGGGCACTGTGGGGGTAAACGTTATGGCAGAAGATAGCCGGAGTGACCCCTTTGAGCCTCAAGACTGTAGCGAGAAATACGACGTCCACCACGGGATTAAGACGATTTGAAACTCTTTAGGAGAGAGCGAGAGCAACCGAAGAAGGATCCCAATTTTGGTGAGACTTCGATCAGCGAATCTAGGTGGCTGGGTTTCCTGTTCGGTCTCAGTTTCAAACTGGTTATCACCTGGGTATAGAAAGTTTGGGTACAACTTTTTTGGCGTCCAAACTGCAGTTGCATGAAGTTTTTTAGGTTCTGGGCCAGGTGATATGAGTGAAGCGGTATGCCGCCTCGATGGGGTGGCATAGGAGATAGGAAAAGAAGCCTTGTTCCGTTCTGTTGATATCGGATCTCCCAGTACTTCGAATCGAGTAGCCCACCACCTCAGGTTATAAGTTTCATCATGCAGCGACGCTTACGAATTTTTCGCCTGAACCCTTTACCACCGTTCGGTTTTGAGAAAAATCAGAGAATGTTTTCTTGCAACCGACTACATACCGTTCGTGTAACTCGGCGACAATGACTCGAATGCTCGATAGGTTCTCCCGGTCATGCGTCAAGATTTCAAATTCTCCTCCCTCAATATCCATTTTGAGGAGGCCGATTTCTGCCACATCAACTCCCAAATCCGAAACCCGAAGAGCTGGTACTTCGTACATCCGGTTTGTAGATTCGGATCCTTTGTGGTTTTCAGATGTCGTGAAGCCCCACTCGCGGAGGCCTGGATTGTACAAACTGACAGTGGGTCTCTGGACCCCAACGAGCGCCCCGTGTATCACCTGAATTCGTCTGTGGCCGCTGACATTCTCTCTGAGGATTTCTATGTTGGACAATGAAGGCTCTACTGTAATGACTTGCGACTTCGGAAACAGTTTGGAAAAGGCGATTGCGGCGGTACCAATGTACCCTCCTGCGTCAACAATCACGCCCTCAAATTCACGCGACAGAAACGATGCGGGTAGGTCAAACTCTCCATTCAAGCTGGTTAGAGCAACCCTCAAGTCCGGACTGCCTTTGCGAATCGAAATCGCTTCACCATGTATCGTCATTCTCAAAATGCTGCCTTTTCGGGCCACCAAGTGCCGCAAGAATTGAACCGAACCGACAGTACGCCAAACTCGAATGTCCTTCGGAAAATAGGCGGCAATTCGCAAAAGTAGAATGTTCATTCCTCCCACTATACGAGCTTGCCCTAGCCGCCGGAGTGGCGCACTGCCTGTTTTCCTCTATCTGTTCTCTAAATATGGGGGCGGAGCGACCTCCGGTTCATCAATTCCAGGCTTTTTAGGAGTTGGTTTTGGAGATTCCCTTAATCGGACCCTTGTTACTTGAGTTCCATTCCTGGTGTTGCCCTTAATTCGATTGCTTGGATTAGGAGTTAGCAAGAGCGGCACAAAATCTTTTCCGTCTGGGCTCAACAAGCTTTAGTGGCGGGGGCTGCAGCAGTTCTCAAATGCCTGGAGTAATTGGCAGCGGCGTAAACATTCCGGCGCCTGTGTGCACGGGTTTTGGACGGCGGACTCTAGCGCTCGGGCCTAGGTTTATTACGGCACCAGTCCGGAGAGCATTTCCCGAGTTTGCATCGAGATTGCATCATCGGAACCGATGCCTCTCGAAAAGGCTAGGGCCTGCCGCGCCAATTCGGCGAGTTCCTTCGGCGAGGCCAAGAGTGACTGGAGTGCGGAAAGTATCGCTGCAGTGTTGTTGGGTTCGACGAAAAAGCAACCTATGGATTCATGGTGCTTTGAGATCTCGCCGTAAGACGTCAGGCATGGAATCCCGAGTCGCAGGCTCTCCATCACCTTATTTGAGAATACAGAGTGAGCCTTCTGGGAGCAACCAAAACTCCCTAAACTCAGCCTATGGTTTTGTATTAGGGCGGGAACTTCATCGAACGGAATGTGATCAATGAAAGAGATGTTATTCCGGCGATGCCTATTTGCAATTGCCGGTGAGCTTTGTCCTGAACCGACAAAAGTGAACTTGTAGCCCGCCATTGCTTCCGAGGAAATAGCCTCCAGAATATACTCAATACCCATAACAGGCGCGAATTTGCCGATGAAGACAACGTCGCGTTCTGGCTTCAAATTGGTCGAGGCACCAGGATCAAAGATTGCTGGAGGAGAGGGGAGGAGAATCACAGATTTCAACAAGAGACTCGAATTCCCGTTGCAGAATCTCTCTAGGTTGGACTGAGTTTCGAAGATGACCTTATCCGCCGCGTTCAATGAAAAGCGATCGATCCTGTGCAGGAGCTTTGCTAGCCATGAGCTTGGATTAATCAATTTGCGATCTCCCACTAGCGTGTCGTGCAAAGAGACGTAGAAATCAATAACCAGTTCTCTTCGAAGCAATTTGGTCAAAGGTAACGCGATTAGCAAGTTGAGCTGGCTTGGATGGGCAAGAATGACTTTGCATTGTCTAGGAGTTGAAAAAATAGCCTTCGCAAAGTTGGTTGAACCTATAAAAAGGGCCTTAGTGAGAGTGCGAAGGTATCGCTTGTTTTCAAACAGTCGGTAGTCTAAACCGCTATCTGTTTCCCACGGCACTTCAATCACTGCGTCATACAAGGAATCGAGCAGTCGACTAATTTGTAGGGACCTGGAGTGGCTTTTATCCGTAACACCAAAAAACAGAGCACCAGCAGCAGATGTGCTTAGGGGCCCACGAGCTTTCAGCAATTCATCCTCCGTTCCTGCATACAAGGTTATAGCCGAGCAGTGAGGCAGATACGGGTCGGCTACCGTGCGCCGCGTGGTGTACCAATCGCCTGCGCTCCCCGCCCAATACTTTACCCCTATGTGCCTGGTTGATTGACAAGGCCCCTCTTACTTGTGGCCAGGCCTTAGTTCATCTCATGGTTAACCTGCCAAATTAAAGACGGCCTTTATTTCTAGGGGACTGGGCCAACTACGAACGCTTTCGCCAACCGAAAAACTTTCCAATAATTCGTCGCAAAATTATCAACCAGATGGGGCTGGCTTTGGCCGAGAGCCCGCGCCAGAAGGAAAATTGGAGACCTGAGGATTTTCAACCATACTGGAGTGATTGACCGGACCCTAATTGTAGGTAAGCCTGGCTTACTTAGGGTTTTGGGTTTAGGTCCTTCGCGGGGATCCCACTTTCTTGCCCACAAGTACAGGTCGAATGCCCATGGCTCATACTCTACCTGGAGCGGCCAGAGACTCAATGTCGTCACCGTAGTAAGCAGCTCGTCCTTGGTGATGTTTCGGTACCATGACAGCTCCCCGCTAGAAGTCCCAGGTGACTGAGACGGGGTGGTTCTTTCTGTGCCATGTTCGGGCCTTCCAGTGGAGGCGCAGGTGACTATGCATGTGCCGCCAGGCCTCAATAGAGTGATCATTTTTTCTAACGTGAGGCTCCAGTTCGCGTCATGTTCGAACACCTCGGTTGCTATTACTAAGTCAAATGGTCCGAGTTCTTCTGATACTTGGTGTCCGGGAGAAACTAGGTCGACTCCGGGTCCGCTTACAAGGTCCACCCCGACATACTCCTTTACTCCTTCAAAAAGTGCCCTAACCCCACCATTGACGTTGTAGGAGCCAATTTCTAAAATCCTCATTGAGCTTCTGTCCTGGGGGACGATGTCATTTTGCTCCAGGACCTGACAAACAAACCGCATCTGTTCAGCATGGCTCATTTCCGCACCTCACTCACTACTCCAATTTTATTCGGATAACTCATCCCACACCAAAACTGAGAGTGACGCTGTGCTCAGAAGTACTTTTTCAGGTCGCTGGGTCTCAACTTGAGGCTCAAGAGCCAAATCTTGCGCGCTTGTTTGAAGAAAGCCTTGGCCCCGGGAACTCGGTCCAGAAAAGCCAGTCTGTAGGCAATTCTGTCGATCCGGCCCGCAAGGGCAAGATCCGAGTACCTGTAGTCCAAAATGTACTGGGTTGAAAGGTTGTTTTCAATGGTTTTTGAATTCGATGCGAGTCTGAATTTAGACTTTCGAAAGGCCACTATCCCGTCAAAAAACTCCATTGACCATATTCTCTTTTCTGCGTCTCGATTAATTAGGTCGCTTCTTCCATTGATGGAGTCAATTCGAGATCTGCAATAGTTTATGAAAGAGTACTTCCTGGGGCCAAATCCCTCCTGATAGGAGGTAACAGTGTCTTCAATTACCAGCAGACCCTCATCCGCCAACACATCTAGACCATACTCGACCGTATGAATCTGTTGGTCATATCTATGGCCTCCATCATCGAGAATTACATCAATTGGCCCTACTCGTCTCCCCAGGTTTTCCCAGAAAGACTTCTGGTTTTGGTCTCCTATGAAGACTTCAAACCCGTCTTTTTCCCACTTCTTTGCCTCGGGATTTAAGTCGACTCCAATAATTCGGGCTTGCTTTCCAAAAAAGTCTCGCCACATGAAGAGCGATCCCCCCTCGAGTATGCCAATTTCGACAAATGTGATCTTTTTTCCAACGTATGGTTCGAGTAAATGGTCGTAAACATGGAAGTAAGAAGTTATTTTTATGCTTCTGTGGGGTGATTTGAAAAACGATGCTTCACTGGAAGCCATGGTTGTCTACCTTTCCTCCCGTCTAGGGGATCACCACAAGGGCGACTGTATCGAGACGTCCCCCGCCATTTTACTGCAATCGTCTGGAGGGGTCGAATTGGAGCCACTCGCAGAGGCCCGTCAGTGGCGTGTTGTTGATGAGGTCTAGTAGTCTCGGGATGAAATGAAAAAAATTATGGTCACCGGCGGCGCCGGATTTATAGGATCTAATTTGATACGAAAGCTTCTTGGTCAAGGACATGCTGTTTTGGCAGTCGACAATTACTTTTCGGGTATTGAAAAAAACATCAGTGAATTTCTCGGTCATCCCAACTTTGCCTTTGTGCAGCATGACGTTATAGAGCCGCTTTACAGGGAAGTCGATGAAATTTACCACTTGGCGGCCCCGGCTTCACCCAAGTACTATCAACGAGACCCCATTTTTACATCCAAAACCATCCTTTTTGGAAGCCTGAATCAACTTGAACTGGCCACTAGTACTGGAGCAAAGGCTCTGTTCGCATCCACTAGTGAGGTTTACGGAGACCCTGCCGAACACCCACAGCGAGAGTCTTACTGGGGCAATGTAAACCCAATTGGCCCGAGAGCCTGTTATGACGAGTCCAAACGGGCCATGGAGACATTAGCCTTCGACTACTTCAGGCAATATGGCACTCGTGTCAAGGTGGTGAGAATATTCAATACCTTTGGACCGGGCATGGCCATCGAAGATGGCCGGGTCGTCAGCAACTTGATAGTTCAGGCCCTGCGCGGTGAACCCCTCACCATCTTTGGTGACGGCAGCCAGACCCGAAGCTTGTGTTTCGTAGATGATTTAGTTAGAGGGCTAATGGCCATGATGGGTACGGATGATGATTTTGTGGGGCCAGTGAACCTGGGCAGTGGCCACGAGTTGTCTATTTCTCAATTGGCGGAGATCGTTCTAGAGCTGTGCGGTTCCTCCTCCGAATTGGAGTACCGACCGCTTCCCCAAGACGATCCAAAGCAGAGACGCGCAGACACGTCGCTTGCCACTTCCAAGCTTAACTGGACCCCTTCCACTGATTTGACCCTGGGTCTGGCGAAGACAATTCGGTATTTTGAGGCTGAGCTGGCGGTCCGCAGTCTCAAATAGGGATCCGAATGTGCCAACAATCCCTTTCTTGCCTCTGCACGTCCAGTTTTGAGCGCCTACGTACTTCAGGCACGGAGAATGGACATCACCGCAAGCCGCAAGCGTCCGAAAGAGCTGGCGACTTACTAGACTGGTTGAATAAGGGGTCAGCCTGGGAAAACGATTAATCCCGAAAGGACTAACGTGAGCCAAGGTCAATTGTCGTCAGATCAAATTGCAAACTTGAGCGGAAAGCTTCCCAGGGCAAGCAAGGCCGTCGTTTGGGCGGGAGATAAGAAGTTCTTGCCCTTGATTGAGGTCTCGATGAGCACCTTCGTGAAGACTCTTGAGCTGGATGCATTTGCGGAGAATGTGACTCTTTGTCTGATTCATGACGGAGTGAGCCGGGAGTCACTTGAAACACTTGAGCAAGGCTTGCAACTTCCCGGCAACCTGAAATTCTCCGGCTTGGAAATACCAAGGAACTTTCCAGAGGTGCATCCGGCAAGCACCTATCCATCAATCTCCTATGCTCGGCTACTTATCCCCTCTGTTTTTGCGAATTATGAGACAGTCCTATATCTGGACGCGGACACATGGATATTGCAGGATCTGAGCCCTTTACTTCTGAATGAGCTGCCAGATGGACACACAATAGGAGCGGCGCTAGATCTCAATATGGCTAATCACGTCTTGTGGAGGTCCCCCACCCCAAGCAAGACGGAAACTCGCACCGCAGACGAGTATCTATGGGAAAAACTTGGGATCGACAGTGCTGATGCATATTTTAATGCTGGGGTTCTTGTCTTCCACCCAAATCAAATGAACGTTGCCTCATTTGATGATTTTTGGGTGGAGCGGGTTCAAAATTATCCCTACTGGTTCTCTGATCAGGACGCTCTTAATTCCTATGTCAGGGGCCAATTCGCCCGACTCGACGGGTCCTGGAATTTTCAATCGCACAGCAGTTGGCCTAAATCCCCGGAGAAAGGAGCCGCTAAAGTCTCGCACGTTAGCGGTCATTTCCGCCCTTGGAACATCTATCTAGGAGAATTTTACGAGCAATATCATCAGCTGGTAATTAGTGCCTCGGAAAGGCATGGGTCAAGGGACTTCTACGCTGCTAATCCAGTGACAATGGCCATTAGAACAATATTAGTTTTTGGGCTTAGGTCAATGCCCGTGTCTCTTAGACGCCTAGTAAGGTGGGCCGCAAGGCGGACAAAGTAGCTGAACTGTGGTTCTGGCTAACTTAGTCGCATCTACCCGAACTTGAATGGACCAGGTTGTCAATCAGTTTGCGTGCCATTGCGGACCATTCGTCGTCCGGCTTAACATCGGCCCAGCAGTTCTCGAAGTAATCGCGATTGGTGCGAAACTCCTCCAGAGATGAGGCCAAATGAGCTGAATCGCCCGAGGTGAAAATTTGACCATCTCGACCTGGGGAAAATGCGCTGCCGGGGTCCACGGAGTCACTGATAATCACCGGGACTCTCATTCCTTTGGCCATCGCCAAAACACCGGAGCCTGTTGCCTTGGAGTAGGGCAAAACTAGCAGGTCACTCGCATCAAAAATTTTTGCCAGGGAAGATTGGCTTACGTAAGAAAGATCGTATGTGATGTTTTGTTGCCTTTGTGACGCAGTCCGAATTGACTCCGCAACATCGCGATCCCGGGCTTCTCCTACAAAATGAAAATGGAATTTCTCTGAGCTGACCTGCGCTGCCGCGGTAAGCAGTGTCTCTATGCCCTTGTACTCGCGAATGTAACCAAAGAAGAGGACCTTTAAAGGGTCACTACTTTCTGGTGGCTTGGAATTGCCAAGTACAGAGGGTCTAGGACTTGGATAGGCCGGGTGACTCAAGATTGTGCAAACAGACTTCGGGTGAAAACTTCTGATTAGGCCAAATTCGGCCTCAGTCTGCACGAATATATTTGTGAATTGCCGAATGGTAAACCTGGACAATGCCCTTTCCCATGAGCGACCATTTTTTGGGTAAACGTCATGGCAGAATAGTGCCACAGGGACCCCTTTGGCTTTCATTATTATGGCGATGCCGGCTGTGGGAATCGACCAGCGAACTCGCCACCACGGTATTAGGACCGCTCCATAGCCCCTAGGCTCGAGCGATATGATCCGGAAAAGGATTCTCATTTTGGAGAGACCTCCGTCAGCGAGGCCAGAAAAGCCAGTTTCACTTTTGGAGTCATTGTCAAATCGACTCTTACCTCGGTAAGGGAAGTCTGGAAACGACTTTAGAGGCGCCCAAACCTCGGTTGCATGAAGCCCTTTCAGGCTCCGTGCCAGGTATTGGGAATGCAGAGGGATCCCCCCTTCCAGCGGAGGTAGCGGGGCTATGAAAAGAATTTTCTTCAACATTGGAGTCACCTTGGTCCCTTAAATTGGCCTGCTTAGCCCTTCCGAATGAGCATCAAAATCTCATAAATAATCCCCACTACAGCCCCCGAGAATATCCCCATAATAAAAATCGAGCTCGAAAGGGCTGCCACATCAGCTGGAATCCCCATTAAAACAAGAAGGGCTATCGAGCCCAACTCCCCCGCTGCCACGGCGGGGATCGGAAGTGGAACAGTCGAAATCAGAAAAGCAATTGCACGCGCTAAGAGAAATATCGCCGGTTCCATTGGCCAGAGCGCGTAGCCAACTGCTAAAACACCGGCTGCTCCGAGCACAGAGATAATCAGGGTGTATGACGCAACGATTCGCGCACCGTTTTCTATTTTTACGTCTTTGAAATTTGGCATTTTGGCAAGGTAGCTGAAAGCTCGGCGGGGCAGGCGTCTGTAGATGGGTTTGAACGCGCGAGGGAAAAGGACACCAAATAAAAGGCTCAGGACCATGCCGCCCCCTAAGGACCAGACCAGCACCTGACTCAAAGTTTGGCCCAGAACCTCTTCGCCCAGCACAAGAGTCGCAGTCAGCCCAAATGTAGCCGACCATAGAAAAGTAAACACTCTTTCCTGAATTAGATACCAAAGTGCGTGGCCAGGGCTATGCCTACTGGCAAGCCGTTTTAGCTTCAATGCAGAACCAAGTACGGCTGGAGTGACAAAGGCAGCCATGTGTGATCTGTAGTTGAGGGACAACTGAGTAGAAAACAGGGCCGCGAAGCCTTGCCTGCGAAAGAACTGAGTCGACGCGACAGCTGATACCTGAACACACATATGGAAAATAAGTATCGACACAATCGACAATCCCAATAAATAGGTGTTGAGTAAAACATCCCTTTGACTGACTAGTATCCAGATTGCTGCGACTATCAGCCCAAAGGTAAAGACCCGAGAGCTCAAAACATACAACCTGTGCAATCCTGCGGACTTCATTCACTGAGCCTATCTATTGAGCCCCGCCTAGATGCGGCCTCTAATGTGTCTTAGGTTCTGAGCTTCAGGGGGGGTACCGCTTTTCACGATCACCGCTCCGTGAAACTCGAGAACCTCTTTTATGTCTCGACTTCCGGATAGTCGCAACATGGATGACTGCTCTTCGTAGAGCTGTCGGTGCACCCTAGATAATTCGGCAACCAGCCCCAGCACCATAAAAAGCACTGCTGTTGAGATCATTAGTGAACCAAGAAGCAGCGATTGTAGGTGGCTACCTGCGGCTCCTGTCCCAACCAGAACTAGATACCTGATCATTGGAATGCTACCGCCGACGAAAAGAACAAATGCCAGCCAAGAAAAGATTTTCAGGGGCTGATACATCAAGAAGCCTTTGAGGATGGCAGAGCCAGAGTTCTTGATGTGCTGAAAAGAAGACTTGAAGAGCCTCGAGGGCCGTTGCACGACCTTTGCGCCAGTAAAGATACTTACTATCGGTAGGCGTTTGTTGCCACCTTGAATTATTGACTCCATTGCATAGCTAAAGCGGGTGGTGATGAAAATGTTTGCGATTGCGACGCGCGTGTACGCCCTGAATCCCGATGCTGCATCAGGAATTCGAGTACCTACAACAGAGCTAACTACTCTGGAGCCGAGTTTCTGTAGCACCCTCTTAGCAAAATTGAAGTGGTTGAGTTTCCACGTGCCCCTGTCGCCAATGACTATCTCGGCCTCGCCGGAGAGAATCGGACCAATTAGTTCCCCGATTTTTTCTTGGTTGTATTGGTTGTCGCCGTCTGTGTTGACGAGAATGTCGAAGCCTGTAGACAGGGAGAACTCTTGTCCCAGTCGAAACGAATCTGCAAGCCCTCTGGTTCTCGATTTCTTGAGGATGAAGTCAGCACCATTTGCCTCCGCAATCTCAATAGTTCGATCGGTTGAAGCATCATCAATAACAACTATCTTGATCTCCGAGACGCCATCAATTTGCCTTGGGATGCTTTTCAGGACCGCCGCGATGTCTTTTTCTTCGTTCAAGCAGGGTATTTGAATGAGCAGTCTTACTTTCTTAGCTCCCATGCAAATTTCCTCCCAATTGGCTTCCCGGCCTGGTTCCAAGCTTAGCCCCAGCGCCCAGGTAGGCGCGCATGTCGCATTCGGGTATTGGTTGCTTTATGCAAAGAGCTATGAAGGCAAGAGAATGAGCGCAATCGTTGCTGGTAAGTGGATCCACGTTGACTCACTTGCATCTGACTTCGAGCGTGTAGTTCGCTACACCGTAGCTGGATACGACATTGTTACCACCATCGGCATTGATGGTGTGAAGGTGGAGACATTCGAGTTAAGCACCAAGTAGTCATTACTACTTAGTAGCTCAATAACCACTAACCCCGGGCCTTCGGGGCTGGGGTTAGTCATTTAAGGTCAGTCCTCTGGCTAGCTAACGCACGGTTCTATAAAGATTCCCGCTTCGCGGAGTAAAGAGAGAAACCGTCCGGGGTCTACTTACTTGAGGATGCCCCGTCCCTGACATTTTTAGCTAGAAAGAATTTTTTAAAGAATCCGGATTCCTAGTTGACTACGTTTGCGTATTTCGGTCTAAAGCAGGTCTGAAGAATAATAACTTCGTGGTTTGAAGAAATTACACTTAGGCCCTGGGTTTGACCCAGCGTGAATGAGGACACGTGCCCAACGTTCTGACTCAAACTTTGGCGCAGTCCTCTCTGACTAAGTTGGGATCTGGTGCAATTCTCCACGCCAGGCACTGAATGACCTCACCAAACCGGAGCATAGGTGTTTTAACCACGGGTAAGTAAGGACTTTACAGAACTGTTCAAGCTTCTCTCTGGCTGTAACCTCCGGCCTGGTCATTCTCGATCGCAGTCGGCCTGCTGTCATTTCTGCTTTTCTTGACAAGAGTGCTCCTTCATCGATTATTTTCGAAATATTCATCCAAACTCGCGACTTCCCTGGCGCCACCGCCCTCCATTAGCAGGAATCTGTTGCAGGAATCCTCAAGGAGCCTCTTGGAATGGGAGGCGAGTACCAGTATTTTTGCACCGTTTACGAAGGATGAAAGCCTTTGTTTTGCAAGAGTCTCGAAATCTTGGTCTCCGACACCAAGCCACTCGTCCATTACCAGAATTTCTGGAGGAACTGCAGTGGCGAGACAAAACAGGAGCTTCATTCTCATGCCGGAGTTGTAGGAGTCGATTGGCTCATCGATAAATGCGGATAGCCCGCCAAATTCAATTGCATCCTGAAGCGTGGCCATTGCCAGCGCTTTCGGGCGACCCATTAGCCTGCTTCGAAACAGGATATATTCGCGACCAGTCGACCTGCCGTTTAGGTGCGACCCAAGATCCAACAGCGAACTGATCTCTCCGGTCACGTCTCGACCGCCTCGAGTAGGCGGATAAACGCCTGAGATCAGCCTCAGCAAGGTGGTCTTACCTGATCCATTTAGGCCTAAAATTCCTAGACGATCCCCCTGGCTGAGAGTCAAATTTATATTTTGCAGCGCTATTACAGGCTCCACATTGCGCCTCAGTTTTCGAGGAAACTCCACCCATGCATTTGTTAGCTCTAAAGATGTCATACCCAATAAACCAATTTGTCGCGAACTTTAGCCATGACTAATGCCCCCACGCCGACGGCAACAATCGCCCCAAGAACTGCGAGCGAATAGTTAAGGACCGTGGGGACCTCAGACATAAGGGGCAGCCTAATTATCTGTAAGTAGTGATAGAGAGGGTTTAGCCCGATTATGAGGTTTGCTCCCTCAGTCTTTATGCTGTCAGGCTGCCAAACAATTGGTAGAACAAAGAACATTGCTGACATAAGAGAGGATATAAGTTGCCCGAAGTCTTTACGCTTGCTAACAAGGGGTCCCAAAATCATACCTAGCCCAGTTAGGAAAACTCCAGAAATCAGGAGGCCCGGAACAACCAAGAGCAATGCAAAAGTCACGGGCACTTTATAGACGAGCATAACTACCAACACAACCACGAGGTTCTGAAGGAAAATTAGTAATTGCTTGGTCACTACCCTGACTACGAAGCTCTCGAGAATGATGGGAATCGAGAGCATGAGGCGCTTTGAATTGTCAAACGCCATGGCGCCGTTGTTTATGCTGGAAGAGATCATGAGCCAGCTTGCCCATCCCGTTGCTAGCCAAGGGAGGTAATCATCTTGACGCGTATTTAGGACTATTGCGAACACATAGCCGATCAAGATGACCCTTATTGCTAGCGTAATTGTTGGCCATAATGGGCCGAGAATACTCCCAATACCTATGAGCTTGTAATCCCGCGAGCCCAATATCCAGCCCTGCCTAAGGACAGGAACGAATTTCATCCTACTAAAAGGCACGAGGGCTCCATTTCCCGCAGGCACTCGCCCAGCTTGAGAATCAAATCGAGTGAGATTCGACTGCAAAAAACTCATACCCTCCGGAGTTTCGCAATACCACCGGTGTTTAAATCCCTCTTAATCTTACCAAGGAGTGAAGTCAGCTCTCCAAATATTTTCGGCGCAGTGGTCCAGATTTGCCTTCGGACGCCCATGTCCTATTTAATTCCGCCGGCCTTGGTCGATAGTTGAATCGAATAACCTAACTTCGGTGCGGGCCATTCGATATCCCAGGAGTTAGTAAGTCTAGGTCGGCGAAATTTCATGATTTTGCCCATGAACTTTGAGTGCCGAGAAATGAGTTCTGTGTCAATAGTCATACGCTCCATCGGTTGCAAATCATAGCGCTGGGGCCGGGTTCACGCGACCAAAGAGCCCAAGTGTCCAGTGATGGTGTGGACCGTAGGCGCGGACCGCCGTTTGTCAGTAGGTCAATATCTCAAGTTGATTTGTGTGATTACTGCATACCCGTCGTAGTCTTAATCTAGTATTTCCAATACAGCAAATTCATTGATTGCAAACTTGTGCTTCCTGTAGCCAGAGTCGAAGTTTTTGGAATTCCGGTCCAAAGCAATGTTCTACCCCCTTCAGCCTTGCCCGAGACTAGATGCGGTGAGAAGTTTTTGCGGCTTCGCGTGACAGACAGAGACAAGCAAATACTCGAATACTCATTCGACGCAATAGCCCAGTTTCGTAAGTGCGAGTCTGGGCTATTTTGCATGAGAGAGAAGAGAAGAGCTTGTAGTGGTTCCGGTACCAGACCCATGCACCTGGGCAGACGCTGAAAAGTTTGTTACCTTTAGCTCAATCTTTCAATTGCCCTTATCACCAATCTGACAACTGGCTCTGGTACACGTGCGACCAATCTCCTCGCTAATCTCAACAGATTTTCTTCTGGTGTAGAAAAATCGCCAACTTCTTGCTTTTTTAAACCCCTATTCACCTGGAGAGCTTGGCCGAGAGCGACCCGTGAACCGTACCCTAATTGGCTAGTTGTGGAAGGGAGTTTATAGTAGTGGCCCGCACGAGCGGAGCCTCCGGTAGGCCTGTCATCTACGGCCCTAATTCTTCGATCAGCGAAGAAAAATACTTTCTCCAAGTCATCATTGCGAAGCGCATGGCCCTGATGTAGCACTCTGACTTCGGACTTGGAGCAGTTTTTCCATAGCGTGTAGGCGTCTGCAGGCAGCACTTCCACATCTCCGTCCTCTCCGTACGAAAGGTCGAATCCAGACACTGTCGTCATTACAAGTCCTGAGAAGACCAGAGCTTTGTAGTTTTCGGGGTCCGGACAGGCAAGTGCCCTTGCCGGCAGAGAGCCGTTGAAATAATGGCGTCCTGCTAGATGCGCTCGCCTGACAAGACTGAGCCCGCCCAAGAAATCAGCACTGGTAGCAGCGAAGGGTCCGGACTTCAGCCAAAGTGGGCGGGTGGTCTCAATCGGAGCCACCGCAACATTCTTGTCAGGGTCTCGATATAGCTCCTTAAACGCTCCGCTTTCCACTAAACCATCAAGGTCCACGCATAACCCACCAACCTCGGATAGCCCCTTATCTTCTTCTAGCATCGCCGCTGCCGCATAAAGTCCACTTATTGAAACTGTGTTTGCAGGCGGAATCACCAGCACGTAGTCAGTATCGAGTTCAACGAGATTGTCTAGTTTTTTATCTCTTGAACGAATACTGACTCCTTCCCATTCAGGTCCCAGAAGGTGAGATTCACGCACCATGAAATCGGGCGCGAGAACTACGATTTCTATGTTTGGAAGACCACACAATCGGATCGAGGAAACTAAATTTCGTGATGCCTCGACGGTGTTGGAAATTGCCAAGACAGAAATTGATGGCTTGGACATCATGATTGGTATCCAAAAAATTCAAAGTCAGCAGAAAATCTCGCTTCGATTCTGGCTTTCAAGTCGCCTGAAAGAGCCAAGGATTCTTCAGAAGCTTTCGCGGAGTTAACTCGATAACCATCAGGCACTTCAAGCTGCGGTTTGCCAACCAATTCGCTCAAATCCGACAGGAAAGAGTCCAGCTGTTCTAATTTTCCGACCAGGCTGTACTCTACGTCTTCCGTTGCTGCAAAATAAACTTGAGGAGAGTAGTGCTGGTCTAGCTCCCAGGAAGGGGTTGAGACCACGTACTCCGCGAGTTCCTGAAATGAAATCCCTTTTGAAACCGCTTCGACAGGGTCCGCAGCGCAGCTCCCAAGTTTCCATCCGAGAATTTGCTGCCGAATTGCGACCCAGCCTCCGGAGTAGTCAGAGTTATAACTTTCGAGGTTGTGCACTTTTACTCTCGATCTATAGGCGGATTCAAGTCGCAAAATCGGGTTTCTTCCGATGACAACCTTAGGGATTGATGGGTCAGAAAAAATCGCTGAAATTTCTCTCAAATTCGATGTGCGTGCGTTCAGAGAGTCTCTCTTCCTGGGCACATGCGGATTTGTGGTTGGGGGCTGGAATTCCTTTCCTTGATCTAGGCAGGACATGTAATGTTTCAAAAAGCTGCTGCCATTTTTTCGTATGAAGCAGACTGCAACTCCCAGATTCTTGAAGTAGGCGTAGTCTGAGGTCGGGGTCGGGTCCATAGCAATGCGATTTAAGATATTTTCAAACCTCATGATTCGCCGCCTGAAGGCTTTGAGTCAAAAATTATCTTTCTATCTCTGTAGCGCAGAACAGCGTGCCTGCCATCGACTGCCCTCGAACGGATTCGTTCACCATGGATCTCGAAAGAACTAAGCTCAAGATCGTCAAAGAAGTAGAACCAAAACTCGGAACGCATTCTAAGCTTCCGGAATCGACTGTCCTGCACTCGCACGTTCCTGACCTTCAACGCGTTGGTTCGGGCCACCCGTCCAATCTTCATTGAGCTCAGTCTGAGGTAAAAGTCCAGATGCTCGGACTCTATCTTGAGGCGTTCGGACCATGAAGCACCGCGGCCAAAAACCAACTCTCGCCTAAACAGGGCAAAATTATCCACTACGTCGCAATCCTCGAAATAGGTGCTTGGATTAGAATAAATTTTCCTCCTTGGCCCATCCTCAAGCCTGAGCAAGCGTACATTTGGACGACCGGAGAGCATTTTCAAAGCGTACCCTTGAGACCTCTCCCTGTTTCTGGGAGTATTCCAGCTAGGTACATCCAGTAAATTACCCCCGAGTACGGCAATGTCTTGGTTTTGGTCCAAAATTTGCAAAGCCGCGGATAGTCGGCAGCGTTCGTCAATTTGAAAGTCGTCATCCATTAGGAAAACCAATTCTCTTTGGCAGTTCGCTACGCCTAAGTTTCTTGAGGCAGAGAGGCCGGCATCCCAATCCGTGTGAATTACAGTCGCATTGAATCGATGACCCAGCAATGACCACCGCAGGGTTCTTGGCCCCTGGACGACAACGGTAACTCCAATTTCATTCCCCAACACTGACCTGATGGATTTGAGCAACTCTCGAACAGACCGATACCGGTGAGTTGTAACTGCTACAACCTCTACATCTGAAAGTGATAATGGTTTGGTCGCAGTTGGTCCATAGCCATTCTGCGGTGTCGTGATTGCTGAGAGCTCACGAAGCATTGCACCCGCAGGGGTCGTTGATTTCGATAGGTAATCGAACGGAGAAACCAAAGACCCTATTTCGACCAAATCCCAGTCAACGCTCAAAATGTCACCGGGAACTGGTTGATAAGTTGTCAAGTCGAAAGTGTCGCTGGCTCGGAAAACCCAGGAATGGTCACTTTTACTTGGCCCATTAGAGCCTGAGGTGCTAAGAACTATTCGGCGGAGCGGGCCTTGATGACTCGCTTCACGATTGGAATTGGTTGCTTTAGTCCTGACTGCCGAAGCGTTTATCACAAACCCAACCGACTCATCAAGGGTGTCAGACCATAGTTCAGCAAGGGACAAATCGCCCAATGCTCCCAAGTGTTTTATCAAGTGAGCCAGTGGGAGATGTTTAGTGTGCAGGCCGACAACTAGACGCTTATCGCTCGCATGGCTTGCATCTTCCATAGCTTTGTAAATGTCGTTCGGAATTGGCTCCTCTGGGTCGCGTTCACCGTCCGGAGAAACCCTAGTTGGCAGGAGGCTAAAGAATGAAACCGACTTCGACTGGGATCCTGTGGAGAGCCACCGAACCTGTAGGGTTTTAGCAGCAGCGCGTCTCAATGACTGATTGTAAATGCGCCCCCCCTGGGAAAAGAAAGTACTTTGTTATGTGGGCACTTAGGACCGTTGCCACGAGTATACCAATACACAGGTTGGCTTTAGAAATTTTCGTCAGCCCAAAAGTACTCTCGACCTCACTCAAACAACTAGCTTTTGAGATTGATTTCGATCAAGAGTTCGAACCCTCATTGTTTCCAAATTCGAAGATTGTCCACATTCACGACCTATATCCCACAAAATCTTTTCCTGGTGTGCCCCGCACTGCTACATATTCAACAAGTGGATTCGTGCCCGATCTGGTTGACCGAATGGCGCAGTTATACCGAAACCAGGTCATCAGAAAAAATGAAAAGAAGTTAGCACAATGGTCGGGGGCAAACCAGTGGAGAAAGGTTCCGAGAGCTCAATATTTGAAAATTGGCTTCGTGAGGGATCCGCTCGAGCGCCTGGCATCGGTATACCGAAACCGGGTCATCAGAAAACACGACAAAGAGTTAGCTCAATGGTCGATGGTGTCTCAGCTTGGAATCGATCCAAACCCTAGCTTCGAGCACTTTGTTGAGAACCTGACTGCTTACCAAAAGGCCCTGCCCACGATTATGCACCACAGTGCTCCTCAAATTACTTACTTGGGATTGGGGGCACAATTCTATGATCACCTGTACTTGGACAAGGAGAGTCAAGACTTCGAACTTTACCTGACTAAATTGCTCGGACGACCGACCACTCTTACCCGCTCACAGACAAGTGACCGGAACATTCCATTAGGTATTAACTCGAAAGTTATCGAGAGGGTTCGCGAGATTTACAGACTGGACTATGAAGTGTTCGGCGAGGTCCTGAGCCGCAAAACCCATCAAACTCCTCCCAATAGGTGAATAAGTCGGCCATGAGACTAATACTGCACATAGGCAAAGCTAAGACTGGCACCACGAGTCTCCAAAGCTTCCTCTACTCGAACAGGAGTCACTTAGAGGCTCAGGGGTTCAGGCTGCTGGATTCGGCAGGTTCGCCTAATAACGTGGGACTGGCAGTTGTCTTTTCAACGGCAGGGCCTTCGGCCGCTAGTTACTGGCACCGGGAAAGGGGCATTAGGAGCGAAGCAGAGAAACGCAAATTCCTCCAAGAGACACGCTTTATGGAAGAAATTATCAGGGAAATAAGAGCCAGCCCGGCGCATTGTCACACACTTATCTTGACATCGGAACAGCTTTGGGAGCGCCTGCGTGGTGAGGAAATAGAACAATTTGCCCAGTGGTGCCGCATCAATTTCACCGAGTGCCAAGTGGTGTTATACCTGAGGGATCAGGTTGAACTTGCAACATCACGATGGAGCATGCAGGTAAAAGCTGGCAACCATCTATCACTGCGCCGGTCGGTAAGTAAACTTTTGAGCATATCTCCGAGTGCTGACTCTGACCGGCTGAAACAATGGAGTCAATTTTTCGGGAAAATTCCCTCAGTAAATATTTATCGTGGATCCGGCGCCTGGGACGTTAGAAGCCACTTCGCCGAGAAATTTATGCCCAAGGTGGAGGGTCTAGCATTTCCACCGACTTCGGACAACAGGAGCTATGGGAAAGTCTCAATACATATCGTCCGACTCGTGAATGCCCTTTTTCTAGCCTGGACCTGGAAAGCCGAAGGCAAACAACCGTACATAAAAGCAAGAGCAAGGCTTAGATCACGCCTCCTAGCATTTCTGCGCCCCGTCATCGAACTAGACAAGTCGAGGCTAAGACTTTCCAGAAAGAGAGCCTCGATGGTTCGCGAACACTTCCGGGAGGCAAATTCTGAAATGTCTAGGATTTACCTGAATGGGGATCATCTCACGGCGCCACCAGAGCCCCGGAATCTTGAGCAGCGTTGAGACGCCAGTCATTCATTCTGGGCTTGGGCGCCCAAAAAGCAGGATCAACTTGGCTCTTCGAATATCTTTCCACCCACCCTCAGGCGAACATGGGCGGCTGGAAGGAGTTTGGCTTCTGGGACACTCTTTTTCTGGAAGACCAAACCCGGAGGCTTGGTTACCAGGAGCGACTACGTAAGCTCGAAAAAAGCGGCATTCGAAAATTCGAACCAAGCAATAAGGCGATGCGAAAAAACCTGACCACGGCGTTGCGGCTCATGGGGACTCCGGATGAATATTTTCCGCACTTTGCCTCTCTGGCAGAGCAATCGTCTGGCACGGTGCTTGTTGGAGACATCACACCGAGCTATGCACGGCTTAAAGCAAGTCATCTTCAGGTCATAAAGACACGGGTCGAGGACGCAGGCTTCGATTTGAAGCCGGTGTTCATCGTGCGTGAACCGCTATCTCGTCTTAGATCGGCATACGCGATGGAGCTCCGGCGTACTCCCGGATTTGAATCCCCGATGACCTTCGAGGATTTTGCAGTTTCTGAGTCGGCTGCCATAAGGACAAAGTACGAAGACACTGTGACCGCATTGGATTCAATTTTTGCGCCGGGAGGGGTTTACTACGCGGCCTACGAATCATTTTTTACGAAAGATAAACTCAGCGAGCTTTGTTCATTCTTGAAAATTGACTACAAAGAACCCAACTTCGAAAAAAAGATCAATCCCGCCATGCATTTATTTGACGTCAATTCAGCTTTCGAATCGACCATACGCAAGTCCTACGAATCGACTTATGAGTTTTTATACAATCGCTTCCCGGACTGGAACCTTAGGCAGCTCTGGGGTATCGAAAAGGGACCGTGATCACCATTGAGTTACTTGTTACATGGGTCAGGCGAGGAACTTGAAGACACTTCCTTGATTACAGATGAGTCCATATTGAGCCAGGAAAAAAAACTTAGTCATTTGGATTCCGACCCTCTCCCCATAATCGCATTATTTGTGAGTTTTCTCACCGCCAGGCCTGCAGCGATGTCGTTAAATGCCAGAAGGTGTGCCGCTTTGGTTTTGCTTGCCATCATTGTCGTTTCATCGAAGGCCCTGTCTCGCGTACTTAGGATTTCATCCACAGGCTTTACGGACGGGATCGAGGTCCTGCTGGTAGCTGAGTCTTTTCAGGTGGGAAACGAATCTGCAGCTTCTGGAGCCAGGGCCCTAAAAAGAGTAGTTACCCTTCCTGCCATGGAATCTCTTGCGTCTGGCGGAGGGGTGTTTGTGAGAGGCTCTCTCGAAAGTTTGAGTTACACAAAAGCGGACTGGGAAAACCCAGGCTTCATTGCCGCATCTAGCAAGGACTTAATTATCCAATGACCCCAAAGAGCTTGAGTGTCAACCCAGCGGCAGTTAGCACCAAAACCCCACCCAATGTCTTTCTGAGCAGAACAGCGTTTATCTTTTCAGATAGCAAAGAGCCGAAGATCGCACCTGGGACAGAGCCAAGCAGCAACAAAACAAGGAGTCGCCAGTCCAAAAAGCCGGCGATTGAATAGCTTGCCCCTGCCAATAGCGCAATCGGAATCGCATGAACGATATCTGTTGCCACAAGACGTTTTGGATTCTGGTCACCCAAGAGCCTTCTCAGAACGCTCATTCCCAGGGCACCAGCCCCCACCGATGTGGTCGCAACCGCGAATCCTATAAACCCTCCAGATAAAGAGGCCCACCTGGAGCTGATTCCTCCAACAGAGACAACCCCTCTGGATCGAAGCATCGAAATACCCGTGATGAATATCAGACATGCCAACAGGGCCAAAATCAACCAGATCTGCTCTCCAAGAAATGCGACCATGGCGAGGATGCCTAGTAACACCCCGGGAATGCTCCCGGCCCAGAGCTTACGAACGCTGACCCAATCGACGGATCCAGCTTTTCCGTGAACAAAAGCCGCTGAGGTTTTCGTTACGGCCGCAAAAACTAAGTCAGTCGCTACGGCCGTAACTGGGTTTATTCCAAACCCAATCACCAGGACTGGCGTCATGATTGCACCGGCTCCAACGCCTGTTAGTCCGACGAGAACGCCGACAGCAAAGGCCATCGATACGTAACTTATTTCGGCTAACATGTCATGAGTTTGACATAAAATGCGAACTCAAGACACAGATATCAGAAAAAGTTTTCAAAATCTGTTATTCTCGAAAGTTATGCAAACTCAGACATTCCAAGAGGCAGCCAAGGGGCTAATTAATGAGACCCGTTGGTTCTCTGCTTCCGATGTAGCGAGTGAAATGGGTGGGAGTAGCTCCAGGCGCCAGATATTGCGTTCCATGGCGAAGCTACACGGGCCGCTAGTATCTGACATGGCTCAAGTAACCGATGGCCAAGGCCGGGGCCTAAACCCTCTCACGAGAACCCACATGAAGGACTGGCTGGCATCCAAGAGGGTCAAAGCTAGGGTGCTGCAGTTCACTAGCGACAGATCACTTCTGGCACTGACCGACTTTAGCGGCCATGTTCAAATTCGCTCGATTAGTGGCCTCACCGCCGAAGAGGTGAGCCGGGCTCTGACTGAAATATCCGAGCCATTGATGCTCATACCTCATGGTGCTGTGCGCGAATTGTTGCAGGACGTGTCTAAAGTTGGCCATCATGAGATTCTGGATGCCACACACCCTCCGACTGAATTTTCACCTAAAAAACAGGCGCCGCAAAGCGTAGTTTCTGAAAAGCACATAATCGAGCTTGAGCGGGAGAGCATATACATTATCCGGGAGGCAGTCGCGGCCGCCGAAAAGCCAGCAATGCTCTTTTCCATGGGCAAAGACTCCATGGCCATGCTGCGCCTCGCCGAAAAGGCCTTTGCGCCTGAGCCAATTCCTTTCCCGCTGGTAGTGATTGACACCAGATGGAAATTCCAAGAAATGTATGCATTTAGGAGATGGATGGAATCCCGGGAAGATTTGAATTTGATTATTCACATCAACCCTGATGCGATTGCAGCCGATGTCAATCCTTTCGACTCAGGGTCAGCAGTCCACACCGACATAACAAAGACGCAGGCACTGAAGCAGGTTCTGGATGAGCATGGCTTCGACTTTGTTTTTGGCGGCGCTAGGCGAGATGAAGAGAAATCAAGAGCGAAGGAAAGAGTCTTTTCAGTTAGAGACTCAAACCACGGCTGGGATCCAAAAAATCAGAGGCCAGAGCTCTGGGACTTTTACAACACAACTTTGACAAACGGCCAAACGATGCGAGTCTTCCCTTTATCAAATTGGACCGAGATAGACATTTGGAAGTACCTAGAGAACGAGGCAGTTCCTCTCGTGCCGTTGTATTTTTCAAGGCGTCGCCCCTACGTAGTGCGAAACGGTTCGCTGATCATGGTCAATGACGAGCGTTTTCGACTTGAGCCTGGAGAGAAGGTTCGTTTTGACCCCATACGATTCCGCACGCTTGGGTGTTATCCGCTAACAGGAGGCGTTCTTTCTTCGGCACAAAACCTGCCAGAAATTCTTGAGGAGCTCAGCAGCACAAGGGTTAGCGAGCGAAGTTCTAGGGTTATTGATTCCGACCGAGGAGCAAGCATGGAGCAGAAGAAACGAGAAGGTTACTTCTGATGCCAAATGAGATTTTCAAAATCACCTCAGCCGGATCAGTCGATGACGGCAAATCCACGGTTCTTGCGAGGCTACTCCTAGACACTGGCAGTATTTACGATGATCAATACAACAAGAACTTTGATCCAAATAGGATCGCAGACCTCCTTGATGGCCTCGAAAGCGAACTTGAGCAAGGAATCACAATAGATGTTGCCCACAGGTTTTTTGATTCGAAAACAAGAAGATATCAAATAGCTGACTCACCTGGACACGAGCAGTACACCAGAAATATGGCAACGGCTTGCGCCGGAAGCGATGCGCTGCTGTTGGTTGTTGATGCGACGGCAGGCTTAAAGCCTCAAACCAAGCTTCACCTAGACATCGCGCTTCGGCTAGGAATTCGAGATGTCATATTCGCGATCAATAAGATCGATCTTGTTGGGTTTAGCAAGAAAACATTCGATCAAATTGCTAAAAGCATTTCGACCCTTCTTGAAGAGCGTGAGACCACTTTTGGTCCAATAAATCACCAATCAGTTCCCCTGAGCGGGCTCAAGGGGCAGAATGTGGTTCGACCATCAAGCAAGTTGTCTTGGTTCATCGGCCCTACGCTCATGGAGGCCCTAGACGGGATTGAGCGAAGACCAAGGGCCAGCGACAGTGCGAAACTAATCGTTCAATACGTTCAGCGAATTCCAGGCGGTGGACGCCGATACCTTGGCTCACTTCGAGACGGCGTCCTAGAGGTCGGACAAAACCTATTTGTCAATGGTCAGCAAATGCAAGTAGAGCAGCTTCTAAACAATGGCGTCCCATGTGAACGTGCGGAACCTGGTAGCTCAATTTCAGTAGTAATAAATAGAGAACTTGACGTAGCCGTCGGCGATCTACTATCCGCAGAGAATTTTAAAAGCCATGATCAATTTGAGGTTGATCTCATCTGGCTCCACACGGAAAAGGGGGTAAAAGGGCGCAAGTACATACTCAAGTCAGCATCTAGCATTTCAAGCGCTTCGATAACAAAGATCAGCCGAATAGATATAGAGACCAATAAAAAAGATGCACAGTCACCGAGTATTCTGACGAACGAGATTCAGCGCTGCAATCTCTCGCTGACGGGCTCATTGCCGCTGCAGGCTTTCGATACTTACTCAGAATTGGGGCGATTCGTGCTTGTTGAGCCTCAGTCCGGTCAGACCGTGGCCGTAGGGACTGTCAACTATCATCTCAATCGCAGCGAGAACCTTACGGAGCATCAGTTCGCAGTGACCCCTGCCCTGCACGAGCAATTAACCGGAGTCAGTGGGAAAGTGTTCTGGTTCACAGGGCTCTCGGGGTCTGGCAAATCCACCCTTGCTAACAAATTTAGCCAAGAGCTCCATGCCAAGGGTGTCCCACATTTCGTGCTTGACGGCGACAATCTGCGCCTTGGGATCAATAGAGATCTTGGCTTCACCGAGGAGGATAGGTCAGAGAACATTAGAAGAACGGCTGAAATCGCTTCGCTTATGGCGGATGCTGGGCTTGTCGTATCCGTAGCGCTAATCTCCCCCTACCAAAGAGATAGGCAAATGGCCCGTGAGATAATTGGAGCAGGTAGATTCCAGGAGATTTACGTTGCTACTCCTCTTGAGGAGTGCGAGAAAAGAGACCCCAAGGGTCTTTACAAAAAGGCGAGATCCGGGGAAATACCAAACTTCACTGGAGTTTCGAGCCCCTACGAGAGACCTGACGGCAGGGCCATCGAAGTTCTTGATTTCGAGGAATTAGTCAGAAAAATCGGGTAAATTCAGGTACTTAAGATTTCGAAACCACCGATGCATGCTAACTAGGAATCTTCGTCCCACAGCTCTGGTTCAAACCTCGTGGTAGTTCTTATTAGGGAGATGCCAATGCAGAAGTTGATCGTAGCTGTAGCTTTGTTGGGCCTGGTGTTTTTGGGGCTTTCCCCAGCGCAGGCTGATGCTAAATATGTTCCAACCCAAAAGACTCTTACCGACGCTGTCGGTAGAGCAATTCTGTTGAGTGGCATTCAAAAAGCTGAGATCGAGGCAGTTGTCAAAGACAACCCAAACGCCGAGAAGTTCATCTGCACGGGAATACGTCTTGTGGGGACCTCTGACAGGATGAACCTGGTTGTTAGAAAACGAGCCAAAGAAGCCTGCGATTACGCCAAGGAACTAAACCCGAAACTCTCAACCTGGTACCAATCAAAGACAACCAAAGCCAGAAGCTATAACGGCAGGGTGCTGCTGGTCCTGAAGACTCCGGCCAACTAACTAGTTAGCTCTATCTTCGGCTAACCTTTAGGGGTGAAGAAAAGTCTTATACCCCTTGCTCTAGTTGCAGGTTTCTCTTTGGCTGTTGGCCTTGCTGGCTGCGCTCCAGCGGAGGTTGCTTCAAGCACTGCACCTGAAGTAACAGCCTCCGCTACTACGCCAGAGACAGCTGTCGAGGCGAATGTCTTAGATGCTGTTGAAGCAAGCTATCAACTTTGGCTTTCTCAAGGCATGACCGAGGAGGTTACCTCCTCGGGTGACCGCTACATCCTGACCTATCAGCCAGGTGGCGATTTTGTGGCAGCACTTTATAACTTAGAGCTTGAAGACGTGATCCCTATCGAGCAGCCAGAGCTCTTTACTGTCTATAGCGCTTGGATGATGCTCAAGGATGATGCGACTGTGATTGTTGAGGGCGACAACCAGTTGACGCTCACAAACGAAGGCTACGGCGACTTCACGGTATTTATTGAAAACGGGATTATCATCTCCGGCGAGGCCGTAAATGGGTCCTGGACTGGAGTGTTTAGGTATGAGCCGGATCTTCCAACCTTAGGAATACTTGAACAGTCTCTGAACGCCGAATAAATGCGGTAAACCCCACTAAAACACTGCCGCCAAAAAAAGATTGGGCTATTGTTTTGATGACTCCGCATCTACCTTACGCACCTCTAGATTGCAGAAAGAGAACCCCTACTAGTGCCAGTCTCAAGCAAATCTTTCGAAACGCAGAAGCAACTAACCTTCAGCTACCCACAGATTTATAAATATTATTTTGACCTCGCGCAGATTTTCTCCAGACGAGGGCTGCGTATTCTGAAGACCGATTCACACAATGAATCGAGGATATTTCCCCATAGCATCCCACTAATGCCTGTTCTCAGCCAAGGAAACTTTGCCCGGTCCATTGAAATTGATGACAACATCTTGGATTTGGCGAAACGGAATTTTCCAATCCTCGATTTTGTTTCTGGAGATATTCGAACACTGAGCGATGACCAGGCATTCGATGCAGTTTTGGATTTTTCCACAATTGATCATGTTCAGAGAACTGAGCTCATGTCAGTTTTGGGGAACTATAAGCGCTCTGCTAACTTCGTCTCGATAATAGTTTGGATCTCGGACACACGTTCAGACCGCAAGGCGCAAAGCTACTTTCCTAAAAGTTATTTTGAGAATTCTCTCAGTCAGTTTTTTGGATCCGACTACATCAGCACTCTACTTTTTAGCGATAGGGACGCGCAACTGTTCCACTATCTTGCAGGCACTGGCCCAGCTGCTGAATTGATTGACGAGATTCTGGAACTCGGCGCAGTTTCGCTACTAGTCAATAAAGAGGCCAAGTTTCTCTGGTCGATACAGACAAGTCAACCAGTGAGGTGGGCTCTAAGGTTAGGGAGTTTGAGGCGATTGGCAGGACGTCTGTACTACAGGTGGCTAGCCCGTTAGGATTTTGTAATCTTGCAGCCCGATTTTTCTGCTTGGCGTTTGGGTGGTGCGTGTGAGGCCCTCCAGTGCATGAAAGTCCAAAAGGGGCCTGACAATCGACAAAACAGGGCTGGAGCTACAACTGGAGATCCTCTACGGGTATGGCTCTTGGGGATTGTCTCGGGTGAAAAGCATGTTAAATTCGCCTGTCAATGCGGTAAACCCCACTAAAACACTGCCGCCAAAAAAAGGGGTGAGCTACACTAACCAAACAGGAAGCTAATCAAACTTGCGGCATCCGAGCAGAGATGTTCGGACATCCGAACTAATCCAAAGGTAGATGCGAATGCTTAAGTGGCGAAGAGGCAAGACTGTCTCTAAGGGCTCTGCGGCATCACCCGAGCTTGATTTTAGGGATCCAGACGCTGAGAAATTTGCGGTCAGCCTAAATGTTTGGCGCAAGAGCCTAGAAGCAAGAAGATCTCAAGACACCAAGCTTGATCAGAATGACCTCACATTTATGGCTCCCGAGGCTTTGGCTGAACTAAAAGATGTAGAAACAGCGCGCCGCAAGGCCACTGCAGCCAAGAAGCGAGCTGCAACCCTGAAGGCCAAAGCCAAGCAAGTCACTATTGGCGAAAAGCCAGCGGCAAAAAAGCCCGCCGCCTCGAAGAAGCCTGCTGCCAAGCCGGCTGCAAAGAAAGCTGCCCCCAAGGTAGTGGCAAAGAAGCCAGCTGCCAAGCCGACAGTGACTACTGCCTCAAAGAAGCCTGCGGCTAAGAAAGCTGCCCCCAAGCCCGTTGCGAAGAAGCCTGTTGCAAAGAAACCAACTGCTGTGAAAGCCCCAGCCAAGAAGCCGGCAGCGACCAAGGCGGCAGTGAAGAAGACGGCAACTAAGACCGCCTCGAAGAAGGCTCCTGCAAAACCAGTTGCTAAAAAAGTAACCACTGCAGTCAAGAAACCGGCAGCAAAGCCGAAGGCTGGCACCAAGACAAACAAGGTCTAACTACAAACCAACCGTTGTTTGATGACTATTTCTGGGGTAACCTGAATAAATGAGTGAAGTTAGCAAATAAATGACCGAGCAAACAAAAAAAGTTTTCGGTACGGCCATCAGCGGGTATAACCGTGCTGAGGTCGATCGCCACGTTGCCTGGCTGCAGAAGAATCTAGCTGAGATTGAGCAATACAACTCAATGGCCATGCGGGAGCAGAACGCCCTTCGCGAGCGGATCGTTGAACTAGAAGAGTCCGCGAAGCTCAATCGCTCACCTGGTTATGCCCAGGTTGGAGCTCAGTTTGAGCAGACTCTAAGACTTGCCGAGTCAGAAGCTGCGAAGCTTGTGAATGATGCGGCTAAAGAATCAGTAAAGCTTCGCGAGACTGCCAAGGCCGAAGTTGAGCGCATGAAGTTCGAGGTCGAGGACGAAGTTGAAAAAGCGATCTCTGCTGCGAAACGTCAGGCGAAGTCGGTCGTTTCTAGTGCTAATAAGGAATCAAGAGAGACTCTTGATGCAGCCGAAGATGAGATGCAGCGTGTTGAATCAGAGCGCGCAAGGCTATCTAAAGAGGCAAATGTAATTCGCTCTGACGCCGACAACTATGTTTCGAAGGTCAAGGCTGAACTTCAAAGCGAAGTTGAGCGTATTCAGAACGAGAACTCGAGAGTCCTAAAGCGCAATGCTGAAATCGAATCTGAGATTTCAGAGAAGATCGATGTCGGCGAGAAGCAGTCACTGGAGATTTTCCGTAAGGTTCAGTCCGAGGCTGAGCAGATGCGCGATGAGGCTGAGCGCGAGCTTGCCGCAGCAACCCAAGAGGCGAGCTCTTTGGTTGAGAACGCTGAAGAGACTTTGGATAATGCAAGGCGTGAGGCTGACCGCATGGCTTCAGAGTCTCAAGGCATGGCACTTGCTCTGATTTCCGATGCCCGTGCTCGAGCAGAAGCTATTGCGATGAAGTCGTTGGACATTGCCCGTGAGGCAATCGCCGAGGCTGAATACAGGTTGTCTAAGTTGCCTCAGCAGGCAAATGCCATCGAAGCCTTCCTTGAGGAAACAGCCAGGCTGATTACCCCTGAGCAAGAGGTGATTATTGCAAGGCGCAAGTCTTTGAATGAATCACTTAGTAAGCCATTGGAGGCAGACCTAGTTCAGGACGCAGAGTCGGTTGACGCTGAAGAGGAAAAAAACTAGTCCTTTTTTAGTAGCGGAGCTATTGAATTCATAGCACCGCCCAAGACGGCCGGTATTCCTCCGCCTGGGTGCACAGAAGCTCCAACTCGGTATAGCCAAGGCCTAAGAGGGTTCATATATTGCGGGTTATGAAATGGACCTGATTGCCAAACCGGTTTCGTCGCTCCGTAGAGAGCTCCGCCTGGTGCCCCCCAGCTACCGAAGTATGCAGGGTCTAGAACAATGTGATCCTCAAATAAATCGGTGATGGGTTTTTTCAGGCCGAGCTTGTTGGAGATTCGAGTAATCTCCTGTTTCACCCAAGGGTGCTGAATGTCGTAATTTCCGCCATCAGCTGGCGCCGTTAGGAGAACTGCAACAGTCGGTTTGTTATTCGGGTAGATCTCTTGGGCTTTGTAATAGTTCACAAAGGCCATGGTTTGGTTTGGCAGTCGGTTACCTTCAAGCTTTTTATAAAGATCATTCGGGTCATCCGGCATCACAACCGAGTGGGTGACCGTGTTTTTGGGTAGCGGCTTTGCTAAAACTCCGTAGATCGCTATTCCAGAGCAGGACCGCATTCTTGCGGGGAGCGCAGGCTTCCCAGTCATCAGAGACTTGAATACCTGCGGGTCCAAGGACGAAACTATGTAGTCGGCCGTAAAAAAGCCGTTTT
The DNA here is from genome assembly GCF_000257665.1 of Candidatus Aquiluna sp. IMCC13023. Lineage (GTDB taxonomy): Bacteria > Actinomycetota > Actinomycetes > Actinomycetales > Microbacteriaceae > Aquiluna. Next base: position 196,626 of record NZ_AJKR01000002.1, read on the forward strand.
TGGTTTCGACGGATCGTTTCTTGATGCTGGTTATTTCCTCGTTGAAATTGATTGTTACTCCGGCCGCTGTTGCCAACTTGCCGAGCGATTGGGCAATCTCGTTGACGCCACCCACTGGAACCCGAATGCCATCGGTTGCCATTACCGCGGTCATAGAGGCGTAAAGCGCGAGGGTTTTAGAAGGAGCGATTCCGGCATTCAGGGTGTGGATGGCGATGATGTCTTTGAGGTCCTGAGGTAACCACTTGAGGGCATTTAGATACCAGCTGGTGGTGAGCCTGATTCCGTAGCGCTTTTGGATCTTCGCAAGCGATGGAAGCGCCTTGGGGTCCAGCGGCAACTTTGTTAGCAGCTGGGTGATTGGTTCGGTTAGCGGAGCGTGTTCTTTTTCAAAGCGCTGCCAAGGCTCAAACCACTTGTGATCGGGCTTCACAGGAAGGTCAGTTATTTCATCTTTGTAGTAATACCTGCCAAGTTCGTTGAGTTTTACAAACTCTAGGTCTGCAATCTCGCGGGCAGTTTTTGATTGCTTCTGCCCGAGCTGGTCATAGCTTTCTAAAAGCTTGTCCCAGACTCCGGTGAAGGTTACAAGAGCAGGGCCGGTGTCCATGATTTGGCCGGCGACGGTGACTCTTCTTGATTTGCCACCTAGCCAGTCGTGGCGCTCGAGAACGGTAACTTCGTGGCCAGCGCGCGCCAAAAGCGCGGCACTTGCAAGGCCGGAGAGCCCTGCTCCTAGAACGATTACTTTGCTCATGGGTTCCTTCTTTACGGGTAGATACCTAGTACCAGACCGGTTACCAACTGAACTCCGGCAACGGCTCCCGCAATGTAAGGAAAGGCGATCGAGTACTTATAAAGATCGTGTGCTTTTTCAGGCGATGGTGTTTTGAAGATTCCGTAGACCAAAAGGCCTGCGATTGCAGCATTCACAATTGCAACTGGAATGTTAACAAGCGCAAACAGCACCGTTGAAATTCCCCACCAGAAGGTTGCCCAGATGGCTGTGTTTTTAGGTCCAAGATGGACGGCGGTGGTGATGATGCCGGTATCAGAGTCCTGGGGGATGTCTTGAATCGCGTCATAGGCGTGCTTGGCAATTGACCAAGCCATTAGTCCAGTAACAGCCAACCAAAGCGGCGCTACGCCCAGAGCCAGTGGCACAAAGGCCAGCGGGAAGGCGTAGTCGGTGTTCGATAGCGCATCTAGATACTTCCTGGCCTTGAACCTGAGAGGAGGAGCAGAGTAGAAAGTGAAGAACAGTGCGTAGGTAAGCATCCAGAGGGTTGCCGCTAGCGGCAAGGTCAGGGCGAAGTAGGCAAGAAAGGGAACATTGGTGACAATCACCGCTATCCAGATTGGCTTGACTTCATTCGGGAAGATGTGAGCACCTTCATAACCGCCCTTACGTGCGTTTATGTTGTCGGTTTCCTGGTCAAAGATATCGTTGATCCCGTAGATCAGGATGTTCATCGGGAAGGTGACCCAAATCAAGATTGGGACGATTTCCCAGGTCCACAAAAAGCCCGCCAACCACATTCCAGTGATGGTGGTTCCTATGGTGTTTACCCATAGAACCGGACGAGAAATCTCAATTAGCCGCTTCAGCATTATAAAAGCCTAGACGGGAGGAGGGCATTTAGTTTCAGGTCTCCAAAGAAAAACAAAGATTCCGACAACTAAGCACCGTGGCCGCATGGCATCTAGACTTGACAGCGTCTAAGGAGTCCAATGTCTAACCGTCAGGTGAAGCCAAAAACCGAGGGCTGGACTCAGAAAAAAGATGAATCCGGCAAGCCGTTATTGCAGTTTGCAGAACCCAAGCGCGGCAAGCCCCCGCTTCATCTAGCGGACATCGAACCAGGTGAACGAGCAGCCAGAGTCAAAGAGCTAGGCATTGAATCTTTTAGGGCGAAGCAACTTGCCACCCACTACTTTGATCACTACACCTCTGACCCTGAGAAGATGACCGATCTTCCAAAAACTGGCCGGGAAGAGCTGGTTGGCAAAGTGCTGCCCACCATGCTCACCGAAGTCAAGAGACTGCAAACCGATGACGGTAAGACGGTCAAATTCTTGTGGCGCTTATTTGACGGCGCACTGGTTGAATCGGTTCTCATGCGCTACACAAACCGCATCACACTTTGCGTTTCTTCACAGGCTGGTTGTGGCATGAACTGTCCGTTCTGCGCAACCGGGCAAGCGGGACTGGTTCGCAACATGTCGGCCGGTGAGATTGTTGATCAGATTGTCCGTGCCAACGAGCTAATTGCGGCAGGCGGCTTAGGGAAGCGCAAGCACGACGACGAGCGGGTAAATAACATCGTTTTTATGGGCATGGGTGAGCCTCTTGCAAATTACTCAAAGGTCATGAGCGCTATTAGGACCATGGTTGAACCGCAACCAAATGGCCTTGGAATGAGTGCTAGAAACATAACTGTGTCAACCGTTGGCCTAGTTCCTGGAATCAAGAAACTAGCCGAAGAAGATCTGCCTTTGACTTTCGCACTGTCCCTGCACGCTCCAGATGATCAACTGCGAGATGATCTGATTCCGGTGAATTCAAAGTGGAAGGTGGATGAGGCCCTAGATGCTGCCAGAAGCTACTTTGAGAAAACCGGTAGAAGAGTTTCGATCGAATACGCGCTCATAAAAGACATGAACGATCACGGTTGGCGAGCAGAGCTGCTTGCTCAAAAGCTGAATGACCGTGGCAAAGGCTGGGTTCACGTGAACCCAATTCCACTGAACCCAACACCGGGTTCGGTATGGACAGCTTCAACTCCGGAACAGACCGACATCTTTGTTTCTGCCCTTGAGAAAAATGGAATCCCAACCACCCTGCGCGATACCCGCGGCAAGGAAATCGATGGGGCTTGCGGTCAGCTCGCTGCCGTCGATTGATCGGCCCTATTCTCCCAGCTAGACCGCTTAGGCTATCCAGATGAAAAACATCACATTTGGTCTAGATACCTTCGGCAATGTCTCTCTTGATGAGAGCGGAAATCCAGTTTCTGCAGCCCAGGTGATTCGCGATGTTTTAGCTCAGGGCCAGCTGGCGGATGAGTTGGGGCTTAATAACTTCAACATCGGCGAGCACCACCGTGATGATTTTGCAGTTACCGCTCCTGACACAATTTTGGCTGGGCTTGCAACCACCACCAAGAACATAACCCTTGGCACCGGAGTGACTGTGTTATCAAGCGAAGATCCGGTTCGGGTTTACCAGCGCTTTGCCACAATCGATGCATTATCCAACGGCCGGGTTCAGATCACCGCGGGTCGTGGATCATTTATTGAGAGCTTTCCGCTGTTCGGTTACGAGCTAGCCGATTACAACGATCTTTTTGAGCAAAAGCTAGAACTGCTTGTGGAGCTTCTGAAAGAAGAGCCAGTCACCTGGTCCGGATCCATGAGAGCCGGGCTATCAAATCAACAGGTTTATCCAAAGACCGAGGTTGGCCAGATGCCACTCAGGGTTGGTGTTGGTGGTTCGCCGGAGTCGGTGCTTCGAGCAGCCAGACTAAACATTCCAATGGCACTTGCCATAATCGGTGGCGACCCAGCAAGGTTCGAACCTTTTGCAAGGCTTTATAAGGAAACCCTTGCAAAGCTTGGCATGCCAGAGTTGCCAGTCTCGGTTCACTCTCCAGGTCACGTTGCAGAAACTGATGACCAGGCCATCGAAGAGGCTTGGCCGGGCTATGAGGCTTCGTTCGGGAAGATCGGCCTTGAGCGCGGCTGGGGCCCGACTTCAAAAGAGCACTTCTTGTCCGAGGTTTATCACGGGTCAATGTATGTCGGCTCACCTGAGACCGTTGCGAAGAAGATCGTTCACGCCCTTAGCTCCGTCGGCGCTACCCGCTTTGACTTGAAGTACGACATGGGTCCGCTCTCACACACAAAGCTTTCAAAGAGCATCGAGCTATACGCAACCAAGGTAGTTCCTATGGTTCGCGAAATGCTCGAAACCGCCTAGCCGAAGGAACCTTCAGCGTTCGTGGGCGGAGCCAACTTTTTGGCACCGTTACAGACTGCGGCTCTGTCGACCCGAGTCGTGTTGACTGGTCTGCCTGAGCGTTTGTACCGGGTCTGACCCTGGGGAGCCACCAAGGGTTCGCAGGAGCTCCGCACAGCTTTATTTCTAGGCGTTGTTGGTAACCAGGACTTCTTCATAGCCCCTGAGTACGAAACTTTGTCTTCTGACTGGAGTTTCTGCAAGCTTGAGCGAGCCAAATTGCTCGATCAGCCTGGGCAGTGAAATCGCCATTTCTAGTCTTGCCAGTGGCGCACCGATGCAGAAGTGAATGCCAGCACCAAAGCCGATGTGGGGATTTGGGTTTCTGGTTAGATCCAATTTATCCGGGTTGCTGAATACGCGCTCATCCCGGTTTGCGCTTCCAAGCAGCGCTGCAATTTTCTGGCCCTCCAGAATCTCCACCCCACCGATTTCGGTGTCCTTGGTTGCTGTGCGCTCAAATAAGTGAAGCGGTGCATCGAATCTCAGAAACTCGTCAACTGCCGTGTCGGCAAGGCCGAAAGGGTCGGCGTTTAGAAGTGCTAGCTGCTCAGCATCTTGAAGCGTCGCGACCATCCCATTGCCGAAGCCATTAACTGAAGCCTCGTGTCCAGCGTTTAGAAGAAGGACGCAGGTGGCTATTAGCTCGTGGGCGTTTAGCTTCTCGCCCTCTTCTTCGACTTGAGCCAACTCACTGATTAGATCCGTGCCTGGGTTTTTCTTGCGCTCAAGCATCAGTTCGTGAACGTAGGAGGCGAACTGTGTTGAGGCGAGCTTCGCTTCGTCTCTGTCAGTTTCGCTCGGGCTCACCTCATACATCTTCACAATCGACTGGGACCAGGGCCTGAGCAAGTGCTCATCGGCAACCGGGAAGCCCAGCAAGAAAGCAATCACCTTCACTGGCAATGGCTCCGCGTAATCGGCAATCAGGTCAAACTGTCCAGTTTCGTCGTGTTTTTTGACTGCTACATCTAGCAACTCTTTGGTGATTCGTTCGACATCCGGTCTAAGGCTTTCAATCTTCTTTGGGTTGAACGCTTTCATCACTAGTGAGCGCAACCTGGAATGCTTCGGTGGTTCGGAGTCAAGTATTGAGTCGGAGTGGAGCCAGTTGAAGGTTTCCCACTCGCTAGAGGGGGTGTTTTCTTCGAAGATTCTGCCGAGGTCGCGATTCCTAAGAACCTGGCTCGCATCCTTGAAGCCGGCCGCAAGAAAAGTGCCGGTTTGTTCGTGCCACTGCGGCATACCCTTCTCGCGAAGAAGCTTCAGGGCCGGGTATGGATTATCTATAAAGTCTGGAGCTGTTAGATCAATCATTCGGCTCGAGCTTTATCTGGTCGATGCCAAGGCGTTCAGCCTGAAACTTATTGATCTTGTCATCGCTTGGGTAACCAAGGGCGATGCCGCAAAGCAATTTGTAGTGCTTTGGAACCTTGAATTCTTTTCTCACCGGCTCCGCCCAGAGCGCGCTTGCTCCTTGAGCACAAGTGCCAAGACCGTGGGCATGAGCCGACAGCATCAGGTTCTGCATGAACAGCCCAGCATCGGACACTGAGTACTCGCCAAGGCCCGAGTGGGTGAAAATAAATAGCGACACCGGGGCACCAAAGAACTCATAGTTTCGGCCCCATTGTTCCTGACGCTTCTTGCTGTCCTCACGCTTGATGTCCATAAAGCCATAAAGGTCGGCCCCAACCTTTTGCTGCCTAGGCTTTAGGTCTTTGGGGTATGGACGAAAAACCTTGTAGTCAGATTTAGGGAGACCATAGCGAGTAATAAAAAGCTTGAGCTTTCCGGCGATGCCTGGCTTTAGTGCGGCCGAGGCCGCCTGCCAGCGGTTTAGAAATTCTTTTGAAATCCGGTCTCGTCGGTCATCGGATGCAATACCGACCATAAAGGGCCTGGTGTTTGACCAGGAGGGCGCTGTCATAGCGTCGGTGAGTAACCGGTCTATCAGTTCTTGGGGGACAGTTTTTTCAAGAAAATCTCGAGTTGTTCTTCTGCCCGCAACAAATTGTTGCCAGTCTGCTGGATCGATGTTTTTTCGCACTCACTTACATTAGCTGTAGTCGGTGAAGAAGCTAGGCACTAAGGCGCCAATCAGTATCATGACTGGCATCAATGACACCAGAACAATTATCTGAATCAGATCCCAGTCTATTTTTTTCTGGAACATTCATTTCTCCTTTGAAATGTGTTTTTAAAATTCTTGTAGAAAAAGAAACGGCGCCAGGAATGTTCCCAGCGCCGTTTCTTTACTTGGTGCTAACTACTTTGAAACTTCTTCTTTGTACTCGGTCTTCGCAAACTCAGCATCGTCAGCAGCGCTCTTGATACGAGCGATGGTGAAGATCATTAGGCCGAATAGGCACTTAGCAAGGATGTCCGCGATGGTGTAACCGGCTTCGCGAAGAACGAATGATGTCTCGTCGAATCCGGTTGCGTTCATGCTAGCGATGAACGCGATTGGGTAAACACCCCAGGTTGCAAGAAGAAGGAGACGTAGTTCCTTGATCTTCTTTACAACCCCGGCTGGCTGACGGTCAAGGCTCTTGCCAAGCTCGACGAACAGTACGTAAAGGATGTATAGGAATGGGATGGTTGAAAGCAAGCCCCAAAGTGACGCGTCGCCTTCATAGAAAAGGTTTAGCTGTGCATCTCCTGGGTAGCCAAGACCAATCATTAGCGCGGCTGCAGGAACAAGCCTTACCAACATCTTGGTCTGAACTGCGCGAGCCAAAGCCAAAACGGCAATGGTCTCAACCAGCAGTAGAGGAACTGTTAGGAACCAGTCGATGTAGCGGTAGCCGACGTTGTAGACGACTCCCTCAACTGCTTCGGGTCCGAATGTCTCATTGAAGCTGTCAAACATTCTGAAGTAGTGGTAAGCGGCAATTGCTGTAACTGTTCCCGAGACCATTACGGCCATGCGGTAACGAGGCAATACGCGCTCACGTGCTACGAACAAAAAGATGGTGGTGAACAACATGCTCGCGATGCCCAGCGAGAACAGGTTGTAAAGGAGGTTATATCCTTCATAGCTCATTAGTTTTTCCCTTTCGATTTTCTTTTATTTAAAAGCCCGCGACATAGAAAATTTCGGCGGACTTGGAGAACCAACTCTGCCGAAATAGCCCATCAATGCGCACTTCACATCATTATTACAACAGATAGTTGTCTGTGAAACTCCTGAAAACTATAACGTTTTGGTAACGGAGATTTTGCTGGAATTTCGACTAATATCCAAGCTCCAACGTGCCGCTCTGAAGCTCCTCGGGAAAGCCTGTGAAGAAGAATTCAGCAAGCATTGGACCCTTGGGTAAAAACATGACTTCTTGACGCATGCCCTCGATAATTGCTCCTTCGCTAGACCTCAACAACAGCCTTAGTTCACGTGTCCCCTCGAGTCGGCCGCGGTTCACAAACCTCAACTGGATACTGGTTCCCCACTCGCCAACCATTACAAGGTAGGACTCTGGAGTGGTTACTAGCTCTAAGCCGGCGAGCTTGTCTATGGGCGCGCAATCGTCTAGGTAGCAATAATCAATTTGATTTGGATCAAGCTGAGTGATTTGGATTCTGGGGGCGGCCTGAAGAATCCAGTAGCCGATAAGCGCGATAACCATAGCTGCGGAAACCACAACACTGAGGACTATTGACCACCGCTGGCCGGTGGATGTGGTCAGCCATGGTCTTTTCATTACTTTTCGCGCTTTCTAAAAAAAACAATCTACTGCCTTCGAGCCCTCAGATAGCCTTGAGCACTGGAGATGAAATGAAAATTAGCAAACAGGTTCAAGAAGCACTGGAAACCAACAGGCCCGTGGTCGCACTAGAGTCCACGATTATTTCCCACGGTCTTCCATATCCTAGAAACATCGCAGCGGCTAAAGAATTCGAGCAGCAACTGATTGATGCAGAAGTTGTTCCGGCGACAATCGGCATTATTGGTGGCGTCCCGACAATTGGTCTTAGTCAAGACGAGCTGGAGCAAATAGCCAGTGAGGGAACTGCTAAGTCTTCGGTCCGAGATCTTCCTATCATTGCTGCCAAAGGCATCAATGGGGCGACCACGGTTGCCGCTACCGCTTATCTGGCAGCCAAGGCCGGCATCAGGGTCTTTGCAACCGGAGGCCTCGGCGGTGTCCACCAGGGGGCTAATGAGACCTTTGATGAGTCAGCTGACCTGACTAGCCTTGCCACCTGTCCGGTGGTGGTCGTAAGCGCGGGAGTAAAGTCCGTGCTGGATATTTCAGCGACCCTTGAAAGGCTAGAAACCTTGAGCATCCCGGTTGTTGGCTACAAAACAACTAATTTCCCAAGCTTCTGGCTTCCGACAAGCGATTACACCCTGGACTGGAGCGTGGACTCAGCCGATGAAGTAGCAGCGATTGTTTTTGCACAGCAGAAGCTTGGGTCTTTGGCAGCACTGCTGATTGCAAACCCGGTCCCAGAAGATCAAGCCTGGAATAAGGCTGACCACGATATGGTCTTGGAAAAAGCATTTGCAGCTGCAAATAAAGCAGGCGTGCGAGGAAAACACGTCACTCCTTTCTTGCTCGATTTCATAGTCGGGGCTTCCAATCAAGCCTCACTTGAAGTTAACTTGTCACTGGTTAGGAATAACATTTCGGTAGCCGCGGAGATTTCCAAGGCCATAGCTCGCGGAGGCGTTAATTAAAGCTTTAGTTGTTGGCGACATAATCGAAGATATCGTTGTGATGCCGATTGGCCAAGTTCAATCGAACACCGACAACGAATCAAAACTGGTTGCGACCTCTGGAGGGTCGGCCGCGAACTTTGCGGTCTGGCTAGCTACCTTGCAGATCGAGACGCATTTGTTTGCCCGGGTCGGTAAGGGTGACGGCAAAAAGTTCGCCGCTGAGTTCAAGGCTAAAAATGTCATCGCGCACTTGCAAGAAGATCAAGTTCTTTCCACCGGCCGAATAGTGGTTCTGATAAACGGCGATAATCGCACTTTTTTCACCGACAGGGGAGCAAACCAGAACCTTGAAGTTGGCGTGATGCCAGTTGAAGCATTCGGGGACTTTTTATACATTTCCGGCTACACAGTGCTATCTATCGGAACTGAGGGAACTCAGAAACTAATGGCGATGGCAAAAGCTCACGGCATGGTTACTGTATGTGATCCCGGAAGCGCAAGCTTCATCAGAGACTACGGAGCCAAATACTTCCTGGAGGCCATCGAGGGAGCGGATGCAATTTTCCCAAATCTTGAAGAAGCGCAAGCCCTGACTGGCGAGGAGTCGCCAACCCGCGTGGCGGACGCTCTTCACGAGAAATTTCCGCTTGTAGTTGTGACGCTGGGTAAAGACGGGGCTTATGTCAGAAACCCAACAACCGCTGAGCTAGTGCCTGGAGTAGCAGCGAAGGTTGTTGATCCAACCGGAGCCGGAGACGCATTTGCCGCAATGTTCATGCGGACTATCTTGGATGGCGACGTGAAGGCGGCAGAGGCAGCGAGAGTAGCCTGCGAGTTCGCAGCCGAAGCAATGGAAGTAATCGGCGGTCAGCCAGACTCAGCTGAATCTAACTAAAGACTTAGTTGCTAGTGCCCTTTGGGGTGCCAGACGGTTTTAGTTTCCATCAGATCAAGAATGTGCTGAAGCGAGCCCTTGGCACCAGTTCTTGAATAGCCACCTTTTCGAATTACTCGCTTTAGGTTTTCAGCAGCAAGCATCTCAAGCTCCGCAGCATTCGAGGTGCCCTCTAGGTCAATGGCGTTGACATCCATGTGAGAAGCAAGCCAGCTTCCAAGTTCACTGGCGTTGCCGGTGAGAATGTTGACCACTCCGCCTGGAAGGTCGGAGGTTTCTAATACTTCGGCAAGTGTCACGGCGCAAATCGGTAAGGTCTCCGATGTGATCGCAATAATCGAGTTACCAGAAACTATCGCCGGGGCGATTGTGTTCACCAGTCCAACCAAAGAGCTGTCTTGAGGCGCAAATGCTGCCACGACTCCAGTTGGTTGATTGGTTGAAATATTAAAGAACGGTCCGGCAACCGGGTTCATGTTGCCTGCAACCGCATCGATTTTGTCGGTCCAGCCGGCGTGCCAAACCCAAGAGTCAATGGCACTATCTACTTCTTGGTTGGCCTGCTTTTCGCTTTTGCCAGTCAGCTCACGAATTTCGGCAACGAACTGCTCGCGCCTGCCTTCAAGCATTTCTGCAATTCGGTAGAGAACCTGTCCGCGGTTATAAGGAGTTGCGCTAGCCCAACCGGATTGAGCGGAGCGAGCAACAACAACGGAGTCACGAACGTCTTTTCGAGACGCCTTAGCAACGTTGGCTAGAAACTCACCCTTGTGGTTGTTAACTTTATAGATTCGGCCCGATTCAGATCGAGGAAACTTGCCACCGATAAAGAGTTTGTAGGTTTTCTTTACTTCCAAGCGCATTAGTTTGATCCCTTCAAGTAGCTGAGCAATCCGTGACGGCCGCCCTCGCGGCCGTAGCCGGATTCTTTGAAGCCACCAAATGGGCTGGCTGGGTCGAACTGATTGAAAGTATTTGCCCACACCACACCGGCGTTTAGTTGATCGGCCATCTTCAGAATCCTTGAGCCCTTTTCAGTCCACACACCAGCGCTTAGGCCGTACTGAGAGTTGTTGGCTTTTGCTACCGCTTCAGCCGGTGTCCTAAAGGTCATGACAGACAGTACCGGCCCGAAGATTTCTTCCCTGACAACGGTATTGGCAGGTGAGACACCCGTGATGATCGTTGGCGCATACCAGAAACCATTTTTTGGAATTGCGCAGGATGGAGCCCAGGCTTGGCCACCTTCTTTAATACCTTGCTTTACCAAGCGGTCAATCTTCGTTAGCTGCTCCTTGGAGTTGATTGCACCGATGTCGGTGTTCTTGTCCATTGGGTCACCCAGACGAATGTTCTCCATGCGCGCTTTAAGCTTTTTGATAACAACGTCTTGAACTGACTCTTGAACCAGCAACCTGGAACCGGCGCAGCAGACATGACCCTGGTTAAAAAATATTCCATTTACTATGCCTTCGACTGCCTGGTCTAGAGCGGCATCCTCAAAGACGATGTTGGCGGCCTTGCCGCCAAGTTCCAGAGTTGCCTTTTTATCGGTTCCGGCAATCTGCTTGGCAATTATTCTTCCGACGTCAGTTGAGCCGGTGAAGGCAATCTTGTTTACGTCTGGGTGGCCGACCATCATGGCTCCGGTGTCGCCAAAGCCCGTGACGATGTTTACAACACCATCTGGCAGTTCTGCCTGTTGGCAGATTTCTGCAAACAACAGTGCTGTCAAAGGGGTTGTTTCGGCAGGCTTTAGGACAACGGTGTTTCCGGCGGCAAGCGCAGGGGCAATTTTCCAAGCCAACATCATCAGCGGGAAGTTCCAAGGAACTATCTGGGAGACAACTCCGTGAGCCTTTGGGTTTGCTCCTAGGCCTGCGTAATCAAGCTTGTCGGCCCAGCCTGCGTAGTAGAAGAACCATGATGCAACCAGCGGGATGTCAACGTCGCGGGTCTCCTTGATTGGCTTGCCGTTATTGAGAGTCTCGGCAACCGCGAGTTCGCGGGAGCGCTCTTGGATAATTCTTGCGATTCGGTAAAGGTATTTGCCTCTGGTCGCCCCATCCAGTTTGCTCCAGGTTTTCTCATACGCAGTACGTGCTGCTTTCACTGCCGAATCGACATCTTTTGCTGTGCCGTGAGATATCTCGGCCAGAACCTGCTCGGTCGCAGGGTTGATGGTGCTGAAGGTGTTGGCAGGCTTGGTGAACTTGCCACCAATGAAGTGTCCGTACGAGGCTTGAAACTTCACTAGGTCTTTGGATTCTGGTGCTGGCGAGTAATCAAACATATTGGCTCCTAGTCCACGCTCACGTAGTCACGACCGGAGTAGTGACCGGTTGTTAGTTTTTGTCGCTGCATCAAGACATCGTTTAGCAAGCTAGATGCACCAAATCGGAAGTATTTCGGGGTGAGCCACTCTTCGCCAGCAGTTTCCTTAACGACTACCAAGTACTTGATGGCATCTTTGGCAGTTCTGATTCCGCCGGCAGGCTTCACACCGATTTGAATTTTGGTCTGGTCAAACCAGTCCTTTACCGCCTGCAGCATCAGAAGCGTGATTGGAAGCGTCGCGTTGATGCTTACTTTGCCGGTGGAGGTTTTAATAAAGTCAGGGCCGGCAAGCATTGCAAGATAGCTGGCACGTCTTATGTTGTCGTAGGTTTCTAGTTCGCCGGTTTCCAGAATCACCTTTAGGTGAGCGCGGGTTCCATCTTTTCTGAGGCAGGCTGCCTTGACAGCAAGTATCTGCTTATAAACCTCTAGATAGTTACCTGACAAAAAAGCTCCGCGGTCGATCACCATGTCTATTTCATCGGCCCCGGCATTAACCGCATCCTTTGTGTCAGCGATTTTGACCGGCAGGCTCGCGCGTCCAGAAGGGAATGCGGTTGCTACTGCGGCCACGTGAATCTTGTTTTTGCCAAGTGCTTCTTTGGCATGTTTGACCATATCTCCGTAGACACAAATCGCTGCTGGCTGCGGGGTGGTTAGATCGGTTGGGTCTGGAGTAATCGCCTTTAGGCAGAGGCTGCGGACTCGCTCTTTAGTGTCGGCGCCCTCGAGGGTTGTCAGATCCATCATCTTTATTGCCATGTCCAGAGCCCAGGCTTTGGAGTCGGTTTTGATAGACCTGGTTCCAAGGGATGCGGTGCGGGCTTCTAGTCCAACTTTGTCCACGCCCGGCAGCGAGTGCAGCCAGCGGCTAAGGCTCTGGTTGGTAATCCTTGAGCCGACAACGGCTTCGGGGTCAATAGTTGGCAAAGTCACTCCTTGATAACTAAATGAGCCTATCGGTTATACCTCGAAAGTGGCCCCGGTTAGTTCTTCGCTGAGCTCCCAGAGCTGCTTCATCAATCCAAGATCCCGAGACTGCTTAGTGCCCTTTATTAGTTTTGGCTCACCCCAGAGCTCCTGGGCGGGGCCAACAAACTCGCCGCCGACTAGATCATCCCGGACGGCTGCCATTATTTGCGATCGCGCACCCTGCTTGGCATTTTGGGCGAAACGGTCGAAGCGATTTGGGAAATTATCCTGCAGCCCGGTCATGGCCCACCCTGGGTGCGCGGCGACTGAAACGACCTTGCTTCCTGATTGTTTGGTTCTTAGATCAAGCTCCCTTGCGAACAACAAGCATGCCAATTTGGTGTCCGAATATCGCTGCCAACGGTCGTAGCTTTTCTGATGCGAACCTTTTAGTTGCTCGAGGCTCATCGATTGAAGCTTGCCTCTTCTGTGCACGGTGCTGGAAAGCGAGATGACTCTTGGCGCATCCGCTTTTTCTAATTGCTTCCAAAGGGCTTTGGTCAAGACAAAGTGCCCCAAGTGATTGATTGCCATTTGAGACTCGATGCCATCCACGGACAAACTGAAGTCCGGTCCCATTACTCCGGCGTTATTCATAAGAACATCAATTTGGCTGGAGAATTTATTGGCGAAGGAGCGAACCTCGTCAAAATTTGAAACGTCTAAAACTTGGCTGGTTATCTTCGATTTGGGGAATTGCTTGGATAAATCTTCGCCGGCTTTTTCGAGCCGGTCTTTGCCCCGGGCGGTCATCACGACATCGAACCCTTGGGCCGCAATCTCCTTGGCGGCCTCGAGGCCTAGTCCGCTGCTTGCGCCGGTTATCAGTGCTGTTCTATTTTTGGCTGGCATTTAGACGCAAGCTGCCTCTCGATTGATTGCGCTCGTCATTTTCGAGCTTCGATTATTATGCCTTGAAACTTCACCGCAGCAATAGGCTTTAGGTCCTGTCCAATTTGAGGTGTTAGTTGACCAAGGGTTCATCGATTACCGTTCGTCTCGGCGTGGGGCAGATTATTACTTGGGGATCTTCTTTCTACTTACCTGCGATTTTGGCCGTTCCAATTTCGGCTTCACTTGGTATTTCGACTCAGGATTTCTTTTGGGCTTTCACCCTTTCGCTGTTGGTATCTGGCTTCCTAGGACCCCAGGTCGGCAGAGCGATTGATCGGCTTGGAGGCAGGGCCGTTCTGCCTTTCGGAAGCGTTGCCTTTTTTGCAGGACTGAGCCTGCTATCGGTGAGCACGAATCAAGTCATGCTTATTTCGGCTTGGTTGCTAATTGGTATTGGCGGGTCAATGGGCAATTACGATTCGGCCTTCGCAACTGCAGTTTCTTTCTTTGGCAATAAATCAAATCGCGTAATAGCCGGCATCACGGTGTTTGCCGGCTTTTCTTCCACAATTTCTTGGCCACTCACTAGCTATCTTGAGCAAACAATTGGCTGGCAGCAGGCAGTATTTTTCTGGGCCCTCATGCACCTAGTCGTCGCTCTGCCGCTCAACCTCAGCATCCCAAGGACTGAACCTAAAGAGGTTCCAACAACCACCGGTCCGATTCGGAAGATAATAAAAAACCGATTCCGGTTTGATGTGCTGCTGGTGCTTTTTGCCTTGATGTTCGCACTCGAGGGCTTCATCGTTTCATCGGTCAACACCACCCTGCCATTTTTGCTCGGGGAACTGGGCGCTAGCTCTGAAGTGGCGTTGCTTGCTGCAACAATCCTGGGGCCATCCCAAGTGTTGGCAAGGGTATTGATTTTGGTCCCTGGAAAAATCATGACCCCAATGCGGGTGGCGGGGCTCTCAATTGCTGCCCACCCAATTGGGGTTGTCTTGATCTGGATCTTCGGAGTGAATGCCCTAATTCCGTTTGTGATTCTGCATGGCATCGGAGTCGGCTTGAACCCATTTATTAGAGGCTCGCTGCCACTTTTGTTTTTTGGGACCGAGGGCTTTGGTCAACGCCAGGGCTACATCATGATGCTGAGCAAAATGGTGTCGGCACTTTCGCCATCGCTGCTGACGCTTCTGGTGTTGGCAAACGTTCAATCGGCAATCGGTCTAACCTTCGCAATGGGGGTCTTGGCTATGGGATTGCTTGTCTGGCTAGGTGCGATTCACAGGGTCAGAAACAAGGCAGCGCTAGACGCTAGCGCTGCCTCAAGTCTTGAGGGTTAGCAGTCTGAACCCATTTAGCAAGACCGGCCCAGTGGCCCCAGCCCTGATCAAATGAAAAGTGTCCTGCCCCTGGAAAAATTAGCGGCTCTAGATTGAGTGCAGGTCCATAGATACCGATTCCTCTAGGAAGCCACTGGTCATCATCGCTTGCTATAACGGTCAAACTTTTTGCCCACTTATGAGCGCTTATCGATAGCTCCGGATTATCCAAGTCAAGCGGCGAGCCTTCTATGCCATCGGTATCAGTAAGTTGGTTTGGGTCCGGTGGTGCTATTAGTAGCGCTCGATCAAATGGTTCTGTGAATAGGTCATTCATGGCAGCTACTAGCCAATTGGTAGTCCCGAGCGAATGGCAAATAGCGATCTTTTCGCCGCCTTCAACCTCGTCCATCATGTTGGCTTCTTGGCGCAATAGCTCTTGCCACTTTGCCGTATCGGGGGTGTCAGGGTCTGGGAACTGCGGGTACCAAACTTGGTTCCCATTGTTTCTTAGCTCTGCTGCAGCAAGCCTCGCCCAGTGACCAGCGGGCCGAATGTTGGTCCAGCCGTGGTGGATCAGAACTTTCTTCACAAAATTATCTTTCCATAAATTCGAAAGGGCACTTGATCTAATCGTCTAGTTTCCAGCCTTCAACCGCAACGAGTTGGCAACCACCGAAACCGATGAGAATGCCATTGCTACGCCAGCAAGCATTGGGTTCAAGAGCCCTAGAGCCGCAACGGGAATCAGAACTATGTTGTAGCCAAAAGCCCAACCTAAATTCTGCAAGATGTTCCGGTAGGTTCGCGTTCCAAGCTTGAGAGCAAAAGCAATAGCACGGGGGTCATCATCTAAAATAGTGATGGCGCTTGCGGCCTGGGCCGCGTGAGCTCCAGAGCCCATTGCGATGCCAACGTCAGCCTTGGCAAGTGCTGACACGTCGTTTATACCGTCACCAACCATTGCAACTGGTTCGTTGTAGGCCGATAGTAATTCCAGTTTGCCCTCGGGGGATACGTGCCCCTTGTAGTCAGTAATACCTAGTTGCTCTGCTACTTCGCCGACTCGTGCCGGGTTATCTCCGGACAATAGATACGGGCTAAAGCCGGCTGCTTTTAGCTCATCCATTGCTTGCTTGGAGGTTGGCCTTGGCTTATCTGAGAGCTCGATGAGCCCTCGGGCAACATTGTCCCAAGCCACCACAACAAGAGTGTTTGGACCGGCATTTTCAAGCGCTTCATCTAGCTCGGCTTGGTTTTGATAACTCCCAGGCTTTTCAACCGAGACCATCACCGAATCAACTTTTCCTGTGAGTCCGTTTCCAGCGACTTCGATTACGTCAGTTGCTACAAGATCGTGGGGAGTTTCCGCGATTGCTTTAGAGACCGGGTGCTTGCTGGTAACTGCGACCGCAGAAGCTTTTTCCAACATAGCCTCGGTGCTGATGCCCGACAAACCGGTTGCTTTGATGATGGCAAGTTTGCCGTCGGTTAGCGTGCCGGTCTTGTCCAAGAGGACATGCCTGGTCTTTGCTAGCAAGCGAAGTGAGTCCGGGGTTCTTACAACCACGGACTTTTTGGTTCCGATTCCGGTGGCAACCACCAGGCTCATCGGGACGGCAATCCCCAGGGCACATGGGCAGGCAATCACTATTACGGAGATTGCCGCCTTGATGGCGATGTCTTGTTCTCCAAGGAAGAACCAAATCAAGTAGGTGGCAATGGCGATGAGGATCACCAGTGGCACAAAGATCTTTGAAATTGAATCGGTTAACGATGCCAGCTTGGACTTCTGGGCAGTTGCTTCTCGAACTAGATCTGCGATCTTGGCAAGTCTTGAAGAAGAGGAAACTGCCATTACTTCAATTCTTATTTCACCCTGCAAGTTCGTGGTTCCGGCCGTAACTGGCTCGCCGGTTTGCAGGTCCTGGGGGAGTGATTCTCCGGTGAGGGTGGAAGTGTCGATTGATGCGAATGCTGATAGGAGCCTTCCATCGGCTGGAATAGCTTCACCTGCTGAAACCAAGACAATCATTTGTTTGCGGAGCGAGCTGGTCGCGACGTCCTCACGCTTACCGTCAATTTCAACGGTCGCTGTTTCAGGAATCGCGCTCAGCAGTGCGCGAACGGAGTCAGTAGCGCTCTTTCTTGCTCTTACTTCTATGTAGCGCCCGAGTAATACAACCGATGGCACAACCGCAGCGGTTTCAAAGTAGGTGTGCATCTGACCGGCAAGAATCATATAAACGCTGTAGCCATAGGCGACGCTCGATCCAAGCGAAACAAGCGTGTCCATGGTGGCATCAAAGTGACGCAGGTTCTTTATGGCCGCCGCGTGGAAAGGCCAAGCCACATAAAAAATCACAACGGTGGCAGCAGCCCAAACTATGTAGTTGCTGTATTGAAATTGGAAACCAGGGACCATAGCTAAAAGCACCGCTACTAGCGACGCTACGCCACCGGCAATAAGACGAGGCTTCAGGGTTTTGAGTTCTGACTTGCCGGTGCCAACCCGGTAGCCGGCGCTTTCAACGGCTCCTGCAATCACCGAAGAGTCCAGCGGGTTGATTAGTTGGAGGTGAGCCTTCTCGGTTGCGAAATCTACGTAAGCACTTACTCCATCCAGCTTGTTTAGATTCTTCTCAACTCTCCTGGCGCAGGCGGTGCAAGTCATTCCCTCGATTTCAATATCGAGTAATTCAACGCCTACCAGGTTGGTATTAGGCATCTATTTTTGCGAAGCTAACTGCCTGGTAACCGGCTTCTTCAACGGCTTCCGTGAACTGCTCGTCAGTCACACCTGTCGAGGTAACCACTGCGGTTCCGCTTGCGTGATCAACCTTTACGCTCTCAACGCCTTCAAGGGTTGCGATTTCATTGGTGACACTCATCTCGCAGTGCCCGCAGGTCATGCCGGTAATTGCTATTTCAGTTTTTGACATTCTCTCTCCTTATTTTGAGTTGTTGTTTTAGATGCTCATGCGAACAGCTGCGCTATCTGACTCCAGCGTGCCTTGTTCAACGAATACCAAATCCAGGTGCCGCGGCGTTGTTTTTCAACTAAGTCAACTTCCGCGAGTTTCTTGAGGTGATGGCTAATCGTTGGCTGGCTAAGCCCCAGCGGACCCGTTAGGTCGCAAGCGCAGCTTTCCTGGAGATCCGCCTTGGCGATCAGGGCTAAAATCTGAAGTCTGGTTGGGTCGGCAACCGCCTTAAGCAGCGCAGAGATATCCTCGGCCTTGGCTCTTGCCATCGGCTCCGCGGTGCTGGCTGGCGCGCAATCTGCGAGCGTAAGTAAATTTTTATTCATCTTCTATTCACCCTATACATCGATACACGTCTATAAATTCCCGAATGTCTGCTATAAATAGATAACCATCTATAAACTACTTCCAACTCTAGTTCAGAAAGCACAACAAAACCATTACTAACAGCCGACGCACAACCGTAAGTAAGTACCTGGCCGAGTTGCTAGGAACATTTCTTATTGTTTTGACCGTGGTGGGTTCCGGACACATGGTCTCTTCATTGGGTGCCGACGAGACGGTTGGGCTAGCGGCGATTGCCGGAGCCGTTGGACTAGTTTTATTTGTGGCCATCAGCATGTTCCGATCCATCAGCGGAGCTCACTTCAATCCAGTGGTCACGATTGCCTTCGGCATCAGAAAGCAGATTGATCTCAAGACCGGATTTATCTATGTAGTGATGCAGCTGCTGGGCGCGTTCTTGGGCGCAGTTGTCGCAAACCTGATGTTTGGTGTCTATGCGGTAGCCGCAGGAACTGTTCAACGACTAACTATGCAGACTTTTGTTGGCGAGATTGTTGCCACCGCAGGTCTCTTGCTTATAGTGCTGTTATTGGTGGATCAAGGGAAGCTTTCCTTGATCGCCCCCAGTATCGGAGCCTGGGTTGCTGCCGGCCACTTATTCACTTCATCGACTTCTTTTGCAAACCCGGCTGTGACATTTGGTCGAGCCTTTACTGATGCTGTGACTGGCATCAACTTCGCATCGGTGCCCGGTTTTGTAATCGGGCAACTAATTGGTGCGGGAGTCGCACTGACTTTGTTTTATTTTCTATCAACCAAGAAGGAGCAAAATGTCTGAGCCAATTTCATCGGTGATGTTTGTCTGTGTTCACAACGCCGGTCGTAGCCAGATGGCAGCCGGCTACCTGTCACATTTGGCAGGAGACCGCGTTGAAGTCAGGTCGTCCGGAACAATGCCGGCTGACAAGGTCAATCCAGCGGTTGTCGAGGCGATGCTTGAAGAGGGCATTGACATCTCCAGCAACACCCCCAAGGTTTTGACCGACGAAGACGTCAAGGCGAGTGACTACGTAATAACAATGGGTTGCGGTGACGCTTGCCCGTTTTATCCAGGAAAAATCTACCTCGATTGGGTGCTAACGGATCCAGCCGGCCAAGGAGTCGACACCGTGCGCCCCATACGCGACGAGATCCGCGGGCTCGTTGAAAAACTAATTGCTGAAATAGACCAAAAGGCTGGCTCTACCAAGTAAACCTGGGGGAGTTCTCAAGCGCCATAACGAGTCGAGTCAGAGCGTGATTTAGCGCCCGGCTCCCTGAGCTATGGGGCAATCAAAAGGATCGCGGGCTTGGAGTCCAACACGATTTAGGTAACTCACGACGATGCCATAGGAGCGCACTAAGGATGTCTCCGTATAGGTAATAGAGCGCTCCTGGCAGTAGGCCTTGACCATTTTTGCGGCCTTGGCTAAGGCGGGGCGAGGCATGTTTGGGAACAAGTGGTGCTCGATCTGATAGTTGAGACCGCCCATGGCAAGATCCATGGCAGTACCCCCGGTGATGTTCCGACTGGTCAGGACTTGACGGCGCAGGAAGTCCACTTTGACATCTCGCCCAATAATGGGCATGCCCTTGTGATTGGGAGCAAAAGAGGCCCCCATATAAACACCAAAGACGGCTAATTGTGTCACCAAGAAAACGCTTGCTATGCCCCAGGGCATGAACCAAAAGACCAAGGCAAACAGGATGATGTGACGGGCGAGCAACATCGTGATCTCAGAACCGCGAGCCTCAATCTTTTTTCTGGAGAAGGCGCGCTTGAAGCCCTGGATGTGAAGGTTAAGCCCCTCTAAGGTCAAAAGCGGAAAAAAGAGCCACCCTTGACGTTTCACAATCGCGCGCTGCAAACCTGTGGTGGTAGAAGCAATGTCTTGCCTGAACACGACGACATCGGATTCAATGTCAGGGTCTTTGCCCACCGTGTTCGGGTTGGCATGGTGTCTAGAGTGTTTGCTCATCCACCAGGAGTAACTAATACCCACGACTAGGTTTGCAATGATTCGCCCCCAGAGATCATTCGAGTTGCCGCTGGCAAATACTGCCTTGTGGGCCAATTCGTGAGCAAGAAAAGCAAATTGAGTCAGCACGATGGCTAGCAGTGGAGCAAGAGCAACGCTCCACCACGAGGAGCCCAAGAAAATCATGCCGGTGACGGTGATACCGAGAACAACAACGAGTATCGACGCGAGCACGCCATAGTAGCCGTGGCGCCTACGCAATAAACCTGCGGACTTGATGTTTTTCATCAATCCTGCAAAGTCTGAGGTGTACTGGTGCGCAGCGGGGTCAATCCGAGAGGGGCTGTCGTTTTTTCGGTCAAGTATTGGTGAGATACGAACTCGTCTCAGTCATCGGGGCTTCTCAGCGTAAAAGACGCTCACACCGCCTCGATAACCCAAAGCTAACGCCTTTTCCTGTGTTTTAGCTGTAGGAAGTCAGGGTTTCACACAAAATCCGTGAACGTAGCTCAGGCCTCGACAGCCAGAAACCGTTACTCCCCGGCCGGATTTGACCCACGATTGGGCCAGGAGAGCCAAAAAACTTCTAATTGACAAACAACTTAGGTTTACCTAACCTATTCAGAGCGGCGGTAAATAAGCGCCAAAAAAGACAGGGATCCTAATTGTTCAAGAAGCCTCTCGCTTTAGTTTTAGCCGCGGTTGCGGCAGTTTCAGTTTCTGGCTGCACGGCAGAAGCAGCGCTACCGGATAAATCCTCAATCACCGTTTACGCGGGCAGGAGCGAAGCATTAATTCAACCGATGGTTGATCAGTTCACTTTAGACACCGGCATCGAGGTTGAGGTTAGATACGCCGGAAGCGCAGAGCTCGCGGCTCAGCTTTTGGAAGAGGGGCAAAACTCTCCCGCGGATGTCTTTTTCGCTCAAGATGCCGGAGCTCTTGGAGCCGTTGCAAAGGCTGCCCTACTTACCAAATTGCCGGATGAAATTTTGGGCCTAGTTTCCCCTCAGTACTCAGCAGCCGATGGCAGCTGGGTTGGAGTCTCCGGTCGAGTAAGGGTTTTTGTTTACAACCCGGACACGGTGGCCAGTGTCCCTAGCTCGGTTTTTGATCTAGCGGAACCAGAATGGCAGGGCAGAATCGCCATCGCCCCAACAAATGCTTCTTTCCAGGCGTTTGTAACCGCCATGCGCGTTCTTCACGGCGAAGACAAGACTCTTGAATGGCTTCGGGCCATGAAAACCAACGCCGTGATCTACGAGAAAAACTCTGCGATCCTGGAAGCAGTCGAGAGCAAGATTGTTGATGCTGGCCTTATAAATCACTACTACTGGTTTGCTATGGGCAGAGAAATCGGCTTCGAGAACCTCACTTCACGCTTGGGTCAATTTGAAGCCCGAGACGTCGGCAACCTCATCAACGCTGCTGGAGTTGGAATCGTTAGTGACTCGAATGCTGCCAGAAGTTTTGTGGAGTATCTCCTCAGTCAGACCGGCCAGCAGTATTTTGTTGATCAGACCAGCGAGTATCCATTGATTTCCGGGATCGAAGCTGGAGTCGACCTGACCCCGCTTAGCCAAATACCGGCTCCAGACATTGACCTCAGCGACCTAGATAGTCTCGAAGAAACACTTAATTTGATTCGGGAGGCTGGGCTTATTTAGCCAGGTAGACAGATGCGTAAACCACCGGCACTGCTAGTAGTTTTTGGGGTTAGTGCTGCCCTGTTGGCGGTTCTCCCAATCGGTTACTTGGTGCTTAGGCTCTTTGAGGGCTTCGATAAAGCCCTGGCTGAGTTGCTTCGACTAAGGACCCTTGAGTTATTGGGCAACACGATTTTGTTAGTGACTGCGGTTTCAATAAGTGCTTTGGTGCTCGGGTTTGCGCAGGCCTGGTTGACTACCCGTTCCAATGTGAAATTTGCAGCGGTGTTTGCAGTACTGGCTGCACTCCCGCTTGCGATTCCTTCCTACGTAATGGCGCTTGGATACATATCGATCTTTCCTAATTTCTCTGGGTTTTTTGCCTCTTGGCTGGTTCTTACTCTGGCCACCAGCCCCTATGTTTTCTTGGGGGTTACCGCTGCCTTGGTGAGAATCGATACTGCTAGCGAAGAGGTGGCAAGAACGCTGGGGCTTGGAAGGTTTCAGGTGTTGCGGCGGATCACTTGGCCGCAGGTCAGACCTGCGGCAACGGCTGCAGTTTTATTGGTGGCACTTTATGTGTTGAGTGAATTTGGAGCTATTGCGCTCTTGCGCTACGACACCTTCACCAGGGCAATCTATAACGCCTATCGAGGTTCTTTCGACAGAACCTCTGCCGCCGCTCTCGCACTTGTTCTTTTGGCGATCACACTCATTGTGATCTGGTTTGAGCGTCGCTATCGAGGTGGCTATCTTGCAAACACCAAGGCGCTCAGTAAAAGAGTCAGGGTTGATCTAGGTTCCTGGTCCTGGGCGGCAATGGCTGGACTCACGTTGGTCGCCTTGGTCAGTGTTGGCGTTCCAATCTTTAGCCTTTTAGTTTGGAGCCTCCAGGGAAGTGCGAGCTTGGATCTAGCGATGCTGCTCGATGCTCTTTGGGGCTCGGTGCGCTTGGCTCTCATATCAGGACTAGTGATTGGGGTTTTCGCCACCGCGGTAGCGCTCTGGGCTGTTCGGTATCGGACCAAGCTGGGCGTATTGGTCGAGACAGTTTCCTGGGCAACCCATGCGCTTCCGGCTGTCGTTGTTGGTTTAGCGCTGGTGTTTTTTGGAGCCAATATCACGCCTTGGATTTACCAGACAACCTGGATGCTGGTTATCGCCTACATGATTTTGTTCTTACCTAATGCACTGGCAGCAATCAGCACACCAATTGCTCAAGTTCCCAAAGACCTAGAAGATGTTTCTCAGTCGCTTGGAGTTCCTGCAAACCGAACCTTATTCAAGGTGGTGTTGCCGATTGCATTTCCGGGGATCATCGCGGGTGTTGGTTTGGTTGCACTTACCGTGCTGAAAGAATTACCCGCAACTTTGTTATTGCGACCGACTGAAACCAACACTCTGGCAACCAGGCTCTGGGGCGCAACCGAAGATCTTGCGTACTCCCAAGCAGCACCATACGCGCTGCTACTGGTTATTATTGCTGGGCTACCTGCGCTCGCTTTGAACTCTCAGGCCAGGAAGGCGCTATCGGAGGTTCGAGGCTAATGGCGACCCTGAACTTACGCGGCCTTAATAAGTCATTTGGTGCTTTTGAAGTATTGAGTGGCGTTAATTTATTTGTAGAGGATCAAGAGCTGGTCGCAGTTCTCGGCGCCTCTGGTTCTGGCAAGTCAACTCTGCTTCGACTAATCGCCGGTTTTGAAAAACCGACTGCCGGAACAATCGAGTTAGCCGGAAACGAAATTTCTAGCGTCAATAAAGTTTTGGTTCCGGAAAAGAGAAACATCGGAATTGTTCCTCAGGATGCTGCTCTCTTCCCTCATTTGAGCGTTAGTCAAAACATTGGCTTTGGGTTAGCTGGCTGGTCCTCAAAAGCTAAAGCGGCGCGAGTGGCCGAGCTTCTAGAAATCGTTGAACTCCAAGAGTTTGCAGATTCAAGCCCGGACAAGCTTTCCGGTGGGCAGGCGCAGCGGGTGGCGCTGGCTAGAGCTTTGGCTCCAAGGCCAGCAATAGTGTTGATGGATGAGCCCTTTAGTGCTCTGGATGCCGAGCTAAGAACCAGACTCCGCCTGGATGTAAAGGCAATTTTGCAAAAAGAAGGAGCAACCGCAATTCTGGTTACTCATGACCAAGAAGAGGCCCTGTCACTTGCTGATCGAGTTGCAGTACTTCGCAGCGGGCAAATAGTTCAGGTTGGCTCTCCCACCGAAATCTACAACTCTCCGGTGGACATAGGTATTGCTACCTTTCTGGGTGATTCGGTGCTGATTGACGGCGAAGTAAAAAACGGCAAAGTAGTAACTCTTCTCGGTGCCCTAAGCCCGCTAAACAAAGTCACCGAGGGTCAAGTGGGTCGCGTAGCAATCAGGGGAGAAAATTTCTACTTGCTCCCAAACCCAAAGGGTGAGGGCGAAGTTGTCGGCCAAGTTTTCTTCGGCCACGATGCCGTGGTTGAGGTTGTCACCAAGGGCATAAAAATTAGAGCGAGATCTAACGGGCCTTTTGCTCCGGAGGTTGGAATGAGGGTTTCGGTTTGGGTTCGCGGTTCAGTGAATTTCTATCCCGGCTAAAGTCAAGAGTTTTCCAGAAGTTTCGACAAACTCACAGCTGCCGGACAATCTCTGCCGCTAGGCTCTGGAATATTGTTAAGGCAGCTTCTTTTGCTGTAATTCATAGGAGCGATGGAACTTGAACTGGTTTGATGCGCAGGCGATAATCGAGGCTTTTGGCGACTGGGCCGCAGTTGCCGTTGCTTTCGTAATTTTCATCGAAACCGCCTTCATTTTCACCTCCATTTTGCCGGGGGACTCGCTGTTATTTTTGACCGGCTTGACACTTGCAAACTCGGAATCTTGGCTTCCAGATTGGGCAGGCTTTTTGCTTATTTGGACCACGGCTTTTTCTGGGACCCAGGTCGGCTATTGGATTGGCGCGAAAATCGGTCCGCCCTTGATAGCCAAGGAACGCAAGTTCATTTTGAACAAGGCGACGCTCAATAGAACCCATGAGTTTTTCGAAAACTACGGAGCCAGGGCAGTGGTTTTGGCTAGATTTGTGCCAATTCTGAGGGCTCTGATCCCAATGCTTGCTGGCATTTCCAAGATGGACTACCGCAGATTTACCAAACTAAACCTCATTGGCGCAACGGCTTGGGTCGTGGTGTTTATGGTTCCAGGCTATTGGCTGGGCGGCATCGAGATGGTGAAGGAAAACTTAGAAATTACTGTCCTGCTGATTGTCGTGGGCACCACGATGTTGCTCCCACTGGAAATCCTTAGAGACCGACTTGTTAAGCGGCACAAGGTCAGAAAGGCCCAGTCCGGCAAATAGCCGCCACGTCATCAGCCAGTTTTTGCCTAAAACTTCTAGGATTATCCAAATGCGCTCACTCAAAATCTTAGTTCTGACTCTCGTCGGCCTTCTGGCTCTGACCTCATGTCAGGCAGCTGTCGAACCGGTACCCGCAATAACCTCAGCCGCTCCTCAGGTAACAGTGGAGCCTGAGCCAGAGCCGGTATACGTGGCTGCTCCATTAACCGGAGTTGAGTACCTCGAGGGGGAGAATCTCTATCTAGCCATGCCGGCAGTCTCTGCCAAGATCGACAACACCTACTCCGGCAGGCCACAACTCGCGCTAAATGATGCTGACATTGTCTATGTAACCCGCGTTGAAGTGGGTCTCACCAGGCTCTTGCCGGTCTGGCATTCGAGAATGCCAGAGGCAATCGGGCCGGTTCGCTCGGTGCGACCGGTCGACGCATCAATAGTCGATCCATTCCACGGGGTCTTTGCTTTTTCGGGCGGCCAGGCTCCTTTCAAGACGGCGGCAAAAGCCACGGGCCTAGTTATCAGCGACGAAGATACTGAAATGAAGAACGAGACTTACTACCGCGAGTCCACAAGGAAAGCTCCTTGGAATCTTTATTTCAGTGCGCAAAAACTGCAGGAGCTTTACGCAGCTGAACAACCAGTCCCACAGGCAGGTTTCGAATTTGATGCAATCCCATCTGCTGTTTCTCAAGGTGTTTCAGCAAAAGGTCTGAGCGTTAAGTACCCGCAGTTGAAATCAGTTTGGGATCTTGGGACCGCAAAGTTTGCCTGGGCTGAACCTCTGCAAACAGCTTGGCTTCGAACCCAAGATGGAACCCCACACACTCAGTTCGGCGGTGATCAGGTGGCGGCTAAAAACGTTGTGGTGATGGAAGTCGTTCACGACCTTAGCTTTGTGGATCCAAAATATGGGGCGATTCCAAAAGCAAAGCTTGTAAACAATGAGGGCATAGCCCACGTGTTCTCAGACGGCTACTACTTGAAGGGCTCTTGGTCCAAGGGCGAGAGTGAAGACCCAATCGTTCTCGCCACCGAATCAGGTGAAGTTTTGAAGCTGGCGATTGGAAACACCTGGGTCGAGATGATGGATGTTCCTAAATCAGTATTGAAGATTTCTCTAACTGAGGCCGTCACCGAGTAACGCTGTGCGCGGAGTAAAGAAGAAGGACCTACCCGAGAAGATTTGCCTCCGCTGCGGCCGACCAATGGTTTGGCGGAAATCCTGGGAGAAAAATTGGGACGAAGTTCGCTATTGCTCCGAGAAATGCAAGCGGACAAAATAGTCAGCTATAAGGACTTGGTGTACTCCTTGAGCCAGTCCTTGAGATCCGGGCCAATGTCCTCGCGGTCACTTGCGATCTTGATGGTTGCCTTTATGAAATCCAACTTGTCTCCGGTGTCATAGCGACGACCCGTGAAAATAACACCTCTAACGCCACCGGCAATGCCTGTGTGCTTGGCGGCATACTGGAGGGCATCGGTTAGTTGAATCTCTCCACCTCTCCCAGGAGCAGTCTCCTCAAGAATTTGGAACATCTCTTGTCGAAGCACATATCTGCCAATTACTGCGTAGTTAGAAGGTGCGGTTCCAGGTGCCGGCTTTTCCACAAGATCGGTCACTATGACGCTGTCTGAATCTGTGGCAGTAACTGAGGCGCAGCCGTAGAGGGAGATTTGCTCAGCTGGAACCTCCATCAAGGCAATCACGTTATCACCGGTTTGCTGATGAATTTCCAGCATGCGATTCAGCAACGGGTCCCTGGCGTCGATAATGTCATCGCCAAGCAGCACGGCGAAGCTATGCTCACCAACATGGCTCTTGGCTCTCAAAATTGCGTGACCAAGGCCTAGCGGGTCGCCCTGACGGGTGTAGTGGATGTCTGCTAGCTGCGAGGACTCTTGGACTTTGAACAATCTTTGCTCGTCACCCTTGCTGGCAAGTACCTGTTCCAGCTCGGCTACTCGGTCAAAGTGGTTTTCCAATGTATTTTTGTTTCTTCCGGTAATCATCAGTAAATCACTCAGGCCAGCAGCTACTGCCTCTTCTACAACGTATTGAATAACGGGCTTGTCTACGATTGGAAGCATCTCTTTGGGCATCGCTTTAGTGGCGGGGAGGAATCTGGTTCCTAAACCGGCTACCGGGATCACTGCCTTGGTAACTTGAAAGGCCGTGTTTTCGGTTGGTTTTTTCATAGCTGAAGCCTAGACTTTGTTTCAGGCTCCGCAAACATTCTCAACCAGTATTTTTGTGTTCAAGGCCTTGAAGGGGATCTTTTTGAAGTCGAAACTGCTGGCTCTTATTGCCACGCTCGTTGTCTTGTTGCCTGCGGGCGTTGCCGCAAACGCGGCACCTAGCGAACCGGCCTATCAAGCCATGAACGCACAGAGCCTTTGGGATCAAGGCTTTACGGGCGAGGGCACGACGGTTGCGATAATTGATCAGGGTGTGAATCTGACCCATCCCTATTTCGTTGGCCAAATCATTGATGGCTACTGTTTTGTTGAGGCCACCTCCAGCTATCGATGCCCAAATGGCACGCGGGAGCAATTAGGTGCTGAAGCTGCTTCGCAGCGAAAAATCGGAAGTCTTTATGTCGCAACTGAGGACCACGGCAACATGGTGGCCGGAATTGTGGCTGGAAACCCAACCAACGAAGCACCCGGCGGCATTGCTCCGGGATCAGACATATTGATGGCAAACGTTGACCTCACGCTCAGCGGTATTTTGGCCGGATTGAGATACGTGGACAAGCGAAAAGAAGAGCTCAACATTGTGGCGTTGTCCATGAGCTGGGGCGGCTACTTCACAGAGATTCCACGTGAATGGCTCCGCTGTGACACAAACCCTGAACTGCAGCAGATGGCAGCGGTTCTGAGCTCTCTTCGCAAAGGCGGAGTTATTCCTTTTGCCTCGGCAGGCAATACTCCAACACTGGATATCGCCACCTCTCTTTTCCCAAGCTGCTTGCAGGATGCAGTCGCAGTTGGGTCAGTCAATCAAGCTACCGAGGTGTCCTGGTATGTAACCATGTCGGACAAGGTTGAGCTGTTGGCACCTGACTACGCCATCAGCGCGAATACATTTAGCTACGTTCGTTCATCCGGCACCAGCGCGGCTGCCCCTCTGGTCGCTGGTAGCTACGCCTTGTTGCGGCAAGCGTTTCCCGACCACGACGCTGAACAGGTGCTGTCAGCACTCAAGGCATCTGGAAAGCCAATCAATGATGTGATCCGGAAGAGCATACCGATGGTTGATCTTCGAGCCGCTTACTTGTTGCTCTCAAACACTGCGGTGGGGGGAGTCATAGCTCCACAACCCTCAGCAGGGCAGGTCCTGAACGTAGGAACCTTCAACGGCAAGATTGTGGTCTATGCCAAGGGCTACAAGGGTCAAACATTGTCATGGAGAATTGCCGGCAAGTGGCAGAAGGTGACCGTTACCAAGGACTTCCAAGCCTTCGATCGACTAACTTCTGCGATCGGGCTGACAGTGACGATAGATCTTTATCTCAATGGGGTAACCCCGGCCGCTTTTTCTAAAACGGTAGTTACCAAATAGGCGCGGTGCTAACTAGCGAGAAATTACGAACTTAGCGGCATTCATAAAGCCACCCAGTTCGGGTATTCGTCTTAGAGCGAAGGCAAGTCTCACGGGCATTGCCATTAGGCCAAAGACCCTTTTGAAAACTCTTGCTCTTGCGATCCGGTCTTGCTTGGTCCCCCATCTAGCACCCGAGCTGTTGGCCGGATGCATCGCAATGGGGATAGGTGCAAACACGCACTCTGCACCCTTGGAGATCAAGTCAGCGATAAAAATATATTCATCACCCAGGTGGTTTTTAGCTCCGGCACCGAAGTCTTCATCGAAGAGCACACCGTAATTCTTTGCATCCTCTACGCGCACAATCATTTCGTAGGTGGCGGCTCTGGCACAGTTGAATTTATTCAGCTTGGTAAGTCTGGTCGGATAGTTCTTGCGCAAGTTTCCTGTCTCATCGACGGCGCTCGCGAGTAACAGTGAAACCTTCGGGTGGTGATCCAAATAGCGAAGTGCCTCCGTGAGCGCTTGTTCGTGAAACACCACGTCGTCATCACCGAAGAGCAGGTAGGTTCCGCTTGCGTGCCGGATAGCCGAGTTTCGACTTTTTGCAACTCCCGAGGAATCTAGATAAACCACACCGGGTTCGACTGGTTTGGTCAGAGCCTGCTGAACGTGAACTTGATATTCCCAGTCAGCATTTTTTGGAAACCTAATGTTCTGTACTCGATCGGCAAGAGTTGAGTAGCCAATGGTCAAAAGCGGCATTAGAAGCTATTTGCCTTTGCCCGGGCGAAACGCATCAAGCTCGAGGACACCGAAGAGAATGTGGTGTTTAGCAGCCTTAGTCCAAGAAAAAACACAATGGTGTTTGAAAGTGAAATGACACCTGAGATGCTCAGCCAAATCAAAACACCCATGAGTGCCACCACAAGAAAGCTGGCTAAAAGTGTTCCAAATTCCGCCGTTTGAATTCGGGAACCTAGGCGCTCTGCCGGGGCTACAGCCTCCTTGTTTCGCTTGGCTTCGACATAGCCGCGCTGAATAATTTGCTGCTTTCTAAAAAGCCTGCCAAATACTTCAAGGACAATGATCACAAGCAGCAGGTTGATACCGGCAAAGACTGGTGAGAGAGCGAAGAAAAAGCCCGAAATCACTATCAGTTGAGTGATGAAGCTGAATACATTTACTAGCTCCAGGGCCATCGCCCATTCCCAGCTTTCTTTTTGGCTGGAGCGCTCTCTGGTGTCGGCACCGAATGCCCTGTCGAAAAACTTCACGCGATAGGTCTTTTGAATATAGTTGGCGATCCTGGTGGTAATAAATAGGGCTGCGAAAATTGAAACCGATAGCCCGAGTTCAAGCAATGATCGATTTGCCCCATCGATTACCAAGTCTGTAAATAACTTTGCTACCAATAGTTCAGTGACCGGTATTGCTGCAGCGATAAAAACAAGTAGCAAGAGCTGCCAACGGAAACGCCTAGTGGGCAACAAAAGTCTGGCTGAGGAGAACAGCTCAATTGCCATGCGTTTCATTAGTTATCAAACCTAGCAATCGCACTCTTTATTGCGTCTAACACCTCGAGTTTTTTCTCTTTCGAGACACTGATGTCGCGAACCAAGTGGTCGGAGTCAAGCTTTGTTAGATCAAGGGCAATGATCTCGGGGTTCATCACTTCAACGCCTGCGCCAAGGGCGTAGTCCTGGTATTTGATTCCCGTGCCGTGAACGTTTTCCTGGAAGCCTTCGAAGGTGACAAGGCCGCATGGAATGCCATAGGACTGGCAGGCAATCATTACGTGCATCGCCGAGGTGACGACACTGTCGTAGCCAATTAGGTTTTGAAGAAAATTCTTGATCTGGTCCGGATGGGAAAGCAGCACCGAAACCTCGTCATAGTTTTCCGGTAGTCGAACCGGGATAGCTAGGTGCGAAAAGTGACGGATAAAAGCGACTCTGCCGTTTGTTTTGCCGCGCTTTAGTTGAATTACCTCGCTGATCGCAAGGCCCGGGTCACCGAAGCTTTCCACTTGCGGGCCGCCGGATCGACTAAGCACTGCGGCTGTCAGCGGTCCACGCACCGAGTGGTAGTCAGCTTTTTTTGAAAGCTCAATCTCTTCGCTTGAAATTCCAGTGCCGACAACAACTGAGTTTGGCTTTATAAATCGGCCAATTGAACCAATCGCCACCAGGTTTTTCTTGGTGGTCGGCTTAGTCGGGGCTTGAAGAATTATTTTGCTGCTGGTGTAGTGGGAGATCATGAGTGGAGATAGCCAGTCTCCGAAGTTTCCCGGGAATGGCTTTGACCACCAGGTAACGGGGATTATGTTTTCCGAGGGCCTGTCCGAGTAGTAAAGGAACGAGCTGGCCACATCAATGGTTGCTTGATCCTGATTGCTGGCTAGAAACTTCTTTTCAAAATCCCATTTTGCAGTTTCGAGGTCCTGTTGTTGACCGTTCATGCCAGCGTTTAGCATTTGGCCAAGGGCGGTGCGTCTAGCCGGGTCAATGTGAGTCGGTCTTCCTTGGGTCAAGAGTCCGGTGATACCCACTCCATCGGCCATTCTTCGGAGTGGGTTTTTGATGGCTCTGGGCAAGATACGCTCAAGTCTTTTTACTCGGCGCAATATTTGTCGACGAGTGCCAATTTTCTTGGCTGCACCGTGCTGAACAACTTTGTCTTTGAAGTCAGCAACATTGCCGCTTGAGCCAAATGAGAAAAACGGTGGGTGCTGACCGGGCTCAGTCATTGCCCGATCTCTCATGATTGCGGTGGTAGGAATCATTTGAAAGCTTATTAATCTTGAGTTTGCCCGCCATGCTTCCTCAAGGAAGTAATCATCGGTTGCTTTTATTTCTGCCCGCTGCTCAAGCGCGTAGGCATCGTCAATTAGTTTGCGCCCCTGCTTGGTGGCATTTACGCCCCAGAAGCTCGGCTCCCAAAATCTAGTGCGGTTGTTGTATCCAATTTGCATTGGCGAACCAAAGCTCCTTTGGAAGCCAATTAGGTCGGCACTGGAATTAGCTATGTAATCCGGTAGGTATGAGATTCGACAATCTACATCGATCCAGAAGACCATCTTGTCAGGGTTGCGATCGCAAACTTTTTTTATGAAGCCAATCTTTTTTCTAGTGACATCGGCCCAGTCATCGCCCTCATTCTTTTGAACCTCTAGAAGCTCATGCTCAAGCCCGAGTTCATCAAGTTGTTCAAGCAACTGCTTAGCGTGGTTGCCGTAGTACTCGTCGGGAGTGTAGAACGAGCAAATTACTATTCGGGGTTTAGTCACGGGCAAAATCTATCACCGAGCCTTGGTTTGATTGGAGAGCAACCCGACCCAAAACCCAATGCCCCAGCAAAAGTGCATGGTTGGTAAAACTGCCAGTAGCCAGAATTTGGAGCTGAGGTCTAATTTGCTAACACCAAAGCTGACAAGTGCTACTGCGAAAAGGTAGATCCAAAGAGGGACCTGCAGCACGCTCGCGAGAACCAATAGGGGAGGTATCCAGTAGCGGAAGGAGGACTCCATTGGGTTTTGTTTAGTCAAGGAGCCGCGCCAAACTCCGGTTGAGTAAAACTGCTTTCCCAAAGCCCTGATGCTTTCTCGCGGGTAGTAACCGACCTTGAGGTCTGGGTCAAACCAAACGGTATGCCCTGCCTGTCGAATTCTTAGGTTTAGTTCCCAGTCCTGACCGCGCACCCACTTGGGTTCGTATAAGCCAAGCTCGGTAATTATCGATTTGCGAAAACAACCTAAATACACGGTATCCGCAGGACCCGGCTTTCCACCAACGTGGAATGACCCACCACCAAGGCCAAACCGTGAGTTATAACCAAAGGCAACTGCCCTCTGAAAAGCCGTTCTACCCTTGGCAATCATCATGCCGCCAACATTTGCAGCGCCGGTAGTGTTCAGTATTTTGACGGCGCTCGCGGCATAGTTATCGGATAGCTCCGAGTGGGCATCGACTCGAATTACGGTTTCGTAATTGGATTTCTCAATTGCAAGGTTCAAGCCGGTCGAGGTAAGCCCTGTTGGGTTTTCGATCAAGATCAGATTCTTATATTTTTTCGCCAACGATTCGGCGAGCTGGTTGGTCTTATCGGTAGAGGGCCCAAGAGCCAGCACGAGCTGGTTTTTGCCGGGAGTCTTTTGACTAAGTACCGACTCAACGGCGATTGCTAGGTAATCCTGCTCGTTCAGAACCGGCATTACAAACGAGACGTCTTTGAGGTCAGTCATTGACTATATTTCTACCCGGCGCAATTATTCGCCACCCAGCTTTTTGCCAGGCCTCAACACTTAGAACATTTCGTCCGTCAATGATTGTTTTGACTCGAGGCAAGCTGCTTACTGCTTCAGGGTCTAGTTTTTTGTAGTCCGCCCACTCGGTTCCAAGGATGACCAAGTCGGCATCTTTTAGTGCGGCCAATAGGTCTGATTCCGAAATCAGCCCAGAGGATTTTTTCTCCAAGGCTTCCAATGAAACCGGATCATGGACGGTAACGATGCCGCCGAGGGCCTGCAGTCTCAGGGCGATCTCGAGAGCGGGCGAGTCCCGAAGGTCATCGCTGTCCGGCTTGAAGCTGATTCCAAGCATTGTGATTTTCTTGTTGCTTACTTGGCCAAGTTCTTCTGTAGCAAGAGACACGATGCGCTGGCGTCTACGCAGGTTTATTTGATCAACTTCTTTTAGAAACGCAAGCGATTCCCCAACGCCAAGCTCATCTGCCCTAGCGATGAATCCGCGAATGTCTTTTGGTAGGCATCCGCCGCCGAAGCCAATTCCAGTTCGAAGAAAGCTTTTGCCAATTCGGTTATCTAGGCCGATGGCTTCGGCAAGCCTCACGGCATCAGCTCCAGAGGCCTCGGCTATCTCTGCCATCGCGTTAATAAAGCTAATTTTGGTGGCTAGAAAGGCGTTTGCCGAAACCTTCACAAGCTCAGTTGTTTCCAGGTCTAGCTCTAGCACGGGAATGCCCTGGTCAATCATTTTTTGGTAGCAGCTTTTTAGGGCTTGGTTGTATTCAAGGTCATCGCTACCTATAACTATTCGGTCCGGCGACATTGAATCTGCGAGAGCTGTTCCCTCTCGAAGGAACTCCGGGTTCCAACAAAGCTTTGGAGTAAAGCCTGTGGCTTTTCGCATATTTGTAATCAGGTTTCTGGCTGTGCCAACCGGCACAGTGGACTTACCAACCACCAGACTCGAGGGCCTCAACACAGCTGCAAGCTGGCTGGCCGCTGCAAAAACGTAGGATGTGTCGGCTGACTGCTGACCAGAAATTTGAGGAGTTCCAACGCAAATGAAGTGGATATCACTTACTGCACTTAGATCATCGTGGTCTGTTTGAAAGCTTAAGTTTCCTGAAGAAATAGCCTGCCTAAGAGCATCTTCTAATCCGGGTTCAAAAAAAGGAAGTGTTCCAGCTGCCAGTGCTTGCACTCTGGAGTCATCAGGGTCGATTCCGATGACGTTGTGGCCAAGCTGCGCCATGGCAACCGCGTGGGTTGATCCAAGATAGCCAAGCCCGATTACTGAAATCTTCATTGTGACAAGGAGTTTACTGTTTGGTTGGCTCAATGAAGTTGACTATTGAGAGCTTGCCTGTTGCTCTACTGCGCTATTCCATAAAGCCGGTCTCCGGCATCGCCTAGGCCCGGCACTATGTAGCCGCGCTCGTCTAGCTTCTCATCGAGTGCTCCGAGAACCACCTCAACCTCGCGATCAGGCCACTTGGCCTTCAGGTGTGCTCTCACGTTTTCGACCCCCTCGGGTGCACCGAGGAGACAGACGCAGGTTGCAGAGACTGCGCCGCGCTCAAAGATGTAATCGATGGAGTCATTTAAGGTCCCCCCGGTGGCAAGCATCGGATCGATTATAAAAACTTGGCGGTTTTCTAAGTCATCCGGCAGGCGATTGGCATATGTATATGGCTCAAGAGTTTCCTCATTGCGCTTGATCCCGAGAAAGCCAACCTCAGCACTAGGGAGCAACTTGACCATTCCCTCGAGCATGCCGAGGCCCGCGCGAAGCACGGGCACTATAAGTGGCTTGGGGTTGGAAATTTTCACGCCGGTGGTTTTTTGCACCGGCGTCTCAATTTCAACCTCTTGAACTCGGATGTCTCTAGTGGCCTCGTAGGCAAGCAGAGTCACGAGCTCTTCGACCAGTTGCCTGAACTGGGGGCTCGGCGTGCGCTTGTCTCGCAGCACGGTGAGCTTGTGAGTAATCAATGGGTGATTCGCTACATGAAGTCGCATAGGCTTAAGACTATGGAGTTTGAAGCTTTGATGCACCTTGCACTTGAACAAGCCAAGCTTTCCGGCGACGAAGTGCCGGTTGGTGCTGTTCTAGTAGATGGAAATCACAAGGTTGTTGCGATTGCTCACAATCTTAGAGAGCAGCTCAAGGACCCAACCTCGCATGCCGAGATTGAGGTTATTCGAACTGCCGCAAAGAAATTGAACTCTTGGCGGCTAGATGATTGCACGCTCATCGTCACCCTCGAGCCGTGCGTGATGTGTGCCGGTGCAATCGTGGCGGCCAGAATTCCAAGAGTTGTTTTCGGGGCCTGGGATGAGCGCGTTGGGGCGGCGGGCTCTATCTACGATGTTCTTCGCGACAGCAGGCTTGGCAACCCGGTTGAGGTGATTCCTGAAGTGTTGGCATATGAGTGCTCCAAAGTCCTCAGGGAGTTTTTCGAAGCTAGGCGCTAGGCGAAAATTTATTTTTTTGTTTTGCTTTCCTGTTATTTTTCAGGCTTCGATCCAGGGCTCGAGTGTTGCTAAGCTTTCCCACGGTGACGTGTCCGAGCGGCCGAAGGTGCAACTCTCGAAAAGTTGTGTGGGTGAAAGTCCACCGTGGGTTCAAATCCCACCGTCACCGCCACAAGAGTTCTTTAGTTTCTGAAGCACGAGCGGAGCTTTGACTCACTCACATCGTGGAGGGCGGGCGACGAGCGCATCGCCGTCAATATGGAACGATCCTGCTGCGTGAGGAATCAAGACTGTTGAGCCCGCTGGGAGCTCCATTGACGATCCCGCCGCCGAGATCAGCTTTGCGGATCCTCCGATGACAATGACGATTGCGAAACCCGAGGGGAAATCTCGGCTCGAGGTAACACGATCTAAACGGAAAAACGGGTCGGCAGATTCCGGAAGTACCGAGCCTTCCGGGGAATTACGAAGAACGAATTCTTCGACCTCTGAGATCGAGCGCCCGTGGGATTCGACCGCCGTGAGCGCGAGGTCAAAGCCCAGCCCGAGGTGCCCGTCTCTTTCCCCGTCGAGGTCGAACCCGGTCCACTCAAGCAATATGGACAGGTCCTCCGGTTCCTGCACCTCGGCGAGAAGAATGCCCGCGCCGATCGCGTGGAGCATGCCGTGCGGTACGAAGATACTGTCGCCGGCACTCACCTGAATTTCGTGCATGAGCGACAGAAGTGTTGCCGAGTCTTGTGCGCCGACCAGGGCGCGAAGCTCACTGAGGGGCACATCGCGTATCAGGCCGAGGTGCACTGCGCCAGCTGAGAGGATGAACCAAGCCTCTGCCTTGCCGTGAGCGGTCGAGACGTGCTTCTCGGCAAAGTCACCGTCAGGGTGAGCATGCACTGGCAGGCGTTGACCAGCATCGAGCAGCTTGACGAGCAGCATAGTGTCGACACCGAAGTGCTGAACGTGAGCCGCACCCAACCACGAGAGCGGATCGCGTTCGATAGCGTCGGTCAGCAACTCACCGTCAGCCAGACGGGTCATTCCTGTGGGAGCGTTACCGCGCACGCTTGTTGTCGACCCTATCCAGTCTTCTGGAGTGTGGGGCGGGGATGGATGTTCGTTTCGAAAGCTCGAAATGCGAGCTCCGCCCTCATAGAACCGGGCGGCGGGTTGGTTGGAAGGAAGCAGTAGCGGCTCCATTATGTGTCCTCTCGTGATGCGAACAGGGTATTCAGGGAGTGATCAAGGGCGGTGACAACTGCTGGTGTTGGCCGAGAGCCGCTCATGATGGCGGCGGAACAGGCTGCTGCGAGTGCTGCGGCCTGTTCAACGGTGGACCCGCGACTTATCGCGAATAGTAGTCCTGCTGTGCTAGCGTCCCCGGCCCCGTTGGTTGTGACGGGGCTGTCCACCCGGAGAGGCGGCACGGTGAGCGAGCGGTCGCCCCATGACTCGGCGAGTGGTGCGAGCATCGCTCCTCCTACCCTTAGACGGTCTGCGGAGGCGGTGCGCACATGGAGTCCGTGGCGTCCCGCTGAGATCGCGGCGACCGCGACACCGCATGTGAGCATCCAGTCAGCGAGGCGACTGACGAGTGCGGCTGAATATGGCTCATTAATTTGCAGAGCCGAGGTCAAATCGTCGAGGCTGGGGCTTGCGATGTCGCATTCGGCGAAAACAGACCCGAGGATGCTCGCCCAGTCGAGGGCTCCGACGTCCGAGTTGGGATCGACCACTGCCAGGTCAAGTGAGGAAGTCGCGCCTGCGGCTCTAGCTCGAGCGAGGAGCTTGAGCAATGGTCGTCCGCCGTCAGTAAGGACACCGGGCAGTAGTGGCGGATAGCCAACGTGCACAAGCCCCTGGCCGTCGACGTCGACCTGCGTCCCGTCGAACTCATTGTTGGCGCCAGTATGGTGCCAAAGCGTTCGGTCGGTTCCCGGTGCCTCGATTACGAGACTGTATGAGGTTGTCAAGACGGAGGACGTCGAAAGATGCGGATGCGAGAACCCTTCGGTGCTCAGTTGGGCACGAAGTAGGGTTCCCAGTTCGTCATTGCCAATCGATGCAAACGGCGTGACTTCTGCCCCGAGGCCAGCAAGTGCGCCCCCTGTGTTAGCAACTGATCCGCCGGGGGAGATGGCGATGGGCCCGACCTCCAGTAAACGGCCAGGATCGAAAGCCGCGGTGCTCCAGAGGCGCGGGACTATATCTAGGCAGAGATGCCCTGCGACGGCGATTTGGTGCACTGGAGGCTCCCTTCTGTTTAGCTAAATAAAGTTATTTCCACGAAGCTAGTCTGCGACGTGAACTTCTGACCGAGTGACGTGTGACTCCAGTGCAGCGTCGTAGATCCGGTGCGTTTGCATCGCTTCTTCGGGTGTCACGCAACCGAACTTGTCGCCCAAGAGACCAGCTCGTTCCGCCAGGAATGCGGCCCACATTTGTAGAATCGAATCGGAGAATCCACTTTCGAAGATGCCACCAGTGACCGTTGGCCACACCGACTGGCTTCCTGAATCGGAATGCTGCCAAACCTGCTCGCGGCCAATCCCTGGTAGGTCGACGACAGCAAAAGTCGAAACTTGCTTTGGGTTCTTGGTGGAGTAGAAGACCCCTCCTTCCAGACCGATAGCGCGAATCTCCCACGTATTCTTATCGCCCGGAGAAATCCGCTTGGTCTCGACCGTTAGCGGGAACTGCTGGCCGTCTGGAAGATGGACGTCTGTCGTCAGCACGGCATTGTCAAATGTGTCGCACTCCACATGAACGCCATCCGGCCCGGGTCGAGTCGGCACTAGATTCTGCAGTGTGCTGAAGACCGATTTTGGATTCCAGCCCATCCTGAGAGGCACGTGAAGCGCGTGCAATCCAAGGTCGTTCATTACGCCAGCTTTGCCACAAAATGCGGTTTGCCGCTTCCAATTGATGCCCTTGTCAAGGTCAAGGTCGCTGGAGTGGAGGAATGAGCTGCGCACCTCAATCAAGCGCCCCAACGCCCCGGATCGAATTGTGTTGATTACCTGCTGGGCCCCGGGGAAGAAGGGCATTTCACTAGAGCAGCGTACGAAAGATTCAGGATTTTCACGTATTGCTTCCAGAATATTCTCCGCGGCAGAACGATCGATTCCGAAAGGCTTTTCCGCAAGAAGGCCCTTGCCTGCCCTAATGGCAGCTATGTACATTTCTTCGTGTAGGTCATGACGCACTGCTATGTACACGACGTCAATAGAAGGATCTGAGAGCAGGTCGGCGTAGTCTGTTGTCTTCGTCGTTACGGTTGGTATTTGATCAAACCAGTCCAGGGCGTCTGGATTTATGTCGCACACGGCTGTTACTTGCGCGCGCACGGGGTGGTCGATGAGAGCTGGCCAGCGCTGGATCGCGACGGCGATTTCTCGTCCCATCAGCCCCGCACCGACAATCCCAATGTTTACAGTAGGTGCGGTCATGTCATTCCCCCGCAATCAGCAGGAGGGCATCGTCAACGGAGGAGCCATCGTGCAAAATTGCCATCATGGCCTTTGTGATACCAACGGGATCCCTGTGTTGCACAATGTTTCGCCCATAGACGAGTCCCTTGGCGCCTTGGTCGAGGACTCCAACGGTTCTTTCGAGAAGAGCCCGATCCGAAATACTGCCTCCTCCGCCGCGAACAAGCACTGGGAGATCGCCAGCGGCCTCGATGACAAGGTGATAGTCCTCAACGTTTGAAGTGGGATCAGCCTTTATGAGGTCCGCGCCCAGTTCCCTCGCTTGACGCACCAAGGACACAATCTTTCTTGTGTCGCCGTCGACCATGTAGGCCCCGTTGACCGAGTTTTCTTGCATGACGAGCGGTTCAACCATGAGGGGCATGTTGTAGCGAACACATTCCTTGCGAAGCGCCATGATGCTCTGAATGTTTGCCTCCCGAATCTCGGGGCGCCCTGGCAGCTGAATCAGATTCGCCACGACACAAACGGCGTCCAGACGGACCGCCTCTTCGACTGCGTCGGGGAAGTGATGACTGTAAAGGTGGTCGTCGAGGGGAACACCGTAGACATTCGCGATGTCGGTTCTGAGGACAAGAGCGGGCTTTTGTTTACCCGGTACGGACTGCAAGACACGGGCTTGACCAACGGTCAGCTGAATCGCATCGGGGCCGGCGGCTATTAGCGCGCTTACAGCGTTATCGATGCTCTCGATCCCTTTGAGAAACGTCGGCTCGCCAAAGAAGCCATGGTCTATGGCGACATCAAGGGCGCGTCCTGATTTGGGGTTGAAGAGGCGATTGAGGCGGTATGAGGTCACGGGGTTCTCCCTTTTTCAACGCGAAACGGCGAAGTTAGTGCGGGTCGAAACCGTGCGTGCACTTCAACATCGTTCAGCTATTTACTGACATTTTGATTGCAACATTTAACATACTATGTCCAACGAAACAACGTTGTCTAGTTTTGGTATCGGAGGAGTTCGTGCCATGCAGGACGCAGTAGACGAGACGAAAAACTGTCTCAAAGGACTTGCGCCGCAGACGAGACACTCCATTCTTCTTCGATGATCAGACAACCGAGCCGTCAACCGGTGCGTGGATGAGTTCAGGATTGCCGGGCCTTCTTCAAACCCGAAGGTCAGGGCGTGTCGCCACACAACAAAACCAAGCCCCGGGCGGTAGAGCTAAGGGTGGTCCGATTCCCCGGAAACTGGAGCTCCCCGCGGAGCTTAATGCCCGTGTCAAAAAAGACGGTGAGGGGCAACTTGTTTCAGATCTATGGGCTTAGCGCCTCCACGAGTCGCTCGCTCGCTCGGTTCAGGTGCCCCTCGAGGCATGCGACCGCCGAGTCAGCATCTCCAGCTTCGAGGTGCTCAAGTATCTCTTGGTGTTCGGCCGCGATTTGTTCGACGCTCAACAGTTTTCTGCCCTGCACTTGCGCCATACATACTCGCACTTCGTCAACGAGCGAGCGATACATCCGCTCCAATCGTGGACTGCCGATTGCTTCGACGAGTGATGCGTGAAATTGCATATCGGGTTCAACCGAGGCGATGGGTCCACTGACCGCAATCGAAGCTCCGGCCTGGCGAACGCGCTCGTTTGCTGCGGCAGCGGAGGTGGGCACGCAACGTTCGGCCGCGAGTTCACGAAGTGCTGAGCCTTCGAGTCGCAGTCGCGTCCGATAGATATCGCGCACATCTTCGATACTCAACACGGGTACGCGAGCACTCTTGTAAGCGCCGCGCTCTAAGAGACCTTCGGCAGTGAGCTTTTCGATCGCAGCTTTAGAGGTCGACCGAGAAACTTTGTAATCCTCGACGAGAAGTGCCTCGGTCACCAGAGAGCCGCTCGGTAGATCTCCGGCAAATAGGCGTCTTCGCAGATCATCTGCAAGGGCATCCACGACGGATACGGTCGCAAGTGTTCGAATCATTCGCTTTCCTCCACCACGAAGTTTACCTTTTGGCACGAGTGCCAGTATTGTAAACTTGTAGGACAATCTTTGATTCAACGCGAAAGAGGAGTCAATGCTGCTGTCAGTTCACGACCAGTTCGCCGGCGCCCTAGCCGACCCCGGACGCCTTAGCGCTCGAGTGATTGATCTTCACGCGAACGCCCATGACGCCTCGCACTTTCTACTCATCCCCGAGACTCTCGTGATCGCTCAGGACGCTGCCGAAGTGGGGAGGCTGCTACAGGTCGGGGCTCGCACCGGAATGCCCGTCACCCTGCGTTCGGGCGGTACCAGCCTTAGTGGTCAAGGCCTCACCGATGGCGTTCTTGTCGACGTGCGCCGTAATTTCCGAGGCATAACTATCGAAGCTGACGGGATGCGCGTTCGCGTGCAACCTGGGGCGACAGTTCGCCAAGTCAACGGAGCCCTCGCCCGCTACGGTCGCAAACTTGGCCCCGATCCTGCTAGCGAATCCGCCTGCACCATCGGTGGAGTTGTTGCCAACAACTCCTCGGGGATGGCCTGTGGCATCACTGGCAATACCTACAAGACCCTCGAGTCTCTGACTCTCGTGCTCACCAGCGGCACCGTCGTCGACACGGCGGCCCCAGATGCCGACCAGAGGCTTCACCACGACGAACCCGAGCTCTTTGAAGGGTTATTGCGATTGCGCGACCGCGTGCGCAACAACCCCATCTCGGTGGGCATCATTGAGCACCAGTTCTCAATGAAGAACACCATGGGCTACGGACTCAATTCGTTCCTCGACCACGACGAACCCGCACAGCTCCTCGCGCACCTAGTGATTGGATCAGAGGGGACCCTGGGGTTTGTGGCTGAGGCCGTATTCCGCACCCTCCCGCTGCTGGGCCATGCCGCAACCGGGCTGGTGATCTTCGACAGCCTGCTCGCCGCGAACGAAGCACTCCCCGAAATTGTTGCCACAGGTGCTACCACGATTGAACTCATGGATGCCCAATCACTGCGCGTCGGCAAAATGGAGGCTGACGCTCATCCGCTCATCCGCGATCTCGCCATCCACCAGCATGCCGCCCTACTCGTGGAATACCAAGCGGCAACGGCCGAGGAGTTGAGTGAGCAGCAGACGCGCGGAAGCCGTGCGCTGGAAGCCCTCAAGGTGAGCGAACCGGTGGTGCTCTCCCGCGAAGCCGCAACCCGCGCCTCGCTCTGGCACATGCGCAAAGGCCTCTATGCAAGCGTTGCCGGAGCACGTCCTTCCGGTACTACTGCGCTGCTCGAGGACATTTCCGTTCCCGTCGAGTCACTGGCCCGCACAAGCTCCCGACTTATTGAGCTCTTCGACCAGTACGGGTACGAGAACAGTGTGATTTTTGGGCACGCAAAGGATGGCAACATCCACTTCATGCTCACCGATCTGTTCGAGGGAGCCGGTCTGAAACGGTATGCAGCGTTCACGGAAGACTTGGTGGATCTCGTGTTGGGCGAGGGCGGTTCTCTCAAGGCCGAGCACGGTACCGGGCGCGTCATGGCCCCCTACGTGCAACGCCAGTATGGCGACGAACTGTACGGCGTGATGCGTGAGGTGAAAGTGCTGTTTGACCCGAGCGGGATGCTCAACCCCGGCGTCATAATCACCGACGACCCCGCCTTGCACCTCAAGAACATCAAGTCCACTCCGACGATTGAAGCCGAGGTCGACCGTTGTGTCGAGTGCGGTTACTGCGAACCGGTGTGCCCGAGCCGTGACCTGACGCTGACCCCGCGACAACGCATTGTGGTGAAGCGTGCCATCGCGACCGCGCACGCCGACGGTGACAACACTCTCGCGGCTGAACTCGAGAGAGACTACGAGTACGAGGGCGTGCAAACCTGTGCGGTGGATGGCATGTGCCAGACCGCGTGCCCCGTGCTTATCAACACGGGCGACCTCGTGCGTAGACTCCGCACGACTGAGAACTCGGCAGTCGAGAAGAAGGTATGGAACAAAGCCGCAACCCACTGGGGAGCGACGACTGCGATCGCTGGGGCGGCGCTTTCGATCACTAAGAAGCTTCCATCGGCCGTCGTGACCGGACCCAACAAGTTGGCGCGCGCCGTTCTCGGCGATGATGTGCTGCCGCTGTGGTCTTCCGAGCTGCCCGCCGGGGGTGCCCGACGCGCACGACCCGCACCTGAATCATCCGCAGATGTCGAAGCTGTTTACGTGCCCGCGTGCGTGAATGCGATGTTCGGTCCCGCCACCCGCCCGGACGGCACCCGCGGGCCTGGCGTGCAGGCCAGCTTCGAGGAACTATGTGCGCGCGCCGGCGTCACCGTGTTGGTTCCCGAAAACATTGATTCGCTGTGCTGCGGCACTCCATGGTCGTCGAAGGGTTTGCCGGATGGCGCCGCCATCATGCAGGAGCGCGTGCTCACTAGCTTGAGGGCGGCTAGTCGAGACGGGGAACTCCCAATCATCTGTGACGCATCGTCGTGCACCGAAGGCCTGCTTCACACGATCGAGAATGATCCAGAACCTTCAGCACGCGGAGCACGGCCGCTGCGCGTGATTGATGTGGTTGAATTCGTGGCTAACCGTATAGTTCCATTACTTCCGACAGTTCCAGCTGAGTCGCTTGGATCGGCCGCAGGCACAGCGGCACCTGCCTACGAACGAATCGATTCACTTGCGCTGCATCCGACGTGTTCTTCAACCAGTCTGGGGCTCAACGACCAGCTCACCATTGTTGCGAACGCTGTGGCCAAAGAGGTGATGGTTCCTGAAAGCTGGGGATGCTGTGCATTCGCTGGTGACCGAGGGATGCTGCATCCGGAACTGACTGAATCGGCGACAGCAGTGCAGGCCGCAGAGGTTCGCGCCGCCGGAGCATCGACCCACGCGAGCTGCAACCGCACGTGCGAACTCGGGATGACGCGGGCCACCGGAAGCGACTACCGTCACGTCGTGGAGTTGCTTGCCGAGGTTACTCGCCCTTAGCGGTCCCCGTGACGCACGCTTGCTGACTTTGCTGCTTGATGCGCCTACATCGAGACAACTCTTTGCCGGCAGAACCCGATGAGGTCGAGGTTTTCAAGTCAAACGTTGGTTTAGGGGAGCTCTGAGCCGCGTAATTCGAGGGTGGTAGGAACGATGTGGGTGGTCGCTTCGGTTGACGAACCCGAGAGTCGGTTCAACACGATCTCCGCGGCGAGTCTTCCCATCTGGGAAATATCCTGGCTTACCACCGACACGGCTGGCGTGGTGAAGTAGGCAGCCTCGAAATCGTCGAAACCAATCAAGGGCAATCGGCCGTGTTCCCGAAAAGCGAGCAAGGCGCCGACGGATGCGCGGTTGTTGGCGGCAAACACTGCGTCGATCCTCGAGGAGAGCATTAGCCCATCAACGGCTGAGGCTGCCTGCTCTCTCGAGTGGGCATTCGTGGCCACGATGTCATCGTCGACCTCGAGACCGGCATCGTGAAGCGCTAAAAGGTACCCTGCATAACGCTCGCGCATCGTGTAAATCGATAATGCATCACCGATGAAAGCTACCCGGCGGGCCCCATTGCGGATCAGCTCGGCAACGGCGCTGCGTGCTCCGCCCGAGTTGTCAGAGAGTATGACGTCGGCGCCCACGAAGTCGAGGGGGCGGTCGAGGAAGACCAGAGGAGGGGTGGGTGACGGCATGCTTGACCAGTCGCGGCCAGGATCACGAGGTGGAACGACGATGAGTGCATCTGTGCGTTGCTCCATAAGCCGGTCTACAAGACGGTCATGTTGCGCGCCGCTTTCGTCCGAACTCGCGCTGATCACCAGGTAGCCGCGATCTCGG
Source organism: Candidatus Aquiluna sp. IMCC13023 (assembly GCF_000257665.1). GTDB lineage: Bacteria > Actinomycetota > Actinomycetes > Actinomycetales > Microbacteriaceae > Aquiluna. Next base: position 241,417 of record NZ_AJKR01000002.1, read on the forward strand.
GCGTAGCCTTCGATAGCCTGCGTGAGCCCAGAATAATAGGGGTTGGCGAGATCACCGATGATGAGTCCGAGAGTCTTGCTCGTCCCTCCCGGACGGATGCTCGCTGCTGCAAGGTTGCGGCGGTATCCGAGTGCTTTAATCGCCTCTGCAATTCGGGCCGCCATAGCGGCATTGATGTTCGTCTCGCCGTTGACGAATCGTGAAACCGTCTTGAGAGAGACACCAGCGTCACGGGCCACATCGTTCATTGTTGGGGCGTCAGTCATTATTGTCTCCTTCTGACTAAGTATTCCGCAAAGTTCTCGTCGCAACCAGAATGACGTGAACGGGAAGTCGCTCAGGTCGCGTAATCGCCCAGAGCGCCACGGACTGAAGATGTCGGAAGAAGTTAGCCATAAGGAACCGGCCGCGGATGATTACGGGGGATCGAGCGTGAGCCGGCTGAAGTGGCCTGTGCGAACTGAAAAATAGACAGTTTCTAGGTGGCCCGCCGAAGCCAAAAATGACCAATTCCTGCGACTCGGTCATTATCTTATTAGCAGTTTTTTTTGCTGTCCTTGCCTCTCTTATCCCCGTTGGCTTACGGCTGCACGAGAAAAAAATATGTTTATCCCGTGCATCGTGATTTTGGAAATGCTGGACCTGTTGGTCTTTGATGAGGCTGCACCTGGCGCTGATGCAAAAGACGAAAGACGAAGGAAGTCGACACCGTTATGTTTTTTTGAGTAATAATTAGCGACAACCCCAAGCGCCTGCGGCAATTGCTGCTAATGCCTATCTAGGCTCTTGTTGAAATGATAAGACTTGAAGAAATCACCAAGACATACCGCGGTGCCGGTGAGCCAGCTCTTCGCGAGGTATCGCTAGACATACAGCGTGGCGAGTTCGTGTTTCTGGTCGGGGCTTCCGGGTCCGGCAAGTCATCGCTATTGCGCATGATGCTTCGCGAGGAAAAGCCTGACAGCGGAAACGTCTTGGTTCTGGGGGAGAACTTGTTTCGGATTCCTGCGAGACGAGTGCCACAATTTAGGCGACAGCTCGGGGTTGTCTTCCAGGATTTCCGGTTGCTTACAAACAAAACCGTTTATCAAAATATCGCCTTTGCACTGCAAGTAATCGGAAAGCCAAAGGCGTTTATCGAAACTGCGGTTCCGGATGTTCTGCGGCTAGTCGGCCTTGATCATAAATCCAACTCATTGCCCTCGGCGCTGTCTGGAGGCGAGCAGCAGCGAGTGGCAATTGCCAGAGCGGTTGTGAATCGTCCCGAGGTGTTGCTGGCCGATGAGCCAACTGGAAACCTAGATCCGGTATCAAGCACTGAGATCATGAACTTGCTCGAACGAATTAATCTTTCCGGCACCACGATCGTGATGGCGACTCACGACAGGAACATTGTGGACCGGATGCAAAAGAGGGTTGTGGAGATAAGTGCCGGTGAAATAATCCGAGACGCTCAGACCGCAAGCTATAAGGAAATTCCTTCCGAGCCCATGCCGATAATCCCAGAGCCCAAGGACTTTGAGGAAAGACCATGAAGGTGGGGCTAATTCTCTCGGAGATGTGGTCGGGGATTCGCGGCAATTTCTCGATGATTGTGTCGATCATTTTGGTCACTTTTGTTTCTCTGAGCTTTGTCTCGGTTGCGGCCCTGTTGCAGCTGCAGGTTGGCAACATGAAAGATTATTGGTATGACCGAGCTCAGATTGCGATTTATCTATGCTCGGACTTTTCGCCAGAAGAGCAGTGCCCGGCTGGCGTAGCAACTGCGGGCCAGGTGGCTGCAGTCGAGGCATCTCTAAACAGCCAGGCGCTGACACCACATATCGAAGCGTTCTACTTCGAATCTCAGCAGGATGCATTTGACAGGTTCTTGGCCGAGTCAGAAGACTTATCCGCAGCTCAGTATCTTCTGCCGGAACAGCTGAATGAAGCTTTTTGGGTGAACCTAATAAACCCCGATAAGACTGAGTTGATTGTAGAAGCATTTAGCAATCAGCCAGGGGTTGCCGAGGTTCGAGATCAGCGCGGCTACTTAGACCAAATTATTACTTTTCTAAACATCTCCTCATTGGCCGTGGGTGGCGTAGCGGCCATAATGCTTTTCAGCGCTGCCCTTTTGACCACAACCACAATTCGGCTAAGTGCTTTTTCCAGAAGGCGAGAAATTGCAATTATGCGTCTGGTTGGTGCTTCCAGCTGGTCAATTCAGCTGCCATTTATTCTTGAGGGCTTGCTGGCGGCGTTAGTGGGTGGCGGGTTGGCTATTGCGACGGTGGCCTTCGGGACTCAATATTTCGTAACGGATCTTCTTTCGACTCAGCTGGCGTTCACGAGCTTTGTTGGCATCGACGATGTCTTTGCCATTGCGCCTTTCGTGCTGGGAGTCGGCGCGCTGATTGCAACCTTGGCTGCTGCGTTGTCGACTTATAGACACGTCAGAGTCTAAAAAGGCGGTCTTTTTTGGTTTTTAGCTAAATCTCAAAAACATCACACATTTATAACTATGCTGCGTACATTTAAGTTGCGTGCCACACTATGCACCCCTTAGGATTGAGGTTTGCTTCCCTAACCCATGCCTTGAAGATAAATAGCGGTTTTTTTGGCGTGATGCATATTTTGGCGTCATTGGTTTAGGAATGCAGATTTCCGCCTAAATTACGAGAACCCTAGGGGTATTAACTTTGGCTGCTGCGAAAAACGCTAGTTCAATCAAGTCCGCAAAAAACTCTCGCCAAGCAATGCGTCCGACATTTGCAAAGCACCCAGACCCGATCGAGATACCAGATCTACTCTCCCTTCAGACGGAGAGCTTTGATCAGTTGGTCGGCAACCCTGCATGGCGTGACATCGCTGGCAAGGATGCAAGGACCGGTCTAGACGAGGTCTTTGAAGAAATCAGCCCAATTGAGGACAGCTCAAACGCTGCTCAAGATGCGAAAATGGGGCTCTCCTTCTCAGAGCCAATCCTGTTTGATCCGACCTACACTCCTGATCAGTGCAAGGAAAAGGGAAAGAGCTACACAAAGCCGCTTTATATCAAGGCCGAGTTCACCAACTACTTGACCGGTGAAATCAAGAGCCAGACCGTGTTCATGGGTGACTTCCCAGTTATGACCGGCAAGGGCACGTTCATTATTAACGGAACCGAGCGAGTTGTTGTTTCTCAGCTAGTCCGTTCCCCAGGTGTTTACTTCTCGGTGTCGACCAACACCACTGGAAACCTTGACGTTCGCAACAACAAGGCCCAGATCATCCCAAGCCGTGGTTCTTACCTGGAGTTTTTGACCGAGTGGGTCAAGGACGAGCGTAAGCCGGCCGCTAGGTTCGGTAAGCCGATCTTGCAGGTGCAGGTTGACCGCAAGACCAAGGTTTCGGCAACAATCTTCTTGAAGGCTCTTGGTTTTTCCAAGGAAGAAATTCGCGCTGAGTTCTCAGACATCAAGGCTGCAGCACTTGCAAGCCCGCTGGGTATTAGCTACGACGATGACATCATCGAGCGCACCCTTGAATATGACGAGTCAAAGGTTTTCCCAAACGGAATCCTTACAAAGGAAGACGCACTTCGCGAGGTTTACCGCAAGGTACGCGGCGAAGCTGCCGGTGCTGAAGTTGCCGAGGCTTGGTTGCGTTCAACCTACTTCGAGGGCAAGCGTTACAACTTGGCTCGCGTGGGTCGCCACAAGCTAAACCGCAAACTGAACATCAACCAGGCTGCAGACACCACAACTTTGACCAACGAGGACATCGTTGCAACATTGAAGTACCTGTTGCTGTTCGATTTGACCTTGGCCAATAACGTTTCTTCAAACACTCAGCGTGCTGAGTTCAATGTGAAGATGGCTGGCAAGAAGGTCAACCTAGTTGTTAGCTCGGATGACATCGACGATTTCTCGAACCGTCGTATTCGTTCGGTTGGTGAGTTGATTCAGAACCAGGTTCGAATCGGCCTAAGCCGCATGGAGCGAGTTGTTCGCGAGCGTATGTCCACGCAGGACATCGAAGCGATCACCCCGCAGACACTTATTAACCTGCGACCAGTTGTTTCGGCAATCAAAGAGTTCTTTGGTGCCAGCCAGCTTTCGCAGTTTATGGACCAGAACAACCCATTGGCCGGTCTTGCTCACAAGCGTCGCTTGTCAGCACTTGGACCGGGAGGTATCGCTCGTGAGCGTGCCCAAATGGAGGTTCGTGACGTTCACCCTTCTCACTACGGACGTATGTGTCCTGTTGAGACTCCGGAAGGCCCGAACATTGGTCTTATCGGTTCACTAACCGCTTTTAGCAAGATCAACGCTTTTGGCTTCATTGAAACTCCCTACCGTTTGGTGAAGGACAACAAGGTCGGCAAGAAGGTCGATTACCTTGACGCCTCTGCCGAAGAGGGCAAGGTTATCGCCGGAGCTGATACTCCTTTGAATGCTGATGGCACATTGGTTGGACCACGTGCCTTTGCTCGCTTCCGTGGAGACATGGTTGAGGTTGCAGCCGAGGACGTCGATTACATCGACATTTCCCCTCGACAGCTAGCTTCAGTATCAACCTCGTTGATTCCATTCCTTGAGCACGATGACTCGTCACGTGCGTTGATGGGTGCGAACATGCAACGTCAGGCTGTTCCTCTTCTAGAGGCAGAAAGCCCATTTGTTGGAACCGGTATGGAGCGCCTAGCGGCGATTGACTCCGGTGCTGTTCTGATCAATGAGCTGGCCGGTGTCGTAGAAGAAATCGATGCTGACCAGATAGTCGTTATGAACGACGATGGTTCGCGCTCAAACTACACACTTCGCAAGTTTGACCGCTCGAACCAGGGCACCGCAATCAACCAGAAGGCGATTATCCAAATCGGCCAGCGGGTTGAAAAGGGCGATGTTCTGGCTGACGGTCCATCCACCGAGAATGGTGAGCTAGCGCTTGGAAAGAACCTGCTCGTGGCATTCATGCCGTGGGAAGGTTACAACTTTGAGGACGCCATCATCCTGAGCCAGGAGCTAGTCAAGAACGACACTCTTTCCTCAATCCACATCGAAGAGTACGAAGTTGATGCCAGAGACACCAAGCTTGGTGCTGAAGAGATCACTTCTGACCTTCCAAACATCTCGGTTGAAGCACTTGCTCAGCTAGATGAGAGTGGAATTATCCGCATCGGAGCCGAAGTTCGCCCGGGAGACATCCTGGTTGGAAAGGTCACGCCTAAGGGTGAGACTGAGCTTTCAGCTGAGGAGCGACTATTGCGTGCGATATTCAACGAGAAATCTCGTGAAGTTCGCGACACCTCTTTGAAGGTGCCACACGGTGAGCAGGGAACCATCATTGGCGTCAAGGTATTTGACGCTGAAGAGGGCGACGAGCTTGGTGCCGGCGTGAACAAGCGCGTAGTTGTTTACATCGCCCAGAAGCGAAAGATCACCGAGGGTGACAAGCTTGCTGGCCGCCACGGCAACAAGGGTGTTATCGCCAAAATCTTGCCTGTCGAGGACATGCCGTTCATGGAAGACGGAACTCCGGTTGACATCGTATTGAACCCATTGGGTATTCCTGGTCGAATGAACTTCGGTCAGGTTCTGGAATCACACCTTGGTTGGGTTTGCCGCCAGGGCTGGGATGTTTCCGGAGTTGCTAAGTGGGCAGATGAGATGTCTAAGGACCTCTTCAAGTCCCCAGCTGGAACTAAGGTAGCGACCCCGGTATTCGACGGTGCAACCAAGAACCAGGTTGCCGGTCTTCTGGATCACACCTTGCCAAACCGTGACGGCAACCGCCTAATCGATGGCAGTGGTAAAGCCAACCTCTTCGATGGTCGCTCCGGCGAGCCATACCCAATGCCAATTGCTGTTGGCGTGAAGTACATGTTGAAGCTGCACCACTTGGTTGATGACAAGATTCACGCTCGTTCCACCGGTCCTTACTCCATGATTACTCAGCAACCACTTGGTGGTAAGGCTCAGTTCGGTGGACAGCGATTTGGTGAGATGGAAGTTTGGGCACTGCAGGCTTATGGCGCAGCACACACACTCCAGGAGCTACTGACTATCAAGTCGGACGACATCGCCGGCCGTGTTCGAACCTACGAGGCAATCGTTAAGGGCGAGAACATTCAGGCACCTGGTATTCCGGAATCCTTCCGAGTACTCGCAAAGGAAATGCAGTCACTGGGCCTAAACGTCGAGGTAATCGACAACAAGGGCCAAGTTGTTGTTCTGAAGGACGAGGCGTTTGAAAACGACCGCGCCGCTGAGGAACTGGGCATCAACCTGAGCCGCAACGAGCAGTTGTCATCTGACTCCGACTTCAACACCTACCAGTAATTCCGAATCTCGAATTTTCAGAAGGAAATAAACATATGTCTGTGAAAGTAGAAAACTTCAGTGCTCTTCGGGTAGGTCTTGCCACCTCGGAGGAAATCCGCTCTTGGTCATCAGGTGAAGTCAAGAAGCCTGAGACCATCAACTACCGAACCCTAAAGCCGGAAAAAGACGGCCTCTTCTGCGAGAAAATCTTTGGTCCAACCAAGGACTGGGAGTGCTCTTGCGGTAAGTACAAGCGAGTTCGCTTCAAGGGAATTGTCTGTGAGCGTTGTGGCGTAGAGGTAACAAAGTCCTCGGTTCGTCGTGAGCGCATGGGTCACATCGAGCTAGCCGCTCCTGTAACTCACATCTGGTACTTCAAGGGTGTTCCATCGCGCTTGGGTTACCTATTGAACATGGCACCAAAAGACCTAGAGAAGATCATTTACTTTGCCGCTTACCGTGTCATGGATATTGACCACGAGATGCGAACCGCAGAGTATGACCTAGTCCGTGACGAGTACGTAACTCGTATTCGCGCTCTAATTGATGCTCGTGACGAAGAGTTTGAGGCTGCAGCTGGCGAAGAAATCGCAGCAATGCGCGAACTTGGCTTGGTAATGCAGATTTCCAACAAGTTCTGGGAGGCACCTCGTTGGATCGAGAAGCAGTTCTCCAAGAGCCTTGAGCAGCTAATTGACGCAGAGGAAAAGGATGCAGATGCATTCTGGTCCGCCCGTGCTTTAGCGCAGGACACTGATGAAGAGCAGGACGACACTGTTGTTCGCACCACCGATGAGGCCAAGAAGATCAAGAAATTGATTGCCGACATCAAAAAGAAGGTGGACAAGATTGTCCGCGAGTACGCACGTCTAGAGCGTCCAGCAAACCTCCACAAGGAGCAGTTGGCATGGCGTATGTTCCTGACGGCTGAAGTAGGCCAGCTAATGCCAAACGACGTGGTCTTTGACTACTTCGATTACTACTTCTCCGACTACGTAATAACTTCAATCGGTGCCGAGGCAGTATTGCAGGTATTGGCTGCATTCGATCTCGAGGGCGCAGCTGCAGAATTGCGTGCTGAGATTGCAACCACCAAGGGCTCAAAGCAGACCCAGGCCATCAAGCGCCTGAAGGTTGTAAACAGCTTTGCTCAGTCCGGTACTCCTCCAACTTCCATGGTGCTATCGGTTCTTCCGGTACTACCTCCGGAGATTCGCCCAATGGTTCAGCTAGACGGTGGCCGCTTCGCGACCAGCGATCTAAACGACCTTTACCGCAGGGTGATCAACCGTAACAACCGTCTAAAGCGATTCGTTGATCTAGGTGCGGTTCCAAAGACCATCTTGAACAATGAGAAGCGCATGCTTCAGGAAGCCGTTGACGCGCTGTTTGACAACGGTCGCCGTGGTCGAGCTGTTACCGGAACCGGTAACCGTGCACTGAAGTCACTGTCTGATCTTCTTAAGGGTAAGCAGGGTCGTTTCCGCCAGAACCTTCTGGGTAAGCGAGTTGACTACTCCGGTCGTTCCGTAATTGTGGTTGGACCGCAGTTGAAGCTTCACCAGTGTGGACTTCCAAAGCTGATGGCCCTTGAGCTATTCAAGCCATATGTAATGAAGCGTCTTGTTGACATGGGCCTCGCCCAGAACATCAAGAGCGCTAAGCGCATGGTTGAGAGAAGCCGCCCACAGGTTTGGGGAGTTCTCGAGGAAGTAATTCGCGAGCGTCCAGTGCTACTCAACCGTGCGCCTACCTTGCACCGTTTGGGAATCCAGGCATTCGAGCCACAACTAGTTGAGGGTAAGGCTATTCAGCTTCACCCGCTTGTTTGTGCTGCTTTCAACGCCGACTTCGACGGTGACCAGATGGCTGTTCACCTTCCTTTGTCAGTTGAGGCTCAGGCCGAGGCTCGCATCTTGATGCTTGCTTCGAACAACATTTTGAAGCCATCGGACGGACGTCCGGTTGCTACTCCTACCCAGGACATGATCATTGGGCTCTTCCACCTAACCGCTGAAGTTCCTGGCGGTACAGGTGAGGGGCTAGCTTTCACCTCAATGGGAGAGGCCCAGATGGCCTTTGACATTGGTGGACTTGATCTAGGTGCCAAGGTTCGTATTCGTATCGAGGGTGAATTGCGAGAGACCACATTCGGTCGTGCGCTGTTCAACGAGACGCTTCCTCTTTCATACCCATTCGTGGAGATGCAGGTCGGCAAGAAGGAACTGGGCCAGATCGTATCTGACTTGGTTGAGCTGTTCAGCCGCACCGAAGTTGCGCTTTCTCTTGACGCATTGAAGGATGCTGGATTCCACTGGGCAACCCGTGCCGGTGTCTCGATGGCTATCTCCGATGCCAACTTTGATCCGAAGGGCACCTTCGATAAGGAGCGCGCTTCCAGGATTCTGAAGGCCGAGAAGGCTCACACCAAGATTCAGGAAGCGTTCGACAACGGTCTGAAGTCTGACCTTGAGCGCCGTGACGAGCTTGGAGCACTTTGGTTCAAGGAGACCGGCGAAATCGAGCAGCTACTGCGCGAATCTATCCCGACTGACAACGCGATCTACAAGATGGTGACATCTGGTGCCAGGGGTAACTGGCTGCAGATTCGTTCCATCATGGGTATGCGTGGACCGGTTGCAACTTCATCAGGTGACTTTGCTCCGATGCCAGTGAAGGGTAACTACCTCTTGGGTCTAACCCCTCACGAGTACTTCATTAACGCAACTGGTGCTCGTAAGGGTAACGCTGACACCGCCATGAAGACTGCTGCCGCGGGTTACCTAACCCGTCGTTTGGTCGACGTTGCACAGGATGTCATCATTCAGATTGAGGACTGTGGAACCACCAAGGGTCTGGACAAGGATCTTCTAGATCAAGAGCAGGTTGAGCTTTCGATCGTTGGTCGTACGAATCTTGTTGACATCAAGCAGGGAAAGACTGTTCTTCTTCCTGCCGGTGTAAACATTGACCACTCTGCGGCAAGACGAATCAAGGAAGCCGGAGTCGAGACAATAACTGTTCGCTCCGTTCTAACCTGTGAGGCTGAAAGCGGTATATGCGCGGCTTGCTACGGTGTTTCATTGGCCACAAACCAAAAGGTAACTATTGGTGAGGCAATTGGAATCATCGCTGCTCAGTCAATCGGTGAGCCTGGTACTCAGCTAACAATGCGTACCTTCCACACCGGTGGAGCTGCATCGAGCGCCAAGAAGCAGACCATTCTGAAGTCGATTGGTGGCCAGAAGGTTCGTGTTGAGCGTCTGATTTCCTATGACATCACACAGGGCCTAAACGGTGTTACTGACCTTCTAGAAGCTCGAGTTGGTTGGCGTCAAGCCGGCAAGGTTGCTGTTATGGCATTCTGGGCCGGTCAGGTGGACATCGTCGAGAAGGTTTCCCTAACCGGAACCAAGAGCTTCGAGGTATACGTTCGCCCACAGGGTGAAAAGGCCGAGAAGGAAGCCGAGGCGCTTGCGACTCAGTACAGCTTCAGCCGTACTGCATCCAAAACCTTCAAGAAGCTAAGTCCTTACCTTCCAATCACTGTAGTTGCCTCAGTTGGCGACCTAGTGGTTCAAAAGGGTGACATGGTTGACGCCGGAGACTACCTGGTTGATGGAACTCCAATTCCACACGAGGTTTTGATGATTCGTGGTTCGCGTGAAGCGGCTGCGGAAATCATTCGCGGTGTTCAGGCCATCTATGGTTCACAGGGTGTTCCTTTGCACGACAAGCACCTCGAGGTAATTGTTCGTCAGATGTTGAACAAGGTGACCGTAATCGATTCTGGAGACACCAACATGCTTCCGGGTGAGATTATTGATCGCCAGAGCTTTGCAGGCAAGAACCGCGAAGCAGTTGCGCAGGGCAATCGTCCAGCCAGTGCTCGTCAAGAGGTAATGGGTATGACCCGTGCTTCACTTGCTGCTCAGTCTTGGCTATCGGCCGCATCCTTCCAGGAAACCACTCGAGTCCTAACCCAAGCGGCGCTAGATCGCCGTGAGGACAGGCTTGTTGGCCTCAAGGAAAACGTGATCATCGGAAAGCTAATTCCAGCCGGAACTGGACTATTGACTTACCGCAACTTCGAAGTAGATGGAACAGAAGAGGCGAAAGCCGAGCGCTATCCAAACCGAATCTGGTCGGACCAGGGTTACGACCCAACCGATCTGGACTCGCAGGAGCTCAGCCTGAGTGTTTCTGATCCATTTGCAATCGATGAGAAGTAACCAAGACAACTAAAAAACCATTTGACCGTTCTCACGGGCTACGGGTATGCTTAGGGCTGGTCATGCAACTGCATGTATCAGGCCAGCTCTCGTGAATGTTCGAGATCACGGCCAAAACCTTTGGTTATAAAGCGCCGTTCTGGCGCGCCAAAGATTAATGAACGAGGAGAACAAGTGCCAACAATTCAGCAGTTGGTTCGCAAGGGACGCAGCCCAAAGGTCACCAAGACCAAGGCTCCAGCCCTAAAGGCTAACCCGCAGCAGCGCGGTGTATGCACCCGTGTGTACACCACCACCCCAAAGAAGCCGAACTCTGCGCTTCGTAAGGTGGCACGTGTCAAGCTGTCAAACGGTACCGAGGTAACCGCGTACATTCCGGGCGAAGGTCACAACCTTCAGGAGCACTCGATGGTGCTTATCCGTGGTGGTCGTGTTAAGGACCTTCCAGGTGTTCGTTACAAGATCATTCGTGGTGCTCTGGATACTCAGGCAGTAAAAGACCGTAAGCAGGCTCGTAGCCTCTACGGCGCAAAGAAGGGTAAGTAATGCCTCGTAAAGGCCCAGTAGCTAAGCGCCCAGTCGCTATGGATCCGGTTTACGGTTCTCCAGTTGTTTCGCAACTAGTCAACAAAATTCTGCTTGACGGCAAGAAGTCAATCGCAGAGAAAATCGTTTACGGTGCTCTAGAGGGCACCAACGTCAAGACCGGCGACGACCCAGTTGTTCTTCTAAAGAAGGCTTTGGATAACGTTCGCCCAACAGTCGAGGTTCGTTCTCGCCGTGTTGGTGGCTCGACTTACCAGGTGCCAATCGAGGTTAAGAGCCACCGTGCTAACACCTTGGCTATGCGTTGGTTGGTTCAGTTCGCTAAGCAGCGTCGTGAAAAGACCATGACCGAGCGCTTGATGAATGAAATTCTTGATGCTTCTAACGGCCTTGGTGCTGCTGTGAAGCGTCGCGAAGACACTCACAAGATGGCTGAGGCCAACAAGGCCTTCGCTCACTACCGCTGGTAAACACCAAAAACTGGCATTGAGGATCTTGATCCTCGGTGGCACAAGCACCAAACCCCTAGTCAATAAATTTCTTCGGAGGCAACCGTGGCACAAGACGTGCTCACTGACCTGAACAAGGTTCGTAACATCGGCATCATGGCGCACATTGACGCCGGTAAGACAACCGCGACTGAGCGAATCCTGTTCTACACAGGCATCACTCACAAGATCGGTGAAACTCACGACGGTGCATCGCAGATGGACTGGATGGAGCAAGAGCAAGAGCGTGGAATCACCATCACCTCTGCCGCGACAACCTGTTTCTGGAAAGACAACCAGATCAACATCATCGACACCCCGGGTCACGTTGACTTCACAGTTGAGGTCGAGCGTTCATTGCGCGTCCTAGACGGTGCCGTTGCTGTGTTCGATGGTAAAGAGGGTGTTGAGCCTCAGTCCGAGACCGTTTGGCGTCAGGCTGACAAGTACAGCGTTCCTCGCATTTGTTTTGTAAACAAGATGGACAAGCTGGGTGCTGATTTTTACTACACCGTGAAGACCATTATTGATCGATTAGGTGCTAAGCCGTTGGTTATCCAGCTTCCAATCGGAGCAGAGAATGACTTCGAAGGTGTAATCGACCTTGTTGAAATGCGCGCTCTAACCTGGCGCGGAGATGTCGAGATGGGCGCGAAGTACGAAATCGAGCCGATCCCAGCTGACATGCAGGCCAAGGCCGACGAGTACCGCGCTCAGCTAATTGAGGCTGTTGCCGATACTTCTGACGAACTAATGGAGAAGTACTTCAACGGCACAGAGATGACTGTTGCCGAAATCAAAGAGGCAATTCGTAAGCTGACCGTTACAAGCGCTGCTTACCCGATTCTCTGCGGTTCTGCTTTCAAGAACAAGGGTGTTCAGCCGATGCTGGATGCTGTCTTGGACTATCTTCCATCCCCACTTGACGTTGCAAGCGTTGAGGGTGGAGATCCTCGCGACGAGGAGAAGCGAATAACTCGCAAGCCTGACGTCAATGAGCCTTTTGCGGCTCTTGCGTTCAAGGTTGTTACTCACCCATTCTTTGGTCGCTTGACCTACATCCGGGTTTACTCCGGAAAGGCTAACGCCGGCGACGCTGTTGCGAACTCGACAAAGGGACGCAAGGAGCGCATCGGAAAAGTTTTCCAGATGCACGCCAACAAGGAAATTCCTATCAGCGGTGTTACCGCTGGTCACATCTACGCAGCCATTGGCCTGAAGGACACCACTACCGGTGATACTTTGTGTGATACGGACAACCAGATTGTGCTTGAGTCGATGACTTTCCCGGAGCCAGTTATCTCCGTGGCCATCGAGCCAAAGACAAAGTCTGACCAGGAAAAGCTTGGAATTGCTATTCAGAAGCTTGCCGAAGAAGACCCAACATTCCGTGTTGTGAACGACATCGACACTGGCCAGACGATTATTTCTGGAATGGGCGAGCTGCACTTGGATATCTTGGTTGACCGCATGCGTCGTGAGTTCGGTGTTGAGGCCAACGTGGGTAAGCCACAGGTTGCTTACCGCGAGACAATCCGTCGTGTCGTTCTAAAGCATGACTACACCCACAAGAAGCAGACCGGTGGTTCTGGTCAGTTTGCCAAGGTGCAAATCAAGCTTGAGCCTCTAGTTGTTGAGGGTGACACGATTTATGAATTCGTAGACGCCGTAACCGGTGGTCGCGTGCCACGCGAGTACATCCCGTCGGTTGACGCCGGCATGAAGGACGCAATGCAGTCCGGTGTACTAGCTGGATACCCCGTCGTTGGAGTAAAGGCCACCTTGCTAGATGGTGCTTACCACGATGTTGACTCGTCAGAAATGGCGTTTAAGCTTGCCGGATCGATGGTCTTTAAAGAGGCTGCTCGATTGGCAGACCCAGTTCTACTCGAGCCGTTGATGGCAGTCGAAGTTCGTACCCCAGAAGAATATATGGGAGACGTAATCGGAGACATAAACTCACGACGCGGGCAGATACAGTCGATGGAAGAGGCTACCGGTGTGAAAGTTATTCGCGCCCTAGTGCCACTTTCGGAGATGTTTGGTTACGTTGGTGACCTCCGTTCGAAGACTTCTGGTCGAGCCGTCTACTCAATGACGTTCGACACTTACGCAGAAGTTCCGAAGGCAGTTGCTGACGAAATCGTACAGAAGGCCAAGGGCGAGTAGTAAAAACTACTTAAACTTGACTAAGATAGAAATTCTGTAAAACCCAATCAGAGTCGGCCCACCGGTCGATGATTTACTACGGATCCATCAGGAGGACCCAAAATGGCTAAGGCGAAATTCGAGCGCACAAAGCCGCACGTCAACATCGGAACCATTGGTCACGTCGACCACGGTAAGACCACTCTGACTGCGGCAATTACTAAAGTTCTACACGACAAGTTCCCTGATCTGAACGACAGCTATGCGTTCGATCAGATTGACAACTCCCCAGAGGAGAAGCAGCGCGGTATTACTATCAACATCTCACACGTTGAGTACCAGACCGATGCGCGTCACTACGCTCACGTAGACGCACCGGGTCACGCTGACTACATCAAGAACATGATTACCGGAGCTGCCCAGATGGACGGCGCAATCTTGGTTGTTGCTGCAACTGATGGACCGATGCCTCAGACCAAGGAGCACGTGCTTCTTGCTCGTCAGGTTGGAGTTCCTTACATCGTTGTCGCACTAAACAAATCCGACATGGTTGACGACTCCGAGATTCTGGAGCTTGTAGAGGTCGAGGTTCGCGAACTTCTTTCCAAGTACGAGTTCCCAGGCGACGACGCACCAGTTGTCCAGGTTTCAGCACTGAAGGCCCTCGAGGGTGACCCAGTTTGGGCCGAGAAGGTTTACGAGCTAATCAAGGCTTGTGACGAGAACATTCCAGAGCCAAAGCGCGACATCGACAAGGCATTCCTAATGCCTGTTGAGGACGTGTTCACTATCACTGGTCGTGGAACCGTTATCACCGGTAAGGTCGAGCGCGGAACTGTCAACGTGAACGACGAAGTCGAAATCGTTGGAATCCGCGACAAGCAGAAGACCACAGTTACCGGAATTGAAATGTTCCGCAAGCTACTTGACTACGCAGAGGCCGGCGAGAACGTTGGACTTCTATTGCGTGGAACCAAGCGCGAGGACGTAGAGCGCGGCCAGGTTGTATGTAAGCCAGGTTCGATCACTCCTCACACCAACTTTGACGCCAACGTCTACATCCTTGCTAAGGATGAGGGTGGCCGTCACAACCCGTTCTACGCGAACTACCGTCCGCAGTTCTACTTCCGTACCACTGACGTAACTGGTGTTATCACCTTGCCAGCTGGTACCGAAATGGTTATGCCTGGCGACACCACCGAGATGGGCGTGGAACTAATCCAGCCAATCGCGATGGAAGAGGGACTACGTTTCGCGATCCGTGAGGGTGGCCGCACAGTAGGTGCCGGTACCGTCACAAAGGTCACCAAGTAGTAATAGAAACCTTTACAAAACCCCTCGGGAAACCGGGGGGTTTTGTGTTTAACGTGATCACAAAGTGCTTAGGCTTAATAGATGCGCATAGAACCTCGCCGAGTGAAGCTCACCACCCGCACGAGTATTGAAATCAGCAGAACCATCCCGCACGCAAGGCTTAAGACCATCGGTGCCTGGTGTTTTGTAGATCACTTTGGTCCTACCGAGCAAAGTGAACCGATGGTCGTTGCTGCTCACCCGCATTCCGGATTGCAAACAGTAACCTGGCTATTTGAGGGGCGGATTGAGCACCGCGACAGCGTCGGGTCAGTCCAGGTGATCACCCCGGGTCAAGTGAACCTGATGACAGCCGGCAAGGGTATTTCGCATAGCGAGCTATCGATCGAGGGCGCCAAGTGGTTTCACGGTGTTCAGCTCTGGGTTGCTCTTCCGGAGGAATCTTTAGACATAGATCCATTCTTTGAGCACATCGATCAACTGCCCCGTATCTTGATGGAGGGCCTTAGGGCCACGGTATTGGTCGGAGAGTTCATGGGCCGTGCTGCCAATGCGACAACATTCACTCCATTGATGGGCGTCGAGCTAGTGCTTGAGCCCGGCGCACACAAGCTGCCCGTGGGTGTAGCGATGGAGCATGGGTTGATGTTGGTAGCAGGAGATGTGACGGTCGCCGGCCATAGGATGGAGACCTCATCGCTTCACTACTTTGAAGCTGGCAAGGCCGAGCTCGAGGTTACTGTTTCAAAAACTGCGACGATCATGCTTTTGGGTGGAGAGCCGTTCCAAGAGAAAATTCTGATGTGGTGGAACTTTATCGGGCGCACTCACGAGGAAATCGCACTGGCCAGATCGCAGTGGAACAAACGAGAAGCCAGGTTTGGTTCATTTGAGGATCAAATAGGCGGCTGGATACCGGCACCGGATCTGCCAAACATCCACCTGAAACCCAGATAAAGCAGCCAAAAGTCATTTTTACCTCGTTAAACATGCCCGCTGTGGGTTTCGTTGATTCTTTAGGTGATTTAACTTGCACCGACCCCCCGAACTGTGGCAAGATTGACGAGTTCGTGAGTATTTGCGCCTTGTGCGTGAACCACTGCAGGATTTGTGCACAGGTAACTGGGCCTTCCGCAGCTAAGAGCCAACAAAACTTATCTGAGATCTTCTCCTTGATTTTTCGCGAGTTTTATCGCGGGAGTCGAGATTGACTTTCTCGGACAGAGCCCTAGAAATAGGGCGTTGACATAAAAACAGTGCATCAGCATCACGGCAGCAATGAAGTTTGCGTTCTCGCAGATGAATTGGCTGTAAAACTCTGTGACCGATAGGTCACCTAGATACGGAAGGCAGTCATCATGGCGGCTAACAAGATCCGCATTCGACTGAAGTCGTATGACCACGAGGTCATCGACGCGTCGGCGAGCAAAATTGTCGACACAGTCATACGCGCCGGTGCCAAGGTAGTTGGTCCAGTACCACTTCCTACCGAGAAAAACATTGTGACGGTTATCCAATCGCCTCACAAGTACAAGGACAGCCGTGAGCACTTTGAGATGCGTACCCACAAGCGTCTCATCGACATTATCGACCCGACTCCTAAAGCGGTCGATTCGCTGATGCGCCTGGACCTCCCAGCAGATGTCAACATCGAGATCAAGCTCTAAGGATTGCGAAATGACTGTAAATACTAGAACCGTAAAGGGACTGCTGGGCAAGAAGCTCGGCATGACGCAGGGCTGGGACGCGGACAACAAGCTTGTTCCGATCACAGTCGTTGAGGCTGGCGAGAACGTCATCACTCAAATCAAGAATTTAGAAAAAGACGGCTATGCAGCAATTCAGCTTGCATACGGTGCAATCGAACCCCGCAAAGTAGACAAGCCTACGACTGGTCACTTTGCGAAGGCCGGTTCCACACCTCGTCGCTTCCTTGCAGAAATCCGTACGGCTGACACTGACATCTATACCGTTGGCCAGTCCATCGGCGTTGACATCTTCGAGGTTGGCTCGAAGTTGGACGTTGTTGGAACCAGCAAGGGTAAAGGTTTCGCCGGTGTTATGAAGCGTCACGGCTTCTCCGGTATCCACGCAAGCCACGGTGCTCACAAGAACCACCGTAAGCCGGGTTCCGTTGGAGCCGGTACTACTCCTTCCCGCGTTCTCAAGGGCAAGAAGATGCCTGGTCGCATGGGAACAGATCGAGTAACCACATTGAACCTCACCCTTCACGGCGTTGACCTTGAAAAGGGTCTGCTTTTGATAAAGGGTGCAGTGCCAGGTCCTAAGGGCCAGTTGGTGTTCGTTCGTAACGCAGTAAAGGAGACTGACTAATGCCTACAGTTGACCTAATTGACGTAAAGGGTAAGAAGTCCGGTTCTGTGGACCTTCCTGGATCAATCTTTGATGTTCAGACCAACGTTCCACTGATTCACCAGGTAGTTGTTGCTCAGCTTGCAGCCGCTCGCCAGGGAACACAGTCGACACTTCGCCGTGGCGAGGTTTCGGGTTCTGGTCGCAAGCCGTTCAAGCAAAAGGGAACCGGTCGCGCCCGTCAGGGTTCGATCCGTATGCCTCAGCACCGCGGTGGTGGAATTATTCACGGTCCAAAGCCTCGTGACTACTCACAGCGCACTCCTAAAAAGATGATTGCCGCAGCTCTTCGCGGAGCGCTTTCAGACCGCGCAAGAAATGGCCGCATTCACGTTATTGACCAGTTTGCGATTGGCGATGCACCTTCGACCAAGGCAGCAGCTAGCTTCCTGGCTCAGGTTGCAACCTCAAGAAACATCTTGGTTGTCTTGAGTCGTGAAGACGAGCTTTCTTACAAGTCACTTCGCAACTTGCCGTCCGTTCACGTTATTCCAGCTGACCAGCTGAATGCATATGACGTTCTGCACGCCGAAGACCTCGTTTTCACTGCGGCCGCAATGGCATCGTTCGTTGAGTCCGCCGTTGTTTCAGACGTTATCGAGGAGGCATAAACATGACCGACATCAAGAAAAACCCCCGCGACATAATCATCAAGCCGATCATTTCGGAGAAGTCTTATGCGCTAATTGATGAGGGTAAGTACACCTTCGAGGTCGACACTCGCTCTAACAAGACTGAGATCAAGCAGGCCATAGAAGAAATTTTTAGCGTGAAGGTTGATTCAATCAACACACTAAACCGCGTGGGCAAGACCCGCAAAACTCGCTTCGGCATGGGTAAGCGCAAGGACACCAAGCGCGCCATTGTCTCCTTGAAGTCGGGTTCCATCGACATCTTTACCTACATCGGTTAAGGGGAACACTCATGGGCATTCGTAAGTACAAGCCAACGACTCCTGGTCGTCGTGGCTCTTCAGTTGCAGATTTTGCTGAGCTGACTCGCTCCACTCCAGAGAAGTCGCTTTTGCGACCTCTTCCTAAGACTGGTGGACGTAACTCAAACGGTCGCATCACCACTCGTCACATCGGTGGCGGTCACAAGCGTCAGTACCGCGTTATCGACTTCCGTCGTCATGACAAAGACGGTGTTCCGGCCAAGGTTGCTCACATTGAGTATGACCCGAACCGCACCGCTCGCATTGCGTTGTTGCACTACATCGATGGCACCAAGCGCTACATCATTGCCCCTAACAAGCTAAACCAGGGAGATGCCATCGAGCAGGGCGCACAGGCCGACATCAAGCCGGGCAACAACTTGCCCCTAAAGAACATCCCAGTGGGAACTGTTATTCACGCTATCGAGCTAAAGCCAGGCGGAGGAGCCAAGATGGCTCGTTCAGCGGGTGCTTCGGTTCGTTTGGTGGCCAAGGAAGGCGACAACGCTCAGCTGAGGTTGCCATCCGGCGAAATCCGCAACGTTGACTCGCGCTGCCGCGCAACCATTGGTGAGGTCGGCAACGCCGAGCAGTCAAACATCAACTGGGGTAAAGCAGGACGTAAGCGCTGGAAGGGTGTTCGCCCAACAGTTCGTGGTGTCGCCATGAACCCAGTGGATCACCCACACGGTGGTGGTGAGGGTAAGACTTCCGGTGGACGTCACCCAGTTACGCCTTGGGGCCAAAAAGAGGGCCGCACACGTAAGCCAAACCTTCCATCAGACAAGCAAATCGTTCGTCGTCGTTACGCCGGCAAGAAGTAGGAGATCTTTAGATGCCAAGAAGTTTGAAGAAGGGTCCCTTCGTAGACGAGCACCTAATGAAAAAGGTGCGTGTTCAGAACGAGGCCTCCAGCAAGAACGTAATCAAGACCTGGTCGCGTCGCTCAATGATTGTTCCAGCGATGCTGGGACACACCATTGCCGTTCACGACGGCCGCAAGCACATTCCAGTTTTCGTAACCGAGAACATGGTTGGCCACAAGCTTGGCGAATTTGCACCTACCCGAACCTTCCGTGGTCACGTGAAGGACGACAAGAAGGGTCGCCGCGGCTAAGCCGGGGCGCCTAGGAAAAGAAGGAATAACGATGGAAGCGATCGCCAAGCTGCGTAACATCCGCGTGACCCCAATGAAGGCCAGACGTGTGGTCAACCTGATTCGTGGCAAGCAAGCCACCGAGGCATTGGGTATTTTGAAGTTTGCACAACAGTCAGCATCTGAGCCGATCTACAAGCTAGTCGCCTCAGCAGTTGCCAACGCCCAGGTAAAGGGCGAGGCCGCCGGTGCAATTGTGGATGTTGATGACCTAATCATCTCTAAGGCTTTTGTCGACGAGGGAGTGACCCTGAAAAGGTTCCGTCCTCGTGCTCAGGGCCGAGCATTCCGAATCAACAAGCGCACCAGCCACATCACTGTGGTTGTATCTACTCCAGACGAGTTTGCAAAGGCAGGTAAGTAGTCATGGGTCAAAAAGTCAATCCCTACGGCTTCCGCCTGGGAATTACCACTGAGCACCGCTCACGCTGGTTCGCAGACTCCACCAAGAAGGGTCAGCGCTACGCCGACTACGTGGTCGAGGATGTCAAGATCCGTGCTTACCTTCAGGAGAAGCTAGATCGAGCCGGCATCAGCCGCATCGAACTAGAGCGCACCCGTGACCGAGTCCGCGTCGACATCTTCGCTGCTCGTCCAGGTCTGGTTATTGGTCGTCGTGGTGCAGAGGCAGAAACTCTTCGCACCGAGCTTGAGAAGCTAACTAGCAAGCAGGTTTTGCTTAACATCCTCGAGGTAAAGAACCCAGAATCCGACGCACAGCTTGTTGCGCAGGGCGTTGCCGAGCAGCTAGCTGCTCGTGTTGCCTTCCGTCGTGCAATGCGTAAGGGAATTCAGGGAGCACTTCGTTCCGGTGCCAAGGGCATAAGAATTCAGTGTTCCGGCCGCTTGGGCGGGGCTGAAATGTCTCGTAGTGAGTTCTACCGCGAAGGTCGAGTTCCACTACATACTCTTCGTTCAAACATCGATTACGGCTTCTACGAGGCCAAGACCACATTCGGTCGAATCGGCGTAAAGGTTTGGATCTACAACGGCGACATGACTGCACGTGAGCTTGCTGCACAGCGGGCTACTCAGCGTGGTCCTCGCCAGGGTGCACCTGGTGCTGGCCGTCGTGGTCCTCGTCAGGGCGACGCTGCTCCGCTAGCAGCAGGAAGTGAAGCCAAATAATGCTGATTCCTAGGAAAGTAAAGCACCGTAAGCAGCACAGCCCGAAGCGTCGTGGGCATGCAACCGGTGGAACTAAGGTCTCGTTCGGTGAATGGGGTATTCAGGCCACGACGTCTGCCTACCTAACCAACCGTCAGATTGAGGCAGCACGTATTGCCATGACTCGCCACATCAAGCGTGGTGGAAAAGTCTGGATTAACGTGTTCCCTGACCGCTCCCTAACCAAGAAGCCAGCTGAAACCCGAATGGGTTCCGGTAAGGGTTCTCCTGAGTGGTGGGTAGTAAACGTAAAGCCTGGCCGCGTGCTCTTCGAGCTAAGCGGTGTATCAGAGGACATTGCCAAAGAGGCTTTGACTCGTGCGATCCACAAGCTCCCGCTGAAGGCTCGCATCATCAAGCGTGAAGAAGGTGACGCATAATGATCGGTTCAAAAAACCTATCCCCACAGGATCTAGACAAAATCGAATCTTCGGTTTTGGTAGAAGAGCTTCGTAAGGCCAAGGAAGAGCTATTCAACCTGCGCTTCCAGTCGGCTACAGGCCAGCTAGATGCTCATGGTCGAGTAAGAGCGGTTAAGCGCGATGTTTCTCGCATCTACACAATCATGCGTGAGCGTGAATTGGGTATTCGTGCGGTTCCGGTCCCAGCGCCTGCAAAGGCTGCTACCAAGAAGAAGCCAGCCGTTGAAGAGGCTGCAGCTAAGACAGAGGAGGCATAAAAATGGCAGAAGAAACCAAGCCAGCAGCGAAAGCTGCAGCTAAGCCAGCCACCAAAGCGGCTGCAAAGCCTGCTGCGAAAGCGGCAGCAAAGCCAGCAGCTAAAGCTGCAGCTCCTAAGGTAGCCAAGCCAAAGAAAGCTAAGACCCCGAAGGAAATAAAGGAAGTGACCCGCGGCTACCGCAAGTCACGTCAGGGCTACGTAGTTTCGGACAAGATGGATAAGACCATCGTTGTCTTGCTTGAAGACCGCAAGAAGCACCCGCTTTACGGCAAGGTGCTTCGCGTGTCCAAGAAGGTTAAGGCACATGACGAAACAAACAGCGCTGGAATTGGTGACCTCGTGGTAATTGACGAGACTCGTCCGATTTCTGCAACAAAGAACTGGCGCCTAGTCGAGATCCTCGAAAAGGCTAAGTAACACACCCCGCGAATAACGGTCGGAATCGTTATTCACTAAGCAAGGAGAAAAAAAGTGCTACAGCAAGAATCCAGGGTCAAGGTGGCCGATAACTCGGGCGCCAAGGAGCTCCTGACAATTCGCGTACTGGGTGGTTCCACCCGTCGTTACGCGGGTATTGGTGACACTATCGTCGCCTCAGTCAAGGACGCCATCCCAGGCGGAAACGTCAAAAAAGGTGAAGTCGTAAGAGCTGTTATCGTTCGCACCGTCAAGGAAACTAGGCGTGCAGATGGTTCTTACGTAAAGTTCGACGAGAACGCGGCAGTCATCATCAAGGCTGACGGAGAACCTCGTGGAACCCGTATTTTTGGACCAATTGGTCGCGAGCTTCGTGAAAAGCGTTTCATGAAGATCATCTCGCTAGCACCGGAGGTTGTGTAAATCATGGCAAAAATTAAAAAAGGCGACCTCGTTGAGGTCATCACAGGTGGCAAGCAAGATCGCGGTGGTTACCGCGGCAAGCAGGGCCTGGTTCTAAAAGTCATCAAGGAGACCAACAAGGTCATCGTTGAAGGTGTGAACATGGTCAAGAAGCACAACCGCGTCGGTCAGTCCGATCGTGGTGGCAAGACCGGTGGCATTGAAACTATGGAAGCTCCGATCCACATTTCTAACGTGGCTCTGGTAGACCCAAGCACGAAGAAGCCTTCCAAGGTTGGCTTCAAGATAACCACTTCAAAAGAGGGTGTCACCACCAAGGTTCGCATCGCTAAGAAGAGTGGGAAGGAGTTCTAATGGCAACCGGATATAAAAAAGCAGGCGCCGAGACCACTCCTCGTCTAAAACTTCAGTACCGCAGCGAGATCGTGAAGACTCTTACCGAAGAGTTCTCATTCACCAACCCAATGCAGGTTCCTGGTCTAACCAAGATCGTTGTAAACATGGGTGTTGGTCAGGCTGCCAGGGATGGCAAGTTGATTGAGGGCGCTATTCGCGACCTAATTGCGATTACTGGCCAGAAGCCTCAGGTAAACATTGCAAAGAAGTCAATCGCGCAGTTCAAGCTTCGTGAGGGTCAGCCAATTGGAGCCCACGTTACTCTGCGTGGAGACCGCATGTGGGAGTTCCTAGACCGGTTGCTTTCGCTTTCACTTCCTCGTATTCGTGACTTCCGTGGTCTTTCGCCAAAGCAGTTCGATGGCAACGGAAACTACACCTTTGGTCTAGCCGAGCAGTCAATGTTCCACGAAATTGATATCGACAAGATTGACCACGTCCGCGGTATGGACATCACAGTTGTAACAACAGCAAAATCTGACGACGAGGGTCGTGCGCTTCTAAAGGCGCTCGGTTTCCCGTTCCAGGCCTAATAACACGATTGAGGTAGGTCCCTGTGCTTGTAAAGCACCTGGAAACCGCTTCGAGAAAGCAGACACATCATGACAATGACAGATCCGGTAGCAGACTTCCTGACCCGGCTGCGCAATGCGAACATGGCACATCACGAATCACTGAACGTTCCTTTTTCTAAACTAAAAGGAACAATCGCTGAGATCTTGAAGTCAGAGGGTTACATTGCTTCTTACACGGTTGAGGATGCAAAGGTCGGTAAGACCATGCACATCACCATGAAGTACGGCCCAAATCGCGAGACCAGCATCGTTGGTATCAAGCGTGTATCCAAGCCAGGTCTTCGCGTTTACGCAAAGTCCACCGAGCTACCCAAGGTGCTTGGCGGCCTGGGCGTTGCAATCCTGTCCACCTCTAGCGGTCTACTAACTGACCGCCAGGCTTCAAAGAAGGGAGTAGGTGGGGAAGTCCTCGCCTACGTCTGGTAAGCAATAATGTCGAGAATTGGAAAACTACCCATTCCACTGCCAGCAGGCGTGACCGTTGAAATCAACGGTCAGGATGTTGCAGTCAAGGGCCCAAAGGGTGAGCTAAAGCTCACCGTTTCTAAACCAATCACTGTTTCACAAGAAGATGGCAGCGTCATTGTTTCGCGTCCAGACGACGAGGCAGTTTCAAAGTCACTTCACGGACTAACCCGTTCACTAATCGCTAACAATGTTCACGGCGTTTCCGAGGGCTTCACCAAAGCACTCGAGATCGTTGGAACCGGTTATCGTGCAGCGCTCAAGGGTGCGACCGTGGAAATGTCTCTTGGCTTCAGCCACCCAGTGCTTGTAACTCCTCCGGAGGGCATCACGTTGGTAGTCGAAGGAAACACCAAGATCATCGTGTCGGGAATCGACAAGCAGGCCGTCGGAGAGATGGCAGCTAACATTCGCAAGCTTCGTAAGCCTGAGCCTTATAAGGGCAAGGGAGTTCGTTACGAAGGCGAGCGAGTCCGTCGCAAGGCTGGAAAGGCTGGTAAGTAATCATGGCTCTAGGAACTAGAGGCAAGTCAAAGTCAGCCGCTCGTGGCCGTCGTCACGTTCGCCTGCGCAAGAAGATCGAGGGCACAGCAATGCGACCTCGTCTAGTTGTCACGCGCTCAGCACGTCACCTATTCGTCCAACTAGTTGATGACGGCGTGGGTCAGACCTTGGCCTCGGCATCGACCATGGAAGCGGATATGCGCGTAGTAGCCGGCACCAAGACCGACAAGGCCACAATGGTAGGCAAGCTAATTGCTGAGCGTGCCAAGAAGGCCGGCGTTTCCGAAGTGGTCTTTGACCGCGGTGGTAACCGCTATGCAGGTCGTGTTGCAGCTGTTGCTGCTGCGGCTCGCGAGGAAGGACTAGTGCTTTGAGCGAAGAAAAGAAGGAAGTGCCAGTGGCTGAAGCTACCGCAACTACCGAGACTCCAGCAGCCACCGATGCCGCAGTAACCACTGAGGCACCAGTAACTACTGTCGACCCGAACGAGCGCGAGCAGCGTCGTGGTTCACGTGATCGTGGACCAAAGAACGACCGTCGTGAGCGTGAAGAGCCTAAGAGCCAGTTCTTGGAGCGTGTTGTAACCATCAACCGTGTATCCAAGGTGGTCAAGGGTGGTCGTCGTTTCTCCTTCACCGCACTTGTTGTGGTTGGAGATGGCGACGGAACCGTTGGCGTTGGCTACGGCAAGGCCAAAGAAGTCCCAGCTGCAATCGCCAAGGGCGTTGAGGATGCGAAGAAGAACTTCTTCCGCGTTCCACGTGCTGGCTCAACAATTCCTCACCCTGTCCAGGGCGAGGCTGCAGCTGGCGTTGTTCTATTGCGTCCGGCGTCGGAGGGTACCGGTGTTATCGCCGGTGGTCCAGTTCGTGCAGTTTTGGAGTGCGCCGGAGTTCACGACGTACTTTCGAAGTCGCTCGGATCTTCCAACACACTAAATATTGTTCATGCAACTGTCGAGGCATTGCGTCAGCTAGAGGAACCAGCCGCCGTGGCAGCACGTCGTGGTAAGACTCTTGCCGAGGTAGCACCAGCACGTCTGTTGCCAGCAAAGACTGAAAAGACTGAAAAGACTGAAAAGGCTGGTGTCTAATGGCTGCTCGTCTCAAAGTTACCCAATTGAAAAGTTCAAACGGTGGAAAGCAAAACCAGCGCGATTCACTTCGCACCCTGGGACTGAAGCGCATCGGTGACATCGTTGTACGCGAGGACACTAAGTCCAACCGCGGCCTCGTAAACACTGTTGCCCACCTCGTTAAAGTTGAGGAGATCGACTAAATGGCTGAAGAGAAGAAGCCAGCCGAGAAGAAGCCAGCTGCTGCAAAGCCAGCTGCCAAGGCTCCGGCTGTAAAGAAGCCAGCTGCTGCAAAGCCAGCAACTAAGGCTGCCGCACCGAAAGCTGCTGCAAAGCCAGCAACTAAGGCTGCTGCGCCAAAGGCTGCCGCACCGGAAGCTGCTGCAAAGCCAGCCACTAAGGCTGCTGCGCCAAAGGCTGCCGCACCGGAAGCTGCTGCTGCAAAGCCAGCGGTTGCCAAGTCGAAGAAGAAGCCAGCTGAAAAGATTGAGAAGTCTCAGATCTTGCGTCTTCACCACCTTCGCCCTGCAAAGGGTGCCAAGAAGGATAAGACTCGTAAGGGTCTTGGTGAGGGTTCAAAGGGTAAGACTGCAGGTAGAGGTACTAAGGGTACCGGTGCTCGCACAACTACTCGCCTGGGCTTCGAGGGTGGTGGCGTGAACCTAGTTATGCGCACACCTAAGCTACGTGGATTCAAGAACCCATTCCGGGTGGAATACCAGGTAGTAAACCTTGAGAAGCTAACTGAGCTTTATCCAAAGGGTGGAGCTGTAACAATTTCAGATCTAGTGGCCAAGGGTGCTGTTCGCAAGAACAAGCCAGTCAAGGTTCTGGGTGGCGGTGACCTGTCGGTTAAGCTAGAGATTAGTGTTGACAAGGTTTCCGAGTCAGCAAAGACCAAGATTGAAGCTGCCGGCGGCAGCGTCAACGCCTAATCATCTAGGGGAGTAGGTTCACTTTTGTTTAGTGCAATAGCTCGCGCATTCCGTACTCCGGACCTGCGCAACAAGCTGGCGTTTACGCTCAGCATGATTGCAATCTTCCGATTGGGCTCGTTCATTCCAGCCCCAAACGTTGATTACTCGAACGTTCAGCAGTGTCTCGATCAGAGCCAGTCAACTTCGGGCCTGTATGAACTAGTGAACCTGTTTTCCGGTGGGGCGCTCTTGCAGCTTTCCATCTTCGCGCTGGGAATCATGCCGTACATTACGGCTTCGATTATCACCCAGTTGCTTAGAGTCGTAATTCCTCGCTTCGAGACTCTTCACAAAGAAGGACCTTCTGGGCAGGCAAAGCTTACTCAGTACACCCGTTACCTAACAATCGCTCTTGGACTGCTACAGGCAACCACTTTGGTTACCGTTGCAAGACAGGGCGCACTGTTCGGAGCTGACTGTACGCTTCCGATTTTGGTTGATACTGGACCGCTTTCCATCTCCTTGATGGTGATCACAATGACTGCCGGAACCGGTTTGATCATGTGGATCGGTGAGCTCATCACCGAGCGCGGTGTTGGAAATGGAATGTCGCTTTTGATTTTCACTTCAATCGCGTCAACCTTCCCATCCAGCTTGCTTCAGATCCTTCAGACCAGAAGCATCGAAATCTTCGTCATGGTTATGGCGGTCGGTTTTGTTGTGGTGGGACTGGTTGTTCTTGTCGAGCAGTCGCAACGACGGATTCCAGTTCAGTACGCGAAGCGCATGGTTGGCCGCAAGGCCTACGGCGGTCAGGCAACCTACATTCCAGTAAAGGTAAACACCGCTGGAGTTATCCCAGTCATCTTCGCCTCGTCAATGCTTTATTTGCCAGCACTATTGGCTCAGTTCAACCAGCCGGATGCAACAACCGGTGAGGTTTCTCCATGGGTTCGCTTTATCTCCACCTACCTAACATCTGGTGACAACCCGCTTTACATGGCAATGTACTTCTTGCTAATCGTTGGGTTTACGTACTTCTATGTTGCTATCACCTTGAACCCAGAGGAAATCAGCGACAACATGAAGCGCTACGGCGGATTCATACCTGGTATTAGGGCTGGTCGTCCGACCACCGAATACTTGCAGTATGTCATCAGCCGCATCACTTTCCCGGGTGCTATCTACCTTGGTTTGATCGCGCTGATTCCGTTGGTTGCATTCACTGCAATTGGAACCAATCAAAACTTCCCATTCGGAGGAACTTCGATCTTGATCATCGTTGGTGTTGGTTTGGACACTGTGAAGCAAATCAGTGCTCAGATGCAGCAGCGAAACTACGAGGGCCTCCTCAAGTGATCGGCATCCTTTTGATCGGCCCCCCGGGTGCCGGCAAGGGGACTCAGGCGGCACTCCTTGCAACTCGTTACTCGATACCTGCAATCTCCACGGGTGACATCTTCCGCAAGAACGTTGCGGAAGAGACTCCTCTTGGTGTTGAGGCTAAGGGCTACATGGACCGCGGCGAATACGTGCCGGACACTCTCACCAACGCTTTGGTGAAAGATCGACTTTCGCAGCCAGATGTTTTGAATGGCTTCTTGCTAGACGGGTATCCGAGAACCCTAGATCAGGTTGAAAAGCTTGACGATTTTTTGGCCCAGAATGGCACCAGGCTAGATGTAGTTGTGCAGTTGACAGCCGACAGGGAAGAGCTTGTTTCCAGGCTCGCAAACAGAGCTGAGGAGCAGGGTCGCACCGATGACACCCCCGAGGTAATTCGTAAGCGTCAGGGTATATACGAGGAGCAAACTGCCCCTCTTATTGACGTATACGCATCACGTTCGCTAGTGGCAAAGGTGGATGGGCTTGGCGAGGTCAATGTTGTTACCGCGAGGATTTCCGAGGTTTTGTCTGCGCGCGGCCTAAGTGAAGATGCGTAAGAGTTACGAGCTAAAAACACCAGACCAGATTCGCAAAATGCGATTAGCAGGCCTGCTCACCGCAGAGGCTCTTGCAAATGTCAAGGCGGCCATTAGGCCCGGGGTCACAACCCTTGAACTTGATCAAATAGCGGAAAAGACGATTCGCGCCGGTGGCGGAATTCCAAACTTTCAGCTTGTGCCTGGATATTTTCACACCGTATGCGCATCCGTGAATTCAACCGTGGTCCACGGAATTCCGTCCAGTCTTGTTTTGGCAGCAGGGGATTTAGTTTCAATTGACTGTGGGGCGGAAATTGACGGCTGGAATGGTGACAGCGCCTTTTCCATGGTGGTGCCGGGTGCAACCGGTGACGTGGCGCTTGAGCGCCAACGGCTCTCGGATGTGTGTGAGGGTTCCCTCTGGGCTGGAATAGCTGCTCTGGCGACCGCAAAGAAACTAAATGAAGTAGGAGTCGCGGTTCAAGATTACGTCCTTGCCGAAGGGCCCTACGGGATTTTAGAGCAGTACGTGGGTCACGGCATCGGGCGATCTATGCATGAAGATCCGGCTGTATTCAATTATCGAGTTCGTGATGCTGGGCCAAAAGTGCAGCCTGGGCTCTGTATCGCGATCGAACCGATGATCACTTTCGGCGATCAAGACACTTTTGTTATTGATGATGATTGGGGTGTTGCCACGCGCGATAATTCGGATGGTGCTCACTGGGAGCACTCGGTTGCAGTGCACGACGGTGGTATTTGGGTTCTGACCGCGGTGGATGGTGGTGCTGAAGGTTTAAAGCCCTTTGGGATTACCCCAGTCTTCTTGGATTAGCCACTAGCTTTCGCGGCAATTACCCCTTAGAATTGCGACTTGGCGTTTCTGCGTGAAAACCCCTGCGATTTTTGTAAGTTTTTGCGCGTTCGTAACGCTAAACCAGTAGTGATTAAGTGAGTGCATGGCCAACAAAGATGGCGTTATCGAGATCGAGGGATCGGTCGTTGAAGCCCTACCCAATGCAATGTTCCGGGTGGAGCTAACCAACGCCCACCTAGTTTTAGCCCACATCTCGGGAAAAATGCGTCAGCACTATATCCGCATTCTCCCCGGAGACCGCGTGATAGTTGAGCTGTCGACATACGATCTGACTCGCGGCCGCATTATTTACCGCTACAAGTAGAAAGAAAGAGCATGAAGGTTAATCCAAGCGTCAAGAAGATCTGCGACAAGTGCAAGGTCATTCGTCGTCACGGAAACGTGATGGTTATTTGCGAGAACCCTCGTCACAAGCAGCGCCAGGGCTAACAAGCCCCAGCTAAAAACTAAATAGTAAAAGCCAGCACCAAGCGAAAGCTAACCCTCGGTTTGAAGGCCGGGGCTCAACTTGCCAAGTTGAGATGGAGCTGTCCCAGACCTTCAAAAAAACGAAAGACAAATAATGGCACGTATCTCCGGAGTGGATATCCCTCGCGACAAGCGAGTGTTGATTTCCCTTACCTACATCTATGGAATTGGCCCAACTCGCTCACGCGAGATTCTGAAGGCCACCAACATCTCAGAGGACATCAGAGTTAAAGACTTGACTGATGATCAGTTGATCGCACTTCGCGACAACATTGATCAGAACTTCAAGGTTGAGGGTGACCTTCGCCGTGAAGTTGCAGCAGATATCCGCCGCAAGGTTGAGATCGGCTCATACGAAGGAATTCGTCACCGTAAGGGCCTTCCGGTCCGCGGACAGCGCACCAAGACCAATGCAAGAACACGCAAGGGTCCAAAGCGCACCGTAGCAGGCAAGAAGAAGGCAGCCCGCTAGTCGCGGCTCATAGGATCTAGGAGAAAATCAAATGGCAGCCCCTAAAGCATCCGCGGCAGCACGCAAGCCTCGTCGCAAGGACAAGAAGAATATTCCAGTAGGTCAGGCGCACATCCGCTCGACCTTCAACAACACCATCATCACTATTACCGACCTAACCGGAGCAGTTATCTCCTGGTCGTCTTCTGGAGATGTTGGCTTCAAGGGTTCGCGTAAGTCAACCCCGTTCGCAGCTCAGATGGCAGCGGAGTCGGCTGCCCGCAAGGCTCAAGAACACGGTATCCGCAAGGTTGATGTCTTCGTCAAGGGCCCTGGCTCTGGACGAGAGACTGCAATTCGTTCGCTGCAGGCCGCCGGCCTGGAGGTTGGCTCAATCAGCGATGTGACCCCACAGGCTCACAACGGTTGCCGCCCTCCAAAGCGTCGCCGCGTATAACTTCAATAAAAATCTAACGCCTCACGCACACAGGTGCCCGCCTGCGTGTTTCCATGACGAACATCAAATAGTGGATGTTCAGATGAAAGGAACCAATAGTGCTAATTGCACAGCGCCCCACATTGCACGAAGAAGTTCTAGGACCAAACCGCTCACGATTCATCTTGGATCCGCTTGAGCCAGGATTCGGCTACACCCTCGGTAACTCGATGCGACGCACTTTGCTCAGCTCGATTCCAGGTGCAGCTGTAACAAACATTCGCATCCAAGGTGTCAGCCACGAGTTTTCAACAATCGCGGGTGTCAAGGAGGACGTTGTTGAGGTAATTCTTAACATCAAGAACCTCGTAGTTTCCTCTGAGCACGATGCTCCTGTGGTTGCTCACTTGACTAAGAGTGCTGCTGGCCCAGTAACGGCCGCGGACATCCAGGTCCCAGCCGGTGTTGAAGTTCACAACCCAGAGTTAGTTCTTGCAACCTTGAACGCTAAGGGCAAGCTAGAGATCGAGTTCATCATTGAGCGCGGTCGCGGCTATGTTCAGGCATCTCAAAACCGCAACCCAGATGCCGAAGCCGGAGTAATTCCAGTTGACTCCATCTACAGCCCAGTGCTGAAGGTTTCCTACCGCGTCGAGGCGACTCGTGCCGGTGAGTTCACTAACTTTGACAAGCTGATTGTTGACGTGGAGACCAAGCAGTCGGTTGAGCCACGCGATGCAGTTGCTTCCGCAGGTTCGACATTGGTTGAATTGTTTGGCCTAGCCAAGGAATTAAACGATGAGGCTGAAGGAATTGAAATTGGACCGGCACCAGTCGAAATAGCTGCTTCCAATGAACTAAGCACCCCAATTGAGGATTTGGACCTAACGGTTCGTTCTTATAACTGCCTGAAGCGCGAGGGAATCAACACCGTTCTAGAGCTAATTGCTCTAAGCGAGGACCAGTTGATGAACATTCGCAACTTCGGCTCCAAGTCCGTTGATGAAGTCCGCGACAAGCTCACCGAGCTTGGGCTGAAGTTCAAGGACGCCGTCCCGGGTTTTGATTCCGCTTACTTCGGTGGCGGCTTCGATGAAGACCAGATCTAACCTTTAGAAATACAAGGAGAAACCAATGCCTACACCAACTAAGGGACCACGCCTAGGAGGCGGACCTGCTCACGAGCGCTTGATGCTTCGTAACATGGCCACCTCACTATTCATGCACAAGCGAATCGTCACAACCGAGACCAAGGCGAAGCGCCTGCGTCCGGTTGCCGAGCGTTTGGTGTCGTTCGCAAAGCGCGGCGACCTAGCGGCTAGACGTCGAGTCATGAGACAGATCACGGACAAGAACATCGTCCACGAGCTCTTCACCGAGATCGCACCTCTAGTTGCTGGCCGTGAGGGCGGTTACACCCGCATTACCAAGCTTGGCTTCCGTAAGGGCGACAACGCTCCTATGGCAGTTATCGAGCTTGTGTTGGAGCAGGTACAGCCCAAGCCAAAGACTTCCAAGTCAAAGCCAGTCAACAACGTCGCAACCACCGCAGTAGCTGAGCCAGTTATTGAAGAGGCTGTTGAGGAAGCTGTTGAAGCCCCAGTGGCCGAAGCTGAGACTGCTGAGGCGACTGAAGCTCCAGCGGCAGAGGTTACCGAAGCTCCGGCTGAGGAAGCAACTGAGGCTCCGGCAGCAGAAGTTACCGAAGCTCCAGCCGAAGAGGCTGAAGAGCCAAAGGCTTAGAGCCACGAAGAAGATTGACATGAACAAGCCCGCTGGTGATTCTGGCGGGCTTGTTCGCTTTCGGGTGGATCTTGCTTACGATGGAACGGACTTTGCCGGGTGGGCAAAGCAGCCCGGTCTTCGGACCGTTGAGGGCGACTTGGTCAAGATGTTTGAAAAGATTTTTGGAAAAAGTAAGACCGATTTTGATATGCGCGTTGCTGGTAGAACCGATTCCGGCGTGCACGCGAAGCACCAAGTTTGTCACCTGGATATTCCGGAGAAGCGGCTATCTCGCATAGGTCGGGACCCACTAAATGCCTTCAGGCTGAACACCCTGATTTCCGAAGATTTGATTATTCTGGACATTCTCCCGATAACTTCTGATTTCGACGCCAGGTTCAGCGCCGTAGGCAGACGCTATCGATACACGATCGCCGATCCAAAGTTTAAAAAAGACCCAATGATGGTGCGGTACGCCCTCACTCACAAGCGCGTTCTTGATGTAAACCTCATGAACTCCGCCGCTAAAACACTGGTCGGCCTGAACGATTTTGCAGCATTCTGCAAACCCAGAGCCGGTGCAAGCACAATTCGAAACCTTACGGTTTTTGAGGTTCTGCGGCGAGAAGATGGTCTCATCACAATAGATATTCACGCGGACGCTTTTTGCCACAATATGATTAGGTCGTTGGTGGGATCAATTATTGCGGTTTCAGATGGACGTCTCAGTGTTCAGGACCTTGTCGCGGTCCAAAAAACAGGCAAACGTGCCAATAAATTCAAGACAATTGACGCTAAGGGCTTGAGTTTGGAGTCAATTGACTACCCGGAACCGACTGAGTATGCCAAGCAGGCGATCTTAAACCGCGTGATGCGAGAAACCAGTGATAATTCTGTTTGACCAGGCGGCCATCAATCCCCTAGACTTAGCGTTTGGTCCGGCATTGTCGGCTGGTTTGAAACCGCTTTTTACAAGGCGGAATCACACAAACGAAACTATGAGGTAATTTAGCGTGCGTACTTATTCGCCAAAGGCCAGCGAGCTGAGCCACGAGTGGTTTGTCATTGACGCCACGGACATCGTGCTGGGGCGCCTTGCGTCTCACGCAGCAGTATTGCTGCGTGGAAAGCACAAGCCAACTTTCGCAGCCCACATGGACAACGGTGACTTCGTCATCATTGTCAACGCTGAGAAGGTTGTCCTAACCGGCGACAAGCTTGCCCAGAAGAAGGCCTACCGTCACTCCGGCTACCCAGGCGGCTTGACCACCACGTCTTACTCCGACCTAATGGAGAAGAACCCTCAGCGTGCTGTCGAGAAGGCAATTCGCGGAATGCTTCCAAAGAACAAGCTGGGCGACCAGCTAATCGGCAAGCTAAAGGTTTACGCAGGCAGCAACCACCCACACGAGGCCCAGAAGGCCAAGCCTTTCACCATCGATCAGATCGCCCAGTAAGGACAATGACCTTGGCAGAAAACACAGTCGAAGAGACACCAGAAGTCGAAGCGGACACTTCCTACTCAACCGAGTCAGAGCCAGTTAAGGCTGTGCGCTCACGCGGCAACCTTACTCAGCCAGGCTCCGGCCTAGGTCGACGTAAAGAAGCAGTTGCTCGAGTTCGCCTAGTTCCTGGTACCGGCAAAATAACGGTAAACAAGCGTTCAATCGAGGATTATTTCCCAAACAAGTTGCACCAGCAGCTGATCAACGATCCGTTTACTGTTCTGGAGCTGCAGGGTGCGTATGACGTAACAGCCAGCATCGACGGCGGCGGAATCGCTGGACAGGCCGGCGCACTGAGACTTGGTATCTCCCGTGCTCTAAACGAGATGGATACCGACAACAACCGAGCCATCTTGAAAAAGGCTGGCTTCCTACGTCGCGACTCACGCGTTATCGAGTCAAAGAAGGCCGGCCTAAAGAAGGCCCGCAAGGCCTCTCAGTTCTCGAAGCGCTAAGCAAAGCACTTCGCCATGGCCAGGCTTTTTGGCACCGATGGAGTTCGCGGAACAGCGGGCCGTGAAATTACGGCTGAGTTTGCTCTTAAGTTAGCTCAGGCCGCCGCAATCGTTCTCGCCAAAACTGCTAGGGAAAACGGCGACAGACCTCGAGCCGTAGTAGCACACGATCCAAGAATTTCTTCCGACTTCATTTCCGCTGCCGTTTCGGCGGGGCTGGCCGCGTCCGGAATAGATGTCTTTGATGCCGGCGTGGTTCCTACTCCCGCAGCCGCTTATTTGACCGCAGACATAGGTGCTGACTTTGGCGTCATCATCTCGGCAAGCCATAACTCGGCTCCAGATAATGGCATTAAATTTTTCTCTCGTGGCGGCCACAAACTTCCAGACTCGCTTGAGGATCAGATCGAAGCGGAGTTCGGCAATAGCCATGATGTGATCGGCGCCGAGGTTGGCAAAATAACTAGATTCTCGGATGCTGAAGATCGCTATCTTGTCCATCTTCTTGGAGCTGTTCGAGTGAGCCTAAAGGGTCTCAAGGTGGTTATCGATGCTGCCAACGGAGCGGCCAGCGCTATTTCCCCGCAGGCGTTTATTGACGCCGGCGCAGACGTTGTTTTGATTGGTGCGGATCCAGACGGACTGAACATTAACGCCGGCTATGGCTCTACCTATCTGAGCGCGCTGCAGGCAGCCGTGTTAGAAAATAATGCCGATTTTGGTATTGCACACGACGGAGATGCTGACCGAACGCTAGCAGTTGATCATCTTGGCAACATCGTTGATGGAGATCACATCATGGCGATTTTGGCAATCAGCATGAAGGAATCAGGGGACCTTGCCCGGAACACCTTGGTCACCACCGTGATGTCAAACCTGGGCCTTCGTTTGACGATGAAAAAGCATGAAATTGAGGTTATCGAGACGCAAGTTGGCGATCGCTACGTCCTTGAGGCGATGCGCGATGGCGGGTATTCACTAGGCGGCGAGCAGTCCGGTCACATAATCTTTTCCCAGTATGCAACTACTGGGGATGGAGTCCTAACCGGCCTTCAGATCGCGTCCAGGATGATACAAACCGGTAAGTCCTTGGCTGAATTGGCCTCGGAGATGCCGGTTTTTCCTCAGGTGTTGATAAACGTGCCGGACGTTGATAAGTCTCGCGTCAATGATGTTGCGTTGCAGGAATTGGTTGCCCAAGCTAGTGCCGAACTCGGGGACGAGGGTCGGGTTTTGCTTAGGGCTTCCGGAACAGAGTCTCTGGTTAGGGTGATGGTGGAGGCCGCAGATCATGGAACAGCACAGGGCTGGGCCGATCGCATAGCTCGAATGGTAGAGACGCGGCTTGCTCTTGGCTAAAACTGTTCAGCTGCGTCGTTATCAAATAGCCCCAGGGATGCTCGAGGATTTTCGGGCATGGTTGAATCAAGAGGTTCTTCCGATCAGGGCCAAATTTGGTTTTCATGTCGAATTTATGTACGTCGACAATAAAAACAGTGAGTTTATTTGGGCAGTTTCAGTTCCGGGTTCACTAAATGATTTTTTGGAGATAGAAAATCGATACGATGGCTCGGAAGAGAGGCTCGCCGCCGGTTTGAAGAGGCCCGACTGTTTCCTGAGTGTCGATACTCGATTTGTCGACGAGAGCTAAATCTTTCTGACCTGAACCCTTTGTACTCTGTGTCCCTCGCCTTTTTGCATTACAAGGGTTGCCCTTGATCTGGTCGGTTCGATGTTTTGCTCCAAGTTCGGAAGATTTATGTCTTTCCAAAAGCCGGCTGCTCTAGCTATAGCTTGTTCTTTGGTGAGCTCAGTGGTTAATTGGTGAAAGTAAGATCTTGGGTTTAGAAATGCCGTTTCCCAAAGTTTGTCAAACCTCGACAGATACCACTCTTTGATTGTTCCCGGATCCGCGTCTATATAGATGCTGAAATCGAAATAGTCGCTCAGCGCAACTTCCTGCCCGGCAGAGGGGGGCTGCAAAACGTTGAGCCCTTCGACGATTAGAACATCTGGAGCGTTTACCGTCGCGAATTCGTCCGGAACGATGTCATATGTCAGGTGGTCATACACCGGGGCGGTGACCCCGGTCTTTCCCGATTTTATGTCTGAGATGAACTGCAACAATCTTTTGCGGTCGTAGCTTTCAGGGAAGCCCTTTTTGGCAAGAAGGCCGCGTCGCTCTAATTCTGCATTTGGGTAGAGGAAGCCGTCTGTGGTGACTAGCTCGACTTTTGGAGTCCCTTCCCACCTTGTCATCAATTCTCTAAGTAACCTTGCGGCGGTTGATTTCCCAACTGCGACCGACCCGGCAATCCCGATTATGAACGGCGTTCTTTGGGCCCTCGCTCCATAAAAGCCCTCGGTGTTTCGATGCAGGGCCTGAGTTGAGGTGGCGTAAAGAGATAGCAGGTGGCTAACCGGAAGATAGACCTCCGTGACTTCTTTGATATCAAGAAAATCACCCAGACCGCGCAGTTTCGTGACCTCTTGTTCGGTAAGAGGAAGTTGTGTTGCATTGCCCAGCTCAGCCCAATCTGCTCGCTCTATGGCGAGATATGGGGAAAGGCTGTCGGTGCCGTGCGCTGTGCTCACAAGGGCCTATTCTGCCCTAGAATTAGGGCTCATGTGCGGAATAGTTGGCTATGTTGGACCGGGTTCAGCTCGCGAGGTTCTAATCGGGGGCCTGCAGCGGTTGGAATATCGCGGCTACGACTCGGCTGGCATCTCTGTTATATCCGGGGCTAAGGGACTGGAAACGCGCAAGCGGGCCGGAAAAGTCGCAGTGCTTGTTCAAGAGTTAGCCGATAATCCAATAGCCGATTCAAACATTGGAATCGGACACACAAGATGGGCGACACACGGTGCCCCAACCGATGGAAATGCTCACCCTCACATCGGCGGTACTCATCAGAAGTTATCGCTCATCCACAACGGAATTATTGAAAACTTTTCTTCTCTAAAAAGGGACCTAGTCAGTCGCGGTGTCACGTTTGCATCCGAGACAGACAGCGAGGTTGTTGCTCACCTGGTGGCAATTGAATTTGACAAGTCAAATGACCTAACAGCTGCGTTTAGGCAAGTGGTGAACCTTCTGGAAGGCGCGTTTACGTTACTTTGCGTCCACGAGGATAGCCCAGATTTGGTGCTAGCTGCTAGGAGAAACTCACCCCTGGTAATTGGCTTGGGGGACGGCGAGAACTTCTTAGGTTCCGATGTCGCAGCTTTTGTTGAACACACCAAGCACGCTGTTGCGGTTGGTCAAGATCAAATCGTTGAACTTCGGAGGGATTCAGTTTTGATTACAGATTTCCACGGCAAGCCAGTTGAAATGGAAAGCTTCGAGATTAGCTGGGATGCCACCGCGGCCTCCAAGGGCGGCTGGCCATCTTTTATGGCCAAGGAGATCGCTGATCAGCCTCAGGCGGTCGGCGACACTTTGATGGGTCGAATTGCCTCGGATGGCTCCGTGAACCTTGCCGAAATGCGGGGGCTTGACCAACTTTTTGAAGTCGATCGAATAATTTTCGTGGCCTGCGGAACAGCAGCTTATGCTGCGGAAGCGGCCAAGTACGCAATTGAAAAATGGGCACGCATTCCAGTCAGCGTTGAACTCGCCCACGAGTTTAGATATCGTGATCCGGTTATCGATTCAAAAACGCTAGTCATTGCGATGAGCCAGTCGGGTGAGACCATGGACACTCTCATGGCCGTTCGCCACGCTGTTGAGAGTGGAGCCAAGGTGCTGGCCGTTTGCAATACGCAGGGCGCAACTTTGGCAAGAGAAGCCCACGCCACGATCTACACCCATGCCGGACCAGAGGTGGCAGTGGCATCAACAAAGGCCTTTACTGCTCAGGTGACAGCGGGTCAACTGGTTGGACTGGTCCTTGCTTGGCAGCGTAAAAGCATGCCCGAGGCAGAATTGAAAAAAATCGGGCTCGAGCTACTTACTTTGCCAAGAAAAATAAAGGAAGTCCTAGAGTCGATTTCCGAGATCGGGGAGCTCGCCAAAAGCTACTCAAAGGCTAGTTCGGTTTTGTTTCTAGGAAGAAATATCGCCTACCCCATAGCCCTTGAGGGCGCGTTGAAGTTGAAAGAGTTGGCATATATCCACGCCGAAGGTTTTGCAGCCGGTGAACTCAAGCACGGACCAATTGCTCTAATTGAAGAAGGTCAGCCAGTGATCGTAATAGTTCCATCTCAAAAAGGTGAGGGCTCACTGCACGGCAAAGTGGTTTCCAACATTCAAGAAATAAAGGCTCGCGGAGCTCGCGTAATAGCGATTGCCGAGGTAGGCGATTCTGAGGTCGCTAGCTTTGCCGATGAGGTTTTCTTCATTCCAGAAACCATGCCACTGCTTGCCGGCCAGCTAGCAGTTATACCTCTTCAGGCATTTGCGATGGAGCTGGCAAACGCCAAGGGACTCGACGTTGACCAGCCGAGAAACCTTGCCAAGTCCGTAACAGTGGAATAGTGATTATCGGAATAGGTGTCGATCTGTGCTCAGTCGAGAGGCTGAGCAGTAGTATCCAGCGAACTCCAGCCTTGGCAGACAGGCTTTTCACAGACAAAGAGCGAAGCCTCAAGGATGAGTCATTAGCTGCTCGATTTGCCGCGAAAGAAGCCTTGGCAAAAGCCGTGGGAAACCCTAAGTTACTTTCTTGGCTAGAGGTTGAAGTGGTAACTGATCAACTTGGTAAGCCGATGCTGGTTCTTTCGGGTGATAGCTCGAGGGCGTTGAGCTCCATGGGGGTTTTGTCAACCCACCTTTCGCTTTCTCACGACAACGGGTTTGCAATTGCAATGGTTGTCCTGGAGGGTAATTAGATGCGAGAACTAAGAATTGATTTGGGGAGAATCTGCTCCAACTATTTGGCCCTGAAATCCGCTTTTGGCCCGGCCAAAGTAATGGCGGTAGTCAAGGCCAATGCCTATGGGCACGGCATGATCGAGGTGGCAACTGCTCTGGATAAAGCAGGAGTTGATGTTCTCGGGGTTGCCGATTTAGACGAGGCAATAGCACTTCGATTGGCCGGCATCGATGCTCCCGTTATGTGTTGGCTGCTGGATCAAAAGGATGATCTGCAATCCGCTGTCCAGCAGAACATCATTCTTGGCATTTCGACAATTCAGCAGCTTGAGTCTGTGCCCAGGGAGGCCGCGATTCACTTGAAGGTGGACACTGGTCTTGGCCGCAACGGCTTCATGCCGGGCCAGATACCGGATGTTGTGAAGATAATTCAGGCCAGGCAGCTAAACGTTCAAGGCCTTCTGAGCCATTTGGCAAATACCTCGGAGGCAGAAGATTTTGCTCAGCAAGTCGTATTTGATTCGGTTTACTCGATGCTGGAGGCCGCTGGAGTAAAAATAGAGATCAGGCACCTTGCCGCTTCGGCCGGGGCAATCAGCTATCCGGGTATGAGGTACGACATGGTGCGCTGCGGGATTGTTTTGTATGGGCTGAACCCATTCGAAGACCGTGCACTCGAGGGCTTAGCAGTCAAGCCTGTCATGAGCGCGATGGCAAAGATTGCGAACCTCAAGTTGGTTCCGGTTGGGCAAGGCGTTTCCTATGGCTACAGGTACAAAACTGATAAGCCAACCCAGCTCGCATTGGTGCC
Organism: Candidatus Aquiluna sp. IMCC13023; assembly: GCF_000257665.1. GTDB lineage: Bacteria > Actinomycetota > Actinomycetes > Actinomycetales > Microbacteriaceae > Aquiluna. The sequence continues at coordinate 280,981 of NZ_AJKR01000002.1, forward strand.
CTTCGGCTATGCCGAGGGCATGCCCAGGATTTCTCAAGGAGCAAGGGTAAAGATTGGCCAGGAGCTCTTTCCGGTAGTTGGAAGAATCGCCATGGATCAGTTCGTGGTTGATGCTGGCGACGCCGAAATTTCAATTGGTGATGAGGTCATTATTTTTGGCGATTCCGCGCGCAATGAACCCACTGCAGAACAACTTGCGGAAAGTGCTGGAACGGTGAACTACGAAGTGGTGACGAGAATCGGTGGACGTGCAAACCGGGTTTTTCTACAAGCATGAAGCTCACCATAGAAACGCCAGAGGCCATGGAGGCATTTGGTTCAAGGCTTGCTGAAACCTTGCAACCGGGGGATTTGGTTTTACTCTCTGGAAAGTTGGGAGCAGGAAAAACCACCATGACTCGTGGCATCGGCGCGGGCCTCGAGGCCATCGGCACTATTCAGTCACCTACTTTTGTGCTGGCAAGAACACATCGAACAAAGAACGGACCAAAGTTGGTGCACGTTGATGCCTACAGACTTTCATCGGCCATTGAGCTAGATGACTTGGACATAGATTTCGCAAATTCAATTGTCGTTATTGAGTGGCCCAAAGGCTTTATTGATGACAGTTTTGAAAATTGGCTGCTCATCGAAATTGATAGATCCAGCCAAGAAGATAGTCGAGAGTTGTCAATCGCCGGTCACGGACCAAGATGGCAGGGGGTGTCATTTGATTTTGGCAATTGACACATCGGCTGGCACCAGCGCGGCTGTCTTTGACGGGGTAAATAGGCTCTCGTTTATCAACTTCGATGATCGATTCGGTCACGCCGAGAACATCGGCCTTGCAATTCATGGAGCGCTCACAGAGGCCGGCATTGTTCCTGCAGACCTTACCCTCGTCGCGATTGGTCGTGGCCCAGCCCCATACACCGGGCTGCGAGTCGGGGTTGCAGCGGGCATAGCAATGTCGACGGCGCTGGAGATACCCGCCTGCGGCGTAATAACGCTAAATGCAGTTGCCATGAAGCATCCGGTTGGAAAAGTTCTGGTCGTTGCGGACGCAAAACGCAAAGAGCTCTTTATTGCTGGGTTTCAGGACGGCGTAGAGGTAATGCCACCGAGCGTTGCAACGCACAAAGAACTTGAGAGCCACTCTGATTTTGCAACGGTTAGCGGGGAGTGCGACGCGGGTCTAATAGGTGAATATGCGGTTTGGGCGTTGAGTCAGAAGATTGACCTAACCGACACCAGTGCACTGTATTTGCGCTCACCCGATGTCACGCCATCAGTCCGAAAGCGGGTCACCGGCTAATGGAATTTAGAGAGCTGACTGTGGCGGATCTTCCGGAGCTTATGAGGTTGGAGAACGAGTTATTTCCTGGCGAGGCTTGGAAAGAAGACTCTTTTCGCTCCGAGCTTGAAGGCTCATTCACGGATTATTTTGGAGCTTTTGAAAACGGCCTAGTTGGCTATGCCGGCCTTAGTTCTGTTCCGGCAAGTTTCTCGAGTGATGTTCAGACTCTTGCTGTCATCTCATCTAGTCAAGGCAAGGGTCTCGGGAGAATGCTTGCAAATAAGTTAATCTCCAAAGCCTTGGCACTTGGTTCAGAGGCAGTGTTCCTCGAGGTGCGCGTTGATAATAATGCGGCAATAAGCCTTTACAGCTCGCTTGGATTTGAGCAGATTGACCTCCGAAAAAACTATTATCAGCCCTCTGGGATGGATGCCTTGGTGATGAGGTTGGCCATTGAGCAACCCATTGTTCTGGGTGTTGAAAGCACCTGCGATGAAACTGGAATCGGGATAGTCAAGGGCAATCGGCTTCTTGCAAACGCTCTTCACAGCTCCATGGACGAGCACGCAAAGTTCGGCGGTGTTGTGCCGGAGGTGGCTGCAAGAGCCCACCTCGAGGCGCTGAAGCCAACCATTGCTCAAGCCCTCAAAGAGGCGAATCTCACGATGAGTCAGATCGACGCGATTGCGGTGGCCAATGGCCCGGGGTTGGCAGGCGCCTTGATGGTTGGAATTGGAGCGGCCAAGGCGCTTGCGATAGCGCACAACTTGCCTATTTACGCTGTCAACCACTTGGTAGGCCACGTGGGTGCGGACGTGCTGGAAAATGGAACAGTTTCGCTGCCGACGATTGCACTCCTGGTTTCGGGAGGGCACACGTCCTTGCTGTTGGTGCGTGACTTACTTGATGATGTTGAGCTACTGGGTGAAACAATCGATGATGCCGCCGGCGAAGCTTTTGACAAGGTAGCCAGAGTTTTGGGCCTTCCATACCCGGGTGGACCGCAAATAGACAAGCTGGCAGAGGCTGGAAACCCAAAAGCAATCCGATTCCCACGTGGATTGTCGTTACCAAAGGACATGGAGGCTCACAGGTTTGACTTTTCATTCTCGGGCCTCAAGACGGCAGTGGCAAGGCACGTTGAAAAGGCCAGCGATGCCGGACTGGAGATTTCAAAGCCTGACGTTGCTGCAAGCTTTAGGGAGGCAGTAGTGGATGTGCTGCTGACCAAGGCGATCAATGCCTGTGAGGCTCACGGGGTCGAGCGATTACTGCTTGGCGGCGGCGTTGTTGCCAACGCGCGGCTCAGGCAGGTGGCGAAAATTCGCTGCGACGAAGCTGGTATTGAGCTGCGGATTCCACGTTTCTCGCTGTGCACGGACAATGGAGCAATGATTGCCTCCATTGGTGCACAGCTAATAATGGCCGGCCGGCCACCGAGCGGTCTTGGCTTCGGAGCGGAGTCCACCCTCGAGGTCACAAAAGTCCAGACGATTTAGGCGCTACCAGCGGGGATTCGTCGGCATGCGTGGTCATGACGACTAGTCACTAGTTGCTAGTCGTCAGCTGAGGGGCTGACAGACCAGTGCTTTGCGAGCGTCGCCCACCCTGGTGAGAATTAGAGTGGCGGCGTTTTTTCCTTTTAGTTTCAACTTCGGTCGAAGCTGCTCAGGAGTGATGTCTACTCCGCGTTTTTTTATTTCAAGTGTTCCAATGTCAAGTTCGCTCATTCTCTTGGCAATCCTCTTGACATCAAGAGGCAAGGACTCCATTACCTCAAATCCCCTGAGCCAAGGAGAACTCAGTTCACTGTCGGAACTTAGATATGCGATTGAAGGTGCGATGCCCCAGAGTCCATTTTCGATAGCAAACGCTCCAAGAAGGTGGGACCTAACAAGTGCTGGGTTGGGGTCGTAAACATACTTTCCAACTTCACTTATCGGTGCCTGAATAAGGTCTCCGGAATACTCGGTTATTGTGTCGGCCAAAATAAGGGCTGATCTCTTGCCGCTTTCACCCAGCTCGCCAAACCACAGCACGGTTTCTACAAGTTCATTGTTGTGGGAGACCCAATTTGCTTCGCAGTCTTCCGGGATCAATTCGTGAGGCAAGCTCCCGGCGAGCTTTATGCCCGCCGTGTGCTTGGCTCCGATTTCAAAGGCAAAGTTTAGATTCGGTGAAAAGTCCTCTGGCTTGAGCATCACTCTTCCCGCTGCTTTTGAACTAAGTTTTCTTCTTGCCGGGTCAAGCCAGAATGATGTCGATTTGGATTCGATTTTGAGAGCATCGGCATTTGAGACCGCAGCCATTGGATAGTTGTTCAAATTGTGTTTTGCGAAGTTGGCGGTCAGGCCGTCCTTTTCGATTGCGGTTACCTCAAGTCCCGCCTGGGCGAAGGCCAGTGCGTCTCCGCCAATGCCACAACCAAGATCCGTGACCGACTTGATTCCATGGGTCAAGAATTTTTGGGCATGCCAAGCGGCAACTTGCTGCCGAGTTGCTTGCTCGAGGCCTTCCTCGGTGAAGAGCATCGTGCTTGCAAGGTCCGAGCCAAATTTTGACACTGCTCGCGAGCGCAGTTTGGCTTGGGAGATGCACAGTGCTACCAGCTGAGGCTCATGCCCCTGCTTCCTAAGATCAGATGTCAGTTTGAGCAGGTCCGCTTTTGCGTCCAGGAAGCCCAACTTGCCAAGTAGTTGCTTGGCTTCAGGTCCAAAAATTGTCTCGTCTAGATCGGGCACTCATTAAACCTACCGCTGTCGATAGCGGTCACTGACCTTGACCAAGTGCTTGATAACACCTAAAGTTGCATTAGCACTCTCGATGGGAGTCTGCTAATTCACAAACTTTAGACAAAGAAGAGGTAACAGTGTCGGTTTCTATTAAGCCACTTGAAGATCGCGTTGTTGTTCGTCCGCTTGAGGCCGAGCAGGTAACTGCGTCAGGTCTGGTTATCCCAGACACAGCAAAGGAAAAGCCCCAGGAGGCTGAGGTCATTTCAGTTGGCCCAGGTCGCTTTAGCGAGGACGGCGAGCGCATACCTGTCGACTTGAAAGTTGGAGATCTTGTTATCTTCTCCAAGTACGGCGGAACTGAGCTTCGTTACGATGGCCAGGACTATTTGGTGCTGTCAGCCCGCGACGTTCTTGCGGTTATCGAGCGCTAGAAATTGACAAAAAAAGACCCGGAAATCCGGGTCTTTTTTTGCGTTTAATGCCCCTAGGCTTGCAAGGTGAAGAAGCGTTCTATAAATACGGTGGGCCTGACATTTGGAGCGGGCGCTTACTTGATTTGGGGTTCGTTTCCGCTACTTATCCAGCTATCTAAATTCGCTTCTCCCTTTGAGACTGTCGTTTGGCGAGTGGTGTTTGGCTTTTTGTTTGCCGCGCTTCTGGTAACGATCACTAAGACCTGGGGCCAGATTATGGCTTTGGTAAAAACCCCGAAAAAACTTGTCTGGGTTGCAGTCGCGGCCATTTTTATCTTTATCAATTGGCAGGTCTACGTCGTCGCGGTTGTTACCGGTAATGTGATCGAGACCTCTCTTGGTTATTTCATAAACCCGCTGGTCACAGTCATGTTTGCAGTGATTTTACTGAAAGAAAAGCTCAGACGAATGCAGTGGGTCGCATTAAGTGTTGGGTTTATCGCGGTCGTGGTACTCACTATTGACTACGGTCGCCCACCCTGGATAGCTATTATTTTGGCGTTGAGCTTTGGAACCTATTCGCTTGCCAAAAACAGAGTGGGCCGAAACATTGGTGCCCTGCAGAGTTTCACAATTGAATCAGCGGCGGTGCTGCCAATCGCCATCATTCAACTAATTGTCGTGGCATCCTTCGGACCGGTAATGCTCCTCAGCGGCCCTATGGAGGCAGCAGTCCTGATTGGCTTTGGAATCATGACCGCGGTGCCGTTGATTTTGTTCGGCGCTGCTGCAAGCCGAATCCCTCTTTCGATGATCGGGTTTATTCAGTACCTCACTCCAGTGCTGCAGTTCTCTGCCGGATACTTCATATTGGGCGAGGATATGCCTCCGGTTCGTTGGATCGGATTTGGATTGGTTTGGGTGTCTCTGGCAATTCTTACCTCAGATGCCCTACGAAAAAAGCCGATTTTGCCGATTGTGGAGGCCCTCTAGATTCGCAATCGAATTGTTACTCAATCTAACTTTTGACCAAATAATACTGTTTTACTCACTGTTTTAGTTTTTTTCGACCGATAGCGTTGAAATAGCCTAGAAAAACAACGACTTTATTCTATGGGTCTCTCCTTTTTGAAATTTTAGGCGGTGCGTTAACCTCCTTGAAATGTCGCAGTTAGTATGCTTTGAGTAGCGCGCGGGCTCCCTGCCTGTGTTCGCATTTAAATTGCTATTTCAAGGAGCAACAATGACCGTAAAGAACAACAGGTCGCGTGCACTCATGGCTTTGTCTGCAGCAGGCGTTTCGGCGCTTGTTCTGGCTGGCTGTGCAGCGACAACAACCGCCGGCGGCTGTGAGCTAGGTCCTGAGCAGGATGGAGACCTAGTACTAAACCTAGGTACCGCACTGCCTTTGACCGGTAACCTCGCTTTCCTAGGCCCACCAGAAGAAGCTGGTGCTGCTCTAGCGATTGACGAGATCAACGCTGCCAACAAGGGACTCACAATTGACGCTACTTTTGGCGACTCTGGTGACACCGACAACAAGGCTTACGACACTGAAATCCCACGTCTTCTTGGCGCAGGTGCTCAGGCAATCGTTGGTGCTGCATCTTCAGGTGTATCACTTCAGTTCATCGACCGCGTTATTGCTGAGTGTGTAATTCACTTCTCACCAGCTAACACCTCAGCAGCTTTCACTGACTACGAGGACAAGGGCCTGTACTTCCGTACCGCTCCTTCAGACGTACTTCAGGGTGAAGTTCTAGGTAACCTAATCGCAGAAGACGGCCACCAGAGAATCTCATTTATCGTTCTAAATGACTCATACGGTACCGGTCTAGCTGAGTTCACCAAAGCTGCCTTCGAGGCTGCTGGTGGAGAGGTTATTGCTGAGCCTACCTACAACACTGGTGACACTAACTTCACCGCTCAGATTGCTGAGGCACTAGCCGGAGACCCAGACGCAATCGTTCTAATTACATTCGACGAGGCAAAGACCATCGTGCCTGAGCTAACAAGCCAGTTCCCTGGTGACAAGCTTTACTTCGTTGACGGTAACCTAACCAACTACTCTGATGACTTCGCTGCTGGCACCCTTGAGGGTGCTAAGGGTACCTACCCAGGCGTGAACGAGGCAAACATTGCTGACTTCGTTGCGAAGCTTGATGCAAACTGGCAGGCACGCGGCAACGCAGCCTTGGAGCTAAACGCTTACGGTCCTGAGACCTATGACGCAGTTATAGTGCTTGCACTTGCTGCTCTAGAGGCGCGTAGCACCCAGGGTGCCAACATGTCAGAGAAGCTTCAGGAAGTTTCTGGAGGTTCTGGAAGCGGTACCAAGTGCACGAGCTTCGCTCAGTGTGCTGACATCATCAACGATGGTGGAACCGCAGACTATGACGGTCCATCGGGAAACATTACCTTCAATGACGTTGGAGACCCAACAGACGGTAACATCCTGATCCAGCAGTTCGATGGAAACAACGTTCCAGCTACCATTCGTGGCTAGTAACTAGTTTCAATCAAGAAACCCCCTCGGGCTTAGGCCCGAGGGGGTTTCTCTTTTAACTGAGTGTTTTGGCCTTTATTGAAACCCCGTGACTGGGTGTCAGGCATTTTCGTCTCTAAAGATGTCAAGAGCCGCTTGCGGTTGAAGGCGCTTAAAGAAGTAATCCCTCAGCATGGCCAAGGGATTACTTTGCTCCAACTGAACGGGGTTGGTAACTCTACTTCGACCTGCGGGAGGTCACTTCAAACGCTGCACCGATGGCAACCCCAAGGGCGATACCCAGGCCAACGTTGTCGATCGCTACGCCGAAAGCCACACCAATCACTACACCTATTGCTACGAAAAAGCCCGGAGGACGTGTCTTTTTAGGTGCCAAGGGTTCCCAGGTAGAGACCGACGACCTGTGGGTCGTTCAGAAGCTCTCTACCGGTGCCTGTGACGGCATCGGTGCCCTGATCTAGAACATAACCTCGGTCAGCGATTTGAAGGCAACGACGAGCGTTCTGTTCAACCATGATGCAGGTCACGCCTGCCTTGTTGATCTCTGAAACTCGAAGGAAGGCCTCATCCTGCCTAACAGGGCTAAGGCCCGCAGAAGGCTCGTCGAGCAGCAGAACGCTTGGCTCCATCATCAGTGCCCGGCCCATGGCAACCATTTGACGTTCTCCACCGGATAGTGAGCCGGCGCGCTGCTTTAGGCGCTTGCCGAGCTCGTCGAAAATAGAGACTACGAATTCAAGACGCTTCTCGTAGTTTTTTGGATCCTGGAAAACACCCATTTGAAGGTTCTCTTCAATGGTTAGTGAGGGAAAGACATTGTTGTTTTGGGGAATATACCCAACACCCTTAGCAACCAGCTGGTTTGGCTTCTGACCCACGATGTCTTCACCGTTCAGAGTGATTGACCCGTCACGAACCTTTACGAGCCCGAATATTGATTTCAGGAGGGTTGACTTACCAGCACCGTTAGGTCCGATGATTCCGATTAGTTCGCCCTTGTCGGCGTATAGGTTGGCCTCATTCAGAATGTTTACTCCCGGCAAGTAGCCGGCGGTGAGGTTCTTGACATCTACAACTCGGGTCATTTGTCTTTCTCCTGGTCGATGATGCTAATTCTCCCTGTGACAACACCAAGATCAGTGTCCTGATGGGCACCCAGATAGGCGTCAATTACGGCCTGCTCGTTCATAACAGTCTCTGGCGGGCCTTCGGCCACTACTTTACCTTCGGCCATTACGACCACCCAGTCTGCAATGTGTCGAACCATGTGCATGTCGTGCTCAACAAACAACACGGTCATACCTTCTTTTTTCAGGTCCAAAACATGGCCAAGCAGGGACTGAGTCAGTGCAGGATTAACACCGGCCATTGGCTCATCGAGCATTACCAGCACAGGGTCGGTCATCAATGCCCTTGCCATCTCCAGCAGCTTGCGCTGACCGCCGGATAGCGATGCTGCGAAATCTGCCTGCTTGGTGTCAAGCTTGAATCGCTTCAGTAGCTCAATTGCCTTGAGCTCAATCTCAGCATCCTGCTTTCTCCAGGATCTTGGAAAAAGAGCGCGGAAGATGCTCTCGCCGACTTGATTCTTCGCGCCAAGTTTCATGTTGTCCAGCACTGTCAAAAGGCTCAAGGCCTTGGTTAGCTGGAAGGTTCGAACTTGACCCATCTGGGCAACTTTGTAGCTTGGAACTCCCGATAGCGAAGTGCCTAGGAACGCCCACTCGCCAGTATCAGGTGTGTCAAAGCCAGTTAGCAGGTTAAACAGGGTTGTCTTGCCGGCACCATTTGGTCCAATAAGCGCGGTGATGGCGTTCTTCGGAATTTCCAGGTGCTCGACATCCACCGCTGTGAGGCCACCGAAGCTCTTTTTGACATGGTCAATAATGAGCATTGGATCGGTCTTTTTACAGCCTGGTGCCGCTTCGCCGATGTGTAGACCGGTTGATTTTATTGGTGAGTCGTTATTTGACAAAGGTCAGCTCCCTCTTGTCTCCGAAAATACCCTGAGGCCTGTAAATCACAAGCAACATCAAACCGATACCCACCAGCACGAATCTCAGCGTTGCCGCTTGAGTTCCGGAAACTGGCAAGATGCCCGCTAACGCGAGCTCCGGCAAGATGTTTGATAAGAATGCCTGGAGTGTCCAGAAGATAACTGCACCAATAACCGGACCCCAGATTGTCGCGGCACCACCGAGTAGCAGTGATGTCCAGATGAAGAAGGTGATTGAGGTCACATACACACCCGGAGAAACGTTCGCGAATGCGGCGTAAATAATTCCACCCATTCCACCGAAGATGCCGCCGATGATAAGTGCCTGAAGTTTGTAAGCGAAGACGTTTTTACCGAGAGCCCTGATGGCCTCTTCGTCCTCGCGGATACCCTTGATAACTCTTCCCCAGGGTGAGCGCATGAGTGCCCACAGGAACCAAACACAAACAGCTAGGACACCTAGTCCAAAGGTAAGAACCCAAAGAGTTTCGGAGTTGTAAGTCCAAGGTCCCCAACCATAGGATCCCGGTGGGAATGGGTTTGCACTCGTGAATCCGCCGGCGTTGTTGTAACCAAAAAGACCGTCCGCGCTACCAGTGACATCGGTGAAGGCTGTGGTCAGGAACAACAGCCTGACGATCTCGGCCGCCGCAATGGTCACGATTGCTAGGTAATCTCCACGAAGCCTCAGCGTCGGGACGCCCAACAGAATGGCGAACAAGATAGATCCGATGATGCCGACAATCATGCCGCCCCACCATGGGAAACCAAAAGTTAGGACCGATATCGCGTACCCGTAGGCACCGATGGCCATGAATCCTGCGATACCGAAGTTCAGCAGGCCTGCGAAACCAAAGTGCATTGCCAATCCAAGTGCTGCAAGTGCAAAAGCAATTGTGGTGGGCGTTAGCAGCCCTGCCAAGGTGTTATTTATAATTGTTCCCCAGTCCATGAGCTACCTCCTATCCGACTCTCTGTCTTCGTCCCATAAGGCCCTGTGGCCTAAAGAGTAGTACTCCAATTAGCACGACGAGCGCGCCGACGTACTTCAAATCTGAAGGTATGAACAAGCTCGAGGTCTCAACCAGAATTCCCACTACGAGAGCTCCAATCAATGCACCGAATGCCGTTCCAAGACCACCTAAGGTAACGGCGGCGAAGATGAGAAGCAGAATCTGCGTTCCCATGTCCCACTTGATTCCGGGTCGGAAATATGCCCAAAGAACTCCGGATAGTCCTGCTAGTGCAGCCGACACGATCCAAACAATTCGAACTACTTTGTCGACGTCGATACCGGACGCGGCAGCTAGGTCCGGGTTGTCCGAGATTGCGCGCGTAGCTTTTCCAGTGTTGGTTCTAAGTAGCCAGAAGGCAAATGCAAGAATCGCAACAATGGAAATGCCCATCGAGTAGAGGTCATTGACGCTCAGTGCAACGGATCCAAAGAGGTTAATCTTCGGCGAATCAAAACCTGGAAGCTGTTCGGTTCCACCACCGATGAAGAACTGAATTATGTACCGAAGAGTTAGCGATAGGCCGATGGAAATGATCATCAACTGAACAATGCCCAGGCCTTTGTTCCGAAGCGGCTTCCACAACCCGGCATCCATGGACCACCCGAACCCGGCAGAAATAATCACGGCCGCCGGAATCGCAGCCCAAATTGGTACTTGAAGTACTGTGCCAAGAATCAGAGCAGCAACAGCTCCGAAGGTAACCATCTCTCCGTGTGCAAAGTTAGACAGACCAGTTGTTCCGAATACCAGAGACAGACCTACCGAGGCAAGCCCGAGCATAAGTCCGAAGTTGATTCCGTAAATAAGACGGGCAACAAATTGGTCAAAGAACGAAACTTCATTTCGCTCACCCTGGCCAATAAAAAAGTTTTTTACGACACGGTCGGAGAGCCCAAGGTCGACATCTTGGGTGGCTCCGCCCTCTAGGACAGCGATGCCTGGAGGAAGTGTTTCTTGGTCCAGGGTGACTGTATAGGTGTCCTTAGTCGGCACTCCAATTAGCCAGCTTCCGTCATCGCTGGTGAGAACCTCAGCGGTATAGGACGGCCCTTCGACCACAATGCGGACCCCGCCAATTGCTTCGCCCTTAATTTTCACGTTACCAAGCACAGCGTGGTCAAACTCTTCTCCGACGCTGTCGGCCTGGGCTGGTGACACCAGAAGACCAAGGCCGATGATCAGAGCGGTGAATACGACTACTACTAGTTTCAGGAAACGTTTTGGATTGCCCACGGAGAGGAAATTCACCTGTCCTCCATATCTGGGTGAGCTGCGTCGCTCACAGTTGACCCTAAAAGGGGTATTGGAAAATAATACCAATTCATAAGAGTACACAATTGTGAACGTACCTATTTGTAATAAAAATTTCACACTTATTTGAAGCGGCTTAGCTCTGTAGACTTTGACCACACCGTCCCGAGCCGTTGCGAGGTTATTTTGGAGCATTCAGACCCTTTTTCCCTAATCGGGTTAACTTACGACGATGTCCTATTGATGCCCGGCAAGTCGGACGTCATCCCCTCGGGGGTAGGCACTTCAACAATGGTGTCCCGGAACATCAGCATTAACATTCCTCTGATTTCGTCCCCGATGGACACTGTGACCGAGTCCCGCATGGCAATAGCCATGGCCCGGCAAGGCGGCCTCGGTATCTTGCACCGCAACCTTTCTATTGAGCAGCAAGCCGACCAAGTGGATCTGGTAAAGCGCAGCGAAGCCGGGATGGTTTCTCACCCTGTTACCACTACTCCTTATGCGACCATCCAGGAAGTAGACGACCTTTGCGGCCGCTACCGCGTTTCCGGGCTCCCGGTTATAGACGAGGACGGCAAGCTGGTTGGCATAGTCACAAACCGAGACATGCGTTTCGTGCTTGAGGTTCAACGGACGACCACTTTGGTCAAGGACGTTATGACCTCGATGCCCTTGATTGTTGGTAAGGCTGGCATCCACCCAGATGAGGCGATGGCACTACTTGCTCAGCACAGAATTGAGAAGCTTCCGCTAATTGATGACAACGGCAAGCTCAAGGGCTTGATTACCGTGAAGGACTTTGACAAGAGCGAGAAGTACCCAAATGCCTCTAAAGATGGAGCAGGGCGGCTATTGGTTGGCGCAGCTGTTGGCGTTGGCCCCGACGGCTGGGAGCGAGCAATGGCTCTTGTCGAGACCGGTGTAGACATTCTTGTTGTTGATACGGCTCACGGTCACAACTCAGCTGTGCTTGAGATGATCAAGAAGTTAAAAAATGAGCCTTTTGCAAAGCACACCGATGTACTGGGTGGCAACGTGGCAACAACCGAGGGTGCCAGGGCAATTGTCGAGGCAGGCGCTGACGGTGTAAAAGTTGGCGTTGGCCCTGGGTCAATTTGTACAACCAGAGTGGTGGCCGGTGTGGGTGTTCCTCAAATCACCGCCGTTCACATGGCGGCGCTCGCAGCCAGAGAGGCGGGCGTTCCAGTTATCGCCGATGGTGGCCTTCAATATTCAGGAGATATCGCCAAGGCCCTGGTAGCTGGTGCCAACTCGGTGATGCTCGGTTCGCTTTTGGCGGGAACCGATGAGGCCCCTGGAGACATTACATATGTAGGTGGCAAACAATTTAAGACCTACCGCGGCATGGGCTCCCTCGGTGCAATGCAGTCCCGCGGTCAAGCGCAGTCCTACTCAAAAGACCGCTACTTCCAGGACGATGTCCTGAAGGAAGAAAAGCTTGTGCCAGAAGGCATTGAAGGACGCGTTCCTTACAGGGGAACAGTTCCAACCGTAGTTCACCAACTAGTTGGAGGGCTAAGGGCTTCGATGGGCTATGTCGGAGCCGCAACAATCCCTGAATTGCAGCAGAATGGCAAGTTTGTCCGGATTACTCCCGCCGGGCTCCGCGAATCACATCCGCATGACATCCAGATGACCATTGAGGCGCCAAACTACGGCGCCCGCTAGGCAGGTAATAAAAAATGACTGAAGTAGAAATCGGCCGATCGAAGAGAGCAATCAACGGCTACGCATTCGATGACATCGCAATTGTGCCAACCAGAAGAACCCGGGACCCGGGAGATGTTTCAACCAGCTGGAGTATCGACGCCTTCCAGTTCGACATGCCGGTAATCGCGGCCCCTACTGACTCGGCAATGAGTCCTGCGACCGTGATTGCACTTGGGAAGCTCGGCGGACTTGGTGTTCTTGATTTGGAAGGCCTCTGGACCAGGTACGAGGATCCAACTCAGCAGTTAGCTGAAATCGCGAATGCCAAGGACGAGGACGCCACGGCAGTCTTGCAGCGCGTCTACTCTCAACCGATTCAAGCCGAACTCATCAGGGCTCGTCTTGAAGAAATTAGAGCCGCCGGTGTCAGGGTTGCCGGAGCACTTTCTCCTCAGCGAACAGCGGAGTTTTCCGAGATTGTTTTGAAATCCGGAGTCGATATGTTCGTTATTCGTGGAAACACAGTTTCGGCCGAGCACGTGTCGCAAGGAGCAGAAGCGCTAAACCTCAAAGAATTCATTTACCAGCTTGATGTTCCGGTGATTGTGGGCGGGGCAGCTACCTACACCGCCGCATTGCACCTCATGCGAACTGGTGCAGCCGGAGTCTTGGTTGGCTTTGGCGGCGGAGCAGCCAGTGCTACCAGAAAAGTTTTGGGCATTCATGCTCCGATGGCCACCGCCGTTGCTGATGTGGCTGCGGCCCGCCGTGACTACATGGATGAATCCGGTGGTCGCTACGTTCACGTAATTGCTGACGGAGGACTTGGCACATCCGGCGACATGGTTAAAGCAATTGCTTGTGGAGCGGATGCCGTGATGTTGGGCACCGTTCTTGCAAGAGCTGCCGAAGCACCAGGCCAAGGCTGGCACTGGGGCCCAGAGGCGGTAAATTCCTCGCTTCCAAGAGGTCAGCGAGTGTGGGTTGGCTCGCATGCTCCACTTGAGCAAATTTTGATGGGACCCACTAGCTCTGCAGACGGCACTGCAAACTTAATAGGAGCACTGCGTCGGTCAATGGCCACCACCGGGTACTCGGACGTCAAAGAATTCCAGCGCGTCGATGTAGTTGCGAATTCATACATCTAAATGAAACCGAGTTTCTTCTCGATTGCCCGCAAGCCCAAATGGCTCGGGGGGCTAGCGATAGCCGCATTGGTGGCGATTTCCTTCTCGTTGCTAATGCAGTGGCAGCTAGAGCGAACCTTTAGTTACGTCGGCGTAAGTGAGCAGGAGCTAGCGCCTGTTCCACTAAGTGAACTTGCTGGACTCGAGGGCATTACTCCTGGAGCCTACGATCGCCTCGCGACCGTGAACGTAACTTTAGATCCAGAAAACTCATTTATTGTGCAGGACCGTCTTCAGCTAGTTGGCAATGATTTGGTTCCAGGCTATTGGCTGATCACCAACTCTTTTGTCGAAATTGGTGACCAATTAGTTAGTCTCACCCTTGGCCTGGGTTATTCCGAGGACGTCTCTGAACTTCTCACGGCACAGAGCGAACTGGAAAGTTCGAATCACAGCATCACCGGCTACGTTGAGCCGAACGAGGCAGTTAGAGAATCTGACTCGAAAGACTTGCTTGGTTCGGTATCGCTCGCGCAGCTTGTGAATCTCTACAGCCCGGAACAGGTGGTTAGCTATCCGGTTTATTTGATACTCAGCGAGGGCATAGATCTTCCGGTCGAAAGGATTTCGATCGACATCAGGGCTCAGGAAATAGAGGTCAACTGGTTGACCGCTTTTTACGCAATCGAGTGGGCCTTTTTCGCCCTAGTGGCCTTTTATCTTTGGTGGCGACTAGTTCAGGATGAGCGGGCACGACTGAGTACGTGACCGAATTGTTATTTTTTATTGTGGTTTTTTGCCCGTTTCTATCTTTTTAGCTGAGAAAAGCCTGCTAATTTATTAGCTACTACGGGAACCAGACAATTTCGGAGACTACAAAGATGTTGGCAGAAGAGCGAAGGCTACAGCTGAGCGAGTGGGCTCGCGTAGAAGGCCGTGTCGATGCAAACGTAGCTGCCTCGAACCTAGATGTCGCAGTTGAGACCGTTAGAAGAGACTTAGATGTTCTTCAGCGCCGCGGTGTTCTGCGCCGCGTGCACGGCGGAGCAATTTCACTTGAGAGATTTGCTCACGAGTACACAATCCCAGAGCGATATGGACAGAATCCGAATCAAAAGCGACTGGTCGCCGATGTTGCGGCTTCCTTTATCCCCGATGAGGGATGCATCTTTGTTGACGGTGGCACTACTACTGAGTGCCTGGCTGTTTATCTTCGAAACAAGCCCGGTCTGTTGGTAGTAACCAACAACCTGACCTTGGCCGGAAAGATCGCCGATTCGACTACGCAGACTTATTTGCTCGGCGGCAAAATCAGGCCCGCCACCTTGAGCGCCGTGGGCGCCAAAACTTGTGAAGACCTGCGGGAACTAACTGCTTCGGTTAGCTTCATCGGGGCCAACGGCTTCTCTCTAGAGGCAGGGGCCACGGCATTTGATACCGACGAGGCCCTAGTGAAAAAGACCATGATGGCTAACTCCCGGGAGCGAATCCTCTTGGTTGATAGCGGCAAATTTGGCTCGACCTACCCGGCAAAATTTTCTGCTTTTTCAGGTTTTGACCGCATAGTGACTAACGTCGATGTCGACGCTTCGTTCACAGATGCGCTTGCGGGAAGCGGGGTCCAGATTGCTCTGGCCCAACAATAAATTTCACTGGCAGAGAAGCCAGTGGAAGAGGATGGAGAACGGCCGATTACTTGCCTGCAAGCAAGCAGTTGACCTGACTCTGTTTAATAAATACAACCCCTTATTAGGAAGGTAGTACCCATGGCTAATTTCATCCCCGCGGGTGACGGCACTCACACAGGCTGGAAGTCGTTTGTTCAAAAGGTCGGTGGCAACCTCGCCGGCATGGTAATCCCAAACATTGGCGCATTTATCGCCTGGGGCTTGCTGACCGCACTGTTTATCCCAACCGGCTGGCTCCCAAATGAAGAGCTAAGTTCAATGGTTGGCCCAATGATCATCAACCTATTGCCAATCCTCATCGGTTACACCGGTGGACGTTTGGTCCACGGTCAGCGTGGTGCTGTTATCGGTGCCGTTGCAACCGTTGGTGTGATTGTTGGAACTTCAATTCCTATGTTCCTTGGCGCCATGCTCATTGGTCCATTGGCTGCATGGGTATTGAAGAAGATTGACGCCGTGCTAGACCCAGTAACCCCAACCGGCTTCGAGATGTTGATTGGTAACTTCTCACTAGGAATCACCGGAATGCTTATGGCAATCCTTGGATTCCTAGGAATCGGACCAACCGTAAACGCGTTCTCCGACGTTCTTGGAAGCGGCGTGAAGGTTCTAGTTGACACAGGCTTCTTGCCTTTGGCCTCAATTTTGATTGAGCCAGCAAAGATCCTGTTCTTGAACAACGCCATCAACTTCGGTGTTCTGGCTCCAATCGGAGCGGTTGAAGCCGAAGAGACTGGCAAGTCAATCATGTTCATGCTTGAGTCAAACCCAGGTCCAGGACTTGGACTACTAGTTGCATTCTGGTTGGCAGGACCGAAGATCCTTCGCGGTTCAGCTCCGGGTGCAATCGTTATCCACTTCCTTGGTGGAATCCACGAAATTTACTTCCCATACGTACTACTTAAGCCAATCGTTGTTCTTGCAGCGATTGCCGGTGGTGCAACTGGTGTTGCTACTTTCGCGGCTACTGGAGTCGGCCTTGTTGCCACCCCATCACCAGGATCGATCTTCGCTTACATGGCGATGACCCCTCCGGGTAACCACTTCGGCGTGCTTTTGGGCATTGCGTTGTCAGCAGCTGTTTCCTTCGTTGTGGCCTTCTTCATCTTGAAGGCAACTCGCTCCGGAGATGATGCTGCAGATCTAGACGCTTCGAAGGCAAAGAGCCAGGCCATGAAGACCGGAGATGCTGCGTAATTATGGCGACTATATCGGGCGCCTCTGTCAAGAACATAGTTGTTGCTTGCGAGGCCGGAATGGGCTCATCTGTGATGGTTGCAAAGCAGCTTGCTAAGCAACTTAAGGCCCAAGAGGTCTCAGTGACTCATTCCCCTGTGAACCAACTGACTGAAACTGAACACGATCTAGTTCTTTGTCACCGCGGCCTTGGCTCAAGGGCCAAGCAAGCGGTGCCGAACTCGGTTGTGATTATGTTTGATATGTTCCTAGGCGATCTAAAAATCGCCGAAGTTGTGTCAAGAATAAAGTCAGGCGACGACATCAGCGATGACTGATTTAGTCCAACAGGCCGGAATAAAGCTAGATGCCACAGCCTCCTCCCCGGAGGAGGCTGTGGACATCTGCGGCAAGCTACTTGTCGAGCTAGGCGCGATAACGAGTTCCTACGCCGATGCCATGTGGGAGCGAGAACAAATCTTCCCCTCCGCTATCGGCATGGGCTTTGCCATTCCGCACGGAACCGACGAATCACGAGCGCACGTTATTTTTGATCAGCTGGTGTTTGTTCGATTGGCCAAGCCAATTTCGTGGGCTGATGATGAAGTGACTTGCGTTCTTGGCATCGCCTCCCAAGGCGATGGACACGTGGAGTTACTTGGCAACTTAGCCGAGATGATTCAGGACGAGGACAAGTTGGCAATTTTGCAAAACTCAGACAATCCTGAGGAAATTGCTCAGCTGCTTCTTGGCAATGACTAGCTGTAACTCAGAGTACGAAAAAAATAAGAACCACTGAGTAAGACAAAATCTAGAAGCACTCAGAACAGTCACAGGAGAAAAACTATGCGGGCAGTGCACTTCGGAGCCGGAAACATCGGGCGAGGCTTTATCGGGGCAGTTCTGCAGGATGCCGGTTACTTTGTGACTTTCGCTGATGTGAATATAGAGTTGATCGCCAAGTTGCGATCCTCCAACGGGTACAGCCTCATCGAACTTGGCGAAGCCAAAAAAGAAACCCATTACGAAAACTTTGAAGTCCTAGACTCAACTGCTGATGAAGCCGCGCTAATCGCTGCCATCGGCCGCGCCAACGTCATTACCGCATCAGTTGGCACGAATATTCTTCCCGCTATTGCGCCAGTAATTGCGCGGGGCATTCAAGCACGGTCAATCGATTCTCCGCTTGTAATCATGGCCTGTGAAAACGCTATCAATGCAACGGATATCTTGAGCTCAAAGATATTGGAGACGCTTATTAGGCTCCCGAAGAACATCTTTTTTGCTAACACTGCTGTCGACCGAATCGTTCCAATGCAGCAAGCAGACACTGAGCCAGACGTCGCTGCAGAAAAGTTTTGCGAATGGGTCATCGACAAAAGCGGGCTAGCTGGAACTGATCTAAAGATTCCAGCGGCAACCATGGTCGATGACCTGCAACCATTTATTGAGCGAAAGCTTTACACGGTGAACACGGCGCACTTGACAATTGCCTACTTGGGCCAACGTCACGGCCATGACACAGTCGCCGAGTCGCTTCGGGATCCGATTGTTCGCGATGTTGTGTCAAGAGTGATGGAGGAGACTTCCATGGTTCTGGTCACCAAGCACGGGTTTGATTCAAGTGACCATGCAAATTATGTCCACCGAACCCTACTGCGCCTCGCAAACCCTTTGCTAGATGACCAGGTCGAGCGAGTTGGTAGACAACCCTTGAGAAAGCTATCCCGGTTTGAGCGCCTTATTGGACCGGCAGCGCTTTTGGCTGAGCTGGGTGAGAAGCCCAGCGCGCTGCTAGAAGTGGTTGAGGCATCCTTGGAATTCTTTAGTCAAGACGACCCTGAGGTTCAATTACTCAGCTCTAAACTGGACTCCTTATCACCCTGGGAATTCACATCGCAGGTTTGCGGAATCCTGCATGATCACCCATTGGCCACCTCGCTAGAGCAGGCAATTGCAAAGCACCAGGGGACACTTAGTCACAAATGACCAGTCGGTATCACGCCGGGAGTTAGTTAGTATTTTTTATTAGAACCTTGAAGGAGAAACCAATGGCCACAATAAATGGCTCAGTTACCGTATTGGATCCGATTGGCCTGCACGCCAGGCCCGCAGGCCAAATCGTGAAGCTAGTAAAGGAGTCAGGCCTGGAGGTTCGAATTGGCAAGGCTGGCCAGGAGTTAGCCAAGGCAAACTCGCCGCTTCGCATGATGGCCCTGAAGGCTAAGACGGGTGAAGAGTTGACCATTGAAGTCGACTCTGATGACGAGGCTGTAGCCACTGCCTTGATTGCCCAGGTTCAAGATTTTTTGAAGGGTTAGATTTGCTAGACAGCGGCACAATTCTTACCGGTATGGGCGTGGGTCTTGGCTCCGTCGCCGCCGAAGTATTTCGAGTAAGGCCTGTAGCTTCATTGCCAAAGGCGGCCAAGCACTCCGGTGATGAAGCTCTGGAATTAGAAAGCCTGAAGACTGCCATTGCGGCAGTTTCACTGGAGATGAATGACCTAGCCGAAAAGGCAGGTGAGACCTCTGCTGAAATTTTTGAAGCCCTGATCATGCTGCTGGAAGACGAAGAGCTATTTGAGACCGCATCGGCTCAGATCTCCCAGGGTTGGAACGCGGGCACTGCTTTTATTAACGCGGTCGAAGAATACGCCGATATTTTTGCAGGAGACACTACTTTTGAGGAGCGCCTAAACGATATTCGTGACCTTGCCAGACGAGTTGCCGCCTCGATCGCGGGCATTTCACTTGGACTGGATATTCCCACCACTGGAAGGTTCGTAATTGTGGGTGAGGACTTCTCACCGGCTGATACCGCTCAATTCACTCAGGCAGTTGTCGGAGTTGTCACGATCCAGGGTGGTCCGACTTCACACACTGCAATCATCTGCAGATCAAAATCGATCCCAGCGGTTGTTTCATGTCAGCAGGCCAAAGACTTGGTTGACGGGATGCAGGTCCTAGTTGACCCGGTGGGTGATCGAGTTGTGGTGGATGGCCAGGAAAGTGACATTACCGAAGCTCTGTCCTTCATCGCAAAAAGCGAAGATCCGATTATTCCGGTGCGCGCAAATATTGGCTCGCTGGAAGACGCGATAGCGGCGAGTGCCTCTGCGGCTGAAGGGGTAGGGCTATTTAGAACCGAGCTTCTGTACTTGTCTGCCAAGACCCAGCCAACTAAGCAGTCTCAGGCCACTAGCTACACAGAGATCTTGAAGGCGGCTCCAGCCGGGCCAATTGTTGTCCGCACCATCGATGCTGGCAGCGACAAGCCGGTTCCGTTTTTGGACATGGGTGACGAAGAAAATCCGGCACTCGGCGTCCGCGGATTTCGCCTGATTGAGAATCACCGTGACTTTATTGTTGATCAACTAGAAAGCCTCGAAATGGCAAGAGAGCAGTCAGGCCGCGAAGTTTGGGTGATGGCACCGATGGTTTCGACTTACTCCGAAGCAATTGAGTTCGCCGCGCTTGCCAGGGAGTCTGGAAACTTCAAGGTTGGAATCATGGTTGAGACGCCCAGCATCGTCTACCAAATTGCACAATTGGCCGGTGCTCTGGACTTTATCTCGGTGGGCACCAACGATTTGTCTCAATACCTATTTGCGGCTGACCGCATGAACCCATCTCTCGGTGCGATGCTCAATCCTTGGCAACCGGCGCTATTGAGAGCGCTGGAGCAAATTGCTGCTGTCAGCCAAGAAGCCGGTGTTTCCTCAGGCGTTTGCGGTGAGAGCGCCTCGGACCCAGCCTTCGCCGTAGTTCTTGCCGGCATGGGGTTCCAGTCCGTGTCTTCGTCTCGTTCTCAGGTGGGAATAGTAAGACAGGCCCTGAGCTCTGTGACAAAGGAACAGGCTAAAGAGGTTTTTGAGGCAGCACTTACGGGTCTGGATGCCGATCAGGCAAAATCTGCGGCCCTTGCGGCCCTTGCGGCAATCTCAGCCAAGTAAACTCAAGAGCATGTCAAGCCCGAATCCAGCTCAAGTTCCTCAAATAAAAAAGGTTCTCCGCTTTTATAAGGCCTCTTCCTATGTAACCGGCGGGTTCCTGATTTTGCTGATGATTACCTGGGGCATTAGACGCCTGCCATTTTTAGGTTTTGATCTTTGGCTGCTCGGTCCAAACGGGTTTTTTAGTTTTGAACAATACGGCGTTGATGGCGAAGGCTTGCCCGATGTCGGTTTCAATCTGACGGTTTGGATCCTAATTATCCACGGCTGGCTCTATGTGGTTTATCTATTTGCGGACTTTAGAATCTGGACCCTCATGCGCTGGTCGTTCACTAGGTTCTTGCTGATTGCCCTCGGCGGCGTCATACCGTTCTTGAGCTTTTACACCGAGAACCGCTACGCCAAAATGGCGCATGAACAGCTTGCCAAACTGGAGGGCAAATGAAGCCGGTACTAGTTGTTGACTTTGGAGCTCAGTACGCTCAGCTGATAGCCAGGCGCGTTCGCGAAGCCAATGTTTATTCGGAGATTGTTCACCACAGCGTCACAGCGGCCGAGATTGCAGCCAAAGAACCAACGGCAATTATTCTTTCCGGAGGCCCGTCCAGCGTCTATGAGGATGGGTCGCCAGCTCTTGATCCAAAGATTTTGGAGCTCGGCGTTCCAATTCTCGGTATTTGCTACGGCTTTCAAGTTCTTGCCCATCACTTAGGTGGTCGAGTAGACAAGACCGGCAAAAAGGAATACGGCGGCACGGACCTCACAGTGAACAAGTCTGGAACGCTTTTAAGTGACCAACCGCTATCCCAGGTTTGCTGGATGAGTCACGGTGATCAGGTCGTTCAGGCTCCTGAGGGCTTTGATGTTTTGGCCTCCACTGCCACAACTCCAGTTGCGGCCTTTGAATCCAAAGAGCGCAAGATTTACGGCGTTCAGTGGCACCCAGAGGTGGTCCACTCCGACCAGGGTCAACGAGTCCTAGAAAACTTTCTTTACGTTGGAGCCGGGATTGAGCCAACTTGGAATTCTGGAAATGTAATCGCGGAGCAGGTTGCAAAAATTCGTGCGCAGGTTGGAGACGCCAGGGTGATTTGTGGTCTGTCCGGCGGGGTTGACTCTGCGGTCGCCGCAGCACTTGTCCATAAGGCCATTGGAGACCAGCTAACGGCAGTATTCGTTGATCATGGTTTATTACGTGAGGGCGAAAAAGAGCAGGTTGAGCGCGACTACGTCGCGGCAACCGGAATCAGGCTGGTAACCGAGAGCGCCGAAGATGTCTTTTTATCAGCACTTGCTGGCGTCAGTGATCCAGAGCAAAAGCGCAAGATCATCGGACGCGAGTTTATTCGTAGCTTTGAAAAAGCCGAGCAGAAGCTCATCGCCGAGGCCAAGGCTGATAATCGACCAATAAAGTTCTTGGTTCAGGGAACGCTTTATCCGGATGTGGTTGAATCCGGTGGCGGCGCAACAGCTGGAATTAAGAGCCACCACAATGTTGGTGGTCTTCCAGAGGACCTGCAATTCGAGCTCATTGAACCTCTTCGCGAATTGTTTAAGGATGAAGTTCGGGCAATCGGCGCCGAGTTAGGGCTTCCGGACGAGATAGTTTCTAGGCAGCCGTTCCCAGGCCCTGGTCTCGGGATTCGAATTGTTGGCGAGGTTACAAAAGAAAGACTTGACTTACTTCGCAAGGCGGACGCAATTGTTCGCGAAGAGCTTTCGGCAGCCGGCAAAGATGCTGAAATCTGGCAGTGCCCGGTTGTCTTATTGGCCGATGTGCGCTCGGTAGGAGTTCAGGGAGATGGCAGAAGCTATGGCCACCCAATTGTGCTTCGGCCTGTCTCATCGGAAGATGCAATGACGGCCGACTGGTCCAGATTGCCCTATGACTTGTTGGCAAAGATTTCTAATCGCATCACCAATGAAGTTCCAGATGTGAATCGGGTCGTGCTGGATATCACCTCTAAGCCTCCGGGCACGATTGAGTGGGAATAGCGTGCTGGTTTTTGGTCATCGCGGTGCTTGTGGGTATCTTCCGGAAAACACCATCGAATCGATGGAACTCGCTTTTGAGCAGGGCGCGGATGCGGTCGAGTTCGATGTGGTCTTCACCAAGGATGGTCACGCAATCATTCGCCACGATCTAGATCTAGCCAGCACTACCGACATCAACGACCACAGCTTCCTGTCCACCAAGATCGACCAACTCACAAAAGATGACGTCTCAAGGCTACGAGCCAAAGAACGGTATCCAGACGGCAGGGTTGATTCGGCTTCCCAAGACGGTAAATACTTTGTGCCAAGCCTCCGCCAGCTTTTGGGACACCAGCAGTTCAATGGCAAGCATCTGATCATCGAGATAAAGCACGGTGCGCATTTCGAGGCTCTTGGAATAGACCCAATCCAGGAAGTAAAGACTCTGCTTGATCAAAGCGACTGGTCCAGCCGCGACATGAAAATTAGCCTTGAGAGCTTCGAGTTCGAATTTCTAAAAAGAGCCAAAGTCGAGATTGGGCCGGAAATCAATTACGTATTCCTAAGTGCCCGGGACACTCTGCCCGAGGGCATAACAGAACTAACGGATGAATTACTCGTTGAAATTGCTGATAACTTCGACGCCGTTTCTGTTGCGATGTCCATGGTCCTGACCGGTGATCTTGTGGCTCGGGCGAAAAAGATGGGGTTAGACATCTACGCCTTCACAGCCCGCCTGGAGACAGCCGAGGGAAATGTCGAAAAATGGTTTGAACGTCTTGTTTCGACGGGAGTCGATGGAATTTTTGCCGATCAGCCTGATCTGTTGATCAAAACCGTAGCCGACCTGACCTAAGCTACCTGCGATGCCGTTAGAGATTTTTGAGCAACCGAACCCGGATGATTTACTAACCGGGCTAAACCCGCAGCAGCAGCAGGCAGTGCGCTATCGCGGACGAGCGCTGCTAATTGTCGCTGGAGCTGGCTCCGGTAAGACCAGGGTGCTAACTCACCGCATGGCACACATGCTAGCCAATAAAGAAATTTGGCCATCTCAGATTCTTGCTATTACTTTCACCAATAAAGCTGCGGCCGAAATGAGGGAACGGGTTGAGAGCCTGATCGGTCAAGCCGGGCAGGGCATGTGGCTGAAGACCTTCCACTCTGCTTGCCTTCAAATTCTTCGGAGAGAAGCCCAACGCCTAGGTCACGACTCAAACTTCAGTGTCTACGACACTGGAGACACTCGTGCGCTATTGAAGCGACTGCTTCGAGAAGCTGGCGCAGAAGATGCGGACATAAAACCTTCGCAGGCAGCCGCAATCATCTCCAATGCTAAAAACGAATTGAAGGACGCCGAAGACTTCGCTCGAAATGCTGATCGCTCGAACCCCAGAGAGCGTCTTGTTGCCGAGGTGTTCCAGGCCTACACGTCCGAACTGCGCAGAAATAACGCCTTTGATTTTGATGACCTAATTGTTGAGACTGTGGGCCTATTACAGGCATTTCCGGAACTTCGCGCTAGGTATCAAAAGCGATTCCGTCACGTGCTCGTCGACGAGTACCAGGACACCAACCATGCCCAATACGCACTCATTCGAGAGTTCACCAGGCCATTGCCAGAAGAACATGCAATTTTTGATGAGCAAACCGGCGAAGTACTTGGCCCAGCTGACCTAACCGTCGTTGGAGACTCGGACCAGTCAATTTACGCATTCCGAGGAGCTTCGATCAGGAACATTACCGAGTTTGAGCGCGATTTCCCAGGTGCAGAAACTATTTTGCTAGAGCAAAATTACCGCTCCACTCAAAACATACTTTCGGCTGCGAACGCGGTTATTTCGCAAAACCCATATCGACCAGCCAAAAACCTTTGGACCGATTCGGGCGCCGGTGACAAAATCACCATGTTCACAGCTTACGACGAGCGAAATGAAGCAGCTTTTGTCGTCGATAGAGTCAAGAAGCTGCACGACGAAGGCGTCAATTACCGAGACATCGCGGTCCTTTATCGCACTAACTCGCTAACGCCATCTCTAGAGGCTGAGCTCAAGAGCCAGCAGATTCCCTATGCGGTTATCGGGGGCTTGAAGTTTTTTGAGCGTCGAGAAATCAAAGATGCGTTGGCCTATTTGTCCGCAATTTCAAATGGGCGGAATGACGAGGCCGTAAGAAGAGTCATAAACATCCCAACTCGTGGCATTGGTCAGAAGACCGAACTAAAAATCGCTCAGTTTGCCAGGACAAATGAAATGAGCTTTCGACAAGCACTCTTATTTGCTTCCGACTTGCAACTCGGACCCAAGCTCCAAGCATCTGTGACGGCCTTTGGGGAATTGCTCAACGAATTAGAAGCAATGACTGTTACTGATGGCCCGGCCGAGGTTTTGAAATTAGCGCTTACTAGGAGCGGATATCGTTCTGAGCTGGAGCTATCAAGGGACCCCCAAGATGAAGCACGGGTTGAAAACTTAGATGCCTTGCTCGGACAGCTATTCGAGTGGCAAGCTCAGTTCCCGGAGGGCACAGTTGCCGATTACCTTGCCGAAGTTACGCTTTCGGCAGCCGCGGATGAGATCGAAGATGAATCCGGCAGCATTTCTTTGATGACGCTTCACACCGCAAAGGGGCTTGAGTATCAGGTCGTGTTCATGATTGGTCTTGAGCAGGGAACATTGCCTCACATCAGGTCTTTTGATGAACCCGGTGGACTGCAGGAGGAAAGGCGGTTGATGTATGTCGGCATGACAAGAGCCCGCGAGCAACTGTTTATCTCTCATGCGCTTCAGCGAACGATTTTTGGAAACACTTCCGGTTTCACCACCTCCATGTTTTTAGCCGACATACCTCAGGAACTAGTTGAAGCCGAAGGATCCGAACGATCCACCGACAGGGCTTATGAGCGTTCGGTTGGCTTCACAAGAGAGCCTTCAAAGTGGAAGGGCGCGATCAACTCGCCAAGTGCGGTCAGGGACAATAAAGACCTTGAGCTTGCAGTGGGCGACCGAGTCAATCACGACACTTTCGGCGAGGGCGCTGTTGTTAGTGTGTCGGGTCAAAACCCAAGACAAACTGCCGAAGTTCGTTTTGAATCGGGGGTCACAAAGCGGCTACTTGTGAAAATGGCACCAATAACCAAGCTCTAGGTAATGAATGCGTTTTTTCAATCGCTAGACTTTAGAAGGTTAAACGTCGGCTAAAAAGAACTGAAAGACCAAAGTGGATCTATTTGAATATCAAGCCCGCGACCTTTTCGAAAAACACGGAGTTCCGGTTTTACAGGGTCGAATCGCAGATACACCTGACGAAGCGGAGGCAGCAGCGACCGCTATCGGCGGCACAGTTGTCGTCAAAGCCCAGGTAAAAACTGGAGGGCGCGGCAAGGCCGGCGGTGTAAAAGTGGCTCACAGCCCAGCCGAGGCCCGGCAAAAAGCCGAAGAAATTCTTGGACTTGACATCAAGGGCCATGTTGTAAAGCGCCTAATGATCGCAGAGGGCGCCAAGATCGCTCAGGAGTTTTACTTCTCAGTCCTTCTAGACCGTTCAAACCGAACCTTCTTGTCACTTTGTTCTGTTGAGGGCGGCATGGAAATCGAGCAGCTTGCCGTTGAACGCCCAGACGCATTGGCAAAGATTCCGGTCTCCGCTGTTACCGGCATAGACAAGGCCTTGGCCATGGAAATTGCGAAGGCCGGCAGGTTCCCGGAAGAGCTAATCGACTCAGTCAGTGATGTAATCCTCAAGCTCTATGACGTCTTCGTAAAAGAAGATGCGACCTTGGTTGAGGTAAACCCGTTGGTGCTAACCGAAGACGGCAAAATTCTCGCCCTCGACGGCAAAATCACCCTCGATGAAAACGCGGATTTCCGTCACCAGCGCGATGACATGGAGCGCGATGCGCTCGACCCACTAGAAGCCAAAGCAAAGGCGATGGATCTGAACTACGTGAAGCTCGACGGCGAAGTAGGAATCATTGGAAATGGTGCCGGGCTTGTTATGTCCACGCTAGACGTCGTGGCTTACGCCGGAGAGGCCAATGGCGGAGTAAAGCCCGCAAACTTCTTGGACATCGGCGGCGGAGCGTCCGCAGAGGTAATGGCCGCGGGTCTAGATGTAATTCTCAATGACCCACAGGTCAAAAGCGTGTTTGTGAACGTCTTTGGCGGCATCACGGCCTGCGACGCGGTTGCTAACGGCATCGTTGGAGCACTAAACACTCTCGGCGCCAAGGCTTCTAAGCCACTTGTTGTCAGACTTGATGGAAACAACGTTGAAGAAGGCAGAACAATTTTGAAGGAATTCAACCACCCGCTAGTGGTACTTGCGGACACCATGGATGGTGGGGCTAACACCGCCGCTGAACTTGCGAACGGCTAAGGGGCTAAAAAATGGCAATTTTTCTAAACTCAGATTCTAAAATCATCGTTCAGGGCATGACCGGTGCCGAGGGAATGAAGCACACTCAGCGAATGCTGGCTGGCGGATCGAACATCGTTGGCGGTGTAAATCCTCGCAAGGCCGGCGAAACTGTCGAAGTTGAGGGCAAGTCCCTTCCGGTTTTCGGAACTGTCGCGGAGGCGATGAGCGCCACCGGTGCAAACGTTTCTGTTATTTTCGTGCCGCCGGCTTTTGCCAAGCAGGCAATCGTCGAAGCAATAGACGCTGAGATTCCACTTGCAGTTGCTATTACCGAGGGAATCCCGGTCCACGACTCAGCTTCGGCTTGGGCATACAACGTCGAAAAGGGACTGAAAACCAGACTTATCGGCCCAAATTGCCCGGGAATCATTAGCCCGGGTGAATCAAATGCCGGAATTACTCCTTGGAACATCACTGGAAAGGGACCAATTGGCTTGGTTTCTAAGTCCGGAACCCTTACCTACCAGATGATGTTTGAACTAAGAGACATCGGCTTTACAACGGGAATCGGTATTGGCGGGGACCCTGTTATTGGAACCACTCACATCGATGCCCTCGAGGCATTTGAGAATGACCCTGAGACCAAAGCTATTGTGTTGATTGGTGAAATTGGCGGCGACAGTGAAGAGAAGGCAGCGGAATACATCTCCAAGCACGTGACCAAGCCAGTTGTTGCCTACGTGGCTGGATTTACAGCTCCAGAGGGTAAGACCATGGGTCACGCGGGTGCGATTGTTTCTGGGTCTGCCGGAACAGCTCAGGGCAAGAAAGAGGCATTCGAAGCCGTTGGTGTGAAGGTTGGCAAGACGCCATCTGAGACCGCCACCTTGATGCGCGACATTATCGCCAACCTATAGCGCGAACCGTGAACCGGGGGCTTAGCTTCGCAATAGCCGCACTGCAGGCTTTGATAATCATTGCCACTGTGGTGGGACTGATGATTGCTCCGCTAACACTTGCTTGGTTTATAGAGGGCGACGGACAAGTTGAATGGATTCTGGCGCTCAGAGTAGCTGTCTATGCATTCTTGCTGGCATGCGGAGTCCCAATTGGCTTTGCTGAAGGAGAGATCCTAGGCATAGGTTTTGAAGCGTTCTTCCTCACAGCGCTGCCACTCGGGCTTACCGGCGTAATCGTTCTAATGGCAATCAGAATCGGTCATCGACTATCGGCCGCTGCCTCGCTTTGGCCGGCATGGCTCGGAGGGTCGCTAGCTTTTGGCGGCATAAGCTACGGAGCCTCACTGCTTGTGGCAGATGATTCGGTAATCGCAGGCACCTGGGAACCGCTTTATTATCCGGCAATATTTTTTGGATTAATACTCATCGCATCGTCCGTGAGCGGTAGAAGATTTGAGCTATTCGAGGGCGCAAATGGCCCGGAGGCCAAAGAGCGAATCTGGATCAGAGGTCTCTTTACTATCGCCTATGCGAAGTTGCACTGGTCAATTCGAACTGCACTAAACCCCGGTGTCAGGGTTGGTTTGTCGGTTGTGGCAGTTTTGATTTTTGCAAGCTCGGCATTGATTGCTCTTGGTTTAGGCTTCGGCTGGATTCAAGTTATCGGTCTTTATCAGGGGCTGGGCTTGAGTATTTTGGGCGGGGTCATGGTGACCATTGGTCAGCTGGCAATCTTGCCAAACCTAATTGTCTATGGGGCATCTTGGATTTCTGGGGCAGGGTTTGCAATCGGCACCGGCTCTTATGTTTCCCCGTTTGCGTCCGAGCTGGGTCCACTTCCCGCACTTCCGGTGTTTGCAGCCTTACCAACCGGGGGCTTTGAGCGCGGGCTTATTTTCGTACTTATTCCATTACTGGCCGCACTTATCGCAACGTTTTTTGTAGCGAGGCACGCGGATCAATTGCGCTGGGAATACAGCACCAGACTAAGTGGGGCTCTATCCCTGTCGTTGGTTGCTGCCTCAACCGCAGCTATCGCCGTCTTCCTTGTAAGCCAGGCAGCATCAGGCAGCTTTGGCCCGGGTCGGTTTGAAACCGTTGGGGCCAATCCACTGATGTTCGCAGGAGTGGTGTTTGTTGAGGTTCTAGTGCCCAGCTTCTTAGCTGCTTTGGTAATTGCTAAGCCATACGGCGATGCTTCCGAGCGAAAGTAGACTGGGTTCATGTTCTCGGTTGTAGTGCTTATTTCAGGTGGCGGTTCAAATCTTCGTGCGCTTTTGACAGCGGCGGCCAGCCCGCTATACCCGGCGAAGGTAGTTGCGGTTGGGTCCGATAAGGCTGCTACCGGCCTAGAGCACGCCGAAGAGTTTGGGGTTCCGACTTTCGTTGTCGAACCTTCAAGGTTCGAAAGCCGAGAAGCGTGGGCCGAGGTTTTGCTTTCGAATATTGAATTCCATAAGCCCGACCTAGTGGTCTTAGCCGGGTTCATGAGGGTCTTGCCTGCAAACATTGTCAACCAGCTCTCTCCGCGAATGATTAATCTGCACCCATCGCTGTTGCCCGATTTTCCAGGGGCCAATGCCGTCGCAGATACTTTGGCAGCTGGGGCTACAGTAACTGGAGCGACCATTCACATTGTTGATGAGGGCGTGGATACCGGCAAAGTTCTGACTCAAGTCAGCATTCCAGTTGCACTCGGAATCTCAGAAACTGATTTGCAAGAGCAGATTAAGCTGGTGGAACAAGAGCAGCTAGTTCAAGCGGTTCAGGACATTGCAACCGGAGCACTCGTGCTCGCCGAAAAGGAACACAATGCCTGATGTAGTGGCCATAAAAAGGGCATTAATTTCCGTATCGGATAAGACCGGGTTGATTGAGCTGGCTACCGCCCTGACTGCGGCTGGAGTGCAGCTGGTGTCAACCGGTTCAACCGCCAAACAAATCGCTTCTGCTGGTATGGCCGTGAAAGAGGTCAGTGAAGTAACCGGATTTCCTGAAAGTCTGGATGGTCGAGTAAAGACGCTGCACCCGTCCATCCACGGCGGCATTCTTGCCGATCTGAGACTTGAAAAGCACAATCAAGAGCTTGCCGAGCTAAACATCGAAGCTTTTCAGCTAGTGGTTGTAAACCTCTACCCTTTTGTTGAGACCGTTGCCAGCGGGTCAACCGGGGATGCAGCGATCGAGCAGATTGATATCGGTGGACCCGCAATGGTTCGAGCTGCCGCCAAAAACCATGCCAATGTGGCGATAATTGTCGATCCAAAGAATTACCCGCTTTTGATAGATGCGCTTGATGAGGGTGGGACAACACTCAGGTTTCGGCAAAAACTTGCTCAGCAGGCATTTGCTCACACCGCCGGCTATGACTCGGCGGTTGCAAGCTTCCTGGCGCGCGAATTCGGTGAAGAGGCCACTCCGGAATCGATCAATATTTCGCTCACCAAAGACCAGGACTTGAGATACGGCGAGAACTCTCATCAGTCGGCAGCACTTTATTTCTCTGGTGATTCTTCAGGTGTGGCAACTGCCATTCAGCATTCGGGCAAGCAGATGAGTTACAACAACTTTGTTGACGCAGATGCCGCGCTTCGGGCAGCCCACGACTTTCAGGCCCCCGCGGTAGCGATCATCAAGCATGCTAACCCGTGTGGAATTGCTATCGGAGCAGATGTCGCAACTGCCTATCAGGCTGCCCACAATACCGATCCGGTTTCGGCCTTCGGAGGAGTAATTGCAACCAATAGCGAAGTTACCGAGGCAATGGCCCTAGCCGTTGCTGATATCTTCACCGAGGTCATAATTGCGCCCTCGTTCAGCTCGACAGCAATTGAAATACTGAAAAAGAAAAAGAACTTGCGAATTTTGGAGCTATCAAGTCCTTATGTCAGAGCGGCGTTAGACATTCGTCAGGTTTCGGGCGGCATGCTTATTCAGGATTCAGACGGATTTGAAGGCCTGAATAATCAGAACTGGCAATTGGTCGCTGGTAAGGGTGTTGAGGCTGACCAGATGCGCGACTTAGAGTTTGCATGGATCGCTTGCCGGTCAGTGAAATCCAACGCGATTTTGCTGGCTAAAAATGGGGCCGCCGTTGGGATTGGCATGGGTCAGGTCAACAGGCTGGATTCTTGCAGGCTGGCGGTTGCAAGGGCTGGCGACAGAGTGGTCGGTTCGGCCGCAGCCTCCGACGCATTTTTCCCATTCGCCGACGGTCTTCAGGTGCTGATAGATGCCGGGGTATCGGCAGTTGTCCAGCCGGGCGGAAGCGTTCGAGACGAGGAAGTGATTGCCGCAGCCAGCAAGGCCGGCATCAGCATGTACTTCACGGGCGAAAGACATTTTTTCCACTAGAAATAATCAAAGCGCATCAAATGTTTACGAGAAAGGCCGTTTGGCCAGAATTACCTCGGAGAGAGCTATGCAGCAGGCTGAATTGGGGACTATAAAAACCCTTTGGCGACTGGTCCCTTTTGCAAGACGGGCACTATGGCGCATTGGCCTTGGCATACTCGCTGCAATCGGCGCACACATGGTGGCTCTTTCAATCCCGCAATTTTTGCAGTCACTGGTGAACTCACTGGTGGACGGCGGTCGGGCCGCATTGCTACCCGCTGTCGGTTTGATTCTCTTGCTCGGGGTTATAGAGGCTGCTCTAGTACTTCTCAGGCGTTGGTTGGTTCTGACTCCTGGAACATTCGTAGAGGCTGATATGCGGAACACTTTGTTCGCCAAGCTTCAAGACTTACCAGTTGCATTCCATGATCGCTGGCCATCGGGGCAGTTGCTTTCCAGGGCGGTTGCCGACCTGGGTCTAATTAGGCGTTGGCTCAGCTTTGGAATTGTGCTACTGATCGCGAACTTCATCACCCTGGTGGTTGGACTATTGATTCTGTTCACCTACAACTTCTGGTTGGGGCTTATCTTTTCAGTAGCGTCTATTCCGATTTGGCTCATTGGATTCCGCTTCTCGCGCGGTTTTGGCACTATTGCCAGGCTCGCTCAGGATCAGTCGGGAGACCTTGCAACACGGGTAGAAGAATCTGTTCATGGCGTCAGAGTCCTAAAGGCTTTCGGCCGCGGCGGTTTTGCAGCTGAACAATTTGCAACCCAGGCCTCGGAACTTAGGAACACAGAGATTAGCAAGGCAAAAGCCGTCGCAAACATCTGGCTCTACCTAATGATGATTCCCGAATTTGCTCTTGGCCTGGCTCTCTTGGCCGGGATTTGGTTTACGGCTAACGGGGAAATGACGGTTGGGACACTCGTGGCTTTTGTTGCAACCGCGATGGTCCTTCGTTGGCCAACTGAGTCCCTTGGATTCTTGCTGGGTATGACACTTGAGGCGAAGACAGCCACAACGAGAATCTTCGAAGTGCTGGATGAGCCGGACCTAATTGCTGATCCGGTTTCTGGCAAGACAATTAAGGAACCCAAGGGCCTACTTGAGTTTCATGAAGTTCACTTTCACTACCCGGATGCTGATCCGAAAAATCGCGACTTGGTCGATGGCGTCAGCCTTCGAATAGAGCCGGGTCAGTCGGTAGCACTTATTGGGCTTACCGGAAGTGGCAAGACAACCCTGACGGCTCTAACAACAAGGTTGTATGAGGTAACCGGCGGCTCGATAACTATCGATGGGGTCGACATTAGAGATTTGACTCGAGCCGACCTTAGATCAAACATCGCAATGGCTTTTGAGGACGCCACTCTTTTCTCATCCAGCGTTCGCGACAACGTTCTCCTGGGCAATAAAGATCAAAGCGAGGATGCCCTAAAGCAGGCCCTCGAGATTGCCCAGGCGCAGTTTGTATACGATTTGCCACAGGGCCTTGATACGCCAATCGGCGATGAAGGTCTGAGCCTCTCGGGTGGTCAGCGCCAGCGATTGGCATTGGCAAGAGCGGTGGCGGCCAAACCTAAGATCTTGGTTTTGGATGATCCACTGTCGGCCGTTGATGTTGACACCGAGGCAATGGTCGAAGACGCGCTTCGACATGTTCTGAAATCAACCACCGCCCTGATAGTCGCTCACCGACCTTCGACGGTGATGTTGGCCGACAAGGTCGCTCTAATGCAAGATGGCAAAATTATTGCCTTCGGTACTCACCGCGAACTACTAGACACCAGCACCGAATACCGCCACGTCATTACCTCTCTGGACACTGACCAGAAAGAGCGTGAGGTGAACGTATGAGTCTTTACGGAACCAACAACGAAGAAAGAACCGATCTAACCAAAACCGAATCTAGGTTCATTAGGCAGCGATCCCGAAAGCTTCTGGGTTCGTTGTTGCTCCCACTTCGCGCAAGGCTTTGGCTCGCTGTAGCAATGATTTTTATCTCCACGACGCTCAGGGTTGCGGGTCCAGCGCTAATCGCATTCGCAATTGACTGGGCACTTCCTAGAGCCATTGAGGACGACTTTTATCCGCTGTGGATGATAATTCTGCTGTATTTGGGAGCCGCAGCTTTTAGTGCGCTGATGGTTTATTACTTCATGATCCTTACGTCAAAAATAGCCCAGTCAATGCTGTTTGCATTGCGGAACAGAATGTTTGTCCACACACAAAAGCTTTCGGTCGAGTTCCACGAGCGCTACACCGCGGGGCGAGTAATCGCGAGGCAGACCTCGGACCTAGAGTCGATTTCCGAACTACTGTCTGGTGGCTTAGGAGAACTAGTCGTTGGAATCTTCTTCATGGTATTCACCGCTGGTGCGCTCTTGATCCTTGATCCAATTAGCTTCCTTGTTCTTATGGCCGCAGGTATCCCACTTGCGATTGTGACTAGGTGGTTTCAGATAAACACGAACCGTGGCTTTAGAGCGCAGCGGGTTGCATCTTCAACCTTGATTCAAAACTTTGTCGAGACCATGACCGGTATCCGCGCGGTCAAGGCATTCCGCAAGGAGGGTCGCAACGAGAAGCACTTTGGTGGCTTGGTGGAAAAGTACCGGCTATTGAACGCAAGACTGATTCAACTTTTTGGAATTTACGATCCAGCATTGATATTAATCGGCAACGCGACCGTTGCTGCGATCCTGCTCGTGGGTGGATTCCGAGTGCTTGACGGAACGTTGGGCATAGGGGTTTTGACGGCAGCAATTCTTTACGCCAGAAGGTTTTTCGACCCGATGGAACAGATTGCAATTTTCTATAACTCTTACCAGTCGGCTTCTGCTGCTCTTGAGAAAATTTCCGGTGTGCTGCAAGAAGAGCCGTCGGTACCAGATCCTGAGAACCCGGTTGAGCTGAAGAACATCAACGGTGGTCTAGTTTTTGACAGGGTGAAGTTCCAGTACAACACCGGTGATATTGTGTTGCACCCGTTCTCGCTGGATATCCCAGGTGGCCAAACTATCGCTCTGGTCGGGACCACTGGCGCCGGGAAGTCGACTCTCGCAAAACTCATATCAAGGTTCTACGACCCTAGCGAAGGGGTCGTTCGTCTTGACGGTTACGACCTAAGAGACATTTCGAATGTGAATCTGCGTCAAAAGGTAGTTATGGTGACTCAGGAGGCATACCTGTTTACCGGATCGGTAGCCCAGAACATTCAGCTAGGGCGCCCGGGTGCATCGATGGATGATGTGGTCAAGGCCGCCAAGGCAGTGGGGGCGCACGAATTTATTCTGGAACTGCCCTACGGCTATGAGACGGATGTCAATAAGCGTGGCGGGAGAGTTTCAAGCGGCCAGCGCCAGTTGATCTCCTTTGCACGTGCCTTCCTGGCGGACCCTGCAGTTTTGATTCTGGATGAGGCAACTTCTTCCTTGGACATACCCTCGGAGGCAATGGTGCAACTTGGTCTAAAGACACTGCTTGCGGGTCGGACCGCTGTGATCATCGCGCATCGACTCTCAACGGTTTCGATAGCGGATCGTGTTTTGGTAATGGAGCACGGAAAAATTATTGAGGATGGTTCACCGGAGCAGCTAGTGGCCTCGGGAGGTAAATTCTCGAAGCTCTACAAATCCTGGAAAGATTCTCTGGTTTAGGGCTCATTGACTGAAACCGATAGGCTAGGGACGGTCATTTAGGCCCGAATCACGCGCTTAATCAGGAGAGTAATGAACAAAATCAGTGTTGTTGGAAAAGTTGTTGAGCTAGACGGCGACGAAATGACTCGCATCATCTGGCAGGACATCAAGGACAAGCTGATTCTTCCTTATCTGGATATTGACCTGGAGTATTACGACCTATCGGTTGAAAATCGAGATGCGACTGACGATCAGATCACCATTGATGCAGCTCACGCCATCAAGAAGTACGGCGTTGGAGTCAAGTGCGCAACGATTACTCCGGACGAAGACCGAGTGGTCGAATTCGGATTGAAAAAAATGTGGCGTTCTCCGAACGGAACCATTCGAAACATCCTTGACGGTGTTGTATTTCGCGAGCCAATTATCATCTCAAACGTTCCGAGGTTAGTCCCGGGTTGGACCAAGCCAATCATCATTGGTCGTCACGCACACGGTGACCAGTACAAGGCCACAGACATCAAAATACCTGGCAAGGGCACTGTCACCATGACATGGGCCCCAGCTGACGGCTCAGAGCCGCAGGTATTGACAATTGCGGACTTCCCGGAGAACGGCGGAGTTGCAATGGGAATGTACAACTACATGGATTCCATTCGTGATTTTGCAAGAGCCTCCTTCAACTACGGCCTGGCTCGAAACTATCCGGTCTACATGTCAACCAAGAACACAATTTTGAAGGCCTACGACGGAGCGTTCAAGGACGCCT
This sequence comes from Candidatus Aquiluna sp. IMCC13023, assembly GCF_000257665.1. Lineage (GTDB taxonomy): Bacteria > Actinomycetota > Actinomycetes > Actinomycetales > Microbacteriaceae > Aquiluna. The sequence continues at coordinate 316,836 of NZ_AJKR01000002.1, forward strand.
TCGAGGATGTTTTCAATACCGAGTACAAAGACAGGTTTGAAAAAGCTGGCCTCACCTACGAGCACCGTCTAATCGATGACATGGTCGCAGCTTGCTTGAAGTGGGAAGGCGGGTATGTTTGGGCTTGTAAAAATTACGACGGTGATGTGCAGTCCGACACCGTGGCGCAAGGCTTTGGCTCTTTGGGTCTAATGACCTCGGTGCTAACAACCCCAGATGGCAAGACGGCACTGGCCGAGGCTGCTCACGGAACTGTGACTCGTCACTACCGCCAATGGCAACAGGGCAACAAGACCTCTACCAACCCAATTGCATCGATCTTTGCCTGGACAAGAGGCCTGATGCATCGAGCAAAACTGGATGACACCCCTGAGGTGGCAAAGTTCGCGCAGGCACTTGAAGATGTAATTATCGAAACGGTTGAGTCTGGAAAAATGACAAAGGATTTGGCTGCGTTGGTTGGAAAAGATCAGCCTTGGCAGTCAACCGATGAGTTCATGGCATCGATTGCCGAGAACCTTCAGTCAAAAATGGCCTAAATAACCAGGCCGCTAGCGGCTTGTGGAAAACTCCCTGCAGGAAACTGCAGGGAGTTTTACTTTGTGTGGCATGAAACTTCGATCATTATTAGCCCTTACTTTTTGCTCCTCAATAGCTTTTGGAGCTGTACCCGCTCAAGCCGAAGAGTGTCCAGACGGAATCTGCGAACTGGTCTTTGAATACACCGGTAATGCCGAGTACTTCACGGTCCCTGACGGCGCCAAAAATGTTTCCTTTGAAATCAGTGGAGCCGCCGGAGGTAGAGGCGGCATGGGCGGCCGCGTAACTGGGGAGTTCATAAACTTCCCGACTGGGTTCTGGGTGTTTGTCGGCGGCGAGGGCGTCATCAATGCTGAGGCCCCAGGCGGATATAACGGAGGCGGCCGAGCCGGAGGCTCCAGGGGCAACGAGGGTTCCGGTGGGGGAGCCAGCGACATTCGCTCCGGTACGAACCTAAACGATCGGATTGTTGTGGCCGGAGGCGGCGGAGGTGGCGGCGGCTATGCCGGAGCTGCTGGTGGTGCCGGTGGAAACCTAGTCGCCGACAACGGCGGATCGGGACAAGGTTCTGGAGGAGGCGGCGGTCGGGAAAGCTCTGGGGGTTCCGCGGGTGCCTCCAACGGCGGCAGTTCGGCACAACCCGGTGGTTTTGGGATTGGAGGAACTGGAGGTAGCAGCTGGAACGCCGGCGGTGGAGGTGGCGGCGGCGGTTGGTTCGGTGGCGGCGGTGGTGGAGCGGATGACGACTCTTGCTGCGCTGATGCCGGTGGCGGCGGAGGAGGGTCTTCATATGCAAACACGTCTCTAGTGACCAACATCAACCATCAAGCAGGAGTCCAGAATGCAGCGGGCCGAGTGGTCATTCGATATGAGGTTCCATCGATAATCACTTTGTTTGCTGGCACCCAGCTAAGTAATAACGAGATTTCGATCAGCATGGAGGTAGAGGGTAGCTTTAGTCCCAACTCGACCCATCTGGAAGTCGTGGACACTGCCTGCATCGTAAGTGAACCTGAGTTAACTGGATCAACATATGTCTTTCAAATTCAGGGCTGCGTCGACTCGAGATTCCTAGCTGCATTGGCACCTGAAGCCGCGGCTTTGCTAACTGATGACACGAGTGCCTCGCTGCAGATCGAGCTTGACTTGGTTGGGCCCGAGTTCACCTTCGATCAAATTATTTCTGCTGATCACGACTACGTGTTTGACCTTATTGGCAGTGAGGATAATTCTGGTTTGTCTTCTGAGGACATTCTTGTCGCAGGATGTGACGAAACAGTGCTTCTGAACCAAAGGCTAAGCCTGAACGATTGCCAGGAGGGCGATATCATAATCACTCTTGCGTCAAACGTTGTGACTGACTCAATGGGTAATCTGGGTCCTTCTGAGCCTACTGTCCTTGAACTATCAAGAGACACAATCGCTCCGACATCGCAATGGCTCGAGCCTGAAATCACCGAGATAGACGGCAACTTTAACTTGGTAATCTCGCTCAGACACGACGATTCTCTAGTGGAGGACGCCGCCGTCGAGTTTCTCGCCGATGAAATAAGTTGCCTTCCAATTACAACATTTTCAGAAGGAGAAGTAACCTTCGAATATATTGGCTGCGCGCCTGGGAGCATGAGCTGGAAATTAGCGGCATTTTCCCTGATTGATTCGGCGGGAAACTCAGGTCCAGCTATCGACTCAGTTCTCGAGCTCACACTTGTAGCCCTAGAACCAACCACAGAACCAACCCCAGCAACACCAGAGCCGGCGCTTGAGGTGGCTCCTCGTGAACCCGCGTTACAGATTCCGAGTCAACTAGCGCCAGGGCTCCCGGATGAGATCCATTCACCGATTGAGGCGCCCGAGTTTGTAGACCAAGAGATCGTTGAAGAGATCCTGGAGTTCGTTGAAAGTGAAGAGGTTATTCCAATTGAAAAAGAGTCACCGCCCAAAGCGGTCTCCACGGTTCCAACTCGGTCAAAGCAACCTGTCTCATCGCCAGTTGATTCAAAGTCAGCGCCGGCCGCTTCTGAGCCTGAGCCTCAAGAACTCGAGAGCGAAGCCACTGTGAAAAAAGACCAAGGCGATTTACTCGATCAGAGCGAAATAGCTTCACAGTCAGCCTACGTAGCTGAGTTGGCTTCGGGAGACCAAAAACCTGCGCGACCAGACTCTGTTGCTCGGATTTCGCCTTGGTTGGCGGGTGGAGCGGTAGCAGCAGTCTTGGCTTTTATTGTTTATCGGAAGATGATGGTACGTTGACCATCAAGTAGCACTCGATGCTCGGCAAACCAGCGAACTGCTTGGGTAAGGGTCTTGGATTCCACGTCTTGGCCGATCTGAACCAGGTGTGACTTGGTGGATGCATGTTCAACTCTGGTCACGTTTTGTTCAATGATCGGACCTTCATCGAGATCTTCGGTCACAAAGTGGGCGGTCGCACCGATGAGCTTCACGCCTCGAGCATGAGCCTGGGCGTATGGGTTGGCGCCTTTAAAGCCCGGCAAGAATGAGTGGTGGATGTTTATTATCTTTCCAGCAAACTCCTCACAGAATTCGGCGGAAAGAATCTGCATGTAACGAGCCAGAACAATAAGTTCGATGTCGTGTTCAATAATAATTTCACGCAATCGTTTTTCGAAGTTGGCCTTATCGCCGAGGTTGTTAGTTGGGAGTGATTCAAAATCAACTCCAAAAAAACTAGCTAACTGTTGTAGGTCGTCAGAGTTGCCAAAGACCTTAGGGATTTCGATTGCAATTTGCCCAGCGCGCTGACGGTAGAGAAGGTCATTTAGGCAGTGATCGGCTTTGGTAACTAAGACGATAGTCCGCATGGGCCTGTCTACATGGTCAAGCACGTACTGCATCTGAAAAGTCTCGGCGATGGCCTCAAATTGTTTTTCGAAGTCTGCCTTTGTTATGTCCGCTTCAATCTGCAGTCTCATAAAAAAGCGGCCAGTGTCCTGTGAGGTGAACTGCTGGCTCTCGGTAATGTTTCCAACGGCAGCAACCACGGCTCCAGAGATTGCGTGGACTATGCCTGGTCGGTCTGGGCAGATAAAAGTCAGAACCCAATGTTCTTTGGCAGCTTGCATTCCTCAATACTATTGGCGCCTACCAGCCCGACCGAAATAACTCTGATAAAGTTGAGAGATGCTTACTCATTCAGTGAAATTTATGTCCCCGCTAAGCGAAGTTGATCCGGAAATTGCCGCGGTTTTGCAGCAGGAGCTTGATCGTCAACGCCACACCCTGGAAATGATTGCGAGTGAGAACTTTGTCTCCGCTGCAATTTTAGAAACCCAGGGTTCAGTCCTCACCAATAAGTACGCTGAGGGTTATCCGGGCAAGCGTTACTACGGCGGCTGTGAAGCGGTAGACATCGCCGAAGATCTTGCAAGAGAGCGTGCAAAGGAATTATTTGGCGCCGAACACGCAAACGTTCAGCCGCACTCGGGAGCCTCTGCAAACGCGGCGGTACTAATGGCCCTGGCAAGTCCGGGAGACCGCATTTTGGGTCTAAACCTTGCCCACGGCGGTCACTTGACTCACGGCATGAAGCTTAACTTCTCGGGACGCATGTATGAGGGGCACTCATACGAGCTAGATCCAGAGACACATCTGATTGACATGGAGACCGTTCGTCAGCGAGCAATAGAGGTAAAGCCAGCGGTTCTGATTGCGGGATGGTCTGCATATTCAAGGCATCTAGATTTTGCTGCATTCAGGGCAATCGCCGATGAGGTGGGCGCCAAGTTGTGGGTGGACATGGCTCACTTCGCAGGACTTGTTGCTGCCGGAGTTCACCCAAGCCCAGTTCCTTTCGCCGATGTGATTTCCACTACAGTTCACAAGACCCTTGGCGGTCCTCGCTCCGGTCTGATTCTTTGCAAGCAAGAGTGGGCAAAGAAGATTGACTCAGCGGTTTTCCCTGGACAGCAGGGTGGGCCATTGATGCACGTAATTGCCGGCAAGGCCGTCGCATTCAAGGCAGCTATGCAGCCGGAGTTTCGAGAGCGTCAAGAACGAACCATTTCTGGTGCGCGAATTATTGCAGACAGGCTGAACCAAGCCGATGTCACTGGGGCCGGAGTTTCAGTGTTGACTGGCGGCACCGATGTTCACTTGGTGCTTGTTGATCTTAGGAACTCTGAGGTTGACGGTCAAATGGCCGAGAACCTATTGCACGAGGCCGGTGTGACAGTGAACAAGAACTCAGTTCCTAACGACCCTAGGCCGCCAATGGTGACCTCTGGGGTGCGCATTGGTACTGCGGCTCTAGCAACCAGAGGCTTTGGCGACGAAGAATTCGTGGAGGTTGGAGACATCATTGCTAACGCCCTCATTCCAGGTGCTGATTTACCCGCATTGAAAGCAAGAGTTAGAGTTCTGACCGAAGCCTTCCCGCTTTACGACGGACTAGAAACTAGGTAGTTGGTTGACCGCTCTAATACTTGATGGCTTAGCAACAGCCAAAGCCATAAAGACAGAGCTTGCAGCTGAGGTTGTTGGTCTGAAGGCCAGGGGTATCAACGTTGGGCTCGGAACAATCTTGGTGGGCGATGACCCGGGGTCACTTTCTTATGTGTCCGGTAAGCATAGGGATTGCGCTGAGGTTGGAATCGAATCTATTCGAATCGATCTTCCAGCAACTGCCTCTAGAGCCGATGTCCAGGCTGCTATACAGGACCTCAATCAAGCCAAGGAAGCGACCGGCTTTATAGTTCAGTTGCCGCTTCCGGGTGGAATCGATGCCAACGAAATGCTGGAACTAATCGATCCCGATAAAGATGCCGACGGACTTCACCCGGTGAATCTTGGCCGGTTGGTTATGAACACCGGTGGTCAAATCAGTAGCCCACTGCCCTGCACTCCAAGCGGGATCATCGAACTCCTAGAGCGCTACGACGTGAGTCTTCGAGGGGCAGAAGTTGCAATTATCGGTCGAGGGCTGACCGTGGGTAGACCGCTCGGGCTAATGCTCACTCGCAAGGGCATTGATGCGACACCAACTTTGCTCCACAGTGCATCCAGGCACATCGAGGAAGTTATTTCGAGGTCAGATATTGTGGTGGCGGCTTTGGGAAGCCCTCACTTCATAAGACCTGAGTGGATAAAGCCCGGCGCTGCGGTGTTGGATGTCGGAATAACAAGAGTTGACGGAAAGCTTGTAGGCGATGTCGACCCTGTTGTTGCGACGGTTGCCGGTCACATCTCTCCGAATCCAGGCGGTGCGGGCCCAATGACCCGAGCAATGCTCGTTAGAAACGTTGTGCTGGCTGCCGGCTAAAAACGGGACCTGATGGCCCAAAGATCCGGGAATACCGGGTTGAAAAGCGTGCTTGCCAAATAGCCTGCTCCCGAAGAGCCTCCGGATCCAATTTTGTGCCCGATAGTGCGCTCAACCATCTTGACGTGACGATAACGCCACTCCTGAAGCCCCTCATCCAAATCGACTAGAGCCTCGCCAATCATGGAAGCTTCCGGGTCATTTCTGTGAAGTTCAATAAGAATATCCTGCAGACCCTCGTGGGGTTCCCAGGCTTCGGTGACGTCTCTAGATAGCAACTCCTTTGGTATTGCTTTTCTCGAGTTGAAATAGTGCAGGGCCGAATCCCACAACGACATCCTTGTCATTGCAGCTTCTACTCTTGCGCGAGCAGGGGAGCCGGCAATTAGATGCTCCGCCATCCCCATGCCCGATTTGGCATCGGCTTTTGCCCCAGCCTGATCTCGTCTTCCAAGAACGGCCTCAAGTTCGCGGAACTGTGCAGACTGGAATCCGCTCGCGGAGCTTAGGCGCTCTCGAAATGAATTGAACTGCAGCGGCGTCATTGTTTCCAGGATGTCCAGTTGAGAGACGCAAGTCTTCATAATGGTTCGGATTCGACCTAGCAGTGCCATGGATCGATGAGAGTTACCTTCTTGCAGCGTGACCTGTAGGGCGGCGACTTCGTGAAGGACCTGCTTGAACCAGAGTTCATAGACCTGGTGGATTGTGATGAACAACAATTCGTCGTGCTCTGGGCCATCGCTCAAGGGCAGTTGCAGCGCGAGTAGTTCGTCAATCTTGAGGTACGAAATATAGGTGACGTGCTTATTCTGTTCCACTGTTATCCATTCGCTGTGTCCGAGTGTTCACTGCCAGCTTTTCTGGCTATTTAGTTTGCATATAAGAGAAGGCTTGAGGCTTAGGTAACCCGGTTGGCATCTTGCTCGATGCTCATGTACTTTCCGCTTTCGACCAAGTCTCGCAATCGCGAAAACCCCTCGAATACCTCTGTGTAGCTGGTCGCCAGCGGAGAAATAGCCACCCGAATTGCGTTCGGCTCTCGATAGTCAGGTATTACCTTTGAGATCTTCCGCATCGCGTATGCGATTTGTCTTGCTTCCGGGTGAGTCAAGATTATGTGACCACCTCTGAGTGCTGCTTGAGAGGGAGAGGCAACTTCAAATCCCAGTGGCTCTAGCCATTGCCTGAACAAGTCCATCATCAGCTCTGTGCCTTTGGCGGCCTTCTCCTCAATAAGTTCAATACCGGCGCGCTCAATCATCTCGTAGGCAACCTCAACAGCTCTGATGCCGATGATTGAGGGACTGGCAATCTGGTAGCGCCGAATGGTGTCAGCCGGCTCAAAATCCGGCCCCATTTCAAACTGCATTTCCTGCGCGAACCAGCCCTGAATTGGAACCCGAAGCTCCGTCTGAATCGATTTTGAGACAAACAGCCAAGCCGGTGAACCCGGGCCAGAATTGCCGTATTTGTAGGTGCACCCAACCGCTAGGTCAACGCCGTTTTTCTCGAAATCTAGCTGAATAGAACCGGCGGCGTGAGAGCAATCCCAGACCACAAGCCCTCCGTGTTGGCGGACTAGATCGGTTATTGCTCTAAGGTCTTGCCTTGCACCGGATCGATAGTTGATTGCTTGAAGAGTGACCATTGCGACGTCGTCGTTCAGGTGCTTAGCAAGCTCGGAAGCAGTAACTCTTTCGAACTCTGACTCGATTCTTACTGCCCCGGGTCCGCCAGAGCCGTCGGTATCAAGTGTTACAAGATTGAGCCCCATTGATTCAGCGATGCCGGCCAGAATGTATCGGTCGGTGGGGAAATTAGATGAATCGATAATCACTGTCTTGCGCCCCGGCCTTGCCCTTATGGCTGCAACGCAGAGTTGGTAGAAATTCACGCTGGTGGTGTCGCAGACCAGGGTTTGACCCTCGCCTGCTCCAAGCACGGCACGAGCCAAAAGATCTCCTGCGGGTTGGGCTTGATCTATCCAGTGCGACCAACCGTCTACTAACTCCGGTCCCCACTCGCTGGTTAAAAACTTATTTACCTCATCGATTGTGCGCTTTGGCAGCCGGCCCAATGAGTTGCCGTCCAGGTAGCAAACCTCGGAGTCCGATATCACAAACTCGTCGCGAAAGTGTGCCAATGGATCGTTAGCATCCAGAAGGGATACCTGTTCGGCAGTGATCTGATTATGAGCGGTCATGCCCCCTACTCTATTGCTAAACCAGCAGTTGGTGCTTTGCTAGGTCAGTGTAGAGCGGGGTGGATTTCACTAGCTCAGAGTGGGTGCCAACTCCAACAATTTCGCCATGCTCTAGAACAATAATCTGGTCTGAATCCACCACTGTGGAAAGTCTGTGAGCAATTATCAAAAGGGTGCGGTCATGCGCTACGGCATCGATGGCCTCGCGCATGCGCTGTTCATTCGGACCGTCTAGAGCACTGGTTGACTCATCTAGCAGAAGGATCTCGGGAGAGGCCAGCAGCGCTCTGGCAATAGCCAAGCGCTGTCGCTCACCACCTGAGAGCATGATGCCATTTTCACCGACTTCTGCGGCCAGGCCTTTGGTGTCTCGTTTTAGTACCTCGGCAAGGTTTACCTTTTTGAGGACCGCTTCGAGCTCCTCATCTGTTGCGTCAGCTTTGCCCAGCAACAGGTTGTCCTTCAGCGATCCCGCTAACACTGGAGCGTCCTGTTCAACATAGCCAAGTTGCTGCCGAAGTGAGTCTCTTGAAAATTCAGTTACCGGTTGACCGTCGAGCAGAATTTGTCCCTTGGTCGGCTCATAGAACCGCTCGATCAGCGAGAAAACGGTAGATTTGCCAGCACCTGAGGGTCCAACCAGAGCGACTCTTGAACCGCGAGCAATTTTCAGATTCAGCTGTTTCAATATCGGTTGAGGCTCTTCACCTTCCTCGGTCGCGTAGTGAAACTCAACGTCTCTGAATTCAATGGCGGTGTTGTTGGTGCCCTTTCTAGGCAGCTTGTCTCCACCAGATTCTTCCTCATCAAGATCCATGATCTCCTTGATGCGAGCCAGCGCACCTAAGGCTCCCATCACTGACGTGTAGGCACCAAAGGCTGAGATAAGAGGCCCGATCATGAAAAACAACAGGATGACAAAGGTAACCAGTGAGGCAATGGTTGTTGCGCCAGTTGCAACCCTTAGGCCACCTAGCCCAAGCACAATTATGAAAGCTGAGTTGAAGGCGACCTGAGCAATAGGGGAGACGATGGCTGAAAGCCTTGCAATGCTGAGTCCCTGGTCGTAGGCAGCCTCAGCGTCCTTGTGGATTTCCTCAGTTTCGCGAAGCTCTGCCCGGGAGGCCTTGATGGTTCGGATTGCACTTAGCGCTCGCTCAACCGCAGCGCTCATCTCACCAACGCGCATCTGCGCTTTGGTAGTTGCAGAGCGTATTCGCCTACCGGTAAGTGCAATCGCTCCAACGGCGACAAACACAACAAGCAGCGTTGTTCCCAGAAGCAGCGGGTCGATAAAGGCCATCACAATTATTGCGCCAGCAAACTGCAGTATTCCTCCGAGAGCATCCACTAGCCCTTGAGTCAACACGGCCTTCAGCAGTGTTGAATCCGATCCGACCCGAGAAACAAGGTCACCGATTCGGCGGCGGTCATACTGCCAAATTGGAAGCCTCAGCATTCTGGCAACCAGCGCTTTTCTCGTGGTCAGCACCACGCCCTCGCCGGTCTTGTAGAGCAGGTAGTACTGGAACCCATTCACCAGCGCCGAGGTTATGACTAGGCCCACAATCAGCGAGGCAAGCAGGGTGGTATCCAGATTTTCTTGCACAGCTGTAATGAGCTGACCAATCAAGAGTGGTTGCCCCAGCGCTAACAGTGAACCGATAATCGACAGCACCAGTGCCAAAATCAAAGTTTTCTTGTGGTCCGCCAGATACGGCAGAAGGTCCTTCAGCTTCGCCCTCGGACCGCGATACTCACGGCTCTTTGGGTTCTGAGTTGGATCTTGGTAATACTCGCTCACTGCTTTATAAACCTAACTTCTTATGGAAGCCATCCCCAAAGACCTGTTCATTGATCAAAAAGTTTATTTCTTGAAGAGAAAGGGCTCTTGTGTAGGCGGTATTTATTGAGAATCTCTCATAATCTAGGTCCTGGAGAGCTGATTTTATGCTCTTATCCAAAACTCTCAGGAACATCAAAGTAGTATTTGGCTGCCGTGGAAAGTCGTTCATCACAGTTCCGCACCCGTACCCAAAAACTCTTATGGCTAGATCCGCCTCATCTGGAGTCGTTTTTTGGATAAACCCGTTGTCAGGAACGGCTATCGCCGGTCGCAGCTCAACACGCTTTTCCCAAATCTGAAAACAGGTTCTTAGGTCGTTGCGCTTTGCGATTTTTTCCCCGAAAACATCCTCGTACTGAACGGCAACGTCAACATCTAGAACTAGATGGAAGCTCGGATCCAAGCGGTTTTGGACCGACCACTTACGCCAGGACCGAGGCACCAAAAAGGCAATGTTGCTGGAGAATTTAGCGGCTCGATTGAAAAATGGCACGGAGAGCGCATTATTTCTTCCAAACGGAGGATTTGAAATGGTTAGCAAATCCGTGTCTTTTGTTTCCCACTCGAGAAAGTCAGCTTGGATCACGCTCGGGTGCATCGGGTACTTATCGACCGAAGTTATCGCCGTTATTCCTGCCAAATTGAGTGCCTCAATAAAACTGCCGGTACCACCTGCGGGCTCAAGAAAGGACCTTTCAATCGCACGGGGGATGGTTCTTAGGGTCAGCTCCACGAGTTCGTTTGCAAGGTCTTTTGGGGTGTAGTACTGCTCGGTTCCGCTAACCCTGCGGTTACCAAGCTTTTTAGTCATCTACTAAAGATACAAGCGCCGTAGCTAAAGTTCTTCTTTGAGGCAGCAGTCGAAATGAGATTTGCAGACCTCAGAAATGCCGAAGATCCCTATAACCAGGCCGCGGCCAGCAGCATATTAGAAGTTACCGTTAGCCGGCCATTAGCGTCGACATGGCAAGCGCGGCCTGAACGGCCTCTGCGCCCTTGTCTTCCTTGGACCCCTCGAGGCCAGCTCGATCAAGTGCTTCCTGCTCGTTGTTTACCGTTAGCAGGCCGAAACCCAAAGGCTTGTTTGCATCGAGTTGCACTCTTGTTAGACCCTCTGTTGCCGAAGAGCAGATGTAGTCAAAGTGTGGCGTGCCGCCCTGAATCACAACGCCAAGCGCGATGACTAAATCGGCGCCTTTTTCAAAAGCCCATTTCGCCGCTAGTGGGAGTTCGAATGCTCCCGGCACCATGTTTAATTGCACATCAACCGCTCCGGAAACTTTGAGTTCGTTTTGAGCTCCCGAGATCAAGCCCGCCATTATTTCCGGGTGCCAAGAGGTTGCAACAATGACGACTTTTTTGCCGATTGCTGAAACTTTAAGGTTTGGTGCTCCGCTACCGCTCACTTGTCCAGATTAGCGGGTAACTCATGTCCCATGCGTTCGCGCTTAGCGGCTAGATACTCAAGGTTCTGCTCTGCTAGGCCAACAATCAGGGGAACTGTCTCGGTCACAGCTATTTCAGCGTTCTCCAGAGACTCTCGCTTTTCAGGATTGTTTGTCAGCAAGCGAACGCTTTTGATGCCTAAGTCTTGCAAGATAGCAATCGCTGCTCCGTACTCGCGTGCTTCGCTTGGGAGACCAAGAGCAAGGTTCGCATCCACGGTGTCTAGGCCCTGTTCTTGGAGTGCATAGGCTTTTAGCTTGTTGAGTAGTCCAATACCGCGGCCCTCTTGGCCGCGCAGGTAAATGACTACTCCGCCTTTAGGATCCGCTGCGATGGCATCCATTGCACCTTCTAGCTGTGGGCCACATTCACACTTCAGCGACCCAAAGGCTTCTCCCGTAATGCACTCTGAATGCAGGCGAACAAGAACATTTTTTCCAGTCGGATTGCCCGAGATGATGGCTACGTGGTCTGCAGTTGTTTGCACGTCGTAATAGCCTCGTACGCGGAAGTCGCCGTGCGTCGTGGGCAACTTTGCTTCGGCGTCGAAACGAATCCTATTAGTGCTGGGATTCAGCTTCGGGGCACGCTTAGCCAAGTGCTCCTTCAGGTTCGAAATGCTAGTCATAGGTAAGTCAAACCTTAGGGCGGTCTGAAATAATTCCTGTCGGCGCATCATTGTTCCGTCGTCATTGACCATCTCGGCCATCATGGCAACCGGCTCAAGGCCAGCTAGTTTCATGAGGTCAACTGCGGCTTCGGTGTGGCCGGCTCTTTCGAGCACCCCACCGTCTTTCGCTCGCAGCGGAAGAACGTGACCTGGGCGTATCAGTGAAAGCGGTCCGGAGCTCCGGTCAGCCAGCACTCTCGCGGTTAGTCCCCTGTCGGCGGCTGAGATACCGGTTGTTGCGCGATCGGTAGCGTCGACGCTCACCGTGTAGGCAGTGCGGTGCGGGTCTTGAGTTTTTACCCACATCAAGGGCAGGTCAAGCTCATTGGCTCGCTGCTCGGTCATGGGCGCACAGATATATCCTGAGGTGTAGCGGATCATCCAGGCCATCCACTCGGTCGTTGCAAACTCAGCGGCAATTATCGCGTCGCCTTCGTCCTCGCGGTCTGCAGCGTCGGTAACCAAAACCGGCTTGCCAGCCCGCAGCGCACTAAGAACCTCTTCGATACTTGATTCGACAATTTCCATTTACTTGAACTCCATGAGTCTCTCGATGTGCTTTGCCATTACATCAACCTCAACGTTGACCTTTGATCCGGGCTTTTTGGAACCCAGCGTTGTCACCTGCAGCGTCTCAGGAATCAAAGAAAGCCCAATCACATCGTCGGATATTTCATTGACGGTGAGCGAGATGCCGTCAAAGGTGATCGACCCCTTCATCACTACGTATCTCAAGAGCTCGCGAGGAATTCTGATTCTTACCCAATCCCAGTTCTCACTGGTCTCACGCGAGACAAACTCTCCGACACCATCGATGTGCCCTTGGACGACGTGTCCGCCGTAACGAGTCTGGGCATTCATCGCGCGTTCTAAGTTGATTGGGTCACCAACTACCACCTCCATGAGGCTGGTTAGTTTGATGGTTTCCATCATGACGTCTGCGGTGAATCCATTCTCATCAATCTCGATAGCGGTTAGGCAAGTGCCCGAGCAAGAGATCGAATCTCCTCGCTTCAGGTCGTCCAGCACCATTTTGCCCTTTATCGTTAGACGCAATGCATCTGGCTGCTTGGTAATTCCAGTTACGGTTCCAAGTTCTTCAATGATTCCGGTGAACATTAGGCGCTCCTCGCTCTGATAAATATGTCGTTTCCAAGTTGTCTGGTTTCAAGTATTTGAAGCTCGGCTGCATCTTCGATGCTGGCAACTCCGATTTGACCGAGTGCCGTGTTTGGGCCACCGAGAAGTTTTGGCGCCAAGTAAACAATGAATTCATCTACCAATTTGGCTGCAACGAATGCGCTCGCAAGCTTCGGCCCACCCTCAACAAAAACGTGCTTTATGCCCAGCGCCCAAAGTTGCTGCAGTGCGTCGTGCAGGTCACGCGTTTGGATTTGAATGGTTTTTGCTTTGTCATTAAAGAGACGCAAATCATTCGGAATTGCTGATTCGCCCAAAACTATTCGGATTGGTTGATCTTCAAAATAACTACCGTCTGGCCTCCTGGCCGTTAGCTCGGGGTCATCGGCAATGGCGGTACCGGTTCCCACCAAAATACTGTCCGCGCTTGCACGCCTCGAATGAGTGTCTGCCCTTGATTCAGGGCCGCTAATCCATTGGCTAGTGCCATCAGAGGCCGCACTGCGGCCATCTAATGTGCTAGCCCACTTCAGGGTCACAAATGGCCTACCGAGGCGCTTAGAGCCGAGCCAGACTCGATTTTGCTCTTCGGCTTGCTTTAGAAGCACATCGGGTATTACTTCGATCCCTGCATCTTTCAAGGTTCGAGACCCCAGGCTTGACTCATCCCCGGGATCAGCGGACGCGAATACAACTCGACTGACGCCAGCTTCAACAAGAGCCAAGGCGCAGGGCCCAGTCTTACCAACATGGTTGCACGGCTCTAGAGTGACCACTGCGGTGTGATTTTCGAGAGAAGCGCCTGGAAAAGTTTCTGCGAAGTGCTCAAGGGCCATGACCTCGGCGTGGTCGCTGCCGACACCCTTATGCCAACCCTCACTCACGACGGCGCCAGTCGAATCCAAAATTACCGCGCCAACCCGAGGGTTTATGCCAATAGCTGGCCCGTTTAGAGAGATCTCCAGGGCGCGGCGCATCGCGGATTCGTATTGCTCTACGCTTGGCATCTTTCCCTCTCGATTCTGGTAACACAGAACCGCGGGAACGGAAAATAAGAGGGCGCAAGTAGCGCCCTAGTTCTTCTCTCATCCGGACTTTAACCGTCGGTCTTGGATTTCCACCAAGTCAACCGCCTGGAGTCTCATCGCTGGTTGCGATGTTCCCAGTCGGGTCGCGGACTATAACCGCCGGTTCAGATTTTCACTGACCCCGAAGAACTGTGCTTACCTGAAACAATACTCTTTTGAGCTTAGAAATTCCTCAGACCGGAGTTACCAGCCCAAGGTTTGCATACACGGCCTTGAGAGTTTTTTCTGCAGTCGCGTTGGCCGTAGCTGCCCCTTTGGCAAGCAATCGATCTAATTCAGCCGGATCCTCGAGTAGTTCATTGGCTCTAGTTCTGATGGGCTCCAGTGCCGCAACTACTACTTCAGCAACTTCAGTCTTGAGTGTTCCGTAACCACTGCCAGAAAGGCCTGCTTCCAATTTGGAGACCGGCTCTCCGGTGAGTGCAGAGTAAATACCGAGCAGGTTAGAAATGCCCGGCTTGTTTTCCTTGTCAAACCGGATATCACCATCGGTGTCGGTTACTGCAGATTTTATTTTCTTGGTTATTTGCGCGGGCTCGTCCATTAGGTTTATCAACCCCTTGGGGTCATTAGCTGACTTTGACATCTTTGCGGTCGGCACTTGAAGGTCATAAATTTTGGCGGTTTCTTTTAGGATTTCTGCTTTTGGAATGGTAAAAGTTTCGCCGTATCTTGCATTAAACCGCATCGCCAAATCGCGGGTAAGTTCGAGGTGTTGACGCTGGTCTTCGCCGACAGGAACTGCGGTCGGTTGATAAAGCAAAATGTCCGCCGCTTGCAAGATTGGGTATGTGAATAGGCCGACAGATGAATTGTCTGCGCCACCCTTTTGGCTCTTGTCCTTGAACTGCGTCATTCTCGAGGCTTCTCCGAAACCGGTTATGCAGTTCAGCACCCACGCTAGTTGAGCGTGAGCAGGGACATGAGACTGTACAAACAATGCACTCTTGGCTGGGTCTAATCCTGCCGCCAGATACTGAGCCGCTGTTCGACGAGTGTTTTCGCGGAGCAGCTTTGGATCCTGCGGGACCGTAATCGCGTGCAGGTCAACGATCACGTAGAAGGCGTTGAACTGATCCTGCATCGCCACCCACTGGGTAAGTGCACCCAAGTAGTTTCCAAGGTGAAGGCTTGCAGCAGACGGTTGCATTCCTGATAGCAGGTTTGGTTTAGTCATCTTCTATTCCTACAGTTCGTACTCAACGACAACGGGGGAGTGGTCGCTCCACCTGGTGTCATAGCTCGGTGCCCGATCTACCTGATAAGTCTGGCTGAGTTTTGCCAATGCCGGGGTAGCAAGCTGGTAATCAATTCGCCAGCCAGCGTCAGTGTCGAACGCTTTACCCCGATAAGACCACCAGGTGTATGGGCCGGGTTGGCCTGGGTGACTGGTTCTTCCAACATCTACCCAGCCCATGTTCTGGAAGCCATCGAAATACACTCGCTCTTCTTGCAAGAAACCGGAGTTTTTCAGGTTGCCCTTCCAGTTTTTTATATCTAGTTCGGTGTGGCCAACGTTTAGGTCTCCAACGACAACGGCGTGTTGGCCTGCGTCCATCAGCTCCTGCATGCGAATCGTCATGGCATCCAGGAACTTGTATTTCTCAATTTGCTTGGGGGTGTCTACTTCTCCGGAGTGAACGTAACAACTGATAACAGTTACCGTTTGGTCACCAACCTCGATCTTGGCCTCTAGCCAGCGTCCAGCAGAATCAAAGTCATCCGGCCCAAGTTTTGTCGAGGATGACAGGACCTTGTGCTTGGAAAGTACTGCAACTCCGGCCCTGCCCTTGGCGGTGGCGAGGTCATCAAAAATGTTCCAGCCCTCGGCAACCGCAAGCGGTCCGTTAGTAGAAAGCTCTACCAAATCTTCGGTAGGGGCTCGAACTTCTTGAAGGCAAAGCACGTCGGGGTTAGATTCCTGAACCCACTCGCCCATGTTTTTGCGCGCTGCGGCCCGGACTCCGTTTACGTTTACGCTTGCAATCTTTAACATCGTCACCAATCTATGAGCTAGATGAGCGCGTAGAGATCTTCACCGCGCACTTCAATTGTTATTTTGCCCAGAGCACTTCTTGCCGGACCGGACTGAGGTTCGCCGCTATCAGTGTCGAATCTTGCTCCGTGGCAACCGCAAACTATCTGTTCTTCGCGTATGCCAGTCACGATGCACCCGGCGTGAGTGCATGTCGCGTTGAAGGCACGGAAAGTTTCTAGAGCTGGCCGGGTAACCAAGATAGTGAGTGCATCGCTTATCTTGTACTTCATTCCAGAGCCGACAATCACTTCACTGGCTTTACCGAGTAATTGCTCTGATGCGGGAGGTGCGCTTGTTTCGTCACCTGTGGCGCTAGGGGAAACTGTTGGTACTGGTTGTGCTTCAGAAGCGCAGGCGGCCAAGGTAAAGGCGGCGGATGTGGCGACAATCCCAGTAAGGGCAGTTCGTCTATTTACGGTCATTGAATTGTCAACAAATAAATTGTCTAAGCTCTTCCGCGCAAGATGGCTTGTTTCACCTCGGCTATGGCCTTAGTCACTTCAATCCCTCTTGGGCATGCTTCGGTGCAGTTGAAGGTAGTGCGGCAGCGCCATACCCCTTCTTTATCGTTCAAGATATCCAATCGCAGTTCTGCGTTTTCGTCTCTGGAGTCAAAAATGAATCGGTGGGCGTTCACGATGGCAGCTGGGCCGAAGTATTGACCATCGGTCCAGAACACAGGACAGCTGCTTGTGCAAGCGGCACACAAAATGCACTTGGTCGTGTCGTCGTAGCGCGCACGATCTTCAGGAGATTGGAGACGCTCTTTCTTAGGCTTATCGGTGGCAACCAAGAATGGGTTGATCTCCAAGTAAGCCTTGTAGAACGGCGTCATGTCGACAATCAGGTCCTTCTCTACCGGTAGGCCCTTGATTGGCTCTACGTAGATGGGCTTAGAGATGTCGAGGTCCTTGATAAGCGTCTTGCAGGCAAGTCGGTTTCTACCGTTGATACGCATTGCATCGGAACCGCAAACACCGTGAGCGCATGAGCGACGGAACGTAAGTGAGCCATCTTGCTCCCACTTGATTTTGTGAAGCGCGTCTAGAACTCGATCAGTTCCATACATCTCGACGTCAAAGTCCTCCCACTTTGGCTCAGTGTCATTCTCTGGGTCAAAGCGCCTGACGATAAGTGTGACCGTGAAGGACTCAATCGTTGGGACGGATAGTTCAGCCATTAGTACTTGCGCTCCATAGGTTGGTAGTTAGTCACAACAACAGGCTTCCACCCAATTCTCATGTTTGTTCCGGTGTTCTTTTCTATTTTTTCCTGCTTGTAGACCATGGAGTGAACCATGAAGTTTTTGTCATCTCGCTCGGTGTAATCCTCGCGCAGGTGTGCACCACGTGATTCTCGGCGCTCGCGGCAAGCAATTACAGTGACCTCGGCAAGATCAAGCAAGAAGCCCAATTCGATCGCTTCTAGTAGATCAGTGTTGAATCGCTTGCCTTGGTCCTGAATAGAAATGTTTTCGTAGCGCTTGCGCAATTCCTGGACTTTCTCCAAAGCTTCGTTCAGTGTTTCTTCGGTTCTGAATACCTGAGCGTTCTTGTCCATGGTTTCCTGAAGTTCTTTACGCAGCTGAGCAATTTTTTCTTTGCCCTTTGCCATTCGCACCTTGGCGATCATTGCAATCACATCATCGGCTGCGTTTTCCGGCATCGGCACCTGAATTGCTGTTTTTGCATACTCGACCGAATACTGTCCAGCGCGCTTTCCGAATACGTTGATATCTAGCAGTGAGTTGGTTCCCAAGCGGTTCGCGCCGTGTACTGAAACACAAGCACACTCTCCGGCCGCGTATAGACCTGGGATGACAGTGTCGTTATCCGAAAGCACTTCGGCCTTGATGTTGGTTGGAATCCCACCCATCGCGTAGTGAGCGGTTGGAAAAACTGGTATCTGTTCGGTGTAAGGCTCAACACCAAGATATGTTCTTGCAAACTCAGTGATGTCCGGAAGCTTTGCGTCAATGACCGCGGGCTCAAGGTGAGTCAGGTCAAGGAAAACATAATCCTTATTTGGTCCGCCACCGCGGCCCTCGCGAACCTCGTTCGCCATTGCTCTTGCGACCATGTCTCTTGGGGCAAGGTCTTTGATGGTCGGGGCGTAGCGCTCCATGAATCTTTCACCGGAGGAGTTCCTTAGAATTCCGCCCTCCCCGCGAGCCGCCTCGGACAGCAAGATTCCCAAACCGGCAAGGCCGGTCGGGTGGAATTGGTAAAACTCCATGTCCTCCAGCGGGATACCTCTTCTAAAGGCAATCGCCACTCCGTCACCGGTCAAGGTGTGAGCGTTCGAAGTGGTTTTGTAAATCTTCCCAAATCCACCGGTTGCAAAAATGATCGACTTTGCCTGGAAAACGTGAATGTCTCCGGTGGCAAGCTCATAGGCAACGACTCCTGCTGGCTTGCCGTCGTTCATTACCAAATCCAGAACGTAGAACTCGTTGAAAAAATTGATTCCCATCTTGACGCAGTTCTGGTACAAAGTCTGCAGAATCATGTGGCCGGTGCGGTCAGCTGCGTAACAGCTGCGCCTAACCGGTGCCTTGCCGTGGTCTCTGGTGTGACCACCGAAGCGGCGCTGGTCAATCTTGCCGTCTGGGGTTCTATTGAAGGGCAGTCCCATGTTCTCTAAGTCAATTACTGCCTGAACCGATTCTTTTGCCAAGATTTCGGCTGCATCCTGGTCAACTAGGTAGTCTCCACCTTTTACAGTGTCGAACGTGTGCCACTCCCAGTTGTCTTCTTCAACGTTTGCAAGCGCTGCGGCCATTCCGCCCTGGGCAGCTCCGGTGTGGCTTCTAGTTGGGAACAGTTTTGAGACGACACCGACGTTGAGGTCTGTGCCAGCTTCGATTGCGGCTCTCATGCCGGCACCTCCGGCACCAACGATTAGTACGTCAAACGAGTGATACGTGATGTTGTCGTCTGATGCTACTTTTTCTGCCAATTTATTTCCCTTACTTACTGCGCTGGGCAGAATGAGGCCAACAGCTCAGCGGATGCGCCAGCTGGGCATGGGTCGAATGTGAAAATCACTAGAGTTCCAAGCAAAATCAAAAGCGCACAAACTGCCCACAAGGTTGTGGTTAGGGCGCGGCGAACTTTGACCTGGCCGGCGTAGTCGTTGACGATGGTGCGCATTCCGTTGGTTCCGTGAATCAGAGCGAGCCAAAGCATCGCTAGATCCCAAACCTGCCAGAACGGGTCTGCCCACTTGCCAGCCACAAATGCAAAGTCGATAGCTTTGATGCCATCACCAAGAACAAGGTTCACCACTAAGTGGGTGAAGATAAGAACGATTAGCAATGGGCCGCTGACACGCATGAACAGCCAGCCGTACTTCTCCCAGTTAGCCTGCTTGCGAGTCCTAGGACGATTTGGTGTTTCGATAGTTACGCTCATCATCAACCCCTAGTGTCCAAAAACTCGTGCGAGGTGCATCGGAGTAAACCCTGCAACCGCGACGACAGTCACCGTGATCACAACCCAGAACATCACGCTTTGATATTTCGTTCCCTTAGACCAGAAATCAATCGCGATTACGCGAAGACCATTCAGGCCGTGAAACAAGATTGCACCCACTAGACCCAGCTCTGCTAGACCGACCACCGGGGTTTTGTAAGACTCTATGACGATGTTGTAGGCCTCAGGGCTCACTCGGACGAGCGCGGTGTCCAAAACATGGACGAGTAAAAAGAAAAAGATACCGACGCCACTGATGCGGTGTAGTACCCAGGACCACATACCGACTTTGCCGCGGTAAAGGGTTCCTGCCGGCTTTATTGCCAAGCTAGCCTCCATGGATAGATCAGAATTTGACCTTAAGTCTAACCCAGGAAATCCCAGCCTTTTGAATCTAAGCCAATAACACCTAGAGTGAATTCGTGAATAAAAAATCAACCGCTGGCCAAGACCATTTCTTCGCAATCATTCCGGCTGGTGGTGTGGGGTCAAGGCTGTGGCCGCTATCCAGAGCCAATGCTCCAAAGTTCCTGCACGACTTGACCGGTTCCGGGCAAACGTTGCTACAGGACACTTGGGATCGCCTATCGCCCTTGGTGGGCAATCGAATGATGGTAGTTACCGGCGATGTGCATGCAACCACGGTTGCAAAGCACCTGCCTGATTTAGACCCAGCGAACCTAATTCTTGAACCTTCACCCAAGGACTCGACTGCGGCTATCGCCTTGGCAGCGGCAGTGCTTTATAAAAGAGACCCGGAAGTGATAGTCGGCTCGTTTGCGGCAGATCACGTAATCAAAGACGACGAAAAACTTCTGCACGCAATCGAAGCTTCAATTGAAATAGCGGCCACTGGGAAAATCGTAACCATTGGAATAGTCCCGACCGAAGCATCCTCGGCTTTTGGTTATGTCAAAAAAGGTCCGGCGATAGCTGGCACCGAAGGATTTGAAGTCGCTGACTTTATTGAAAAGCCGAACATAAAAAAGGCCCAGAAATTTGCGGCATCCAAAAAATATCTTTGGAACGCCGGGATGTTCATCGCGCCCGCGAAGCTTTTGCTCGATGTGCTTGCAAAGACGCAACCAAAGCTCCACGCAGGTGTCATGGAGCTAGCCGAGCATTGGGACACTGAGAATCGCACTGAGAAGTTGCATTCAATCTGGCCGGGACTCGACAAGATCGCGATCGACTATGCGATCGCCGAGCCAGCGGCAAAGCTGGGCTTGGTGGCCGTAGTGCCTGGCAATTTCGAATGGCATGACGTTGGAGACTTCGCCGCAATCGCTGAGCTGCAGTCACAGGGCAATAGCAACAACCTTGCGGTGCTTGGATCAGCAAAAGTCCTGTCCGATTCTTCATCAGGAATATTGGTGAGTGACACGAATCGATTGGTTGCGCTGATTGGACTTGAGGACATCATTGTTGTGGATACAGCCGACGCACTTCTTATCACGACAAAGGCCCACGCTCAAAAGGTCAAAGCAATGGTTGAGGCGCTCAAGCAAACCGGGCACTCCGACCTTCTTTGAACAAACATCTCAATAATGTAAAGCTTTGGAATATAGGTTTCAGCTGCGATTTGTGCCGCTAAAATAAGTCCAAAATAGGCGCGTCCAGCGCCTTCACATAATTCAGGAGGAACCTTGAAGCTACGTAACGCATCCGCTGCTTTCGCTCTAATGGGCGTTTCAGCACTAGTGCTGTCAGGCTGTGCTGCCGCCCCAGAGGCCGAGCCAACCGAGACAGCTGCCGCTACCGCAACCGAAGAAGCAGCACCAGCCATTGATTACTTGGCATGTGCAGTTTCTGATGAGGGTAGCTGGAACGACAAGTCATTCAACGAGTCTGTATACGACGGCCTAGAGAAGGCTGAAGCAGATCTTGGAGCACAGATTGCCGACGCTGAGTCAATCTCCGCCGAGGACTTCGCTCCTAACTTGCAAGCAATGGTTGACCAGAGCTGCGACATAACTTTCGCAGTGGGCTTCAACTTGGTGGCCGATGCCAACGCAATCGCAGCTGCTAACCCAGCCATGAGCTTCGTAACCATCGATGGATGGTCAGAGGGCAACGCAAACCTAAAGCCAGTTGTATACAACATGGCTGAGTCTTCTTACCTTGCAGGATATGCAGCAGCCGCCTACTCAACAACCAAGGTTGTTGGAACTTACGGTGGACTTCAGATCCCAGCAGTTACTGACTTCATGGACGGTTTCTACTACGGCGCAATGGCCTGGGCTAACGAAAACGGCGTACCTGTGAGTGTTGTCGGCTGGGACCCAATGGCCCAAACCGGTCAGTTCATCGGTGACTTCGTTCCAAACTCTGGAACCTCAAAGTCAATTGCTGCCGCTCTGATCAACGAGGGTGCTGACGTGTTGTTCCCAGTTGGTGGCGACCAGTTCGGTGCCTCATCCGAAGCAATCAAGGAAGCCGGCATCGATGGCGTCATGATTGGTGTTGACAAGGACGTTGCACTTACCAGCCCAGAGTACGCACCATACATTCTTACTTCAGCTGAGAAGCGCATGACCAACGCCGTCTACGACATCATTGCTGAGCTTTCAGCTGGTGGAGCATTCGACGGTGAGGCATACGTTGGAACTCTTGCGAATGGCGGAACTGGCCTAAGCCCGTTCTATGACTTCGACTCCAAGCTGTCTGACGAAGTAAAGGCTCGACTAGTCGAGATTGAAGCCGGAATCAATTCCGGTGAAATTAATCCAAAAAGCTAGTTAAAGAATCGAAAAGGCCGTGGGGTGAATCCCACGGCCTTTTTGTTTTCAGTTTTTGACATAAAGTAATTGCACAAAGGAGTGTCTTTTGAAACTTGAACTACGCGGAATCACGAAGCGCTTTGGTGCAGTTACCGCAAACGAAGATATTGACCTAGTTATTGAGCCCGGTGAGATTCATGCGCTGCTTGGCGAAAATGGAGCAGGCAAGTCCACGCTGATGAACGTCCTCTACGGTCTTTACACCGCAGATGAGGGCCACATTGAAATCGATGGCGTAAAGCAGAACTTCTCGGGACCAGGCGACGCGATGGCGGCCGGAATTGGAATGGTCCATCAGCACTTCATGCTCATTCCTGTATTCACTGTTGCAGAGAACGTTGCCCTCGGCCACGAGCCGACCAAAGCCCTTGGGGTAATTGATTTAGCTGAAGCCAAAAAACAAGTATTAGAGATTTCGGAGCGCTTTGGGTTCAACATAGACCCGGACGCTCTAATCGAGGACCTTCCGGTGGGGGCCCAGCAGCGAGTAGAAATTATCAAGGCGCTTTCGAGAGACGCCAAAATCCTCGTGCTGGACGAGCCGACAGCAGTGCTGACTCCTCAGGAGACCGACGAGCTCATGGAGATCATGCGCCAACTTGCCAAAAGCGGCACCTCCATTGTTTTCATAACCCACAAGCTTCGCGAAGTAAAAGCAGTTGCCGATCGAATCACTGTCATTCGGCTAGGCAAAGTTGTGGGTTCCGCCAAGCCTGATGCTGAAACTTCGGAACTTGCATCGCTAATGGTTGGTCGCGAGGTGATGTTGACGGTGAACAAGAAGCCAGCGGCACTGGGAGATGTGGTTTTAGAAGTCGAGCACATAACCGTCCTAGATGATCGATCACAAAAGGCAGTAAATGACTTGAGCTTTGAGGTTCGAGGTGGAGAGATTCTGGCTCTTGCCGGAGTGCAAGGCAACGGCCAAACCGAACTCGCCGAATTCTTGCTTGGGCTGAGAAAGCCACTTGGATCAAAAGCCAAAGTGAACCTAAACGGCAAGGAAATAACAAATAAGTCAGTGCGAGAAGTGCTGGAGAGTGGCGTCGGGTTTATTCCTGAAGATCGTCAGACTGACGGTTTGGTTTCCGAGTTTACGATTGCTGAAAATCTAATGTTGAACTCCTCTTATAAATCAAGGTTCACTAAGGGCCTGAACATAAACTTTGCAGCCCGTAAGCGCATTGCTAAGGAGCTTGTAGAGCAGTTCGATGTCCGAACTCCATCTTCAGAAACAGTTGCTAACAAGCTGTCTGGCGGTAACCAACAAAAAGTAGTTGTCGCTAGAGAGCTTTCTAGAGAGGTCAGCCTCTTGATAGCCTCTCAGCCAACTCGAGGAGTGGACGTGGGTTCTATTGAGTTCATTCACGAGCAAATAATTGCTGAGCGAGATGCTGGCAAGGCCGTGATTTTGATTTCTTCAGAACTCGATGAAGTCTTGGCGCTGGCAGATCGAATTGCAGTTATGTATCGCGGCAAAATAGTGGGAATTGTAGAACCGAATACTTCTAGAGAAGATCTCGGCAAGCTAATGGCTGGAGTGACCGCATGAGTGAAATCAACAAGGCTGACAACACGATGCCGCAGGTAATGCGTGAAATTTTCTCGGGTGGTTTAGTCCGAACAGTGATCTCGATTTTGCTGGGTTTCTTGGTCGGGGCATTATTCATGATTGGCTCAAACAAGGAGTTCATTGAGTCCCTCGGATACATCTTTGCCCGGCCAGGCGACGCCCTAGGTGCCGCCTTCGCCGTTGTAAACGAAGGCTACGGAGCACTTTTTCGAGGTGCTATTTATAACGCCGATGCAGAAACATTCGAGAAAGCCATCAGACCGCTAACCGAGACCCTTCGTTTGGGTGCACCGCTTATCGCTGCGGGACTTGGAATCGGGCTTACTTTTCGGGTGGGCCTATTCAATATTGGTGGAACCGGACAGCTAATTTTCGGAATGATATTCGCGACATTCGTAGCGACGAGGCTCGAGCTACCCTTCGTACTGCACATGGTCGTTGCACTGATTGCCGGAATAGTCGGTGCCGCGCTTTTGGGAGCCTTTGTGGGCTTCCTGAAGGCGAGGACGGGTGCACATGAGGTGATCTTGACGATCATGATGAATTACATCGCGCTTTATTTCTTTACATTCCTGATGAGAGACCCTGCCCTTTTGCAGGAAACTAGAGCGTCCGGCAACCCAAAAGCGGATGCGGCTGCTGAAACGGCGCTGCTTCCTAAATTACTGGGGGACAATTACTCGCTGCACTGGGGTCTAATTTTTGCGCTGTTGGCAGTTGTAGTTTTCTGGTGGCTGATGGAGCGAAGCACCATTGGGTATCGGTTGAGAATGGTGGGCTTTAATCCTGACGCTGCTAGGGCCGCCGGAATAAATGTCGAAAAGACTTACATCTTGGCTATGGCGCTTTCGGCGGGCTTCGTCGGCGTCGCTGCAGCCAACCAGACACTGGGAACGGCAATCGGCGTCACTCCTTCTAGTCACGCGAATATCGGCTTTGATGCAATCACGGTCGCTTTGCTGGGCGGATCATCGGGCCCAGGCATTTTGCTCGCCGGACTGCTCTTCGGGGCCTTCAAGGCTGGCGCGCCATCCATGCAGGTTTTCGGAGTAAGCCCGGAGGTGCTTGGAATCGTTCAGGGAGCGATAGTGCTGTTCATTGCGGCTCCGCCCTTGATTCGGGCGATATTCAGGCTGCCTAAGCCCCAGACGACCAATGCCCTCGAAGCCATCCGAAAACGAATATTCACTCGTGGGGGAGGCTCCAAATGACTACCTCAAAGGAAACTGAAGTAAAAGTTGGCTACAAGTCGCCGATCGTAATGGGCTCAATTGGCCTCCTGACACTTGTGTTTTTAGGGCTTCTGGGACGCGATGGAATGGTCGCTTTCGAGATATCGAGGAGAACCGATTCCCTTCAGCTCCCGACGTTGGATATCGACTCAAGCCTGCTCGGGGTCCTCTCCGGATTGGCGATGTTTGCGCTAGCAGGATTTTCTTTTTCGAAGGCCATAAAGAACCTGAAGACCCCAATCTGGGTTTCGATTGTATTTGGTCTCGTCGGAGTGACAGCGCTACTTGGCTGGCTAGCGGCTGAGAAATCGGTTCCAATTGCGTTTATCGCCGGCACGGCTTTGGTGTTGGCAGTCCCAATTATTCTTGGGGCGATGGCCGGAATCATGAGTGAGCGCGTGGGAATCACAAATATTGCCATTGAGGGCCAACTTCTAACCGGAGCGTTCATGGCCGCAGTGGTGTCTTCAATCACGGGTAATTTCCTGTTTGGAATAATCGCAGCGATGGTGACTTCCGCACTACTCTCGATGATTTTGGCGGTATTTTCGATAAAGTTCTTGGCTCAGCAGATCATTGTTGGCGTTGTGCTCAACGTTCTGGTTATCGGGGTTACTAACTTCCTATATCAGCAGTGGCTGACAGAGGATGCGGAGAACGTGAACTTTCCCGGAACCATGGACATAATCAAAATTCCGGTATTGAGTGACATTCCGCTCCTGGGCCCCGTGTTCTTCGAAAACCGCATCACGGTCTTCTTCGCAATTCTTATCGTGCCAACTATCTGGTTCGTTTTGTTCAAGACCAGATTAGGGCTTCGAGCAAGGGCAGTTGGTGAGCACCCATTGGCCGCTGACACAGTAGGTATTAATGTGGGGCGAACCAGATTCTGGTGGGTGACTATCGGCGGTTCAATAGCGGGCCTCGGCGGCGCTGCACTCACAATCGGTAACGCAGGAGCCTTTGGCCGAGAGATGTCTGGAGGCTTTGGATTTATCGCTCTCGCGGTGGTGATCCTGGGTCGTTGGAACCCCATCTATGCGTCCCTTGCAGCACTCTTGTTTGGGTTCTCGATCATCATGAGGGTATGGGCGAACCAAGTAAGTCCGGGTATTCCGACGGACTTTATAACCATGGTGCCATACGTGGTAACAATCATTGCGGTTGTCGGTTTTGTTGGTAAATCCAGGCCTCCGAAGGCACTCGCAGTGCCATACGTGAAGGGCTAGTGTATGAAAATCGACTGGGAGAACCTCACCCAACAAGCCATTGACGTGCTTCCAAAATCGTATTCACCGTATTCGAAGTTCCCAGTGGGCGCGGCTGCAATCTGTGACGACGGGCGCATCATCACGGGCGTCAATGTTGAGAATGCGTCCTACGGGCTTGCGCTTTGTGCGGAATGCTCGCTTGTAAGTGAGCTGTTTCGCACCGGAGGCGGTCAACTCGTTGCATTTGCTTGCGTTGACGGTCAGGGAAATCCATTGATGCCCTGTGGCCGATGTCGGCAGTTGCTCTATGAGCACAGTGCCGAGGGGATGCTTCTTCAAACTGTTTCGGGAATTAAAACAATCAACGAGGTACTCCCGGATGCCTTTGGACCGAAGGATCTTAACCGCAATGAGCTTTAGTGCCGTAGAACTGATTATTAAGAAGCGCGAACAAGGTGCGCTTAGTACCGCCGAAATCAATTGGCTGGTTGAGAACTACACCTCTGGTGTTGTGGCCGACGAGCAAATGTCCGCAATGGCCATGGCTATTTTGCTGAATGGCATGAGCCGCGATGAAATCAAAGACCTTACGATGGCGATGATTGCCTCCGGAGAGCGATTGAACTTCTCTGGACTCACGCAGCCCACCGCTGATAAGCACTCCACCGGAGGCGTGGGGGACAAGATCACCTTGCCGCTGGCCCCACTAGTTGCTTCCTACGGCATTGCGGTTCCGCAGCTAAGTGGCCGTGGTCTTGGCCACACCGGAGGGACACTAGACAAGCTCGAGGCAATTCCGGGTTGGCAGGCCAGTCTTTCGAACACAGAGCTGTATAGCCAGCTATCCGAAGTTGGGGCAGTCATTTGCGCTGCTGGGCAAGGGCTTGCTCCTGCAGATCGCAAACTATATTCCCTGCGTGATGTCACAGGAACAGTAGAGGCAATTCCTCTTATTGCTTCTTCAATCATGAGCAAGAAGATTGCCGAAGGGACCTCGTCATTGGTTCTGGATGTGAAGGTTGGTTCCGGCGCGTTCATGAAGACCCTTGACCGAGCAAATGAATTGGCAACCGTATTGGTGCAGCTTGGAAAAGATGCCGGCGTTAACACTTCGGCGCTACTAACCGACATGTCCACCCCTCTGGGCAAGAAGATTGGTAACTCACTTGAGGTCGAAGAATCCGTGGAGGTTCTTTCGGGTGGAGGTCCGGCCGATGTCGTGGAGCTCACGGTGGAATTGGCCAAGGAGATGCTGTCACTGAGCGGTATGCCAGACGTGGACCCTCGCGAGAATCTAAATAACGGCAAAGCTCTGGATGTTTGGCGGAAGATGATTTCAGCTCAAGGTGGAGACCCAGACGCAAAACTGCCAAAGGCCACCGATTCGCACATTATTAGAGCCAGTCAGTCCGGATACGTTTCGAAGTTGGAAGCCCTGTCAATCGGCGTCGCTTCCTGGAGGCTGGGAGCTGGAAGAGAGCGCAAGGAAGATCAGGTTCAGTTTGGAGCCGGCGTTGAATTACATGCTCAGCTTGGCGACCACGTAAAAGCCGGAGAACCGGTGATGACTCTTTACACCGACACTCCAGAAAGGTTCGAGCGAGCAATAGCAATTGCCGAAGAATCAATCGGATTCCAGGAAAGTAAGCCAGCGGAACGTAAGCTAATTCTTGGTCGGGTTAATTAGGCCCAAGCCAACAAGAAACATGGTTAGTTAGGAACAAATGGACATCGCAGCCCTCCCGAAAATTTCGCTTCACGACCATCTAGATGGCGGGCTTAGACCCCAAACCATAGTTGAACTCGCCGCCGAAATTGGACATGAATTACCAACCACCGATTCGCTGGAGCTAGCAGGTTGGTTCAAGGAAAATGCAGACTCGGGCTCGTTGGAGCGGTATCTGTCTACTTTTCAGCACACCGTGGGGGTCATGCAGACTCGAGCCGGGCTCGAGCGAGTCGCCTACGAAGCCGTCATTGACTTGGCGAAAGAAAACATAATTTATGCGGAATTGCGCTGGGCGCCAGAACAGCACTTGAACATGGGGCTGAGTCTCGATGAGGCAGTTGAAGCCGTGCAGGACGGCCTCGAGCGCGGCATGGAGGAAGTCGGTGACCAAGGTGGGTTCATTCGCACAGGGCAGATTATAAGCGCAATGCGTCAGGCTGACAGGGCTCTTGAGGTTGCGGAGCTTGCAGTTAGGCACCGCAACGATGGCGTCGTTGGCTTTGACATCGCAGGGCCCGAAGAGGGTTTTTTGCCATCCGGGCACCAGTTGGCATTTGATTACCTAGCGACCGAGTTATTTCCCTGCACTGTTCACGCAGGAGAAGGTAGCGGCATTGAGTCCATAAAGGACGCGATAGTTTCTGGAAGAGCGCTCAGGATAGGCCACGGAGTTCGATTGGTGGAGGACATCATGTTTTCTAGAACCGATGGCGATACTGACCTAGTGGTTCTTGGCCCGGTTGCTCAATGGGTGCACGATCGACAGATAGCCCTCGAGGTCTCTCCTTCTTCGAACCTGCAAACCGGAGCTTTTAGCATCTTGGGTGACACGATGGCCGATCACCCGATCGACATCATGTATGACTTGGGGTTCAACATAACTGTCAATACTGATAACCGACTTATGAGTTCGACAAACCTCACCAAAGAACTGCAGATTTTGGTTGATACTTTTGGCTACAAGCTGGCAGACCTGGAGCAGTTGCAGCTAAATGCCGCCGAGGCGGCTTTCCAGGCGGTAGATGAGCGAGAAGAGCTAATCGAGATGATCGAGGCCGGTTTCGCTGAGGCAAACGGTGCTGATTAGCTATTTCGGAGCCGGCTCCATAGTCGCTCAAGACGCGTCGCCAAGCTTCGCTGACGCAGTGTCGCAATCAGTTTCACTTTTGGTCGCATCGGGTAAAGCGCAACTCAGCTACGTTGACGAAGTTTTAGAAAGCCTAAAAACTTTGGGCCCTTACTTCGTTATTGCCCCTGGCCTCGCTCTTGCTCATGCCAAGCCATCCGATTCGGTTCCGGCTCCTGGGATGGCTCTTTTGAAACTTGCCCAGCCGGTTATTTCAGGATCCGCAAATGATCCGGTTAGCTTGGTTTTCTCGATGTGTTCGCCTAATGCCAGCGAGCACATGGAGATGCTGGCTGATTTTGGGCAGATCATGAGCACCGATCAGGTCATGACCAACTTGTTAAATGCTTCCGCCGTGAGCGTCATTGAGGATATTCTTTTTAAAAAAGCGCTTTAATCAAGTTATGTTGATTTACGCAGTGTGTGGAGCAGGAATTGGGACCAGTGTTTTACTGAAGTCCAATGCTGAGAGGGCTCTATCAATGCTGGGGATCGAAGCAGAGGTTCGAGCTGTCTCAATAGAGGAGGCTCGTGGGGCCGACAAAATGGCACAGGTAGTTCTTGCAACGCCGGAAATCCTTGACCAGCTTTCCGGCATCCCTGCCGAGGTAATCGCTATAAATAACATTTTTGATTTGGGTGAATTAGGCGAAAAGCTAAAAGCCACGCTGAGCTAGTCTTGCAGAATGAGTACCCCAGGCTCCTCGGAGCGCACCAAGCTCAACAGAATGAGCTACAAATCTTCTGAGAGCACCTCGGATCTGAATAGCGTCTTGGACGCCAATCTGGTTGCCCATGTTGGCGTGGTCATCGACGGCTCTCCTCTGGTAGTTCCGATGGCATATGGCAGAAGCGGAGATGAGATATTCCTTCACGGCTCATCCGGATCAAGGCTGATGCGTATTTTGGAAACCGAACCAGAGGTATGCGTTTCCATAACTGAACTCAATGCCTTGAAGGTTGCCAGAAGCAATTTCAACAGCGGCATGCATTACCGCGCGGTCATGATCTTTGGAAAAGCCAAATTGGTTCCAATGGACCAAAAACATCATGCGCTAGACGTTGTGAGTAACGCGATGATTCCAGGAAGAGTGGGCGAAGCAAGGCCAACCACCAAAAAAGAAGTGGCCGCCACATTGATTCTTTCCTTATCGCTGGCAGAGGCGTCGGTAAAGATTTCGGTTAACGAAGTTGATGACCCACCAGAGGACATGAACCTAGGTTTTTGGTCAGGGACAATCCCTCTTGCTTCAATGGCCGGCGAGGCAATACCCGCAGACCCGGAGTCAGCATCCTTGCCTGTGCCAGAAAGCGTTCAAAGCTTTATTTCAAAGCGCTCAAAGTAGCATCAGCCCAAGTTTTCAGGTCCTCCAGGAGCTTGGCGGCCGCTGTCTTGCTGGTCGCGGAAGCCTGTAAGTAGCACTTGAGCTTGGGTTCGGTTCCAGAGGGCCTCACGATTATTTTGATTGAGTTGCTGGAGAGAATAAGAGCATCCGTTTTCATGGCATCGGTTCGGGCTAGGTAATCCTCGAAAAGAACTGCTTCGTCTCCAATGCTTGCCGGTGGGTTAGCCCGCAAGTCAGAAGTGATTTTTCCAATAACCGAAAGATCTGACACTCTAAGTGAAACCTGACCGGTTGCAACGTGCCCAAATTTCTCGGCCAAGTCCTGAATCTGATCAACCAAGCTCTTACCTTGGGCTTTCAAGTCTGATGCCATCTGGGCGATTACCAGGGCTGCCGTTATGCCGTCTTTATCCGGGGTGTATTCCGGATCAACGCAGTAACCGAGAGCTTCTTCATATCCGTAGCCAAGATCGGGAACCTTGGAAATCCACTTGAAGCCTGTCAAGGTCTGGGTGTAGGGCACGCCGTAGTGCTTCGCAAGTGCTGATAAATCAGCCGAAACTATCGAATTTGCGATCGCCTTCGAGGTTGGAGCAAGCTGATTTGCAAGCAGCAGTCCAACCTGGTCTCCGGTGAGCATTTGATAGCCACCCCCACTGCGCACTGCTACGGCCAGCCGGTCGGCATCTGGGTCATTGGCCAAGATGATGTCGCTGTCATTGCTAGTTGCTTCGGCGAAACTAAGATCCATCGCACCTTTTTCCTCCGGATTCGGAAAGGCAACGGTTGGAAATTGAGGGTCTGGCTCTGCTTGTAATTTGACCGGTAAAACCCTAAAGCCTGCGGCGGCCAATAGCGGGCTTACTACCTTCCAGCCAACTCCATGCAAGGCGGTGTGAGTGATTCGGAGCGCTGACCTTTTGGCAATTTCGCTCTCGTCCAGACTGACAAGCGTTTTGGCTCGATCCAAGTACTGGTTGATTTCCGGTTGCCCGATGAGCGTAAAGTCTTTGCTTTTTGGAATCTCTTGAAAAGTGGTTTTAGTTGAAATGGCGGTTATTAGATTCGCTATTTCCCTGTCCTGGGGAGGAACAAGCTGGCTGCCTCCGGTGGGGCCTCCAAGGTAGACCTTGTAGCCGTTATCCCTGGGAGGATTGTGGCTTGCCGTCACAACCACAGTTAGGCTTGCACCAAGCCGCCTGCCGGTGAATGCGGCAACCGGCGTCGGGACCATTTCTGAAAATAAAAAGGTCTTGATCCCGGCCGCACTCAATATTTCCGCGCTATCCATCGCGAACACATCTGAGTTTGTTCTGCCGTCGTAGCCGATTACTGCGCTTAGTTCTCCAGAAGGATCCAAGTAGGTGTCGCGATTAGTGTTCAAAAACTCAGCGAGGCCTAGGGCCGTTTGCGCCACAACCACCCTGTTCATTCGGTTCGGGCCAGCCCCTAGTTCTCCGCGCAGTCCTGCGGTCCCGAAGTCTAGCCGGGTGCTAAACCTAGAAGCGAGATCTTCCTCATCGTGATTATCGATAAGTGCTTGGAGCTCGATCTTGGTTACTGGGTCCGGATCCTGATCAAGCCATGCTTGGGCCTGATCGGCTAGTTGACTCAAATCTTGTCCACAATTTCTGCTAGCAGCTTGGATATTCGAGCTTCAGCTTGCTGGCCGGCTTCAATAACTTCCGCGTGGCTGAGCGGAGTCTTTTGGATGCCAGCGGCCAGGTTTGTGATCAGCGACATACCGAGGATTTCCATGCCCGATTCCCTTGCGGCAATGGCCTCAAGCGCGGTTGACATTCCTACGATGTCACCCCCCATTATTTTGGCCATTTGGACTTCGGCTGGTGTTTCGTAGTGAGGGCCACGGAACTGAACGTAGACGCCCTCATCGAGACTGGAATCAACGGTTTTGGCAATAGCGCGCAGTCTTGCCGAATACAGGTCGGTCAGATCAATGAAGTTAGCCCCTTCAAGAGGACTTGAGGCTGTCAGGTTTATGTGATCGGAAATCAGAACCGCGGCACCACCGGCCCACTTCGGCTGGATTCCGCCGGCACCGTTTGTGAGGACCATTACTTTTGCTCCGGCTTTAGCAGCCGTTCGAACCGAATGGACCACTGCTCTGACGCCGTGATTTTCGTAGAAATGGGTTCTGGCTCCTATCACCAGAGCAAACTTCCCGTTGGGCAGTCTTATCGATCTGATGTTTCCAACGTGCCCTGCAAGAGCGGGCTTTGAGAATCCGATCACCTCAGAAGCTGGTATTTCGCTGACTGTTTCTCCAATTAGGTCGGCCGCCTTAGCCCAGCCCGAGCCAAGTGTTAGGGCGATGTGATGGGCCTCAACCCCCGAAAGCTTTCTTATCTGGTCAGCTGCCTCCTGGGCAATTTCGAAGGGGTTAATTGTCTCGTCGTCGAGTAGATGCGTCATGAAAATTAGTCTAGCCACGCATAGTCATGCTCACGTGGTGGAGAATAGTGGCTGTGATCGAAAAAAAAATGACTAAGCACCGAATTGTTGTGATCGGTGGTGGCCCGGGTGGCTACGAAGCCGCTCGAGCCGGTGTCCAGCTTGGAGCCGAAGTTGTCCTTGTCGAAGAAAACGGTATTGGGGGCAATGCGGTCCTCACCGATGTTGTCCCTTCGAAGACCCTGATCGCAACCGCAGAAGCGGCCCAACGTGTTGCATCTGCTGCTGCACTCGGTGTGCGGCTAATGGTGGACGGCAAGCGCGTCACCCCGACAATCGACATAGATTTACCGGCGATCAATAGCCGCCTACTTCAATTAGCCAAGTCCCAGTCCAGGGATATGCTGCACACTCTAAAGACCGAAGGGGTCATCGTGGTTGATGGTCGCGGGGTTCTTGATGGAAACCACCATGTTCTAATAACCAAATCCGGCGAGACCTCCTCAGAGCGAATCGAGGCCAAGACGATTATTGTCGCCACCGGTGCAAGCCCCAGAGAGCTTGCAAGTGCCAAGACTGACGGCAAGAGAATTCTGAACTGGAAGCAGCTTTACAACATTGGCGATTTACCGACCCACATGATTGTTGTTGGTTCCGGTGTTACCGGGGCGGAGTTCGCTTCTGCCTACCTAGATCTCGGAAGCGAGGTGACCCTTGTTTCCTCAAGAGACAAAGTCCTTCCGGGAAACGATGGTGATGCGGCCGAGTTGATTGAGGATGTCTTTAAGCGCAAAGGCATGAATATCTTGCGCAATGCCCGAGCAGCCTCAGTGAAAAACTTAGGTGAGAGTGTCGAAGTCACCTTGGAAGATGGCCAGGTTATTTCCGGTTCGCATTGCCTGATGGCAGTCGGAGCAATTCCCAACACTGCAGATCTTGGTTTGGAAGAAGCCGGCGTGAAGCTCAATGAAACCGGTCACGTGATTTCAAACAAGGTCGCTCGAACTTCTAGGGCGAATGTCTACGCCGTGGGTGACTGCTCCACGGCGCTACCGCTGGCTTCGGTTTCCGCGATGCAAGGAAGAACCGCGATTTATCACACCATGGGAGATGTATCCGTCCCAACGAGTTTGCGTAACGTGGCCTCCAATGTTTTCACTTCACCGGAGATTGCTTCGGTCGGCTGGTCCCAGGATGCGATTGAGCAGGGCGTAGTTCGCGGTGAAGTGCAAAAAATTATGCTCGAAACCAACCCGAGGGCCAAAATGCAAGGCATCGAAGAGGGTTTTATAAAGCTTTATGCTTCCGTGGGCTCGGGAACTGTTATTGGAGGAGTGGTAGTTGCTCCAACTGCTTCGGATTTGATCTATCCGATTGCCGTAGCGATTGAGAATCGACTAACTGTTGACCAGTTGGCAAGAACCTACACGGTCTATCCGTCGCTGTCGGGATCTATTTCTGAAGCTGCTAGTGCACTGCACCCGCCGATTGACGACTGATTAGTCTTCTATCTCTAGAAGCAGAGTCCCGGCCGAAACAGTATCTCCCACGGCCACGCCTATTTGCTTAATCTTTCCTGAGCGATGGGCGGTTAGGGGTTGCTCCATCTTCATCGCCTCAAGTACTACAACCAGGTCGCCCTTTTCGATGGGGTCGCCAACACTGACCGCTACCTTCACAACGCTTGCCTGCATTGGAGCTAGCAGAAGATTGCCCTTGGCGCCGGTGTGACCTGAGACGTTAGAAGAGGCTGCGCGCTTGGGAGCGTGACCCTGCGCTGATCCAATTTCGCCAACCAGTAATCGCTTGGGAACTGAAACCTCAAGGCGCTTTCCTGCAACCTCCACGACAATTTCATGTCGCGGTTCTGGCTCCGGGATTTGTTCCTGCGATCCTGACCACGGTTCGATGGTGTTGTTCCACTCGGTTTCGATCCAGCGGGTGAAAATCCCAAAGGTTGATCCGTCGCCGATAAAAGCCCTATCGTCAACTATTGCCCGGTGGAAAGGAAGGACAGTTGGAAGCCCGAGAACTTGCATTTCGGCTAGTGCCCTGCGAGATCTGGCGAGAGCTTCAGCGCGGTCTTTGCCGGTAACAATTAACTTCGCCATCATCGAGTCAAACTTGCCGGAAATAATGTCCCCGGAAACCACTCCAGAATCAACTCTGACGCCTGGGCCCGAGGGGGCTATGAACTGGT
Source organism: Candidatus Aquiluna sp. IMCC13023 (assembly GCF_000257665.1). Lineage (GTDB taxonomy): Bacteria > Actinomycetota > Actinomycetes > Actinomycetales > Microbacteriaceae > Aquiluna. The sequence goes on from NZ_AJKR01000002.1 coordinate 352,173, forward strand.
GGATGGGGCCAGGAGCCGGCAAGAAACCGTTTCCGGCGTCCTCGCCATTGATCCTGAATTCAATCGAGTGACCTCGGATTTCAGGGTCCGTGTAGGAAAGCTTCTTTCCTTCTGCGATAAAGAACTGCTCGCGCACCAGATCTAGGCCGGTGACTTCTTCGGACACCGGGTGCTCGACCTGCAGCCTGGTGTTGACTTCGAGGAAAGAAATTGTTCCATCTTGCGAGATCAAAAACTCACATGTTCCAGCACCGACGTAATTGACTTTTTTCAAGATGGCTTTTGATGCCTCGTACAAAATCTGCTCTTGCTCTTTAGTCAAGAACGGAGCTGGTGCTTCTTCAACTAGCTTCTGATGTCTGCGCTGAAGTGAACAGTCTCTAGTAGAAACAACTACGACATTTCCATGAGAATCCGCAAGGCACTGTGTTTCCACATGACGCGGTTTCTCAAGGTATTTTTCCAAGAAGCATTCTCCGCGACCAAATGCCGCAATTGCTTCGCGGGTTGCAGACTCGAAAAGCTCTGAAATTTCAGAGGCATCACGAACAATCTTTATACCCCTACCACCACCACCGTGGGCCGCCTTGATAGCCACCGGAAGACCATGAATTGCAACAAACTCTTCCACCTCGGTAACGGTTTCTACTGGGTTCAACGTTCCTGGGGCCATTGGAGCGCCGACAGATTCAGCTATCTTTCGCGCAGATACTTTGTCACCTAGAGAGGTGATCGACTGAGCATCCGGACCAATCCAAATTAGGCCAGCGTCAACTACGGCTTCCGCAAATTCAGCGTTTTCCGATAGAAATCCGTAGCCGGGGTGGATTGCATTGGCACCGCTTCTTTTGGCTGCTGAAAGTATTTTTTCGATTACCAAATAGGTTTCTCCAGCACTCTCGCCGTTAAGCGCATAGGCCTCATCGGCCAGCTTCACATGTAGTGAATTCCGGTCGGAGTCGGCGTAGACGGCGACGGTCTGGATGCCGCTGTCTTTGGCTGCTCGGATAACTCTGACCGCAATTTCGCCACGGTTGGCTATAAGTACTTTAGAAATCTTGCGCTCGGTCATAGTTGGAAGCTTATTGGCTCATTGGGTCGGCTGTTTATGCTCAACCTACAAAAAAATCAAGTATTCGTATCTGTTATCTCCAGAGAGATTGATAATCAAGCCCAAGCTCAACCATCATTTTTCTTAGTCCCACGAGCGATAGGCCAACCACAGTGTGGTAATCACCGTTGATGCGCTCGACAAAAGCGCCACCTAGCCCATCAATTGTGAAGGCTCCGGCCACTTGCAGAGGTTCCTCTGTCGCAACATATATTTCAATCTCTCGGTCAGAAAGGTCTGCGAAGAAAACTTCAGTGCTGGTAACCAGCGAGATTGCCTGGCTGTTTTGAGCATCAATCAGGTGATGTCCGGAGTACAGCCACCCAGACTTCCCTCGCATTGATTTCCAACGCTCGATCGCAACGCTAGATTCCAGCGGCTTTCCAAGAATCTGCCCCTCGAAGAAGAGTGCGGAATCGCAGCCCAGAATGAGCGATGTTGTTTCTGCGGCTGCAATCGCCTCTGCTTTTGCTTTGGCCAGCAACCCGGTCAGCTCGCTTGGCGTCTGCGGGGCCAATTCTTCAACCATTTGGTCTTCGTCAACACCTGGAGCAAGGTCGCGGAATTTGATGCCGGCCTCGGAAAGGAGCTTCTTTCTGGCAGGCGAAGTTGACGCAAGTACGAAATCGATCACGATAATCAGGTTAGCTGTGGAACACTGTGCATGTGATGCTAAAGCTGAAAATAGAAAAAGTTGCCCACGGTGGAGTTTTTATTGCTCGACACGACTCGAAAGTGGTGTTCGTTTCCGGAGCCATACCCGGCGAGCTAGTTGAGGCAAAGGTTGTCCAGGACACCAAGAGTTTCCTAAGAGCCGAGACCGTTGAGGTCCTGGAGGAATCCGAGCACAGGGTGAAGCACTTCTGGAAGGCAGCCCTAAAGGGAGCCGGGGGAGCTGAATTTGGGCACATTGAACTCTCCTATCAGCGAGTGCTAAAGACGCAAGTGCTTCAGAAAGTTCTTTCTCGCATGGCGGGAATCGAGTCTGAGGTCGTTGTCGAAGCCGCTCCAGGTGATCAGGAGAATCAAGGACTTCGCTACCGCACTCGAGTTCAGCTGAACGTTGATGAGTCTGGAACCGCGGGGCCCTCGAAAATACGGACCAATGAAATTGTCTTCACTCGCGATCTACCACTAGCCGTCAAGGAAATAGAAGAACTAGGCCTGCATCTAAAAAACTTCAATGGCGTTGACAAGATAAAAATCGCCGCAAGCAACACTGGCAATAGCCAATGGCTGATCGATAAAAAAGTAAATGGCGACCAGCAACTAATCGAACGGGTTGCCGGAAGAACTTTCCGCCTGAGCCCAGGCTCGTTTTGGCAGGCACACGTCAAGGGCCCAGAGCTCTTGACTTCTTGCGTTAGCGAATTCGCAAAATTACTAAATCTTGATCCAGAAAAGCAGAACCTGGACCTTTATTCTGGCGCGGGTTTATTTAGCGCGACTTTGAGCGCGCAGTTTGACGGAGCTAAATTCTTGGCCATCGAATCTTCCAAGCAGGCAATTGCCGACGGGGAGCGTTCGTCTCACGACCTAGATAACCTTCGCTTCCATCAGGCTGATGTTCTGAAATTTCTAAGATCTCAGACCGCTGGTACCTTCGACACAATTATTCTCGACCCACCTCGTTCCGGAGCCGCGAACAAGGTGGTCGAACAGCTAATTCGCTTGAGCCCAAGAAACATGATCTACGTAGCGTGTGACCCGGTTGCGCTCGCTCGAGACCTAAAGACTCTCGGTGATGCTGGCTACAACGTGAAGGCCATGCGGGCCTTTGATATTTTCCCTCACACCCACCATTTCGAAACAGTTGTTGCGCTAGCGCGCTAAGTTAGCACTATGGCTAGTTTGGCGATAGACCCTTCAAATGTAAGAGTGGCAATCGTCGATGACCATGAGGCGGTCCGCCTTGGCTTTGTTGGCATGTGTGCGAGCAGCGACCTGGAGTTGGTCGGAGAAGCAGCAACCGTCCGAGAGCTAATCTCCAAGATCAATGGCCTTGAGTGCCAAGTCGTCGTAATGGATCTGTCCTTGGCAGACGGCTCATTGGTCGCGGAGAACGTATCTCAGTTGATCGCTGCGGGCAGCGCAGTCTTGGTTTACAGCATCGCTGACAAGGCCAACCTAATGCGGTTGGCTCTCAGAGCGGGAGCGGTGGCAATTGTTCCCAAGTCCCAGCCACTGGCCTACCTAGCAGAGATCATTCGACTTGCGGCTGACGGCGCCATAATCAACAACCCCGAAACCAGCGCGATGATCGATGCCGATGCAAATTTCAAGGATGCAAATCTTTCCGCTCGAGAGCGCGAGGTTCTATCGTTTTACGCATCAGGCATGAGCCTCAAGCAGGTTGCTGCCCAGCTAGACATTAAGCAGAGCTCGGCTAAAGAACATATCGATCGGGTGCGAGTGAAGTACGCGCGGCTCGGACGAGAGGCTGGAACCAAAGTGGATCTTTACCGTCTAGCAATTGAAGACGGCTTAATTTCCGGCGAATTCCTCTAAATCATGAACACTCCCTCCACTGCCGCTAGGGGCAAGCTAGAGAACTTTACGAGAAAATCTTACGCAGGTATTTTGGTGTTTCTTACTCTGGAGTTGTGGTCGAAGCAAGCCGCTCAGTGGGAGCACTTCAGCGTGCTAGCCGATGTCATTATGGTGCTTGTTTGGATAATTGTTTTGGCAATAAATGTGACCGCTTGGATGGGGCGAGGGAACAACGTCATGCTTATGGCCCACGGCTTCATTGGCCTTTTATCTGTCTTCTTGTTGCCTGTGATGACTTTAGATACATTTGCTACCTCCGATTACGACCTCCCGTGGGTCTGGTGGTACGTGGGTCTAGCGGCCCTAAGTCTGGCCCTACGGTGCGGGCTTCGGGTCAGCTTCTTGAGTTATCTGGTGATTCTTTTGACCGCATGGACGGCCGTTAGCACGTTTGAGTCCGTTGGGGGGGCGAGCCTCGGCGAGGCTCTTCAAGGCTCCGTTTATGTTGCTCTTCTTACGATTGGCGTGGGAGGCCTGGTGTCGCTTATGCTCAACTGGGCAAATGAGGTCGATTTTGCACACACTAGTTATCTTGCCAGTGCCCTTGAAAGAGCCAGGGTCGATGCTGTCGAAAGAGAGGAGCAACGAGTCAGCGCATTGGTGCACGACAAGGTGCTGCACACCTTCTTGTACGCAGCTGCCGCAAGCACGCCATCGGAGCAGCTGGCCTCAGTGAGCCTGGCTTCCGAGGCGGTTGACAGTATCGCCAAGATCCAAGCAGGTTCCGTACCTTTAGGGACCACTACACCATCTAGTCTCTTTTTGTCCCTCAGGAAGGCCGCTCTTCGGCATAGTTCCCGAATTAGAGTTTCTGTGTATGTCTCGGGGTCGGATCCAATTCCAATGGAGGCCGCGCAGGCAATCACGGAGGCGACCCTTCAGGCAATAGAGAACGCAGAGCGACATGCGAAGTGTACGGATTTGGAACTCAAGCTGAACTCACCTGCTGCATCGGTAATTAGCGTCCAGGTTGTCGACAACGGCAAGGGCTTTAGGTTAGATCGGATCCCTCGGGCCCGACTTGGAATTCGCGGATCAATAGTGAACCGTATGGCTCTTGTAGGTGGGGTCGCCAAAATAAAATCCGCCCCTGGTGTCGGCACTGTTGTGTCAATGAGGTGGCCAAATTGATTAGCGTCCCCCATGGCCGAGCGGCCATTTTCGCTCTGACTTTTGGCTATTACCATGCTGTTCTCGGACTGATACATTTCGGAGAATATGAAAGACCAGCCCCGGCTGCAGCAGCTTTGCTTTCGTACGTCGCGGTTCTGTTTTTGACAACTCGCTTTACAAGCGAGCTTAGACTTCCAACTGCAATGACCGTCGTTGCTGTGTTCGCAGCCTTGGCTATCCCTGCCTTGTCGCTGTATGCGACCGGTACCAACACAGAGCATCAAGACCCCACTTGGTTCGTGGCGGGGGTCGGCTCAGTCATGGCGGTTCTTGCCTGGCGCAACCAGATAGTAATGGCATGGGCGGGAGTGATCGCCATGGTGCTCTACATCTATCTATGGGGTGGTCTGGAAGTCCTTCTTGCCACTGGGGCACTTGGTTCGTTTGCCATAGTCGCGGGCTCTCAAGGAGCAGCAATGGCTTTAAGGAAAGCCCAAAAATCGTCCGGTGAATTTCTGCAGTGGAGACTGGCCGTCAATTTAGATAGTGAAACCTTAAGCGTTGAGAGAGCGGAACCTCTCTTGCGGTTAAAAAGGACTCTGGATTCCTCACTGCCCCTTCTTCAGCTGATTCAGCAGAAAGACGGAAAAATGACATCCTCGGACTCTAAGAAATTACTGTTAGCCGAGGCGGGAATCCGAGACCAGATTCGAGCCAAAGGCCTTCAGCATGCAGTTCTGATAGCGGCAGTTTTGAGCGCCCGTTCAAGAGGTGTAGGGGTGCAGTTGTCCGACGACGGAGGAATGGACTTGCTGGAGGACGAGGAGAGGGAGCGCATTTTCAAAGAACTCTCACATGCCTTGAGTGGTATCAAAGTGGGGAAAGTCGTAATTCGCAGCGTGGCGGGGGAAACTTGGACTGTGAGCCTGTTTGCATCTGACTCTAGTAGGGCCAGTCAAGACATCTTCCTAAGGCTTTGATCCAAGTTTGGCTTGACTTGGGGTCTCGTCTCAAAGATCGTTGAGTGGCAATAAGCGGTTATTTACGAAACTCATTTACCCAGTTGCCAATATGCTGACCGCGAAGCTGACCGTTGCCAGGGTTCCAGGAGGATTTTGGTGCCCCTGTTGCAATCCGACCTAGGCGTCTTGATTCGATAATCGACTGAGTCACAACCGCAATCGCTGCAGCTTGATCCTGCTCGTCGCCGCCTTTAGCTTGGATGAGAGCTTGAATTTCAGGTTCGGAATATTGGCGCATCAAAGTGGGATGTTTCCGTGCTTTTTCGGAGGAAGGTTTGCTCGCTTTGTTTTTAGAGCCCGAAGCGCTCTAACGATGGCTGATCGTGTAGCGGCTGGTTCGATAATGCCATCTAGTTCACCGCGCTCTGCGGCCAGAAATGGGTTTGCCACGTTGTAGGTGTATTCCTTGGCAAGCTGGTCTCGTACCTGGGCAATGTCTAAACCTTGCTCTTCGGCCTCTTTGATCTTGTCTCTAAACAGAATGTTCACGGCACCCTGGCCGCCCATGACGGCGATTTCCGCTGTTGGCCAAGCAAGGTTTATGTCGGCACCCAGTTGCTTCGAACCCATGACGATGTAGGCCCCGCCATAAGCCTTCCTAGTGATGATTGTCACGAGCGGAACCGTTGCCTCGGCATATGCGTAGAGCAGCTTCGCACCGCGCCTAATTACTCCAGCCCATTCTTGATCGGTTCCGGGCAGGTATCCGGGAACATCGACCAAGGTAAGGATTGGGATCGAGAACGCATCGCAAAATCTTACGAACCTGGCGGCCTTTTCACCGGCATCAATGTTCAGTGTTCCAGCCATTTGCATTGGTTGGTTTGCAACAATGCCAACTGAGTTGCCGTCGATACGGGCAAAGCCAATGAGTATGTTGGGGGCAAAGAGCGGCTGAATTTCTAAGAATTCACCCTCATCGACCAGGGACTCAATAATTACCTTCATGTCGTATGGCTGGTTTGGGCTATCAGGGATCACCTGGTTTAGACGCCGGTCTGCTTCTGTGATTTCAAGTTCGGATTCGGATTGGTAGGTCACCGAATCTGAAAGGTTGTTTTCCGGCAGGTAGCCGACTAGAGACTGCACGAAGTCAATTGCGTCTTGCTCGTTGTCGGCCAAGTAGTGGGCGACTCCAGAGGTTTCATTATGAGTTCTAGCTCCGCCCAGCTCTTCCATGCCGACATCTTCACCGGTCACAGTTTTGATTACGTCGGGGCCCGTTACAAACATGTTGGATGTTTTATCGACCATGATCACAAAGTCAGTGAGTGCTGGTGAATAAACCGCTCCACCCGCAGCAGGCCCCATGACAAGAGAAATCTGGGGGATTACCCCAGAGGCCATTGTGTTTAGTCGAAAAATCTCGCCGTATTTGCCTAGGGCAATTACACCCTCTTGAATTCTGGCTCCACCCGAGTCCAGTATTCCAATCAAGGGAACACCAGTCTTTATCGCGAGCTCCATCACCTTGATGATCTTGTTTCCAGCTGTCTCACCGAGTGAGCCACCGAAGACAGTGAAGTCTTGAGAATAAACCGCCACTTGCCGTGAGTGAATTGTCCCTATTCCGGTGACAACGGAGTCTCCATAGGGGCGCTTTGCATCCATGCCAAAGGCAGTCGAGCGGTGTCTGACATATTCGTCCAGCTCAACAAATGAGCCCGGGTCAAGAAGCATTTCGATGCGCTCGCGTGCTGTGTTCTTACCCTTCGCGTGTTGCTTGACTGCGGCAGCTTCGCCAGAGGCTTGCACTGCCTCGTGGTAGCGCTGGCGGAGGTCAGCCAACTTCCCTGCGGTGGTAGATAGATCTGGTTTCTCAGCCACGTGTGCCCCTTTGCGTCTGCCTAACTTTATCGGTCTTGAACGAACCTATCTTGCATAGTTCATACAACGAAACCACTAGTTATGTCTCTGATACCTACAAATAGTCACGGTGCGATATCATTTAGGGAATGGATTCTTCAATTTCTAAGGGGCAGTTCGCCGGTCTTGTCGAGCTTGCAGAGGTTGATTCGACCAATAAAGAACTCTTGCGTCGACTTGGCCCTGACACTCCAGAATTTTTTGCAGTCACCGCAGACAAGCAGACCGCAGGACTAGGGCGGCTGGGCAGAAACTGGGTGACTGAAACCGGGAGGTCGTTGGCGGTTTCAATATTGCTCAGGCCCACAAGCCCTCGCCAGACCGACTGGATAACAATTATGGCTGGCCTTGCACTTGGTTCAGCTTTGGAAAAGCACGGACTGGTGGTCAGCTTAAAGTGGCCAAACGATCTTCTGGTTGACGGCAAAAAGCTTTCTGGAATCTTGGCCGAGATGGTCGATCTAAATACGGTGGTTTTGGGCATCGGCATCAACATAAAGCCTCAAGAGCACTCCCCGGACACCGCAACTTCTCTTGAAGAGCTTGGGCTAAAAATGGAGAAGGCTGAATTGCTCTTTGCAATTGCAACCGAACTAAAGAGCTACTGGTCCCGTCTTACTGATAACCCCGAAGCCGCCATAGCCCAATTTCAGGCTGAGCTTCTGACTCGCTGCGGGACCTTGGGCACAAGAATCCGAGCTGAATTACCAGGTGGCAAGAACTTATACGGGGTCGCCGTTGCAATTGATGAGACCGGAAGATTGATTGTTGAAACCCCCGAACCGGTGGCTTTAGCAGCGGCTGACGTTTGGCATCTGCGAAACTAGAGTCAATTAGGTGGGAGAGAGTATGCCAACGGTCGGAGTAATAGGCGGCGGTCAGCTTGCCCGAATGATGCAACCGGCTGCAATAGCAATGGGTGTTGAACTGAAAGTCTTTGCTGAGCAAGAAGGCTCATCCGCTCACTACGCAACCACCCAAGTTGGTGACTACACAGATTTTGATCAGCTGGCCAGATTTGCCGCCACGGTGGATGTCATAACCTTCGATCACGAGCATGTTCCGATTGTTCTGTTGGAAAAACTCGTCGCTAAGGGTGTAAAAGTCAGGCCGGGGCCGGCTTCCTTGCATTTTGCTCAAAATAAGCTGGCGATGCGAACCGCCCTTACTAACTTGGGTCTTCCCGTGCCGATCTGGGCGGCGGCTAGGACAGCAGCCGATATTGAGAAATTCATCGAGGCCAATGGCCCTGAGATTGTCGTGAAAACCCCAATCGGTGGTTACGACGGCAAGGGTGTGAGGGTAATTAGCCAAACATCTGAGGTCTCCGATTGGCTAGAAGACATTGAACAATTTGGCGGGGCGTTACTCTGCGAACAAAAAGTGCCATTTGTTCGAGAGCTCGCGCAGCTAATTGCACGAAATCCATCGGGGGAACTGCGATCCTGGGACACCGTCCAGACCGTGCAGAAAAACGGTGTCTGCTTAGAAGTTATCGCTCCCGCACCGGGTCCAGTGGACAGCTTGGGTGCTAAGGAGATAGCTAGCAAGATTGCCCAAGGTTTAGAGGTTTTCGGAGTTATGGCAGTTGAAATGTTCGAAACCGCAAGCGGGGATCTCTTGGTAAACGAGCTTGCAATGCGCCCTCATAATTCCGGCCATTTCTCAATCGAGGGTTCTAAAACCAGCCAATTCGAACAGCATCTAAGAGCGGTTTTGGATCTTCCACTCGGAGATACTGAGCTGGTAGCTGGCGGCTCCGTGATGGTCAACCTGCTCGGCGTGGACTCGACAAACACACTGGTTGAAAACTATGCCGGCGCCATGGCGAAGTTTCCGCATCTCAAATTTCACTCCTACCAAAAAGCGCCACGTGAGGGTCGAAAAATGGGGCACATTACCGCTCTGGGTCAAAATCATCGCGAGTTATTGGCGGCTTGTCACGAAGCTGCAAAACTTCTGTACAAGTCCGATTAGCGCATAAAGTAAAACTGAGAACTAGGGAGAAAACCGCATGGCAGAAATAGCGATAGTTATGGGATCTGATTCGGATTGGCGAATCATGGAGCAGGCGAACAGCGTAGTTGTGGAGTTTGGTCTTGATGCCGAAGTCGAAGTTCTCAGCGCTCACAGGACGCCTGAAAAGATGCTCGACTGGGCCAAGAACGCTAGCAATAGCGGTATCAAGGTGATCATCGCGGGCGCCGGCGGTGCGGCCCATCTACCCGGCATGATTGCCTCAATGACATCACTGCCAGTAATCGGCGTGCCGGTTAGTTTGGGGAACCTAGACGGCATGGACTCGCTGCTATCCATCGTTCAGATGCCGGCCGGGGTTCCAGTGGCCACCGTTTCGATTGACGGAGGCAAGAACGCAGGCCTGCTTGCCCTAAGGATTTTGGCCATAGCGACACCAGAATTGGGAGCAAAGCTCGATGCTTACCGAACATCGATTGCAGAGCAAGTTGAGCAAAAGAATCAAAGCTTGAAGAAGAGCCTCTAACCAGCTAATTCTCAGCTGATTTACATTTGCTCAAAACGCGAGAACGCTCAGCCTATTTGGAGTATCTCAACCTAAGGTTGAGGGTGTCTGGGAGGTTAGCTATGCGCAAATTATTTGTTGGTGTGAGCCTGATTTTTGCTTCCCTAGTGCTTTCCGGTTGCGGTGTTTTCTATCCAAACTGGGGTGCCACAGCTTTGCCTGAAGAGCCCGCAGTCACCATTGAGACGAATCAGGAAACGGTCACTTCGGCCGAACCAGAAGCTTCGGAAGAACCAACAGCCTCAGCGACCCCCGAGGAAACCGAAACTTCTGAGCCAGACATAAACCAGCTACCCGTTGACGTGGTGATCTTGATTGCCGAGGCCTATTCGGATACCGGCATGCTGGAGGTCGTAGCGCAGGTGCCGGGCATTACCGAGTCGGGTGGTACTTGCACAATGAGGTTTATCGGATCTGATGTTGAAAAAACGGTCAAGGTTTCGGCTCAGTCCGCCTCTGACTACACTCAATGTTTTCCAATTGAATTTCCGCTCTCTGAGCTGCCCTCTGGTTCCGGAATCGTGACCGTCAAATATGAGTCAGAATTTCACCTCGGCACATCCGCCGCTAGCTCGGTGGTGATTCCTTAGTGCTAAAAAAGCTCATTGGTCTATTTACTGCCTCCCTGATGGCTATTGTCGGGTTGGTTTCCATGCCGATTGCTATGGCGCCGGCTCAAGCTGCGCCACCAGCAAGCGCTTTTGACCCGGGCTTGATTATTAGCGACAGCGTATTTTTTGACTTCGGTTCAATGACCGTGAACGAGATTCAGCAATTTTTGGATTCCAGAGTCTCTGCCTGCAGATCAACCGACCCTGCCATTGATTGCCTAAAGAGCGTCAAGAGTGAGATTCCAGATGCTCCAGCCACGACCTCAAGCGAGGTTGGACCCTGTTCGGCTATTACAGCAAACCCAGCGGCCAGTGCAGCCGAGGTCATCTATGCGGTTGCTGTGGCCTGTGGAATCAACCCAAAAGTGTTAATCACAAAGCTTCAGAAAGAGCAGGGATTGGTCACTTCGACCAAGCCAACCTCTTACATGTACCGCGCGGCAATGGGTTTTGGTTGCCCGGATTCGGACCCAGGAATTTGTGGAAAGGTCTATGTCGGGCTTTTCAACCAGCTCTACCGAGCGGCTAAACAGCTTCGATGGTACGGAAACCCCGAGGGCTCTTTCACCTACTGGAAGCCTGGACGCACTGTTTCGATGCGTTATAACCCCAAGTCATCTTGTGGAACCAAAAGCTTCGAGCTGAAAAACCAGGCAACAGCGAACCTCTATTACTACACTCCATACACGCCCAACAAGGCGGCTTTGGACAACATGTATGGGTCAGGCGACAGCTGTTCCGCCTATGGCAACAGGAACTTTTGGCGCTATTACCACGACTGGTTTGGGTCACCCATTGGTGGCGGATATCTTCTGCAGGCCGCCGAGACAGAAACATTCTTGATCGTGAATGACAAGAAATTCTTGGTTAGCGATTCGAGGCTGCTTGCCGCCCTTCGGCCGCTAGGTCCAATTGGCGAAATTTCTTCTGCCTACCTGGAGAGCTTTACGACTAGCGGTGAGGCCACGCAACTTGTTTCCGACACTGATTCTGGAGCAAAATTCTTACTGGTAGATGGCATTAAGTACTCAGTGGCGGATTGCCAGATAGCGGCTCAGTTCGGCGCTAATTGCGACGTCACTATCGCCTTGAGCTCGCTGCAGCTAAATACCTTTATTGATGGTGGAGCTCTTACCCGCTTGGTTCAAACCGAGGATGGCAACCGCTACTGGATCGAGAACGCAAGCTCTCGAGTGGTGGTAGATGACCTTGCATTGCAGACGGTCGGCGGGCAGGCAGTCAATGCGACTCCAATGACAATTGAACAGCTAGTTTCAGTCTCACCGGGAGCCGCTTTGGCATCCGAGTCGGTCATGTTTACCGTCGCTGGCAGCGCACAAAGGGCCATTGCATCCGGGGGCAAAACTTACCTTCTAAATGCGTCTTTGGTGACCTCAACTGGACTTGCTAAGTGGTTTGATCAGGCTCCTTCGGCAATTGATCTCCAGGCCATTGAGTCGACGCTGGCTCCAGACCAAATCAGAGGCTTTGTCGCTAGCGAGTCCGGACAAACCTTTGTAATTACTTCTGCCGGAAAACTTCCAGTGACAGATCCTGAAAATTGGACCGATCAGATAGTGACTGTTTCTGAGGCGTTCTTAGCCAAGATGCCAACTGTAAATGCGGCTCTGGCCGCCCCAGCCGTCATCACATCGGCAGGCAACAAGTTTTCTTACTTTGTTCAGTCAGCAGAGCGAAGAATATCGAGTGACAAGAACATGATTGGGATGTTCCTGTCTCTAATAGGTCAGCCAAAAGCAATCGAGTTACCTCAGTCCGCAATCAACACCGTTGAGAAAGTGGGAGAAGCCATTGCGCCGGGCGCGATAGTTAAATCGCGTTCCTCATCAACTCTTTATTTGGTAGACGATCTGACAAATAAGATCAAACTTGCATCTTCAGCTCAGGCAACTAGCGTTTCGAAATCTAAGACTTTCACTATAAGTAGTTCTGACCTTGCTGGGCTTGAAACTCGGACAGGATTCACCTCCGGCAAGGTTCAGTGCAACGGCGAGGTGTACCTGTTGGATCGCGGAATTCTTTATCCCACTTCGCCAGGGGCCGCCGCGGAGTTTCCAGGCAACGTGTACCCGCTTTCCACGAATACTTGCGCGGCGCTTCAGCTTTCAACCCGCTCGGTTGGGCAGTTTATTCGGACAAATAATGGAATTATTTACTTGATTCAGGACGGCACCAAGCAGCGAGTTTCGTCTTGGGACCATCTTGCGCGGCTTAGAGGCGATGGCCCCGGCTACATCCAGGCGACAAACTACTTCTCTGATCGGATACCAACTGCAGGAACTGCCCCGGCAACCGTTCAGCTGGCGTCCTTGGAGGGCATACCATCTGGAGGTTTCGGCGAACTTACTTTTGTGGGAACAATCCCCGAGGTGATTCCGGTCGATCCTGAGCCAACCCCTGAAACCACTCCCAAGCCAGATAACGGCTCATCAACAGATTCGGCCGCTGATTCCGAGGCCGAGGGTGCTAGCGAGATTCAATACCGAGTGGTTTCGGGCGACAGCTTGAACAAGATTGCAGCAAGCTTTGGGGTGACTGCAGCGCTGCTGCAGGAGTACAACTCAATTTCGAATCCGAACCTAATTTCGGTTGGTCAGCTCATCAGAATTCCAAAGTCAGGCTCGACTAGCCAGCAGGAGCAAGCGCCTGATGTTGCGCCGGAACAGGAGCCAACTCCTGAGCCAGAACCAGCCGCGACTGTCGTGGAATACCGAGTGCAGTCGGGAGACACGCTTCTGCGGATAGCCTCGAAGTTTGGAATTTCTAGCTCCGCTCTGCAGAGCTTTAACTCGATTTCAAACCCAAACCGAATTTCCATTGGTCAACTGCTAAAGATTCCAACCTCGACTGATAACACGAATGTTCCTCAAGCCCGGGAGCCAGACGAGCCGGAAGTCCAAAAAACTTACACCGTAGTTTCGGGCGACACAATTTGGGGCATTTCCAGAAAGCTTGGAGTTTCCTCTTCGGCTCTGGCCAAGCTAAATGGAATCAATAATTCGAATTATATTCGAATCGGTCAGGTGCTAAAAGTCCCTAGTTAGCCGCATCCCATGCGGATTTCACAATTTCTTTTAGGCCAAACGACGCCTTGAAACCAAATATCTTTTCAATGCGGTCCGTGCTCGCAACCAACCTCGGTGGGTCACCTGGTCTGCGGTCGGCTAGTACTTCTTCAAATTCAATCCCTGATGCTTTTCTAAGTTCCCCTAAAACCTGGAGCACGGATGCTCCTTGTCCGGTTCCCACATTGAAGGTGGCAAACTCTTGAACAGGCATATCTAGGTAGTCCACTGCCATTAGGTGGGCTTTTGCCAGGTCCTCGACGTGAACGTAATCCCTGATGCAAGTTCCGTCCTGTGTCGGGTAGTCGGTGCCGAAGACAATTGGCTGCTCTCCGCGTTTGAGCTGAGCGATGGCAATTGGAATTAGGTTTAGTTCTGCGGTATCTGCGAGCTTTTTAGACTCGGACCCAGCCACGTTGAAATACCTAAGGTTTACGCCCCTGAGACCCCAGTTGGCAGCGTTTTTGACCATCCATTCCCCGATGAGTTTGGTCTGTCCATAGGGGTTTATTGGCACGCCGGGGTAGTTCTCGTCGACTACATCGAGGGTGGGCATTCCGTAGGTTGCAGCGGAGGAGGAGAACACCAATTTTTGTTGATCTTCTTGTCGCATTGCGAGCAAGAGATTCGCCAGTCCGCCGATGTTATCCAAAAAGTATTGCTCGGGAATCTGTACCGATTGCCCAACCTGTTTTCTGGCCGCCAGGTGTATGACGGCGTCGAATTCAGTGTCTCTCATCAGCCTCGAGAGCTTCTCAACTGAATCCGGAGAGGCGAGGTTAATGTCCACCACGGGCCCAGGAACTCTGTTGGCTATGCCTGTCGATAGATCGTCGACGATCGTCACAGAGTGACCCTCGCGTTCGGCCAGCGCGGCAACATGAGCGCCGATGTAACCAGCGCCCCCCGTCAAAAGAAGCTTCATGCCTAAAGGGTACCTTGAGGGTTTATGAACAAAAAGGAAATTTGGTAAATTGTTCGACTTGACAGCAACATACTTACAACGGTGTAATTACATCAATAGATTTCTTGAGATAGGGGAATGAGCATGGAACAGCGCGGTCAAGTGCCCACTAACTGGTTCGTCGATGTGCTTCGTCTCGGGGTTGCCGGCGCCTACGGCGATTCTGAAGGAAACCCCCTCGGCTGGCAAGAGGATGCTCTTTGCTCACAAACCGACCCTGAAGCTTTCTTTCCCGAAAAAGGCGGATCGACTAGAGACGCCAAGAAGATTTGTTCGCAGTGTTCGGTTAGGTCTCAGTGCCTAGAATATGCACTGCAAAATGATGAGCGATTTGGCATTTGGGGTGGACTTTCTGAGCGTGAACGTCGCCGTCTGCGCAAGTCCGCCTAACAACCCGTGTCAACGCTCTCGGTAGCGACAGTTGTCGTCTCACACGGGGCGGTTGATTATTTAGCTACCACCCTGAAAGCGCTGTCACTTCAGACCCACTCAATCGAGCAAGTAGTTGTGGTTGAAACCAGTGCGGACCCGGCCTGTTCGGAGCTAGCGAAGCAGTTCGGGTTTTCAGTTGTTGAGCCCGGTGACATCAAACTAGGCGCTGCGATTGAATCCGGCGTCCAGTCTCTAAAGGCTGTTCCCGGTTGGCTCTGGATACTCCACGACGATTCCGCCCCCGAACCCACAGCGCTTCAAATGCTTGCAAGCGCGGCTGAATTGTCACCTTCGGTGGCAATCGTAGGACCGAAGCTTTTGGAGTGGGGAAATGAAATCCGCATCCAACAGCTCGGAATCACTGTCACCCCAACGGGCAAGCCTTTTTTACTGGTCGAGAATCAATATGACCAAGGTCAGCACGATGACTCAAGAGACACCCTTGCGGTTTCGACGGCTGGAATGTTGGTTGCAGGCGGTCTTTGGCAGAAACTCGGTGGCCTGAATGACACCGCACCGGTGTTTGCCCAAGACATAGAGTTTTGCGCGCAAGCTCGAGTTGCTGGATTCCGAGTGGTTGTAGAGCCACGAGCCAGGGTCTTGCACGCAGGCCTATCCATGCAGCAAGAACGGACTCGAAAGTGGCTTGGCGGGAGTCGAACCCAAGCTCTTTCAAAAGCGCACGTTCATCTGGCCGGCATACTTGCTCCGGCAATGCTCTTACCTCTTATGTATTTAGCACTTCCGCTCGTAGCCTTGATTTCGATCCCTCAAAACCTGATTACAAAAAAGCCCTCTCGAATATTTGGTCAGTTCGCTGCCTGGCTTTGGGCATGGTTCACCGTTGGTTCAAGGCTGAGGGCTCGCAAGAGAGTTCGGGGCCTGGGAAAGATTCGGCCATTGAGGGATTTTCTGGCGACAAGAGCTCAACGAAAAAAGCGCCGAGAAGCCAAATTTGAGTACGTAATCGAAGCCCAAGAGTCGACCGCGAAAGGCCTATTCGCTAGCGGGTCAGTTTGGCTGGGCTTGGTGCCGCTTATTTTTGGCTGGTCACTTTTGCCAGTTGGCGCCATCTATGCGGGGAGACTTGTTCCAATCGGCGACTCGTTAGGATCGATTTGGTCGGCTACGGCTCTGGCGAATGTGCCCTACTTATCAGGCATTGACTTGCCGACAGATCCATTCAACTGGGTGCTATCTGTCTTTGGATTGACCCTAAGTTCTAACCCGAGTTTGGCACTGGCCATTTTTGTTTTCGTGGCTCCCAGCATCGGGTTTGCAGGCTTCTGGGTGCTGACCAGCTTGTTCATTGCGCGAGTATGGGTTCGAAATTTGGTCGGTCTCGTGTTTGCACTGAGCCCTCAGGTCCTGATGGTTCAGGCCATGGCCGGCGTGGCGGATTTGGTCACAATTTCTGTGGCACCTTGGCTGACATTCGTTCTTATAAAGGCGGCCACAAGTTACAACTCGTCACGGGCTTGGCGCTGGGTGGGACTGGCTGGCTTGTTGGCTGCTTTGATAGCAGTAAGTAACCCGATAATCTTTGTCTTGTTCGTGATCTTCGGCATTGCTCTTGGCTTCAATAACATCCGCAAGCTACCGATTCTGAGTTGGTTTGCACTACCCGGAGCGGTTCTTATATACCCGTGGGTGTTACTGGCTATTGAGCAAAATCAGTTTGCTCTTCTTACTGTCACTGGCTCGGCGTTTTTGCTTCCTGCAGGCCTACATGAGTCAGTCACTGCTCTTATCTTTCTTGGGGTTGCAGGAATCGGTGCGGTAGCAAGTCTTTTCGGGGCCAGACTGGCGGTTTCGGTCAGCTCTTGGGTCGTGGCGATTATCTTGGGGGTTGGTAGCGTTTATCAGCCAATCGCTGGCACTTTCGCTCTGCAGGCACTTAGCTTGGCGGCCCTGCTGGTCGGGGCTGGATTGTTCTTGGACGGTCTTAAGCGCAAGTGGGCAATCACCGCGGTTTCCATCGCCGCAAGTGCTGGAGCTGTTGCCTCGGGGCTTGTTCTCGGACCGTTGGCGCTTAGCCAAGTTTCTTTCGGGTCCCAGCGGCAGGCCCCTGCGTTAGTTGTCGCGGCAGCTGAGGTTGATGAGGGGATAAGAACACTCCGAATTGATGCCAACGGAAATCAGCTCGACGTCGAACTGCTCTGGGGAGCTGGCAGGAGCCTGGAGCAGACAAGTTTGGCCTACCAACTTCTGCTACCGGCCAGCCCCATTGCGAATGAGCTTGCCCAATTGAGTGGCTCGCTGGTTGCAGGTAACCCTTCTGGAGTTCAGGAGCTTCTCTCGAGCCTTGGTATTGATTTTGTCCTGCTTCAAGGAGACAACCAGGAGAGCATTTCCGCTGCCCGAGTGGCCATTGATTCAATGACCATACTTCAGGCTGCTGGCCAGACTCCTTACGGCCATTTGTGGCAGGTGGTCGGCTCTGCTAACAACACCCCATCTAGCCTTGAGTCACCGAGCAATAAGAACCTTCAGCTTGGGATTCTCGCCGCGTTCTTATTGCTGGCAATTCCAACCCCCGCCTCCATTCGAGGGGCCAAGAGATTGGGGAAGCAAAAGTGAAGTTAGCAGCGCGCATTGCCCTGGCCATAGCTTTGGTCGGGTTACTTCTTTCGCAAATTGTGGCGGCTCAGCTTCCGTTGGTATCGACCTCATTCGCGACTCCAGTGCTAAAGGACGTTGCTGTGGAGCCGCTACCTCTCGAGCTCTATTGTCCCGGGGCTTTTGCTGAAGTCGGTGGTGAGTCTGGAATTGAGCTAGGCCAAATAGATCGAATTGGTGAGGCGAGTGTTTACCAGTTTCTAGGAAGTGGTGAGCTCATTGTCGACCCCGGCCTGACAACAACAACTGGCTCCAGGCTGGTCGCTGAGGGCGATAACCAATCAACCGGGCTTCTATCCGTGATCCAGTCCCAAGGTGTTTCGAGGGATCGAGCACTTGGGCTCATGGCAAGCGCATGCTCGCAGCCTGCATTTAGCGGCTGGTTCATTTCGGGTGCCGCAGCGCTGGGGCAAGAGACCGTTTTGCTGCTGTCGAACCCGAGCGAATCAGAAACCTTAGTGTCATTGCAGTTCTTGGTACCCGGTGGCAAGATCTCAAAACAGGTCAGCTTGGCCGCCGGGCAGACTGACGTTCTACCGGTGTCCTCTGTGATTTTTCAAGAACCTGTTTTTGCCCTGTCGTTTGAAACCAGTGGGGTTCCGATTTCCGTTGCCATGCAGCAAAGAGCAACCGCAGGGCTCTCGACCCGTGGAGTGGACCTTCAACTACCAAGCCCTGCTCCATCAAACGATAATTTCATAACCGGGCTAAGCGTTCGATCTGAAGGCTTCGAAAAGCCAGTTTTGAGAGTGTTTAATTTCGGAGACATAACAACTGAAGCTGTAATCACTGCGGTTGCAAGCAACAACGTTCTGGTCCTGAGGCAGCAGGTTCAGCCCGAAGGCTTTGCCGAGATAGAACTTGATCTGACCGATGGCGATTATCTGGTCAGGGTGGAGAGCACGACACCCTTATTGGCGGGTATCAGGAACACTATTTTGACGCCCGTGGTGGATTTTTCTTGGCTTACCCAGTCATCACAGTTCACGGATCTAACTCTTCCGGTTCCAAGCTATAAAACCCGTTTGCACGTTGCAAACTTCGGCTCGACCGCTTTGATAGTGAACCTAGAGATAACCAACGGAACCAGGGTTGAATACCAGAATTTCGAAATCGACTCACTGTCTCAAGTCTCGTTGCCGATAAGTGGCGATTCGATTCGGATCAACTCGGCGTCGGAGTTTACCGCGGCACTAGAGATCATTGACGTGCCTGGTTACGCCGTTATAAATCCTCGTGAGAATCAAAACTTTGGAGACGCGCTGTCGGTAAGTGTCCGATAGCTCACTGTTCCAGTAAGTCCCAGGGTTCTTTGCCAAGCAGGCTCGCTGCGGCCGAAACCACGGCCTGTTCAATCTGAATCCTTGGATCCGAGGTCCTAGAACTTGCACTTCTCTCAATCGGTATTCGGTAAAGAATTATGGTCATGGTTTGGGGTTTTGTGTGCCAACGGTTTAGAGATTCCGGACGCTCCTGGAGCGGAACCTCTTCGATCTTCCAATTCAAGGCGCCAAGCTCCTCGGGAAACCTAGACCGCAGATAATCCGCAGTGTCAGCAACTGCATCTTGGAAAAAAGTTTGGCGACTCAGCCCGTGACGAAAAAGTTTCGATGGTATCGGACGGCGCATGCCTCTGCCGTGACGATCTCTTTTTTGCGGGATTGAAGCCATGTGGCCATTGTATTCTTGGCAGGTAACCTAAACGGGGGATCCCTAGTGACCAAATTTAATGAATTTGTAAAAACCTACGACGTTCGTGGGCTGGTGGGGAGCCAACTTACCGACGAAGTTGTCGAATGCTTTGGTGCCGCATTTGCCGATGAGCTCGACCTAGAGGGTAAAGAATTAGTTGTCGGGCACGACATGAGAGATTCCTCTCCCGGTTTCGCAGCAGCCTTTTCGCTTGGCGCAAGGAAGCGTGGCGCAAGCGCTGTGATGTTGGGGCTCTGCTCAACTGACATGAACTATTACGCGTCGGGGTTTTTGGATCTTCCAGCCGCAATGTTCACCGCGAGTCACAACCCTGCCAGCTACAACGGAATTAAGCTTTCACGAGCCGGAGCGAGGGGCATCAGCCTCGACGCGGGACTCGCTGCAATTAGAGACAGGGCGGTAGCCTTCTTCGAAACTGGAATTCCGGCCGATTTTGCTCTTGGCTCGGAGCGGAACCTATTGGTTATCGACGACTATTCGAACTACCTTCGCAATCTTGTTCCGTTGCAGGGCATCCGGAAGCTCAAGATAGTAATTGACACCGCAAACGGCATGGGTGGACTAACGGTTCCAGTTGTTCTTGGTAATGATGCTTCCATAGAAATAATTCCGATGTATTTCGAGCTGGATGGCTCTTTCCCAAATCATGAGGCAAATCCACTGGATCCGAAAAACCTTGTTGATCTGCAGCAAATGGTTGTTTCCTCGGGCGCGGATCTGGGTCTTGCCTTCGACGGCGATGCTGATCGTTGCTTCGCGGTAGATGAAAAAGGTGTCGCAGTGACTCCCTCTGCGGTCGCAGCTATCGTGTCCAAGCGCGAAATCCTGAGGGTTCAGGCTTTGGGGGAAAAGACTCCGACCGTGCTGCACAACTTGCTCACATCCAAATCAGTGCCAGAGACGATAGCTGCTTACGGCGCAATCCCAAAGGTAACCAAGGTTGGGCACTCTCTAATCAAAGACCAAATGGCGTCAACCGCTGCGGTGTTTGGTGGTGAGCACTCGGCTCACTATTATTTCCGTGAGTTCTGGGGCGCGGACAACGGCATGCTCGCCGCCATGCACCTTATTAGCGAACTCGGATCGCAAGATCGGACCCTGTCCGAAATTTCGGCCGACTACACACCTTATTTTGCATCCGGTGAGATTAACTCAACCATCACCGACGCTCATGGGGCCCAGTCGCGGGTCGCGGCGGAGTTCGAAGGAGCTTTTGTCGAGGAGCTCGATGGCAAGACCTACAGTCACCAAGATGGTGAAGTCTGGTGGTGGTGCAATATCCGCTCTTCAAACACCGAGCCGCTGCTAAGACTAAACGTCGAGTCGAATCAGGAATCGGTGATGCATCAAATTCGTGATCGCGCGCTGGCTGCAATCACGTCCGGGGATTAAGTTCCTAGGTGCGCGAACTAGTCGATTATAAATTCTTAGGTTTCCCGCTCCGCTTCAGGCTACATTTAAGAGGCGGATTCTTTGACCATTACTGTTGGAGATAATCGCGGGTGATTGGAGGGTGATTTGATTCACAAGGTACTGGTTATTGACGATGATGATGCCCTTCGCGAAATGGTCGGCCTGGTGCTGGCTGGAGCGGGATACGAGCCGGTCTTTGCCGCAGATGGCATCTCAGCCGTTGAGATATTCAAAGATAGAAATCCGGATTTAGTTCTTCTAGACATAATGCTCCCCGGTCAATCGGGGATTGAGGTCTGCAAGCAGATACGCGCCTTATCCGGTGTGCCCATTGTGATGTTGACAGCTAGAGGGGACACCGATGATGTTGTCTTGGGTCTTGAGGCTGGAGCCGATGATTACGTTGTGAAGCCCCATAAGGGCGAAGAGTTAATCGCACGAGTCAAGGCTAGGCTCCGCCCGCTGCCAGATGATTCTTTGGTTCTCCAGGTCGGAGGACTTACGCTGGACCCGAAAACTTTTGAGGTTCAACGAGAGGGCGCGAATCTTTCGCTCACTCCGCTGGAATTCAAGTTGCTTCATACTTTGGCCTCGAAGCCCCAGCAGGTTTTCAGCAGAGAGATGCTCCTCGAGCAGGTTTGGGGCTACCAGTACAAGGCTGACACCCGACTGGTGAACGTTCACGTTCAGCGATTGCGGTCCAAGGTGGAAAAAGATCCAGAGAACCCGAAGATCGTCATGACAGTCCGTGGTCACGGATATCGGGCTGGCTCAGAGACACTGTGATTTCGCTGTTTAGGCGATCGTTAACTGCCAGAACTGTGGTCGCAACCGTTTTGCTCAGTGCACTGGCTCTCGTTACCCTCGGAGGATTTTTGTCCTACTCGTTGGCAAATGGCTTTTATCAAAATCGACTCGATCAAGTGCTTAGCGAAACAGAACGCGCGGTAAGCAGCGTCCAGGGAACAGTATCGGCTGCCTCGGTAAATGACGAAACTGCCCTGCAGACTCTTATAAACTCCGTTGTTCCATCCTTAGAAATAGTGGGCGGATCTGGATCTAGGCAGGTAGCTCTTCTTAGAAGCCCCGGGCAAGCTCAGCTGCAGTTGTTTCAGTCGCCGATTTCTCAGGATTTAGACCTCAAGACCATTCCTGAAGAGCTGCGCGTCCAGGTTCGTGAATCCGCTGGAAAGCTCACCTACACGCCGGTGAGCTTTTCTAAGGATGGCGTCCTGGTTGCTGGCATTACGGTTGGAGCTCCAGTGGTAATTCCACTTGCTGGAAACTTTGAACTTTTTCTGGTTTTTGATCTGAGTGCGGAGCAGCAATCTTTGGCCCTTGTTCAGAGTGCGATCACAGTTGCCGGAATAATTCTTCTGGCTCTAATCGCGCTGGTTAGCTATCTGGTTACCCGCTCCGTAGTGCGGCCGGTGGAGCGGGCAGCTCTCGCTGCCCAGACGCTCTCGGCAGGGAAACTTGATGAACGACTGGTTGAGCGTGGTGACGATGTCTTGGCTCAGCTTGCAAGATCCTTCAATAAGATGGCCGCGAGCTTGCAGCAACAGATTCAACAGCTGGACTCACTCTCGAAGATGCAGCAACGGTTCGTTGCCGACGTTTCCCATGAACTAAGAACGCCTTTGACAACTATCAAGCTAGCCGGCGAAGTCATTTTTGGAAATCGGGAGAAGCTAGACCCGGCTCTTTCAAGATCAGCGGAGCTGATGCAAAACCAAATAGAGCGTTTTGAGTCGCTATTAGCTGACCTCTTGGAGATATCTCGTTATGACGCCAGAGCAGTGGTTGCTGATCTTGAGACCCAAGATCTAAACGCCGTTGTTGGGGCGTCGATTGCCAGCATTGAGCCACTTGCTCGGGCAAAGAGCACCGAGATTCGAATCGACTTACCCAATGGACCGGTCGAGGCAGAGTTCGATGCCAAGCGCATCGAAAGACTGCTGCGCAATCTACT
Source organism: Candidatus Aquiluna sp. IMCC13023 (assembly GCF_000257665.1). Lineage (GTDB taxonomy): Bacteria > Actinomycetota > Actinomycetes > Actinomycetales > Microbacteriaceae > Aquiluna. The sequence continues at coordinate 375,187 of NZ_AJKR01000002.1, forward strand.
TTCTAACGCGGTAGAGCACGGAGAGGGCCGAGCCATAATTGTTCAAGTTGGTCAAAATGCCAGCTCGGTTGCGGTCTGTGTCACGGATTCTGGAGTAGGAATGTCGCGACTGCAACTGGACCGAGTTTTTGACCGGTTCTGGAGAGCGGACCCAGCTAGACAACGATCCGTGGGTGGGACTGGCTTGGGGCTTGCAATTTCCAAGGAAGACGCAACCCTTCACCGGGGCTGGTTACAGGTCTGGTCTAAGCCGAATAAGGGCACCAGCTTCCGCTTGACGCTCCCTAGGCGTTCAGACTCCGTGATTGGAAACTCGCCAATACCCCTTCCGCCTAGATCGGTCCAGACATGATCAAAAAAGTCTTTCTTCTTATTACTTCTTTGGTTTTGGCCGGATGTGCCTCGATACCGACTCAGCTGGATATTCAAAGCGGTCCAGATATTGCCCCCGAGGCTCAGCAGGAATTTGCCTACTACACGCCGTCCGGACCGTCTTTTAATGCCACATCGCAAGAGATAGTGTCGGGGTTCTTGGCCGCGGGAACTAGCCCCCTGAATGACTACGCTGTGGCGAGAGAGTTTTTGAGTGACGATTTCGCTCAGCGTTGGAATCCGGAGAACCAGACAGTAATTAGAGCCGGTGCTCCTGTTTTTCGCCAGGCAGGGGAGTCCTTGGTCGTCGTGGAACTAAGCGCTGGAGCAAGAATTGACGAGCAGGGCCGCTACAAGGACTCGGTTGAACTAGCTACAACCAACCTTAGATTTAGGGTTTCCTTGCAAGATGGTCAATGGCGAATCTCAAGCGCTCCTAATCTGACAGTCGTTACTCCGCCGGTTTTCAGCGTTGTGTTTAACGCCTTCCCGGTCTACTTCTTGGACTCGAGCACGGAGAGTCTGGTGCCTGATTTGCGATGGTTCCCTACCAAAACCTCTACCCCGACCAGGCTGGTAAATGCGCTGCTGGCAGGACCAAGTGCTTGGCTTTCCTCGGGCGTCAGGTCGGCAATCCCTGAGGGCACTCAGCTGACCATTAGCGCGGTACGAATACTGAATCGCGTCGCTCAAGTTGATCTTGATTCGGACGCACTTGCTGCCGGACAGCAGGACAGGAGGAACCTGCTTGGACAATTAAGATCGACCCTGCTGCAACTGCCCGGCGTCGACGACATCTCTCTTTCGGTTAATGGTGCGTTCCAGGAAATTGCGCCGGGAGGCGCGGAGACCAATAATGAAATGAGCCTTAGCTACGTTCTAAAGCCGACCGGCGTCGAGCCGCTAACCAGCATTGGTTCTATGCCTCTTAACGGCACTCAAACCATGGTTGCGAACTACAACCCGAAACTCATAGCGATTACCGACGACGGCGATCAAGTAGCCTTCACCACAGCCGAGGGTGTTTTTGAACTTAGCAGCCAGTCACTGAGGGTTGAGATAATCAAGCTGAGCTCGCTGATAGATGTCGTAGCGCTTGAATATGACAAGTCTGGATCGCTCTGGGCCTTTCCTTCTGATGCTAGCTTGCCCGTGGAGGTGTACGACCGGACCACGGTTGTTCGCACTCTGGATAGCCCATTTTCGGGACTACGGCTAGCGGCGGCCATAGCTCCCGAGGGCACGCGCGTAGTTCAGTCAATTCAGACTGAGGACGCAGAGTCATTCCTCGATGTCGGGGTCGTCCTCCGAGACGCCAATTCAATCCCGTTGGCTCTGAATAATGGTTTGAGAGTTCAACCGGTCCTAGGAACACCCATAGCGGTCTCGTGGCAGGAGCCCGCCTCTATCCGTGTTCTTGAGACGACCGCTAGCGGCCTGACGGCTTTTAGCGAGTACTCGATCTCGGGTCCAAGAACGCAGTTACCTATGCCTCCGAACATCGGCATCGAGTTGCACACTGCTGCCTCATCTGCAAGCAGCTACATGCTCTCGGAGGCCGGTGAGGTTTGGCTTTTCTCGGCTAATAGCTGGCGTCGAATCGCAACCGGCGTTACCAGCATCAGCCAACTTCGCTAACAGGCTATTTTTTCAACTCATTTTCAACAAAAAGCCATAGTTTGCTTACCTACATTGCAATAGGGTTCAAGCTATTTGCGTGCTCGAGTCCCTTCTAGATTTTGTTTTCCCCACATCATGTGCGGTATGTGAAACACCTCCTAGTCCACTTTGTGCCGCCTGCACCCCGTCGTTTGGTGTCGCGCTATCTTGGTTGGAGGTCACCCCGGTTTGGTATGCCACTGAATATAGCGAGCCAATTTCCAGGATTATGACCGCCTATAAGGATCAAAATAGAACAGCGCTAATCAATTACTTAGCTCCCGGCCTTAAGCAGGCGGTGGCTGAAGCAGTCCAGGTTCTTGGCGAATGCTGGATTTGTGTCCCCCCAAGGAATCGGGTGAACTTCAAAAAACGCGGTTTCGACCCGGTCGCGCGTTTGATTACCGGTTGCGACAAGTCGGTTCCTCGGCAGTTACCCGGCAACACTCTTAGATTTCACCGTCAAGTTCGAGATCAGCGCAGGCTGAATAAGCCGGGGCGCGAATCCAACATGTCGGGGTCCATGAAGGCTAATCCTGGATCCAAAAGAGTATTGCTGGTCGACGATGTCATGACAACTGGCTCAACACTCAAAGAATGCACCCGAGCTCTGAGTGCTGCCGGCTACGAAGTTGCCGGAATCTGTGTATTAGCCAAGAGAAACCTCTAAAGCCGGAGCGAGCCCATAAAAAAAGGCGTAGTTTGGTCATACGGCTAAATAGCCGACTAGGAGGTAAAAATGGAACTTCGAATTTCAGCGAAAAACCTCACGGTCTCGGATCGTTTTAGGGACTATGTAACCGAAAAAGCCGGCAAGGTTGAGCAGTTTGCTCATCGCCCGCAGGAACTAAACATAAAAATAACTCGTTACGAACACTCAAAGGGTGCCGGTCAAGAAGACCAGGTCGAGCTAACTGTTTATGAACCAGGACACGTGGTTAGGGCCGAGGCCAGGGCTTCGGATAAGTTTGCTGCTTTTGACATCGCCTTCGCAAAACTGCTTGAGCGACTCAGGCGGTATTCAGACAAGCAAAAAAAACACCAAGGTCTCGGGGCGAGCGAGCTAACCGCATCTGACTTCAGAGACCTAGCGATTGTTCCTGCCGATTCTCAGCTGCTAACCGGTGAAATTCCAGTTTTGAAGCAAGAGCAGCCCGAAGAACCAGAGGGCCAACTAGTGATTCGCTCGAAAGAGTTTGAAAAGAATGCGATGACCAAAGAAGAAGCGGTTAGTCACATGGAGCTGGTGGGGCACGACTTCTACCTGTATCACGACCTTGAACATGATAAAGCTGCGGTAGTTTATAGGCGAAAGGCCTACAGCTACGGTGTTATTTCACTCAGCTAGGCATAGCCAACAGCAGCTAGAATTTTATTCGACCATCAAGGAGTAACTCTTGGCATTATTTGTAGACAAACTGCTGCGTGCTGGCGAAGGCAGGCTTGTACGAAAGCTAGAGGGCATTGCAAGTGAAGTCAATGCTTTAGAGATGAACTACAAAGAGCTCAGTGACGAAGAGCTGAAGGCGGAGACCACTACCCTTCGGGAGCGCTACGCAGCAGGCGAATCTTTGGACGACCTGTTGCCAGAGGCTTTCTCGGCCGTGCGCGAGGCTTCGGTGAGAACTCTTGGAATGCGGCACTTTGATGTTCAGGTAATGGGTGGAGCAGCGCTTCACCTCGGAAACATTGCTGAGATGAAGACTGGAGAAGGTAAGACGCTTGTCGCAACCTTGGCCTCTTATCTCAACGCCATTCCGGGCCGCGGAGTGCACGTGGTTACAGTCAACGATTTCTTGGCAAAGTATCAATCAGAACTAATGGGAAGAATCTTCCGGGCGCTCGGGATGACCACTGGCTGCATTATTAGCGGGCAGGACCCTCAAGAGCGTCGAGCACAGTACGAGTGCGACATCACCTATGGGACGAACAACGAGTTTGGTTTTGACTACCTAAGAGACAACATGGCTAATTCCAAGCAGGAGCTTGTGCAGCGCGGACACTTCTTCGCCGTGGTTGACGAGGTCGACTCAATCTTGATCGACGAGGCCAGGACACCGTTGATTATTTCCGGACCTGCAGCCGCCGATGTGAACCGCTGGTTTGGTATTTTTGCAAAGCTCGCCAATGACCTCATTGCCGAAGAGGACTACGAAGTAGACGAGAAGAAAAGAACTATTGGAGTTCTTGAATCCGGTATCGACAAGGTCGAAGATTATTTAGGTATTACCAACCTCTATGAAACGGCGAACACCCCGCTCATCTCTTTTCTAAACAACTCCATTCGGGCCAAGGAACTTTTCAAGCTCGACAAGGACTACGTGGTTGTGAACGGCGAAGTTCAAATTGTTGATGAGCACACCGGTCGCATATTGCCCGGGCGTCGCTACAGCGAAGGCATGCACCAGGCAATTGAGGCAAGAGAAGGAGTGACAATCAAGCCGGAGAATCAAACACTTGCCACCGTGACACTGCAGAACTACTTCCGTCTCTACGGCAGGATCTCGGGCATGACCGGAACCGCTGAAACTGAGGCGGCCGAATTCATGTCCACCTACAAACTGGGCGTGGTTTCAATCCCAACTAACCGCAAGATGGTTAGAAAAGACCAATCCGACCTAATCTACAAAAACGAAGAAGTTAAATTCCGAATGGTCGTTGAGGACATCGCCGATCGCCACGAAAAGGGCCAGCCAGTGCTGGTTGGAACTACCAGCGTTGAAAAGAGCGAGTACCTTTCAAAGCTTTTGGCAAAAAGAGGTGTTAAGCACGAAGTGCTAAACGCAAAGAACAATGCGCGTGAAGCAATAATCGTTGCCCAGGCGGGCCGTTTCGGTGCTGTCACGGTTGCCACCAACATGGCTGGGCGAGGAACAGACATCATGCTCGGCGGTAACGCAGAGTTTTTGGCAGTGCAGCAAATGGCCACGATTGGTTTGACATTAGATGAGCAGCCAGAAGAGTACGAAGCAAAGTGGGACGAGGTTTTCGACGGCCTCAAAAAAGAGGTCGCTACCGAAGCCGCAAAAGTTTTGGAAGTCGGTGGGCTCTACGTGCTTGGCACCGAGCGCCACGAGTCAAGGAGAATCGATAATCAGCTTCGAGGCCGATCTGGACGCCAGGGTGACCCGGGAGAATCGCGTTTCTATCTTTCGTTGACGGATGACCTGATGCGGCTATTCAACTCCGGGGCAGCAGCAGCACTTATGAATCGATCTTCAGTGCCTGACGATTCGGCGATTGAATCCGGGGTTGTTTCCCGAGCAATCATGTCGGCTCAGTCCCAGGTCGAGGGTCGTAACGCCGAAATCCGCAAGAACATTTTGAAATATGACGATGTAATGAACCGCCAGCGTGAAGCAATCTATACCGATCGCCGTCAGATTTTGCAGGGTGAGGACATCTCTGGGACCTTCCAGGAGTTCCTCGACTTAGTCATAGCCCAAATCGTTCAGTCTGCAGGGCTGGAGTCCAACTCTGCTGATTGGGATCTCGAGACGCTTTGGGCCGAGCTTAAGATCACTTATCCCATTGCGCTCGAGGTCGATGAAGTCTTCCAAGAAGCTGGATCCAGAAGTAAAATCACGGCTGGATGGCTTACCGACGAAGTCCTAAGCGATGCACGTATTGCTTATCAAAACAGGACCGACGAGGTTGGTGTCGAAATCATGCGTGAACTCGAGCGGCGCGTAATGCTTTCGGTAATCGACCGCAAGTGGCGCGACCACCTCTACGAGATGGATTACTTGAAAGAGGGAATCGGGCTGCGCGCGATGGCTCAGCGCGATCCTTTGATCGAATACCAGCGCGAGGGTTATGCCATGTTCTTAGAGATGATGGCTGGCATTAGGGAAGAAGCTGTTCAGTTCTTGTTCAACGTTGAGATAAAGCAATCCTTGCCAGAGGTTCAGGCTCAGCAACCAGCGCAGCTAACCTACTCAGCTCCCACAGAACAGGGCAAGGTCGATGTTCGTAGGGAAGCTAATCCTAAGGCCGATGGAGGAACCAAAGTCCCTCAGCGGCCATCTCAGGCGCCCCCTAAGCCTGCGCAGGGCGGTCAAGGCAGCTCCTTCTTCAAGAACTAGAGCTGATAAGCACGATCTCGGTAATCCGGAAGCGACCATGCACCATTTCCGCTCTGACGGAAACGGCTCGCAGGACAGAAGAAATTTCGAGTAACACCACGCCTTGAAAAGCGCCCTTGTCGGTTGGAAAGATTTTGCTTTGCCTGAGAATTATTGTCGGTCTAGTGCCAGGCCCAACCAGTGCTTGCTGTCTAGCGCGTCGCATTGATCGCTGCGAGATGTCGTAGTAGGCCTTGTCGCTAAGCCATCTAGACAGCTGCTCTGGTCTCCTGACTCCGGCGAGAATCTCTATGTAGGCTGTCGAAATTTCGGCAAAAAGCTTTGCAGGACTTGTCTGGGTGTTGCTCAGTTGATTTACGATCATGTAACCCCCGATCAAATATTTTTCTGAATTCTTGTCCCCAGCTGAAAAAAAAGGAAGACAAATATCCTGATTTGTGGATAACTATTTGATAACCCAAAGTTCTGATGCAAGATAACCCGTCATGGACATAATCAGTGAACTCGAGTCGGAATTTGAAGCCCTAAGAGCTGGGCAAGCAGATAACAAAATTGCCGAGGTGATTCGAGTTGAACATTTAGGAGGTACGTCTTTTTTGGGCAGCCTTGTGGTGGGTATCGACTTTGTTGCGGGAACAGGCAACCAACAGCTCTTGGTTTTCCCAACTAATGCAGTTGCCATGATCAGTGCAAATGTGATGCCGGAACTGCAGCAAAAATCCTTGAGTGATCTGTTGGCAGCTCAGCGGAACCCGGTGCGGGTGTATTTCAGCCTGCGTAACCAGGTTAGAAAAGGATGGCTTCTAAGTGAGCATGGACCATGGTTGCGAATTGCAGCGGAACGAAAGGTTGTCTGGTGCCCCATTGCGGTTGTGACACTAATCGAAGTGTCGGCTGTGGAAAACCTCTAACGGCCGAATGAAAACTTTGCCACCCTTCCTTGCATAAGGAGGCCCCATGCCAAAAAGGCTAAGAGCACGACCTGCGAACTGGGTGTTGTTGATAATAAGTTCGTCATTGGTGATCGGCGGTCTCGTGGTCGCAAGCGCGATTAAACCACTTCCAAGTTATTTGGTGGCATCGTCGACGATTCCCACCGGGACGCTTGTATCTGGTGCCGCAATCAGTACCGCCGAAGTAGATCTAGGAAGCCTGAGCGAGGCTTACGTCACTTCCAGCACGCCAATCGATGGTCTCAGCGTGACGGCGGTTATTGGCCAAGGGGAGTTGATTCCGTTGCGACTGGTTGGAAAAGGGCTAAGGCCGGACCAAACGGCTATTCGATTCGTCCCAAACCTAAAGCCAGCTGAATCGATTGTGGCCGGAAGCGTGGTGTCGGTTTGGCAGGTGACTGAGACCGAAGACGGATTTGTACCCCAAAGAATTGTTTCGGTCTCTGAGGTTTTGGCGATTGAGTTTGGCGATGGCTTGTTCGCTGAGGATGCGCCCGATGTTGAGCTTTTGCTAAACCTAGATCAATCCACTTTGGTGCTGGCCGCAGTAGCCGCAGGGTATCCCATCTATGTTTTGCCGCTGCCATGACTCTGGCCGACATCCTGAGCCCCAAGCCTCCCAAGGAGTATGAACAAGAAGTCGAAAAAGCGTCGCCGAGAGCTCCAGTAATTCAACGAGCAAAGGTAATAGCAGTTTGGGGGAGTGCCGGTAGCGGCAAAACCACTCTTGCGGTAAACATCGGTTTTGAGCTGTCTTCAATGGATCTCAGGGTTTTGATTATTGATGCAGACAGCTATCGACCCTCTGTTGCCGCATTCCTTGGTCTTACAGAGCCCGGACCTGGCATAACCGCAATGCTGAGGCTCGCTCGAACCTCAAGGCTCAGTCTTGATGAATTGCACCGGCTTACCGAAGAGATTCAGTTTGGAAAGAAGAGCCTTCGAGTGCTAACCGGTCTAAACGCACCGAGTCGCTGGCCCGAGCTAGACGCCGAATCTCTTGCAGTACTCATACAGTTTTCAAAAGAGCATTTCGATGTCGTGGTCATCGATGTCTCGGCGGAATTGGAGCAAGGCCTAGTTAGTTCCGGAAGTGAAGTCTCCAGAAACTCTTCGACGCGAGCAATTATTGATAAAGCGGACTTTGCTCTCGGTGTATTCGCCGCGGACCCAGTCGGATTGAACAGGTTTTTATGGGACTGTCGAAACGCTGACTTTGAGTTTTGGCCGGTTGCAAATCGCGTTCGGGCATCGACAATCGGCAAAAATCCAGACCGGCAGCTAAGAGACGCTATGCATCGCTTAGCAAGACTCGAGATTAGGGCCGTTATTACCGAAGACACTCACGCCGCAGATTTATCCCTACTCAAAGCACAGCCGCTGTGCCTGTGTGCTAAAAACTCCAAGACCCGTGAATCAATAAGACTGCTGAGCCTCGATCTATTAGATGCCAGCTAGGGCGGGTAAACTTGATAGCTGTGGCTGTCAAAGACTTTCAAGGCGAATCCTGGCTCAGTGCTGTGCTGGCTGATTGGCAGCTTGTAGCGGATGCTGCATTCTCTGACTTGGTGCTCTGGGTTCCAAGTCGAACTACCTTTGAGGCCTCGGCTCACGCTCGTCCGGCTGCTGCGCCAACTTTGTTCTATCGAGACATTATTGGTAATTCGCCCAGGAGTGACTGGGCGAAGCGGATAAACCAGGCTTGGACAACGAAGGAGCCAGCACTTGGCTCGGAGCTTGAGCGATTTGAGGGCAATGCCAGCAGAGTCTCGGCCTACCCGGTGTTTGCCCCAGATAAATCAACAGACTCTGTTCCGATTGCGATTATTACTCGCCACACCAACTTGGGCGAATCTCGTATGCCAAATAAATTACAGCTAAATTTTGTGGCGGTCGGCGAAGAGCTGCTGAAGATGATTTCTCAGGGCTACTACCCAACAGCAGAATCGGGCAGCGCTCCCAAGCGAGGTGCACCGAGAGCGAATGACGGGCTGATTCGCCTCGATGCTGCCGGTCGTGTTTTGTTCGCAAGCCCCAGTGCGCTATCGGTGTTCAATGCCGCGGGAGTCGATGGCGAGCTTGAAGGCAGATTGCTTGCGGAAACCGTAAACGCTCTGCCGACTGGTTTCAACCAGGTTGATGAAGGCCTGCCCTTAATCTTGACCGGCAAGGGCGCTTGGAGAAGTGACGTTGACTTCGAGGACCAGACAGTATCGCTTCGGTCGGTCCCTCTAATGAGCGACGGAAAAAGAAACGGCGCCATTGTGCTTTGTCGCGACGTAACCCAGTTGCGAGTTCGAGACCGAGAGCTGATAAGCAAAGACGCGACAATCAGAGAGATTCACCACCGAGTGAAAAATAACCTTCAGACAGTTGCAAGTCTGCTTAGAATCCAGTCCAGACAGACCAAATCGCAAGAGGTCAAAGAGTCGCTTGCTCAAGCCATGCGACGCGTAAGTGCAATTGCTGTGGTTCACGACGTTTTGACTGAGGGCGTGGACCAGGACGTGAGCTTCGACCAAGTCTTCAAGAGGATTTTGACTCTGGTTCCTGAAACTGCCGTGTCAAACAACACTCAAGTTACAACCGAGTTTGAAGGAAGCTTCGGAGAGCTGCCTGCGGAGCGCAGCACCTCACTGGCCCTAGTTCTAACCGAGATAGTTTCAAACGCTGTGGAGCACGGCCTGGAGGATAATCCCGGCATCATCAAAGTTGCTGCCGAGCGTGAGAAGAAGATTCTAAGAATTACCGTTGAAGACAATGGAGTCGGCCTCCCCGAAGGGAAGCTAGGCTCCGGGCTCGGCACTCAAATCGTCAAGACCCTTGTGGAATCCGAGCTTCGTGGAAACATCAATTGGACTTCGCCAATTAGAGGCGGCACCAGAGTGGTTATAGAAATACCTTTTTAGCCGGCGCGGCGGGCTCTTGCGTAACGACGCTTCAAGGACCTGCGCTCATCTTCGGAAAGACCACCCCACACACCCGTGTCTTGGTTTTCTTTGATTGCATATTCAAGGCACTGAGCGGAAACATCGCACTGACGGCAGATGGTTTTCGCTTGCTCTATCTGCTCTAGAGCAGGTCCTGTGTTCCCAACTGGGAAGAATAGCTCTGGGTCTGCATTGAGACAACGGGCCTTATTTAACCAAACCATATCCATATTGTTCTGTTATTCCTAAGGTCGAATTTTGGGCCGATTTGAAGGTAGAGTCCTTCTTGCAACTCCCAAAATAGTTTCACAGCCGACTCGAGAAATCAAGACCCAATTGTCTAAAAAGCCCAAAATTTTGCTGTTAGCAGTATTAATTACCGCTATCCAGTCGGTTGTGCTATGGCTAATTGCCCTCTGGTCAGCGTGGTCAATTATTCAGGGAGACGTGCTGTCACTGGTGAGTGCACTATTTCTAACCGGCATCGTTTTAGGCGCTGCATTGTTTCTTTCAAACGTCGCGATCGGAATGTTTAGACTCCAGCGCTGGGCCTACACGCCCTCGTTTGTAATGCAGCTTTTGATTGTTTCAATTGGAGTTGCAAGCTTCGGAGGCGAGTACGGCCTTGTGGTTCTCGGCTTCGGCCTGTTGTTACCGGCAGCGTTAGTTTTCTTCGCAATGTTCTCAAAGACGGTTCGGGCACTTTTTAGAAAAGACTAAATACCCAGGCGCTTTTTCAGCATGTTTGTGTGCCCGGTGGCTTTGACGTTGTAGAGCGCCTGATTAATTTCGCCTTTTTCATCGGTGACAATCGTTGAGCGGAGAACTCCGGTGTAGACCCGTCCATAAAGGTTCTTTTCTCCGAAGGCTCCAAAGGATCGGTGGGCTGCTAGATCGGGGTCAGAGAGCAACTGGAAGCTTAGATCGTGCGAAAGCGAAAACTCTTTTAGCCGGTTAGGGCTGTCCGGGGAAATGCCCACTACTTGATATCCTTGGGCCGCGAAGTCCTCTAAGTAATCTTGAAAATCGACGGCCTCTTTGGTGCAACCAGGACTTCCTGCGGCTGGAAAAAAGAAGAAAATTGTTGGAGTGGCAAGAAGTTCTTGGGATGTTACTGACTCGTTGTCTTGGTTGGCTAGCGAGAATGCTGGTGCTTTGTCGCCCTGAGCCAAGCGATTACCTTCTTTAGCCATAAAACTCTCCTACTTGCCCTCAGGCTAGCGGAATTTGTAATGCATTTACTGGCTAGTTCGCCAATAGCGTTTTCGGTCAAGCCGGAGCTAGCTCATAAACAAAACCGGGACCATGCTGGCCACTAGCAACAGCCCAGCTATCCAGTTGAAAATTAGGCGCTTTTTGGGTTCAGTCATGAAATTCTTTAGAAGTCCACCGAATACCGCCCATGCCAGCGCCCCGGGAAATGTTAGTGCGAGAAAGACGGCAACCAGGCCAATTGTCTCCTCTACAGATGAGCCAATTGGTATAAACGAGGCCATGAAGCTTGGCATCACAACCCAAACCTTTGGATTCACAAATTGGAAAATAGTCGCTTCAAACAGACCAAAGAGCTTGCTGTTTCCATCAATGGGCTTGTAGCCAGATCGAATAATCGAATAACCCAAGAAAAGAATGTAGGCGAAGCCCAGATATTTGAGGATTTCATAAACACCGGGGAGGGTCACAAAAACAACCCCAAGGCCCAATCCAATTGCGGTGAGAATTACTGTCAGGCCAAGCATGATGCCAAACAAAAACGGTAAGGCTTTTTTCACGCCGTAGTTAACTCCCGTGGCGAACAAAATGGTGTTGTTAGGCCCCGGTGTCACCGAGGTCACAAAGCCAAAGGTAGCTACCGCCAAAATAAGTTCAATGGGCACTCGGTTATCTTGGCACAACAAAATTAGATGGCGAGTATCCATCAATCCCTTGGATAACTTAAGTCGCTAGGTGGTATGCTTTTGCGCTGATGCGCCTCTAGCTCAATTGGCAGAGCAACTGACTCTTAATCAGTGGGTTCCCGGTTCAAGTCCGGGGGGGCGCACCACTAAAATCCTCCTTCATCGCTTGCCTTTTTGGTTATCCACAGGCCTTTGGTTTTGCAGGCGCACTGAAAGTTAGGGTGGAGGTATGAGAAAAGCTATAGCTCTAATTTCATCCCTTTTACTGGTTGCAACACTTGCAACTCCAGCTCAGTCAGCAGGAGCTAAGTATTCGGTCTATCAAAAGACCCTGGCGACCTTTAGCTCTAGTGCAACAACTCTGACCACCCAACAAAAAGCCCAAGTCAAGGCGACAGTGGAGGCGAACCCCACGGCTGAGAAGTTCATATGCACAGGTATTAGGTATTACGACCAACCGATGAGTGTGAACATAACCGTCAGGAAACGCGCCAAGGCTGCTTGTGAGTATGCCAAGCAACTAAATCCAGCTCTCTCGACCTGGTTCCAGAACAAACCAACTAAGGCTAGAAGTTATGCGGGGAAGGTTCTGCTGACTTTGAAAACAGCTCGAAATACTGCGAGACCTGGACAAAAAGTGGGAAGCCTTGAGTATCCAAGTTGTGACTCCGGTTCTTCACAGCCTTTGACACGGGTCGACAATAAAAATTGGCTGACCTACTCCTATGACTGTCCAACAGATCGACAAACACCCGAGGAGGCTTTGGCCTACAATCCGCAACCAAGTGACCTGGATCAATGCAAGCTGATCGAGACCAGTCCCGGTAGAGCTCGATGGGAAGACCTGACCGCGGGGTTCCCCGCTAGCGATCACCCTTACCGACTGTCGGATGGCAATCACAGGATTGCGGTAATTCCCGTCCAGTGGCCGGACCTCAAGGGCGAGCTGGACATCATGGAGACTCTAAAACCCGCCGCTCAAAAAGTAGACGATTGGTATGAAACTTATACTCGAGGCAAAGTCGGCTTTGACTGGTCTTTCTACGACGGCTGGATTACTTTGCCGGACGAATCTTCTAATTACTCGCAGTCCGAAACTCAGGCGAACACCGACCAGCACGGTGAAGAGAACACAAGGGTCATTGATTATTTTTGGAGCAATGCCCTAGAGGCTAGCGATCCTTACGTGGACTTCACTGATGTTGACATGGTTTTCTTCATCCTGCCTACCACTCAATATGTTTCGAATGAATTTAACCTTTGGCCTCCGCATGCCGGAGTCTTTCAGACCGACGAGGGACCAATTGAGCGTGGTTTCTCGCCGGGTAACTACCACTTCAGAGATGGCAACGAAGTTTCCATGTTTTGGATTCACGAGATGCTGCACTATTTCAAGCTGCCAGATTTGTACTGGGTAGACCAGAACAGTGTGAAGCGAAGCGCTTATACAATGCCTGGGTCTATTCAGGGGTTCGACATCATGAGCGGCGGAATAACGAAGAGCCTGAATGGCTGGCTGATGTGGCTCGCTGGCTGGGCCCAAGATAAAGAGCTGTATTGCCTAACGCCGGGCAATTTCCAGGAATCTTCATTCGAGATAACCACAATCGATCAGACAGACGAATCTCTGAAGTCGGTCATCCTCAAGTTATCTGAAACCTCGGCTGTCGTCATCGAATCCAGAAGGCAGACGGCGTTTGATTCACAGATTGATCAACGGAGCCGGGACGGGGTGTTCGTCTACCACGTCAACACTGCCATCGGTCATGGTGAGGGCCCTCTAACGATTCTTGCCCCGGCGGGAAGGACTCTGATTGCTACCCTGAAGGGGCAAGGGCAGCAGCTAACAGCCCTCGATGCCGTTTTGTATGAAGGTAACTCGATAGACATTGCCGGCTATCACATAACAGTCAACCAAGCCAAAGAATTCAGTGACGTGGTGTCGGTAAGCAAGATTGAAGGTTGGGTGCCAGGTTCTTCGCCTAATTATGTTTGTCACACTAAGTTAAACCGAGACTTGACTACCAGCTACGAATTTAGCTGTCCCATTATCTACTGATAGGCGGGGGAATTTAGGACCTATCGGCTTCTCTCAGGAGGACCTCGCAGGAGAATCGAACTCCAGACCTGCTCGTTGCGAGGGAGACTTAGCCCTCTGAAAACAAAGTGTTTTTATAAACAGCTTAGGTAGTTACCGTGTCCTGAGGTGCCCCGGTGTTTCCGGTTATGTCGACAAATAGCTTCATCATTTGCTTGACTCGCGCCGAAGTGAATGTGTGTGCACCTTGTGTGGCTGATGCACCCCTCTAGACTGAAGTCAATTGCAGGGGGATCAATGAGAAAAGTCATAGCTCTAGTTTCATCACTCCTACTGGTTGTGACATTTGCAACTCCAGCTCAGTCTGCAGGAGCTAAGTATTCGGTCTATCAGAAGACCCTGGCGACCTTTAGCTCTAGTGCAACAACTCTGACCACCCAGCAAAAGTCGCAAGTCAAGGTAACAGTTGAGGCGAACCCAACTGCTGAGAAGTTCATTTGCACAGGTATTAGGTATTACGACCAACCGATGAGCGTAAACATAACCGTCAGGAAACGCGCCAAGGCGGCTTGTGAGTACGCCAAGCAACTAAACCCAGCTCTCTCGACCTGGTTCCAGAACAAGCCAACTAAGGCTAGAAGTTATGCGGGGAAGGTTTTGTTGACCGTTAAGAGCCCAACGGCCCCCATTTCTCTCGACAATCTTGATGCAACCAGAGCCCACAGGGAAGCTTGGCAATCCGTCAGAGACGCCTACAACAACGGTGACGTCTTGGAGCCAGAAATAAAATACTACATGTCACCGCGAATCACTCCGGAAATGCTTGCAATAGAGCGAGAAGTTTTAGACCGAACAGCGAAACTCTGGTCGGGTGAATTCACACCCAAAAATGCACGCATAATCTATGTGCACCGTGGCGACCCAAGCGAAAAAGCCTGGCTGAGCGAAACTACCAAAGAGCTGGGTATAACTATTTCAGACGATTGGTACGACAATAGTTGTGGTGCACTCGGTTCAAACTCAAATGGCTACCTAACGATTATCCAATGCCTCGGCTTTAAGGTCACTGCAAAGCGCCTACACGTCATTGCCCATGAGTACACCCATTGGTATCAGTTTGATGCCGGCGATATCCCCGGAAACGGCCCAAACTGGCTCGTCGAAGGTGGAGCAACCTTCTACGGTTCGGTAATTGGTTTTATGGGAACTGATGATGAATGGAAAACTAGATTAAGTTTCATCCGTGACCCTCTTTACGGTGACGATTTGCAAAACGGCGAACCAATTGGAACTCTCCGAGATTGGGTTCTCTCGTCTACCAAAGAGCAGTTCATCAGCCTGATGACACGCATTGAGAGAGGCGGTGGCCCTGGGGAGGCGGGTCAGCAGTACTTGTTTGGAAACCTCGCCAGTGAGGCGCTGGTTGCCAGCTTCGGGCATTCCAAAATGATTGAATTTTACGAGTCATTTAGGGCTTCGCCGGACTGGCGTGCCAACTTTGAAAGCGTTTATGGGCTCTCGGTCGAAGAGTTTTATGGGAAGCTCCACCCTTACGTGATGGATGTGATTGAACAAGTAGCGTCACAAGAATAGAGCCCGGTCTTTTTTATAGCCGTCGTGCAATTCACGTGCAATTCACGTGCAATTCGTTTTCCTCGCCTATTTGGAAAACAGTCATTCAGCGTTGCTGCCTTGGGCAATGAATAAATCCATTCGGAAACTGCTCAGAATGATTCAAACAAGGATCTGGGGGTCACAATCCCGGCAAATAAGAATCCAGCCGGAGTCCAGCTCGAACGCTCTAAGAGGTAGGTTCTTGTCGCATAGGTCGCAATTCATTCGGCGATGTTATTTCGGTTTGATCACTTGCATTATTTGTTATCCACAGCGAGCCAAACAGGGGATATCATCATGCTCCACTTCTTCCGAAGGCACTGTGCCAGCTCGTTTGACTTTTCTGAGACTGCTTTGATAGATTTTTTTTTTCAAAGTTTTTGCGTGTGCGGGACTTTTTCCCAGAAGAAAGCCCTCGACGATGAAACTCATGAACTGGAATCGAGCCCCTTGACTAAAAGCAAGTCTTATAGAGTTGGAGCGTTTATAGCGGCACTGATACTGATGCTCTCGTTAGGCCTTCCTGCCCACGCTATGCAAATTTTTGTAAAGACCGCTGACGGCAGGACCATCACCCTTGAGGTTGAACCAAGCGATTCAGTTGACAATGTGAAGGCCAAGATTCAGGACAAGGAGGGCATTGCCCCTGACCAGCAAAGTCTCATCTTTGCAGGCAAGGCCCTCGAGGATGGCAGGACTCTGTCGGATTACAACATTCAAAAAGAATCGACTCTTCACCTTGTGCTAAAGATATCCTCAGTTGCTCGACCCTACGTCGGCCCTCGCAGCCTCAGCGTCAGTAAAAGCGCACCAGCCAATGGAGCCGGTATTGCAATCGGTGACAATCTAGAGAGCATCGACGCGGTCTTTGTTGGTGGCCTAGAAACCACGTTTGAGATAACCGATGTTAGGAGGATGACCTTTGCTATTCCTAACCTTAATCCTGGCCACTATGTGGCCAAGTTCTTCGTCGCTGAAAACTCTGTCTACCTGACTGCTAACATTCTCATTGTTGCAGGTGCTCCAGCAGCGGCAAGTTCTTCATCAAAGCTGAACGCTGGTTCATTCAATGGTTACATCGCTGTTTATGCCAAGGGCTACAAGGGACAACGACTGTCATGGAAGATCGCTGGTAAATGGTTCAAGACTATTCTCACCGAGGACTACCAGGTGTTTCAAAGGAGGACTGCAGCAGTCGGTCTAGATGTTAATGTCCACCTCTACATCAATGGAGATAAGCAGCTAAGGAAGCAAATCTCTACTAGATAGCCAACGGCCTAAATTCAATTGGGCACGTATTGGGCACGAAAGCAAACTCTGATGTCGAAAAAGCCCACCATTACTGGGCAAGCAGGCATCATGCATACTGACTCTTAATCAGTGGGTTCCCGGTTCAAGTCCGGGGGGGCGCACCACTAAAATCCTCCTCCATCCCATGTATTCCAAGTGCACTCTCAAAATATTTAACCCATTTGTTTGAAATTTGCCGAGAAGTGTGAAGTTGGCATGCGGCGTAAGAAAAATTCACCAGTCCCCAATAATGATTCACTTCTGTATAGTTAGATTTACATTGACTTGAGTCAGAGACGAGGGGAAAGTGAACTGGAAGAAATCTGCAACCACGGTTCTAATTGGTTTGTTGGTTCTATCCGGCTGCACAGATGCGCCAGATGCTCCGTCGGCAGAACTCTCGGCTGAACTGCCGGATGTCAATCCAGGCGCAACTGATTTCCTTGAATGCTTTGTGGCCGAAGGCGGGGGAGACCTCACTTTTAAGGACACTGACACAGACGGCTTTTTCCTTTTTTCCTTTCCCGGTTCTACGAACCCCAATCCATCGGATGCGATGAGGGTCATAGCGGAGAGTTGCCATCTAGAGCTTGAAAGCATGGCAAGTAGTTCTGGGTTTGAATTCAGATCATATTTTGACTACTTCATCAATTTGATTTGGGACACGCCAAATGAATTTGGTCGCTATCGACTCGATGCACCTGCCCTGGAAGGCGGAGGTGCTTCGCTCCAAGCAGAGCGGGTGTGCAATGAATTTGGCTGCGTAGACATTTACTCACAACTGGCTGGCGCGCGAGACGGAGTTGTTGAGAAAGGGCTGGGCATCAGCCCAAACAAGCTCGCTTGGGATCGAGATTTGCTTCCGCTTTACGACCCGACTTTTGATGCGAATGCCCTTACTGGCCTCGACAGAATCGCGGCTAATGCAGCCCAGAGCGTCGTTCGGGTAATGGGTGATTTATGTATGGATCAATCGGGCTCTGGCTTGCTTGATGAAACGGTCCTGGCGAACACTTTCCCTCACAGCGGTTTCTTTGTCTCAGAATCAATTGTGATGACATCAGCGGTGGCCACACTGGATTATTCATCAGCCGACGAGCCCGGGGTTTTCCTGGGCAACGCATTGCCATCTGGTATTACTTGTGAAGAGCATGCTGCCAACCTCACCGGCGGCTCACCTGGCCTTGACATTCGTGCGGGGGGAGGGCCTGTACTTCAGCTTTTTGACGGAAGCTGGGCACTTGGGGAGGTCATATGGAAAAATGAATCTGAGTTGCCGATGGATGACTATGGCAACCGCGCTTTAGTTCGACTGGTTTCTCGAACCGATGACCGCACCCAACCCTTCTCTCAGTGGGAGCCTTGGCCGACAGGTCAAACAGCCTTTTTGCCACTGCCAATTGCCGACAGCAAAGTTCAAGAACTCGGTGAGACAGTCACTATTCACCATCCAGAAAAGGCGGTTTGGACAAGCGGTTCATGGCAGCTCACCAATGCTGACGCAGGGTTCTGCTCCTATAATCAAAATCCCTCCAGCGCGGCACCAGGTCGATTCTTCCTAGCTCACTACAGTGACAAAGGCAGCTTCGGGGGTCCAATCCTGAACAACCAAGGTCAAGTGGTCGGAACAATCGGCAGTTCAGTTTCCCAGAACACGACCATCGGCAGCGTGTGTCCGGCAAACGCAGCAAGCACGAAACGAAATGCCCTAGGCGTGCTATCGAACTTTTATGCTGACAGCTCCCAGCTCGCAGTTGGCAACATCGTTGGCCCTGTGGATCAGCGGGCAATGGCAAGTTTTGGGGTTGAGCGCACAACCCAAACTCCTCAGTACGACCTGAGCTCCCTGCGGTGGCCAAAACTTCGAGCCGCCGACATAGACAGTTTTGAAATTCCAGTCTTTGATGAAGGGCTAACTGTTTCGGGCTTTCCTCTGTCTGAATTTGATACACCTGCCATAGATCACCTGCGACAGGCCACTGTGATGATGATCAAAGAGGTTGGATGTGAAAGCTGCAAGGCGAACACTGAAAACACAGACTTCTCAGTTCCTTGCTACTGCACTGGCTTCGCCATTTCCGACAGGTTGATTGTGACAAACGATCACTGCGTGCCGAATTTGAATGTTCGTGATAGGTCGGCGGTGAAGACCTACTCGGGAGAGGAATTTGTTGTCACACTAGTTGGAAAGAGCTCCATTGACGGCGAAGAGTTTCTGAGCCCGCAATACGAAGAAATTTACGGCGACATAGGAGGCAACGAGACTGGGTTGGAGCGAGGCGATGTAGCTCTATTTAGGACCGACAAGCCGATGAGTGTGTCTCCCGTCAAATTTGCGGATTCCTCAGAGCTCCAGCAGTTTGAACCGCTGATAACAGTGGGCCACCCCGCATACATGTCCAGGACCGGACCGTTTGTGACATCTGTTGGCAGTTTTCATTCTGCGAGTTACTTCAATCGCACGGTGCAGTCCTACCACTTGCCAGCTGATAGCGGTGCTAGCGGCTCCGCAGTTGTAAATCTCCAGGGAGAGCTAGTGGGGCAAATCGCACACGGAGGGCCGAAACGCGTAGTGGAGACAGAATCGACGCTACTCCAAAAGTATGATTTCAAGGCTCTTGAATTAAAAGTCGACCAAATTGGGTCATTTCCTGCCCCGTTTGTGATTCA
Source organism: Candidatus Aquiluna sp. IMCC13023 (assembly GCF_000257665.1). Classification (GTDB taxonomy): domain Bacteria; phylum Actinomycetota; class Actinomycetes; order Actinomycetales; family Microbacteriaceae; genus Aquiluna. The sequence goes on from NZ_AJKR01000002.1 coordinate 394,696, forward strand.
AAACAGGGTCCCGATTTCACTTCCAGTTAGTGGCGGTGCTCCAAGTAACTACATCCTCGAGTTAGTGAACAAGTGGGCACCAGGTGAGATTACCCAGTAGTCCCAGTGTGCAAGTGCAAGGCCATCTAATTGGGCGCGAAGTCCAAGCGAGTTGAGTTACAAGTCCGCCGTTGCAAGTCAAGCGGGGTGTAGTCGCACTGACTCTTAGTTAGCGGGTTCCCGGTTCAAGTCCGGGGGCGCACAAAAAAACAGACAAACCCTGAATTGCGGGGTTTTTACGCCTTCCGGCACATTCAGCCATGGAGGACAACTCTCACCCAAAACATCTGACTTGGCCGCACATCGAGATTTTTAGACGATGGATTACCAAGCCCAGCTGTGGTTTACTCAGGAGCATGGCCTCGTATCTGCCGCAACGCATTCTTTCCCTAGTGAGCTTTGGGTTCGTGCTTGTCATGAATGGGGTTGCCACAGCCCTTCCCCTTGGTGGGCTTTCAGTTGGTGAGGTGTCAAGAAGATACGACACCTTGTTTGCGCCAATAGATTTCACCTTTGGCATCTGGGGTCTTATTTACCTGGGGCTTGCTGTCTACAGCTTTACTCAGTTGGCAGCCAATACTCCAGTCATCAGAGGTATCACACCCTGGTTTATTTTCGCCAACATGCTAAATGGCTCTTGGATCATCGCCTGGCGCTTAGAGCTGCTTTGGCTCTCGGCTTTAATTCTTGCGGTGTTGTTATTTACGCTTTTCAAAATCAACCAGATAACCACAGCAAAGCGAACTGACTTCGCCAGCACCTTCTCGGTTAGGCTCCCGTTCACCATCTACTTCGGCTGGGTGACTGTTGCAACCATCGCCAACATCTCTTCGCTGTTGGTCCAGTTGGGTTTCGAGGAAGGCTTTGGCCTATCAGCGCAAACTTGGACAGTGGTGATATTGGTTGTCGCAGCACTTATTGGCTCGGCTACAGCACTGGTGAATTCCTCGCCAGGCTACTCCCTGGTTTTGGTTTGGGCTTTCTTTGGAATTTACTCTCGCCACATGTCTGAAACGGAATGGGATCAGCAATACCCGAACATAATCCTTGCGGTCCAGATTCTTCTACCCGTGCTAGTGCTTGCCACCATAGGAGCTTTGGTCAGGTGGCTGAGGCAGCCGGTTGGGCAAGGAATGCTTACCGAGCCAACCGGCTAATCAAGATTGCTCACCAACTACCGCGAAATGAACAAGGCCTTAAATTTAGCTTGTGAGCTAAACCCCCATGGTTCCGAGCACGATTACCCAACCAAGTACTGACTTTGATACCAGGCTTAGGACTATGTAGGCCTTTTCGCCGTATGGGTAGTCCTTCCACTTTCCAACCTTTTTGTATTGCAAGAACATGTTGATAGCGAAGGTGTTGAAGAAGATAAAGGTAAGCAGGAAACCAAACTGCGCATAGACGGGGATAGCGTCCGCAATGTTGTTGGTGGAAACCCAGAAGTAAAGCCCACCCATAATCCAAGGAACTATTCCGGCTACAACTCCGATGTTGAATGGCAACCAGCTCACCTTTTCGGTCAGTTGGTTGTACTTTTCCATAACCAGACCCATCAGGTTCATGATGAAGTTCAGCGTGAAGATAAGCACGATCGCTGAAATCTCTATGAGACCACCCAGCATCAGTAGCACAACCAGCATCAGTGAGGAACTGATTGAGTACTCCCACCAGCGCGGTGGATTGATGCCCTTGGCAATGTTTTGCTCATAGCGCTGGATGTAGAACGGAGCAGAGATGAGCAGGTGTGCGATTGCTGAAAGCAACAGGAAGATTGGAGCAATCAGGGCAATTGGAAATTCGAACAAGGTCTCGCTCACAGGGCGGATGCCCTCTGGGGTATCGGTAAAGAACCTCGTGATAACAGGGATCTTGGTATCGCTGTTCAAGATGAAGAAAAGCGCGATGGCCTGAATCAAGTGAAACAAGCCTGCAAATCTGTTGAATGTTTGCAGCTGCTTGCCAAGTTTTGTTTCTGGCTTCATTATTTTTGCCTCTTTCGATAATGACTATGTTTCTCGAAACTCTAATTGGGTTTAGAGCTGAACTCTGGGAAAATCGTGAGAGGTCTCTCAATTAGCTGGGCTGTGATTTCGGACTCCCAGTCCGAGGTTGAGCCTGTGGGTGCAGCGCTCAAATTCTCCTAAATTCCATTATTGCCATGGCTAAGCTGCTTGGCCAATAAGTACATAGTGTCAATGGCGAACGAGGAGTTAGGCTTCAGTCACTCGATCCAGATTTACTTGACCGAGAAACCACAGGAGATACTCAGCATGGAAACCCAAGGCACCTGCCCAATAGTGCACGGATCCCAGACCACTGAAGGAACAGGCAAGAAGGACTGGTGGCCAAATGCGCTAAACCTTGAGATCCTGCACCAGCACGACACAAAGACCAATCCGCTTGGCAAAGACTTTGATTACCAGGAAGAGCTCAAGAAGCTAGATGTTGAGGCTCTCAAGCAAGACTTGGATGTTCTACTGAAAGATAGCCAGTCTTGGTGGCCTGCGGACTGGGGGCACTACGGCGGATTGATGATTCGCATGGCTTGGCATGCGGCAGGATCCTATAGAACTGCTGACGGTCGAGGCGGCGGCGGAACCGGAAACCAGAGATTTGCTCCACTGAACTCCTGGCCAGATAACGTGAACTTAGACAAGGCCAGAAGATTGCTTTGGCCAGTAAAGAAGAAATATGGCAACAAAGTTTCATGGGCGGATCTGATGATCCTTGCCGGAAATATTGCCTATGAGTCGTTTGGTTTGAAAACATTCGGTTTTGGTTTTGGAAGAGAGGACATTTGGCACCCAGAAACCGACATCTACTGGGGAAGTGAAAAGGAGTGGCTAGAGCCCTCCGAAAGTCGGTATGAAAATGTTGATGATGCCTCGACCATGGAAAACCCACTGGCGGCAGTTCAGATGGGTCTGATCTACGTGAACCCAGAGGGGGTCAATGGAAATCCAGACCCGCTGAAGACTGCCCAGCATGTCCGTGAGACTTTTGCTCGCATGGCCATGAATGACGAAGAAACCGTTGCGCTCACCGCAGGTGGTCACACCGTTGGCAAGATGCATGGAGCTGGTAGGGCCGAAAACTTAGAGGCAACTCCAGAGGCTGCTGGTCTTCACGAGGCCGGTCTTGGATGGATGAACCACACCACTCGTGGTGTCGGCAACCAAACAGTGTCTTCCGGTCTTGAGGGTGCTTGGACCACAAATCCAACCAGATGGGACAACGAGTACTTCTATCTTCTGTTCACCTACGAGTGGGAAAACGTAAAGAGCCCGGCCGGTGCTAAGCAGTGGGAGCCGATCAACATCAAGGAGGAAGACAGGCCAGTTGATGTTGAGGATCCAACGATTCGCCACAACCCGGTTATGACCGATGCCGATATGGCAATGATCAAGGATCCGATCTACCGCGAAATTTCCAAGAATTTCTATGAGAACCCCGACCAGCTGTCAGAGGTGTTTTCGAGGGCATGGTTCAAGCTCACTCACCGTGACATGGGACCAAAGGGTCGCTACTTCGGGCCCGATGTTCCAGCCGAAGACCTTATCTGGCAGGATCCAGTTCCTGCCGGAAACATGGATTACGACGTAAAGGCACTCAAGGCAAAGATTGCAGCTGCCGGCTTATCGGCAGAAGACATGGTTGCAACCGCCTGGGATTCTGCGAGAACTTTTCGTGGAAGTGACATGCGCGGTGGTGCGAACGGAGCAAGAATCCGACTCGAGCCGCAGCGCACTTGGGAAGGAAACGAGCCAGAGCGGCTAGAGCGCGTGCTGTCAGTTCTTGAGCCAATCGCAGAATCTAGCAACGCGAGCGTTGCCGACGTGATTGTTTTGGCAGGTAACTTAGGCGTTGAGATGGCAGCTAAGGCTGCCGGTCACGACGTTGAAGTTCCGTTCGCCCCCGGTCGTGGAGACGCGACACCGGAGTGGACCGACGCAGAATCATTTGCTCCCCTTGAGCCAATTCATGACGCTTTTAGAAACTGGGTCAAGAAGGACTACACCGTGAGTCCTGAAGAGCTGATGCTAGACAGGGCCCAGCTGATGAGGTTGACGGCTCCGGAAATGACCGCTCTGGTTGGTGGCTTGCGAGCGATTGGTGCAAACCACGCCGGCACTAAGCACGGTGTTCTGACCCAGCGCGAGGGACAGCTAACAACTGACTTCTTCGTGAACCTAACTGACATGACCTACGTTTGGGAGCCAAGCGGTTACAACTCATACAACATGCGTGACCGCAATAACGGTCAGGTGAAGTTCACCGCCAGCAGGGTTGATTTGGTCTTTGGTTCCAACTCAGTACTGCGTGCGTATGCCGAGGTCTATGCCCAGGACGATTCGACTGAGAGATTTGTCGCAGACTTCGTGGCGGCATGGGTAAAGGTGATGAATGCAGATCGGGTTGATCTGCACTAAGCGAAACCTCAGACCAACTGCACTCAAATCAGATCAACCGGCGCTACCCAAACGCTGATAAACCCCCATGGATTCACATGGGGGTTTATCTTTTTGGCTCAATTTTTCTTCACCCGTGAATCACATCCGATAAGAACCGAACGGACCACGTGTTTGGGACGCAGGCTAATCAGGACCTCGAGAACATCAGGAGTCACTGAGTAGCCGGCACTAGACCACGATTCAGTTCTTGCCAAACTCCGGGTTGGCCTCAACGTATGTTTTTAGAGCCACCATCGCCGCGGCAATCTGACCAAACATCCCGTTGATGGCCTTTGAGATGTTCTCACTTTCCGGGGCCGACGAGGCGATCGTTATATCAATTGTGGAGGAAACAGTGCAGGCACCGTCCATTACAGCAGTAACAACCCAAGTGTTTTGAATTTTTTCCATGAACGGGGGCACGTTCTGGGCTGCAAGTGTGTAGCTCAGCATTTTCGTAGGAGCGTCGAAGTCCACGATACGGACGTCTGCCTGACCGAGCCCTTCAATTTCGCTCACGCGACCTCCAAACCGGCTTCCGTTGACACCGTCAGGAGTTGCGGGATTTTGAGCGGATGAAATAACTCCGGGTGCCCAGGCCGCGTTTTCAAGGAAGTCGTCGGCCAGCAGTCTCCAGACTGAGTCTGCGGATGCCTCGATCGTTACCGTGGTGGTGTCTGTTTGCGGTTCCATTTGAATACTCCTTAATTCTGCAACATCTGTTGCATAAATAAACACTAACCCTTCTTTACATTTATTGCAACTAGTGTTGTAAAATCGAAATTCGGGTGTTCTCAGCCCTGAAATCGGAGGGATGGATAAAGATGGCGCGACCAAGGTCGTTCGATGAGCAAGACCTTCTTGAAACAGTGATGGAAGCATTCTGGCGCCGCGGTTACAGTGCGACCACGTATCGAGGCATTGAATTAATCACTGGGGTTGGGATAAGGAGCCTGGCGAACACCTTCGGCGAGAAAGATGAACTCTTTCTTACAGTCTTAGCTAGTTACCGGGGTCGTGTCTCAAGAAACTTGGACAAGATGTTCGCATCACCATCGATTGACTCAATCGTGCGTTTTTTCGAGCGCATTTCTTCGCCTTCTGATGAGGAGGATCCTCGCCGCAACGGCTGCTTAATGGTGAACACAGTCTTCGAAATCGACAAACCGACAGCGGCTGTGAACAGGGAGATCGCTCAGTATCGCGATCTGTTTCGCAGCGTGTTTATCGAGTCGCTCGAGTCGGACCAGATCCTAGATCCTGAGATCAGAGCTGATTTCCTGATTGGTGCCCTCTGGGGTGCGTTTAGTCAAATACGACTAGCCCGCGATCCCACTTCGGCAAAGTCAATTAGTACCGTCGTGGTCGAAGTGCTTGACGGTTGGAGAAGCCCAGTCCCACCAAAGCACTCGGTCACATAACTTTGCCGGAGCGGATTTCTGCAGGCTTTTCTCCAGTTTCGCTAGGTTACTCATTTTCAAGCATCGTGCGCAAAAGCGGGCCCCCAGGTCCGTAGTCTTAGCTAGTGCTTCTAAATTCAATGCCGCATGCCAACGGCGCTCCGATTGGCATTGAGGTGGGTCAAGCGGCTAAGCCCGCGCTGCCAGACACAGGCATCGCGCTTTCCGGATCCCTCTGCAGACTCGAGACACTAAGCGCTGAGTCTCACGCCCAAGATCTCTTTGAAGCATTTAGCCTCGATGTATCCGACTCGCTCTGGACCTACTTGCCCCAGGGCCCCTTCCAGTCCGCGGATGAATTTTTGTCCTGGGTGCAGCATGTGCAAGGACAGCAAGACCCAGCTTTTTACGCAATCATCGACGAGCAGACCAACAAGGCAGTTGGTGTTTCTGCCTACCTTCGTATTGACCAAAGGGCGTCCTCAATCGAGATTGGCTGGCTAACTTTCTCGCCCTTGATGCAGAAAAAGCCCATTGCCACCGAGGCGATGTACTTGATGATGAAAAACACATTTGATCTTGGCTACCGACGCCTCGAGTGGAAGTGCAACGCGCTAAACGCACCATCGATTAGAGCTGCTGCGAGATTAGGCATGTCATTTGAGGGTGTGTTCAGGCAAGCCGCGATTGTGAAGGGCCACAGCCGTGACACGGCATGGTTTTCAATTTTGGATAGCGAATGGCCCCAAGTTAGGTCCGCAATTGAGGCCTGGTTAGCGGAGGATAATTTCTATGAGGCGGGCAACCAAAGGCTTCGCTTGAGTGAAGTCACTCTCACTTTGCTAGCAGATTCTTGGCCGCAAGTCACTGTAAGGGTCAGCGAACAAAATTAGGTCGGGGCCTTTGTCTTTCTAGTGACTGTGCGCCCCAAGAGCTTTGCTGTTCGCGTTTATTCTCGCCTTGAGTACTGCCGAAGCATTTTGGCAAATATGGGAATTGGTAGGCCGGTATGCGTGTTCTTTTTATAAGTCGCCGGCCAAAGACGCTTGGCATCAAATCCACTCACAAATCAGCAAGTTCGAGCGTCTATAGGAAGCCAAATGATTATCAAAGAGTTCGTCACAAAGTTAGAAGCCCAGTTCGATAAATACATGATCCGGTTTTCTACCAAGATTGGCGTTCCGTTTCTCAGGTATGCCATCGGAATCATCTTCATCTGGTTTGGTGCTCTAAAGATGATCGGTGAATTATCCCCTGCCTATGACTTGGTTGCGGCAACCATTTACTGGTTGACACCGGAGATTATTGTTCCGCTGCTTGGATTATGGGAAGTTGCAATCGGAGTTGCTTTCTTGGTTCCAGCGCTAACACGAGCCGGCATAGTTCTTCTTGCGTTTCAGATGCCTGGAACCTTCTTGCCACTTGTGCTACTTCCCGAAGTCTGCTTCACGGTTGTTCCTTTCGGCCTGACCCTCGAGGGTCAGTACATTGTGAAGAACTTGGTAATTATTGGGTCTGCTCTTGTGATTGTGGCGGGTATGTCCACCAGGAAACCCGACAAGCTCGCTGTGTCCGTTTCGAAGAAAAATGAAGCGTTAATTAGCTAGCTTTACTGGCACTATTTACACATGACGTGGCAAACCTGGTCTCTTTACACTCTTGCGGCAATCGGGCTATCGCTTACTCCTGGGCCAAACGGTCTTTTGGCCCTGACTCACGGAGCGCTACACGGGACCAAAAAGACTCTTGCGACAATCGCCGGAGGGTCTCTCGGGTTCGGGTTGGTCATCGGGCTTTCGATGTTCGGCATCGGAGCACTGTTGGCGACCTGGGCGGGCCTGCTGGTGATGATGAAGTGGCTCGGTGGGGCGTATTTGGTGTGGCTGGGTCTTCAGCTAATCAGATCCGAGCCGATCAATATTTCACGGTCCAAGAACGCTGGCAATGGAAAGCTTAGAACGCTGTTCAGTCAAGGTTTGATTTCAGCCGTGAGCAACCCAAAGGGCATCCTGTTCTTCGTTGCGTTTCTGCCGCAGTTTGTGAACCCGCGAGAATCACTTTTCACGCAGTTTTTGCTGATGGCAATGACGTTTATCGTGATCGAATTTATTTATGAATTCACCGTGGCTTCGTTGGCAGACCGAATCAAGCCGCTTTTAGTTCGAGCTGGCAAAAATTTCAATCGCGTCTTCGGCGGCATTTTTATTGCCATCGGAGTTTTGCTTCCACTTCGTGGCTAGAGGCCGAGCTGCTCTTTCAGGAAGGCAACGTGTCCTGCTGTTTTGACCTTGTAGAAAGCGTGACTAATCTTGCCGGCCGGGTCAACCACAAAAGTTGACCGAATCGTGCCCATGTATTCCTTGCCATACATTTGCTTCGCGCCATAGGCGCCATATGTCTTTTGAACCTGGCTATCCTCATCGGAAAGAAGATCGAAGTTCAAGCTTTGTTTTTCTTGAAATGTTTTTAGCTTGCTCTGCTTGTCAGGAGAAACCCCTAGGACCACGTAGCCGAGTGCTTTAAGTGAGTTTATGTTGTCCCTAAAATCGCAGGCTTGAACCGTGCAGCCAGGTGTCGAGGCTGCGGGATAGAAATAGACAATCACGTTTTTACCCGCGTGATCAGCAAGAGAGACGCTATGTCCATCCTGATTCACAAGGGTAAATTCTGGGGCTGTAGTTCCAGTTTCTAGAGTCATGCTTTTTTTCAATAGGCTTTGACAAGAATTTATTTCCAATTTTCTGTCAAGGCTAATTCTTAGTTAGGGTCCCGTGCTAGCAGTCACTACCGGTTTCGCCAGCGGCTTGGCTTTGATTATTGCCATCGGAGCGCAGAACGCTTTTGTTCTGAGGCAGGGACTGAAGCGCCAAAACATCTTCGCCGTAGTCCTTTTCTGCGCGGTTGCTGATGCGGTTTTGATAGGTGCTGGCATCTTGGGCCTCGGGGCAGTCATCGAATCTGTTCCTTGGTTATTGGTAGTTCTGCGCTTTGGTGGAGCTGCCTATCTGGTGTGGTTTGGAATCAGTTCAATTCGAAGGGCAATTAGACCCAGCACCCTGGAATCAGGCGGGCAAGCAAAATCGAACTTGGCAAAGGCAATCGGGACTGCGGCAGCGCTTACGTTTTTGAATCCTCACGTCTACATAGACACCGTTATTTTGCTTGGATCAATTGGCAATCAGTTTGTAAATGACAGATGGTGGTTTTGGTTAGGTGCGAGCATTGGAAGCTTTGTGTGGTTCTTTGGCCTGGGTTACTTCGCGAGACTCTTGGCGCCGCTCACATCATCGATGAAGTTCTGGCGCATTCTTGATTCGCTAATTGCCCTCGTGATGTTTTTCATCGCGGGCTACTTGCTGTTTGGCTTCTAGGGCATAATCGAAGCATGCAAGACCCAAATAATTTTACTAATTTTGCCAATCGATCAAGCTCTAAGTGGCGAAGGTTTCCAGAAGAAGTCCTGCCGATGCACGTGGCGGAGATGGACTTTGATGTCGCAAAGCCGATTCGAGATCGACTCAGTCAAATGGTTGCTAATTCTGACCTTGGCTATCAGGGCCCATTTCCTGAGATTGGTCCAGCCTTTGGGGGTTTTGCCCTAAACCGTTGGGGCTGGAAAGTAGAGCCCGGCGGCATAAAGCTGGCCAGCGATGTTGCCGCCGCTGCGGTCGAAATCCTTAAGGCTGTTACCACTCCGGGCGAAAAGGTTCTTATAAATTCTCCCGTGTATACGGCATTCTTTGGGTGGCTAAAAGAAGCCGAATGTGAACCTGTAGATGCGCCCCTGCAGTTAGACGGTGACACTTGGAAATTGGACTTAGCCGCTATTCGAGAGCAGTTTGAAAACGGCGTGAAGGTTTACCTGCTCTGCTCACCACAAAACCCCGTGGGTCGCATTCACTCGGCTCAGGAGCTAACTGAGATTGCTCTGATGGCTCAGGAGTTTGATGTACTGGTAATTTCTGATGAAATTCATGCACCGCTTAGCTGGGGTCCATTCACACCCTATTTGTCTCTCGGCCAGCACGCTATAGAAACAGGGGTGACCATTACCTCAAGTTCGAAGGGCTGGAATACAGCAGGACTAAAAGCGGGTTTTCTAATTACCCAGTCCGATCAGGTGAGAAACAAGCTTTCGAGGTTGCCAGATGCAATGCAGTGGCGGTCCTCTATCCTCGGTGCTCACGCGATGGTTGCCGCTTACGAATCCGGGACCCCCTGGCTCGATGAAACGGTAATCATCCTCCAGGAGAACCTCGAGCATCTTCGTCACGAGGTGGCCACCAGGCTGCCAAGGGCAAAGATGTTCCAGATGGAAGCAACTTATTTGGCGTGGATCGACCTTGAGGCTTATCGCATTTCTGATTTGGCAAAAACTATTTTGAGCGAGGCGAAGGTGTCAGTGATCGCAGGTCCCGATCACAGCCCGCAAGATGACTTCAAGGGTTTTATCCGGTTCAATTTCGCAAGTTCCAAACCAAGAATTACCGAGGCTGTCAGGCGCATCAGCGAGCTATGCGAGGGCTAACACTAAAAGCATGACCTCTCTAGAAAAAAGCGATTCCTCAGTCACCAATGCCCAGATTGAACAGATGGCACTTGAGCTATTCCAAGCTCACGGGGTCATTAACTACTCTTTTGGTTTCGATCGAGCGATCAGAAGAGCCGGTCAGTGTGACTACTCAAAGAAGCGAATCACTTTGAGCAAGCATTTTGTTGCGACGGCAGATCTGGATCAAATCCATCAGGTGTTGCTTCACGAGGTCGCTCACGCTTTGGTCGGGAGGTCTGTTGGTCACGGAAGGCTCTGGAAACAACAAGCTTCTCTGCTCGGGTATCGTCACGAAAAACTCGATGGTGGGGTGATCGCCGAATCCAGTGCAAAGTATTTGGGGGAGTGTACTGCGGGCCACAAGCACTACCGAATGCGCAGGCCTAGTTCTGTTCTTAGCTGCAAGCTATGTGCGCCGAGTTTCTCAAGATCGCATCTAATTAGCTGGAGGGCTATTTAGCTGGGGCCAATCAAGAGTGACGAGATAATCGCGCCCGCAAAAAAGTTCAGCCAGATAAATCTCTTCCAACCCCTGTTGGCAGTTTCACAGGTCTCATCAGTGATTCTGAACTCTCTTGCAGTGACAAACAAGTACGGGAGTGCGGCTAGGGCCGCAAACTGAAATCTACCCGGCAGCCCCAGCAGCATCAGAGCCGCCAGTAAATAGGCTCCAAAAGCTAGCTTTACCGACAAGCGGGCACCAAAAAAAGTGGCGATCGACGCGATGTTCGCTTCTTTATCGGCCCTAATGTCTTGAACCGCGCCAAAAGCGTGGGAGGCCATACCCCATAGGAAGAATGCGATTGTTGCCATCATCACAACTTCACCCATGAGACTTGTCCCGGCAAGTGCAAGCCCAAAGAGCATTGGACCAATAAAGTGCAGGGCGGAGGTGAAGGAGTCCAGAACCGGAATCTCTTTGAAGCGCAAATACTTGGCCGAGTAGGCAACGACCGAAAAAATGACTAAGAGCAAGAGCGCCCCGGAAAAAACACTGCCGACTGCAAGAAGATAAATCACAAACGGCGCCGCAAGGCTGGTTGAGATCCGGAGGGTGGCCGCGTGATATTTAGGTTCCAGAAGAGCTCCCTCTAGCCCGCCTTTTCTCGGGTTCGTGAGATCAGACTCATAGTCAAAAACATCGTTCACCCCGTACATCAGCAAGTTGTAGGGAATTAGGAAGAAAAAAGCGCCAACAACCAAGGTGACATCGATGTTTCCTGACCCGAGGAAATAGGCAACTGCGAACGGGAAGGCGGTGTTTACCCAGGAAATTGGCCTTGAAGAAACCACAAGCCTGGAAATTAGTTTCACAATTTAGTCCTGAAAAAATTGAACAGCGAGGGCACCAGGACGATCGCAAGCACCGTGTAGGCAAAGTCCTCGATGGGAGCGACGCCTATCATGATGCCGGAAATTTTCTCCTGGTCGTATGCGACGATACCCGTTTCGATTATCACGTTGTCAAAAATAGCAGTGAGTGTAAGCATTACAAAAGCAGTTCCCACCAGTGGCCTTGTGACCCACCAGTGGCGCATCAAGAATGCGTAAATAGCCACGAGGGCCATCACCGTTACAGTCAGCAAAAGGTAGGTCATTTTTTCAACCACCTTGCAAAACCTAGGTAGACAAGCAGTGAGTTATAGCTCAACAAAATAAGGAAAAACAGTTCCTCGAGAGGCAGTTCTGGTGCAAGCAGTAATCCGGAAAGCTGAGGGGCGTTACCGCGAAAAAATATCCCGAGGGCTATTCCGACTAAATCCCAAACCAGGAACAGAGCAACTGCAATTCCAATCGAGAGTGCTGCAGCCCTAGGGGATGAGGCGAATGCCAGCTTGTGACGCCGGTCAAGAAGGTAAAGCCCGGTTATCGATAAAACAAGTGCTGCCAGGTAAGCAAAAGGGGTTAGCGCATCAATCAACTAATGCCTTTCCACCTTTGAACCTCGGTTAGCTCTTTTTGAATGGGTCCAGAACTGCGGTCGTTTGTCAGATGTTTATAAACCAGCTCAGCACCGATTAGGCACATCGGCAAGCCGATGCCCGGAATGGTGTTGTGGCCGGTGTAGAACAGGTTCTTCAGTTTCTTGGAGTAGTTCTTCGGCCTAAAAAATGCGCTCTGGGTCAAAGTGTGAGCCATACCAAGTGCGGTACCGCTCCAGGCATTTAGTTCCGACTCGAAGTTACCTGGCCCCATGGTGCGCCTAACCACGATGCGCTCGTGAAGGTCGGGGATGTCACACCACTTCGCAATCTGATCGATTATCTTGTCGGCGGCAGCCTCGAAATCCTCATCACCACTTCGCTCAATGCCACCTCGGCCAATAACCGGGTCCGGAGCAATGGGTACTAGTACGAAAAGGTTCTCGTGCCCATCTGGGGCAACTGATGCATCTGACTTAGAAGGGTTACAGATGTATAGCGACGCCGGTGACGGTACGTGACTCTTTCCATCAGCCTTTCTAAACACCTCGGAGAAATTAGTGCTCCAGTCCTTGGTATACAAAAGCGTGTGGTGATCAAGCTGGTCTATCTTGCCTTTGACCCCTAAGTAGATCAGCATCGCCGAAGGGCCCGGGGTTTTCTTATCCCAGAATTTTTGCGGGTAAGTCTGGTGCTTTTTTTCAAGCAATTTAGTCTCGACGTGATGCAGGTCGGCGCTCGCGACAACGACATCGGCCAAATATTCCGAGGAACCGACTTGAAGGCCAACGGCCTTGTTGCCGTCGGTCAGGATCTTTGTGACCGGTGAACTGGTGTGAATCTCGACGCCGTATTGCTTTGCAAGCCGGGCGATAGCCTCAATGACACTGTGGAGTCCACCCTGAGGGTAGAACACTCCTTGGTTCATGTCGACGTGAGTCATTAGGTGATACATGCTTGGAGTGTCGTACGGGGAAGCACCTAAAAAGACGGCTGGAAAGTTCAGCATTTTCTTGAGGCGATCGTCTTTGACGTATTCCCCGGAAAATGAGTACAGCGGCTTGAGTAGTAACTTCATGAATCGGCCAAGTTTCGCAATTACCTCCGGCTGCACGAAGCTTCTGGCATCTTGGAAGTTTGTATACAAAAAGTGCTTAATCGAAAGGTCGTAGGCATCCTCTGCGCTGTCTAGATATCTCTGGAGACCTTCGCCTGCCCCAACTTCAATTGATTCAAACAGCTCTTTTATGCCCTCGACGTTATCCGGCATTAAGAGTGCATCACCCAGACCCTCGTTTCGAGTTTGGTAAGCCGGGTTTAGTCTCACTAGGTCGAGCTGTTCCTTGGCCGAGGTGCCCATTAGCTTGAAGAACTGCTCAAAGGCATCCGGCATCAAGTACCAGCTCGGGCCCATGTCAAAGCGGAAGCCGTCTTTCTCCCAGACATCGGCGCGACCGCCAAGGGTGGCGTTTGCCTCGAAAAGCTGAACTTTCATTCCTGCCTTGGCTAGAAGTGCTGCGCTTGCAAGACCGGCGATTCCTCCACCAACGACAACGGCAGTTTTATTACTCAAGGCTTTACTCCTAATAGGGCTTTGGCAAGCACGAATAGCTTCCGTAAGTTGTTAACAGAGATACGGGTCCGAATTAGTTCCTCGGCGGGGGTTTTAGATATTTTGTCGTTGAGTTCCTGAAACAAAAACTGAGCTGCCGTTACTGCTTTTCTCGCGGATGATTCCAGTAGTGGTAGCGACAAAGCGGAAATTCGCAAATCATTTTGGATATCTTCGACCAATCTATTTTTGGTCTTTTCGTCAAAGGTCTTTATGGCAACCCCTGGAAAGTAACTGCGTCCGAGCTTGTCAAAATCGGCAGCAAGATCTCTTAGGAAGTTCACCTTCTGAAACGCTGCGCCTAGCGCACGAGCGCCCTTGACCAAGAGCAGTTTTTGCTCTTCGGTGTAATCCCTGCCATGGACGAATGCAGCCAGGCACATCAAGCCGACAACCTCGGCGCTGCCATATACATAAACCTGGAAAGATTTTTGATCATGAATCGTTTCTGTCAAATCTTGCCGCATCGAGAAAAAGAAAGGCTCAATGATGTCTTTTTTGATTACAACTTCTCTAGCGGTTACAGCAAATGCATGTATTACTAGGTTTGTGCTGAAGCCGCGTTCCAGTGCCAAGTAGGTTTCGTTTTCAAATTCGGTTAGCAGCACGCCCGGGTCAAATCCGTCTGATGCCGCCGAGGCTTGAGCAGCACTGCCATCAACAATTTCATCGGCTACCCGAACCAGCGCGTAAATGTTCTCTATGTGGTGACGTAAGTCTTTGTTTAGGACCCTGGTTGCCATGCCAAAAGAAGTCGAATAGGAGTAGATAACTTCTTTGCTGGCTCGGTGGGCCGCGTGATTATAAAGCGCCAGACCGGTCGGCACCTTTGTTGTGTCTTGATTTTCCACACGACCAGAGTATCGCGATATAAATCGTAAGATTAACCCATGACCAATCACATGAAGCCAAGAAGCCATGATGTAACCGATGGAATTGAGCGCGCACCAGCCCGCGGAATGCTCCGAGCCGTGGGTATGGGTGACGACGACTGGGTTAAGCCACAAATTGGCGTTGCCTCTTCTTGGAATGAAGTTACTCCTTGCAACTTGTCTCTAGATCGTCTTGCAGATGCCGTAAAAGTTGGCGTCCGTCAGGCAAACGGCTGGCCAATGGAGTTTGGAACGATTTCAGTTTCGGACGGTATCTCAATGGGTCACGAGGGTATGCACTTTTCACTCGTGTCTCGAGAGGTAATCGCGGACTCTGTCGAGACCGTGATCCAGGCTGAACGAATGGACGGCTCAGTATTGCTTGCCGGCTGTGACAAATCACTGCCGGGAATGCTAATGGCAGCCGCAAGACTGGATCTTGCATCTGTATTTTTGTACGCGGGTACGATCGCTCCGGGTTGGGTGAAGCTAACCGATGGCACCGAGAAGCAGGTGACAATCATCGATGCTTTCGAAGCCGTTGGTGCCTGCAAGGCCGGCAAAATGAGCGAAGAGGACCTCGGTCGAATTGAACGCGCAATATGCCCGGGAGAGGGCGCTTGTGGCGGTATGTATACAGCCAACACCATGGCTTCCATCGGCGAGGCACTCGGCATGAGCCTTCCTGGTTCGGCTGCACCACCATCGGCTGATCGCAGACGAGACATTTGGGCTCACCGTTCTGGCGAGGCGGTAGTGAACTTGATAGACAAGGGCATCACTGCTCGTCAGATTATGACTAAGCCGGCTTTTGAAAATGCGATTGCGGTTTTGATGGCGTTCGGCGGTTCCACAAATGCTGTCCTCCACCTGTTGGCGATTGCCCGCGAGGCAGAAGTTGACCTTCAGCTTGCGGATTTCAACCGCATTGCTGACAAGGTTCCCCACTTGGGCGACCTGAAGCCTTTTGGGCAATATGTGATGAACGATGTTGATCGCGTCGGCGGCGTTCCAGTGCTTATGAAGGCACTTCTAGATGCTGGGCTAATGCACGGAGATGTAATGACCGTGACTGGCAAGACAATGGCCGAAAACTTAGCGGATATTTCACCACCGGACCCAGATGGAAAAATTATTCGCGCTATGAACAACCCGATGAGCAAGCGAGGCGGGATCAATGTGCTGCACGGTTCGATGGCGCCAGAAGGTGCTGTTGTAAAGACCGCAGGTTTTGAGTTGGCTACTTTCGAGGGGCCGGCAAGGGTCTTTGATCGCGAAGGGGCAGCTATAGATGCTCTCAATAATGGCGAGATCAAGTCTGGCGATGCAGTGGTGATTCGCTACGAAGGACCCAAGGGTGGACCAGGAATGCGTGAGATGCTTGCCTTCACTGCGGCTATCAAGGGTGCGGGATTGGGTAAAGATGTTCTACTATTAACGGACGGCAGATTCTCAGGCGGCACAACCGGACTGTGTATCGGCCACGTATCACCAGAGACCACCGACGGTGGGCCAATTTCTCTGGTTCGCGATGGAGACTTGATTCGAGTCGACATCGCAGCTCGCTCGCTTGATTTACTCGTCAGCGAAGAGGAGCTGGCTGATCGTCGTAAGGACTGGCAGCCATTGCCACCGCGATACAACCGCGGTGTGTTAGCGAAATATTCTAAGCTTGTGCACTCGGCTTCCGAGGGCGCGTACTGCGGCTAATAATTGAGTTGAAAAGGACATCATGGCAACCGAGACCCTAACCGGGGCGCAAGCACTAATCCGTTCGCTCGAGCTGCTCGGCGTCGACACGGTCTTTGGCTTGCCCGGTGGAGCAATTTTGCCCACATATGACCCGCTAATGGACTCAAAAAAGCTTCGCCACATCTTGGTTAGGCACGAGCAGGGTGCCGGTCACGCTGCCGAAGGATACGCGGCAGCAAGTGGAAGAGTTGGAGTTTGTATTGCTACAAGCGGTCCGGGTGCTACAAATCTGGTAACTGCAATCGCAGATGCTCACATGGACTCAGTTCCAATGCTTGCAATCACCGGTCAGGTGAATTCATTTGCAATTGGAACCGACGCCTTTCAAGAGGCGGACATTGTTGGAATAACAATGCCGATTACTAAGCACAGTTTCTTGGTTACTCGCGCCGAGGACATACCCGGCGTCGTTGCGGCCGCCTATGAAATAGCTACGACCGGACGACCAGGCCCGGTTTTGATTGACTTTGCCAAGGACGCCCAGAACGGAAAGTTCGAGTTCTCTTGGCCGCCGAAGATCGACCTTCCTGGCTTTAAGCCCATCACTGATCCTCATGGCAAGCAGGTGCAGGCAGCAGCTGAACTCATTCTTAAGTCCCATAAGCCAATTCTTTATGTTGGTGGTGGAGTTATTCGGGCCGAGGCAAGCAATGAACTTCTTGCATTGGCTGAATTGCTTCACGCTCCAGTCACCACGACCTTGATGGCCAGAGGTGCCTTCCCTGACTCGCATCCCCAGCACCTAGGTATGCCGGGAATGCACGGAACGGTTCCGGCTGTAACTGCTTTGCAGAAATCTGACCTGCTGATCACCCTTGGCGCCCGTTTTGATGATCGTGTAACGGGTGACATTAAGAGCTTTGCTAAGGGTGCAAAAGTCATCCACGTCGATATTGACCCTGCCGAAATCGGAAAGATTCGTCACGCCGATGTGCCGATAGTTGGTGACGCCAAGGTCGTGATCTTGATGTTGATTGCCGAGTTGAAGGCGCAGATGAAGAACTCAAAGCCTGATTACGAAGACTGGTGGGTTTTTCTAAACGGGCTCAAGGAGCGCTACCCTCTTGGCTACAGCGAGACGGAGGACGGAAAGCTTTCGCCTCAGTACGTCATTCAGCGCATTGGTGAGCTATCTGGCCCAGAGGCAATATTCGCTGCTGGAGTGGGCCAACACCAGATGTGGTCTGCACAGTTTATTAAGTATGAGCGACCTAATTCTTGGCTTAATTCCGGCGGACTGGGAACTATGGGCTACGCAGTTCCAGCCGCTATGGGCGCCAAAGTCGCTCAGCCAGACCGCTTAGTTTGGGCGATTGATGGCGACGGCTGCTTCCAGATGACAAATCAGGAGCTTGCGACCTGCACCATTAACAACATTCCAATCAAGGTCGCCATCATCAACAACTCTTCGCTTGGGATGGTCAGGCAGTGGCAGACCTTGTTCTACAACTCTCGCTACTCCAACACGGACTTGAATACTGGAACCGACACAATCATGGTTCCGGATTTCGTGAAGCTTGGAGAGGCCTATGGCTGCCTAGCAATCAGGGTCGAGAAGATCGAAGATGTTGATGCGGCTATCAAGCTTGCGATGGAAACCAACGATCGACCCGTCGTAATTGACTTTATAGTCGGCCGGGACGCTATGGTTTGGCCAATGGTGCCATCAGGAATCTCGAATGACGCGGTTCAATATGCCCGAGATGCAGCACCGATTTGGGATGGTGATGAGTAATGACGACTCAGCATGTGCTTTCGCTGTTGGTTGAAAACAAGCCAGGAATTCTTACCCGAGTCGCTGCCCTGTTTGCCAGGCGCGGCTACAACATCGAGTCACTAGCCGTTGGAACCACCGAAATTGAGGGCGTGTCCAGAATAACCGTTGTTGTCAGCTTGGATGGCCTGCCACTTGAGCAGGTAACAAAGCAGCTCAACAAGCTAATCAACGTTCTAAAAATTGTTGAACTCGAAGAAGAAACTTCGGTTGCCAGAGACCACATGTTGGTCAAGGTTCGAACCGACTCTTCGACTAGGTCGCAGGTTTTAGAGGCAGTCACTTTGTTCAGGGCTCGAGTTATCGATGTTGTTAGTGATGCCGTCGTAATCGAGGTCACCGGAAACACCGCTAAGTGCCAGGCCTTCTTGAAGGTCTTAGAGCCATTTGGCATAAAAGAATTGGTTCAGTCAGGCGCGATTGCTGTATCGCGAGGATCTAAGTCAATGAGCGAAAAAGTCCTTCGCTAGGGTTTACTAAATAACAATCAAGGAGAGCAAATAAATTGGCAGAGATTTTCTACGATAAAGACGCAGACATCAGCATCATTCAGGGTCGCAAGGTAGCTGTTCTGGGCTTCGGCTCTCAAGGGCATGCTCACGCGCTAAACCTGAAGGACTCCGGCGTTGACGTCGTAGTTGGACTTTTGGAGGGCTCTAAGTCAATCTCCAAGGCTACCGACCAGGGTCTAACGGTTCTTACTCCAGGTGATGCGGTCAAGTGGGCAAACGTTATCGTTGTGCTTGCTCCGGACCCAAAGCAGCGCGATCTATTCAAGACTGACATTGAGCCGAACCTAGAAGCGGGAGATGCTTTGGTGTTTGGTCACGGCTTCGCAATTCGCTACGGTCAGATCCAGCCGCCAGCAGACATCGACGTATTCCTTGTCGCACCTAAGGGCCCAGGGCACTTGGTGCGTCGCGAGTACGTCGCCGGAAAGGGTGTTCCTAACCTGATTGCGGTTGAGCAGGATGCGACTGGAAACGCGATGGCACTTGGTCTTTCTTATTCTTCTGCAATCGGTGGCACTCGCGCTGGAACCATCAAGACGACCTTCACCGAAGAGACCGAAACAGATCTATTCGGCGAGCAGGCAGTTCTTTGTGGTGGCGCATCCCAGCTTGTGATGTATGGCTTTGAGACTTTGGTTGAGGCTGGCTATCAGCCTGAGATTGCTTACTTCGAAGTTCTCCACGAGCTAAAGCTAATTGTTGACCTGATGTACGAAGGTGGCATTGCCAAGCAGCGTTGGAGTGTTTCTGACACTGCAGAATACGGCGACTACGTTTCTGGCCCAAGGGTTATCGACCCATCGGTCAAGGACAACATGAAGGCAGTGCTAACCGACATTCAAAACGGAGCCTTTGCCAAGCGCTACATTGACGACCAGGATGCTGGTGGACCAGAGTTCAAGGCACTTCGTGCCAAGGGCGAGGCCCACCCAATCGAGGCTACCGGTCGCGAACTGCGCAAGCTCTTCAGCTGGATCAAGAACGACGACGACTACCAAGACGGTAACGTCGCACGATAGTTCTATTGCAAAACCCCCTCGAGTAACTGGAGGGGGTTTTTGCATTTTGTCGCGGCGCTGATTCGATCGAAAACAGTGAGCTGTAGACTTTTTTTCTCAAGGGAATCGAAGGATAAAAAATGTGCTCAAAAGTTACCTGCAGTTCATGCTCAAAGCCAACCTGGGAGGGTTGCGGTGAGCATGTAGAGGAAGCGCTAGCTAGCGTTGCCGAGGCAGACCGCTGCCAGTGCGCACGATAGCCCCAGCTATTTTTCAAGGCTAGAATGGGCCTATCCCATCGCTGTCGATTTTTCGTTAGGTTAGCCATTGTCTAAGCCAATAGTTCTAATTGCTGAAGAGCTCTCACCTGCCACAGTTGAGGCCCTTGGCCCGGATTTTGAGATCCGCCACGTTGATGGTGCAGATCGTGCGGCGTTACTGCCTGCATTGAAAGACGCAAACGCAGTTTTGATTCGCTCTGCCACCAAAATGGACGAGGAAGCACTTAAGGCTGCGCCAGCCTTGAAGGTGATCGCCAGAGCTGGTGTCGGCCTTGACAATGTGGATATAAAAGCAGCCACGAACCAGGGCGTGATGGTTGTCAACGCTCCAACCTCCAACATCATTTCTGCTGCGGAATTGGCCATCGGTCACATCATGTCTCTTGCCAGAAACATCCCCGCTGCCAACTCTTCGATGCAGGCAGGCAAATGGCAGCGAAGCGCTTTTTCTGGCGTTGAACTTTATGAAAAGACCATTGGAATCATTGGCCTTGGTCGCATTGGAACCCTTGTTGCGCAGCGTCTTGCTGGCTTCGGTTCAACTCTGATTGGTTATGACCCTTATGTCACTCAAGCTAGAGCAGAGCAGCTGGGTGTCGAATTGGTCGACATGGATGACCTGATGAAGCGAAGCGATTTCATCACAATTCACATTCCAAAGCTTCCTGAAACCACTGGAATGATTTCCACCGAACAGTTTGCAATCGCTAAACCCAACCTGCGCATAGTGAACTGCTCGCGCGGCGGCATTATCGATGAAGAAGCCCTATACGAGGCTCTAGTGTCAGGCAAGATCGCTGGAGCGGGCCTCGATGTGTATGTGTCTGAGCCCCCAACTGGCTCTGCACTAATTGGCCTAGAGAACATCCAACTAACCCCTCACCTTGGCGCCTCTACCGAGGAGGCTCAGGAGAAGGCCGGTATCTCGGTCGCCAGGTCTGTTCGCCTAGCGCTGGCAGGCGACTTGGTTCCAGATGCTGTGAACGTGGCGGGCGGTGTAATTGATGAATCCGTGAGGCCAGGTATCGCACTTGCTGAGAAGCTGGGTCAAATTGTGGCCGGTCTTGCGCAGAGCTCAATTGTTTCGGTGGAGTTTGAAGCCAGGGGAGAGATCGCAGCGCACGATGTAACAGTGCTGAAGCTGGCCGCCCTCAAGGGTATTTTCCAGACCATGGTCTCAGAGCAGGTTTCCTACGTTAACGCGCCGCTTATGGCTGAGTCTCGAGGCATTGAGGTTCACCTGGTTCAGGACATTGTTAGCGACGAATATCGCAACGTAACAACCGTCAAGGCAGTTTTGTCTGACGGAAGCGTTGTCTCGGTTGGCGGAACCGTGATTGGTCCGAAGCACCATCAAAAAGTTGTTTCCATAAACGGCTATGACGTCGAGCTTTCAATGGCCGAGAACCTAGTTGTCATGGTCTACCAGGACCGCCCAGGAATCGTAGCAATCTACGGCAAGGCTTTTGCCGAGGCCAGCATAAACATCGCTGCAATGACTATTGCCAGGCAGCAGAAGGGCGGAAAAGCCCTTGCCGTCATCACAGTAGACTCCCCGGTTGATTCGGCCGTTCTTGAAGGTGTAAAAATAGAAATTGACGCAGATCTTATGCGCCCTATTTCAATTTTTGAACAGTACTAGCTCTTAGCGGCTCTATCTCTAGCGTCAATGCCTTGCTTCCAGGTCGTGTAACCACCGTCTAGGTTTTTGGCGTTTATGCCATGTCCTCTTAGGAGCTGGACGGCCGTATGGCCACGCTGACCAACGCCGCAGTGAACAATTATTTCTCTGCCGGCAAGCTGATTGAGGTTTTCTCGCAAAGTGTCGATCGGGATCAGCAAGGATCCTGGGATACTTCCACCAACATGCTCAGATTCTGACCTGACATCTACCAGCAAAGCGCCCTCAGACATCTTCTCAGCAAGATCCCCAAACTGAACGCTTTCAGTCTTGCCGGTGAAGATGTTATTGCCAACATAGCCGGCCTGGTTTACGGCGTCCTTGGCGGAACCAAAGGCAGGTGCGTAGCTGAGCTCTAAGTTCATTAGGTCATCAATTTTTAGGCCCGCGTAAATAGCAGTTGCAATAACGTCAATTCGCTTGTCAATTCCATCACGACCAATTCCCTGAGCACCCAAGAGTTTGCCGCTCTCAGGGTCAAATAGAACCTTCAGGCTGACAGCCTCGGCACCGGGGTAGTAGCCAGCGTGGCTGCTTGGGTGAAGGTGGATGACCTTGTGCGCAATGTTCATGCGCTTTGCTAGCGACTCGGTGAGACCGGTAAGGGCTGCTGCCATTCCGAAGGCACCAATTATTCCCGTGCCAATTGATGGCCTAGCAGCTACCGTTTCTCCAGCAATCACGTCGGCCACTAGCCTGCCGTGACGGTTAGCTAGGTTGGCAAGCCAGATCATTTGCTCCTGACCGGTGAGCGCACTTAGTTTCTGGGCAGCGTCTCCGACGGCAAAAATGTTTTCGTCGCTGGTTCGCATCTGGTCATCAACAACGATGCCACCGGCTGAACCGATTTCGAGCCCTGCGTCAACTGCCAGCTTGTGGTCGGCTACAACGCCAATTGCGGCAACTACCAAGTCGGCATCGATAACCCGCCCGTCTTTCAAGGTCAGAGTGGATTCGTGAACCGCTTCAGTCTCAGCAGAAAGAGCGAGCTCAATGCCATTTTCGATTAGCACCTTTTGCATCGGTTCGATCATCTCTGGGTCGAACTGAGGAAGGATGTTGTCACGGAATTCCACAATTGTGGTCTTGATCCCTCGGTGCCGAAGGTTCTCAGCCAGCTCAACGCCGATGAACCCTGCTCCAATAATTGCTGCCGATTTGATCTGCTTGGTATCAACCAAGGCCTTGATCTTGACCGCGTCTTGAACATCCCTTAGGACCAAGGCTCTTTCCAGGCCCGGAATCGGAACCATGCGTGGCTTTGCTCCGGTTGAAAGAACCAGCTGGTCATAACCTTCTTCGTATTCGGTGTTGTCTTTTAGGTTGGCAACTGTGACCTGCTTATTTTCGCGGTCAATCTTTGTGACCCTGTTGTTCACTCGAACATCCAGGTTGAATCTTGCGTGGAGTGATTCTGGGGTTTGAAGAAGCAAGCTTTCTTCTGCTTCAATCACCTCACCGATGTGATACGGAAGACCGCAGTTGGCATATGAAACATGAGGGCCCTGTTCAAAAACGATGATTTCAGCATCTTCTTTTAGCCGACGTAATCTAGTTGCTGCTGACATTCCGCCGGCAACCCCGCCAACAATTAATACCTTCATTAGCGAACAACCTTTAGGCCAGCTCGTTGCCAGGCAGCCATACCGCCAGTAACGTTCTTGACTTGGTATCCATTTTTACTAAGAATTCCAGCAGCTTGAGAACTACGCATGCCCGACTGGCAGACAACTAGTATTTCCTGTTCTATCGGGATCTCTTTGAGTCGTCGCTCTAGAGCGCCAAGCGAAATTAGCTTTGCTCCGGGAGCATGAGAGTTCTTAAATTCTTGACTCTCGCGAACATCAATTAGAATCGCCCCTTTTTCCTGCAGCAACTTGGCAGCGGCTGGAGAAACGGATTCAAATTTCTTTTTGAAAATATCAAACAGGCCCATTAGTTGGATGCCTCAATGGAAACATCCTTGCCCGCTTGGATCCAAGCGCCGGTCCCACCTGCAACAGAAACGACCTTATAGCCCTGTGCTTCGAGGAAGTTCGCAGCTGTCATAGATCTGCCGCCAGATTGGCAGATGATCCAGGTCTTACTCTCTTTGGAAAACTCATCCAGGTTCTCCGGGATGCTGTTTAGGGCAACATGCTTGGCAGTTGGCACGTGGCCGTCCGTGAACTCCCAGTCTTCTCTGACGTCCACGACTTTCTCGCCTGACGCAATCGCCTGCTCTAGTTCGTTGATTGATACTTCGTTCGCCATATTCTTTCCTCTCGAATCTTTTTTCTAGCTAAGGGCTAGAAAAGCTTTTTCTAGTTTTGCTAGATCTTGTTCACCGGCTTCGTCCTGGGTGCAGTTGGCAATGCCAGATGCGATCAGTGAAAATGCCGCTCGATTTATTGCTGATTGAGCCGCGGCCATTTGGGTTAGCACGTCGGTGCACTGTCTGCCTTCGTCAAGCATCCTGATGATGCCCCCAAGTTGCCCCTGTGCTCTAGCCAGACGCTTCTTGACGGAATCAATGTCAGTTTCTGGAATCTCCACGCTCGCTCCTTGATTTAATGTTCTAGTTCCTATACTGTAGCAGATACCCCCGGGGGTATACAAAATTTAGTTGAAATAGAGGAAGCATCATGAAGTTCATCAAGTTTTTAGTTGCCGCGATGATTGCTGTATTCGCGGTTAGCTCGCTTGCCGGTTGTGCAGCGGAGCCCAGAGCCGTCAGTGAGTTTGCTGCGGTAATCGATGTTCGAACCACTGATGAGTGGAACTCTGGTCACCTTGAGGGCGCGCTTCTAATCCCAATAGCCAGTGCGAACTTTGAGGCTCAGCTGGAAGAACTTGATAAAGCCGCCGACTACTTCATTTACTGCCGCTCCGGAAACAGGGCGGGACAGGCTATTGACAGGATGATCGATGCCGGATTTACCGGCGAACTTGTAAACGGAGGTTCGGTTTCAAATGCTTCTTCAATCTTGGGGCTAGAAGTCGTTACCGACTAAGTCATGCGCAAAAGCTGCTCGCAACGGATAAGGTTGTAGAAACCAACCTTGTGAGGCTTTTTGAACCAGATAAACCTTGCCGTAATACCCGGAGATGGCATTGGCCCGGAGGTAACTTCCGTTGCCCTGGAGTGCCTAACAAAAGCGCTTGGGGAAACCAAACTTGAGGCCACCACTTACCCGTTCGGGTCGGACCGGTATCTCTCTTCTGGCGAGGCTCTCACGAACGAAGATCTTGAGGCACTTGCTTGTCACGACGCGATCTTGCTTGGAGCAATCGGAGACCCACGCGTTCCATCTGGGGTTTTGGAGCGAGGGCTACTACTAAAGCTTCGATTCAGCTTTGACCATCACATAAATTTGCGCCCCTCGAAGCTGTTTCCCGGGGTGATATCTCCCTTGACTAAGGCCAAAGATTTGGATTTTGTTGTCGTGCGGGAGGGCACCGAAGGTCCCTACGTTGGAAACGGCGGGACTGTGCGCGAGGGTACCGAGCACGAAGTTGCCAATGAGGTTTCGGTAAATACCGCCTTTGGCATTAGAAGAGCCGTTGAGTATGCCTTTGAGCTTGCTTCTAACCGCGAGGCCAAGAAATTGACACTGGTTCATAAAACGAATGTGCTTGTTCACTCGGGAAAGATTTGGCTGCGGATGGTCGAAGAAGTTTCGGCTCATTATCCGGCAGTGACTCATGACTACATGCATATTGACGCTGCGACCATCTACATGGTTACCGACCCGAAGCGTTTTGACGTGATTGTCACTGACAACCTTTTTGGAGACATCATCACTGATCTTGCGGCGGCAATTTGCGGCGGTATCGGACTGGCCGCGTCCGCCAATCTAAATCCGACGGGCTTATTCCCATCCATGTTCGAACCGGTTCATGGTTCGGCACCAGACATAGCCGGAAAAAATCTGGCGGACCCAACTGCGGCCATCCTTTCCGCAGCTTTAATGGCTCATACTCTCGGTTACATCGAGGCAGCCGAAAAAATAGAAAAAGCCGTTAGCGCTGATTTGCTAGAACGCGGTGATGAACCGCGCTCCACTGATCAGGTAGCCAAGGCAATAATTGCGAGAATTTAGAAAAGGTCAACCATGGATTTCAAAGTAACCAAAAATCAAAGTCCAACGCCTGATTCCGAGCGCGAGGCAATAATTGCCAATCCCACCTTTGGAACGCACTTCTCGGACCACCAGGTAGTTATTGTCTGGGAAAAGAGCAAGGGTTGGCACTCGCCCGAGGTTTTGCCCTACGGGCCAATTTTGATGGACCCATCTTCTGCGGTGCTGCACTACGGGCAAGAAGTCTTTGAGGGCATCAAGGCATATCGGCATCAAGATGGTTCGATCTGGACTTTCCGCCCGGACAAAAATGCACTTCGCTTGCAGCGTTCGGCAAAGCGCATGGCGCTGCCGGAACTTCCTGCCGAGCTTTTTGTTGAGTCGCTACGGCAGCTGATTGCGGTGGATGGTGCTTGGGTGCCTCAGCCAACCGGCGAAAAAACCCTTTACTTTCGACCCTTTGAAATTGCTGCCGAAAACTTCCTCGGAGTCAGAGCTGCCGAGCGAGTTGAATTTCGCGTGATTGCTAGTCCAGTTGGGCCGTACTTTACCGGCGGCCTAAAGCCGGTATCCATCTGGATCGCTCTGGATAGCGCTAGGGCTGGAAAGCATGGAACCGGTGAGGCAAAGACCGGTGGAAACTATGCAGCGAGCCTCTTGGCTCAGCAGGAGGGCCAGGCCCAGGGTTGCTCCCAGGTTATGTATCTAGATGCAGAAACCTCTACCTACGTCGAAGAACTCGGTGGCATGAACCTGTTTTTTGTTTACAAGGACGGCTCAGTGGTCACGCCACCCTTGGACGGAACTATTCTCCACGGGATTACCAGAGACTCGATTGTCGCTCTTTTGAAAGACTCTGGCCACGAGGTTCAAGAGCGCAAGATCACCCTTGCTGAAGTCCGCGAGAGCATCCTGTCCGGGGACATCACAGAGGTCTTTGCCTGCGGTACCGCAGCGGTGGTTACACCGGTTGGGTTATTCAAATCACGAGAGGAACAAATTCTAATCGGGAACAACGAACCGGGTGCTTTGACTATCGCTATGAGAGAAGAGTTGACCGGCATTCAGTACGGAACCGTCAAAGATCGCCACAACTGGATGCATAAGCTGGCAGACTAAGTACGTGCAAATTGTTAGAGCGTTACACAATGGAGAAACCCGCCACGGAATGATGTCCGAGGGCCAGGTTGTTTTTTATCTTGGCGACCCAATCTTGGGAGCAGAACTTGGAACAGAATCAGCCCCACTTTCATCCGTGAGGCTACTTGCCCCGGTCGCGCCCGGGAAAATCGTTTGCATCGGGATGAATTATCGAGCACACGCCGCAGAGATTTCAATCGATGTTCCAGACGAGCCACTTATCTTTTTTAAGCCAACAAGCGCGATCATTGGACCCGAGGATGCAATTGTCTTGCCACGACAGTCCGATCAGGTTGAGCTTGAGGTTGAGCTAGCAATTGTGATCGGCAAGCAGGCGAAAGAAGTCAGCTACGACGAGGCTAAAAATCACATCTTTGGATTCACTGTCGGGAACGACGTCACGGCAAGAGACTTGCAATTTTCCGATACTCAGTGGGCCAGGAGCAAAGGTTTCGATACATTCTGTCCTCTAGGGCCTTGGATCGAGACCGAGCTGGACACTAGTTCCTTGAAGCTTGAATCTCGAATCAACGGGCACTCGAGGCAGCGCTCGAAGAGTTCCGACATGATCACCGATGTTTACGAAATAGTTTCCTATGTCAGCAAAAACCTGACCTTATTTCCGGGGGATGTAATTCTTACTGGCTCACCCGCCGGGCTAGCTCGCATTGAAACTGGTGACCAGGTCGAATGTGAAATCACCGGAATCGGTGTCTTGCACAACCCAGTCTCCTAAAGGTAGTTCGAAAAACATGACGCTAATAACTGCTCCAACCACCACCGCCACCGGCTCAGACATTAGAGTCCGGTTTTGTCCGAGCCCTACGGGAACTCCACACGTTGGCCTGATTCGAACGGCCCTATTCAACTGGGCTTACGCCAGAAGAACCGGTGGAAAATTCATTTTTCGCATCGAAGACACTGATGCATCTCGGGATTCCGAGGAAAGCTATGGGCAGCTGGTTGAAGGTTTGCGGTGGCTTGGTATCGACTGGGACGAAGGAATTGACACCGGAGGTCCAAACGAGCCTTATCGACAGTCGGAACGCGGGCATATCTATCAAGAGGTAATCGAGAAGCTGAAGTCTTCCGGTCACCTTTACGAGAGTTTCTTGACCGGCGAGGAAATTGAGCAGCGAAACATCGCCAATTCCAGAGCGGTTCAGCTTGGCTATGACAACTCGGAGCGGGACCTATCAGAGGAAAATCGCCAGGCTTATCTCAGTGAAGGACGTAAGCCAGCGCTTCGGTTGAGAGTGCCAGACCAGGACATAACTTTCGTGGACCTAGTTCGCGGCGAAATTACCTTTCCCGCTGGGTCTTTCCCTGACTTTGTCTTGGTGCGACCGGGTGGTGCCCCTCTTTACACGTTGGTGAACCCTGTTGACGATGCCCTGATGGGTGTCACTCACGTGCTTCGTGGCGAAGACCTTCTATCCTCAACGCCCAGGCAGATAGCTCTATACAACGCGCTTGTCGAAGCTGGCGTCGCAACTTTCATACCGCGATTTGGTCATTTGCCGTTTGTTATGGGGGAGGGAAATAAGAAACTTTCCAAGAGAAACCCAGAGAGCAACTTGTTTTTACATCGCGATCGAGGGTTCATACCAGAGGGACTGCTGAACTACCTGGCCCTACTCGGATGGTCAATATCTGCGGATCGCGATATCTTCAGCCTTGACGAGCTTTGCGAAAACTTCGAAATCGAAAATGTAAACCCGAACCCTGCGCGGTTTGATCAAAAAAAGGCGGATGCAATTAATGCCGCCCACATAAGGCTTCTGACCGATGAAGATTTCGTAGGACGAATTTTGCCGTATTTGCAGTCGGCCGGAGTAATTCAGGGAGAACCAACTGCCAGGCAGCTTGAGATATTGAGCGCTGCTGCTCCACTAACCAAAGAGCGAGTAATCGTGCTGGGCGAAGTGCCGGCGATGATTGAATTCCTTTTTATTGATGTGGCCGACTTGAAAATTGACGAAGATGCTTCGAAGCAGCTGCCTGAAAATGCAGCAGAAATAGTGGCGGCGGCAAAAGCTTCACTTGAAAGCATTGAGGATTTCACCACCGAAGCTATCCATCAGGCATTGAGTGACGCTCTGGTCGACGGCTTAGGCGAGAAGCCCAGAAATGCTTTTGGGCCCGTTAGAACAGCAATCAGCGGCAGGAGGGTAACCCCGCCTCTTTTTGAGTGCATGGAGATTCTCGGGAAAGAGCAAAGCCTTGCTCGACTAGAGGCATTCGCCCAATCCCGCTAAGATAGGGCATCGGGCCTTGGGTTCGACCCTTGGGGTATGGTGTAATTGGCAACACGGATGATTCTGGTTCATTTGTTCTTGGTTCGAGTCCAGGTACCCCAGCCAGTAACTACTGGAGGAAAAAATGCTTGATGCGTTTTCCTCCAGTTTTTTGGTTCTTGCCTATCTCGCAGCAGCTTTATTCCATTTCGCAATTGCCCTTGGCGCGCCACTGGCGGAATATGTTCAGGGTGAAAGTCCAAATGGCGAGCTGCGCTTTTCACGCCGAGCACTGAGCCTTGGGCTCTTTTTTGTTTTCATGGCGATTGTCGGCCACTACTTGGCGCAGTTGGGTTTGTTCATGCCCATCCTGGATGTTGCCGGAAATGCGGTGGTGAATTGGGTTCTGGTTGCCATCGCCACAGCGCAAGCCTTAATTGCAAATACTGCTAAAAACCTAAAGCAAAAGAAGCTCTGGTCTGGACCGACGGTCGCAATGTTGCTGGCTGCAATAATTGTCGCCTTCTAGCTAGGGTCCTAGACTTCTACTTCCAGGCTTTGACCCGGCTTGAGAAAAACGAAGTTACCGCCGTTTTTCTTGGTAACCTCGCCGATCCTGTGATTGTAAAGCTCGTGGCCATTGTCGCTAAGTAGCTCATTGTGAGTGGGGAACAGTGTTTCTGGCTTCACTGCGGAAATAAAGTCCATGACGTCAGCAATTTTGATCCAAGGAGCGCTGGTCGGACAGGCTAAAACTTTAACTTTGTTCTCCGGGATCGTATAGCTGTCTCCCGGGTAGTAGAGAGTCCTGTTCACCGTGACACCGGTGTTTTGAATCAAAGGGATGCTTCGGTGAATCTGTTCGTGTAAGTCTCCGGAAAAATCAAGTTCAAAGCCCGAAACCTCGAAGTGGTCGCCGTGGTAAACGACCTGGACCGGCAGATCGGCTAGTTTTTGGGCGACCTCAGCGGGACCAAAAATTTGAGCGTCTGGGTTTTCAAGCATGATTTTTTCAACGTGGGGCAGGTAACTGTGGTCTTCGTGAATGTGGGTGAGGCAAATTGCGACCACATTCTTGAACCCTGGAAGCTCGCTTGAATAGTTGCCCGGGTCGACAACAACGATTTTCGAATCGATTTCTATCGACAAAAGTGCATGGTCAAACTTGGTAATTTTCATCTCGACTCCTTGGCTTCAGTCTATGTTTATGTAATTGAAAGTTAGGAAGTGTCGATGAAGCCACTCGGAATTATTGTGAACCCTAAAGCCAATCGTGGGGGAGCAGAGATTATTGGCGAGCAAGTATTTGAGGCATTCGCAAAAGCCGGTATTGCTGTAATCAATCTTTCTGCCGCCACAGCCTTGGAAGCGAAGAAGAAGGCCGAGGAGTTAATTCGGTCTCAAGAGATATCCGCATTAGTTGCGGTCGGCGGGGACGGAACCACCCAGCTCTGCGCTGGAATAGCCGTGCCAAATCAAATACCACTGGGCATAATCCCAGCAGGGTCTGGGAACGATCAAGCTCGTGAGCTGAACATTGACCTGACCAACATTCCGGCAGCGGTCAAGAACATCTTGGATTCGCTTGACGCCCCAAAAAGAGTCGACGCGATGAAGGTCAGCGTTTCCGGAAAAGAAATTTGGTCGATCGGCTCAATTTCAGCTGGCTTTGATGCGCTATGCGCCACACGGGCCAATTCGCTTCGTTGGCCAAAGGGCCCTAATAGCTACATCGCGGCACTATTGCTTGAACTTCCGTCTTTCAAGGCCATTGAATACCACCTGGATGTCGATGGTGAGAAGCGCGTGATTGAGGCGATGCTGTGCGGAGTTGCGAATGTGAAAAACTTTGGCGGCGGCATGATGATCTCACCGAACTCGAACATCACCGATGGTGAGCTGGAAGTTTTTATTCTGCACAAGGTTTCAAGAGCGCGCCTACTTCGTATATTTCCCACTGTCTACAAGGGCAATCACCTAAGGTTTCCCGAGGTTGAAATCTTCAAGGCGAAGTCAATAAAAATTAGCAATGAAAACTACCCTGTGACCTGTGATGGAGAGCTTGTGGGCAATGCCCCGTTCTCCACAGAGGTCCACCCTGGAGCACTTCGGCTACTCACCAGATAGATTGCCAATAGGGGGTATTTATGGCAGACTTCTCAAGTTGCAAACGGCTCCATCGTTTAGCGGCCTAGGACGCTGCCCTCTCACGGCAGTAGCGCGGGTTCGAATCCCGCTGGAGTCACAAATTCTCGCTTCCAAGGGTTATTAATCTTGGGAGCGAGTTTTTTTGTTAGCGCCACTTCTTTGAGTAGCTGGTGGCCAGAGTGATAAACACCACTGGCACTAGTGCAGCAGCGTTCAGGCCCCCGAAGGTAAACATCGTCAAGATGATGCCTGATATTGCTCCACCAAAGGCCCCCGAGAGGTTCATCAGCGAGTCGCTAAACCCCTGAACCTTGCTGCGCTGTCCGGTAGCAAGAGTTTCGCTTAGCAGTGCGCTAGCTGCAACGGTGGAGGCCGACCAGCCAACACCCAACAAGAAAAGCCCTAAAACTACGGCGTAAAACTCTGACTGCCAAAATCCTGAAACGGCCAGCGAAGTCAAAGAAATAAACTGCCCGGTGATCACAATTCTGATTGCACCGAATTTGTCGGTCAGCCAGCCAAAAACTGGCGCCAATGAATACATACCGGCGACGTGCAGCGATATTGTGAAGCCAACGTCCGCTAGCGAGTGACCCTCGGCGTTTAGATGAGCCGGGGTCATCGACATCACTGAAACCATAACCATGTGGCTAAGCGCAATTGTCAGCACCGCATAGCCGGCAAGCGGGAATTCTCGAACAACTTCCAGGGCATCTTTTAAACTTGCGTTTTTTTGCTTCGGGTCGAGCCCAGCGATGTCTCGGGCAACAATCAGAGGGTCTGGGCGCAGTCCGAACCAGAAAACCAGAGTTGAGCTCAATTGAGCCGCGATGGTAAACAAGAAGGGGCCTGCCAAATGCGGCATTCCGAGCCAAAGGCCAAGTGTTTCGCCGGGTGCGATCAGGTTTGGTCCTATCACCGCACCCAAAGTTGTGGCCCAAACCACCAGTGATAAGTCTCTGCCCTTCGGTTTGCCGGTCGGAATATCTGCCGCCGCGAAACGCGCCTGCAGTGACACCGCCGAACCGGCACCCAAAAACAGCAGCGCAACAATTTCGACCGGGAAAGACTGTGTGTAGGTTGCCAAAATCATCATTGCAGCGCCCAGAATGGCCAAAAAGGCCCCAAAGGCCAAGGAGACTCGGCGACCGCGCTTGAAAGCAAGGTTTGCAAGTGGGATTGCCACTGCCGCGGAACCCAAAGTGCTTAGGGTTGCAGCCGCTCCAGACCAGGCGGTGGTTCCGGAAAGTTCAACTGCCAGAAGAGCGCCAACCGACAGCGTCGCTCCAAGACCAAAACCACCCAGAGCTTGGCCGAGCGAAAGAACCTTTACGGTTCTTTTC
This sequence comes from Candidatus Aquiluna sp. IMCC13023, assembly GCF_000257665.1. Taxonomy (GTDB): domain Bacteria; phylum Actinomycetota; class Actinomycetes; order Actinomycetales; family Microbacteriaceae; genus Aquiluna. The sequence continues at coordinate 427,474 of NZ_AJKR01000002.1, forward strand.
TGGAGGGAGATAAGTTGCTCTTTGCTAAAGTCCTGCACCATCAAAGATTAGCCCTTTGCGATAAACTAAGTGCCTACGCAATCGCGAGGTGATTTAGGTGTCTAGTAAGCCATTGACTTTGGCAGAGAAACTGTGGCGAGACCACTTGGTTTTGAAGGGTGAAAACGGTGCTCCGGATCTTTTATATATCGATCTGCATTTGATCCATGAAGTAACTAGCCCCCAGGCTTTTGATGGGCTTCGGCTAGCCGGACGAGATGTCAGGCGCAGAGACCTGACAATCGCTACTGAAGATCACAACACCCCGACACAGGACATTCACCTGCCAATTGTGGATCCAACCTCTAGGGCGCAGGTTCAGGCCTTGAGGGATAACACTCGAGATTTCGATATTCGTATTCACTCGCTCGGCGATAAAAACCAGGGCATAGTTCACGTTGTTGGTCCGCAGTTGGGGCTAACAATGCCGGGACTGACCGTTGTTTGTGGCGATTCGCACACTTCAACTCACGGCGCCTTCGGGGCACTGGCGATGGGCATTGGAACAAGCGAAGTTGAGCACGTTTTGGCAACCCAAACTTTGCCGCTGCAGCGATTTAAGACTATGGCTATCAATGTCGAGGGCACACTCCGAAAGGGCGTTAGCGCCAAGGACATTATTCTGGCTGTCATTTCTAAAATCTCAACCGGTGGTGGCCAAGGTTACGTTCTTGAGTATCGCGGAAGTGCGATTAGGTCATTGTCCATGGAGGGTCGCATGACCATCTGCAACATGTCGATTGAGGCAGGCGCTAGAGCTGGAATAATCGCGCCAGATCAAGTTACTTTTGACTACCTCAAGGACAAGCCTCACGCTCCTCAAGGTACAGATTGGGATCAGGCGCTCAAGGACTGGAGCGAACTTACAACTGACCCCGATGCGGTTTTCGATGCTGAGGTCTTTATTGATGCGGATACCTTGGATCCTTTTGTCACCTGGGGCACGAATCCCGGTCAGGGCGTCTCACTCATGGACAGCATTCCAGACCCGGACAGCTTCGATGATCCGAGCCAAAAGGCTGCCGCAATAAAGGCTCTGGCCTACATGGACCTGAAGGCCGGAACGAAGATGAAAGACATTGCGGTTGACACGGTCTTTTTGGGTTCCTGCACGAACGCAAGAATTGAAGACCTTCGGGCAGCAGCAGACATTATTCGCGGCCAGGTGATGGCACCGGGGATTCGCATGATGGTGGTTCCCGGTTCTCAAAAGGTGAGACTTCAGGCTGAAGAAGAGGGCCTAGACAAAGTTTTCGTTGACTTTGGCGCAGACTGGCGATTTGCCGGTTGTTCAATGTGCTTGGGTATGAACCCGGATCAGCTTGCTCCGGGGGAGCGCGCAGCTTCCACTTCGAACCGAAACTTTGAAGGCCGGCAAGGCAAAGGCGCAAGAACCCACTTGGTTTCCCCGATGGTAGCTGCGGCAACCGCAATCAGAGGGACACTTTCTTCCCCTGCAGACTTGGAGCAGTAATGGAAAAAGTTACTCAGTTCACCGGCACCGGCATGCCGCTAAAGATAAGCAACGTCGATACTGATCAGATCATCCCCGCGGTTTTCTTGAAGCGAATAACCAAGACTGGATTTGAGGACGGGCTATTTGCTAACTGGCGCCAGAACCCTGATTTTGTTCTAAATAACCCTAGTTACCAAGGCGCTGAAGTTCTTGTGGCCGGATCTGACTTTGGAACCGGCTCTTCAAGAGAGCACGCAGTTTGGGCCCTCAGGGACTACGGATTCAAGGCAGTATTTAGTTCCAAATTCGCAGACATATTTCTTGGAAACTCCGGCAAGCAGGGCTTAATCGCCGGGGTCATCACCGACGCCGACACCGAAACTCTCTGGGGGCACATCGAGGCAAATCCCGCTGCCAAAATAACCGTCGACCTTCCAAGCCAAGAAATTCGAGTCAACGAAGTCGTGATTCGATTTGAGATTGATGAATATACTAAGTGGCGTCTGACTGAGGGACTTGACGATATCGGAATAACCCTCCAGAGTGAAGATGCGATAGCGGCCTACGAGGCCAAAAGAGAGTCCTGGAAACCCAAGACTCTGCCAGCCAAGGGAGTTTGATTGAGCCTGATTAGGATCGAGGGCGGCAAGCCTCTAAAAGGCAGGGTCGACCTAAAGGGCGCCAAGAACTTGGTCACCAAGGCCATGGTCGCAGCGCTTTTAGGCGAAACCCCTTCGACACTTTTAGATGTCCCTCATATTTCCGACGTAGAAGTTGTTGAGAGACTTCTCAACCTTCACGGCGTAACAATCACTCATGATCCCAAAACCGGTGACATGACACTGGACCCCTCCAATGTTGAGCAGGCAAGAATCGTTGACATTGACGCCCACGCCGGCTCGTCTAGAATTCCAATTCTGTTTTGTGGTCCGCTGCTCCATCGCCTAGGAGAAGCCTTTATACCGGGTCTTGGGGGCTGCGAAATCGGTGACCGACCAGTTGATTTTCACTTTGATGTTCTTAGACAGTTCGGCGCTGTAATTGAGAAGCTTCCCACTGGAACTCGACTCAGCGCTCCAGACGGGTTAATCGCCGCAAAAATAGACCTCCCATACCCATCGGTTGGTGCTACCGAGCAGGTTCTTCTTTCAGCCACAACTGCCAAGGGCCTGACAGAACTTCGCGGTGCAGCCATTGAACCCGAGATCATTGACCTGATTGCAATCCTGCAAAAGATGGGTGCAATTATCTCGGTTGATACCGATCGCGTTATAAGGATCGAGGGCGTAAAACAGCTCAAGGGCTACACCCACAAAGCATTATTCGACCGGAACGAGGCTGCTTCTTGGGCTGCCGCAGCTCTTGCCACCAAGGGAGATATCTTCGTTGGTGGTGCAAAGCAAATAGAAATGATGACATTTCTAAACACCTACCGAAAAGTAGGCGGTGAGTTTGAGATTGAACCTGCCGGAATTCGCTTTTATCACCCCGGCTCAGAACTGCAGCCGGTCGTAATCGAAACAGATGTTCATCCGGGGTTCATGACTGACTGGCAACAGCCTCTGGTTGTGGCCCTCACACAGGCTCAGGGCCTGTCGATTGTGCACGAGACGGTTTATGAAAACCGGTTTGGCTTCACCGAAGCACTTGTCAAAATGGGTGCCCAAATACAGATTTATCGGGAGTGCCTGGGCGGTAACCCCTGCCGTTTTGGTCAGCGAAACTTCAACCACTCTGCGGTTATCTCTGGTCCGACTCCGTTGCGCGGCGCAGACATTCGGGTCCCTGACTTACGCGGTGGCTTCTCTCACGTCGTTGCCGCTCTTGCTGCCGAAGGAACTTCAAATGTTTCGAACGTTCAATTGATTTCAAGGGGCTACGAGCGCTTTATCGACAAACTTCAAGATCTCGGGGCCGACTTTCAGATTGAAGGTTGAAACAAATGACTTCATCATCGGCATCGAAAAAGTTTGAAGACCAGAGAAACTGGCAGTTCAGGCTGGTAGCCGGTCTCATGGCTCCCGTGCTTCGTTTGTTTTTCAATATAAAAACCTCAGGCATGGAGAACTTGCCAAAGGGTGGCTACATTTTGGTTGGGAACCACGTCAGCTACTTGGATCCATTTGCATTTGCCTACTCTGTCTACATCCACATGAAGCGAGTTCCGCATTACCTAGCCAAAGAGTCGTTATTTAGGATCCCAGTAGTGGGAAAAATTCTGCCAAAAGTCGGTCAGATCCCCGTTTATCGTGGAGGTAAGTCCAATGAGGAGCCGCTTCGAGTAGCCAAGGAGTATTTGGCAGCCGGGCAGGTCGTCATAGTGTTCCCGGAGGGAACGCTGACCAGGGATCCGGACCTATGGCCAATGCGCGGTAAGAGCGGTGCAATTAGGCTCGCGCTTGAGCTTGGACTGCCGGTTGTGCCAGCTGCGCACTGGGGCGTCGAAAAAGTACTTGGCAACTATTCCAAGAAGTTTCGACCAAACCCCTTCCATACCGTTCGAGTCATAATAGGCAAGCCGATCTATTTTGAGAAGCCCAAAAAAGATGTCCTCACCGCAAAGGAACTGGGCGAGGCTACTGACAGAATTATGCGCGAAGTTGCAAAGCTTGTTGGTCAGATGCGAGGTAAAACTCCTCCTGAAAAACTGTGGGACCCAACCGATAAAGGCCAGACTCAAACTGGGAACTTTAGAAAAGACGTCAAATGAAAATCGCAGTGATGGGTGCTGGTAGCTGGGGCACAACCGTGGCCAAGGTCATTGCCGATGGTGGCAATGATGTCGTGCTTTGGTCGAGACGCCAGGACCTCGCCGATGAGATTAATGAAACTTCCAGAAACGGCGATTACCTCCCGGGCGTTGATTTACCAAAGGCGCTGACTGCGACCTCGGACCTAGAAACCGCGCTGTTAAATGCCACTCAGATCTACATAGCTATTCCATCTCAGTCACTTCGAGAAACCTTGGGTCAATGGAAAGAGCTGATCCCTGAGGGTGCAACTGTAATTAGCCTTATGAAGGGGCTGGAGCAGTCAACCGGTGCTCGCATGAGTGAAGTTATTCATCAGGCTACAAATGTTCCTGAATCGCAGATAGCGGTGCTTTCTGGTCCCAACCTAGCCCTTGAAATTGCCCGCAAAGATCCAGCGGCAGCTGTTTGCGCCTGTGAGAATCAAGATCGGGCGGTTGAGGTTGCAAGGGTTTGCTCGAACCAGTACTTCACAGTGTTTACCAATCAAGACCTAGTTGGCACCGAACTCGGTGGAGTTCTTAAGAATCTAATTGCTGTGGCCATAGGTATTGTTAGCGGCTTGGGATACGGTCAAAACACAAAGGCTTCAATTATGACCAGGGGTCTAAGCGAAATAACAAACTTCGCGATTGAGCGCGGCGCCAGGAGAAGAACCATGTTCGGCCTAGCTGGTCTCGGCGACCTGATTGCAACCAGTGAGTCCAATCTTTCCCGAAACTTCAGGGCAGGGGAGATGCTCGGTAAGGGCTATAGCAAGGCCGAAGTTCTCCGTCGCATGCAGCAAACTGCCGAAGGCCTAAGTTCTGTGGAGCCAGTTTTGGAGATTGCCCAGAGACTGGGTATAGACATGCCAATAGTGCAGCAGGTCAGCGACGTACTAAACGGGGTTATGAAGCCGACCGATTTTGGTCAGCAGCTAAACCTTGCCGACGAAATTGAGATGGAGTTCTAATGCAACGGATAGCCCTAATCTATGGAGGAGAGTCAAGCGAGCATTCAGTCTCCTGTGTGACTGCACTGGGTGTATTCACCGCCATCGATGATACAAAGTACGAGATTATCCCGGTTGGTATTACCAAAACTGGACGTTTTGTCCTGGAGCCGGTCAACCCCGAATGGAAACTGGAAGACTTTCCTGAAGTCAGCGAAGATTCACCGGAATTATTGCTACCACTTGGCGGAGGCGAGCTTCGAATGGCCTCAGGTATTTCTCTTGGAAAAATTCACCTGGCATTTCCGGTTTTGCATGGTCCAAATGGAGAGGATGGCTCAATCCAGGGCCTGCTCCAGCTTTGTAAGATTCCATACGTGGGCAATGGCGTGATGGCCTCAGCGCTGGCGATGGACAAGGTGCAGGCGAAGGCCCTGTTTCGCGATGTCGGATTAGCAGTTGCCTCGGAAGAGGTAATTACGAAGCAGCAGTGGGCAGAGTCAAAAGGCGCCTGTTTGACTCGCGCTAAAAAAATTATGAAGCCAGATGCCTTTGTTAAGCCCTCCAGGTCAGGTTCGTCGGTTGGCGTAAGCCTTGTTCTGAAAGAAAAAGAGCTTGAGGCTGCTATTGAGCTTGCATTGAGCCACGATCAAACCGCCATGGTGGAAAGACGCGTCTTAGGCCGAGAAATCGAGTGTTCAGTTCTAGAAATGCCAAACGGCGATCTTCAGGTTTCGAAGGCCGGCGAGATTCTTGTCACCGGAAGGCCTTTTTATGATTACGACGCCAAATACCTCGGCGCCGGTGCAGAACTTGTAATCCCAGTAAAACTAACGGCCAAGGACGCATCAGCGTTGGCGAAGGCTGCGAAGGCGGCATTTCGAGCTCTTGGTTGCAAGGGGCTCGCGAGGACTGATTTCTTCCTAACCAAAAAAGGCTGGGTCATTACCGAGGTAAACACCATGCCGGGGTTCACTCCAATTTCTATGTATCCGGCGTTATTTGAGGCAAGTGGAATCGATTATCAAGAATTGGTTGAGATTCTGATTCAAGATGGCTTTGGCGAACAGGAACAAGCTCAAGAAGAAGCCAATTAGTTAGCCAGCGCGGTGCAGACCTTTGTTCTTGGCAGGACGCTCATTGCTTGAGACAGACCCTCGAGGGTGGTTATTCCGCTGGCAACCTCAGAATCGACTATAACTTCTACCGCCGGAATAGTGGCGTAGGAAATAAATCTATATTTGGGGGCTTCGCTTTCATCGACCAACCAGTCCGTTGTACCTGCGGTTACGCAAGGTAGCGCCGAGACTTCGACCGTCTCCAAACCGCAGCGAAGCAGAATAGCCGCGGGATTTCCCCAGGCGGCCGTGGCTTGAGCATTGGTGTAGCGGAGTTGATTTTCTCCGAGCATATCCGGCAGCCTCACGCTTACATCAGCGCAATTTGGGTTATTTGAATCTTCCGCGGCCTCAAGATTTACCGCTTGTGTGCAACCGGACAGCAAAACCAACAAAAACATCGAGATAGTAAATATGCGCATTGAAATAAGGCTAGCGTTGCTGTGTGAATAATGACGGCCAAAAGATTATTGAGATCGGTGAAACCGAGGCTCTTAGAAGGGCACTGAGCGTTTTCAAACCGGTTGCCACCACGCTTGTTGGCCCAGGAGATGATGCTGCGGTTATAAGCGTTAGTGATTCTCGAGTGGTTATTACCACTGACACGATGGTGCAAGATCATGATTTTAGGCTTGACTGGTCTACTGGCTTTGACATCGGCTACAAGGCGGTCACGAGCAACATTGCAGATCTAGTGGCAATGGGAGCGGCACCAAGAGCCCTTACTGTCGCACTGGTTGTAACCAAACAAACACCTCAGGCCTGGCTTGAGGATTTTGCTTCCGGACTGCAATCGGCATGCGACCGGCATGCCCCGGAATGTCAGATTGTCGGGGGAGACCTGGCATCTGGGGAGCAAATAGTCATTGCGATAGCCGCCCACGGAGACCTTGATTCCAGACAGCCGATACTTCGCTCGACAGCTGAAGTGGGCGACCTAATAGTGATTGCTGGAACGCTAGGGAAGGCCGCATGTGGGCTCGCTCTACTTAGCTCCAACGATGAAAGCCTGTCGGCTAGCTATCCGGATATTGTGAGTATTCAGCTTCGACCAGTGCCGGATTTCGCGCTCGGTTTGGAGTTGGCAGCGGTGGCATCCTCGATGCTAGATGTCTCAGACGGATTATCTCTAGATGCTGGAAGACTCGCTTCTAGTTCAAATGTCAGCATGAACATAAAAAAAGAGCTACTTGAGGGCTACGCGGCAATTCTCGAGCAAGCGGCGCAATCTATTAATTCTCGAGATTCCGAAGCCGCACCGGTTTCCGAGTGGGACTGGATTCTTCACGGAGGTGAAGACCACTGCTTCTTGGCCACGGTTTCGCCGACGGCCGCCTTACCTCGGGGCACAAAAGTCATTGGCGAGGTAATTGCCAGGGGTGACAGCGACGTTTATCTAAGCGGTCAACCGCTTGGTCCAAAGGGCTGGGATTCCGTTACCGGATAGCGCTCAGGCGTGCAGCTCTGAATTGAGAGAGACCCCAACGCCTTGACGAGCAATAGCCTCCACCGCACCTGTTAGTGAGTTTCTTCTAAACAGCAAGCCAGCCAAGCCGCTTAGCTCAGCGGCCTTAACGGTTTCGGTTTTACCCTCAACTATCAAGATGACTTTCGTCCCTGCCGTCACATAAAGCCCAGCCTCCACGATGGAGTCATCTCCAATAGAGATTCCGATTCCGGAATTTGCCCCAAGCAGTGCTCGCTCACCGATGGAAATTCGGTGGCTACCACCACCGGACAAAGTGCCCATAATCGACGCTCCGCCGCCAACATCGGAGCCATCGCCAACAACTACGCCCTGCGAAATTCGACCCTCAACCATGGAAGCACCAAGAGTTCCCGCGTTGAAGTTCACGAATCCCTCGTGCATCACGGTGGTGCCCGGAGCTAAATGAGCGCCGAGCCTAACTCTGTTCGCATCCGCTATTCGAACCTTTTTGGGAACCACGTAGTCGACCAGGCGCGGAAACTTATCGATCGAGTGAGCAATAACTCCGTGGCGTCTTAGTTCCAGCGTTCTTGCTTCAAAGTCTGCTAACTCCATGACACCAAAATTAGTGAAGGCTACGATCGGCAAGTTTGGTATTAGCCCATCTAGGTTGATTGAGTTGGGCTTCACCAAGAGCTTGGACAAGAGGTGCAAGCGCAGATAGGCATCGGCGGTTGATTCAACCGGGTTGGTTAGATCTATCTCAACTCGAATAACCTCAAGGGTCAGATTGCGGAGCTCATCCGGACCGGCTTTGAGGTCTAAATCCTTTGGTGGAAACCACTGCAGGTCTGACATCGGTGCTTCACCGAGGCAAGGCTCCGGGAACCAGACGTCAAGCACGGTTCCGCTTGGGGATTTAGAGGCCAGACCGTGTCCCCAGGCCTTTTGGTTACTTTGCGCATCACTCATTGGAACCAGAATACAGGTACCCTTAACGACATGTCAGCCTTAGACCCTACTCAGACGCTCGTCGAACTCACCATGGCGATTTGCGATATCGAGTCAGTCTCATCGAATGAAGCAAAGCTTGCCGATGAGATCGAGCAGGTTTTGGCCACGGCTTCGCATCTATCGCTTACTCGCGATGGCAACGCGATAGTGGCAAGGACCAATCTGAACCTTGACACTCGAGTCATCATTGCCGGGCATATCGACACCGTCCCCGTGGCGGAAAACCTACCCACAAGGCTTCATCACTTTGAGCGGGAGCAAGTGATTTTTGGCCGTGGAACAGTGGACATGAAGGGCGGCATCGCAGTTATGTTGAAGCTTGCGGTGGCGATCCAGCAGCCTAAGTTTGACATCACTTGGGTTTTTTATGACAACGAAGAAGTGGCTGCCGACCTAAATGGACTTGGGAGACTTGCTAGCAGCCATCCGGAACTATTGACCGGAGAGTTCGCGGTTTTGTGCGAACCTACCAGCGCGATGATTGAGGGCGGATGTAACGGCACGGTTCGGGTTGAAGTTAGAACCGTGGGCATCAAGGCCCACTCCGCACGACCCTGGATGGGTAAAAACGCCATCCACGCACTCGCGCACTCACTGAATATTTTGAACGACTACCAACCAGCAACGATTACCGTCGATGGGCTTGATTACAAAGAAAGCTTGAGTGCGGTTTTAGTAAGCGGTGGCATCGCAACAAACGTGATTCCCGATGCCGCGGTGCTAACCGTGAACTATCGCTTCGCGCCCGATAAGTCAGCCGCCCAAGCCATCTTGCACCTTGAAACTTTGTTTAACGGCTTTGAGGTTGTTGTTACGGATCAGGCCGAAGGAGCCAGGCCCGGCTTGAATTTGCCAGCAGCAGTTGATTTCATCGCCGCCATCGGCACTGAGGTCAGGCCGAAGTATGGCTGGACCGATGTTGCCAGGTTTTCCGCGATGGGAATACCGGCAGTGAACTACGGCCCAGGGGATCCTTCACTGGCTCACGCCGACAACGAAAATGTGCCGGTTGGGCATCTTATTGACGTAGAGGCTGGACTTAGGGCCTGGCTCAGCCTGTAGATAAGTTGGCGCTTCGGTGCGAAGTCTGGGATAATTATGTTTTCCAAGACGAATCCAAGGAGTCTAACCTCATGGCAGCAATGAAGCCTCGCACCGGTGATGGACCTATGGAAGCCGAACGCGAAACAAGGGGACTAATTGTCCTGAGGGTTCCACTAGAAGGCGGCGGCCGCCTAGTTGTTTCGGTAAACGACACCGAAGCCAAAGAGCTTTTTAAAGTCCTTGAGGGCGTAGTTAAGAAATAACTTCTGGTTTTCTAACTGCAACCAGCAAGCCATCCCCAAGCATTGAGATGCTCGAGATAAATTCTTCAGACTCTTCAAAGACTCTAACTACCGAGCGCATTGCCGATGTCTCATCGTCCCTTAGCGCTGGGTTTGGGACCCTGTCACGCCATAGCGCATGAGAGATTACAATCGCACCCGAAGGCCTCACGAGCCCAATGGCTTGAGGCAAAAGCTGCTCTAGGTCAAACGGCTCAATGTCCAAAAACACCAGGTCGTAAGCGGCCTCTGTCATGTTTGCCATGACGGCCGCAGCCCTTCCGGTTATAACCCGTGCTCTACTCGCAGGGATATTCGCTAATTGAAAGTTGGTTCGAGCCTGATTTTGATACTCGGGCTCATCATCGATGGTGGTTAGGGTGCTGGTTTCTGAGGCACTTAATAACCACAGTGCAGAAACGCCAGCACCGGTTCCAGCCTCTACTATATTTTTTGCCTCGAGCATCGCTGCAATTGATGCGAGTCCAGCTCCGGTTGCGGGAGTTACTGACTCAACTCCAAGCTGCTCGGCACTGTTGCGGGCAACAGTAATGTGATCCGGTTCGCGGTTGAAATTCTCTGCGTATTTCCAGCTTGAAATCTTGTCTATCATCTTGACCCTAAGCATAGGAGCCCTTGTGTGAAAAGCATGGATTGGTTAGTTGTAAACTCAATTTCATGTTTGGTCTTAGTGCTGAGAAGCTGCTGCTGCTGGCTCTGCTTGCGGTCCTAATCTTGGGACCTGAGCGCCTGCCCTACTATGCCAAGCAGCTGGGTGAGTGGGCTCGTAAGGGCAAGCGAATGGTTGACAATGCCCAAGTCCAAATGAAATCTGAGTTGGGCGAAGGTTTCGAAGACATGGACTGGAAAAAGCTAGACCCAAGGCAATATGATCCAAGGCGTATTGTCCGAGAAGCACTGATGGACGAGAAAAAGAGACCGGCTAACGCTGCCGAATCACTCAACCGGGCCAAACCACCACAAAAGCCACTCGAACTGGGAGAATCTCCACCGTTCGATCAGGAATCTACCTAGAGCTTCCCAATCCACCTGACCATCTTGGTCATGATCGGAGCTAGTCGCAGATACTGCCTCGCTCTGGTCGGCAGTTTTATTGGGAAGTTATTGCTGACTCCAATTGTCCGGGTTTCCGTGAATCTCAATAGTCCCTGGGGTCCAGAGCGACGTCCCAAGCCAGATTGCTTCATTCCGCCCATCGGGGCTGCCATAGAGGCCATCGTGGCTCGATAGCCCTCGTTTATGTTCACGGAACCCGCCATGAGCTTAGAGGCGACGCCAAGCGCTTGTTTGCGATTCCCGACCACCGAAGCGTTCAGGCCATATTCACTGTCGTTTGCAAGCTCAATTGCCTGATCCAGGGCTTCATAGCCGACAAGCGCAATTACCGGACCGAAAACTTCCTTGTGGAGGATCTCAGCACCCTGTGGAATCTGGGTGATGACAGTTGGGGCATAGAAATTCGGCCCGAGGTCCAAAAGAGCGTGTCCGCCGGTCAGTACGACTGCTCCTTCTTGTTTGGCTCGATCCACGAAGCCAGAAACCCTCTCGAGCTGAGCAGAGGATGTGAGCGCACCTAGGTCAAAGTCGAATTTATTTGAGCTACCCAATTTCAAAGACTCGACCCGGCGCTTCAGAATTAGCTCGAACTCTTGAAGATCGTGATGTGAAACGTACAGCCGCTCAATCGCTACGCAGAGCTGACCGCTATTTCCAAAAGCCCCACCAATTGCGGTTTCTGCAGCTTTTTCCAAGTCGGCACCGGGAAGAACAATCATTGGGTTTTTACCCCCGAGTTCAAGGGCGTAGCCCACAAGTCTGGAAGCGGCTCTTGCTGCAACTAATTTTCCGGTTGCGGTGGATCCGGTGAAGGCTACGAAGTCGGCACTGTCAGTGACAGCATTCCCGACCTCGGTTGCGTCACCGTGGACCACTTGCCAGATCTCCTCTGGTATTCCTGCTTCGACGCTCAAGTCTCTTGCCAACTGGACGGTTTTTGCGGTCTGATTGTCGGCCTTTTGAACAACTGCGTTACCAGCCATAAGCGCTGGGATAACATCCATCATGGTCAGGGCAAGTGGGTAGTTCCAGGGCGTAATGATCCCAACCACACCCACAGGCGATGGTTCCACAAAAGCGCTAATCATGAACGGCACTCCGGCACGGACGCGCTTGCGACGCATGAGACGGGGAGCGGTTTTCGCGTAGTAAGCCACAGCACCAAGTGCGCCGGTAAGCTCCTCGAACGCATGAGCCTTTGCCTTACCGGTTTCTTTTTGAAGTAGGTCAAGAATTTGTTCTTCACGCGCCACCAGCAGCCCGGCAATTTTGTTTGCAATACGAGCGCGTTCCTTGGCGGGTCGATTCGCCCATGCAACCTGAGCGTCCCTGCCTGCTTGAAACTTCAGGCCCACTTCTACTTTTGAGTGTGAGGTTATTTCGTGGAGCTTGTTACCCGTAAGGGGATCGATAACGCTAAAGGTTTTCATGCCAATACCTAACTCGGAGTTATCTTCAAAGATTTCCCAGCAAGTCCGCGCGGGGAATCCATTAGCAATTTAGCAATTCTTGTTATCTCTATGGCTGCAGGATCTGCCGGGTCAGAAACCACAATAGGCACTTGGTCATCGGCGGATATCCTAAGGTCTTGACTAATGGGAATTTTGCCCATCAGCTGTACTTTTTTCCCGCTTATTTCTGTAAGCCTGGCGGCGACGGCATCGCCTCCTCCGGATCCGAAAATCTCGATCGGTCCGTTCTCCGAGGGAAGATAGCTCATATTCTCAATGACGCCCAAGATCTCCTGACCGGTTTGCAGTCCGATTGCACCGGATCTTTCAGCAACTATCGCTGCTGTGTGCTGGGGGGTTGTGATGACAAGCGTTTTGGCTTTTGCGAGCAATTGCCCAAGGCTAATTGCAACGTCCCCTGTGCCAGGGGGTAGGTCCACCAGCAAGAAATCGAGGTCTCCCCAAAACACATCGGTTAAGAATTGTTCGACTGCTCGGTGGAGCATGGGTCCGCGCCACGCGACCGGTTGATTGTCTTTAACAAAAAAGCCAATCGAAATAACCTTCACGTCATGCGCTATCGGAGGCAGCATCAGGTTTTCGACCTGGGTGGGGCTTTGGTTTACTCCAATCAACTGCGGCACCGAATAGCCAAAAATATCGGCGTCAAGCAGGCCCACTTTTTGACCGAGGGCGGCAAGTGCAACCGCAAGGTTCACCGTCAAAGTTGACTTACCAACTCCGCCCTTGCCGCTCGAGACGAATATCACGCGAGTGAGATTGTCCTTATCTGCAAAAGGATTGAACTTCGCTGGCTTGTCTCCGCGCAGTTTTAGCGTCAGGGCCTTGCGCTCGTCGTTTGTCATTGTGGTCATTTCGACCTCGACTTTTTTGAAAACCGCTGCTAGAGCCTGATTGACGTCACGCTCGATAGATTGTGCGGCCGGACAGCCAACAATTGTTAGCTTAATCTGAACCGAAACTGAATCTTCGGTCTCCTGAATCGGCCCCACCATTCCGAGCTCGGTAATTGGCTGGCGTAGCTCTGGGTCGATGACTCCAGCCAGCGCCGATAAAGCGCGCTGGCTCATTTAGATTTCTTGCTAGGTTTTTTGTCTTCGCGCAATTGCTCGAGCAGATCCTTCATTGCGTCTCGGATCTCGTCTCTGACAAAGTCTTTGGTTGCTACTTCGTCAAGCGAGAGCGCTAGGGCCGCTACCTCGCGGGTCAAGTATTCGGTGTCGGCCAGTGTCCGCTCGGCACGCTGACGGTCTTGCTCGAATTTGACCCGGTCCCTGTCGTCCTGTCGGTTCTGGGCCAGCAGGATCAAAGGTGCTGCGTAGGAGGCCTGCAGCGACAAAATCAAGGTTAGGAGAGTGAAGTTCAGTGCCCGCGGGTCGAACTGAGCGCCTTGAGACGCCAAAGTATTCCAGCTCAGCCAAAGCGCAACGAAGACCGTCATGAAAATCAGGAACGCGCCGGTTCCCATGGCGCGCGCGAGTCTTTCGGAAACGCGTCCAACCGTCTCTTGCGAAATGTTGGGCACCCTGAAGCGGGTTCGACGAGTCATTGGCTTTTCTAGCAATGATCTATTTCTAGCCATTAGCGCTCCTCCTCACTTCGCCAGTCGTCAGGAAGCAGGTGGTCCAAAACATCGTCTACTGTAACCACACCCACAAGGTGATTTTCATCGTCGGTGACCGGTAAAGCCACAAGATCGTAGCTAGCAAGATATCGGTGGATCTGGGCAATTGGGGTGTCTAGCGCCACCGGTTCTTGCTCGGTGTCCAAGATCGACCCGAGGCGCTCATGGGGCGGATATCTCAAAAGTTTCTGGAAGTGCACGACGCCCAAATAGCGTCCCGTCGGGGCTTCATAGGGTGGGAGGGTTACGAACACCTGAGCAGCCAAAACTGGCTCGACTTCTTTTCTTCTTACCAAAGCCATTGCCTGAGCAATTGTGGTGTCGGCGGCACAGATTATTGCCTCCGGCGTCATCATTCCACCCGCGGTATATGGCTCGTAGGTCAATAGCTGCCTAATATCATCGGCCTCCTCATCATCCATGAGGCTGAGAAGCATTTCTGCACGCTCGGGGGACAGGTTTGCCATTAGGTCGGCCGCATCATCGGGGCCCATCAGGTCAAGGACTTCGGCGGCTCGCTCATCATCAAGATCGTTGATGATTTCCAGCTGCTCTTCTTCGGGAAGCTCTTCTAGCAGGTCAGCCAAGCGCTCGTCATCTAGCTCATCGGCCAGGGCTAGCATTCGGTGTTCGGGTAAATCCAACACTGCGGTCGCAAGGTCAGCTGGGCGAAGGTCGGCTACTGTCGACAGCAGCTGTCGAGCATCTTGGTCGGCCGGGTTCTCTCGGTTTTCTGCCACTTCTTGCCACTGAGCAAACATCGTAGGACCCTTGGCAAAAGGGATAGCAGAATTCTTTTTTTGCTTTCTTACAAACAATTCAGACAAAACCCAATCGCCGCGTTTGCCTTTTTCGATTGAAAAGTCTTCGATGCTTGCTAGGCCCGCTCCATCTAGCAAAGTGACTTTTCGGCCAAGCATTTCGGCAATGGCTCTAACCTCTTGACCACGCATTGTGAACCGGCGAAGGTCAATCAGGCCGTTGGTAATCAGCTGACCTGGAGCGATTGCGGTAACCCTGGCAATTGGAAGAAAAACCCTTCGTCTACCAGAAATTTCTATGATGAAGCCGGTGGCTCGTGGTGGGAGGGTGGTTCGATATGCCATCAGCACGTCGATTACCTTGCCAACTCGGTCCCCCTGAGGGTCAAAAACGCCACAACCAACCAATCTGGCTACGAAGACTCTGGTTGCGCTCATAGAGATAACCTTATTCGGACATACCTAATCCTGAAAGGCTTCTTGAATGTCCGATGCTAGAAGCAGCTCCAAAAAAAACAATGCGGCCCTCTCGATACCCCGCGGTCACAGCCTGGGTGAATTTCGAACACACACCGAGGCGACCGAATTTGTAAACAGGCTGGTAGCGGGAGATTTCAAGGCGAATAAAGTGACGATTCTCGGCCATGATTTGGTCATGGTTGAGAAGGTTAGATCAAGGCTTGGTTACGGTCGCGTAGCGGCTTCAGGGGCGATAACCGGCTTTTGGCTGGGCTTGATTTTCGCCCTTCTCATTGGCGCAGGTTTCGATGTTGGTGCCGACGGAGAGATTAACTACGTGCCTCAAGAATTCTTAGCCGTTGTTGTGATTGCTGCCGGTGTCGGCATGCTCGTGAACATCCTTCGATTTCTGGCATCCAAGAACAAGCGCGGTTTTCTAAGCTCACAAATGCCAGTTGCCGCAAGGTATGAAGTAATCGTGCCCGAAGAAGATGCAGCAAAGGCCATGCAAATCATCAACATGGCCCGCGAGCTTGGCTAATTAGGAAATTTGCTCGGCAAACCAATTCTCGACGTCGCTAGCGGTTCTCGGCAATGCTGAGCTTAGGTTTTCGTAACCTGACTCAGTGACCAAGACGTCGTCCTCAATTCTTACTCCTATGCCGCGGTACTCGGGTGGCAGATTCAGGTCACTTTTGTGGAAGTAGAGGCCCGGTTCTATTGTAAAAATCATTCCTTTTTCTAAAATCCCGTCCTGATACATTTCCCGCCTCGCCTGTGCACAGTCATGTACATCAAGCCCCAGGTGGTGACTGGTTCCGTGGACCATGTAGCGGCGATGATGTTGGTTATCTTTTTCCAGGGCCTCTTCTGCGGTCACTGGAATAACTCCGAGCTCTGCTACTCGCCTGGCAATCACCTCAATCGCTGCGTTATGAACTTCGCGGAACCTGATCCCCGGTTTCACTACCGCAAAGGCTGCGTCGGCGGCCTCTAAAACCGTGTTGTAGACCCAGAGCTGCTCCTTTGAGAATTTGCCATTAACTGGAATTGTCCTTGTGACATCGGCTGTGTATAACGAGTCAAGTTCTGCACCGGCATCGACCAGTATTAAGTCGCCATGTTTGACTTCGCCATCGTTTTTTGTCCAGTGAAGTATGCAAGCGTTTGGCCCGCTGGCAGCGATTGTTTCATAGCCGAGCTCAAAACCGTTTTGCCTTGCCACACTATAAAAAGCAGTCTCAACAACTCGTTCTCCTCTGGCCTGTTTCGTGGCCTGCGGGATAGATCTGGCAACCTCTGCAAAACCGTCAACTGTGATTCTGACCGCCTCACGCATTTGGGCAATCTCAAATTGATCTTTTACAAATCTCAGGGTGGAGGCGGCCTCGGCAAGTTCTGGATCTTCCATATCCACAACTGCCCCAATCGATGCAAGGTCCGCGTCAAGTTTCGTTAGGTCTTTGGTTATGATTCCAAGCTGCAGTGACACTTGGGTCAGGGTTGGTCTTGGGCCAACCCAGAATTCTCCGATTGCGGGGTTGGCAAAAAACTCATCGGAGTCTCTTCCTGCAGTTGGCATCAGGTACAAAGTTGATACGGAAACATTTTTGCGGCCATCAATCACCAAAACCGATCCAGGAACAGTTGCCGAACCCCATCCGGTGAGGTGGGTGAACGCAGTAGCAGGGCGATACCGATAGTCGGTGTCATTGGCTCTCACCCTTGGCTCGGTGGCTTCAATCACTAGCACTTTGCCCGGAAACTTTGCCGAGAGGGCTTCTCTCCGCTTGAGGCTGTGGTCAGCAACCTCCCAGCGAGTGACAGGAGGCGAGTCAATTTCTGCCCAGTTTGAGGAAATGAAATTCATGAACCGTTCCGACTGTGGCACGCGAGACCGGTTAGTCGGGTGAGGATTTTGCGTCATGCGACTATTCTGCTCCTGTGATAGACCTACATGCACACTCAAACATGAGTGACGGCTTAGATAGCCCAACCGAACTTGTCCAAAACGCGGCTAAAGCAGGTGTCACCACACTGGCAATTACGGACCATGACACCACTCTTGGGTGGGACGAGGCAATAATTGCTGGCCGTCAGAACCAGGTGCGCATAATTCCTGGAATCGAAGTTTCCACAAGGCAGCTGATCGGGGATAACCGCTCGATTAGCGTCCACATTCTGGCGTATTTGCCAGACCCAAAAAATTTAGCATTAGTTCAGGAGCTAGAAAAGACCAGGCTCTCAAGAATTGAGAGAGCAAAGAAGATGGTTGCGCTACTGGCTGAGGACTACCCAATCACTTGGGAAATGGTGCAGGCCCAGCTGCCAGAGGGCTCTACGGTCGGGCGACCAGCTTTGGCAGATACTTTGGTGTCTATGGGGGTAGTTCCAACGCGTTCCGATGCGTTCACGTCAATTCTTCATTCGCACTCGCGCTACTACGTTTCGGATTACTCGGTAGACACCACGGATGCCATAGCTCTGATTCGGGGTGCGGGTGGGGTATCAGTGATTGCCCACCCACTAATCGACTTTCCTGCCGGAGCGTCGATGACAGATTTACCGGCCGAGTTTTTCAAGATTCTTATAGGTGCAGGCCTGAATGGCATCGAAATTGAGCATCGGTCTGTTCCAAAGCAAGCGAAGCAGTGGCTGAAGAATTTAGCGGTGAAGCATAATTTGATAACTACTGGTTCCAGCGATTATCACGGTATTGACGGCAAAGACAACCGGCTCGGTGAAAACCGAACTGAGCCCGCAATGCTTCAGCGAATTTTAGATCAAGCCTCTGGCTTTGAAGTGCCCTTATAGTTGCGGTTCCGGTTTCGATTGCGACTCTGTTGAGGAGCAGACTTGCTCGGCGCGCTTGACCTTGGAGGCTGGCTCGAGGCAGGAGCTTTTTTTACGGCCGCTGCAGCTCTTCCGATTCGACCCTTTGTGCCAGGTTCGATACCGAGCTCTTCAAATAGATGAGGCGAGTTCGAGTAGGTTTCAGTGGGCTCTGGAACGCCAAGGTCTAGTTCGCGGTTGATGTGAACCCAGCGAGCCAAGTCGTTCCAATCAACGAAAGTAACCGCTACCCCAAGCTTGCCGGCTCTTCCGGTTCGTCCGGTGCGATGTAGGTAGGCCTTTTCATCCTCTGGGACCGAGTAGTTGATGACGTGTGTGACATCGTCTACGTCTATACCGCGGGCCGCGACTTCGGTCGCAACGAGAATCTCTTTCTTGCCCTCTCTAAAAGAAGCCATAGAGCGCTCTCTGGCATCCTGTGACATGTCTCCGTGCAAGGGAGCAGCATTGAAGCCTCTGTCGATTAGCTCTTCGGCCAATTTGGCTGACTGCCTCTTGGTCCGGACGAAAATAATTGTCTTGCCTCGGCCCTCGGCCTGCAGGATTCTGCCCACTACTTCGTCTTTATCAAGGGCGTGTGCTCGATAGACGTACTGCTTGATGTCAGCCTTGGTCTTACCTTCATCCGGGTCGCTGACACGAATGTGGATCGGGCGGTTTTGGTAGCGACGAGCAAGGCTCAAGATTGCTGCCGGCATGGTTGCCGAGAACAGCATGGTCTGACGCTGAGGGGGTGTTAGTGAAAACAGTTTTTCAACATCTGGCAAGAAGCCAAGGTCCAGCATCTCGTCAGCTTCGTCCAAGACCATAAAAGTCACGTTGGACAGGTTCATAAGTTTTTGCTTTGCAAGATCAAGCAGGCGTCCCGGTGTTCCGACCACGATCTGCGCCCCGCCCTCCAGGGCAGCAACTTGGCCCTCGTAGGCTTTTCCGCCGTAAATGGCAACGACGGTGGTCGGGCGGTTAGTTGTTGCAAGGATTAAGTCCTCAGAAACCTGAAGTGCCAATTCTCTGGTTGGAACAACCACCAGTGCTTGCACGCCAGGAGCTGGGTTCTCACCCAGGGCCTGAATAAGTGGAAGGCCAAACCCAAGAGTTTTACCAGTTCCGGTTTTTGCCTGGCCGATTACATCGGTGCCAGATAACGCAACTGGAATAGCTTGTTCTTGAATTGGGAATGGACTGGTGATGCCTTTGGACTCTAGGGCTTCGCAGATATCTGCATCTATGCCTAGTGATTTGAAACTCAAGTAATTCTCCGTATGTTTTTGGCTCTCGGTTTTCTACTCCTCGAGCTGAGCTATAAGCTTGCAAGGTGTTGGATTGGTTACGCAAGATACGTAAGGTTTCGCAGAAGCTAACGCTTCCTTCGCGAGACGCAACTGCTGGTCGCAGTCAAATCCAACTCAACCCTGCCAAGCTTACTCCTTCGTCGGAAATCTATCTGTCTTCTTTGTCTCAGCTGCATCTTGTGATCTCCGATCTTCTGCAGCAAGACTCCCTCAAAGCGCCCGATGCGAGTCAGAGCGAGGCTCAAGGCGTTTTAGCCGAAGCCTACAAAGATCGCTCTAAGCAGCTCGGCGGTCTGTTGATTCGACTTGGCGCCAGTCAGATGGAATTGCAATCGGATATTCGCGAGCGTCTTGAGCAGCTGGTTATGCGCACCGAAGGTGCTGACTGGTTCGAAGACCTGATGAGGATTTATGTCGTTTTTGGAATACTTCAAGACGGCGCGTCTCAGGTTTCCAAGGGCCTACCGGCTGCAAAAAAGCTAAAAGTAGACCAGCTTCTAGATTCAAAGAAGTTGGAAAAATTCTGCCACCGCGAGTTGGCTGCGGGAATTTCCGCCGACCCAGCTCTGGGCCCAAGGCTTGCGATGTTTGGACGCATGGTTGTAGCCGACGCGCTGCTAGAAATTAGAGATTCTGTCGATCTGTCTAAAGTTTTGCCAAATCCAGTCGAGGACGATGCGGTCGCGCTTGCCAGGGAGCAGTTCAAAACACTTGAACCATTTACTTCGGTGCTCATTGCTAAGCACACAGTGAGAATGGACCTACTGGGCCTTACCGCGTAGGCGGATGCTGGCAAGCTGGCTAGACTCTTCTGATTCTCGTTTTGCAACCAGAAAATTCGTACCGAACCAACCGGCTGCCGGCATGGAAAGCATGACAATGAACCAAATCCAAGCGCTGGAATAGCTAAAGCCAGCCCAAGTCAAAATTAGCCACATGGCGCTTCCAGCGGACAATGCAATACTCACCGGAACTAATTTTCCGTAGTGGTCGGATTTTGCAAGAACGAAAGGCCCAACCATCGCAAGAATAGCTGCATAGACAATGATTATTAGGATCTCCATCAGGCTAGGAACCCAACGCGCCTTGTCTCCTCCGCGCCTATTTCAACGTATGCAATTGAAGATGTTGGAATCAGGATGATGCTGCCCTTTTCGTCACTAAGTTCAAGCACGGGCTCTGAGGCTTCAATCGCCTTTTTTACCGTAGCCATCAGATCTTTGGCGCTCAGGCCTGATTCGAAGCTGATGTCTCTTGCGTTGTCTCTGATGCCGATTCTGACGTCCATAATTCTCCTTAGTCAAAATAAGGTTACGGCAAGAAAAAAGTCTGCATAGCCAAATAGATTGATGACGTGAGAAATTCTTCTGAGTCGCCCGGGTCATCCGAGGCAGAACTCCCAGCTGAATTAGCCGGGGTTATGACCGGCCTGGACGCACTGGTGCTTGGATCGCC
Organism: Candidatus Aquiluna sp. IMCC13023; assembly: GCF_000257665.1. Lineage (GTDB taxonomy): Bacteria > Actinomycetota > Actinomycetes > Actinomycetales > Microbacteriaceae > Aquiluna. The sequence continues at coordinate 448,532 of NZ_AJKR01000002.1, forward strand.
GGGATCCGGAAAAACCAACCTCATAAAAAATTTAGTCACCAAATTTGAAACCGATGGTTTGGATCCAAGTGAAGTTCTTGTAATAACACCGCAGCGCGCCGCCGCAACAAGACTTCGAGACCAACTGGCAGTTAACTCAAAAAAAGTGGCCCTATTGCCAAGGTCGCGATCAATTACCTCTTTGGCTTTTGAAATTTTGCAGGCCGAACTTCCAGGCGTGAAGTTGGTATCGGGCGCCAAGCAGCAGTCACTTATCGCCGGACTCGTGTCCGACGCGGTCGCAAACGGTGCCGCCAAGAGTTGGGGCTTTGATGCTGCGAGCCTTGCTTTATCAGGATTCCATAACGAACTTCGCGATTTATTTGCGGTGTTGATTGAGAACCAAATAGATAAGGACAAGCTCTTAGCGCTGCAAGAGAGTTGGCCCAAGTCAAACTTCCGAGCTGCAATTGACCTACTGCCTGTTTACGTCGACGCCTTGCAAAAAACTAGTCAAGTAGACCCTTCACAGTTGATTGTGATGGCAACCAAATTCGCCGCAGGAGCAAAGGGCGCAAAGGTTGTTTTAGTCGATGACGCGCAGGATCTCTCGCTAGCTGGAGTTGAATTCATCCTGCAGCTTTCGAGCACTTGTCAGTTGATTGCTTGTGGTGATCCGGATACTGCCTCTCTTGGATTTCGCGCTGCAGCCGGGGGCTTCGTGGCTGGGCTCAGAAAAAGTAGAAATAACCTTCTAGAGATTTCCCTAACCGGGCATACCAGTCAGCCAACCAGCGTGAATGACCTCATGGGCAGGCTTGCTGAACGCATACCGACCTCCGAAGCTTTTCGGCATCGCCCTAAGTCCAACGCAGAATCCAGCATCGATGAATTTTCGCTCTTTGATAACCAGATATCGGAAACCGATTATCTTGCAAGCGAGCTTCGCAGATTGAGAGTCACAGAAGGTTTGGACTGGGGCCAAATGTGCGTTGTGGCAAGAACCAGAGTTCAGCTTGATCAGCTATCCAGTGACTTAGCCGCAAGATCGATACCGGTCAGAATCCTCGGAGTGCAGAAGGCGCTGCGGGATCAACCGGCAGCTCGATCGGTGCTTGATTTCGGTCAGCTGGTATTTTCCGAGCCAAAACACTATCTAGTGACTGAGCTTCTGGGGTCCAACCTGGTTGGTCTTTCAGTTATCCAACAGCGTCGACTATTTAGGCAACTCGCTTATCTCGAGCAGTTCGAAAGCCTTACTCGCATTCAAATGCTCGAGTCGATCTTTGAGGCCGAGATTGACTTTGATTCAAATGAAGTCGCCAGGCTAAATCGGGCAATTAAAGTGCTTGGGAGCCTCAAAAATAACATCGAGATGGGCGCCTATCAATTCGTCAGCGCCATTTGGAACCTTGCCCCTGCGGGGAAGCTTGCGGAGCTAGCGAGGGGCGAATCCGAGGTGGCTTTGGCTGCGAACCGTGACCTAGATGCAATTTTGGAGTTATTTGCGGCTGCAAATAGATTTGATGAGCAGCGGGGGACCGGTGCGCAGGCATTCATAGCTGAGCAGCTTGACACGGCCGTGCCCGAGGATTCACTGGCACAGGTAGGTTTGCGGGACTTGGTGGTTCTTGCCACAGCGTCTCAACTATCTGGACTGGAATTTGAAGTTCTGGCAATCCCTCGCCTGCAAGAGGGTATTTGGCCAAACCTTAGGCCCAGGAACTCACTGTTGGGGGCCAGTGGGTTGCAGGCATTTTTGACTGGAAGATCTGACGATCCTGGCAAGGCAGCCAGATCAGAGTTGGCCGATGAGCTTCGACTGTTTTATAAGAGCTTGGGCGCGGTTCGGTCAAAGTTGATGCTGAGCGCAATGCAAAGTGCAGACGAACAGCCCTCGCAGTTTTTCCAAATGTTAGGGCTGTCCCCGGTCGCCAAGCAGGTAAATATTGAATTTGATCCTCGCCGTTTGGTGGGCAGACTCAGGGCCGAGTTGGCTGCTGGAGACGTGTCGGCGGCCCCGATGCTGGCGGCTTTGGCACTGACAGGAGCGAGCGGTGCTCACCCCAGCAACTGGCAGGGCCTGCTTTCGATTTCAACTACTGACCCGGTAGTCACGGCGGACGAACAGCTGCGACTGAGCGCATCAAGGTTGGACGCATTTGAGAAATGTCCACTGCATTGGTTTATTAATAATTTTGGTGGCGACGGGCAGTCTTTTGAGGCATCTATTGGAACACTGCTCCATGCTGCAATGGAGCTTTCGACAGACGGCGACTCGGTCGGGCAGTACGTTGAATCAAACTGGCACACTTTGAAGTTTGAAACCGAGTGGCTTGCCATGGCTGCAAAGCGCCGTGCACTAAAAATGGCCGGCTACATGTCTTCCTACCTAGCAGAATTTAATCAGCTGGTAGCCAGTGAACAGGGCTTTGAAATAGATCTCGGCCGGCTTGTTGTCGCCGGAAAAATAGATCGAGTGGAACGAACCGGAGACGGCTTGATAGCCGCGGATCTGAAGACCGGTAAGTCAATAAGCGCCAAAGATGCAGCTGAACATCGGCAACTCGCTCTCTACCAGCTTGGACTTCGCCAAAGTTACGACGAACCTGTTGCCGGCGGCCGAATTATCTCGGTGGGTTCTGGATCATTGAAGGTCTTGGAGCAGCCGGCTCTTGCCGGTGACTTCCAGGAAAGCATCATGGAGCTTTTATCCAGGGCCGAGAGCCAGATCGGTCAGGCCAGTTTTGTGGCAAATATTTCTGAGCACTGTACCGGGGATTCCAAATGTCAATTGCTTATGGCCAAGGCGGTGACTCATGACTAAGTACTCGGCCCAGGAGATTTTTTCTGTTGTTTCAAAGCACAAACTCACCGATGAGCAGGAGGCTGCGATCTCGTCCGCAAGCACAACGGGTCCAAGCCTCATTATCGCCGGTGCTGGAAGTGGAAAAACTGAGTTGATGTCAGTCAGGACCCTCTACTTAGTGGCCAATGAGCTGGCAAAACCGAGTGAAATTCTTGGCTTGACATTCACCCGGAAAGCCGCGAGTGAGCTGGCGACAAGAGTCCAATCTGGATTAGTAAAGCTGAGGGAGTCAAGCTACTGGCCAAAAGAGCTAGGGGATGATTTTGATCCGCCCAAAATAACTACTTATAACTCTTTTGGAAATGAGATTTTTAGATCACTTTCCCTGCAGGTTGGCTTCGAGGCAGACGCGGTCCTGCTCACAGAAGCCGGGGCAATATCGCTTGCTAGGGAGGTGGTGGCAAACGCTCGAATTTCGGAATTTTCAGAGCTATTGAACTGGGATAAGACGCTTGATTACCTGACGGAAAAAGTCCTAAGTGCAAGCGGCTCTCTGACTGACAACCAGCAGTCGGCCGATGAGGCAATTTCCTACCTGCAAGACTTTGCCCAACAGATTGCAGCCCTGCCGCAGTCGGACAAGGGTGGCGAGGGTGTCTACGCCTACCACCAGACGCTTCTGGATACGATGCACTCCTCAACATTGGTTTTTGAGCTTGCAAGGCAGTATCAGAGCCAAAAAAAGACTAGGGGGCTGGTCGATTTTTCAGACCAAGTGGCTCTCGCGCTCAGGGCTCTTGAGAAGCAAGACCTGGAGCTATCTCATAAATTTGTACTTTTGGATGAGTACCAAGACACCTCTGGCATCCAGACCATGCTGCTGTCAAGGCTATTCGACGGAAAGCCAGTTATGGCTGTCGGGGATCCCAACCAGGCAATCTATGGTTGGCGCGGCGCGAGCAGCGCGAACCTGAGTGGTTTTGCAGGTGATTTTGGTGCCGCTGAGCAGTTCTCACTTAGCACGAGCTGGAGGTCTGGCCAGGCAATTGTGGACGCGGCTAATTTAGTAAGCGAGCCGCTGCAAGATGATTCGTTCGTCAGTCCAGTAAGCCTGACTGCAGGGCTTGATCGAGAAGGCACGGTTTCGGCGATAGTGTGCCAAGACGATGCAGCCGAAAGCACCAGAGTGGCCTCGTGGCTCTCAGAAAGGATGAACGAAGAAACCAGTGCCGCGGTTTTGTTCCGTTCAAAACAGGCCATGCGGCTATTTGCCGACGCTCTTGAGAACAAGGGGCTTGAGGTCGAAATAACCGGGCTTTCCGGATTGCTCGAGCAGCCCGAGGTGCTGGATCTGCTAGCTGCTTTGCGGGTCATCGCAGATCCAGAAGCCGGTGCCGAGCTGATGCGTATTTTGTCGGGCCCTAAATTCAGAATTGCACCAAGAGACATTGCTCAGCTCCATAAATTCGCAAGAAAACTTACTCGCATGCGAAAAGAAGTCACTGCGGAGATTCCACTCACATTGGTTGAGGCCCTAGACGAAATTCGTAAACCCAGCTCCCGGCAGTTTGCTGAGATTTCTGACGCCGGACTCGAGAGAATGGTTCAGGCTAGCGAGCTATTTCACCTGATGAGAACGCAACTCTCTCTTGGCGTCAGTGAATTTTCATGGGCGGTCGCGAGAGAGCTGGAATTAGACATTGAGCTTTATGCACACGCCCGCACTAAGACGCCGCTGGCAAACCTAGAGGGTTTTATCGCCCGCATTTCAGACTACGAAGTCAGCGCGCTGCGTCCATCGGTTGTTGGATTATTGGGCTGGCTCGATTATGCGGTCAACAGTGAACGATTTGAAATGCCAAAGACCGGCGCTAAAGCCGGAGTTGTGCAGCTAATGAGCGTTCACGCGGCAAAGGGTCTTGAGTGGGACTTTGTAGCGGTTGCAGGTTTGGTTCAAGGATCTTTTCCGGTCGACTCTCGGGACTCAAAAGGCTGGCTGGCAATTGGGAAGCTTCCCAATGAAATAAGGCAGGACCGCGATTGGATTCCCCAGCTGTCTTGGCGTCAGGCAACTACTCAAAAGCAACTGAAGGCGGCTACAGAGGAATTTGCTTCAGAAAACCGATCCAAGCACGATATCGAAGAACGCAGACTCGCCTACGTTGCAATCACTCGAGCTGGCAAGGACCTTTTGTTGTCTGCCAGTTATTACAAGGCAGGGATACTCAATGCCCGCCCGATCGCCCCTTACCTGGAGGAGCTAATTAGCGCTGGGCTTGTTTCGTTGCTCGAACCCATTCCAGAGCCAGCCGTAGCAAACCCACTTGCCAACCTGGCCAAGTCCGAAATTTGGCCTGCCGACCCACTTGGCAACGGTCGCGATCCCCAGCTTGCTGCCGCCCGAGCTGTGATCAGTGCGACACCGACGAAGGTCAGTCAGAGTCTGCAGCTGGCTGCAATCATTGAACAGGCAGAACTACTGAGAAACCCAAAGCCAGTCGAGCTTCCTTTGCGTTTATCTGCGTCCAAAATTGTCCAGCTACTTACTGAGTCAGATGCCTTCTGGGCGCAGATTGCCCGCCCGCTGCCAGTGTCGTTCTCTGAGGCTGCTGCGAGAGGAACTCAGTTCCACGAGCGCCTAGAGGAGGCGTTTGACTTGGAGGCGGATTTGGATGTGTCCGATTGGCAAGAGCAAGATCAGAAACTTGGGCAGGCTTTCCTCGACTCCAGGTTCAATAGTCTCGAGCCTCTATATGTTGAACAATCACTCGAGTTCGAACTCGGCGGAACGGTGGTTGTATGCAAGTTAGATGCGGTCTATCAAACTGATGACGGCTTCGAAGTTGTCGACTGGAAATCAGGCTCTTCACCAAAGTCAAAAGTGGAAGTCACCAATAAGGCAGTGCAGCTAGCCCTTTATCGAATTGGACTATCGCGATGGCTTGGGGTTGGGGTGGAGAGAGTGAAAGCTTCATTCTTTTTCGCGGGCGACGCCAAGGAAATATCTCCCGAAGTGCCGTCGGAGAAGGAACTAGCTGAAAAGCTGAGGGCTCTTAGAAAAGCTCCTCTTCGTTTTTAGTTTCTGGGTCGGCATCTTCAATGAAGTCGGCTTCCAGGATTTCGGCTAACCCCTCGTCCGGTTGCTGAGTAAGCTCTTGGGTCTCGAGGTCTTGATCTTCTTCAACGCTAGAGGCGTCGTCGTGAGGCACTGCGGCAACACCGAGGGATGCAATTCCGGCAAAGCTTGAGGCCCTGAGGCTTCGAAGGTTCCCGCTCTCGAGCTGGTTACGAAGCTCGGCAATCATGTCCTCGGCCTGACTGATTTCCTTTTCATCTTTGTTTTCGATGCAGTAGACCAGCCAACTACCAAGCTCAAGCTCGGAGTAGAGCTGGGCGCGTTGGCTGATGTTTTCGTCAGCCGTTTCTCTTGCCGCACGGTAGTTCAGAATGGTGTCCTCGAGGGTGGTCCTGAGAGCCCCTCCGGTTAGCCAACGAAGGTCTTCCGCGGGGTCGCCGACCTTTAGCGAGCTCCAACCTGAAAGGCCGTTGACTTTCTGGGAACTGACCATGACGGTGTCTTGACTCACGTTTCCATGAATAACTGTCGGGTGAAAACGAAACAGTCCAATATCTTCGGTCGCCGCCTCCCACCTAGAAAGCAGGGCTGCGGGGACTCTACCGGTCTGGGCAATGCTGTCTATCTCGGCAACCTTGTGTCTCAGGATGGCTGCGGAGTCATACTCCAGGAGACCGGCGTCTCTAATGATTTCTGGGCTTAGGTTGTGGATGCGCGCTAGCACCTCACCTATGCTCCTGGAAAATAGTCCGGGAGCATATTTCGCTAGGTCTGTAGTTTCCCCACCTAAGAGAGTCAGTAACAGGGCGCCGGTTCCATCGGAATCCATGCTTTGACCAATAAGTCGGGGAGTTTCTATCCCCAAGATTTCTTGGTGGGGCTCAATTATTTTGAGGGCCTGTAGTTCTATGGCAACTTCAGATTCCCCGGCTGGCGTGGCAGGAATCAACAGCTGGTAAGAGGCACCATCTTGGTCCCAGAGCTGGAGCTGATCCATGTCAGGGTTAGTTTCAACCCTCCGATAGCTACGGAAGGTGAACCCCGGGGCAGCATCGGCTGCCAGCGCGGCTAATATCAGACTAGGTCTTCCCACGGTCACAGGTTAGATTGTTCACCGCGCTCTTGGAGTAAACGCCACGCGCAGCATAAGGATTGCTAATGACTTCAGATCTGACTCCGAGCCAGCTTTTGGCCGGACTAGATGATGACCAAGCCGCTGCTGCCCAGGCACTGCAGGGCCCCGTCGCCATAATTGCAGGTGCCGGTAGTGGAAAAACTAGAACTGTCAGCCACCGCATTGCCTACGGTATTCAGACAGGTAGCTATGCCGCCAACCGAGTATTTGCTCTTACCTATACCAACCGTGCGGCTGCCGAGCTTAGAACCCGGCTCAGGTCCTTAGGGGCTCAAGACGTGGCGGTCAGGACCTTTCACTCTGCAGCGCTTGCACAGCTGCAATTTTTTTGGCCCCAACTGACAGACAGCTTCGCCCCGAAGCTTGTCACTCACAAGGGACCCCTGATTCAAGAGGTTCTAGAGCAAATGGGGATTCGCGCAACTGCCGAACTGAAGTCGAGCCTCCAAGCAGAAGTCGAATTCGTCAGGTATTCCATGAGGGATTTGGAGAAGTATCAAACTACAAGACCCGAGGGCTCTAGCCTCGGTGCCGAAAGATTCGGAGAGTTTTTCGGTGCTTTTGAATTACTCAAGCAAAAGCGACGAGTAATCGACTGGGAAGATGCCCTATTGCTCTGCGTTGGAATGCTAAGAGACCAGCCGCGAATGCTGGCGCATGTCCAGCAGCAATATCGTTTTTTCACCGTGGATGAGTACCAGGATATTTCGCCACTCCAGCAGGCTCTTCTCGAAACCTGGCTAGGGGAGAGGCAAGAGCTATGCGTGGTCGGAGACCCCAGACAGACCATCTATACGTTTGCGGGCGCTCGCAGCGACTTTTTGACCGGCTTTCAGGACCGGTATGAAAAAGCGCAAGTGTTTGAACTGAACCGAAACTATAGATCGAGCCAGGAAGTAGTGGCGCTTGCAAATCGAGTCAGTCCTCACACTCCTCTTGAGGCAATTCGTCAAGTTTCTGAAAAGCCCGTTTTTAGAACCTTCAAGAATGCCGGCGATGAAGCTGCGGGTGTGGTGCGGCAAATAAACGAGTTTCTGGAAAACAGCGTTGGCCGAGGTGAGATGGCGGTGCTTGCTCGAACCAACGCTCAGCTTGTAAAAATGGAGCAAGAACTAAAAGCCTCCGGAATCGATTACCAAGTCCGTGGATCTGGAAGGTTTTTTAAGCGTCCAGAGGTTATCCAGGGCACTGGTGCCATTAGAGCTCTTCAGACTTCAGAGCTTAAAGAGCCGTTGTTCATAGAAGTTTCCAAAATCATCTCTGCACTTGGCTGGAAATCAACAGCCGATAGGGATGAAAAGTGGCTCGCTTTGAACTGGTTCTTAGAGGTTCTTGAGGAGCTTGATGAGCCGAACTTGGACGAGTATTTGCGGGAACTGGACGAGCGGGAGCGCTCGGGACATGAGCCGATGCGTGACGCGGTTATGTTGGCAACCATTCATGGGACAAAAGGCCTGGAGTTTGCCAAGGTGTTTCTAATAGGAGTAAACCAGAACTATTTCCCAATCGGGTATGCAAAGACTGATGCCGAAATTGCAGAAGAACAGCGGCTTTTCTACGTTGCGATTACTCGAGCTAAGGATTTTTTGCAGGTCAGTTCAAGACTGGACAAGCACCCCTCAGATTTCATAAAGCGTTTCGGCAGCCACACTCCGACCAGCTAGCCTGGCTCGTTACCACCTCACCTGAACGCTCAAGGCGAATCATGTCTAAAGGTTCCTGATTCTCTAGCCCGTCAAGGAAGTTCAGGGACTTCGACAGGGCAATCCCAGTCGAGAACAACATCAGTGCACTATCGGCTAGATCACGGTCAAGGTTTGTCAACTGGGTCGCTATCTTGATCCAGTTGGGCTCATTGTTTATGCGGTGAAGCTCAATGCACCCTAGACATGGCGTGACACCGGGAATCACGATATGAGAGATCTCCACGCCTGATTCATCGAAACAAATAGCCAGGTGTGGGACGTCACGCGATAACCAAGGCTGATAGTCGGCGGGCTGGATGATGTCGTGGCACACAAGGATTGCTAAATCCGCCTGATCAAAAGCTGTGCTCACTCGGCTGTGAAGCTGAATGCTAAGGCCATCCGCATCGGATTTGGCGGCCCTTACTCGCTGCGATCCAAGTAAGGACTGCGGGTAGCCCAGTTCAACAGTGTCTCCCGGTAAGACTTTCGAGTGGTCATTGGTAAAGACTTTTGTAACCGCGGAGGCGTTCAGGGCCCTCAGCAGGGTCAGACCAGTTCGGTCTAGTTTGGAAAGAAAAACGCGAAGGCTCCTTCTTGCTCGTAAGGTTTCTGCTGGATCATCGAGCCCAAGCAGGTAGAGCCTCATTATTTCCGAGAAACGCTTGGAGACTTCATGCTCCGTGAAGGTGGGCATAAATGACGATGTTCTAGAAAGTAGCGGCCCTAAGCGTTCGATGAGTTCGTTGGTGGTTTCTGCATCGGCGCTCGCCATTTTTGGCAAGAGCGACAGCTGATTGTCGCTGACGCCAGCCTCTAAAAAATCCAAAGCTCTCCATTGTGCATTGGAAAGATTTGTAAGGACTGCTTCAGAGTTAGCTCCGTATTGTCTTGTTGTGTCGTCGATCCACAGTCTTGCAAGGCCAGGGTTTATTTGTCTTACCACCTGAGGTAGTTTGCAGCTCCCGAGAGATTCTCGTGAGACGTTCTCCACAGCCGGTGCCGCACTGACGAAATTGATCGGCTCTAGTCGGTCAGGAACTTGCGGAGTTCATCTTCAAAGTCTTCCCCACCATTTTTGATGCGGGCAATCAATGAATCTGGATTTTCAATTTCAAGTGCGGTGGGCATTTGGTCAGGGTGTGACCAGAGGGCATCCGAAGCGCCTTTGCCGATATCTGTTACCACCCGCTGCCACATCAAAGTAGCTTCTCTCCTGAGTCGAGGCCTCATTTCAAGGCCAAGCAGGGCTTCAAAGGTTTTGGCAGATGCCCCGCTGGTGGCTCGTTTGCGATTATATATTTCAACTACTGCTTGAATGTTCGGCAACCTTTTGGTTGCCTCCAGCGAGGTCGCGTCGACCCATCCTTCGATCAGTGCCAGAACGGTTTCTATGCGCTCTAAGGCCTGCTCCTGCTCGGGACTTCTTGGCGAAACCATTGCGCTTGCTTCAATGATTTGCTCCATTGAACCAGGATCAGTCGGGTCGATTCGAGACGCAATCTCCTCGATGCCGCTTAAGTCGACAGTGAGTCCGGCGGCAAACTCCCTTACCTGGGTGATGATTTGCTCTCGCAACCAACCGGCTTGGTTGTATAGCGAAGAGATTGCCAGCTCGCGGGTTGCAAGATAAATGACAACCTCGCTCTTTGGGGTCTCTAGGTCTTGAAGAAACTCTCCTAAGTTTTGTGCGATGATCCCGGGCCTGGTGCTCAGAGGTATACCAATTTCTCCTGACAGTAAAACCTCTGAAGAAAGCTTTCCGATGGCTTGACCCAACTGCATGGCAAATATCGAAGCTCCGGCATTGCCAATAAAGTTTTGCGCCGGCGCCAACATCTGGCTTAGCTCGGGTGGCAGTGTATTTCCTAAGTTCTCATTTAGCGCTGCGGCCATGCTGTTGGCGACCGGCTCCGACAGCTCTCTGAACAGCGGCATCGCTTCTTGTGCCCACATCGATCGAGTGAGCTTTTTTGGTGGATTTGGGTTCGTGAATTCCGTGGCCTCGCTTAGCCAGAGACGGGCCATGTCAAACGCAGTTTCCAGTTCGGCTTCGAGGGCGGAATTTGCCTGCTTCTCTGTTTTTTTGGAAAGTTCGAGCGCTTGATCAAGGGCAAGTTTCCAGTTCACCGGCTCTCCGGCTTCCCCGGTCATCTCCGATACTTGCCCAAAAAGGTCGCTCAGCATCGAGGGGTCCGCACTGAATCCGGCTATTTTGGCAAGATCCTCGGGGTCCAATTGCCCTGATTCCATCATCTTTCGAATCAAGCGTTCAAGTTCTTCACGATTTGGCTGTTCTTCCACGGGGCACCCCTTCTAGTAGAAAACTACCTCGACCTTGGGGCGGCAGACTGCAAATACGCTGCCAAATCGCGCATGTTCGCCAAGGGCGTTAGTGTCTTTGGCGCTATTACGAGCTTCACTGCCTAGCATTGGAAGGATGACTTTTTTCGATGCACCGAAATCGCCCAAACGAAGACGCTTCGCTGGCTGGATTGCTTTTGGAGTCGCCTCAATCGTCGCCGTTGGGCTGTTGGTAGTTCCGACCGGTTTTGTAATCGAACGCCCCGGACAAGTCTTCAATGTCATGGGGCAGATTGACGGGACGCAGGTCATCAGCTCAGCGGAAGTAGAGACCTTTGAATCTGAATCGCGATTCGATGTGACCACGGTCTCTTTGCTGGGGAACCGGGAATCGACCCCTAGTTGGGTGCAAGTTCTCTATGCATGGGCTGATCCCGATCAAGTGGTGCTACCCCTGGACGAAATCTTTCCTCCAAGCTTTACCGCCGAGCAATTCAGAGCCGAATCTTCGTTGCAAATGGAAGTTTCTCAGCAGGACGCAATCGCAGTGGCTTTGAAAAAGCTGGGGTATGAAGTCCCGAGGGCCCTTTACGTAAATACAGTCCTAGAGGGCACTCCGTCCTCCGGGATTTTGATTGCTGGCGACCTCATCACCTCGGCTGGCGGAGTACCGGTCGACACATTCGATGCATTTAAAGCACAAATTCAACTTGCCAAAGACTCTGCCTTGAGCATAGAAGTCATCAGGGACGGCCAGAAAACCTCCCTTTTGGTGACTCCTTCACTTCGAGATGAAACCTGGGTTATAGGTTCGACGATTGGCTACACATACAACTTTCCATTCGAACTCGATCTCCAGCTCGGAGATGTTGGTGGGCCAAGCGGCGGCCTGATTTTTAGCCTTGGAGTCCTTGATGCGCTCACCGAGGGGTCCTTGGCCGGCAGCGCACACGTGGCGGGCACTGGAACTATTGACCCGGACGGAAATGTGGGGCCAATTGGTGGCATTGCCCTAAAAATGCTTGGAGCCAAACAGGCTGGCGCAGAGTTGTTTTTGGCACCCGAGGCAAACTGCCAAGAAGCCATTGACAAGATTCCCAGTAACTTGACAGTTGTTTCAGTGAGAGACTTGACTGAAGCTCTTGAAAAAATAGAACTGTTTGCCAACGGTGAACAACTACCAGCAATGCAATGTAATAACTAGGAGATAGATATTGTCTGAAGCACAAGCAAAACCACAGCGACGAGTTTCGCCGCTGTCCATCGCCTTTGGAATCTTGGCTGTAATAGTTTTCGCTCTAGTGAGCGCCGCAGGCATTTACACCGATTGGCTCTGGTTCAGGCAACTTGACTTCGAAGTGGTCTTCTTCACTCAAATAGTTGGTCAGATAGTGGCATTCCTAATCGGATTTGTCATTATGACCCTTCTGGTTGCGATTGGCCTGATGACCGCGTGGCGATCTCGCCCGGTTTATCTAAAGATGCCGGATGAGTCACCGTTCCAGGCCTATCAGCAGTTGCTTGATGGACTAAGACGAGTAATCATGCTTGGCCTGCCAGCTCTTCTTGGAGTTTTTGGCGGTCTAATAGCTGCTCGCGAGTGGCAAACCGCAGCCTTGTGGCTAAACGGCGGCCTGTTTGGTGTTACCGACCCGCAGTTCGGGTTGGATGTTGGATTCTTTGTTTTTGATCTACCGTTTTACGGCTTCGCCGTGAGCTACGTGTCCGGCGGTATTTTTCTAGCGGCGCTAATCAATGCCGGCGTTCACTTGATTTACGGCGGCATCCGTTTCTCGGGTCGCGAAGTTACGGTTTCTAAGCCGGCTCGTATTCAGCTTTCAATCTTGATCGCGACTTACTTTATTCTTCAGGGCCTTAGCCTTTGGTTGGACCAGTATGGGACTGCAACTAGTGCTGGCGAACTCTTCACTGGAGTTACCTATACGGATGACAATGCTGTCATTCCTGGATTGCAGATCTTGGCTCTTATTTCTCTTGCGGTCGCGGTGGCATTCATCGTGACGGCCGTCCTGGGACAGTGGAGAGTTTCGATCATTGCGACTGCGTTGATGGTTGCCAGCTCACTGGTTCTTGGTGGACTCTACCCTTGGATTGTACAAACCTTCCAGGTGGTGCCAAACGAGAGAACTCTCGAGGGGCCTTACTTACAAAAGAACATCGACGCAACCAGAGTGGCTTACGGTTTGGACAAGGTCGAAGTTGTCGACTATGCAGCCAACGTCATCCCAGAACCCGGTGCTCTTCGAAACGACGCCAGGACGACCTCATCCATAAGAATTATGGACCCGGCTTTGGTCGGCGACGCTTTCCGTCAGCTAGAGCAATACCGTCAGTACTACAGCTTCCCGAACCGTTTGCACGTTGATCGCTACGCAGTCGATGGCGAGACTCGAGACACAATAATTGCGGTTCGCGAGCTTAATCAAGCGGGCCTTGGCGAGTCACAGTCTTGGTACAACTCATCGGTTGTCTACACACATGGGTTTGGCCTAGTCGCAGCCTATGGAAATAAGGTCGACAGCGATGGTAAGCCTCTGTTTTTCCAGTCCGGAATTCCAACCGTTGGAGACCTAGGGGATTTTGAGCCCAGGATTTACTTTGGTGCTAACTCACCGACCTACTCAATTGTCGGCGCTGATGATGGAGCCGAGCCTCTGGAATTTGATTTCCCAGCCGGCGAGGGTGAGAGCAACGAAACCTACACAACCTTCAGTGGTAATGGCGGTCCTTTAGTGGGAAACATCTTCACTAAAATCGCGTACTCATTGAAATTCCAAAGCGAGCAGATCTTGCTCTCAGACGCAATCAACGCTGAGTCGCAAATTCTCTACAACCGTTCCCCTGCGGAGCGAATTGCCGAAGTTGCGCCTTATTTGACCGTGGACACGGAAATTTACCCTGCGATTGTTGACGGAAGAATCAAGTGGATTGTGGATGGCTACACAACCACGACTCAGTATCCATATTCGAACCTAGAGTCATTCAACCTTTCGATTCTGGATTCCTCCTCTGAGACATTCAACAGGGACACTTCGACTGTGAACTACATCCGAAACTCTGTGAAGGCCACCGTTGACGCGTATGACGGCTCGGTAGATCTTTACCAGTGGGATGAAGACGATCCTCTGCTAGAGGCCTGGATGAAGCTATACCCAGACACCGTGCAGCCAAAGTCAGCAATGTCGGGCGATCTAATGGCTCACGTTAGGTACCCATCTGATCTATTCAAGACTCAGCGTTCGGTGCTTGGTAACTATCACGTGAAAGAGGCTGGAGCTTTCTACTCTCAGCAGGACGCATGGATGACACCAAATGACCCAGTGGAAGGTACCGGGCTTGGATCACTCCAGCCTCCCTACTACTTGACGATGCAAACCCCTGGTGAAACCGACAGCGCGTTTTCGCTCTACTCGACCTTCATCCCTCAGTCCACCGGTGAGAGCACCAGAAACGTGCTGACCGGATATCTGATTGCGAATGCTGATGCTGGAAGTGAAGCTGGCCAAGTCAGCGACAACTACGGCAAGCTGACATTGCTCAGCCTTCCAAGGGAGACCGTAGTTCCTGGGCCGGGTCAGGTGCAGAACAACTTCAATGCTGACAGCGAAGTATCGTCACTGTTGAACATCCTTAGACAGGGTTCGACCAATGTTATTAGCGGAAACTTGCTGACACTCCCTGTAGCCGGCGGCCTGCTTTACGTTCAGCCGGTGTACATCGAGTCAACTGGTGAGACCAGCTACCCGTTGCTTGAAAAGGTACTGGTGGCATTTGGTGATCAGATCGCCTTTGAGGACAGCCTAGATCAGGCTCTTGACGCCCTATTCGGCGGTGACTCCGGATTTGACCCTAATGACACAGATGCGCCAGTAGCCGACGACGCTGGCGAAGAGCCTGTCACAGAACCTGCTCCAACTGAGTCTGGCAACACCGCTTTGGACGAGGCCTTGACTGCTGCTAACAGCGCGTTGGCGGACAAGCAGGCGGCCTTGATGGCTGGAGACTTGGCGGCATTCGCAAAGGCAGATGATCGATTAACTAGGGCTATTGAAGACGCTTTGGCAGCATTAGATTAACCATCTAAAACCTGCTAGTGTTGGGACTTCGCCGCGGGGTGGAGCAGTTCGGTAGCTCGCCGGGCTCATAACCCGGAGGTCGTAGGTTCAAATCCTGCCCCCGCAACTAGTAAAAAACCCCTGAACCTAACAAGGTCAGGGGTTTTTTCTATGCTGTGGATAATTCAAATCCGCCATCTAGGTTTTGCTTTATTTTTTAGCCATGAACCAGAACCTAAGCACCTCGAGATCGGCCGGCTAAATGTTTATGGAGTTCGCAATACTGTTGGCCGCAACTACTTGCCAACCTCATAGCAGCACGGCCGACAGCTTTACTATTTGCGCCGAAAAGGTGGAACAAAGTACCTCCCGAACGGGCTCCAGCACTATCGGAAGCGCGCCAAAGGCTAAGCCCATGCGGCTGTGTTCCTATTACTTAAATAACTCGATTGACTCTCCGACCGAAGGGGTGATCACCGCTTGGGTCCCGGTGGGCGCAAGAAGTTGTATCGGTGACGACCCGCCGGAGCCTCAAGTGACCAAGAAAACTAGCGTCGTTCAAAGCTCCAATGCGCTTCGGGATTCCCTAACAAGCTTCTCAAATCGCCCCTTCGCAGCTTGGACTCCGGGTGAGGAGCTGGAGATTTTCGAATTTGGTCAATTCAGCGTGGAGGTAAATAACCGGACCACCACCGGCCAACTGCTGGGGCAAACCGCCCAGATTCGCTTCACTGCAAGCTCGATTGCTTGGCAATTCTCTGACTCGAGCACTGCGTCGGGAAGGTCTGTCGCGAAGTCTTTTCAGAATGTCGGTTCATTTTTAGCACGGGCGAAAGTCAGTTATCGTGTCGATTATCAAATGTTGGGAGGGAACTGGGTCCTTGATGCCGCTACCGTAACGCTCTGGTCAAATCAGCTGGAGATAGAGGTCACGGAGCCCCCAAGGAGAACTCTTTTGATTTTGTGAGGAAACTTTTCAGCTGGGACTCATACAATCCTCAGTGTTGTTGACCATAATCAGGTAGACAACGAAAGGTTTTATAAATGTCTCAGTGGAATCGCTCTGGAGAAAATCAATTTAGCTTCAGTCAGCCATACCTTGCTCCCTTGCAGGCTCCAGTCAAAAAGAAGAGACGCAATTTGCTTCCCGTTGCGGCGTTAGCTCTTGGTGCGGCCCTCGTCGGAGGCATTATTGGATCGAGCGGACTAACGCTCTCCGTTGCAAACTTGAGTCAGCCCGCTCCCATAGTTGTAAATAACGCTACCGAGGTGAACTGGGTCACGGGTGCAGCAGCAGCAGCTTCTCCCTCGGTTGTCACCCTGGCGGTCAACTCAGCCTCGAGTGGTGGTTCTGGTTCCGGTGTGGTGCTGACTGAGGATGGCTACATCTTGACCAATGCGCACGTCGCAACTCTCGGAGGACTCACTGAAACTGCCGCTATCTCAGTAATGCTTTGGGATGGTCAAGTACTTGCTGCTGATTTAGTCGGTTTTGACTCTGTCTACGACTTGGCAGTTTTGAAAATAGAAGCTGCGGGGCTAAAGCCAATTGTCTTTGCCGATTCGAACACCTTAAATGTTGGGCAGAACGTGGTGGCAATCGGTGCACCGCTTGGGCTTTCTTCCACTGTAACCCAGGGCATTATTTCGGCTCTCAACCGCACAATTCAGGTTGCAAGCTCCGAAGTAAGCGACGATCCGGGGCTTCAGTTTTATACCGGAAGTGGTGGAATACCAATTTCGCTTCAGGTGATTCAAACCGATGCGGCGATTAACCCGGGCAATTCAGGTGGTGCTCTTGTCAACAACAGCGGAGAATTAATCGGTATCAACGTTGCAATCGCCACTGCCGGGTCCGGGACCTCGGGAAGCATTGGCGTTGGATTTGCTATTCCGTCGAACACTTCGGAGAGAATCGCAAACGAAATTATCGAAACCGGCGTCGCTACCCACGGCTTGCTGGGCGCCCTAGTCGGGGATAGCCGAGAGGCCACCGGTGGATTCTCGAATGGTGCCTATGTTGAAGGAGTTACCGATGACGGTGCGGCCAAGGCCGCCGGCATTATGCAGGGTGACATCATCACTGTTTTTGAAGGGAGACGCGTTGAGGGCGCGAGTGACCTCACTGCTTTGGTAAGGGCGGAACCCGCTGGGGCCGAAGTTGAGGTCCAGGTGATTCGAGATGGCCAGAAGTTGGTTTTCAAGGTGACACTTGGCAGCGCTGCTGACCTACAATAAGGTCCTATGAGCGATTTAGATTCTGGAACTACTCTCGATAAAGAGCGTGTTGAGCAATTTGATCAAGGCGACCACGAGCGTTACTCCCACTACGTGAAAAAGAATAAAATTGTTGAATCAGCTGTATTGGGAGAACCAGTAATTGCACTTTGCGGCAAAGCCTGGGTCCCAAGCCGAGATCCAGGCAAGTTTCCGGTTTGCCCAGATTGTAAAAAGATTTACGAAACCTTCAAGGGCGACTAAACAAAATAAGTGGGGATCGCAGGGTCGCCATTTGACAATCTGAATCCAGAAGCATTTAGCTCGGAAATCGCCATTTTGTGGTGATTTCTTGCCTCAAAAACACCCTCTGGTCCCATCGCGCCGACAGAGCACTCTCCGTCTGCAACCAGCTGGACCTGAAGAGGCCTACCTTGAGACTCTCCGCCAACAAGTTCTGCAACAGCTGTGTTGTCCTGGATTTTTCTGCTGGCAAACTTTTTGCCACCCCTGTTGGCCTTTGAAGTTGAAGTCTTCGCGACGTCTACCCAACCCTCACCGTCCGAGTGAGCCACGAGCTTGTAGACGAACCCAACCGTCGGATGCCCAGAGCCAGTAACCAGAGATGTGCCAACGCCATACCTATCCACGGGCGCGGCGGCCAGCGCGGCGATTGTGTATTCGTCTAGGTCGCTAGTGACGACTATTTTTGTTTCAGTTGCACCCAGGGAATCGAGTAGCTGGCGGACCTTGCCGGCCGCCATGGAAAGATCGCCGGAATCTATCCGCACTGCGGCAATTTTGCCCTCGGTGAGCCTGACGGCTTCCTTCACCGCTGGTTCGATGTCGTAGGTGTCGACAAGCAATGTGGTTTCGGCACCCATTGATTCGATTTGAGACCGAAAGGCCTCGGTTTCGCTGTCGTGCAACAAGGTGAATGAGTGAGCGCTGGTTCCCATCGTCGGGACTCCCCAGCTTCTTCCAGCTTCAAGGTTGCTCGTGGCATCAAACCCGACGATATACGCAGCTCGAGCTGCGGCTACCGCCGCGTGCTCATTTGCCCGTCTGGCACCCATTTCAGCCAAGTAACGATCTCCAGCTGCGTAGCGCATGCGGGCTGCCGCACTTGCCACAGCGCTGTCATAGTTCAGAATTGAGAGTATTACCGTTTCCAGAATTACCGCTTCCGCAAAGCTCCCTTCTACCCTAAGAACTGGGGAGTTAGCGAAGAATAGCTCACCCTCCTGGTAGCCATAGATGTTGCCCTTGAAGCGAAAGTTCTCAAGCCAGACAGCAGTAGAGTCATCGACTATCTCGTTTTTCAGAAGAAACGCGATCTCTTCTTTTTCGAATCTAAATTTTTGGATTGCTTCCAGCAGGCGGCCGTTGCCAGCCAGGACACCAAACCTTCGACCGGCCGGCAGAGACCTAGTAAAAACTTCGAAAACTGTTTGGCGGTCCGCTTTACCCGAGCGCAGTGCAGCTTGAACCATGGTTAGTTCATAGCGATCGGTTAGCAGGGCTGTTGTCACGACTCCAGCCTACCTAAGCCACAACCGCTATTGCACCTCGGGCCTAGACTTGTGGGGTGGATACTAGACCAATTGGAGTTTTCGACTCGGGAGTCGGTGGGCTCACTGTTGCCCGGGCGATTATTGATCAGCTTCCAAATGAATCTGTTCATTACGTGGGGGACACTCTTAATTCTCCCTACGGTCCGAAGCCGCTGTCACTAGTTCGCTCATTGGCGCTCGAGGTTATGGATGACCTGGTGGCCTCCGGCGTAAAGGTTTTGGTTATAGCCTGCAATTCAGCCTCGGCGGCTGTTCTGAGGGACGCCAGAGAACGCTACACGGAAGGCTTAGGGGTGCCGGTGGTAGAGGTGATTCAGCCCGCCGTGCGGACAGCGGTTGCAACGAGTGGAAATAAAAAAGTCGGTGTAATCGGTACCAGCGCAACAATTTCCTCTCGGGCCTACGACGATGCCTTTGCTGCCGCGGTTGACTTTCAAATAAACAGCGTCGCCTGCCCGAGCTTTGTCGATTTAGTCGAGCGGGGAGTTACGTCCGGCCCTGAGGTTGTTGAAGCTGCGACTAGGTATTTGGCGCCCTTGATTCAGGCAGGCGTGGACACTTTGGTCTTGGGCTGCACGCACTATCCGTTATTGCAGGGAGTTTTGGGTTATGTAATGGGCGAGGGCGTGAACCTTGTTTCTTCGGCCGATGAAACAGCGAAGGACGTTTTTCGAGTTTTGACGGAGCACGATCTGCTGGCGCCAACTGGAAACCAGGCTAAGTATCAATTTTTTGCAACCGGCGATGAACAAGAATTCGAGTCGTTGGCCCAGCGATTTTTAGGACCGGAAGTTACCAAAGTGCAGCATCTAGAAAGAAAGAGCATTGATGACTAGGCAAGACAATAGAACCAACACAGAACTCAGGCAGATTAGTTTCGAACGAAACTTCACCTTGCACGCCGAAGGTTCCTGCCTCGTCTCTTTTGGAAACACGAGAGTTTTATGCAACGCCTCTTTCACTGAGGGCGTTCCCCGTTTCAAAAAGGGTTCTGGAGAGGGCTGGGTGACAGCCGAGTACTCGATGCTGCCAAGAGCCACTCACACTCGATCGGATCGCGAGAGCGTAAAGGGCAAAATCGGCGGCAGGACCCATGAAATCTCCCGACTCATCGGCCGCTCACTGAGAGCCGTGATAGATGTGAAGAGCCTCGGTGAAAACACCATAGTTTTAGATTGCGACGTGTTGCAGGCCGATGGGGGAACCAGGACGGCGGCAATTACTGGAGCGTTCATCGCACTCGCTGACGCGGTCAACTGGGGAAAACAAAATGGATTTATCGCGAAATCGGCGACCCCATTACTGGACACTGTTTCGGCAGTTTCGGTTGGAATCGTCGGCGGAGAGCCGATGACCGATCTTGCATACGTTGAAGATGTCCGAGCTGACACCGACATGAACGTCGTCGTCACCGGCAGAGGTTTGTTCGTTGAAGTCCAGGGAACGGCAGAAGCTGCACCTTTTGACAAAAGTGAGCTTGATGCGCTTTTGGCGCTGGCTTTGCAATCAACCAGTGAGCTATCCATCAAGCAGAAGGAGTCTCTTGGCTCGATTCTGGAAACTCGCTGATGGAGTTGATATTCGCCACCGGCAATAAGCACAAGCTCGCCGAAGCGGAGTTCATCCTCGGAGCATCTTTGCCGCAGCTGAAGCTTTTGCCACACGAAGGGCCAGAGCCAGTTGAAAACGGAATTAGCTTTTTAGAAAACGCCGCCATCAAGGCTCGCGCGGCTTTTGAGGCCACTGGCCAACCTTCTTTTGCGGACGATTCTGGAATCTGCGTGGAGGTAATGGGTGGTGCCCCCGGTATCTTTTCTGCCATCTGGGCTGGGGGACGGGACGATGCGATCAACAGGCAGCTGCTTCTAGATCAGCTAAGAGACATCTCATCCGAGCATCGCAGTGCGTCTTTTGTTTGCACGATTGCGCTCGTCGAGGAGTCGGGGGAGACATTTTTTACCGGTGTTTGGCCCGGGTCCATAGCAATGCGAGCTTCTGGCGATGGGGGATTCGGTTACGATCCGGTGTTTACTCCGGAAGGTTTCGGGGTTACGGCGGCACAGCTTGAGCCGGAAGTGAAGTCCAGCCTGTCGCACAGGGCAATGGCCATGAATCAAATGGCGAGTTTTCTAGCTAACAGGTAGTGCCCCCAGCAGGATTCGAACCTGCGCTCCCGCCTCCGGAGGGCGGTGCTCTATCCCCTGAGCTATGGGGGCTTTAGGGTGATGCCAGCTTACTAGCCGAGCACCTGAATCCGACTTCCGGGTGCTGAGGGTTCTTGATTCTTTAACTTTCAAAAAAAGCGGAGGTGTGCTGACTGTCTTTTCATCCGTTGTGTCGCTCAAAATAGGGATTTTTTCGACGCGCTGCTTGGGATGCGAACTCACGGCGCAAAGAGCATTGAGGGTATGATTTAAGTTCATAACGGCTTGTGTAGAGCATCTCACCGTGCCTAAATTTAGGAAATACCCATGACTCCAGAACAGCTGTCAAGTGCGATTCTCAATGCACTAAGTCAGCTGATGGCTGAAGGGGGACTGGCCAAGGCCGACCTTCCAGCCGCTGTGGTTGTTGAGCGACCCAAGAACCGTGACCATGGCGATTGGGCAACTAACGTGGCGATGCAGCTGGGTAAGTCTTTCGGGATGACTCCAAGGCAATTCGCCGAAATTCTTGCATTGAAACTGGAGACAGTCGAGGGCATCTCCAAGGTTGAAATAGCAGGCCCTGGTTTTATTAACTTGTTCGTTTCAACCGGGGCTTCTGCGTCGCTTGTAAAAACCATCGTCGATCAGGGTGCTGACTTTGGTCGGGGAGACAGCCTGGTCGGAGTAAAGCTGAACCTTGAGTTTGTCTCGGCAAACCCCACTGGCCCCATTCACTTAGGCGGAACCCGTTGGGCCGCGGTCGGAGACTCCCTAGCCCGAATCTTTGACTTTTGCGGTGCCGAAGTGACTCGGGAGTATTACTTTAATGATCATGGTGGCCAGATTGACAGGTTTGCTAGGTCCTTGGTCGCCGCAGCAAAAAACGAACCGGCTCCCGAAGATGGCTATTCTGGCCAATATATTTTCGACATTGCCAAAACTGTCATGGATCAAGCCGGAAAAGACCTTCTCAGTCTCGAGTCCGATGAAACTCAGGAGGCCTTCAGGTCGATTGGCGTCGAGTTCATGTTTGCTCAAATAAGACAGTCGCTTCATGATTTTGGAGTTGATTTTGATGTTTTTTTCCACGAGAACTCGCTTTATGAGTCCGGAGCGGTCGAAAGGTCGATTCTGAGGCTTGGTGAAAAAGGGCACACGTTTGTTGATGAGGGTGCGACCTGGTTGCGCTCGAGTACCTTCGGGGACGATCGCGACCGTGTGATTGTGAAATCTGATGGTTCTAATGCATACATCGCTGGAGATATCGCTTATTACCTGGATAAGCGAGAACGCGGCTTTGATCAGTGCATTTACATGCTGGGCGCAGATCATCACGGCTATGTTCAGCGGATGATGGCTATTTGCGCTGCCTTTGGCGACACTCCCGGCAAGCATATGGAGATTTTGATTGGGCAAATGGTGAATCTGGTTCGAGCAGGTCAGCCGGTGAAAATGTCCAAGCGTGCTGGAACGGTAATAACCATGGAGGATCTTGTCGAGGCGGTTGGCGTTGATGCAGCCAGATATTCACTGGCTCGATCATCAATCAACTCGAGCCTGGATGTTGATCTTGAGATTTTGACAAAAAAGACCAACGACAATCCAGTTTTCTACGTCCAATATGCTCACGCTAGGACCAGACAGGTGTCCAAGAATGCATCGACTCAGCTCGTGGAACGAAGTGAGTTTGTTCCAGAGGCGCTCTCACATTTGAGCGAGCAGAATTTGATTGCACAACTTGCTCAGTTTCCTCAGGTGGTCGAAACCGCAAGTGAATTCCGTGAGCCGCACCGGGTCGCAAGATATCTGGAAGAATTGGCGGGGACCTATCACCGCTTCTATGATCACTGTCGAGTAATTCCACTCTCCGGGGATCCCGTAGAAACTGTCCATCGTTCCAGGCTTTGGCTGAATGACGCTTGCACGCAGGTGCTTGCTAATGGACTTGGGTTACTTGGGGTTAGCGCCCCGGAGAGGATGTAGTCATGAAGAATCCGCTCACGCCCGATTGGCTGGATACGCCAGCTAGCCTTTCCGATCTGGACCCAAGAATTTGGCCGAGAACTGCGAAGCGCAATGAACGCGGTGAGCTTTTAGTTGGCGGCCAGACCGCTTCTGACTTAGTGCGTCAGTTTGGCTCTCCGCTTTATGTTGTCGACCAAGAAGATTTTGAGTCGCGTCTTATGAGCACGCGCAGAGCCTTCTCTGATGCCGCCCAGAAAATCGGCACGACCGCTAAGTGCTACTACGCCTCTAAGGCGCTCTTGACGACCGAGGTTGTTAGGTGGGTCGACCAAGCTGGTCTTTCGATAGATGTTTCTACAAGCGGAGAGCTCGCAGTGGCCTTGGCTGCCGGAATTGAAGGACCGAGAATCGGACTTCACGGGAACAACAAGTCACTCGTCGAGATCGGCAGGGCTATTTCTGCTGGAGTCGGGGCCATTGTCATTGACTCAGAGCTAGAGATAGAACGCATTGCTTCGGTCGCTAGCGCTCAGGACAAAGTACAAGCAGTTCGGTTGCGAGTAAACACTGGTGTCCACGCATTTACCCATGAATATTTGGCAACCGCGCGTGAGGATCAAAAATTTGGAATTGCGCTGGTCGACGTGCCAGACATGGTCGAGAAGATTCGGTCGCACTCGCAGTTGAAATTTCTCGGGCTTCACTCGCACATAGGGTCGCAGATCTTTGTTGTTGACGGTTTTATTGCTGCTGCTGAGCGCTTGCTCGACGTGCACGCGAAGCTTTTGGCCGGTGGCGATGTGCCGGAGCTAAATCTCGGTGGAGGCTTTGGCATTAGCTACACTCAGGCCGATCGGCCATTGCCGCTTGATGAAATGGCGGGTCGAATAACAACCGCCGTGGCGCAGAAGTGCGAGCAGCTTGGAATTCCGGTGCCTGCGCTTGCCTTTGAACCAGGCAGGGTTATTGCCGGCCCAGCCGGCATAACATTTTATTCGGTTGGAACCCTGAAAGATGTTCAGGTAACTGATCAAGGCGCTTCGGCTACAAGAAAATATGTAAGCGTCGATGGCGGCATGAGCGACAACATCAGGTCGGCTCTTTACGAGGCCGAGTACAGCGCGACAATTGCCTCTCGCTCGTCCGATGCCGAAGCAACATTGAGCCGCGTCGTCGGTAAGCACTGCGAGTCAGGCGACATTGTTGTCAGACATGCATTGCTCCCATCTGATGTCTCGGTTAATGATTTGCTCGCCGTGCCAGCAACCGGAGCGTATTGCTTTTCGCTATCTTCTAACTACAACTATCTGCCTAGACCTGCTGTGATAGCAGTCAAGGGCGGTACCGCCAAGGTGCTCATCAGGGCGGAAACCGAGAGAGACTTGCTAGAACGAGATGCCGGCTTTGAGCCAGGAGAGGCTTAGAAATGCAAAGCGCGTATAGACCGATCAGAGTTGCCCTTTTAGGCGCAGGCTCGGTTGGATCACAGGTAGCCAGGTTGCTGCTTGAGAACTCTGAGGAACTAGCAAGCCGAGTAGGAACGAGCCTCGAACTGTCAGGCATCGCGGTTAGAAACTTGGAGGCGAAGCGGGATTTTGATGTTCCGCAAGAGTTGTTGACCGAGGATGCGGAATCGCTAATCCTTGGAAGCGACATAGTCATAGAACTAATTGGAGGCATTGAGCCAGCCAGGTCATGGATAAAGCTTGCTCTCGAGTCTGGCGCAGATGTTGTAACCGCCAATAAGGCCCTAATTGCAGCCCACGGGCCGGAATTATTCGGATTGGCTGACCAACTTGGCGCACAGCTTTACTTTGAGGCAGCGGTAGCAGGCGCAATTCCGATTATTAGGCCGCTGCGTGAGTCTTTGGCCGGCGACAAAATAAATCGTGTGATGGGCATCGTAAACGGCACGACGAACTTCATTTTGGATCGCATGGAGTCGACCGGCGCTGAGTTCGGCGACGCTCTGGAGCTTGCGAAGAAGCTTGGCTATGCCGAGGCTGACCCAACAGCAGACATTGAAGGCTTTGATGCTCAAAGTAAAGCGTCGATCATCGCGTCTTTGGCTTTCCACTCAGAGGTTCCGGTCGAGTCGGTTTATCGCGAGGGAATAACGAAGATCTCCGCGCAGCAGATAAACGCTGCCCGCACTGCTGGTTACGCTGTGAAGCTTCTGGCGATTTGCGAACGTGCCTCTAATGGAGAAAAAGAAGGAATAGTAATTAGAGTCCACCCGACTTTGATTCCGTTGTCTCACCCTCTTGCCGCGGTTCATGGAGCCTACAACGCCGTTTTTGTTGAAGCGGAGTCCGCAGGGGAGTTGATGTTTTATGGCGCGGGTGCCGGTGGTAAAGAGACCGCTTCAGCCATCCTCGGCGATTTGGTTAGCGCTGCGAAGCGCCACTTGGCCGGAGGCCCAGGACTCGCAGACTCAACCCATGCGAATTTAGAAATTCTTCCGGTTCAATCAGTAGTGACCAGATTCCAAATCACTCTCGAGGTGTCAGATGAGGCCGGAGTGCTGGCGTCGATAGCGTCGGTGTTTGCCGAGAATGGTGTGAGCGTCGAGACTGTTCAGCAGAGTCCTGCGGATCAGGATGCGGCTGCAGTGCTAACCGTGATGACACACGTGGCTTTGGAGTCCGACCTAGAGAAGGTCGTAATTGCACTTCGCAAAAATCCGGCGGTCGTAGACGTGAACTCGGTAATCCGAGTGGAAGGACTCTGATGGCGCACCAATGGCGTGGAGTAATTCGCGAGTATATGGATCGGCTTCCATTTGAAACTGGTGATCCGATTGTGACTCTGGGCGAAGGCGGCACCCCTCTAATCGAGGCACCTGCTCTTGCAAAATTGCTAGACGTTGGCAATGTCCACTTGAAATTTGAAGGAATGAACCCTACCGGATCGTTCAAGGACCGAGGGATGACCACGGCTGTCTCAAAGGCAAAAGCACACGGCGCCAAAGCAGTGATCGCTGCTTCTACGGGGAACACTTCCGCAGCCGCAGCTGCCTACGCTGTCAAGGCCGGAATGCAGTCGGTTGTATTGGTGCCGGCTGGAAAAATTTCTTGGGGAAAGCTGTCCCAGGCCGTTGCGCACAAGGCAAAGATTTTGCAGGTTCGTGGAAACTTCGATGACTGCCTTCGGCTTGCTCGTGAGTTGAGCGAAAACTATCCGGTGTTCTTGGTGAACTCCGTGAACCCGGATCGTCTGCAGGGCCAAAAGACCGCGGCTTTTGAAGTGGTTGATGTTCTTGGTGAGGCGCCAGATCTTCATGCGATGCCGCTAGGTAATGCCGGTAACATCTCCGCCTACCACCTGGGTTACCGGGAAGAGGTGGCGGATGGGAGAATCAAGAAGCTTCCGAAGCTCTTTGGCATTCAGGCTGAAGGGTCTGCTCCGTTTATAAAAGGATCACCGGTGGCGAAGCCAGAAACTATTGCTACTGCCATCAGGATCGGAAACCCAGCTTCTTGGGATTTAGCTCAAGAGGCCAAACGGGACACCGATGGCGGTTTTGACGCCGTGAGCGACAAGCAGATTTTGTGGATGCATCGGTTCTTATCTCAGGAGTGCGGCGTTTTCGTTGAGCCTTCGAGTGCGACCGGTGCTGCTGGTCTTTATAAGATCAAGCAGCAAGGAAACCTTCCGGCCGTGAATACCGTTGTGGTTACAGTTACGGGCCACGGCCTGAAAGATCCCGACTGGGCTCTAAAAGACGAGCGTGGTCGCTCAATCAAGCCAAAAAAGGTTGGAGCAACCGCTGACGCGGTGGCTGGAATCCTGGGACTGGAGCGCGAAAAGTGAAGATAGTAACCGTTAAAATTCCAGCAACTACTGCGAACCTTGGTCCCGGCTTCGACACTCTGGGGATGGCACTTTCCTTTTACGACAGCTACGAAGCAGAAGTAGTTTCTTCGGGT
The DNA here is from genome assembly GCF_000257665.1 of Candidatus Aquiluna sp. IMCC13023. Classification (GTDB taxonomy): domain Bacteria; phylum Actinomycetota; class Actinomycetes; order Actinomycetales; family Microbacteriaceae; genus Aquiluna. The sequence goes on from NZ_AJKR01000002.1 coordinate 475,428, forward strand.
CTAGAAATTTCAGTTTCGGGTGAGGGGGTCGGCGACATTCTTCTAGATGAATCAAATCTGATTTATAAGTCTTTGGCCCTAGTTTTCAACAAGCTCGGTAAAAAAGTCCCGGGTCTAAAAATTAGATGCGACAACAACATTCCTCACGGCAGAGGAATGGGGTCTTCCGGGGCAGCGGTTGCCGGCGGAATCATGCTTGCAGCCGGGCTCTTGCAAGACGAGATTGAAATTAGCGAACAGCAGCTGTTGGGCTTTGCCACGGAACTAGAGGGTCACCCCGACAATGTGGCGCCGGCACTATTTGGCGGTTTGACCATTGCATGGGTGGAGGAGGACGGGGTTCCCCGCCACAAGAAACTAACGGTTCACCGAGGAGTTTCTCCATTGGTCTTGGTTCCACCGCATCAGATGTCCACAAAGCTAGCCAGAAGCTTGCAGCCGGAATCTGTTCCACACACGGATGCCGTATTCAACGTCTCCAGGTCGGCACTGCTTGTTGCTGCCCTAACCCAGAGCCCAGAGCTAATGCTGGCGGCAACCGAGGACCGGTTGCACCAGAGCTATCGATCCAGCGCAATGCCGGAGACATCGGCTCTCATCAAAAAGCTGAGAGCTCACGGTCACCCCGCAGTAGTTTCTGGGGCGGGCCCGTCGGTTTTGGTTTTGGAAGACGACCCAGCAAAACGAATGGAAGCCATAGCTCTTGTGGAGAGCTCTTTTCCCGACTGGCGAGTTTTAGCTCTTGCAGTTGATGTCAAAGGTGCTAGTCTTTTAGTGCAGTCAGGATCAGGCACCTAAACGCCCGCCACTGTATCTTTCTTCAAGTTTCCAGACAACGGCAGTTCGCCGCATAGAAATGAGTAATAAAAAACATGGATGAAATCCAACAAGATAAGCCCGTTCGCCGTTCCAGGCGAGCAACCGGTTCTGACTCATCAGAGACCAAGGTAGGAACCGAGGCGTCAGAGCAGTCAGACAAAACAGCCAAGGCCGAAAAGCCTGAGGCCAGTTCAGGCGCCGAGCCAAAGAAGGCACCGGCCAGACGACGCACTACAGCTTCGAAGTCAACTTCCGAAACTTCTGAAACTTCTGCCAAGAAGGCCCCATCTGAGTCTTCGAGCGACAAGGCCGGCCCAAGCAAGCCAGAATCCAACAATGACCGGTCTGAGAAAAAGACTGATTCTGGTAACGACGCTGAGCCAAAAACTGGTCAGGGGCCAGAACGTTCAAATAAAGAAGATAGCGAAACCCGAAGTGGTGACCGCGAAAACCAGCGCGATAGAGATGACGAGCGTCGCGGGGGAAACCGTAACCGACGTGGACGTTACCGCGATCGTGACCGCGACCGTGGACGTGGACGCGGACCACAGGACGAGGCTGAGCCTGAAGTAAGCGAAGACGATGTCCTCATCCCAGTTGCTGGAATCTTGGACGTGCTGGATAACTACGCGTTCTTGCGTACCTCCGGTTACCTTCCTGGCGACAACGATGTTTATGTTTCCTTGGGCCAGGTAAAGAAATACGGCATGCGCAAGGGCGATGCGGTAGTTGGTTCTATTCGCCAACCGCGTGATAACGAGAACAACCAGCGTCAAAAATTCAACGCTTTAGTGAAGGTTGAATCCTTGAACGGGCAGACTCTTGAAGAGTCGGCCGAGAGGGTTGAATTCGGGAAGTTGACTCCGCTTTACCCGGACACTCGCTTGCGTCTAGAAACTGACAACAAGCGTCTCTCGACAAGAATTATTGACCTAGTCGCTCCGATCGGTAAGGGGCAGCGTGGACTCATTGTTTCGCCGCCAAAGGCCGGTAAGACACTAGTTCTTCAGGCTATTGCTAACGCTATTTCAACTAACAACCCTGAGGTTCACCTCATGGTCGTTTTGGTTGACGAGCGACCAGAAGAAGTTACGGACATGCAGCGCACCGTCAAGGGTGAGGTAATTGCCTCCACATTTGATCGCCCTGCAGAAGACCACACAACTGTTGCCGAGCTCGCCATCGAGCGCGCAAAGCGTCTGGTGGAGATGGGTCATGACGTGGTTATTTTGCTTGACTCGATCACGAGATTGGGTCGTGCCTACAACCTGAGCGCACCGGCATCTGGACGAATTTTGTCCGGTGGAGTTGACTCCTCGGCTCTGTACCCACCAAAGCGTTTCTTTGGTGCTGCCAGAAACATTGAATTCGGCGGATCGCTGACCATTTTGGCAACTGCCCTTGTTGATACCGGATCCAAAATGGACGAGGTTATCTTCGAGGAGTTCAAGGGAACCGGAAACATGGAGCTCAGGCTCTCTCGTCAGCTTGCTGACAAGCGAATCTTCCCTGCCGTTGACATCAATGCTTCTGGTACCAGACGTGAGGAGCTTCTAATGAGCCCTCAGGAGACCAAGATTATTTGGAAGCTCCGCAGAGCGCTTGCAGGCCTTGAGCAGCAGCAGGCCCTCGAGCTAGTTCTGAATCGCTTGAAGGAAACAGCGAGCAACGTTGAGTTCTTGCTGAAGCTGGAGAAGTCAATGCCAGTTCCTTCAGATTCCGACGGAGAATAACTTGGCTGATTCGCTTGCGGGCCTAAGGGCTGAGCACGCGAGTTTGCAGGAGCAACTCAGTGACTCGGCAGTACACGCCAACCCTGGCTTGGCTAAGAAGATTAATAGACGCTATGCCGAGCTCAGTGCGATTATTGGCGCTGACGAGCAGGTTCGTGGTTTAGGTGATGACTTGGCAGCGGCCAAGGAGCTCTCTAAAGAGGATTCCGCATTTGCCGAGGAACTTCCAATCTTGGAAAAGCAACTCGCTGAAGCCAGCGAAAAGCTCAGACGACTACTTATCCCGAGAGACCCGGATGACGGCAGAGATGTAATTATCGAAGTCAAGGCCGGTGAAGGCGGAGCTGAGTCAGCTCTGTTCGCGGCCGATCTTTTGAGAATGTATTTGCACTACGCGACCTCTAAGGGTTGGAAAACCGAGGTTCTTAGCAAGACAGAGAGCGATTTGGGCGGAATCAAAGACGTTCAGGTGGCCATTAAGTCAAATGCAACGGATCCGGCCCAGGGTGTTTGGGCGCACATGAAATATGAGGGTGGAGTCCACAGGGTTCAGCGAGTTCCAGTAACTGAAACTCAGGGAAGAATTCACACTTCAGCTGTCGGTGTTTTAGCTTTTCCTGAGGTTGATGAGCCCGAAGAGGTAGAGATTTCTCAGAACGATATTCGAATTGACGTTTTTCGCTCCTCGGGACCGGGCGGACAGTCGGTTAACACGACGGATTCGGCTGTTCGAATAACTCACTTGCCAACGGGCATAGTAGTTTCAATGCAGAACGAGAAGTCTCAGCTGCAGAACCGTGATGCGGCGATGCGAGTTCTGCGTGCCAGAATTTTGGCGGCTCAGCAAGAAGAGCTAAACGCCGAGCTGTCTGCGGCCAGGAAGTCACAAGTCAGAAGCGTCGACCGCTCCGAGCGCATCAGAACTTATAACTTTCCTGAGAACCGGATTGCCGATCATCGCACTGGTTATAAGTCGTACAACTTGGATCAGGTGATGGACGGAGCTTTGGAGCCGGTGGTGCAGTCTTGCATCCAAACCGACGAAGAGGCCCAGCTGGCGGCATTCGGCGATAGCTAGTGCTCGCCTCCACATCTTTGAAACAGGCCGAAGCTTCACTTTCGGCCGCAGGGATAATTTCGGCAGCAGTAGAGGCAGAGCTTCTGATGTGTCATTGCCTGGAAATCTCAAGGGGTGAGTTAGCCACTCAGCTTGTTCTTGATACTGACCTTCAGGCACCAAGCGGGTTTTTTGATCTAGTCGATCTGCGCTGCACCAGAGTTCCATTGCAGCACATAACCGGCAAGGCTCCTTTTCGCTCAATAGAGCTCAGTGTTGGCGAAGGTGTTTTCATTCCACGTCCAGAGACCGAACAGGTCGTTCAGGTCGCAATTGATTTCCTCGCATTGCTGCCGGGAGAGCCCCTGGCATTGGATATTGGAACCGGCTCAGGTGCTATCGCGATTTCGATTGCCAAGGAAACTCATGCCAAAGTAACCGCGATTGAATTATCAAGAGCTGCCGCAGAATTTGCGCGGGCAAACATAGGCGCCCTAAAGGCGAATGTCGAGTTGCTGGAGGGCGACTTCATGGAGCTCATTGGTGATTTGCCGCAATTTGACTTGATTATTTCCAACCCTCCTTATATCCCCAGCACCATGGTTCCACTCGACCAAGAAGTTAGGGATTACGACCCGGCTCTGGCTCTCTACGGCGGCGAGGATGGCCTCGAAATTGTTCGAGATCTCGTGGCTAGTACGAAGCTGATTCTTAGAGAGGGCGGATTGCTTGTTTTGGAGCATGCCGATGGTCAGTCTGATTCGATCTGTGAATTACTATTAGAAAACAATTGGCGCAGGATTCAAGTCCATCCGGATCCAACCGGAAGACTTCGCGCCGTGAGTGCGACAGCGTAGCCGGAGGCAGGGATGCAGCGAGTGTATGACTGTTCAGTGGACACTGATTTACTGACGGGTTTCAGGCAGGCAAAAGTAGCCTTGCAGCGCCATGAAGTTGTTGTAATACCCACAGATACCGTCTACGGCATTGCGGTGGATGCTTTTAGCCACAAGGCTGTCGAGCTCCTTCTTAAAACCAAGGGCAGAGAACGAAGCGTTCCGCCACCGGTGCTTATTCCAAAAGTTGAAACTCTTTCTGCTTTAGCCACTGACTTGCCTCTGGTTGCAAGCAAGCTGGCAGCAGCTTTTTGGCCCGGAGCTCTAACCATGGTTCTTCGAGCTCAGCCGTCACTGGACTGGGATTTAGGGGAAACTCGGGGGACAGTGGCACTTCGAGTCCCGGATCATAAAATCACTCTCGCGCTTTTAGAGGATGTTGGGCCGTTGGCCGTATCGAGTGCGAATACCACCGGGAATCCGGCGGCTGTTACCGCGCAGCAAGCGTTTGATTATTTTGGCGACAAAGTGCCTGTCTACCTAGATGGCGGCGGTAGCCCTAAGGGAGAAGCGTCCACCATTTTGGACTTGACTCAAGTCAGAGATGGCGAGGCAATACGCGTTTTACGAAAGGGCGCATTGTCGCTCGAGCGAATCAGAAGTGTGATTGGCGATGTGGAGCTTGAGGTCGACTAGTGCGGGCATACTTACTAGTCGCCATAATCACTGCGGTGGTTAGCTATCTGGCGACCTGGGCAGTTCGGTACTTAGCAAAGCGCTACGACATCACTCCTGCCATCAGGGCTCGAGATGTACACAAGACGCCCACCCCAAGAATCGGTGGCGTTGCAATCTTTTTTGCAATCGTGGTCGGCATTATTGCAGCTGGATCCTTCGGTTGGTTCGAGTCGGTATTTAGAGATCCAGGTCCGATCTGGGCAATAGTCGGAGCCGGTGGACTTATCGTCGTTGTGGGGCTACTGGATGACCTAATTGAACTTGACTGGACAGCCAAAATGGGAGGCCAAATAGCCGCAGCCTGGATCTTGGCTTCCAGCGGTGTGCAGATTGTCTCACTACCGATTGGTGGTTTGACCGTCGGCAGTTTTGGGGTCTCTCTTGCAATAACTGTTTTCGTGGTGGTGCTTGTAATGAACGCGGTCAACTTCATTGATGGCCTTGATGGCCTTGCTGCTGGCGTAGTGGGCATCGGGACATTGGCCTTCTTCATATACAGCTACGTTTTAGCTCAGCAGACGTCTCCAACGGACTACTTTTCGATTGCCGGCATGCTGTCGGCGGTCGTGCTGGGAGCTATTGCAGGCTTCCTGCCGCATAATTTCAGCCCCGCAAAAATATTTATGGGCGATTCCGGGGCGATGCTGCTTGGACTAATGATGGCTACCAGCGCTATCGCTGTCACCGGATCAATTGATCCGGCTACGGTCACCAGAAATGATCTGCTACCCGCTTTGATTCCATTGGTTCTGCCGGTGGTGATTCTATTGGTGCCGCTTTTGGATCTTCTGCTGGCCGTCGTTCGCAGGGTGCGAAGGGGGCAATCTCCGTTCGCGGCAGACCGAGAGCACCTTCATCACCAGTTGCAGGACCTGGGCCACTCGCATCGGGGAGCGGTGCTGGTTTTCTATCACTGGACTACGGTTGTTTCGCTATGTCTCCTGCTTTTTTTCTGGATCGATGCCGCGCCAGTTATCATCATTTTTGGGGTGTGGATGATCATCGCCCTAATTCATACTTACTGGCCGGTTTTTCGGAGAGTAACTCGAGCAAGGAGCAGTCTTGGCAAATAGTTCAGACACTTTATTTTCCAAAGCACTAAGGCTCAGCACATTGCTGGCGGTTGCAATAGCGATTGTCGGCTCTCTGCTGGGTTATCTGTTTTATCAATTGCCAGGAGTTTTCGCGGCTCTGTTAGGCGCTGGAGTCTCAGCTTTGTTTGGGACGATGACGATTCTGAGCATCTGGTTCGGTGGCAAGCTATCCCTAAATGGTTTCTACGCGATGGTGCTTGGTGGCTGGTTGTTCAAATTTTTGTTGTTCGCAGGGGTCTTGCTCGCTTTACAGAACGCAGAAGGCTTTGCTGGTCCGGTGTTTTTCTTCGCGGTCGTGGCAACCGTGCTTGGTGGCCTGGCCATAGATTCTTGGCTGGTCTTGAAGGGCAGAGTTCCAACTGTTGGGAAATAGTCACTTTTTTTCGATTTTGCTCCACGAGGCGTCGTGCGTCTTTTATACTAATTACAAATCCATGATCATCTCGCGGACTGAAGTATGCCGCCCGGACCAGGAGAACAACGTTGTTAAGTGCGCTAAGCCTGTTTAAGGCTGAAGATGGGGAGTTCAGTCCCCCGAGCATTTTCGAGTTTTATCCTGAAATAGTCGCTTTTGCTGACACTCCTTTTGCAATCAACCGGATCATGATGATTCGTTTAATTGTCATGGTCCTGCTGATCGTTATTTTCTGGCTGTGGACCGCAAAGTTTAATAAGGCTGTCAAAACCGGAAACGTTGTCCCGGGCCGTTTTCAACTGCTCGGTGAGCTAGCGCTAAATTTCGTTCGGAAATCCATTGCTCATGACCAACTGGGCGAAAAAGATGGAGAACGATTCCTTCCGCTTTTGACCACAATCTTCTTCATGGTGTTCGGAATGAACATCACCGGAGTGATTCCGTTTGCGAATATCGCGGGAACCTCTGTGATTGGTATTCCACTTGTCCTTGCCGGAGTTGCCTACGTGACATTTATCTACGCTGGAACCAAGAAGCACGGCATTCGATTCTTTAAGAATTCACTGTTTCCTTCGGGGGTTCCAAAACCTTTCTACATCTTGGTGACCCCGATTGAGCTGTTGTCGACTTTCATCCTGCGACCAGTCACCTTGGCGCTTCGATTGTTGATGAACATGATTGCCGGCCACTTGCTGCTGGTTCTTTGTTTTTCCGCAACACAGTTCTTCTTTTTTCAGGCCGACGGACTCATGAGCCTATTCGGAGTCGGAACCTTGCTATTTGGTTTTGCCTTCACTCTTTTTGAGATCTTGGTTTCGGTTTTGCAGGCTTACGTATTTACACTTCTGACTACTGTCTACATCCAGTTGGCATTAGCAGACGAACACTAAACCCCCACGGAAGGAAATAAAGTGGACGCAGTAAACATCGCCGAACTATCCGGCAACATAGCAGTCGTAGGCTACGGTCTGGCTGCAATTGGACCAGGAATTGGTGTAGGACTGGTGGTTTCAAAGACCATCGAATCCATTGCTCGCCAACCTGAGCTAGCAGGACGACTACAGGTCACAATGTGGCTAGGTATCGCCTTCACTGAGGCTCTTGCCCTGATTGGTCTTGCGACCCCATTCATCTTCGTCTAAGAAAGCGATAAAACGATGATTTCCAGAATTCTTGCAGCAGCCGCACCAGAGGGGGCCGAAACGCCTAACCCACTGTTGCCGGCTGACTATGACATTCTCTGGTCGTCAGTTGTCTTCGTAGTTCTTTTGGTGTTCTTCTGGTTCAAGGTTTTGCCTGGATTCAAAAGAATGCTCGACGAGAGGGCACAGGCTATCGAAGGCAGGCTTGCCGACGCCGAAGCTGCGCAGAAAGCAGCCGAGGCTCGAACTGCAGAGGTTGAGGCCGACAAGGCTCAACTTCGAGCCGAGTCTTCTTCGATTAGAGAAGATGCTCGAGCTGAAGGAGCCGCGATTCTTTCGGAACTAAAGCAGCAGGCGGCTAAAGATGCAGACCGACTCTCCGAAACAACAAAGGCGAGTTTGCTGGCAGAGCGAGACTCAGCAGCGAACGCACTTAGGGGAGAAATTGGCGCTCTAGCGATCGAACTGGCTTCTCGCATAGTTGGCGAAAAGCTTGACGATGACAAGGTTGCCAACAGAGTCGTTGACGAGTTCATAGCTGAACTAGAAGGCAAGAAGGCGAAGTAAAAAGTGGCATCAAGCACGAGGCAATCAAGGCTATTAGCCGAGCAGGAACTCTCCAAGCTCGGCAAAGTTGGCCTGCTCATGACAAGTGAGCTTTTTGCCGCCACCAACGCTTTGCTTTCAAGCCCACAGCTTCGTTCGGCACTTTCTGATCCTTCGGCCCAGGCCGCAGGCAAGTCCAAGCTGGTTGAGGCCGTATTTGGACCCAAGCTTTCGAAAGAAACCGTGGGACTGCTGGGCAAAATGGCTCAAATGCGATGGTCTGCGACTAGGGACTTGGCGCTAACCGCCGAAGCTCTGGGTGTTCGAGCTGCTGCAGCCGCTTCAAAAGACATCGATGCTGTCCAGGCAGAATTATTTGCCGTTGGTCAGATAGTGTCCTCCGATCCGCAGCTAGAGCTAGCGCTGTCTTCGACCAGAGCATCGGTAGAGGCAAAAATGGTGCTAGTTGCAAAGCTTTTGAACAACAAAGCAACTGAAACCACGAGCATCTTGGCCGGTCAGGCTGTTCACTCGAGAACCTTTAAGCGATTCGCTGAGGTTCTGGAGCAGTATGGAATGTGGATTGCCGAGTTCGCTGGCGAATCGGTTGCAAATATTCGGGCCTCAAAAGAGCTGTCCGAAGATCAACTGTCAAGATTGTCAGCAGCACTGACGAAAGTTTTTGGTAGGGAACTTCAACTTAATGTTGAGATAGACCAAGAAATAATCGGTGGATTGCACATCACCGTGAACGGTGAAGTCTTGGACGCCACCGTTCTAACAAAACTTCAAAACGCAAGATTGCAACTCGGTTGAGTTGAAACCAACAAGTAAGCAGAGGAACCAATGTCAGAGCTAAAGATCAACCCGAACGAAATTCGGGATGCCCTGAAGGACTTCGTGTCGTCCTACGAGTCAAAGGGGACCGACAAGCAAGAGGTTGGCTACGTCACGGACGCAGCTGACGGTATTGCACACGTGGAGGGATTGCCGTCCGCGATGGCGAATGAGTTGCTCAAGTTTGCCGATGGCACTCTGGGTCTAGCTCTCAACCTAGACGAGCGTGAAATCGGTGTAGTTATCCTCGGTGAGTTCGGCGGTATCGAACAGGGCATGGAGGTTCACCGAACCGGTGAGGTTTTGTCTGTTCCGGTTGGAGACGGCTTCATGGGTCGCGTTGTGGACCCACTGGGTGTCCCAATTGACGGACTGGGTGAGATTAAGGCAGAGGGTCGCCGTGCGCTTGAGCTTCAGGCTCCAGGCGTGATGGATCGCAAGTCAGTGCACGAGCCGCTACAAACCGGTATCAAGGCCATTGACGCCATGATCCCAGTTGGGCGTGGTCAGCGACAGCTAATCATCGGTGACCGCCAGACAGGTAAGACCGCTATTGCGGTTGACGCGATTATCAACCAGGTTGAAAACTGGAAGTCGAAGGACCCAAATAAGCAGGTTCGTTGTATCTACGTGGCTATTGGTCAAAAGGGCTCAACAATCGCAGGTGTGCGCGGAGCTTTGGAAGAAGCCGGCGCAATGGAGTACACGACAATCGTTGCTTCTCCAGCGTCTGATGCTGCTGGATTCAAGTACCTGGCTCCTTATACCGGTAGCGCCATAGGGCAGCACTGGATGTATGCGGGCAAGCACGTTCTGATCGTCTTTGATGACCTGAGCAAGCAGGCAGAGGCCTACCGATCAGTGTCATTGCTACTTCGCAGGCCACCGGGTCGCGAGGCCTACCCAGGCGACGTTTTCTATCTTCACTCCAGATTGCTTGAGCGTTGTGCAAAGCTCTCGGATGCAATGGGTGCCGGTTCGATGACTGGCCTACCAATCGTGGAGACAAAGGCGAATGACGTATCCGCATTCATTCCGACCAACGTGATTTCCATCACCGACGGTCAGATCTTCTTGCAGTCAGATTTGTTCAACGCCAATCAGCGACCAGCTATCGACGTTGGTATCTCGGTCTCCCGTGTTGGTGGAGCTGCTCAGCAAAAGGGCATCAAGAAGGTTTCTGGAACCTTGAAGCTTGAGCTAGCTCAGTACCGATCCCTTGAAGCGTTTGCAATGTTCGCATCTGATCTTGATGCTGCGAGCAGGAAACAGCTTGCCCGCGGAGCGAGACTCACAGAGCTATTGAAGCAGCCTCAGTATTCACCGTACCCAGTTGAAGACCAGACAGTTTCAATCTGGGCCGGAACTGCAGGCTTGCTTGATGAGTTGCCGGTAGAGGACATCCTGAGATTTGAGCAGGAGTTCTTGGATTACCTAAAGCGCAACTCGAAGGCTCTGACAACTATCCGCGAGACTGAGAAGCTAGAAGATGACACCATCAACGAGCTTCAGAAGGCGATGGATCAGTTCAAGAAGATGTTCCAGTTGCACACCGGGGAGCCACTAATCGGTTCTGGTAAGGACAACGTTGAGGCGCTAGCCGACGACGAAATTGACCAAGAGAAAATCGTTCGCCAAAAGCGATAGAGACAAGTAAGGGTTAGGTTATGGGATCGCAACTTCGGGTCTACAGGCAGAAAATAAAGTCTGCCAAGACGACCAAGAAGATCACCCGTGCCATGGAGTTAATCTCGGCATCGAGAATCCAGAAGGCACAGCAGCGTGTGAGCGCGTCAAATCCGTATACCCGGGCTGTTAACAAGGCTGTTTCCGCAGTCGCGACCTACTCAGATGTTGATCACCCTCTTACTCGAAAGATTGAGTCACCTACTCGTTCCGCAATTGTGGTGTTTACATCTGACAGAGGTCTTGCCGGAGCGTTTTCTTCATCTGTCCTCAAAGAAGTTGAGCAGCTGACAAAACTTCTGAAAGATCAGGGTCAAGAGGTTCTTTACTACCTAGTGGGGCGCAAGGCTGTGGCGAACTTCAAGTTCCGTCAGCGTGCAGCGCAGAAGGTGTGGACCGGCGGTACCGACGTCCCGACTCTAGAAACCGCTCGCGAGATTGCTGACGAAATAACTGAGTTGTTCATTAAGTCGACTGAAGACGGTGGCGTTGACCAGATTTATCTTGTGGGAAACCAATTTGTTTCCATGATGGTCCAGGAGCCAAACACCACCAGGCTGTTGCCCTTAGAGATCGTTGAGCAGGAGGCCGAGGAGAGTGAAGTTCATCCACTCTACGAGTTCGAGCCTGAGGTAGAAAAGGTTCTTGACAGTTTGCTTCCGGTTTACATCGAAAACCGCATCTACAACAAAATGCTGCAGTCCGCGGCTGCCGAGCACGCCGCAAGACAAAAAGCGATGAAGAGCGCAACAGACAACGCTGAAAAGTTAATACTGAACTACACCAGACTCTCCAACCAGGCGCGTCAGGCAGAGATCACCCAGCAAATTTCGGAAATTGTTGGAGGCGCAGATGCGCTCTCAACGGTGTCCGAGGACTAAGAAAGAGAAATCATAATGGCCGAGAGCACAAAGACCGCAACGGGTCGTATCGCGCGAGTCAATGGACCGGTGGTAGACATCGAGTTTCCGCATGACTCCATCCCGGAAATCTACAACGCCCTGACCACAGAGGTGGCCTTCGGCGACCAGAAGAGCACCTTGACTCTAGAGGTAGCTCAGCACTTAGGCGACGACCTTGTCAGAGCGATTGCCATGCAGCCGACGGATGGTCTGGTCCGCGGTGGAGTAGTGCACGACTCAGGTAGTCCAATCATGGTTCCAGTTGGTGATGTCACCAAGGGTAAGGTTTTCAACGTTCTAGGCGAGATCTTGAACGGCAAGCCTGGCGAAAAATTTGATATCAAGGAGCGCTGGCCAATCCACCGCACGCCACCTGCCTTCGATCAGCTTGAGTCTAAAACTCAGATGTTCGAGACTGGCATCAAGGTCATTGATTTGCTGACCCCATATGTACAGGGTGGAAAAATTGGACTGTTCGGTGGGGCCGGTGTAGGTAAGACCGTTTTGATCCAGGAAATGATTTACCGTGTTGCTGAGAACCACGACGGTGTCTCGGTATTCGCCGGTGTTGGTGAGCGTACTCGTGAGGGTAACGACCTGATCGAAGAGATGGAAGAAGCAGGCGTTTTGGAGAAGACCGCGCTGGTCTTCGGCCAGATGGATGAGCCACCTGGGACTCGCTTGCGTGTGGCGCTTTCGGCACTGACCATGGCGGAGTACTTCCGTGACGTTCAAGGCCAGGATGTATTGCTCTTCATTGACAACATCTTCCGATTCACTCAGGCCGGAGCCGAGGTATCGACACTTCTTGGTCGTATGCCATCAGCCGTTGGGTACCAGCCAAACTTGGCTGACGAGATGGGTCTATTGCAGGAGCGCATTACTTCTACCAAGGGTCACTCAATTACCTCACTTCAGGCCATTTATGTTCCTGCCGATGACTACACCGACCCGGCTCCAGCAACCACCTTCGCTCACTTGGACGCAACCACTGAGCTAAGCCGTGAGATTGCTTCACGTGGTCTTTACCCAGCCGTGGATCCACTGAGCTCAACCTCGCGTATTTTGAGCGCCGCCTACCTAGGCGACGACCACTACAACACTGCGATTCGTGTCAAGGCCATCCTCCAGAAGAACAAGGAACTCCAAGAGATCATCGCAATTCTGGGTGTCGAGGAGCTTTCCGAGGAAGACAAGATCACCGTTTCAAGAGCGCGACGCATGGAGCAGTTCCTGAGCCAGAACACCTTCATGGCAACCAAGTTCACCGGTGTTGCTGGATCGACTGTGCCGCTAAAGGACACCATCGAGGGATTCACTATGATCGCCGATGGAGAACTTGATCACGTGCCAGAGCAGGCTTTCTATAACTGCGGTGGCATAGATGACGTGATGAAGGCCTATGAGCGCATCAAGAAAGACCTCGGCTAGTGGCCAACCTTATTCAGGTGAACTTAGTTGCCGCGGACCGCGAGATTTGGTCCGGGGAGGCATCTATGGTCATTGCTAAAACCTCAGAGGGCGAGATTGGATTACTTGCTGGGCATGAGCCCATGCTTGCAATTCTGATTCCTGGCTCAATCAGAGTGACTACAGCCGACGGCGGGAAAGTTGTTGCCGAAACTGAAGCGGGTGGCTTTTTGTCGATGGAGCATGACACTCTGACTCTCGTGGTCAGGGACGCTCACTTAGTTAGCTAAATGCTAGTTCTACTGCCGCCGTCGGAGACCAAGCGTCCCGGCGGCGTTGGTGTTTCCATAGATAAAGCCGCAATTATTTGGGCGGCCCTGGATCCCGCAAGAGATGTTGCGGTAAAAGCTCTAATTCAGCTGTGCCAGGACGAAGAGGCGGCTGCAAAGTCCCTAAAGCTTGGCAAGACAAACAGAAAAGACATTCAGGCAAACCTAGAGATTATGACTTCCGGGACAATGCCTGCCCTGCAGCGCTACACAGGTGTGTTGTATGACGCACTTGGTTACGATGAGCTTTCCAAAGACGCTCTCCAGCGAGCAGAAAATCAGATGTTCATACAGTCTTCTTTGTTTGGGCTAGTCCCGGCTATGGAGCGGATTCCTTACTATCGGCTTTCCGCAGGCTCTTTGCTTCCGGGGGTTTCTCTTTCAAGACTTTGGGCGGATGCCCATAAGGATGTCTGGCCGAGGCTCAAGGGTCAAATTTTGGATATGAGATCCAAAGCATATGTTTCTTTGAATCCAATTCCGAAGGACAAGGACTCCTTTTTCTTGGAAGTGCTAGACGCCAACAGTGGCAGAGCACTCAATCACTTCAACAAAAAGGCCAAGGGCGCTTTTGCCAAGGCCTTTTTGGAGACGGGGCTTCAATCCAGTTCGGAGATTCCAATGGTCGCAAAGCGTGCTGGCTTGGAAGCCAGAGTTTCGGGGCGAATAGTAGAGCTGTTCGTGCCAGCAGGCTTTTAGTCGATCATTTCCGAGACAGCGGGTCCCTTTTGGTTCACATCCATCGGCAGCATGACCATCGGTTCGGGAAGTTCAATAACTCCTTCTTCCAAGGAAATGACTGAATCAAACCAACCCTGATCATTGAAAAGCACATATCCCGGCACTAACCAGTAGTTTCCCAACGAGTCCCAAACTGACAACATGGTTGCTTCGGCCCGTTCAACGGTTAGCTGGATGATTTCTGGCTCATAGTTTTGATTTGGATCCTGTATGTACGGATCGTCGATTGAGACAGCTCCAGGTTCTGTGGCAGGCGCTGTTCCATCCTCTAAGTAGGGTTCGGGCTGAATCTCGTCGCTAATTCCAGCCTCTACTGGTTCGCTACTCGCCGTTCTTGAATCGGCGGCCATTTGGCCCTCAATGCTTCGGTAGAAACGCTCTGGAGGGTTTCCATACCAGCGACCCTCCGAAATACGGCTAACCGCGTCGATAGCAGAAACGGTATCGAATGAACCTCTGGGGACAAGCTCAATGCTGTGGCTAGAGAAGTAGGTCAGTTGGCCATCCATTCCCCAGTTCAAATACGTTTGCAAGCCGCTTTCAACTGAGTTAGTCAGGTAGGGAAGGGATGCGTATGCTCCCCAGTCGTCGCGGTAGATCGTGATCGAGTCCTCTTGGAAATCAAGGCCCGCACGCTCAAGCAGTGAGACGGCTTCGATCTTCAGCTCTGAGGCCGAGGGAATTAGTTCAGGGGTTGGTTGGGGCTCGCAAGACTGTAATTCGTCATTTGAAGCTTCCGCTGCATCGGCCGCGCAGTCGTATCGGTAATCGCTCCAATTTGAGAATGACCAGCTACCGGTTCCGCTCCAGTAGATGCTGAGGTAGGCGTTTTCTTCCGTTATCGAATAGCTCGGGTAACTATCGTCTGACCATTCGTCACGAACTGGCTCGCCAGTTACTCCAAACAGAATGCTCATTTTCTTCAAGATATCTAGAGGGTCGCCGACAAGTTTTCCTTGAAAAACCTGACCGTTGCCGGTTGCGTCAGTGACTCCTGGCCCTGCGTTATATTCGTAGCTAATCCAGCTGGGCCAATAGACCGAGGATTCTGCCATGTCCGAGGTTCCCTCGGCACTCGAGCTCAGCTTCTGGCCGCCACCCGATGCATCTGCGACGGTGAACAACGCAGGGGGCGTCATAACTGCGGGCAGGGTCACAGCAAGCGCTACCGCGGTCACAGCAAGCGAGAAACCGCCAACCCCGACCCCTAGCCTTAGTCCGCGAAAGCCGAACTGCCTTTGGGGTTTGCCAAGGGATGCACCTGTGACAACCGTGTGGTCTAGTACGGGGGCATCTCGCCCAGGATCAGCTGATGCGATTCTTTTCTGAAGCTCAAATTCTTCGTTCATGTCAGTTATGCGTAACCAGCTACTGAATATTTTCAAGATTTAGCAAACCTTTTAGTTTTTGCTTTGCCCGGGTTAGCCTTATAGCCGCCGCATTTTCGGACATCTCGAGTACTTTCGAGATTTCTGCGTTTGAAAGACCTTCAAGCGCCCAAAGCGAAATTATTTCTCGCTCCGCTGGGATCAGGCCGGCAAAAGCATCGCTGAGCTCTATATCTGCCAGGGCGATTGATTCAGCGGATGGTGCTGCTACTGGTTCGGCGAGCCTGGCCAGGATGCCATTGCGCCCGGATTGCTTGCGATGAAAGTTAGAGACCAGATACCGAGCTGTTTTGTAAAGCCACGGCAATTCGAAGCCCTCAGGAATTTGTTCTTTCTTGCTCCAGGCAATCTCAAAAAGATCCGATGCTAGATCTTCGACCTCACTAATAGGAACTCGCCTGGACAAATATGCGCTGATCATTGGCAACTGAGCGCGAAACACTCGGTTGAATTCCTCTGGCGACATATGGCTCCTCTAACTACTAAATGTAGTCAGTGCACAAATATTTTCAGCTAGATAAGAAGCAATTTACTGAGTGATCTTTTACCATTCCTGTTGATTGCATAAGGGCATACATGGTCGTGGAGCCAACAAATTTTATTCCGAGCCGCTTGAGCTCTTTGCTGAGGGCATCGGACTCTGGACTCGTTGTGATCGATTCTTGAGATCTGCCGGATGACGATGGGTTTGGGGCGAAGGACCAAAGAATTTGTGTCAGGTCCAGGGACTTGTCCAGGATTACCCGCGCATTATTTACGGCGGCGGATATTTTGGCTCGATTCCTGATTATGCGCGAATCGGACATCAGCTCTTCGATCTTCGATTCGTCAAAGGCTGCGACTTTATCTAATTCGAAGTTATCAAAAGCTTCCCGAAAGCCCTCTCTTCGCTTCAGGATTGTTAGCCAGCTCAGACCCGCCTGAAAGCCTTCGAGGGTCATTTTCTCGAAGAGGTTTCGTTGCCCCGTAAGTTCTTTGCCCCACTCGTTGTCGTGGTAGTCGATGTAAATCTGATCCGAGTTGACCCAAGGACACCGGACGAGATCTTGGGAGCCGGTGCTCATTCTTTGAACTCAATCTGCTCAAAGGCCAAGAGCCAACGCTTGGTAACCAGGCCCTCGCCACCGGAGTACCCAGTAATTCGTCTCTCTGCACCTAAAATCCGGTGGCAACCGACCAGTAGTGGCAACGGGTTCGCACCCACTGCACCGCCAACGGCACGAACCGCCCTTGGGTTTCCGACGGCCAAGGCTAACTCTGCATAGGTGCTCTGCTCACCGAAGTCCAGCTTGGCTATTTGCGCCCAGACTGCCAGCTGGAAAGCGGTTCCGGCTATGTCCAAAGGAACAGAGAAGCCCTTCCTGGAACCTTCGAAGAATTCAGACAGCTGATCGGCCGCATCTAGAGCAAAACGGTGTGCTTTCGCCGAGTCTGAAAATTCAATTCGAACGGAACCAGGCGGCAAAATTTCTATTCGAGCGACACCAGCCTGAGTAGCGCCAATGGAAATTTTTCCTATGGGGGATTTAATCAGCTTGAGCGACGATAGTTCTGTCATGTCAAGAAGTATTGCAAAGTTTCCAGCAGGTCCGAAATTTAGGCTCCGGGACCTGTGGAAAAATTACCAAGTTAGAGTCGCTTACCGGCCTCTATCAGAACCGATCTCAGTATTTGCTCGATCTCTTCGAATTCCTTCGGACCGCAGGTAAGGGGAGGGGCAAGTTGAATTACCGGATCCCCACGATCGTCGGCACGGCAGTAGAGACCCTGTTCGTAAAGAGCGTTATTCAAGAATCCTCGAAGAATTTTCTCGGACTCTTCTCGAGTCAGAGACTCCTTAGTTTCCTGATTTCGAACTAGCTCTATTGCGAAGAAGTAACCATCGCCTCTAACGTCTCCAACGATTGGCAGGTCCTTCAGCTTTTCAAGTGTCTTGCGGAAGATCGGGGAGTTGATCCGGACGTTGTCGACCAGTCTTTCCTTGTCATAGATGTCCAAGTTTGCCAATGCCACCGCGCAAGCGACCGGATGGGCCGCGAACGTATAGCCATGGGCAAGAGTGACGGTGCCCTCGTTGAAAGGAGTGAAGTATTTTTCCTTTATGAATAGAGCGCCGAGTGGTGCGACACCTGAAGTAATCGCCTTGGCGGTGATCATCATGTCTGGATTTATGTCGTATCGCTGTGATCCAAACATTTCTCCGGTGCGGCCAAAGCCGGTGATGGTTTCGTCTGCGACCAAGATAACGTCGTACTTATCGCAGATTTCGCGAATGCGCTTGAAGTAGCTGTTTGGTGCCGTGAAGCATCCACCCGCATTTTGAATTGGCTCGACAAAGAATGCCGCAACAGTATCGGGCCCTTCAAATAAGATAACTTCTTCTAAGCGGTTGGCAGCCCAGAGCGCGAATTCATCCTCGGTTTTGAAACGTGAATCTGCTCGATACCAGTTGGTGTTCGGGATGCGGAATGTGGATGGAACAAGCGGCTCAAACATCTGCTTGAAGGCGGCAATTCCAGTTATTGAAAGCGCACCGTGGCTGGTGCCGTGATAGGCGGTCTGCCGAGAAATCACCTTGTGTTTTAGGGGTTTGCCCGTCATCTTGAAATACTGCTTGGCGATCTTCCAAGCCGATTCCACTGCTTCGCCACCACCGGTGGTGAAAAAGATTCTGGTCAGGTCCTTTGGCGCGTATGAAATCAACCTCTCGGCAAGCTCTACGGCTCTTGGGTGTGCGTAGGACCATAGCGGCATGAAGTCAAGCTCCATGGTTTGTTTGGCAGCAGCATCAGCTAGTTCTTGTCTGCCGTGCCCAGCGTTGACCGTGAAGAGTCCGGATAGTCCGTCGATGACTCTGCGGCCCTTTGAATCAGTCAGGTAGTGACCATCGGCCTTCTGAATAATGGTCATGTCAATTTTGTTGTATGGGCTGTGACGAGTGAAGTGCATCCAAAGGTGCTTCTTCGCACTCTTTTGAAGCGCCTTGTCCCCGACCTCTTGACCGGCTGCCATGGCGTGGACTATCGGGAAGTCGGACTTGGATGCATTTGAAACGTGGCTTTTTTTCTTGGAACTGAACAGATCCCTTAGGGATTTAGTCTTGTTGTTCTCCTGGATTGCCATTTCATATCACTTCTTACTGTTTTTTAGTTGGAGAGAAACTCGTCATCGAGTTCCCCAGTTGTAGTGCTGCTTTTCTAGTTTTAGGTACACAAAACTTTCGGCGGAAATGACTCCGGGCAATGCTCGTATTTGCTCATGGATAAGGGCTAGCAGGGCATCATCGTCCTCGCAGACAGCCTCAGCCATGATGTCGAAGCTTCCGGCAGTCAGCACCACATAGTCAACGGAGGCTATCTCTGCCAGCGACTTAGCGATAATCAGAGCATTTCCGGAGCATTTGATTCCGATCATCGCTTGTCTCGAAAAACCCAAGACAAGAGGGTCGGTTACCGCGACAATTTGCATAACCTTGGCTTCAGTCAACTTCTGGACTCGCTGCCTCACGGCCGCTTCAGATAGTCCGACGACCTTTCCAATTTCCGCGTAGGACTTCCTACCGTCATGCTGCAGCTCTTCGACGATGAGCTTAGAAGTCTCGTCAAGTTGCGACCGGCGGGTCCTTAGGGTTTTGGACATACCGTCAGTATCACACTTTTTAGCGTCCCAAATGGTCTTTTCCGCCGAATTATTGTCAATTTGTTACGAAATCGGTCCTGTTTGGAGACTTGAGTGTCGAAATGCTTATTTGGGTTTAGAGTTTTAGTGGATTAACTCGAAGAGGAGTGGTGAACAGTGGCCGTAAAAAAATTGCAGAACTTTATTGGTGGCAAATATCAGCCACCTGTAACCGACAGTGTTAGCGACGTTATCGACCCGTCGACTGAGCAGGTTTATGCGCATGCTCCAGTATCTAGCGCCGCTGATGTCGACCACGCTTATAAGGTCGCTGCTAAAGCTTTCGAAACTTGGTCACAGACAACCCCCTCCGAACGCCAGCTTGCGCTGTTTAGAATTGCGGACGCTCTTGAGGCAAGGGCCGAAGAAGCGGCTGATGTTGAGTCTGAAAATACCGGCAAGCCCCGAACCACATTGGTTGACTACGAAATCGGACCTTCGATTGATCAGATTCGATTTTTCGCGGGAGCAGCCAGGAACCTGGAGGGCAGGGCGACTGCCGAATACTTGAGGGATCACACTTCTTCTATTAGAAGAGAGCCAATCGGCGTTATCGGTCAAGTGACCCCTTGGAACTACCCACTCAATATGGCGGTTTGGAAGTTTGCACCGGCCATTGCCGCGGGAAACACAATCGTTCTAAAGCCCTCGGACACCACTCCGGCCTCGACTCTGCTGCTTGCCGAGATCGCGAGCGAGTTTCTGCCAGAAGGGGTCTTCAACGTTGTCACCGGTGATCGAGATACTGGTCGGGCAATGATTGAGAACCACATACCTCAGATGGTTTCCATCACCGGTTCAGTGCGCGCAGGAATGGAGGTTGCGAAGAGCGCTTCCAGTGACCTAAAGCGCGTCCACCTTGAGCTGGGCGGTAAGGCTCCGGTGATAGTTTTTGCCGATGCCGACTTCCAGAAGGCTGCCGAGGGCATTGTTGCTGCAGGCTTCTTCAACGCGGGTCAGGATTGCACTGCGGCCACGAGGTTGCTAGTTCAGGAATCGGGATATGACGATTTCATGAGTGCACTTATTGCCGAGGTAAAAAAGAGTGCAAAGGTTGGCATGCCGAGTGAGCCAGATATTTTGTTTGGCCCGGTTAATAATGCTAACCAGCTGGCTCGGGCCCAGGGTTTCATCGACAGGTTGCCTGACCACGCAAAGATTGAAACCGGAGGATCACGAATCCCCGGTAGCGGTTACTTCTTTGAGCCGACTGTGCTGTCTGGCCTAAAGCAAACTGACGAGCACATTCAGGACGAGATCTTTGGCCCAGTCATGACCGTCCAGAAATTCAAGGATGATGCCCAGGCATTGGAGTGGGCTAATGACATCAGATATGGCCTGGCATCTTCGGTTTGGACAACTAACCACACCAGGGCAATGCGTTTCGCTAAGTATCTGGATTTTGGAACCGTCTGGGTAAATACCCACATTCCATTGGCCGCTGAAATGCCACACGGTGGCTTCAAGCACTCCGGATACGGAAAAGATCTATCTCACTACGGCTTCGAGGACTACACGAGAATCAAACACGTGATGCACTACATAGGAGATTGAAAAGTAAAGATTAGATTTCATTGCCTCTTTTTTGGTGAAAGTTGTGCAAAGCTTTCCCTTGCCTTTGGACCCTAAAGAAAATAGGACGTGAAAAACCGATAACCGCAGGAAGCTGCGTAAACCTAGGAGAATGCTATGAAGCGAGGACTACCTCAAGACCCAATGTTGGCTCAGCTTGTTCAGATGGCTAGACAGCACCAAATCTCTCGAAGAACGGCTCTTGCCGGCGTCGGTGGAACCGCCGCAGCGTTATCGCTTGCATCATGTGCTGCCGCCGAAGAGACGGTTGTTGCGGCTACCGACCTTTCCGACAGTGAGAAGGTACTTACCTGGCACAACTGGGCGGCCTACATGGACGAAGATGATGACGGTAACTACCCAACCTTGCTTCGCTTCCAAGAACAGAGCGGAATCACTGTCGATTACCGCATTGAGATTGATGACAACGACACTTGGTACGCCAAGGTCAAGGACCAGCTAGAGCTTGGCCAGGACATCGGTGCTGATGTTGCCTGTCCAACCACCTGGATGGCAGCTCGCCTTCGCGGTCGTGGATACCTTCAGGCGATGGACAACGCAAACATGCCAAACAAAGTTGCGAACCTAGCTCCTGGCTACCAGGGTAACCCGGATGACCCAGACCGCGTTTACTCAATTCCTTGGCAGGGTGGATTTGCTGGAATTGGCTACAACAAGCAGGCCTACAAAGAAGCAACCGGCAAGGATGAGCCGGCAACCATGTCCGACCTTTGGGCTGCAGAGCTAAAGGGCCGTGTCGGGTTGCTTTCCGAGATGCGCGACACCGTCGGGCTTGTTCTTTTGAGCCAGGGCATCGACATTGCTTCCGCGGACAGCCTCACTGAGGATGCTTTCAACGCAGCTCTCGAAGAGATCAAGACTCAGATTGGCAGCGGACAGATCTATAACGTCCGCGGAAATAGCTATCTTGACGACCTAACTACCGGAAACATCATCGCTGCAACCGCTTGGTCCGGTGACATCACTGTCATCAACTACGAAAGCGGCACCGATGAAGACCCAGAACCATTCGGCTTCGTTTTCCCCGAATCTGGTGCGACTCTTTGGGCTGACGAGTTCGTTGTCCCAATTGGCGCAACTCACAAACGCAATGTTGAAGCTCTAATCGAGTACTACTACGACCCAGTAAACGCAGCTGAGCTTGCTCTTTGGGTGAACTACATCACTCCAGTAGTTGGAGCCAAGGAAATTGCCGCTGAAGCCGACCCAGAATTGGCAGAAAATCAGCTTATTTTCCCGAACGCTGACACTCTGGCTAAGAGCCATTCGTTCCGGAGCTTGACTGGACCAGAGGAGCAACGTTTCTCGGCTGCTTGGCAAAACCTTCTTCTAGGTTCCTAGGTGGCCACTGAGTTCATAGCCAGAGGTCAAGATCTGGAGCTAAAAGGTATTCGCAAGGAGTTCCCCGGTTTTGTTGCTGTCGATAATCTCGACCTCAAGATTCCTGCCGGGGAGTTCTTTGCTCTTTTAGGGCCATCGGGCTGCGGTAAGACAACGACTCTGCGCATGATTGCAGGGCTCGAGAGTCCCTCAAAGGGCGAAATATTACTGGGCGGCAAAGATATCGCCGGCATGAAACCTCATGAGCGACCCGTAAACACAGTCTTTCAAAACTATGCGCTGTTTCCGCACATGAGTGTTTTGGAAAATGTGGCTTTTGGAATTCGGCAGCGGAAGTTAAACGAACCACTTGCAAAGGCTGAAAAAGCTCTTGCGATGGTGGAGCTTGAACATCTGGCACAACGCAGGCCGCAGCAATTATCCGGTGGACAGCAGCAACGAGTCGCTCTTGCACGAGCCCTGGTTAACCGACCGTCCCTGCTTCTACTAGACGAGCCACTGGGAGCGTTAGACCTAAAGCTTCGTCGTCAGATGCAGATTGAGCTAAAGGCGATTCAGATGGAAGTTGGACTTACCTTCCTGCACGTAACTCACGACCAGGAAGAAGCCATGGACATGGCCGATACTGTGGCGGTTATGAATCAGGGGCACATCGAACAGCTTGGTTCACCCGAGGTCCTTTATGACCGACCTAAGACTGCCTTTGTGGCCAAGTTCCTGGGTCAATCAAACATGTTTATCGGCAAGGTAACCGAAACTAACTCTGAAACCACAAGCATCGAATACAAGGGTAAGAAAATTACCGGCTTGACTAAGAGAAGTGAGAAGGTAACTGGAGTCATTGCAATCGGCGTAAGACCCGAAAAAACCTACTTCCACGAGACTCAGCCAATCGATGACCCAGGCCTGAACATTTTGGGCCCAGGAGAGATAACCGATATTCGATTCACCGGAGTTTCCAATCAGTATCAGATTGACATTCCAGGAATCGGCGTCATGACTGTTTTCGCTCAGAACATCGGCCGTTCTCCGGTCGTTGAGCTTGGGGCGCAGGTTTATGTCAGCTGGAAAATTGAGCACAGCTTTGGGCTGTCCGATCTTCCCTCCGGAGTAGAAGAAGAGCAGTAATGGCTTTCGTGGCATTCGGGTCACAGACTCCGGCTAAGGAGCAGGGACCTTCAAAGACCGGTCGTGTGGCGCTGTTTTTATTGCTGCCAGGCTTGTTCTACCTAGCGCTATTTTTTATCACACCTCTGGTGTCTCTGATCATCACCTCGTTGAAAGCCCCCAGTGCTACCGGGGCTATCGGAAGGTATGACTTCGGTCTGGAATTTGGTAACTACGTGTATGCGGTCACGCAGTACGCTCCCCAGATTTTTCGTTCGTTTAGCTTCGCGGTCCTTGCAACCGTACTTGCCCTAGCCATCAGCTACCCCATTGCATACTTCATCGCCGTCAAGTCAAGAAACAGACCGCTTCTGAAAGGAATCCTGCTAACCCTGGTTGTGGCGCCTTTCTTCATCTCGTTTTTGCTGCGTACTTTTGCCTGGAAGCAGATTTTCTCGAATGATTCGCTGGTCGTGAACGTTCTCAAAGACATCGGTATTTTTGGAGCGGACAGCTACATAATCGGCACTAACTTTGCGGTGGTTTTTGGTTTGGTTTATAACTTCATCCCGTTTATGACGCTGCCAATTTATGCCAACCTGGACCGACTTGATTTGAGCCTGGTTGAAGCCGGGTCGGACCTGTATGCAAGCCCGTCAAAAACCTTCCGGAAAATCACCCTTCCACTGTCACTTCCAGGAATCATCTCGGGAACTCTTTTGACGTTTATCCCGATTAGCGGAGACTATGTGGTGGCCAGCAGAGACTTCTTGGGAGGCCCAGATACTGCAATGATTGGCAACGTGGTTGAGGCTAACTTCCTTAGAATTCAGGATTACCCGACCGCATCGGCAATCTCGGTAATGCTAATGGCAACAATCGTGGTGTTGGTCTCAGCGTATGTTCGACGCAGTGGAACGGACGACCTACTATGACACGTTTCTCACTGGGCAAGTACCTGCTTCCAACCTATGTGTTCCTGACGTTCTTGTTCCTTATGGTCCCAATCGGATACACCTTCGTGTTCTCCTTCAATGATTCTATTAAGTCGAACATAATCTGGCGCGGCTTCACTCTTGATAACTGGCTAAACGTTTGCGATCAAGCGGATGTTTGTGGGGCTTTCGGTAACTCCCTGCTGGTTGCAGTAACTGCAACGGCAGTGTCGACAGTCCTGGGGACAATGATTGCTATTGCGCTCGTGCGATACCGTTTTAAATTCCGCAGCGCGACCAACTTGCTGCTGTTTTTGCCGCTGGCAACCCCCGAGGTCGTCATGGGCGCAGGGCTCGCGGCTCAGTTTCTTGACTTTGGTTGGACCAAGGGTCTAACCACAGTGATCATCGCTCACGTCATGTTCACCCTGAGTTTCGTTGTTGTCACCGTTAAGGCAAGGGTCGCAACTTTGGACCCGGCCTTAGAGGAAGCAGGCCGAGACCTCTATGCGTCTCCAATGCAGGTGTTTTGGAAGATTACGTTCCCACTATTGCTCCCCGGAATTCTTTCGGCGGCAATGCTTGCGTTCGCTCTGAGTTTTGATGATTTCATCATTACTCAATTCAACTCCGGCTCAGTTGACACTTTTCCTAAGTTTGTCTACACGGCCGCAGCCAGAGGGATCCCGCCGGAGGCGAACGTCGTTGGCTCATTTGTTTTCATTGTCGCAATCGCAATTGTTATTGCGGTGCAGGTCAGATCGGCACTAAAGAAGCGAAAACTACTTAGCAAATAGTAGTTCCACCGCATCGCGAAAGTGGCGGTGGTGTTTTTCAATGTCGACGGCGGTGGTATCAGGCGAGACTAAAACCATATTGTGAAATGGCGTCATCAGAATGCCTTGGTTTATTGCGTGAAGCTGAAGGAACTGCCCCAATTCAAAGTCCTCGGCAGCCGCGGCTTCGGCTCCTGTTGAGGGCGCCGTTTCTCTAAAGCTATATTCGCCTCGGCAGCCAATTCTGGACACCTGCCAAGGTAATTGATATTCATCGATGGTGGCCTGAATGTTTGCCTGCCAGGTCACTGCCAACTGCTCCATGCGAGCGAAGTTCTCGGGCGTTAGCACTTCTTCGAGGGTGGCACGGACTGCGGCCATCGACAGGGCGTTCCCGGCCAATGTGCCGCCAACGCCTCCAACGTCGATGCTTTCAAGCTCAAGGCTGTTTGCTATCTTCTCTGAAAGCTCTTCCGAGAAACCAAGTGCGCCAACCGGAACTCCGCCACCTATGGTCTTGCCAAGGACAACTGCGTCGGGCTTGAGGCTATCCCGAGCCGTGATGCCGCCTGCGCCTGCGGAAAGAGTGTGGGTCTCATCAAGCGCAAAGATGACATCGTATTTTACGCACAGCGCTTGGAGGCCCTCTAGGTAGCCTGGCTCTGGTAATACGATGCCAATGTTTGTTAGCCCTGGTTCAATCAAGAGCAGTGCGACTTCGCCAGTCGCAAATGCCTTTTCGGCAGCAGCCAAGTCGTTGAATGGTAACGAGACGGTTGTGGTGTTTAGCTCCGATGGTTTGCCAATATTATTTGGCCTCGAAATTGTGTTTCCTTGATCATCAAGCACCGCAAAGGTCTCGTCAACGCTTCCGTGATAGCAGTAGTCGTGAACCGCGATCTTTGCCCTGCCGGTTACTTGCCTAGCAAAGCGTATTAGGTGGCGATTGGCGTCGGTCGCGCTAAGAGTGAACTGCCACTTTGGAAGACCGAACCTGGCTCCAAGCGTTTCGGCATTTCTTGACGCGTCGAGGGTCGGAAGCATAAAGGTGGCCCCCTTAGCTATCTGGTCCTGCACCGCCTTCACAGTCGGCGCTGAGGCATGTCCAGACATTGCTCCAGTGTCCCCAAGGCAAAAATCAGTGAAGTCATTGCCGTCAAGATCGGTAAAGTGAGCGCCTTTTGCGCTCTCTACGTAAACCGGAAAGGGTCCTGGCCATTTCGCCATCCAGAGCATTGGAACGCCATTGACCAACGACGCTTGAGATTTTTGGTGAGCCTTTTGCGAATTTGGATGGGTCGCGACGTAGGTGCTCACTTCTTTGGCAAATAGCTCAGCTAGAAGCCGGCGGTCCTCATATTGACTCATGTCGTTCCAGTCTTAGCTTTGGTTTAGTGGTTATTCGTACAGTTTTTGGCCGGGAGCTGGCCACGGAGCTAGAGGGTTGCCAGGCCTTCTGAAATGACATCCAATGCCTCGTGGAGTAGTTCATCGGAGATGGAAAGCGGCGGAAGCAAACGAACGACGTTTGCATAGGTTCCGGCATTGAGAACCACGACACCATTTTTGTGGCAGTGCCTTAAGAGGGCGTCCGTGGCGGGCTGGTTGGGGTCAAGAGTGCCAGGCATCACTAGTTCAAATGCTTGCATGGCGCCAACTCCACGAACTTCACCAATCACCGGATACATCGTCATCATCTCAGTTAGACGCTCTACGATTATGGCGCCAATTTCCTGAGCGCGATCTAGCCAGTTCCCTTGTTCAAGTTGTTCCATGACCGCCACTGCGGCCGCCACGGCAGTCGGTGAGCCACCAAAGGTACCACCTAGGCCACCGGCGTGTGCCGAGTCCATAATTTCGGCCCGGCCTACAACGCCGGAAAGCGGCATGCCGCCTGCAATTCCCTTGGCAACGGTCACTAAGTCGGGGTCGAAACCTTCTTCCCACTGGCTAGCAAACCATTTTCCGGTCCTGGCCATACCGCTTTGAACTTCGTCGGCAACCATGACAATTCCATTCGCCTTGCACCAGCTGTCGATTGTTTTCAGGAATCCTGGGGCCGGCACTATGAATCCGGCTTCTCCCTGAATGGGCTCGATGAAAACGGCGGCAAGTTGGGAGGCACCAACTCTTTTTTCTAGATAGGTAATGGTCCTTGCTGCCGCCTGCTCGCCTGTCATTCCCTCAGGGTCGCGGAACGGGTAGCTCATGGGTGCGTGGTGAATGCTTCCGGGAAGTGGACCGAAGCCAGTGGCATAGGGATGCGCCTTGAAGTTCATCGCCATCGTAAGGCTGGTTCTACCGTGGTAAGCGTGGTCGAAAACTGCGATCTCAGTCCTGCCGGTCGCACGTCTTGCAATCTTCACTGCATTTTCAACGGCTTCGGCACCTGAATTAAAAAAGGCGACTTTTTTTGGAAAAGAACCGGGGGAGTGAGCCGCTAGAAGTTCAGCTGCTCGAACATATTTCTCATAGGGGGCAACGGTGAACAGGGTGTGAGTCAGTTTTGCAACCTGCTCCTGAACTGCGGCAACCACGCCGGGGTTTGTGTGGCCGATTGTGACTACACCAATGCCTGTGCCCATGTCGATCAACTGGTTACCGTCGACATCCTCGAGGATCGCGCTGTGCGCTCGCTCAATGAACACCGGAAGCATTGTTCCGACACCCGAAGAAACAACCGCGGTTCGGCGCTTTTGAAGCTCTGCCGACTTAGGTCCTGGGATAGGGGTGTTCAAGATTCTTTTTTGTTCAAGGCTCATGTCTAAATTCTAGATACTTATATGGATTTTTATCATTCCTGACTCGCAATGCGGATGGAGTTCTAAGCTTTGGTAGATGCGCACTGTTTTGGTCTTAGGCTCCACCGGTTCTGTCGGTACTCAAACGCTGGAGTTGCTGGCGGCAAATCCCGACAAGTTTCAGCTCGTCGGGATCTCTGGAAACTCGAATATCGAGCTACTCGAATCTCAACGCGTCCAGTTCGGCTTGTCCAAGGAAAGAGCCGTCCTTGGTCCGGAGCTGGCCGCTGACTTAGCTGGTGAGCTGTCAGCAGATGTGGTGGTTAACGGAATAACCGGTTCTGCCGGATTGATGGCAACCCTTTCTGCTCTTCGCGCAGGAAGCAAGCTAGCGCTCGCCAATAAAGAGTCTCTGATAGTTGGTGGGTCGCTGGTTACTCAGCTTGCGGCGAAAGATCAAATCTTGCCCGTCGACTCCGAGCACTCGGCAATCGCTCAGTGCTTAATGGCAGGTCAAAAATCTGAAGTTTCGAGGCTCATATTGACTGCCTCCGGTGGTCCGTTTAGAAACATGTCGAGGGCCGAACTCGAGAACGTAACTCCAGCTCAGGCCCTCAAGCACCCGACTTGGAGCATGGGCAAGGTCATAACTACTAATTCGGCGACCATGGTAAACAAGGGCCTAGAGGTAATTGAGGCTCACATTTTATTTGGTATCGGGTTCGAAAATATTGCCGTGACAGTTCATCCTCAATCGATTGTTCACTCTATGGTCGAGTTTTATGACGGTTCGGTTATTGCACAGGCATCCGTACCGGATATGAAGCTTGCGATTGGCTTTGCTATCGGTTGGCCAGATCGGCTTGCCCACTCGACAAAGCCGTTGGATTTCACTCAAAGTCATCGATGGGATTTTGAACCGCTTGACGAGGATGCCTTCAACGCCGTCAAGTTGGCAAGACAGGTTGGGCAGGCAGGGCTTACTTTTCCAGCCGTCTATAACGCAGCAAATGAGCAGGCTGTTGAGGCTTTTCACCGCGGTGAAATATCTTTCCTGGGTATCACCGACACGATCGATAAGGTGCTTCAGGTTCATACTCCCGGGCCCTTGAGTCTCGAAAGTCTCTTGGCTGCAGAAAGCTGGGCCAGACGGACTGCCGATTCGCTGATAGCACAGAGCTAAAGCATCAAGTGTTAGGTACCCTTGAACCGTGATCGACATCCTCTTATACGCGGCCGGAATTGCAATTGTCCTAATTGGAATTGCTCTGTCAATTGGTCTGCACGAAATTGGTCACCTGATACCGGCGAAAATTTTTGGCATTCGAGTCAATCAATACATGATCGGATTTGGTCCGACCGTTAAGTCCTGGACCAGGGGCGATACCGAATACGGAATAAAGGCGATACCTCTGGGTGGCTATATCCTCATGACTGGAATGTATCCTCCCGAGTCCAAGCAGTATCGGGGCCCATTCGCGAGTTGGATTAGGGATGCCAGACAGCAAGTAAGACAGGGCATCGAGCCCAGCGATGAAAATCGCCAGTTCTACAAACTTTCCGCTCCAAAAAAGCTAACCATCATGCTCGGCGGACCGCTGATGAATCTTTTTTTGGGCATGCTGCTTATTCTTTTGGCGCTCAGCGGTGTTGGAACAATGCAATCCACGATGAGCGTCAGCAAAGTCTATGAATGCATCGAGGCCGATTCTGCCGGTAATTGCCCAAGTGGATCACCCGTTTCGCCTGCTATTGCCGCCGGGCTGTTACCTGGCGACATCGTCAATCAGGTCAACGGCAAACCAGTTCTGAACTGGAACGAAGTAATTGCTGGACTGAGCAAGAACCAAACGAGTCAGTCAATGCTGGGGGTTGCTCGCGACGGGGCGAATGTCACCCTGGCAATTACGCCGTCGTTTATTGAGACCCAAGTTTTCCTAGAGTCGGGAGCGGCAGCTTTAGACGCGGCTGGAAATAAAGTCACTGAACTCAGGCCAATTTTGGGTATTCAGTTGGGGTCTGAGATGACGCCACTAAGCATTAGAGAATCCGTCGGCTTCTCTCTCACCGCAACCGGCGGAATGCTTGCCTTCGTCGCTGATTTGCCGCAGCAGGTCTATAAGGTCGCGGCAAGTACCTTCGGAAGCACGGATCGAGATCCAAATGGTGCGGTCTCTATTTTGGGGGTGGGTCAGTTAGCGGGAGAGTTGACTGCAGCCGATATTGGCGTGGAGGCCAAGCTGGCCTCGCTGCTTTTGCTAATCGGATCTTTGAATCTCGCGCTATTTGTCTTTAATCTGATTCCGTTGCTGCCGCTAGATGGTGGACACGTTCTTGGGGCGCTTTACGAAAGCGCGAAGAGAAGGTCTTGGATGCTTGTTGGAAAGAGCGACCCGGGACCAATCGATACTGCTAGAGCACTACCTGTCGCATACGCGGTGTGGATGCTGCTGATTGCGACGGGCCTGATACTAATATTAGCGGACCTTGTAAACCCAATAACATTGGGTTAGGAAGCAACTTTCCTCCTTTGCTGTTGAAGCTTGGAGCAAACGAGAGGTAATAAGTGCCAGCTGTAAATCTTGGTCTTCCAGTAGGACCCCCTCCAACAATCGCCCCTAGGCGGAAGACTCGCCAAATAATGGTTGGGAAGGTGCCTGTCGGCTCGGATTCTCCAATTTCGGTGCAGTCGATGACCACCACTCAGACCACAGACATCAATGGAACGCTTCAGCAAATTGCTGAATTGACTGCAACGGGCTGTGACATTGTTCGGGTTGCTGTCCCAACCAGTGATGATGCAAAAGCTTTGAGGGTAATTGCCAAGCGATCCCAGCTTCCGGTGATCGCCGATATTCACTTCCAGCCAAAATATGTTTTCCAAGCTATTGAAGCTGGATGCGGAGCGGTGCGAGTCAATCCAGGAAACATTAGAAAATTTGATGACCAAGTTGGCGCAATTGCAAAAGCTGCCAAGGACGCCGGAGTTTCAATCCGCATCGGCGTGAATGCCGGATCTCTAGATCCAAGACTGTTGCAAAAGTATGGCAAGCCAACCGCTGAGGCCCTCGTGGAGTCCGCCGTTTGGGAAGCGAGCTTGTTCGAAGAGCATGATTTTCATGATTTCAAGATTTCCGTGAAGCACAATGACCCAGTTGTAATGGTCAAGGCCTATCAGCTACTTGCCGAACGGGGAGACTGGCCATTTCACTTAGGAGTTACCGAGGCCGGACCGGCATTCCAAGGAACAATCAAGTCCTCAGTGGCCTTTGGTGCTTTGTTGGCTCAAGGAATCGGTGACACGATTCGAGTCTCGCTGTCAGCTCCGCCGGTTGAGGAAATCAAGGTGGGCTCGCAGATCCTGGAGAGCCTGAACCTTCGTCCTAGAAAGCTAGAGATTGTCTCTTGCCCAAGCTGTGGGCGAGCGCAAGTAGATGTTTATACTCTTGCAAACGATGTTACCGAGGGGCTTTCTCACCTGACTGTTCCAATTCGCGTTGCCGTTATGGGTTGCGTTGTAAACGGACCGGGTGAAGCAAGGGAAGCAGATTTGGGAGTTGCCTCAGGAAACGGCAAGGGTCAGATTTTCGTTAAGGGCGAGATAATCAAAACGGTTCCGGAAAACGAGATTGTTGCCACTTTGATTGAAGAGGCAAACCGAATTGCGGCCGAAATGGACAGCGCACTTATCGGAACCGCTCAGGTAAGCGTCGGGGAGTAGCTAACATTGTGCTCATGCCATATCGCCTGAGCTCATTATTCCTAAGGACCCTTCGAGAAGACCCAGCTGACGCTGAGGTAGAAAGCCACAGGTTGCTTGTTCGCGCGGGCTACATACGGCGCGCGGCACCGGGAGTTTTCAGCTGGCTACCCCTTGGGCTGATGGTCAAATCCAAGATTGAACAAATCGTTAGAGAAGAAATGGCCGCCGCTGGTGCTCAAGAGGTTTTCTTTCCGGCTCTGCTCCCAAAAGAGCCCTATGAGGTAACCGGTCGGTGGGACGACTACGGAGATAACATTTTCCGCTTGAAAGACAGAAAAGACGCGGAGTACTTACTGGCGCCAACTCACGAAGAGGTTTTTACTCTTTTGGTGAAGGATCTTTATAACTCCTATAAAGATCTTCCATTGAGCATCTACCAAATTCAAAATAAATACCGCGATGAGGCCAGGCCACGAGCCGGTCTTCTGCGTGGTCGCGAGTTCGTAATGAAAGATGCGTACAGCTTTGATGTGACTGACGAGGGCCTCGAGGTTTCTTATCAGGCCCAGCGCGCAGCCTACGAGCGCATTTTCACGCGCCTGGGTCTTGAGTATGTGATCGTGAGCGCGGATGCCGGAGCAATGGGTGGATCGAAATCGGAGGAGTTTCTGAGCCCTTCGGAAATTGGCGAAGACTCATTTGTTCGATCAGCATCCGGCTTCGCTGCAAATGTCGAGGCGGTTAGGTTTGCGCAGTCACCGGCCATAACTCCGGATAACCAAGCGGCGGTGGATCACGCATCGCCCAACACTCCAACAATTGCTAGTTTGGTTAGCTTTTCAAATGAGAATCACCCCAAGGCAAATGGCACCTGGCACGCCGCTGACACCCTGAAAAACGTGGTGCTTGCGCTAATAGCCGGAGATGGAAAGCGAAGGCTGGTGACAGTTGGAATTCCCGGCGATCGAGAAGTTGACCAAAAGCGCGCCGAGGCCTGGTTTGGCTGCGATGTTGAGCCGGCCAACGAAGCCGATTTCAAGAGTCACCCCGAACTCGTCAAGGGCTACATCGGACCCCGTAAAGGCTCGAAACAATTTTTGGGCCTAAAAGCTGAGTCGAAGATCGAGTACCTTCTGGACCCCAGAATTGCTGAGGGAAGTTCGTGGATTACCGGTGCCAATAAGGATCAGATGCACACTTGGTACCTGACTTTTGGTCGAGACTTTTCTTCGGATGGAATTGCAGATATTGCCGAGATTCGCGCCGGAGATCCGGCCCCGGACGGTTCAGGGCCCTTGGAAATGGCTCGCGGCATCGAAATCGGTCACATTTTTCAGCTGGGTCGTAAATACGCCGAGGCGCTGGGCCTAAAGGTGCTTGATTCAAACGGAAAGCTTGTGACAGTAACCATGGGCTCATATGGGATTGGCGTGACCAGGTTGGTGGCAGTAATTGCTGAGTCGTTCCATGACGAAAAGGGTTTGATATGGCCAGATTCAGTGGCTCCTGCGAACCTTCACGTGATTGCGGCTGGTAAGGATGAGGCTGCCTTTGAGACCGCTGAGTCCCTGACCGTAGCCGCTGAGGCTCTTGGGCTTAGGGTCATGCTTGATGACCGACTAAAGGTCAGCCCCGGAGTGAAATTTGCGGACGCGGAACTGATTGGAAATCCTTGGATCATTATCTGCGGCCGAGGTGTCGCAGATGGCGAAGTGGAACTTTGGAACAGAGTGACAGGCGAACGTTCTCAAGTAAAGATAGACTCAGTTCTCGCTGAGCTAATGGCTAAGCGCTAGAAACTAAAAAGAGGCGAGTCATGGATATCGATTTACAAGTTCTTCGTCTACTGGAGCGCGAGCGGGAAATCCCATTTGACGAGCTAGTCCTGATAATCGAGGCCGCCATTCTGGCTGCTTTCGCCAAGGGCTTTCCGGAACCCGTAAAGGGAGCGCGAGCCGAGCTTGATCGCAAAACTGGTCATGTTCGAATCTTCCAATCCACTCTCGATGAGGACCTAGAGCCCGTTGGTGAAGAGGAAGTGACCCCCGAAGGTTTTGGTAGAGTCGCCGCTTACGCCGCTAAGCAGGTTATTGCGCAGCGGATGCGGGACATCTCAGACGAAGGCTTGTTAGGCGAGTTCAAGGGCAAAGAGGGCGACATAGTCTCTGGCCAGATTCAACAGGGCTCCAGATCACACATGGTTTATGTGAATTTAGGCTCAATCGAGGCGCTTATGCCTCCCGAAGAGCAGGTTCCAACCGAAGAGTATCTGCACGGAAGTCGCATCAGAGTCTATGTAACGAGCGTTCAAATGGGAACCAGAGGTCCTCAGATTACTGTTTCCAGGACCCACCCGGGCTTGGTTAGAAAACTTTTCGCCATGGAGGTACCAGAGGTCGCTTCCGGCCAAGTGGAAATTGCTTCCGTTGCTCGCGAGGCGGGCCACAGAACCAAGATTGCTGTTTTTGCAAAAGAACCCGGAATCAATGCCAAGGGAGCTTGCATTGGCGAACTTGGCCAGCGAGTCCGGGCTGTTAGCGCGGAATTGAATGAGGAAAAAATCGACGTTGTTGATTTCTCGGAGGACTTGGCGACCTTCGTAGCTCACGCCCTGTCACCAGCCAGAGTCTCGGACAGCTTCGTTTTAGACGCTGCAACCAAGGCAGTTAGAGTATTAGTGCCTGATTTTCAGCTTTCGCTGGCAATCGGCAAAGAGGGTCAGAACGCCCGCCTGGCAGCGAAATTGACCGGTGCCAAAATCG
Source organism: Candidatus Aquiluna sp. IMCC13023 (assembly GCF_000257665.1). GTDB lineage: Bacteria > Actinomycetota > Actinomycetes > Actinomycetales > Microbacteriaceae > Aquiluna. The sequence continues at coordinate 509,737 of NZ_AJKR01000002.1, forward strand.
ACATTCAGCCAGATAGCATCCTTGAGGGATAGCGTCATTAGGTAAGGGGCCCTAGAATGGAGCCTATTCGGACCTGTGTTGGCTGCCGCCAACGAGATTCGATGAAGCACCTGCTAAAAATTGTTTCAGAGGATCAAAGTTTTGTTCTTGACCAGCGGCGAAAGCTAGCCGGAAGAGGGGCTTGGGTTCATGAAAAATGTTTGCGGCTGGCGCTTGATCGAAAAGGTCTAGTTCGCGCCTTGGGTGACTCTAATTCGGAGTCTCTTGAGACATGGCTTAGAAATCAGGCACAAAACATGGCTGACACACAATGAGTTTCTCGAAATGAGAACCCCTCAGAACTAAGGCCTTCCCTGTTTGGGGTCGGCCCCGAACAGGAGAAAAAAAGTGGCGCTTCCACGCGTATACGACATTGCCAGAGAACTTGGGATTGATACCAAGACAGCTTTGGCCAAATTAGAAGAGCTCGGCGAATACGTCAAAGGTGGCTCTTCAACAATCACACCACCGGTAGCTGCAAGGCTAAAGGGAGCTTTCCCAAAGAAGGAAGCTCCAGCCAAGAAGGAGCCAGCAAAGCCAAAGGCTAAGCCTGCCCCAGAAGCCCCGGCTGTTGCCGAGAGCCCAAAACCCTCAGACATTACTGAGCCTGCTGCCCCCGTGGCAGTCGAGCCAGAACCGGCTTCTGCGCCGGAAGCCGGAGAGCCAGTCGTGGAGGAGAAATCCGCCGCCGCAACAATGCTTGGCACACCTCGACCCGGCAACAATCCATTTTCTTCGAACCAGGGCATGGGAATACCGCGCCCGATGGTTCGACCTGGAAACAACCCATTTGCTGCAAACCAGGGCATGGGGCGATCTCGACCAGGGGCACCAAGACCTGCCGGGTCAGCACCACGACCAGGAGCACCACGACCAGGGGCACCAAGACCTGCCGGCGGAGCACCGCGTCCAGGCGGCGGAGCACCGCGTCCAGGTGGAGCGCCAGCGTTCGGAGCACCGGGACAGAAGCCAGGGTTTGGACCTCCGGCCGGAAGACCAGGCCCGGCCGGCCGTGGTGGTCGCGGAGCGGGCACCGCAGGAGCATTTGGTAGAGGCGGTTCCCGAGGAAAATCTCGTAAGTCAAAAAGAACAAAGCGCGAAGAATTTGAACAAAGAGATGTTCCTAGCCTTGGTGGCACAATGGTGCCTCGTGGCGATGGAACAACTGTGTTGCGAGTTCGTCGTGGATCTTCGATTCAGGACTTCGCAGACAAGATTGGCACTAACTCCGCTCAGTTGATCACCATTTTGTTCCACTTGGGACAGATGGCGACTGCGACAGCGTCCCTGGACGAAGACACCTTCCAGATTCTTGGTGAAGAGCTTGGCTACAAGGTCGAGGTTGTTTCGCCTGAAGATGAAGAGCGAGAGCTATTCGAGGGCTTCGGTCTGGATATTTCGACTGGCATCGAAGAAGAAGAAGATGAAGCGCTTTCCCCAAGACCTCCAGTCGTGACAGTCATGGGACACGTTGACCACGGAAAAACCAGGCTGCTTGACTCTATTCGTAATGCGAATGTTGTCGACGGTGAGGCTGGTGGAATTACCCAGCACATAGGTGCCTACCAGGTTCACACAACTCACGAAGGTAAAGATCGAGCGATCACGTTTATTGATACGCCGGGTCACGAGGCTTTCACTGCCATGCGAGTCAGAGGTACCGAAGTCACAGACATTGCCATTTTGGTTATTGCTGCGGACGACGGCGTCATGCCTCAGACCATCGAGGCTTTGAACCATGCCCAAGCTGCAAGAGTTCCAATTGTGGTTGCCGTCAACAAGGTTGATAAAGAGGGTGCAAACCCTGCGAAGATTCGCCAGCAGCTAACCGAATTCGGCCTAGTTGCCGAGGAATTCGGAGGAGACGTTATGTTCGTAGACGTTTCTGCGCTGAAGGGTGACGGTATCGACAGGCTTCTTGACGCAGTGCTTTTGACTGCAGATGCAGCTCTAGATCTTCGAGCCAACCCCGACAGGGCAGCTCGTGGAGTTGCCATTGAGGCAAACCTAGACAAGGGCCGCGGTTCCGTTGCGACGGTTTTGATTCAGTCAGGAACCCTAGAGATTGGTAACGCAATTGTTGCCGGTGCAGCCTACGGCCGAGTCCGAGCGATGTTTGATGAGAACGGAGATCCGGTTAAGTTTGCGACTCCATCAAGACCGGTTCAGGTTCTCGGTCTTCAGTCAGTCCCGCGCGCCGGAGATACTTTCGTGGTTGCCGAGGACGAGCGCCAGGCAAGGCAGATCGCAGAAAAGCGTGAAGCTGCCGACAGAAACGCCATGCTGGCAAGGACCAGAAAGAAGCTTTCACTAGAAGACTTCACTCAGGCTCTCGAGGATGGCAAGGTCGAATCATTGAACTTGATCATCAAGGGTGACGTTTCAGGTGCCGTTGAGGCTCTGGAGGACAGCTTGCTCAAGATTGACGTTGGCGACTCAGTGCAGCTGCGAATCATCCACCGCGGTGTTGGAGCAATCACTGAATCTGACGTAAACCTAGCAACTGTCGACTCGGCGGTAATTATCGGATTCAACGTTCGCCCAGATAACAAGGCGAGGGAACGAGCAGACCGTGAAGGTGTCGACATTCGTCATTACACCGTCATCTACAACGTCCTTGAGGACATTGAGAACTCGCTCAAGGGAATGCTCAAGCCTGAATACGAGGAGGCTCAGCTGGGAACAGCCGAAGTTCGAGAAGTATTCAAGTCCTCCAAGTTCGGCCTCATCGCTGGTTCATATGTTCGAAGCGGCCTAATGCGTCGAAACGCTATGGCAAGAGTCTTGAGAAACGGCGAAGTAATCGGCGAGAACCTCAAGGTCGAGTCACTGAAGCGATTCAAGGACGATGCCACTGAGGTAAAGACTGATTTCGAGTGTGGAATCGGACTGGGTAGCTTTAACGATGTGCAGATCGATGACGTCATCGAAACTTACGAGATGGTTGAGAAGCCGAGGGGCTAATGGCAGATCACGCTAGAGCACTGCGTCTTGCAGAGCGGATTAAAGTATTGGCGGCCTCTGCGCTAGCGAAGGTTGTCAAGGACCCTGATTTGGGTTTCGTTACTTTCACTGACGCTCGAGTTACCCCCGATCTAATGCAGGCCCGACTTTTCTACACTGTTTTTGGTTCCGATGCCGACAAGGCTTCCACGGTAGCTATTCTGCAGAAAAACACCGGTCGACTCAGGGGAGAGATCGGGAAACAGCTGGGCATAAGAATGACCCCAACCCTGGAACTTGTTCTCGACGATGTCCCAGAAAATGCTGGTGACTTGAACGAACTTTTGGCTGAGGCCAAAAGACGAGACGGGGAACTAGGGAAACTTGCCAAGGGTGCCAAGCACGCGGGCGATGCCGACCCTTACATCCAAAAGCCGCAGGAAGACTAATGCAGCATGGCCTAGTTCTGATTGACAAGCCCCAGGACTGGACTTCTTTTGACGTTGTCGCAAAAATGCGGGGCATTCTCGGCACCAAAAAAGTCGGGCATGGCGGAACCTTGGACCCCTTAGCCACCGGTCTCCTGGTGCTTGGAGCAAACCAAGGCACCAAATTACTCCAGTTTCTGCTTGGTCAAGACAAGGCCTATACCGCTACCGTGCGGCTGGGGCAATCAACCCTCAGCGATGATTCTCAGTCGGAAGCCCTTGAGACTAAAGATGCTTCAGGCGTCACTGCCGACCAAATCGATAAGGTCATTTCGTCTTTGACCGGACCGCTTGATCAAATACCGTCGAGTGTTAGCGCCAAAAAGATTGATGGCGTGAGGGCTTACGACTTGGTCCGACAGGGTAAAGAGGTTGACCTAAAGCCCAAGTCAATAGCTATTCGTGAATTTACTCGCACCAGCCAGCCAAGACACCATGATGGTTTGGTTGATTTTGACATCAGCGTTAAGTGCAGTTCCGGGACCTACATCCGTGCACTAGCAAGGGACATGGGCCAAGCACTCGAAGTCGGCGGTCACTTGATTGAGCTTCGTCGAACTGAAGTAGCCTCCTTTTTGATTGGTGATGCGACGGCAATCACCGAGGAGCCTCGTTGGGTCAGCTTGGCTGATGCTGCATCGAAGTTGTTCCCGAGCTTCGAGATTTCCGGCGACCAGGAACGCGACCTTAGACACGGCAAGAAAATCGAATTGGAATCAGCTGAGCCTGAAATCGCACTTATTCGCGAGCAGCAACTGATTGCTCTTGCCACAAAAACCGGTTCTCAATACAAGTCGATAGCAGTGTTCCAGGAGGAGCAGTGATAGACGCCTTTTTCTTGATTCTGGCCTGGTATTCAGTCGCTGCCGGGTTGATTCTGATTTTTTTGGGGCTAATCGGCAAAGCACCGAGTGGATTTTCCCTTGGGCTAGCGATCGGAGTTGAGGCGGGTCTTCTAGTCCAGTTGATTCTCTCGATTGTTTTGGTTTCTCTTGGTCAGTTCGCCGTAATCGACACTTGGGAGTTTTTTGGTTACCTAATAGTCGCCCTGATGGTCCCGATTGCCGGAGCGGTTTGGGCTTTGGTTGAAAGAAATCGCTGGTCAACCGTGGTCTTGGGCGCAGCAGTTCTTACGATCGCCGTGATGTTGGTCAGAATGCAGCAAATCTGGACCGGGGTCAACCCTTTCTCAATCTAAGATTGGTCTTGGAGAATTAATGACAAAATCAATGGGTGTTGGCAGGGTTTTAGTCGCCGTCTATGGAGTCTTTGCACTTTCAGCGTCGGCCAGAGCCGGTTATCAGCTAATTCGAGAATTTGATCAGGCTCCGGTTGCTTATTTATTATCAGCTGTTGCCGCAGTGGTTTACATAGTCGCGACCTTTTCACTCGCTCAGCCTGCAAAGTATCGCGCGCTGGCGTTGTTGGCAGTTCGGTTTGAACTGGCAGGGGTAATAATCGTTGGCTTGCTCTCGATTTTGTTGCCAGAACTGTTCGGTCATCCATCGGTTTGGTCGGGCTTTGGCGTCGGTTATGGTTTTATCCCACTCGTGTTGCCAGTGCTGGGCCTGATTTGGCTGAGGAGGCAAAATGCTGAAGCTAAGTAACTCCAGCTTGCCGGATGAATTCGCCGACACAGCAGTTGCAATAGGTAAATTCGACGGCATTCATTTGGGGCATCAGCAGTTGTTCCGTGAACTCGTGAATTTTTCTGAAGAGGCCGGTCTGGCAGCAGCGGTTCTAACTTTCGATCGCCACCCCGATGCTTTCTTGAAGCCGGGAACCGAGCCGGCGGCAATTATTGGACCAATTCAAAAATCGAGAATTTTAGAGTTGCTTGGGGCCGACGCCCTCATAACTTTGCGTTTTGACCAGCAGCTGGCAAACCTGTCCCCAGAGCAGTTTGTGGTGAGTCACTTGATGCCGATCAGGGCCAAGCTGGTTCTGGTTGGGCAAGGGTTTCGTTTTGGACACAAGGGATCCGGAAGCATTATTGAGCTTCGGCAACTTGGTGAGCGCTTTGGCTTTGAGGCTAAAGAGGTTCCCACGGTGGTCTTTGGCGACCTTCCGGTTTCTAGCACCGAGATAAGAAAAGCGATTGCTTCTGGAAATATCAAGGCTGCAAACGCCATGCTTGGACGAAATCATCAAACCGAGGGCATGGTTGAACATGGCCGTAAGATCGGCCGAAAAATAGGCTTTCCAACCGCAAACCTTGCTCGAGACAGCGAGGGGCTGTTGCCGATTGACGGTGTTTACGCCGGCTGGCTATACGCGGATGGTGTTCGCTATCCGGCGGCTCATTCGGTGGGGACTAACGACTCCATAGAGGCCGTTCCAAGGCTTCTGGAATCCCACGTTATCGGCCGTGATGATCTTGACCTTTATGACAAGATCGTGACTTGTGAGTATGTCGAGCAAGTCAGACCCTGGGCCAAATATGAGTCCATGGAAAAACTAATCGAGCAGATCGGCTCCGACGTTGAAGCCTGCAGGCGAGTGCTAGGGGAGTAGGGTCTAGCTATGAGTTTTGTAGGAGCGATTTCAAGCGGGTTCAAGAACTACGTGAATTTCAAGGGCAAGGCCAGCCGGGCTCAGTACTGGTATTGGGTGCTATTCACTCTGCTGCTGGCGCTAGTGCTTGGGACAATTGAAGGCGTGATTTGGCCAACGGCTGCGACCACAGGCGACCCGGTGACCGATATACAATCGCTGAGCACTGACTTCACTCCGCTTACTACTATTTCTTCGCTCGTTCTTTTTTTGCCGAACCTCTCGATTCTGGCAAGACGTCTCCATGATGCCGGCTTCAGCGCAAAGTGGCTGTTCCTAATCATTGTTCCGGCGGCTTACTCCATTTTTGCGACCATCGGTGCAATCGTTTTGATTAATGATTACCCTTCTGGGCAAGAGTTCTCTCCTGAGCTCTTGATATCATTGGTATTCCTGATTGTTCCGATCCTCGCGCTGGCTGCCATTGTCTTCATTATTTTCTTGGTTTTGGTTCTAAAGACCTCAAAGAGTTTTTATGACGGGAACAAATATGTTGAACCAGAGCCGCTTGATTCACTCGATGAGGGCACTACCGCCTAGCCAAAAACAGTTTTTATGCCTAGACTTCTGAGGTTGCCGTGTAACGGCCGCGGATTAAGAGAGCGACAGACAACCTGTTTGACGCGCCGCGCAGCGGATCGGAAGGATCAGCAATGGCTCTAGACCCACAGGTAAAGACTCAAATCATCGAAGAGTATGCAACTAAGCCAGGCGATACCGGTTCGCCTGAAGTTCAGGTTGCAGTTATGACCTCTCGAATCATTGGCCTTACCGAGCACCTAAAAGACCACAAGCATGACCACCACTCACGTCGTGGTTTGCTGCTAATCGTTGGACAGCGCCGCCGCCTTCTTGGTTACTTGCAGCGCGTTGACATTAACCGTTATCGCAAGCTAATCGAGAGACTAGGACTTCGTCGCTAGTTCCGTAAAATTTGAGATTTGACTAACCCCGGCCGAAATGCCGGGGTTTTTCATTACTAGGCTTTTTACTCTTTGGTTGTTAGGCTTGTAACAACGAGGATTAGAAGGCGGGTCTTCGGTGGAAGTTTCTGGGTTCAGACCCAGAGTTTTTTACTGACGATCAGCACTTCATCGGGCAAGGTCCGACCTCTAGCGCGCACGAAACTTCACTGAAAGTGGATCGGGCTTTGCGCTGCGCAGATAAATAAGGAGGGGCCATGGAAGGCCCAGAGATTAAATTCGCAGAAGCCGTTATTGATAACGGAAAGTACGGAAAGCGCGTTGTGCGCTTTGAAACCGGACGCCTAGCCCAGCAAGCAGCTGGTGCAGCAGTTGTCTACATTGATGACGAGACCATGTTGTTCTCGGCCACCACAGCCTCAAAGGCACCGAAGGATCACTTCGATTTCTTCCCACTCACAATTGATGTTGAAGAGCGCATGTATGCCGCGGGTAAAATTCCGGGCTCATTCTTCCGTCGTGAGGGTCGCCCATCCACCGCCGCAATCTTGGCATGTCGTTTGATCGATAGGCCGCTTAGGCCTTCGTTTGTTGACGGCTTGCGCAACGAAATTCAGGTTGTTGTAACTGTTATGTCGATTGAGCCGGATGAGCTTTACGACGTAGTTGCTATCAACGCAGCGTCAATGTCCACTCAGCTAGCTGGCTTGCCATTCTCTGGCCCAGTAGCCGGTGTTCGCGTGGCACTGATCGATGGCCAGTGGGTTGCTTTCCCTAAGCATTCACAGCTTGCAAACGCCGTGTTCAACATGGTTGTTGCCGGTCGAGTTATAGACGGCGACGATGTTGCAATCATGATGGTGGAAGCAGAAGCTACTGAAAACAGCTGGGACCTAATTGCCGGTGGTGCTGTAGCGCCGAGCGAAGAAATCGTGTCTCAGGGACTTGAGGCTGCAAAGCCATTTATCAAGGAACTAGTTAGAGCACAGAACGATGTTGCCAAGCAGGCTGCAAAGCCAACAGCTGACTACCCAGTGTTCTTGCCATATACCGACGAGGTACTAGCAGCTGTTGAAAAAGCTGCCGGAGCCGAGGTCGCCAAGGTTTACCAGATTGCCGATAAGCAAGAGCGTCAGGATGCTGACGATGCACTTAAGGCGAGCGTCAAGGAAGCACTAGCTGCGAAGCTAAGTGAAGAAGACATGGCTCAGTTCTCAGCCGCATACAAGGCAGTTGCCAAGAAGGCAATGCGCACTAGGGTTCTAAAAGAGGGAATCCGAATTGACGGTCGTGGACTAAGTGACATCCGTCTAATCGACTCCGAAGTTGGAGTGATACCAAGGACCCATGGTTCAGCAATATTCCAGCGCGGAGAGACCCAAATCTTGGGTGTCACAACGCTGAACATGCTGAAAATGGAACAGCAGCTTGATGCACTGACTCCAGAGAAGTCGAAGCGTTACATGCACCACTACAACTTCCCACCGTATTCAACTGGTGAGACCGGTCGCGTTGGTACCCCTAAGCGACGCGAAATTGGTCACGGTGCCCTGGCAGAGCGGGCTCTAATGCCAGTTCTACCAGCACGTGATGAGTTCCCGTATGCAATTCGTCAGGTTTCAGAAGCTCTTAGCTCGAACGGATCAACCTCAATGGGTTCCGTTTGTGCATCGACCCTTGCACTTCTAAACGCCGGTGTGCCATTGCGCGCTCCAGTTGCTGGAATCGCGATGGGTTTGATCACGGACACCGTTGACGGCAAGACCCAGTACGCGGCACTAACTGACATCCTCGGCGCTGAAGACGCATTGGGCGACATGGACTTCAAGGTCGCCGGTACTCGCAACTTCATCACCGCGATTCAGTTGGACACAAAGCTGGATGGAATTCCATCCGCAGAGCTAGCTAAGGCGCTTACGCAGGCCAAGGAAGCTCGCTTGTTCATCTTGGATGTCATGGCGGAAGCTATCGACGAGCCAGATGAGCTGTCCAAGTACTCACCTCGCGTTATCGCAGTCAAGATTCCAATTGACAAGATCGGTGAAGTTATCGGGCCAAAGGGCAAGATGATTAACCAGATTCAAGAAGACACTGGCGCTGACATCTCAATTGAAGACGACGGAACCGTTTACATCGGTGCAGTTGACGGACCAAGCGCTGATGCGGCCAAGGCTGCCATCAACGCGATTGCTAACCCTCACGTGCCAGAAATTGGCGAGCGTTTCCTAGGAACCGTCGTGAAGCTAGCAACATTCGGTGCATTTGTATCGCTGATGCCAGGCAGGGACGGGCTATTACACGTCTCCGAGCTCAAGAAGCTTTCGGCTGGCAAGCGCGTTGAAAATGTCGAGGACGTCCTGACCGTCGGTCAAAAAGTCTTGGTTGAAATCACCAAGGTTGATGACCGAGGCAAGTTGTCACTCGCACCTGTTGTTGAGGATGACGCAGCGAGCGAAGAGTAATAATTGAGGCTAGGTCTTTTAGACTCAAGCGATTTCACCGCTGAGGCATCACGGATTTGTAGGACCGTGCTGCCCAGCGGTGTTCGCATTTTAAGTGAGGAAATTCCAGGGGCACCGTCTGTCGCGATAGCGGCTTCAGTGGCTGTGGGCTCGAGAGATGAGCTACCCGGAACATTTGGCTCCACGCATTTTCTTGAGCACTTGCTGTTCAAGGGAACTGACCGAAGAAATGCTAAAGATGTATCTGTCGCATTCGATTCGGTTGGCGGATCCTCGAACGCTGCAACTGCCAAGGAATACACCAGCTACTACGCACGGGTCATGAACTCGGCTTTGCCGCTGGCGCTAGATGTAATTCTTGACATGTTCACTTCGGCGAAAATTGGTCAGCACGACTTTGATGTTGAGCGGACTGTAATCCTCGAGGAGCTCGCCATGGGTGAGGATGATCCCGAGGACTTGGCTCATGAGGCACTGGCAAGTGCCCTGTTGCCCGATCATGAACTTGGTAGGCCAATTGGTGGCACTAAGGAAACAATCCTTGCTGTGACCCGTGAGCAGGTTATGGAGCATTACCGCCAGCACTATATTCCGCAGAACCTTGTGGTAACAGCTGCCGGAGGAGTCTCACACGAAGCGCTCGTCGAGCTGGTTCAGCAAGAGCTTGCGAAAGTCGGATGGCTAGATGCCGAGGCAAATCCAAATGAGCGCCGTTCTCAAGTGGCTTTTGAGATGCCTAAAACTATTCCATTCACCAACTTGGATCATGATTTTTCGCAGGCGAATCTTCTTCTTGGGTACCAGAGCATCAAGGGCATGGACAAGGACAGGTATGCGCTTGGTTTGATGAGCAGCATCCTGGGTGGCGGAATGTCCTCAAGGCTTTATCAAGAAATCAGAGAAGAACGCGGTTTGGCATATTCGACCTACTCTTACCAGCAGGGCTATGCCGATGCCGGTTACTTTGGGCTCTACGCAGGAACCAGTCCTGAAAACGCCACTTTAGTGACTCAGCTAATGAAATCCGGGCTCGATTCAATCGCAGAGCACGGGGTTTCCCGCGAGGAATTTGATTTGGCTCTCGGTTCGCTTACCGGTGGATTAGCGCTTCGCTACGAAAGCTCGCTGGCAAGAATGAACCGGCTGTTGTCTGCCGAAATCGGCAGCGGAGAGTTTTTGTCTACCGAACAAATACTGCAGCGCTTCCAGGAGGTTGACATCTCGGAGATACAGACCGTCGCTGCTCGAATCGCTGCAAATAGTTCCGCTCTAGTTGCGGTTGGGCCTAACTTAGAAGCACTCAAACAATTAGCTGGATAGGTTTTCTAACATGATTCATGTTTCAGTACTCGGAGCCACAGGTCGCATGGGAGCTCTTGCCAAGCAAGTAATCGATGCAGACAGCAATCTGAAGCTGCATTCCGCACTGGATTCCTCGTCACCCAAGGAGCAGATGCTGGGTGCCGACGTTGTGCTTGATTTTACTAACCCGGCAGTCTCTGAATCACTGGTCCTGTTCGCGATTGAGAGCGGTCTAAGAACCGTTGTTGGAACATCTGGCTGGAGTCAGCAGAAGCTGGCAGTTTTAGAAAAAGCTTTGAAAGCAAACCCCAAGTCGGCCGTTGTAGTAGTGCCCAACTTTTCGGTTGGTTCGATGCTTGCTCAGCGCTTCGCTGCGATGTCGGCAAAGTACTTCGACTCGATTGAGATTATGGAGGCCCACCACGAGCAAAAAGTTGATTCTCCTTCCGGCACTGCAATCCGTACCGCCGAGTTGATTGCCGATGCTAGAAAAGACTTGCCACAGCATCTAATTCCCGGGGTTGGGCAGCCTGGCAGGGGAGTAGTTCACGCAGGAGTTGTTATTCACTCCCTGCGTCAGAAGGGCATTTCTGCAAAGCAGGACACTATTTTTGGTGCTGACGGGGAACAGCTAGTTATTTCACACGACGTTTCCTCTCCAAGGGCCTACTCTCTTGGGATCCTTCGATCAATTGAGTTCGCGCAAACCGCAACCGGCTTGACTGTTGGCCTGGAGAACGTCCTGGCAAAATGATCACCAAAATTTGGGTCGGCTTAATGCTGGCCCTGACTCTTTTCTATGTTTTCACCTTGCTCGGTAGGGGTATCATCTTGCTCCAAGAACCCAGCCTCATAGCTGTTGCGATGGGCTTAGCGATTCTTGTGTTGCCGCTAGTAGCGCTCTGGGCGCTATTTGCTGAGCTGCAATTTGGCCTAAAAGCCCAGAGGCTCTCACGGCGGCTAATTTCCCTAGATATCCCGGGGTTGGACCTTGAACTTCGGGCCAGCGGAAGAGCCACCAAAGATTCAGCTAATAAAGAGCTGGAGCGAATTCAAGATGCAGTTACTAAGGACCCGAAAAACTGGAGCCTTTGGTTCCAACTGGGTGAGGCTCATGATGCTGCCGGAGAGCGCAAGAATGCGCGTGCTGCCATCAGGAAAGCAATCCAGCTAGCGAATGATCCCGACTCTGCGGATCAGTAGATAGAGCTGGCACCCTAGGCACAGTCCAAAAAAAGCATTCAGAAAAGCCGCAATAAAAATAAAGGCTGCTGAAACAGTTATTAGCGGCGCGCTAAAGATGCCGCCAATAATTCCAAGAAGCGCAAACGCTAGTCCGACTTGCTGGGCAAATTTCAGTGGCCTTGGGTCCTCTAGTTCTTTGGGGGCAGCCAAGTTGGGCCGGATAAATTTGGCGAACGACCAGCCATATGGGTGGGTACTTGGGGAAACTAGCGACCAGGTGAAAAGCACCCCCAGCGCTACAACTATTCCGTAGGCAAGCGATTGGTTGGAAAGGCTTAGGTAAAAAGCTATTAGGGATAACACCGAGGTGATAGCGGCGCCAAATCTCGGTCCTCGTGGGTCTACGTGATTGTTAGTAGTCATTTCACTCCTAGTTTTTCTATTTCGGTTTCGATGGTCTTTGGTTTTGGTGTCCCGCCAATCCGGAAGCGAATCTCGCCAGCCGGATTCAAGATAAATACTGTTGGAGTCTGACTTATGTTGAAATGTGCAGCCAGGTTTATCCTGTGGGTGATGTCGACCTCAATAAATAAAAGCCCACCCTTTCGGTACTCGAGTTTTGTAAGCGATCTTCTAACCGCTGGGCATTGGCCACAGTATTCTGTGGAAAACAAAACGACCGTAGCTTCTTTACCGAACTCGGATATTTCTTCGCCGTCCTTGAGGATCTTAAGCTTTTGAAGCTTTATGCATTGTGCTCCTGAGACGCTGCGTCCACGACCTCGAAAAAATCGGTAGACAAGTCCAGCAATTGTTGCCAGAACGATTAGGGCGATTGAAAGGGCGATTGTTGAATCCACCTAACAAAGCGTAGGTGACACAAAGACGAAAATACGGAGTGTTGCGCTTTTTTACTTTTGGGCTGGCTTAGGGTTATCAGATGACCGAAATTCAATTCCGCAGCGATGTGACTGTTGAGCTTGTTAGATCAAGCGCTCAAGATGCCGACGTTCTTTTTGCTGCCCGGGTCTCGACTCAAGGGGAGCAGACTCTTGAGAGCGCTATGCAATCTGGCGCCGAGGTTGAAAAGCGCGATAAGGGACTGATCAACTACCTCATGCGAGATAGACACGGCTCTCCTTTTGAGCACAACTCAATGACTTTTTATGTTCAGGCTCCTATTTTCGTTTTCCGCGAGTTCATGAGGCACCGAATCGCCAGCTACAACGAGGAATCTGGTCGCTACCGCGAACTGCAGCCAGTTTTTTACGTTCCAGGTCCCGAGCGCAAACTGGTTCAGGTTGGAAAGCCCGGTGCCTATGATTTTGAGGACGGAACCATTGAGCAGACTGCTCTAGTAGTCCAGGAGACACAGGCAATTACACGCGCTGCCTACGAGTCCTATCAGCGCATGCTGGAGGCCGGAGTTGCTCGCGAGGTTGCGAGAATCGTGTTGCCGGTAAATATTTACTCCAGCATGTATGTGACGATGAACTCTCGCGCTCTAATGAATTTCCTGTCACTTCGCACCAAACGCGAAGGCACGCACTTCCCATCGTTTCCTCAGCGTGAAATAGAGATGTGCGCCGAGAAGATGGAAGATGCCTGGGCAAAGCTAATGCCACTGAGCTACGAGTCGTTCAATGAAAACGGTCGAGTCGCGCCTTAGGCGCCCTGTTCCTCGAACGGTAGGCTATCGGGATGGTTATAAAGGAACGCGACGTTTTCGGGCAAGTGCTGGTGGCACTCGTCACGCCAATGACTCACGATGGTGAAGTCGATTGGGATGCAACCGAAAAACACATGGACTACGTCATTTCAAACGGAGCCGACGGCATTGTCATCACCGGCACCACCGGAGAAACATCGACCCTCACTGATGCGGAGAAGATTCAGCTTGTGAAAGTTGGGAAGTCTGTAGCGGCTGGCCGGGCCAAGATTATCACCGGCGGAGGATCCAACGAGACCGCTCATGCGATTCAGCTTTATAAGGCCAGCGAGAAAGCCGGAGCTGATGGCGTGATGATCGTCACGCCCTATTACAACAAGCCGACTCAGGCTGGAATTCTCACCCACTTCAGGATGATTGCCGATGCAACTGATCTTCCGGTGATTCTCTATGACATTCCTGGTCGCACAGGGGTTGCAATTGGCTATGACACTTTTCATCGAGCAGCCAAGCACCCAAATATTGTTGCGGTCAAGGATGCCAAGGGCGACCTTGCACAGGTTTCAAGGCTGATGCTGGAAACAGGTTTGATGTATTTCTCAGGGGATGACTCATACGCGCTGCCTCATCTTTCAGTGGGTGCCACCGGCCTGATCGGAGTCACTGCAAACATTGCTCCGCATGCTTACCGGGAAATGATCGATGCCACCAATGCAAATGATTTCCACGCTGCCCTCAATGTGCATAACGCCCTTGAGCCGCTGCAGCGTGCAGTTATGAACCACGTTCCAGGTACAGTGGCCGCAAAGTACGTACTGCACGGCTTAGGGCTTATTGGTTCACCAAGAGTCAGATTGCCACTGGTGGGACCAGAGGACAGCGAGGCTGCTGCAATTGAATCCGGCATTGACCAGGTTGAAAGCGTACCTGGCTTGAGTTTTGACAACTTCCGTCCTGATAGAAATGCCGCCGCTGGCGGTGCGCTGCCCAAGGTAGCTGGGACAACCAGATAGTGGAGCTGCAGTCTCCACCGGCACTCAAGCCGGGCACTCTGAGAATCATCCCACTTGGTGGTTTAGGAGAGATCGGTCGAAACATGACCGTTTTCGAGCTCGATAAGCAAATCATGATCGTCGATTGCGGTGTGTTGTTTCCCGAGGAGACGCAGCCTGGAGTGGATGTAATCCTCCCTGACTTTAGTTACCTGGAAGACAAACTGGATCGCATCGTCGGGATGGTTCTTACGCACGGGCACGAAGACCACATAGGTGGAGTGCCGTATCTTCTCCGTCATAAAAAAGACATACCGATCTTGGGTTCCACTTTGACCCTGGCATTCCTTGAGGCGAAACTCAAAGAGCACCGTATTGCGCCGTTGACTCATACCGTTGCCGCCGGGCAAATAGAGCGCATGGGGCCTTTTGAACTTGAGTTTGTTGCAGTAAACCATTCAATCCCAGACTCCTTGGCCGTCATAATCCGGAGCGTCGCTGGCACAGTTCTTGCGACCGGAGATTTCAAGATGGATCAGCTGCCCTTGGATGGCAGGCTCACTGACCTTCGGGCGTTCGCGAAGATTGGCGAAGAGGGGCTAGATCTATTCATGGTGGACAGCACCAATGCCGATGTCCCGGGCTTCACGCCCCTTGAGCGCGACATTGGGCCAGTTATCGAGAACGTTATTGCTAAGACTCCGGGAAGAGTCGTGGTTGCCTCATTTAGCTCACACGTCCACAGAGTTCAGCAGGTTATCGATGCGGCGCTCGCAAATAATCGCAAGGTTGTTTTCGTAGGCCGCAGCATGGTAAGAAACATGACCATCGCTGCTGAGCTTGGGTTTTTGAAGGTGCCGGATGGGCAGATAGTAGATATTCGAAAAGCTGGAAACTATCCGGATAACAAGTTGGTCTTCATGTCCACCGGTAGCCAGGGAGAACCGATGGCGGTGCTTTCAAGAATGGCTAGACAGGACCACCAAATTCAAATCGGACCTGGCGATACGGTATTGCTTGCAAGTTCACTGATTCCAGGCAATGAAAACGCTGTCTACCGCGTCATCGACGGGCTCACCAAAATTGGTGCCAACGTTGTTCACAAGGGAAACGCAAAGGTTCATGTTTCTGGCCATGCGGCAGCTGGTGAGCTTCTTTATTGCTACAACATCTTGAAGCCGAAAAACGTGCTGCCGATTCACGGCGAGTTCCGTCATCTGCAAGCAAATGCTGACCTCGCTATTAAAACCGGAGTTCCTGTGGAGCGAACTTTATTGGCTGAAGATGGTGCCGTAATTGACATGGCTGACGGGATCTGCGAAATAGTCGGCCGAGTCGCCTGTGACATGCTTTACGTTGACGGTAAGACCGTTGGCAAGATTACCGAGGACGACCTCAAGGACCGCAGGATATTGGCCGAAGAGGGCTTTATTTCTATCTTTGTAGTTGTTGACAAGGCAAGCGGCCAGATTGTTGAAGGCCCGGAGATTAAGGCTCGGGCCTACGCCGAGGAGGATCACGTCTTTGACGACATCCTCCCGGAGGTTCGGACAGCCTTGATGCGTGCCGCAGCCGACGGCGTTAGAGACACCTATGGTTTTCAGCAGGTAATTCGGAAAACAGTTGGTTCCTGGGTTGCCAGAGCACACCGTCGCAAGCCAATGATTATCCCAATCGTTGTTTATTCTTCGCGCCCCGCCTAAGCCCAAATCACCAAATAGATTGCTAGTTTTTCCTCATGGCAGCAAAGACTCCACCACCCCGCAGACCGACTAGTAGCCGGTCTGCCAAAAAGCCTGCGACCTCAAGGTCGAGGGAGGCTGCCCGCAAACCCTCCGGCCCTTCGAATCAACGCTCAAATCTTGGCGCCACGCTAAGCGCCGGTTATCTTGGTGTCGCTCATTTTTTTGGTGGCATAATTCGGGCCTTCAGTACCGAAAAACTCTCGAACGAAGACCGTAGAGACGGCGCACCATTTTTTCTGCTGTTGCTCAGCATTTCTGGTGCCGCGAACGCCTGGTTCCTAATCGGAGAACCTTGGGCGCTAGCACTGCACAATTTCACTTTCGGGATGCTTTTCGGGTTAGTCGCTTACGCCTTGCCGGTTGTGTTTTTTGGTTACGCGCTTTATTTATTCAGGCACCCCGCCTCGGTCAGGGACAGTTCTAGATTCGCGCTGGGATTCTGGTTGCTTTTATCTGTTATCTCAGGGTTTTTCCACGTCTTTTCCAATATGCCTTCTCCACGGGATGGCGTCGATGCATTGGCAGAGGCAGGGGGTCTCTTTGGTTGGTTGGTTGGAGGCCCGCTTGCTGAGATTTTGAGTATTTACGTAGCTGTGCCCGCACTAGTTTTGTTGTCCGTAATTGCACTGCTAGTGATGACAGGAACCGCTCCCAATAAAATCATTGTCAACTTCAAGAGGCTCTACGGATTTTTGTTTGCTGAAAACAAAAACTCAGTTGAGACCGACGCATTCGATGCCAAGAAGTCAAGCTGGTGGAAGAAAGAGCGTGAGCTAGAGCCCGCTTTTGATTCCCCCCTCGTGTCGGACATCGATGAGTTTGTTGCAGCCGAAATAGATGCTCCGATTGAATCGGTAGATGTCGCGGTCAATGGCGATGACTCGAGTGATGAGCCAGAGTTTTTCTCACAACCAGAAGGGGTGACCGAGCCAATCGACATACCTTCCTCAGAAAGAGCAAAACGGCCCTATGTGCTACCGGCGCTTGGTCTGCTTTCGGCAGGTACACCCCACAAAGCGAAATCCGCGGTGAACGATCAGGTGGTTGCTTCCATCAACGAGGTTTTCAAAGAGTTCGATATTCAAGCCAGGGTGTCCGATTTCCAGCGTGGACCGACTGTGACTAGATACGAAGTTGAACTGGCACCGGGGGTGAAGGTCGAAGCTGTAACAAGGTTGGTCAATAACATCAGCTACGCGGTGGCTTCCAGTGAAGTTCGTATTTTGGCCCCAATTCCAGGTAAGAGCGCTATCGGCATTGAGATTCCTAACACCGATAGGGAGACTGTTTCTCTTGGAGACGTTCTGAGATCTAAGGCTGCAACCGGTGTTCAACACCCCTTGACAATCGGCGTTGGAAAAGATGTCGAGGGCGGTTACCTGGTAGCAAACCTTGCCAAAATGCCTCACTTATTGGTAGCCGGGGCTACTGGAGCAGGTAAGTCAAGCTTTATAAACTCTATGATTTGCTCCGTATTGATGCGGGCTACTCCTGCCGAAGTTCGAATGGTGCTGGTTGACCCTAAGCGAGTTGAGCTCTCGGTTTACCAAGGGGTTCCGCACCTGGTTACTCCAATCATCACAAATCCTAAAAAGGCTTCTGAGGCTTTGCAATGGGTCGTCAGAGAGATGGAGTCGCGTTACGACGATCTGGCGTCTTTTGGTTTCAAGCACATCGATGATTTCAATCGCGCTGTTATCAGCGGAGACGTAAAGGTTCCGGAGGGATCCAAGCGAGACCTGCAACCATATCCTTATCTCTTAGTGGTGGTGGACGAGCTTGCGGATTTGATGATTGTTGCGCCACGGGACGTTGAGGATTCTATTGTTCGGATTACTCAGTTGGCCAGAGCATCAGGCATCCACCTGGTGCTGGCAACCCAGCGACCTTCGGTCGACGTGGTGACCGGTCTAATAAAGGCAAACGTTCCTTCGAGGCTTGCTTTCTCGGTCTCTTCTTTGACTGACTCTCGGGTAATTCTTGATCAGCCGGGAGCTGAGAAGCTGGTGGGGCAAGGTGATGCGCTTTTCGCGCCAATGGGAACGAATAAGGCAGTTCGCGTTCAAGGAGCTTGGGTGTCTGAAGCCGAGCTTCAAAAAGTAGTTGACCATGTCAAGGCTCAGATGAACCCTGAGTACCGAAGTGATGTAATACAGCGGGTAACTTCTAAGGTCGTGGATAGCGACATCGGCGACGACATGGATATTCTCCTTGCGGCTTGTGACTTAATCGTCAATTCTCAATTTGGGTCAACCTCAATGCTTCAGCGGAAGCTGCGGATTGGCTTCGCGAAGGCGGGACGAATGATGGATCTTCTTGAATCCCGCGGGGTTGTCGGAGCTTCTGAAGGCTCGAAGGCCAGGGATGTTCTAGTTAAGGCAGAAGATCTGCCAGCTTTACTTAGCAAGATAAGCGGCCAAACCTCGGCTGTGGTCGAGGGCGATTCGCCGGGTTCCGATGACGAACCGGATGAAGACGCTTGGCAGCTAACCGGCAGGCGCGATGACTTCTAGAAGCTTTATTTACAGACAAACCCCCAACCTAATTACATTGACCAGGCTGGCAATGGTGCCAATTGTCCTTTGGCTAATCTTTGATTACTGGGATTTTTGGGGCCGGTTTGCCGCGCTGGTGCTGCTGGTGCTTGCGGCTTCGACCGATGGTATCGACGGTGCTATTGCTAGAAGGCGGAACCTGGTCAGTGATTTCGGCAAGCTACTTGACCCAATCGCAGATAAAGCCTTACTTACTGGAGCCCTTGTTGCGTTATCTGCTCAGGGCGCAGTTCCTTGGATAGCGACTTCGCTGATTCTTGGAAGAGAGTTGATTGTGACCGTTTACCGGTTGGTGGTTGCGAAGCGTCGAGTGATTGCAGCTACCGGGGGTGGAAAATTCAAAACAGTCATGCAAATCATCGCGGTTAGCCTGGCATTGGCGCCATTTGAAGTCTTGGGTGACTGGTACGTGCTCTTTACCCAGGCTGTTGTCTGGTTTACCGTTGTGTTGACGCTTTGGAGCGGAAAGCAGATTCTATGGCCGAGCAAGTTATAGCGCTGGCAAAAAAGGCCGGCCTCTCAATCGCTATTGCTGAATCGATTACTGGAGGCGCGTTAGCCTCCGCTCTAATAGGCGTCGATGGAGCCTCCGAGGTAGTGCTTGGAGGGATTGTTGCCTACCAGGACCGCATCAAGGAGCAACTCCTAGGGGTGTCACCGGCCCTGATAGCCAATCAGAGTGCGGTAGATGCCGAAGTTGCCGCACAGATGGCTGAAGGCGTCCGAGAAAGGTTCTCCAAGGCTGCCGGCAAAGACTTAGGTTCGGTCATCGGAATAGCAACTACGGGTGTTGCCGGACCAAGCAGCGTGTCGGGGAGAATGCCAGGAGAAGTTTTCATCGCAATCAGTTCCTCTCAAGGCGTGACCGTCTACAGCGAAAACTTTGAGGGTTCAAGGAATCAAATCAGAATGCTTTGCCTGGATCGCGCAATCGAGATCCTTAGGGAACATTTAGCCTGAGTAGTTGGTTATCAATCAGGAAACATTCAGTTACTTTGGGTATTTTTAGCAATAGAAGCCGATAGATTATCGGCCAGGAGGAAACTTTGGTTCTGCTTAGACAAGAAATCGGTGACGTACTTCGTAACCACCGCTTAGAACAGGGTCAGACACTTAGGCAAGTGGCTGCCAAGGCTTCTGTTGCCCTCGGCTATCTTTCCGAGGTCGAACGCGGTCAAAAAGAAGCCTCCTCTGAGATTCTTGCATCCGTAACCGAGGCACTTGACGTGCCATTAGCGCAGTTGCTGCGCGAGGTTTCTGACCGTCTTGCACTGGTCGAAGGCGTTTATGCCGAAAAGACTTACATCCCGGACACCGTCCCAGATGCTTTTGTAACCGAAGCAGAGCTTTACTCTCACTAGTGAAGCTGAGTCAGTTCCGGCAACTAGTCGACGAGGAGTTTGGACCTAGCTTCGCCGCCGTGATATTGGCGGACACCAGACTCACAGACAAATCAGATAAAACCCCGCTGGAGCTAATCAAGTCTGGCGATGATCCCAAGGAAGTATGGCTAGCGCTCTGCTCTCACCTTGGCGTTCCTAAGGAACGTTGGCACGGCAAACCTCGGACAAAGCAACACGCCGAAAACTAATCATTCGAAATTTTGTTCGAACGCCTATTGTTACTAACAGCTAAGAGTTTCTAAGACTTATCAAGAGGTTTCTTGCCAGGTCTGCAAAATGTCTTAGACGGAGCGTAGCTTCGTTGTAAACAAGGCGCCAGGCGTCGGAAAGAGGTTGTAATGCCAAGTGCATCAGATAGAGAAAAGGCCCTAGACACTGCTTTAGCGCAGATTGATCGCCAGTTCGGCAAGGGGTCAGTTATGCGATTGGGATCCGAAGAGCGCGCCCCAATAGCATCGATCTCAACCGGCTCAATCGCGTTGGACGTCGCATTGGGAATTGGTGGGCTTCCAAGAGGTCGAATCGTGGAGGTATACGGGCCAGAGGCCTCAGGTAAGACAACCATTGCTCTTCACGCTATCGCTAGCGCTCAGAAAGCCGGCGGTACAGCCGCATTTATTGATGCCGAGCACGCTCTAGACCCTATTTACGCCGCCAAGCTTGGTGTAGACATCGATGCACTTCTTGTTAGCCAGCCAGACACCGGAGAGCAGGCGCTCGAGATTACTGACATGTTGATCCGATCCGGATCAATCGATGTCATCGTGATTGACTCTGTCGCCGCGCTAGTGCCCCGTGCCGAGATCGAAGGCGAAATGGGAGACACTCACGTGGGTCTTCAGGCTCGTTTGATGTCTCAGGCTCTGCGTAAGCTAACCGGCGCAATCAGCAACACGGACACCACCGCAATCTTTATCAACCAGCTGCGTGAAAAAATCGGAGTCTTCTTCGGTTCACCAGAGACCACTTCGGGTGGAAAGGCTTTGAAGTTCTATGCGTCGGTCCGATTGGACATTCGTCGAATTGAGACCCTAAAGGACGGACAGAACAACGCCGTGGGTAACCGCTCAAGAGTTAAGGTCGTAAAGAATAAGCTTGCGTCACCATTCAAGCAGGCAGAGTTCGATATCATCT
The DNA here is from genome assembly GCF_000257665.1 of Candidatus Aquiluna sp. IMCC13023. Taxonomy (GTDB): domain Bacteria; phylum Actinomycetota; class Actinomycetes; order Actinomycetales; family Microbacteriaceae; genus Aquiluna. The sequence continues at coordinate 531,130 of NZ_AJKR01000002.1, forward strand.
TCGGCGAGGGAATCTCCCGCGAGGGTAGCTTGATCGACTTTGGTGTCGAGCAGGACATTGTTAATAAGTCTGGAGCCTGGTACACCTTTGACGGCGAACAACTGGGTCAAGGAAAAGAAAATTCGCGCAAGTTCTTGAAGGAAAATCCGGAGATTGCAGCCACCATCGAACAGAAGATCAAGGCGAAGCTTGGCGTGGGAGTTCCACGACCTGTTGCTGACCTTCCGGTTGAGGAAATTGCAGATGCAGTAGAGGGCACTAAGCCGGTCGCTAAGGCCGCAAACGATGCCTGATATAAAGCCTCAAGAAGCACAGCCTCAAGAAACACGGTCTCAAGAGAAGCTGGAAAAGCGCGCACGTAACGTGCTGCTTTTCCAGCTTTCTCGAAGCATGAAGACTAAATGGCAGCTAGCCCAAATTCTTGAAAAACGAGAGATTCCTCCGGAGATAGCACAGCCTCTTCTGGATCGGTTCGAGGAAGTCCAGTTGATTGACGACTCAGTTTTTGCCGCTGCCTACGTTCGCTCCAGAGTCGAAAAAGGGAAATCTTCAAGAATTATCAGCAGAGAATTACAACAAAAGGGCGTGGATAGGTCTTTAGTTGAAGAGGCTGTTTCGGGTATAACTAGAGAAGATGAAGAGAAGCTGGTTCTGGAATTAGGTAGGGCTCGTTGGGACCGGCTGGCAAGTTTAGAACTCGATGCGAGATACAGAAGAGTCTCGGGATTCTTGATGAGGAGAGGCTTCAGCTCGTCAATGGTTTCTAGCGCACTTCGCGAAATTAGGTCTAACGACTAAAATCAAGCCTGTCATGTCTCTTACCTACGAAGTCCGCACCTTTGGGTGCCAAATGAACGTTCACGATTCTGAGCGTATCTCTGGACTGCTTGACTCAGCTGGCTATGAGGAAAGTAAGGGGAAAGACCCGGACATAGTTGTTTTTAATACTTGCGCCGTTCGTGAGAACGCGGACAACAAGCTTTATGGAACGCTCGGTATGTTGCTTCCCAAAAAAGAGGCTAATCCTAAGCTGCAGATTGCCGTTGGCGGCTGTTTGGCGCAGAAGGATCAGGACGTAATCTTGCAGCGGGCGCCTTGGGTGGACGTGGTGTTCGGAACCCACAACATGGGCTCCCTGCCGGTTCTGCTGGAGCGAGCAAGGCACAATGCTGAGGCTCAAATCGAAATCCTGGAATCCTTGGAGGTTTTCCCCTCTACTCTTCCAACCAAGCGTGAGAGCCCGTTTAGCGGCTGGGTGTCGATTTCGGTGGGTTGTAATAACACCTGCACCTTCTGCATAGTCCCAACGCTGAGGGGCAAGGAGAAGGACCGACGCCCCGGGGAGATTTTGGCCGAAGTCGAAGCACTCGTTGCTGATGGGGCAATCGAAGTTACCCTGTTGGGCCAAAACGTCAATGCATACGGAGTTGAGTTCGGTGATCGCGGTGCATTCGCCAAATTGTTGAGGGCGTGTGGTGAAATCAAGGGGCTTGAACGGCTCAGATTCACATCTCCTCACCCTGCGTCATTTACGGACGACGTGATTGCCGCGATGGCTGAAACCTCGAACGTTATGCCCCAACTACACATGCCAATGCAGTCTGGTTCGGACAAGGTTCTGAAGGACATGAAGCGCAGTTACCGAGCGTCAAAGTATCTGGGGATTCTCGATCGCGTTCGCGCGGTAATGCCGGAAGCTGCGATAACAACCGACATAATTGTGGGCTTTCCGGGCGAGACAGAACAGGATTTTCAGGACACCATAGACGTCGTTAGAAAATCGAGGTTTGCAGCCTGCTTCACCTATCAATACTCGAAGCGGCCGGGAACTCCAGCTGCCGAAATGCCCGATCAGCTTCCTAAGGAAGTAGTTCAAGAAAGATACGAACGCCTTCTAGCAGTCGTCAACGAAGTTGCTTGGGAGGAAAATAAGCTCCTGGTTGGGACAGAGGTTGAGGTGCTGGCTTCAGCCAATGAAGGTCGCAAGGACTCTCAGACCGATCGCCTAACTGGAAGAGCGAAAGATAACCGACTTGTCCACTTCGATGTTCCAGAGGGCCAGGAAGCTCCTCGTCCAGGTGACGCCGTGAGGCTCAGAATCACCAGAGCGGCTCCATATTTCCTTGTTGCCGACTACGCGCCTGGCGGGCTATACGAGGTCCGTAGAACTGCCGGTGGGGACGCCTATGACCGTCGTCAGCTCGAGAGCTGCGGTGTCCCGGGTCCCGGGGAGTCCAAAGTTTCACTTGGCTTACCGATCAGAGTGAAAAGTGGGGTTTAGCGCCCTAGCTATCGTTGGCCCTACTGCCTCGGGCAAGTCCGGGCTGGCCTTATCTTTAGTCGAAGCGCTGGAATCGTCTGGGCAGCCGGCCGAAATTATTAATGCGGATGCGATGCAGCTTTATCGGGGCATGGACATCGGAACAGCAAAATTGCCCAAAAATCAGCGTCGGGGTATTGAACATCACTTGATAGACGCGATTGAACCAAGCGCGGAAATGACAGCGGCCGAATATAGCAAGCTGGCAATAGACACTGCCAACGAGATAAGGGTTCGAGGGAAGTTGCCGGTGTTTGTGGGCGGGAGCATGTTCTACCTAGCGGCCGCTCTCGATTATTTTGATTTCGCTCCAACCGATAAGGAAATTCGAGACCAACTCGAGTCTCAGGCGGAGGTTGTTGGCAACCTTGAAATGCACAACCAGCTTGCGAGGCTAGATCCAGAGTCTGGAAAGAAAATCCACAGCAATAATGTTCGAAAGGTCATCAGAGCACTCGAGGTGATTCAGATAACAGGACTGCCATTTGTCTCTACGCTTCCGGACCCCGAGTACCTTGTCCCCACTCTCACCATTGGCATCGATGTTGACAGAGACGTTCTGAAGCCACGCATTGCAGACCGTGTGGCAGGAATGTGGTCGCAGGGCTTAATTGACGAGGCGGGGCGACTTCTAGAGGGCAAAACGCTGCTATCCAAAACCGCACGTGCTGCTATCGGCTATCAACAAGTCTTTCAACAAATCTCCGGAGAACTTGATGAAGCTTCGGCAATTCAAGACACGATTCGCCTAACTAACCGATATGCGAGAAGGCAAATGTCCTGGTTTAAGCGAGATCGTCGCACTCATTGGTTGCCGGACTCCCCGGAATTGCTCCAGTCCGCATTGGAGCGAATTAGGCTTGGGGTATGAAAATCGAATTCACAAAAGGGCACGGAACGGGTAACGACTTCATCCTCGTGCTTGATAAGGCCGGACAAGTCGATCTGAGTGCAGATCAGGTTGCCGCAATGTGTGACCGGCATTTTGGAATTGGTGCCGACGGCCTAATTATTGTGAAGCCCACCGCCAAGGATTCCGAGGTGGCGGAGCTGCTGGAGGACGAGCCGGAAGCTATTTGGTTCATGGACTACAGAAACTCTGACGGTTCTAGGGCAGAGATGTGCGGAAATGGCATTCGAGTTTTTGCCCGCTATTTGCTGGAAAATGGATTGGCGACGCTAACAGATGGCAGCACTTTGCCGGTCGCTACGAGGAACGGCATCAAGGATCTAACTGCAACGGTGAATGGGTTGGCGGTTGACTTGGGTCTATTTTCAATCGGGGACGACCAAACCCTTGTCAGCACTCAAGGGCTTCAAGTCTCCAGGCCTGGTCTTTCTGTGAATGTTGGCAACCCTCACGTTGTGGTTGCGCTTGCGGATCTCGAGGAGCTGCAGGGCTTAGAGCTTGTGAAAGCCCCAGTCCTAGAGCCCCTGCCGGAAGACGGCGCGAACGTTGAATATGTGGTCCTGGATGAGCCTCTTATCAATAAAGGTGTTGCAGGGCTAACCATGAGGGTCCACGAACGCGGCTCCGGGGAGACCATGAGTTGTGGTACCGGCATAGCGGCTGCAGCCCTTGCAATTCGACACTGGGCTGGGGGGACTCAAAACTTTTGGAAGGTGAAAGTTCCTGGGGGAGAGGTTGCTGTCAGGATGTTTCCAACCGAGGACGGCGAACACGTTTCAATCAGTGGCCCGGCAGTACTTACTTACTCTGGGACTTGGCAGGATTAACCACTTCGATAATTCTGTAGGTCTTTGCTGTCCCTAATCTGGAAACATCATGACTCGGGTATTCCTCTGCTAGCCAGCGCACCAGTGAATCGGCCCCCAAATTCTTCTGAACTACAAAAACAGCTTTTCCGCCGGCCTCGAGCCGAGGAATGTAGGTTCTTAATAATTCGTGCAGCGCAACTTTGCCAATTCGAATTGGTGGGTTTGACCAGATCGCGTCAAATTTCAAGTCCGAGGGTAGGTCGTCGGCAAGACAGATGCTGAGATTTGTAAGTCCAATTCGATCGGCGTTCGCTCGGGTCTGCTCGATGCTCCGCTGGTTGATATCTACCGCATGAACTTTTGCAGCTGGACATAGAGTTGCAATCACGATCCCTATCGGACCCCACCCGCAACCTAGATCGAGTACGTTTCCATCTTTTGGTAGTAGCGAAGTTTGGGAAAGAAGAACCTTGGTACCGGGGTCTAGTTGTGTGGAGCTAAAGGTTCCGCTTGCGGCAGCCATGTCAAATCTCACACCGTCAACTTCAAATGAAACCTCAGTTTCAATTTTCTTCGCTGTCGGCTCTGAGCTGAAATAGTGCTCCATCGCCATGCGCCAAATCTAATACAGGCTTAGTCTTAAACAACAATGGAACCAGAATCTACTATCGACCGAATTTTACGCCGCGGCTCCCTAGCGCCCGCGTCCGAGTATGACGGCGACCAGCTCGAGCTGGAAGAGCGGGCGTCGCTTAGACGAGTCCCCGGGCTTTCGACCGAACTAGAAGATATTTCAGAGGTCGAGTACAGACAGCTGCGCCTCGAAAAGGTGGTCCTAATTGGTGTTTGGGGGACTGGCACAGTGACCCGAGCCGAAAACTCGCTCCGTGAACTGGCTGCCCTTGCCGAGACTGCTGGAGCTGAAGTGCTGGACGGACTTCTGCAAAGACGCGCAAAGCCCGACCCCGCGAGTTACTTTGGAAAGGGAAAAGCAGAAGAGCTCAGGGAGTTAGTCAAGGAAGTTGGCGCCGACACCGTCATAGCTGATGCCGAGCTTGCCCCATCGCAGCGAAGAACCCTGGAAGACATAGTCAAGGTCAAGGTAGTGGACCGAACTGCGATCATTCTTGATATTTTTGCCCAGCACGCCAAGAGCAAAGAAGGAAAAGCCCAAGTCGAACTTGCGCAGCTTGAGTATCTACTCCCAAGATTGCGCGGTTGGGGCGAGTCGATGTCCAGGCAAGCCGGAGGCCAGGCTGCCGGTGGTGTTGGAATAGGGTCGCGTGGGCCCGGTGAGACCAAGATCGAACTTGATAGAAGACGAATCAACACCAAGATGGCCAAATTGCGTCGTGAAATTGCCTTGATGAAGAGCGCTCGAGATACCAAAAGACTCAAGCGGGAAAAAGCGAGAGTGCCTCAGGTGGCAATCGCCGGCTACACCAACGCAGGAAAATCCTCTCTGCTTAACAGGCTCACCAAGGCCGGTGTTTTGGTGGAGAACGCACTTTTTGCGACTCTTGACCCAACAATCAGGAGGCACGAGACACCGGACGGAAGAAGTTATACGCTTGCCGACACCGTTGGTTTTGTGCGCTCGTTACCTCACCAATTGGTCGAGGCATTTAGGTCTACCCTCGAAGAAATTGCGGGTGCAGATTTGATTGTTCATGTCGTGGACGCGACCGACCCCGACCCACTCGGACAGATCCAAACCGTCCGCCTAGTAGTCGCCGAGGTAGATGCTTCCGCAATCGAAGAGTTGATTGTTTTCAATAAAGCCGATTTAGTTTCCGAAGAGGAGCACATCAGGCTGCGAGGCCTTTGTCCCGGGGCATTTTTAGTGTCTTCGAGGACGGGCCTAGGTATCGCAGAACTTGAGGCCGCCATTGCGTCTTCATTGCCCCGACCAGAGGTCTTGTTTGACGGGCTGATTCCCTATGACCGCGGAGATTTAGTGTCAAGAATTCACGTGGCCGGAAAAGTGCAGTCCATTGAATACGTAGAGGGTGGTACCAAGGTCAAAGCGTTGGTGCGGGAAGACCTAGCTGCGGAATTGGCAAGCCTTACTAGACGGCCCTAAGGACAGCAACTACCTTGCCGAGAATTACGGCGTGCTCCCCAGGAATTGGCTCGAATGCCGAGTTTCTTGGAAGCAACCAGGTGTTTCCGTCGCGTTGTTTGAACATTTTGACTGTCGCCTCTTCTTCGAGCATTGCGGCTACTATGTCGCCGTTCTCAGCGGTCTGCTGCTGACGAACCACTACCCAGTCGCCGTCACAAATAGCGGCATCAATCATTGACTCTCCGACGACCTTTAGCAAAAACAAGTCGCCCTGCCCCACAAGCTGGCGGGGGAGAGCAAAGACATCTTCAACGTTTTGTTCTGCCGTTATCGGACCACCGGCTGCGATTCGACCTACAAGCGGAACCATCGCCGCGTCGGGGTTGATGATTTCTCCGGCTGGCTCTAGTCCTAGCAAGTCGATTGTTCGAGGGCGTCTTGGATCTCTACTAATAAATCCAAGAAGCTCGAGCTTGTTTAGTTGATGAGAGACGCTCGCCGTTGAGGATAGCCCGACGGCCTCACCAATCTCTCTCATTGAGGGCGCGTAATTGCGGCCAGCCATCGATTCGGCTATGACAGTGAGAATTCTCTGCTGAACATTAGTCAAGTTCGAGGTGTCCATGCGTGCCCCTTCTTCAAAATGTCTGAGGGTAGCTGTTTACTACCTGTATCGAAACTGTATTCGTATTTATAGCAAATACCAAACACATTTTCGATAAAGCCACAAATATTCATTCAGAAATGCTTGCTTTTTCGAAAAGGCTGCGTAAACTTAGAACAAGTGTTCGAAACAAGTATTCGGACTGAAGGGACACAACATGTTAGTTCTTGGAAACTATCGGCTTACAAATCCGAGGCGTTTGGTACGCGCAGTTGTAATTCTCGCTCTCAGTTTTGCAATCAGCATCTTAGGAATCACCGGCTCTTTTGCTGGAAGCGCCCCTGGGGGAACTCTTGAATTTGTCACGGTGCAGTCAGGTGACTCGCTTTGGGAGCTGGCGGACAAGTACGCTCCTTCTCAGGATCCCAGAGACTGGATTGCGCGGGTTGTTATGGTAAATGCTCTTGAAACTGTCGAATTGACTCCTGGTCAGCAAATAGCTCTTCCCTGAGTCGCTTGGGTTCCAACTCATTCGCTAATCTTGAGGGGTGACTAACCTCGATGATCTGCCCATACGACCAGACTTGGTCGGACAGCTGCCCTACGGCGCCCCTCAAGTCGATGTTCCAATCAGACTTAATGTAAATGAAAACACCTTTGGAATTCCCGAAGATGTCGCGCTGAGAATTGTCCAGCGAACTGCGGAAGCCGCTCTAACACTTAACAGGTATCCCGATCGTGAGTTCATGGAGCTTCGTAAAATGCTCGCTGAGTTCCTGGGTGGAAACTTGGCGGCAGAGCAAATTTGGGCTGCAAACGGCTCGAATGAAATTTTGCAGCAGTTTTTTCAAGTCTTTGGGGGTCCAGAGGCAAAGGCAATGAGCTTTGGTCCTACTTATTCGATGTACGCGAACATTGCAAGAACGACCCTAACCGAATACCAGTTGCTTCCCCGGCTCGATGGTTATTCTCTGACCAGTGAGTATGTGCGTGAGGAAATCCAAAGAGCGGAGCCTCAAGTAGTTATCCTTTGTTCGCCAAATAACCCAACTGGAACCGGTAGCTCGCTGGACGTAATTGAAGCGGCCTACGAGAGCTTCGAGGGAATGCTGCTTATTGATGAGGCCTATCAGGAGTTTTCTGACTCTCCAAGCGCTATATCGCTACTACCTGGACGACCACGTCTAGTAATAAGCCGCACCATGAGCAAGGCATTCGCCTTTGCCGGAGCGAGGGTTGGCTACATGGCTGCCGATGCTGCCGTGGTTGATGCCATGCGCATTGTTAGGCTGCCGTATCACTTGTCTGCACTGACTCAGGCGGCAGCCATGGCGGCGCTGGAGACAAGCGGTCAACTGCTGGCTAATATCGAGCAGATTAAAGTTCAGCGCGATCGAATTATGGTCGGCGTCTTAAAAATGGGCCTCAAGCCCTTGCCATCGGATGCGAACTTCGTCCTAATTCAAGGGTTCGAAGACACTCAAGTTATTTTTGAGAGCCTGCTGGCCAAGGGGATTATCGTGAGGGACATCGGAATTCCGGGCTGTCTGCGAGTCACAGCCGGAACCGAAGCCGAGACCACAAAATTACTTGGCGAGCTGGCATTGCTGCTTGACTAAACTAGAGGCACTAGAGCCAAAGGAACAGCTGTGAATCGGGAAGCAAAAATCAGTCGCAAGACAAGTGAATCGTCGGTTGAGTTATCAATCAATCTTGACGGCACCGGAAAGAGTGAAATCTCAACCGGTGTGCCCTTCTATGACCACATGCTGACTGCATTCTCTAAGCACTCTCTAATAGACCTAAATGTTGTTGCTAGCGGCGATGTTGAAATCGACGCACACCACACCGTTGAGGATGTTGCGATTGTTTTGGGTCAGGCGCTTGCTCAGGCACTCGGTGAGAAGCAGGGAATTAGTCGCTACGGAGACGCAACCGTTCCGTTGGACGAGGCATTAGCTCGAGCAGTCGTGGATGTTTCAGGCAGGCCTTTTTTGGTTCACTCAGGCGAGCCAGCTGGGTTTGAGTACCACTTGATTGGCGGGCACTTCACTGGGTCATTGGTACGGCACGTGTTTGAGGCAATTGCACACAATGCTGGCCTTACGGTCCACATAAATGTTTTGGCGGGTCGAGATGCCCACCACATAGCCGAGTCTCAGTTCAAGGCTTTTGCGCGAGCGCTAAGGCAGTCGGTAGCTCTGGATCCTCGCGTTGTAGGCGTGCCATCGACCAAGGGGAGCTTGTGACCAAATCGGTCACAGTTCTTGATTACGGCAGTGGCAACGTCCATTCCGTCTGCAAGGCGCTAACCGAAGCTGGCGCGGATGTAACTCTCACGGACAACGCCAATAACATCTATCAATCTGACGGCTTAGTAGTTCCCGGTGTTGGGGCCTTTGGTTCGGTTATGGAAAAGCTAACTGCGCATGGTGCCGATCGCCTCATTGATAAGAGGCTGACTGCTTCTAGACCGGTGCTTGGGATCTGCGTTGGCATGCAGGTGATGTTTGAAAACGGTTTGGAGCACGGCGTTGAAACTCAGGGCCTAGGGCAATGGCCCGGGACTGTAACTTTGCTCGATGCTCCAAGATTGCCCCACATGGGGTGGAGCACAGTCGAGGCACCCTCGGACTCGATTTTGTTTAGTGAAGTTGAAAAGGAGCGTTTTTACTTCGTTCACTCCTATGCTGCCGTGGCTTGGGAACTTGATATCCGACCTCCATTTATCCCGGCTCACTTGACCTGGTCTAACCACGGCGAACGATTTCTCGCGGCAGTTGAAAATGGTCCGCTGTCAACCACTCAGTTTCACCCCGAAAAATCTGGCCCAGCCGGTTTGAAGTTACTTTCAAATTGGATTGAATCTATCTAGGAGACACCTTGAAGCTTGAGCTACTACCCGCGGTCGACGTTGCATCCGGCAAGGCTGTGCGTCTTACTCAGGGTGAGGCAGGGACCGAAGAAGATTTTGGGCACCCTATTACGGCAGCGCAAGATTGGATTGCGGCCGGGGCAGAGTGGATTCACCTGGTTGATCTTGATGCCGCATTTGGTCGCGGGCACAATCGAGAGGTGATCGCTGACGTGGTAGCCCAAAGCGGTTCAGTAAAAATTGAACTTTCTGGAGGCATTCGCGACGATCACTCGCTTGAGGCAGCTCTGGAGCTTGGTGCTGCGCGAGTTAATCTCGGAACCGCCGCACTTGAGGATCCGGAGTGGACATCAAAAGTAATCGGCAAATACGGTGACCAGATTGCCGTTGGTTTAGATGTGCGGGGAAGCACGCTGGCTGCTCGAGGGTGGACCAAAGAGGGCGGAGACCTGCTTGAGGTTTTGGCGAGGCTGGAAGCGGATGGCTGCGCCAGATATGTCGTGACGGACGTTACCAAAGATGGAACCCTGAAAGGCCCGAACCTCGAGCTCTTGAAGTTAGTGATGAAGCACACCAAAAAGCCTGTCGTGGCTTCCGGGGGTATTTCTACTCTCCAGGACATTCAGGACCTAGTTGATTTGGTTCCGCTTGGCCTGGAGGGTGCGATTTTAGGCAAGTCGCTTTACGCAGGCCGCTTCACGCTGGAGCAAGCCTTGGCGATAGCGACCGGCCATTGACTGAAAGCCCGTTTGTCGATTCGGCTGGCGTCCCTTGGAAGGGACGCTCATTTGAGGAGAATCCTTGGGCAGAAGATGACGGTGAAACTCCAGAACTAATTGCGGCGGCTCTGTCAGCCACTCCGTTTGTCAAAATGAGTTTCATTGAGTCACTTCGTGGACAGCGTCTGCTGGTCCCGCTAATTGCTGAGATTGGACAGACCGGTATTGGCCCCCACGGTCAAACAGTTGATAAAAGTGCGGACTTGGCAATAGTCGCTGTGGCGACTCCGGATGACAGAACTGCAATCCCTGCCTTTACTTCGGTCGCAGATATGCTTTCTTGGAAGCCCGATGCGCGTCCCGTGCCGGTGTCGATAAATAAGCTTTGCGTCGCAGCAGTCGGTGAGGGTCACACGCGAGTAATTATTAATCCAGGAACTCATGCACGGGCCCTTCGCAGGACTGAACTCGCGGCTTTGGCTCAAGACCTGGAGATAATTGACGCGGTTTCTGGCCCCGAAGTGAAGCGTGTGATTGCCCATGCCGTCAAGGAGGTAGAAGACGTTGTTATGGCCGGAGTGTCGGCCGGCGACCCAGAGGCAAGGCTTGTAGCGGAGGAAATAGTAATTGAGGTCGGCATGAGGCCAGGCTTGACCGCCGAAGATCTAGAGAGTGCTCTGACCAGTTTTGTCGCGCACCTAAGGGCTGAGAGCCTTGATGACTTCGTCGATTCTTTTAAGCTGAAAATAATTTCCGTTATTTAGGTCAGGAAACTGGTCCCGTGTATTTCTCTCCGGGTCCTTGACCGGGGGCATCTTTTATAAACGAGGCTTCCCGGAAGGCAAGCTGCAAGGATCTAAGACCGTCTCTCAGGGGGCGAGCGTGGTGGTCGCCGATTTCTCCTGCAGCAGCGCTAACTAGACCTGCCAGCGCAGTGATCAGCTTTCGTGCCTCGGCTAGGTCACCTGGAGTGTCGTCGGACAGCCCGCACTGAACCGCAGCAGCACTCATTAGGTGCACCGCGGTTGTGTTAATAACCTCGACAGCTGGAACTTCAGCGATGTCACGAGCTAAATCTTCTTCCACTTTTCCTCTTCTCAATATTCAAATGCTCTGCTAGGCTACCTGAGGCTCCGAGCTATTGCTCGGTCAGAAGTGGATTACAATCCCACCTGTCAGCCGCCTTCTAAATAGGCTGCCGGGTAAGAGAGTTGATTTATTTCTGCACGCTTGCGTGGTCAAAACCAGTTATTAAGGAGAAATTATCAGCGATCCTCGCATTAATGAGCGTATTCGGGTGGCACAGGTTCGTCTTGTGGGACCAGCTGGAGAGCAAGTAGGCGTTGTTGATATTGATCAAGCACTCAAGTTGGCTAGAGAGGCCGACCTTGACCTAGTCGAGGTTTCGCCTGGCTCAAGCCCTCCTGTTTGCAAGATTATGGATTACGGCAAGTTCAAGTACGAAGCTGCCCAAAAGGTCCGTGAGGCTCGCAAGAACCAGGTCAACACAGTTTTGAAGACTGTTCGATTTGGTTTGAAGATTGATAGCCATGACTATGAGACAAAGGCGGGACAGGTTCGAAAGTTCCTCAAGGCCGGCGACAAAGTCAAGGTAATGGTTGTATTTCGCGGTAGAGAGCAGTCTCGACCCGAAATGGGTGTCAAGTTACTCAGGAATTTAGCTGACCAAGTTACCGAATTTGGAACAGTTGAGTCGAATCCATCAATCGATGGCCGAAGCATGGTCATGGTTATAGGTCCGCTCAAGAACAAGGCCGAAGCTCGAGCAGAGGCTAAAAAGGCACAGCAGAAGCCTGCTGTGGAGCAAGAGAACTAAAAGGAGAGCTCATGCCGAAGATGAAGACCCATTCGGGCGCCAAAAAGCGTTTCCGCTTTACTGGCAGCGGCAAGCTGATGAAGCAGCAGATCAACATGCGACACAACCAGGAGCACATGTCCTCCAGGCGCAAGCGTCGCCTGAATGCAGACCAGGTCGTTTCCCCAGCAGATTTCAAGAAGCTTAAAAGGCAGCTCGGCCGCTAGGGCTGACTAAGAAGGAGTAAGAACATGGCAAGAGTAAAAAATGCTGTCAACTCGCACAAAAAGCGCAGAGTCGCTCTAGAGCGCGCCAAGGGTTACCGCGGACAACGCTCGAGACTGTATCGTCAGGCAAAGCAGCAGTTGCTGCACTCGCTTGTCTACGCGTACAACGATCGTCGTAAGCGCAAGGGTGATTTCCGCAGACTATGGATTCAGCGAATCAACGCTGCGGCTCGTCTAAACGGTATGACTTATAACCGCTTCATCCAGGGGCTCAACCTCGCTGGTATTGAGGTAGACCGCAGAATTTTGTCCGACATGGCAATTCATGACCCTAAGTCTTTCGCAACCTTGGTTGCCTCGGCGAAGGCAGCATTGCCAAAGGACGTGAACGCTCCAAAGGCTAGCTAATGTTGGATGATCCCAGATCCAACAGGGTCAAGGGGATTGTTCGACTGAACCAAAAAGACGCCCGGTATGAAACCGGGCTCTTTTTGCTTGAAGGGCCACAGGGCCTAAAAGAGCTAGAGAAATCTCCCCGTCTAGTTGAAGAGGTCTTCGTGACCTCCTCGGCTTGGGAGCGGTATCGTGAAATCTTGGCTGGACTATCCGATTTGGGTGTCGCCATCGAAGAAGTCACCGACGAAGTTATGAGCAAAATTTCCGACACCAGAACCCCGCAAGGGGTGGTGGCAGTCGTTCATCACTTGGACATCAAGCTCGACAAGCTTCTTTCAACAGAGCCGGTTTTGTTGGCACTTATCGATCAAGGTCGGGATCCCGGTAATCTCGGCTCGATAATAAGGGCCGCTGATGCGGCCGGTGCGGACGCGGTTATTCTGAGCCCTGACTCGGTGGATGTTTATAACCCGAAGGTAGTCAGGTCAACCGCAGGAAGCATCCTGAATGTGCCTATCGTCGTAGATCAGGACCTAGTTGAGGCGATCAGCAAGATAAAGGCGTCCGGCATTCAAGTGTTTTCTTCTAGCTCTTCAGGTCAAGATGTCACTGAAGTTTCTGTGGCGGAAATGGCAAAGCCAACCGCTTGGGTTTTTGGTAATGAGGCTCATGGTGTTACCGATGAGGTTGCTAAAAAAGCGGATAAGACCATGTCTTTGCCTATTTATGGTGCCGCCGAATCATTGAACCTAGGTATAGCGGCTTCAATTTGCCTGTATCTCACTGCGGTCGCTCAGCACACTAATCGCTAAACTTGTCCCGATGTCAGAGAAATTAACTCCCGAAGTAGTAGCCCAGGCGCTGCAAGAGTCCCTAAGCGCTTTGGCGGCTGTTGAAGATGCGGCGACCCTAAGAAGCCAGAAGGCCCAGATTGTTGGAGAGAACTCCCCAATTAGCAGGCTAAATGCTTTGATCAAGGCAGTCCCGAATGAGCAAAAAGCCGAGGCTGGCAAGTTAGTTGGAGGGGCAAGGGCACAGCTAAATCAAGCGTTTGAGGAAAAAGAAGTCAAACTCGAGTCGCTAGCGGCCAACGAGGCTCTTGCGAACGAAAAAGTTGACATGACTGCTGCACCGAAGTTTTTAAGGCTCGGCGCAAGGCACCCGTTATCTCTTTTGATGGATCAGGTCAGCGATGTGTTCGTTGGCATGGGCTGGGAGATAGCCGATGGCCCTGAGCTTGAAAACGAATGGTTTAATTTCGACGCCTTGAATTTTCACCCGGACCACCCAGCCAGGGCAATGCAGGACACTTTCTTTGTGAAGCCAGTTGAGAATCACCTACTGTTGCGGACTCACACTTCTCCTGTTCAGGTTAGATCCTTGCTCGAGCGTGAACTACCGGTTTATGTGCTGTGCCCGGGCAGGGTCTTTAGAACCGATGAGTTAGATGCAACCCACACACCGGTTTTCCATCAGGTGGAGGGTTTGGCGATCGATAAGGGTCTGACCATGGCCGACCTTCGGGGAACTTTGGAGCACTTTGCAAGAGTGATGTTTGGCGATGAGGCCAAAATCAGATTGCGGCCGAGTTTTTTCCCTTTCACTGAGCCCTCTGCAGAACTGGATGTTTGGCATCCGGACGCCAAAGGCGGACCGCGGTGGGTCGAGTGGGGTGGCTGCGGCATGGTCAATCCAAACGTGTTGCTCGCCGCAGGAATTGATCCCGAGGTCTATTCCGGATTCGCATTCGGGATGGGTATTGAGAGAACTTTGATGTTTAGAAACGGCGTGAAAGACATGCACGACATGGTCGAAGCCGATGTTCGTTTTAGCGCTCAGTTTGGATCGGTGATCTAGATGAGAATTCCACTTGGATGGCTCGGCGAAATGGTTGAGCTTGGCTCTAAAGCCACCCCGAATGACGTGATGGCTGAACTCGTGAAAGTTGGCCTCGAAGAAGAAGGCTCCCACGGTGGGGACATTTCCGGACCGGTGGTCGTCGGGGAAGTGGTGTCCTTCGAGGTCGAAGAGCAGAAAAATGGGAAAACTATTCGTTGGTGCCAAGTCCGAGTTGCAACCAGCGGCGACGAAGAGATCAGGGGCATCGTCTGTGGTGCAGCTAATTTCGTGGCAGGAGACAAGGTTGTAGTAAGCCTGCCAGGTGCGGTTTTGCCCGGAGGGTTCGAGATTGCGGCCAGAAAAACCTACGGACACGTGTCTGATGGAATGATCGCGTCGGCTAAAGAACTAGGGCTGGGAGATGAGCACGAAGGAATTCTTGTCCTCAGCTCTATAGGTCTTGACCCTGAGATTGGCCTGGATGCAATAGCACTGCTGGGTTTGGACGAGTCTGCCGCAGAGGTCAACGTGACTCCGGACCGCGGCTACTGCCTGTCAATTAGAGGCATAGCAAGAGAGTATTCGCATGCAACCGGAGTGAAGTTCCAAGACCCGGTTCTTGCCATTGAGCCGGTAATGGGTTCCGGCTTTACGCTCGAAGTGAAGGACAGTGCCCCCATCCACGGCAAGGCTGGCTGCAGTCAGTTTGTCCTGGTTGGAGTTGCTGGCCTGGACGCTGAGGCGAAGGTTCCGGATTGGATGGTAAGCCGTCTCAAGCTGGCCGGTATGCGCTCGATCTCAATAGCAGTGGACATCACTAACTATGTGATGCTCGAGCTCGGTCAGCCACTGCACGCTTACGATCTTGACAAGCTAGTTGGCGGCATCAGTGTTCGCCGGGCAAAGGCCGGCGAAGAGCTCGTAACCCTAGATCAAAAAACCAGAAAGCTTCACGAAGAAGACTTACTAATCTGTGATGAGCAGGGTCCGATAGGAATCGCCGGCGTGATGGGTGGCGCCCGGACCGAGGTTAGTTCGACCACTAAGTCGGTTCTTATAGAGGCGGCGATTTTCGATCCGATCTCGATTGCAAGAAGTGCGAGACGCCATAAGCTCCCGTCCGAAGCATCAAAGCGGTTTGAGCGTGGAGTAGATAGTTCGATCTCCAGGGCTTCGGCCTCAAGGGCAGCTGGGTTGTTGACTGAGCTTGCCTCTGGGAGTTTTAGCGGCGTCGGGGCCGAATACGCAAGCGTGTTTGAACCCGCAGCTATAGAGATGAAACTTGATTATC
Source organism: Candidatus Aquiluna sp. IMCC13023 (assembly GCF_000257665.1). Lineage (GTDB taxonomy): Bacteria > Actinomycetota > Actinomycetes > Actinomycetales > Microbacteriaceae > Aquiluna. The sequence continues at coordinate 547,001 of NZ_AJKR01000002.1, forward strand.
CTGGCCAATTGGTGGGTGTCGAGTACTCGGCGGACCAAGTGATTGCAAGCCTCGAGGAAATCGGATGCACGGTTACCAAAATTGACGATCTCGTTCAGGTCATTGTGCCTAGCTGGCGTCCTGACATTACTCATAAGACGGACTTGGTTGAAGAGGTCGCAAGGCTTATCGGATACGACAAAATTCCAGCCAGGCTGCCGGTTGCGCCTCCGGGGCGTGGCCTTACATCAAGGCAGAAACTTCGACGCCGGGTGCTATCAGGACTCACCGGTGCTGGATTCATCGAGGTTCTGAACTACCCGTTTGTATCTGCTGAGCAAAACGGCTGGATGGGCTCAGTTGTTGGTGTGGAGCTTGAAAACCCAATGCAGTCTGAGGCGCGTTTCTTAAGAACGTCATTGGTTCCAGGATTGATTTCCGCTGCCGCCAGAAACATTTCTCGCGGATCCACCGACATAGCTTTACTAGAAGAGGGTTCGGTATTTCTGCCAAATGGCGGCAGTGCCGTGACCGCTTTGCCCGCGGGTAATGAGCGACCCTCGGAAACAACTCTGGCCGCGCTAAAGGCGGCAATACCAATGCAGCCGAGGTTGGTTTCTGGTCTACTTGCGGGCGACTGGTTACCTCAAAGCCCAGGGCAGCACTCGATACCGGCAGGCTACCCACAGGCCTTGGGCGCAGTAGAGATAGTTATGCAGCAGGCTGCGGTTTCTTTTGAGCTAAAGCAACTTGAGATTGCTGGCCTTCACCCGGGACGAGCCGCGAACGTGTTGGTGGCTGGAAAAGTGGTGGGATTTGTCGGCGAAGTTCACCCGGAGCTAGCTTCACAAAACCACCTACCCAGATCCGTTGGAGTGTTTGAGTTGAATCTGGATGAAATTTTTGCTTTGGCTCCGGACTTGGTTCAGGCCCAGGAGCTTGGCGTTATGACTTTCTTGACGCAGGACATTTCTCTTGTGGTTGATGTCCAGGTCAGTGCCGCCGATTTGACCAAGAGCATCGTGACCGGTGCCGGAGATCTACTAGAAGAAATCCGCTTGGTTGATGACTACCGGGGTAAAGGTTTAGACGCTGGCCAAAAATCCCTGACTTTCGCGCTTCTATATCGAGCTCATGATCGCACTCTTACCCAGGCGGAGGCTACTGCAGCCAGGGATCAGGCCGTCGAGCTTGCAAACCAACAATTCGGCGCAACACTAAGGGGCTAAATGACTATTCAGGTGGCGGTTGCTGGAGCAAGCGGGTACGTTGGCGGCGAGCTTTTGCGCCTAATAGCAGCGCATCCGATGCTCGACCTAGGAGCCGTCACTGGACACAGCAATGTGGGTCAAAGTCTTGGCCAGCTCCAGCCTCATATCCCGGAATTTGCCGATCGAGTCTTAGTAGAAACTTCGGTTGAGAGTCTGGCGGGACACGAAGTTGTATTTCTTGCCTTGCCGCACACCAAAAGTGCGGAACTGGCGGCGCAGCTTCCTACCCACGTCATGGTGATTGACTGCGGAGCTGATTTTAGATTGCAAGACGCAGCCGCTTGGGAAACTTATTACCAAACTACTCACGCCGGCTCATGGCCCTACGGCCTCCCAGAGCTAATGCTTGCAACCGGAGGTAAACTCAGGACTGAACTTCGTGAAGTTAGGCGCTTAGCAATACCGGGCTGCAACGTGACCGCGGTTTCTCTTGCATTGGCACCGGCGCTGGCAGCGGGGCTTATCGAACCCGATGACATCGTTTCAGTGTTATCGGTTGGAACCTCTGGAGCTGGAAAAGCAAGCAGCATCGATCTGTTGGCAGCCGAGGTTCTTGGATCTGCGAGAGCTTACGGGGTTGGTGGAACTCATCGACACACGCCGGAGATTGAGCAGAACCTGTCCTTGGCAGCGGGCAAACCGGTGACAGTTTCTATGACCCCGGTTCTGGTCCCGATGTCCAGAGGAATTTTGGCAGTTAATACTGCAAAGCCTTCGAGTCGTTTTTCGCTTGAGTATCTCCGAGATGTTTATCAGAGCGCCTACGGGGAAGAAAGTTTTGTCCAGCTGCTTCCGGAGGGTCAGCTTCCAAGAACCGCTAGCGTATTGGGCACGAATAACGCCCAGATATCTCTCGCCTTTGATGAGCACGCTCAGAAAGTTGTTGTGGTGAGCGCGATCGATAATTTGGTCAAAGGAACCGCTGGCGCCGCCATTCAGTGCATGAACATTGCTCTTGGTTTGACGGAGCAGGTTGGCTTGAGCTCGATTGGGGTCGCCCCATGAGCGTTGTAGGCCCCAAGGGATTTGTAGCCTCCGGAGTCGCCGCTGGCCTGAAAGCCAGTGGCGGTCTTGATGTTTCCCTTGTAGTAAACCAAGGACCTAATAATGCCGTGGCCGCGGTGTTCACGACAAATCGCTGTCTTGCGAATCCAATCCTGTGGTCTAAGCAGGTTATTGCTGGTGGCCAGGCAAGGGCCATCGTTTTGAACTCCGGCGGAGCCAACTGCTACACCGGCGTGCAGGGTTTTCAAACGACGCATGCGACCGCAGAAAAACTTGCGGAACTTAGCGGATTCCCCGCAGCTGAAATTGTTGTTTGCTCGACCGGCTTAATAGGCGAGCAGCTGGACAGGCCTAAATTATTGAGCGGGGTAACCTCGGCATTTGATGCGCTTTCGGAAACAGGTGGACAAGACGCAGCTCACGCAATTATGACCACTGACACCGTGGCAAAGCTTGGATCGAGATCAAGCGCTGACGGTTGGGCTTTGGGCGGGATGGCAAAGGGAGCTGGCATGCTGGCCCCGGGCCTTGCAACAATGCTTGTGGTTATCACCACCGATGCCGTTTTGAATAGTGAACAGCTGGACGCTGCCCTAAGGGCTGCCACCCGAGTGAGTTTCGATCGACTTGATTCGGATGGCTGCATGTCGACCAACGACCAAGTGACTTTGATGTCCTCTGGAGCAAGCCAGAAAACCCCGGACTTAGCAGAGTTCACAGCATTGCTAACTGAGCTTTGCAAGGAGTTGGCGCTGAAGTTATTAGATGACGCCGAGGGGTCGAGTCATAACATTCACATCACCACTCAAGGCGCCAAGACTGAGGATGACGCCCTTGAGGTTTCTAGGGCAGTAGCTCGCAACAACCTGTTCAAGGCTGCAATATTTGGCAAAGACCCGAACTGGGGCAGAATCTTGGCCGCGGTTGGAACAACTTCAGCGGAATTTGATCCCTACGGAATAGACGTGTCTATCAACTCCATATTGATTTCTTCCAAGGGGGAGCCGGCCGAAGATCGGTCAAAGGTTGACTTGAGCGGTAAAGAGGTTCAGGTGGTTATAGACCTTCATGCCGGCAGCCTCAGCGCTACGGTTGTTACCAATGACCTAACCCACAGCTACGTCGAAGAGAACAGCGCATACTCAAGCTAATGATTCCAGCGAATACAGACCAAGCACTTGCAAGGCTCAAGGCCGAAACTCTGATCGAGTCGCTGGATTGGCTTAGAGAGTTCCACGGGCGAATAGTTGTGGTGAAGTTCGGCGGGAATGCGATGGTTGACGAGCAGCTGCAACTGGCATTTGCTCAGGACATGGCATATCTTCGGTTCGTGGGCATTAAGCCGGTCGTGGTGCACGGCGGAGGGCCACAAATAACTGCCAGGCTCGCTGAAATTGGAATTGAAAGCGAGTTCAGGGCCGGAATGCGCTATACCGACGAAAAGACCATGTCGGTTGTCAGAGACGTGCTTAGAAATCAGATCTCTAAAAACTTAGCGGATCTAATTGAGGAATCGGGAGCACAGACCGTCGTGCTTTCTGGTGAAGACGACTCCCTGTTTAGGGCCGTGAAGGTAAAGGGTCACACTTCGGAGGGTGAAGTCGATTTGGGCCTTGTCGGTGAAGTGAAGACTGTCAATCCAAGGGCGGTGCTTCAAGCACTTGACCAGGGCAAGGTGCCCGTTATTTCTTCAGTTGCGCCGTCTAACTCAGGGCAACTGTTAAATGTCAATGCTGACCTAGCTGCATCGGCGCTCGCGATAGCGCTCGGTGCTGACAAGTTGATGGTGCTAACTGATGTCCCAGGTCTCTACGCGAACTGGCCGGAAATAGACTCGCTTTTGTCTGAGATAAGTGTCGAGGAGCTAACCGAACTAATGCCTAAGCTTGAATCCGGGATGATTCCAAAAATGGAGGCTTGTTTGCGGGCGGTTCAAGGTGGAGTTCCAAAGGCCCACATCATTGACGGCAGACAACCGCACAGCATCCTGCTGGAAATCTTCACAAAAGCCGGTGTCGGAACCCAGGTAACGAGTTAGGGACAGATTGACCAAGCACTTTTTGAAAGACGATGACATCACTCCGTCCCAGCAGGCCCAGATTATTGATAGCGCCATCAAGCTAAAGGCGGACCGATTTAGCCAGAGGCCGTTTGCTGGACCTCAAACCGTGGCGGTTATCTTTGACAAGACTTCTACAAGGACAAGAGTTTCTTTCGCCGTCGGTATTGCAGAACTAGGGGGAGTTCCTTTAATCATTGATAGCGGTGTCTCGCAGTTGGGCAAGAAGGAATCGGTGGCTGACACGGCCAGGGTGCTAGAGCGCCAAGTAGCTCAGATCATCTGGCGGACATATGCGCAGGCCGGGCTGGATGAAATGGCGGCCAATTCATCGGTTCCAGTTATAAACGCACTGAGCGACAGTTGGCACCCATGTCAGTTGCTGGCAGATCTGATGACAATAAAAGAATGTTTCGGGAAAACCGAGGGCCTAAAGCTTGCCTACGTGGGCGATGCCAATAACAACATGGCAAATAGTTACCTTGTTGCCTGCGCCATGGCGGGTATGGATGTTTCGATCGCCGCTCCAGAAGGCTATGGGCCAGACTCGGCTGTGCTGGATCGAGCCCGAGAAATTGCGGGTAATCAAGGAGGCAAGATTTCCTCGTCTAATGATCCTGTCGAAGCTGTATCCGGTGCTCACGTTGTCGTTACTGACACCTGGGTATCAATGGGCATGGAGGATCAAGCTCGAGAGCGTGCCCTGGTGTTCCAAGCCTTCACGGTGGACTCGGCTTTGATGTCTGGGGCGGAAAAAGACGCAATATTTCTTCATTGCCTCCCTGCTTACCGAGGCTTTGAAGTCAGCGCGGATGTTATTGATGGCAGCCAGTCAAGAGTTTGGCAGGAAGCCGAAAACAGGCTTCATGCGCAGAAGGCCTTGATGGTCTGGCTTGCCGAACAAAACTAAACTTTAGAGAAATAGGAAATTGGGTAGAAATGGCGCAAAGTAAAGACTCACTATGGGGAGGCCGGTTTGCTGGCGGCCCGAGCGAGGCGCTCGAGGCTCTTTCCAAGTCGACTCATTTTGACTGGCGACTTGCGACCTATGACCTAAAGGGCACTTCCGCCCACCTGGTGGCTCTTCATGCCGGAGGCTATCTCACTAAAGATGAGCTTGCGGTGCTGAACAAAGCAGTTGCTGAGCTAACCAAGCGAGTTGAAGACGGTTCCTTCGTGCCAAAGGCAACCGAAGAGGATGTCCACGCTGCTCTTGAACGCGGGCTTATTCAAATAGCCGGGGCTCAGCTTGCCGGAAAGATTAGGGCCGGTCGCTCACGCAATGACCAGATTGCCACCCTGATCAGAATTTTTATGTTGGACGCAGCCGACGCAATTGAGGCACAGGTCCTTGATTACCTGGACGCTCTTTGCAGCCAGGCTGAGAATCACATTGGTGTTGCAATGCCCGGTAGAACACATTTCCAGCTCGCGCAGCCGGTTTTGCTCTCGCACCACTTGCTGGCGCATGCTTGGCCACAGGTTCGAAACCTGCAGCGCCTAGAGGATTGGCGGAAAAGAGCGAATCGTTCGGCCTACGGTGCCGGCGCTTTGGCCGGAAGCACGTTGGGTCTTGATCCAAAGCTTGTTGCCGAAGAGCTTGGGCTCAAGGGCGTTAGCGAGAACAGCATGGATTCCACCAGCAGTCGCGACTTAGTTGCGGAGTTCGTGTTCATCTTGAGTTTGATCGGGATCGACCTTTCAAGAATTAGCGAAGAGGTGATTGCCTGGGTTTCTTATGAGTTCGGGTACGCGACTCTTGCAGACGAGTTTTCAACTGGATCCTCGATAATGCCTCAGAAAAAAAACCCAGACATCGCCGAATTGACCAGAGGCAAATCCGGAAGGCTCATTGGAAACTTAACTGGACTTCTAGCGACTTTCAAGGGCTTGCCGCTTAGTTACAACCGAGACCTGCAGGAGGACAAGGAGCCAATGTTCGACTCCTTTGACTCTCTCATGCTTATTTTCCCGGCCTTTATCGGAATGATCTCTACTCTGACCTTTGATAAGGAACGATTGGAATTCCTGGCGCCCAAGGGCTTCTCGCTTGCGACTGACGTTGCGGAGTGGCTCGTCAAGCAGGGCGTTGTTTTCAGGGATGCCCACGAAATTACCGGTCAGTTGGTCCAGTTCTGCGAGGCGAATGAGCTTGAGCTTGATCAGGTCAGCGATGAGCAACTAGCAAATGTTTCTAAGCACCTAAAGCCTGAAGTTAGAAAAGTTCTGAAGGTTTCCGGTTCGATTGAGGCAAGAAATGGTGCGGGAGGAACTTCTTCCTCCCAGGTAATCGATCAGCTAGTTGCTCTTCGCAAGCTTGCGCCGCATCGGAGGAGCTAATGGCCGACTCATCAACACTTTCAGCTCAAAGGAACGACTCTGCATTCACTCACGTGTTAGATGAGCTCAATTGGCGAGGTCTGGTGGCCCTGTCGACTGATGCTGCCGCGCTCAAGGAAGCCTTGAATGAACCGATTACTTTTTATTGCGGCTTTGACCCAACTGCACCGAGTCTTCACCTGGGAAACTTGGTCCAGTTACTCACCATGCGCCGATTGCAATTAGCCGGGCATCACCCGCTCGCGTTGGTCGGGGGAGCAACTGGGTTGATCGGCGACCCAAAGCCGACTGCGGAGCGAACGCTGAACGATCGAGAGACCGTTGCTAGTTGGGTTATCAAGCTAAGCGATCAGAATCGAAAGTTTTTATCATTCGAGGGTGAAAACAAGGCGGAAATGGTGAATAACCTTGATTGGACCAGCCAATACAGTGCGATTGACTTCCTGAGAGATATCGGGAAGCACTACCGGGTCGGCAAGATGCTTGCAAAAGATGCTGTGAGCGCGCGGCTGAACTCGGACAGCGGTATCAGCTACACCGAGTTCAGTTACCAAATTCTTCAGGGGTTAGATTTCTTGGAGCTTTATAGGCGTTTCGATTGTGTTCTTGAAACCGGCGGCAGCGATCAATGGGGAAACCTTACCTCTGGGGCAGATCTGGTTCATCGGGTTGAGGGCAAGAGCGTTCACTTGATCGCGACACCATTGATTACAAACGCAGATGGTAAAAAGTTCGGTAAGTCCGAGGGCAACGCAGTTTGGCTCGATAAGGACCTCACTAGCGCCTACGCGATGTATCAGTTCTGGCTAAATACCGATGACGCTGATGTTGTGGACCGCCTAAAGGTATTTACTTTCCTAACTCGCAAAGAGGTTGAGGATTACGAGCAACAAGTCTTAGCCGAACCGCATAAGCGAGCAGCCCAGCGCAGGCTGGCACTCGAGGTTACCGAGCTAGTGCACTCTGAAAAAGAGGCCATGGCCGCGGAGAAGGCCTCTCAGGCGCTATTTGGGCAAGGTGAGCTGGCCGAGCTTGAGCCGGAAACATTGCGAGCTGCCCTAAAAGAACTGCCAAATATCAGTTGCGAAATTGGCATTACGGTCGTGACCGCCTTGGTGGAGTCGGGTCTAGTGGAATCTAATGGCCAAGCTCGCCGTGCAATCGCCCAAGGTTCGGTTGCCGTCAACAAAAACAAGGTTACCGACGAGCTTGCCCTGATAGACCAGTATTTACCCGGAAAAGTAGCTGTTTTGTCGCGCGGAAAAAAGTCTCTGGCGGGCTTGTTTTTCAACTAAAACACGCCGGTTGATCTTGGATTTGACAAGGTTATAAAAACGTGACTAAGCTTTCCCGAGTTAGCCAAAGTTAGGCAAGATCCGATTGAGATCGCCGGCTCAAGTACAACACTTCCAAGTACTAAATATTGGCCCTTGTGGCTTGGTGTTTTAGTGTCTAGGATTTAGGTCTCCCAACTAGGGAAATCGCAAAAAATTACTGGGTAACCAGGAGTTGACAGCGGCCCCAAAATCGGTAGACTTGAAAAGTTGCTCTGCGTAGGACCCGGAAGGGAAATCACAGAAGCATCCGATCTTTGAGAACTCAACAGCGTGCACTATGTAATGCCAAAAACCTTGGTAGGAACTTGTTCCTGCCAAGATCCTTTTTGGATAAAGATATGAAACAGAATTGTCAGTAGACAGTTCGAAAGCCAAATCAAATTGATCGCCTCATTTCCGAGGCGTTCGTAAAAGCTTTGCCGATTTATCGGCAGAATTGATTTTTACGGAGAGTTTGATCCTGGCTCAGGACGAACGCTGGCGGCGTGCTTAACACATGCAAGTCGAACGATGAAGCTGGAGCTTGCTCCGGCGGATTAGTGGCGAACGGGTGAGTAACACGTGAGCAATCTGCCCTTGACTCTGGGATAACTGCGGGAAACTGTAGCTAATACCGGATACTTTCCTCGGTGGGCATCCACTGAGGAAGAAAGAATTTCGGTCAAGGATGAGCTCGCGACCTATCAGCTAGTTGGTGAGGTAAAGGCTCACCAAGGCGACGACGGGTAGCCGGCCTGAGAGGGTGACCGGCCACACTGGGACTGAGACACGGCCCAGACTCCTACGGGAGGCAGCAGTGGGGAATATTGCACAATGGACGAAAGTCTGATGCAGCAACGCCGCGTGAGGGACGAAGGCCTTCGGGTTGTAAACCTCTTTTAGCAGGGAAGAAGCGAAAGTGACGGTACCTGCAGAAAAAGCACCGGCTAACTACGTGCCAGCAGCCGCGGTAATACGTAGGGTGCAAGCGTTGTCCGGAATTATTGGGCGTAAAGAGCTCGTAGGCGGTTTGTCGCGTCTGCTGTGAAATTTCGAGGCTCAACCTCGAACTTGCAGTGGGTACGGGCAGGCTAGAGTGCAGTAGGGGAGATGGGAATTCCTGGTGTAGCGGTGGAATGCGCAGATATCAGGAGGAACACCAATGGCGAAGGCACATCTCTGGGCTGTAACTGACGCTGAGGAGCGAAAGCGTGGGGAGCGAACAGGATTAGATACCCTGGTAGTCCACGCCGTAAACGGTGGGTGCTAGCTGTGGGCCACATTCCACGTGGTCCGTGACGAAGTTAACACATTAAGCACCCCGCCTGGGGAGTACGGCCGCAAGGCTAAAACTCAAAGGAATTGACGGGGGCCCGCACAAGCGGCGGAGCATGCGGATTAATTCGACGCAACGCGAAGAACCTTACCAAGGCTTGACATATACAGGAAAAGCGTAGAAATACGCTCCCCGCAAGGTCTGTATACAGGTGGTGCATGGTTGTCGTCAGCTCGTGTCGTGAGATGTTGGGTTAAGTCCCGCAACGAGCGCAACCCTCGTCCTATGTTGCCAGCACGTAATGGTGGGAACTCATGGGATACTGCCGGGGTCAACTCGGAGGAAGGTGGGGATGACGTCAAATCATCATGCCCCTTATGTCTTGGGCTTCACGCATGCTACAATGGCCGGTACAGAGGGCTGCAATACCGTAAGGTGGAGCGAATCCCAAAAAGCCGGTCTCAGTTCGGATTGAGGTCTGCAACTCGACCTCATGAAGTCGGAGTCGCTAGTAATCGTAGATCAGCAACGCTACGGTGAATACGTTCCCGGGCCTTGTACACACCGCCCGTCAAGTCACGAAAGTCGATAACACCCGAAGCCGGTGGCCTAACCGCAAGGAGGGAGCCGTCGAAGGTGGGATTGGTAATTGGGACTAAGTCGTAACAAGGTAGCCGTACCGGAAGGTGCGGCTGGATCACCTCCTTTCTAAGGAGCATCTCGGAGAACTTCGGTTCTCCAAAAGAGAGCCACTTGCAGGCATATGTCCTGCAGCTGGTCAGCTCAGGGTGGAACATTACATGGAATTTTTGAACAAATCCAACAAGCAGTACGCCCTTACGGGTCGGAAACTTGCTGGAGGAGTTCGTGATTAGCACGCTGTTGGGTCCTTGGGGATCGGAAACGATAACCCAGGGGCCATTTCGAGTTTCGACTCATCATGGTCAGGTTCGTATTGAGTAAGGAAACTTACGAATGCGGAACCGCCCGTACTTTGAGAACTACATAGTGGACGCGAGCATCTTTAGACTTGGATTTATTCCAGGTCTACGATTTATTGCGAATTTATTCGTGATAGATCATCTTTGTGTGTCAAGTTTCAAAGAGCACACGGTGGATGCCTTGGCAATAGGAGCCGATGAAGGACGTAGCAATCTGCGATAAGCCTCGGGGAGTTGATAAGCAAACTTTGATCCGAGGATTTCCGAATGGGGAAACCCAGCTGGACTAGATCCAGTTACTCCTGTCTGAATGTATAGGACAGGTAGAGGGAACGTGGGGAAGTGAAACATCTCAGTACCCACAGGAAGAGAAAACAACAGTGATTCCGTTAGTAGTGGCGAGCGAACGCGGAAGAGGCCAAACCAGACATGTGTGATAGCCAGCAGGCGTTGCATGTTTGGGGTTGCGGGACTTCTCTGCAGATCTGCTGATCTGCACGAGTAGGTAAATGATGTAGACGAATGGTCTTGAACGGCCAGTCATAGAGGGTGCGAACCCCGTAGTCGAAACGTTATTTCCGCTCGAGAAGTATCCCAAGTAGCACGGAACCCGTGAAATTCTGTGTGAATCTGCGAGGACCACCTCGTAAGCCTAAATACTACCTATTGACCGATAGCGGACAAGTACCGTGAGGGAAAGGTGAAAAGTACCCCGGGAGGGGAGTGAAATAGTACCTGAAACCGTGTGCTTACAATCCGTCGGAGCCAGCATGTTCTGGTGACGGCGTGCCTTTTGAAGAATGATCCTGAGAGTTAGTGATCTGTGGCGAGCTTAACCCGAGAGGGGGAGGCGTAGCGAAAGCGAGTCTGAATAGGGCGCTTTAGTCGCAGGTTCTAGACCCGAAGCGAGGTGATCTATCCATGGCCAGGTTGAAGCGACGGTAAGACGTCGTGGAGGACCGAACCCACTTCAGTTGAAAATGGAGGGGATGAGCTGTGGATAGGGGTGAAAGGCCAATCAAACCTCGTGATAGCTGGTTCTCTCCGAAATGCATTTAGGTGCAGCGTCTTGTGTTTCTCTCTGGAGGTAGAGCTACTGGATAGCCGATGGGCCCTAAAAGGTTACTGACGTTAGCCAAACTCCGAATGCCAGAGAGTTAGAACAAGGCAGTGAGACTGCGGGGGATAAGCTTCGTAGTCGAAAGGGAAACAGCCCAGACCACCAACTAAGGTCCCTAAGCGCTTGCTAAGTGGGAAAGGATGTGGAGTCGCATAGACAACCAGGATGTTGGCTTAGAAGCAGCCACCATTAAAAGAGTGCGTAATAGCTCACTGGTCAAGTGATTCCGCGCCGACAATATAACGGGGCTCAAGCAAGTCACCGAAGTTGTGGCATTTGTACATTGCTAGGTCGTAAGATCCAGGCGTACAGATGGGTAGGAGAGCGTCGTGTGGCGAGCGAAGCGGCGGGGTGACCCAGCCGTGGACGCCACACGAGTGAGAATTCAGGAATGAGTAGCGAAATGCGGGTGAGAAACCCGCACCCCGAATGACTAAGGGTTCCAGGGCCAGGCTAATCCGCCCTGGGTAAGTCGGGACCTAAGGCGAGGCCGACAGGCGTAGTCGATGGACAACGGGTTGATATTCCCGTACCGGCGAAGAACCGACCAAACTAATCCAGTAATGCTAAGTAGCTGAAGCTGCTTACTGATGCCTTCGGGCAGAGGTGGGCAGTCGAGCCTACGACCCTATGCTGGTGCGGTTAACGTATTAACAGGTGTGACGCAGGAAGGTAGCCTCCGCGGGGCGATGGTTGTCCCCGTTTAAGGATGTAGGGCGAGAGATAGGCAAATCCGTCTCTCACATAGCCTGAGATCTGATGATGAGTCCTTATGGACGAAGTGGGTGATCCTATGCTGCCAAGAAAAGCATCGACGTGAGGTTCAAGCTGCCCGTACCCCAAACCGACTCAGGTAGTCAAGTAGAGAATACTAAGGGGATCGAGAGAATCGTGGTTAAGGAACTCGGCAAAATGCCCCCGTAACTTCGGGAGAAGGGGGGCCTGAGGCGTGAAGACATTTACTGTTGGAGCGCTGTATGGCCGCAGAGACCAGTGGGGAGCGACTGTTTATCAAAAACACAGGTCCGTGCGAAGTCGCAAGACGATGTATACGGACTGACGCCTGCCCGGTGCTGGAAGGTTAAGAGGATGGGTTAGCTTCGGCAAAGCTCAGAATTTAAGCCCCAGTAAACGGCGGTGGTAACTATAACCATCCTAAGGTAGCGAAATTCCTTGTCGGGTAAGTTCCGACCTGCACGAATGGCGTAACGACTCCCCAACTGTCTCAACCGCGAACTCGGCGAAATTGCACTATGAGTGAAGATGCTCATTACGCGCAGAAGGACGAAAAGACCCCGTGACCTTTACTATAGCTTGGTATTGGTGTTCGGTGCTGCATGTGTAGGATAGGTGGGAGACTATGAAGCTTGGACGCTAGTTCAGGTGGAGTCATTGTTGAAATACCACTCTTGTAGCCCTGGATATCTAACCGCGAACCGTGATCCGGTTCCGGGACAGTGCCTGGTGGGTAGTTTAACTGGGGCGGTTGCCTCCTAAAAAGTAACGGAGGCGCCCAAAGGTTCCCTCAGCCTGGTTGGTAATCAGGTGTCGAGTGTAAGTGCACAAGGGAGCTTGACTGTGAGACTGACAAGTCGAGCAGGGACGAAAGTCGGGACTAGTGATCCGGCAGTGGCTTGTGGAAGCGCTGTCGCTCAACGGATAAAAGGTACCTCGGGGATAACAGGCTGATCTTGCCCAAGAGTCCATATCGACGGCATGGTTTGGCACCTCGATGTCGGCTCGTCGCATCCTGGGGCTGTAGTTGGTCCCAAGGGTTGGGCTGTTCGCCCATTAAAGCGGCACGCGAGCTGGGTTCAGAACGTCGTGAGACAGTTCGGTCTCTATCCTCTGCGCGCGCAGGAAATTTGAGAAGACCTGACCCTAGTACGAGAGGACCGGGTTGGACAAACCTCTGGTGTGTCAGTTGTACTGCCAAGTGCACCGCTGATTAGCTACGTTTGGGAGGGATAACCGCTGAAAGCATCTAAGCGGGAAGCCTGCTTCAAGATGAGATTTCCATGACTTTATTGTCGAGAGGGCCGCAGCTAGACTACTGCGTTGATAGGCGGGATGTGGAAGTGCTGAAAGGCATGGAGCTGACCCGTACTAATAGCCCGATAACTTGATACAAATTCAAATTTGTGCTTGCGTCCACTGTGTGGTTCTCGAGGTATGGTCGAGAACCGAATATAAGCTTATGCTTAATCGATTCACATAACTCAATAGTGTTTCGGCGGCCATAGCGAGAGGGAAACGCCCGGTTACATTCCGAACCCGGAAGCTAAGACTCTCAGCGCCGATGGTACTGCAGGGGAGACCCTGTGGGAGAGTAGGACACCGCCGGACTTACTTTAGAAATGGCCACTCCTTATGGGGTGGCCTTTTCTATTTAAGCGATTTGCTTTAGGAGCGATCTTGGAACAACGAGGAAAAAGACCTAGGCCCAACGAAGAGGGGCCAAGTGGTCGTGGAGAGCGCACCGATAAGGAGCGCCCGGAATGGCAAACTCGTGTTCATCGAGTCAAAACTGTCGAGAAATCGCCCTTAATTCCCTCCCAGGTAACACCAGACGACATCGATATTTCGGTGCGCGTTCAGCTAAAAACACTCACTGCCGAAAACGCAGAGATGGTGGCCAGGCATCTGGCCATGGTTTCGTTGCTGATTGATGACGATCCCAAGCTCGCTCATAAACACGCCCTTGCCGCCTCAAGAAGAGCCGGCAGACTAGCTGTCGTCCACGAAACACTAGGCCTTACGGCCTACGCAAGCGGTGAATTCGCGCTTGCCATCCGAGAATTACTTACACATCGAAGACTTTCTGGATCCAACGACCAACTTCCTTTGATCGTAGATTCAGAGCGAGGGCTTGGGAGGCCCGAGCGCGCTCTTGAGGCCGTAGTTGGCGTTGATCGTTCCAAATTAGATACCGGCGTTCGCATTAATCTTGCGATCGTCCTGTCGGGGGCAAGGCTTGATCTTGGTCAGGCCAAGCTAGCCGTTCAGGAACTAGAGATCCCTGAGCTTAATCCTAAGCGCATCTTTGAACAGTCACCTTTGTTATTCAGGAGTTACGCCGAGTCTCTGCGGGAAGCTGGCAGCGATGGGGACAAGTGGGACGACCTAGCCATTAGGGCCGAGAGGGCAATAGCGGGTCAGGGCGAGGAGCTATTTCAGGTTTTTGAGGAAATAAGCATTCCCACTAGCGAGGACTTCGAAAGGTCAGCGAAGCCTGCTGGCTCGTTCAATAAGAGCGATCGTAAATTCACTCCGGGTGAGCGTAAATTCACACCGAGAGAGGGAGGCGTAGCTAGGTCTGATCGAGCTGACAGGACAGATCGCCCAAGCCGTCCGGATTCCGCTCGTCCAAGTCGCCCTTCCTCAGATCGCTCAAGTCGTCCAGATTCTGGTCGTCCAAGTCGCCCTTCCTCAGATCGTTCCGAGAGGACTGATCGTCCAAGCCGACTAGACCGTTCTGATCGACCTGACAGGACAGATCGCTCAAGTCGTCCAGATTCTGGTCGTCCGAGTCGTTCTTCCTCAGATAGACCGGAGAGGACAGATCG
>NZ_AJKR01000003.1 GCF_000257665.1 Candidatus Aquiluna sp. IMCC13023
TGTATCTCTCTATGCGCAATGGATTGCGCTTCCTGCTCCAGCCCCAACACCATACAGCGGACCACTGCCAACCAACTACTCAGATAAAACACCTTCAACTGGAGATGAAGTAATAATCTCTGGACTAAGACTGAACCTAGTAACTTCCCTGACCATTGATGGCATTGATGTTCCAATATCTAATAAGTCTTTAGATAGCTTCACCATCGTGATCCCAGCAGGCATTACATCAGGACTAAAAGACCTAGTGATGACTGGACCAGCTGGAAAACTGAATGCTCAGGGAGCTTTGACTATTCAGCAGATAATTCCAGCAATCATCAATGAAGCTCTAGTGTCATCAAAGCTGAACGCTGGTTCATTCAATGGCTATGTTGCCGTCTATGCCAAGGGCCATAAGGGTAAAACTCTGTCCTGGAAGATTGCAGGAAAGTGGTTCAAGACAACTATTACTTCTGACTATCAGGTGTTCCAGAGAAGAACTGCAGCAGTCGGTTTAGATGTTAATGTCCACCTCTACATAAATAGTGAAAAGCAGACAACAAAGACAGTTAAAACTAGGTAGTTTGCTCAAGCAAAAGCTCAAGCAATTTGGCTGACACAAGTGAAACACTTCATGGAATTTTTGAACACAGCATCGCCCACCAAGAAGGCCTGTGAAGGTAGGGGCCTTGTTCTATCGGAGGCCTTTTCGCCCCTAATTCATGGCCAATTACCCCAGTTTCACCCTAGTGACATAGGAATCGATTCCTCGGAGCTTGGGCGTCTTACTTGTTCTGTGATCTTGTGCGCAATGGGAGTTCATGCTTGGCCGAAGTCTCTCCGGATCATGGCCTCGGCTCCCGGGCTCCGGTAGCTAATCATCTTCTTCGCCCCGCACATGTCAGGATTTCGATTCTGCTTGGTGTTTTTAAGAAGTCCAAGTTAGAGCCTTAAAACGACCTATCAATGCGGTTCACCCCACTAAAACGCCGCCCCCAAAAACGGGTGAGCTATCTTCAGGAGATTAGTTATCTATTGGGAGATTTAATGAGATTTTTGCCAGCTCGAGATGCACAAAACCATTCCAGCAAGTGGTCTTCCGCGTTTTCTGAAACAAACTACTTGACGACTAAGTCCGTGCGCTCTCGTCTCATTCAAAATCCTCTCTTCAAGAAGAAGCCTCGACACGCGGCGGTCAGCACGAGGTTTCCCAGGAAGCTTAGCTTGGCCGTTTCGCTGTCAATGGTTGCAGCAGCCCTGGCCGTCCCTCCTGCTTGGGCGACAACAGAATCGATTTACTGCACCACAGGCTTGTTCACTGTCACAACTACAACTGCTGACGGGATCACTACCGTTGAAGTTACCGGAAACACCTCCTGCGCCGGGGAGGCAGTAATCCCCAACACTGTCACTTCAATTGGCTACCAAGCGTTCCAGGGAGCCACCTCACTAGCCTCAATAACCATCCCAGCCACGGTCACCTCAATCGGCGACTTTGCCTTCTACAACGCCACCGCTCTAACCTCGGTGACCTTTGAGGCCGGCAGCAACCTCGAAACAATCGGCAACCATGCGTTTCGCGCCACCACCTCACTAGCCTCAATAATCATCCCAGCCAGTGTCAATGACATCGGCGCAAATTCATTCAACGGCAGCTCAATATCGTCTTTTGACATTCCCAGCGGCGTCGTCAGGATACGGGCATATGCTTTCGCAAATACCCCTAACCTGACCTCCGTCACCATTCCAAATACTGTCATCCATCTTGACCAGGCAGCATTCCAAAACTCTGGCCTGACCTCGGTAACCATCCCCAAGAGTGTCACTGTTATCGGCGTGGCTGCGTTTCAAGAAGCCAGTGATCTAGTGTCCGTATCCTTTGAAGAAGACAGCGAACTGACGCAATTTAACGACCAGGCTTTCTTCAAAGCCCATTCACTCGTCTCCATAGACATCCCAAACGGGGTAGCAAGGCTAGGTAACCATGTTTTCCACCAGGCATATGCACTTCAATCAGTAACTTTCCCCAGTAGCATCAGCTATATCGGTGCGGCTGTCTTCAGCGAAAACACCTCAATGACCTCATTTAGTTTCCCAGATGACAGTCCGATAACGGATATTAAGAATCATACTTTCATCGGGGCCACTGCACTGGAATCCATAGTCATTCACAGCGGTGTCACAAGCATTGGTAGCCACTTCGCCAGCGGAGCCACCTCGCTGGCCTCAGTAACCTTCAAGGGCAATGCGCCAAGTGTCGGTACTGATGCCTTTTCGAATGTTGCAACCGGTGCTTTGGCAAACGTTGGGTCTTCCGCCACTGGCTATGGCTCCGCGGGTGATACCTGGAACGGTCTGACTATCGCCCTAACACATAGCGTAACCTTCGATGCAAACGGCGGTGCGGAGCGATGACTGGCCAGGTGGCATCTAGCACAGCCCTAACAACGAATACCTTCACTCGCGATGGCTTCAATTTTGCCGGATGGAACAGTGCGGCCGACGGTTCTGGAACAGGTTACGCAGCCGGAGCTAGCTACGAGTTCACAAGCGATGAAACTCTCTATGCGCAATGGACGGCGATTCCTGCCCCTGCCCCTGCCCCTGCCCCTGCTCCTGCTCCTGCTCCTGCTCCTGCTCCACTGGAAACTGCCGCTCCAACGCCAACGGCACCTATCGAGACAGTGCAAGCAACTGCCGGTTCGGTGGAGGGGAGTAATGAGACCCTAGAGGTTGCCTCCAATGAGGAGGGTGGCTCCGTGGTGGTGAAGGGTGAGGGTTGGCAACTAGCAGTGGCTTCGAAGCAGAAAACCGGCGAAGCTCTGCCAGCGAACAAAGATCGGCGTCTCATTGTTCAGCCAGAAACTCGAGTGGAACTTGCTGCTGAGGGGCTGATGCCTGAATCCGCAGTTGCCTTCTGGGTATTTTCGGAACCAACCTTTGCTGGAGAGGTTCAAACTGACAGCAATGGAAAGTTTGAAGCGAACATGGAGATGCCAGATAGCCTTGCTCCGGGTGATCACACTTTGCAGGTGCTGTCAAGGGATTCCAAGGGCCGAGTAATTACCCTGAATTTCCCTATTGTCGTTGCTGAAAAAGTGGTTCAAAAGGTCAACGCTCTATCTTTCAAGGGCTTCGTTGCCCTCTTCGCCAAAGGCTATGAGGGGCAAAGACTTAGCGCCAAGGTCGGTAAGGACTGGGTGGTTGTTCCAAGCATCGCAGCTGCCGGCAGCAATCTCTTCCGTCGCCTTGAGTCCGTAGGGTCCGGTGTGGACTGCTCGGTGCGTATATACATAGATTACGCACTAATTGACACCATCAACCTGACAACTAAGTAGTCCAGCAGAAACCATATGGCGAACCGTGGGTGGGTCGGCCTGGGATTAGTCACCTGTGGCCTGATCACAAGAATCGAGACTTTGCTCTGGCAAAATATCAAGCATCCGCGCCTAATTAGGTCGATAGCTTTGGGGCATGAGGATGCCGGCAGTCGCGGCTGCGCTCAGGAGTACACCATCTCTCAGAGGTCCAAATCTGACTCGTGACGAGAAGGTCAGGAGTCTGCTTCTCATGTATGGGGTCAAAAGGGGTTCCGGGCAGAGTCAGAAACGGGTTTTAAATGTGGTAAACCCCACTAATCTCTGCGCGCAAAATACATGTCTGTAAGCTAACTAATGATCAGCATTTCCGGAGCTCTTGATTTTCCATAGAAGACTCCAGGCCAACGGGGCCGGGGAAAAAGCTAGCCTTGAGAGGCCCAAACCCATGACAACCTTCAAGCGAAGAGTTCTCATTGTTGAAGATGATAATTTCATGGGTTCACTGATTGCCAGCGCTTTGGCAAATGCCGGGTTCGACACCATGATCGCAACCTCCGCAGTTCATGCGAAGCGCTCAATCCCGGCCTTTGACCCTGATGTAGTCACAGTTGACATAGACCTTGGCGAAGGTCCAAACGGAATTGATTTTGTTCGCATGATGGCGCTGACTCATCCTGGAATAAAGCTTGTGATTCTAAGCACCCTGGCTGACGCTAAAAGTGCTGGACTCGGGGTCTTGGACGTCCCAGGAGGCGTGACTTACTTGAGAAAGTCACTTCTTCATGATGTATCGGAATTCACCTCAGCGATCGAGTCGGTTATTGGAGACAAGAACCCGGAGATTCGCCAAGACACCCAGGCAGCCGAATCCTTAGAGGCTCTTAGTAAGGTCCAGCGCGAAATACTTCACATGCTGTCCATGGGTCTATCAAATCGCGAAATTGCCAACCGTCGGGAGGTCAGCCTCTCAAACATCGAACAGCGTTTGACTGAGATCTACAAGGCTTTGGGAATAACAAAACGCCAATCAGCTGTGCCAAGGGTGGAAGCCACTCTCAAGTATCTGTCCATTACTGGTTTGGCTAAGCGCTGATGGGCACCGCGTGAACAACACCCTAAAGAGAATTGGCAGCGCGGATGCGATTAATTGGTTTTCCATTTTGTCTCTCTTTTTTGCGAGTTTGCCAGGAGTGCTAGTTGCAGCCAATAGTTCTAACTCGGATCGCCTAGCAGATGTATTTTTGGCAAGAAGCATTTCATTTATTCCCATAATCGCGCTGCTCGGGATGGTAAAAAAGCTTTTGGGATCACTTGGTGGCGGCAGGCCCAAGCCGACATTGGTGATACTGGCATTTGTTGTTAGCCCCCTTGTTGGCCATGGTGTGTTTGAGTCTCTCCTTTTGATTCAGAACCTATCCGAGCCATCATTTCCTTGGCTTCGACTATCGCTGCGCGTTGCGGTCTCCTTTGCAATCCTGTTTCTCGCTGGGCTGCTAGTCGCTACTGCCAGAGAGCTCAGCCGCCAAAACTATCAAATGAAAGAGGCCGCGGAAGGCTTGCTAGCAATTCGAACCCAGGCTGCCGAAAGAATTGCATTTCGCAAATCGCAATTACTCGAGGAGGTATTTGCTGAGGTTAAGCTTCGGCTGACATCGCAGAACTCTCCCCGGGCGACGACAGAATCACTTAAGCAACTGCTTAGCGAAGTTATCCGACCCTTGAGTTATCGACTCGCCCGGGAATCTCCTGGGAACAATGTCAGCACCAATTTGCTCGCAGGCCGCCGCGATCAATGGTCGGAGCTCTTTAGGGCGACCTTGGGTGGCAACCCTATCCACCCACTCAAGGTAGCCTTTCTCGCACTCGTTATCATGGGCTCGTATTCGCTAGTTTCTGGAGACTCTCGCGTGGCTTCGAATTTCTTCGCGGCATATGCAGGCTGGGTAATTGCCTCTTGTGTCTTTAGGCTGTTATGGGCAAAACTTCCGGCCCAAGTAGCGACGGGTGGAAGGGCAGTTTTATTTGTTTTGGGCATCGCTGCAGTCACATTAGTGTCGATAGCGCTCGTGCTCTATCCGAGTGGATCGGTGCCTGCACCTCTGTTCGCTGCATGGCTAATTCTGAATATTTTCATTTTTCTCGCTGTGGGCTTGGTTCATTGTGCCATTGTGACTCTCAGGGAAACATCGTCCTCTCTGGCTGAAACACTTGACGAACTTAGGCGTGAGGTGATCTCTCTAAACAATGGCTTGCGAGTAATGCAAAAATCGATGGCAAGGGTTCTTCACGGCACAGTGCAGCAGGAAATAACCTTGGCAATCAAACGGCTGCAAGAATCGAGTAATCTCGAAGAGGGGCGTCGGGTCGCGCGAGAGAGCCAAGGGCGAATCAGTAAGTCCCTCACGCAACTTACGCAGCCGGGTATCGACACCGTCAATCTCTCAAATTCACTCAGGGCTTTCGCGGAACTCTGGGAGGGGTCGGTCGCCATAGTGCTAAATCTAGGTAAGAGCGATTTAAAAATCATTGGAAATCGACCCAGTCTTTCGCTTGTTCTTGACGAGCTCGCTAAGGAGGGTTGTCGGAATGCAATCGTGCATGGGTCGCCGGCGAAAATTGTCATAACTGTCTCGGTTGATTTAGACAATCGCCTAGTCGAAATAGTGATCGAGAATGACGGTAAAGCCCTTGAGCCTGGCGTTGAGAACGGCCTTGGATCTCAGATTTTCGATGATTTGACAATGCGCTGGTCGAGAACTCAAGTAGGTCCGCTCGTGCGACTAGAGGCTAAGGTCCCGCTCTAAAGCATCTTCTGCTTAGAGCGCCTGTCACAAGCAGCCACAGTCCATTACAAGTTGCGCAGCTCACACCTAGAAACCCCAAGAAATGGGCTGACAACGCATTGTTTTCAGGGGCCTGAATCTACCTCTTAGGCAGAAGGCCTACGAACTACATGTTCCCCCAGATGTTCCCCCACTAAAGCACTATCCGCTGATGTTCGCCTGTGTTCGCTGATGTTCGCATCCCTGAACTAGCTCTATTTCCGAACAGCCACGAACACTCACGAACAACCTGCACTTAACTGGGGGACAAGGGGTCGCGGGTTCAAATCCCGCCAGCCCGACGGGGTCTGAGGCATATTGGGGGCAATCACCCCCTAAATAACCCCCTGAGTTAATTGGGGTAGGGTTACCTTAACTTAAATGATGGGAACCCCATGAGAACTAGGTCCTTGAGACTGACTTACATCTCTGCACTAGCTGCTGGGCTTCTATTGCTTACCTCATGCGCGACTGTTAGCGATGAGCCCGCTGCAGACTTAGCTCTTCCTTCGCCAACTGCGGAGGAAATGGCTGCCATTGAGGAAGAAGTCTCTTCCAAGCCCGGGTTTGCAGAGGTGCTCGACTGTCCAAAATCTCCGATCCCAGAAAGCCAACTGAGCCTGGTTAACTTTTCGGATTATCCAGACGATGAAATCGTAAATTGCTTTAATTTTGCGGCGAATAAAATTGCCGAGATGCAAACTGACGTAATGATGATTATGTACCCAGTGGGGCCATTTCTTTCCGGTGAGGTGAAGAATAATGATACCGATTACCGGGGTCCTGGTTTTGAGCCGGTACTGACAGCGGACCAAAGGGACTCGATGGCCAGCTCGCTGGAGAGCTATTTAGAACCTGCTTGCGGCGGGGAATTTGCGACATACCAGGCTCGCCAAGTATCACGCTTTGCCGAACTGGGCGGAGGGCAGCAGGTGGCTGGTGGTGGTGGTGGTTCGGATGAGTGTGCGAAGAAGCGATGGATGATTTTGAGCATTGATCCCGACAGAGCAGGCCCTTCCAAAGAGCTAGTTACCACTTTTTTTCACGAGGTGTTCCACACAGTTCAAGCCAGTCCCGGACCCAGCTGTAATTATTCCGGCGCACCAGAAGATGATCAGTTTTGGATTCATGAGGCTGGTGCATCGTTCTTCGGACTGGAGATGGCGGCTGAACTTGCGGACTTGGATTCCGACGTGGTGTGGGATGACCACATGAGCTTTGTTTCCAATTTGCTGGGGAACCAAGAAATTAGCTCTAAGTTTGAGGACCCCGGCATCGCCGAAAAGGGCTCTATAGCGTTGCGGTTGCTCGCTGAGCGAGGGCAGCTAGCAACCTCCGAGGTAATGGACGGGTCTTTGTATCAGAACTGCGGAGGACAACCAGAGGCCTTTAGTCCGCAAAACATTCAGGTTGCGAAAGATTATTGGTTCGATTACTCAGAAGTCAGTGAGGGTGTTTTTAGGTTTTCCGAAACCGCACTTGCTCAGTAGCATCCGCGGCCCTGACTGGTCGAGGCCCCTCAAGTTAGGTGAGTGCTTCTAGTTGCTTCTCCGGAGACAGCTTGAGGAAAACATCAAATTCCTCATAAAAGGCGTCTATGTCTCTTCCGAAGACATCCGCGAACGCTTTGTAGAAACCATCAGTTTTATTGGCCTCGTAGAAGTCAAAAAAGATCGCCTCATCCGAAGTTATATCGGCCAAGAACGCCATGGCCAGGTAACCCATTCCATACTGAAGAAACCCAATGCACAATTCGCTCTGACAGTAACTCTTAGTTCTGGCGGTGGCAGCTTCCGTCTCGATGTCCATCAGGCGCAAGCTCGGCCAAGTTTCCAAGCCACGTTGCACATCACCAATGAATTCACGTGTCATGTCCAGTCGAATGTTCGGATCCCACCCTTCCTGTTGAGTTAGAAAGACAGCAAAATACTCTGCCGCTCCCTCCTCAAACCATCGAGGCATTGGAAAGCCTCCCTCGTAATGCGGCCTGTAGATCTGCTGGGATCCTTGGTAAACATGAAAATATTCGTGAGCAGTCACCTTTTGCAGGCCGATTAGCTCCTCGGGATGCTTCAGGGAACAAAATTCGTTTTGCTCGTTGGCGCAAGGGTTGTTTACGAAATAGAAAACTGGATCGTCTAAGTACCAGGCGGCTCCGGCGAATGCGTTGCCACCGGGATAGATTGCTGACATTTCTCGCATTGATTCGCCTTGATCTTGCGCACACTGTTCGAAACTGATGTCGGGGTTGCCCCAAGAGCAGAAGTCTTTGATCATCGGCTCAACCACTTCGGGGTCATTGCCGACTGTATAAAACTTGAGTGGACCGTAATTTCCTAAGTAATCTGTGGCAGCCTGCAAGGACTCCGAGGTCGCATCAAGAATGTCCTGCGGAACATCGGGTGTGGCCAGCATCTGTATGGGACTGGTCTGGGTCCGGTCCCAACCGACGGATTGGAGCCTTTTCGCATTCTCCTTGGCTGTTTCAGACACCGGGCCCATGAACCTCTCAGGGGTTAGATGCTCTATCCCGAAAAAATCCAGTTCGTAGACGCATTCTTCAAATGGTAAGCGAGCCAATCGGTTTTCCTCGGTTAGGAGTAGCGGGTAATTGTCCATACATTCCTGGCTAGCTTCCATCGACCAAGAAAAACAAGTGTCCGCATCAGATGGGCACATCTCGTATGGCAAACTCGCCGCACTCTCAGTAGAAAATTCAGCGTTTAGGTCCTCATTCGAACTTTCCTCGTTCACGTCCTCATTCGATCTACCCTGACTCACGGTTGCGCAGGAAGTAAGAAACAGAGCCCCAGCAACCAGCAATGAGATTGCAGTAAATACTGGTCGTTTAGTCGGCAATGATGTCCATTCGTAGGAGATAAGGTAACCATACTCCTTTGGGAAGAACCGGCCTGTGTCTCTCCGCCTGCCAGGACTGCGCAATTAATTGCCAACCTGAGCCAGTGGGCATCGCCACGCCGTCGCATTCAGCGTTTACAACTCTGTCTCTGGAATTTTTGACATGGGCCGAGGTGATGCCCTCGAAATACGAGTCCTACTAGCGATGCATGCCAGTAACGGCAGTAACATCTTCACGCGGGCGTGAAGATGTTCCCCCAGATGTTCCCCCACTAGAGCACTATTCGCTGATGTTCGCAGTCCCGAATTGGCGCGATTTCCTAATAGCCACGAACACTCACGAACAACCTGCACTTACCTGGGGGAGAGGGGGTCGCGGGTTCAAATCCCGCCAGCCCGAAGGTATTTTGAGCGGGTTGCTGTAAATGTCCCCACACTTCAGCACCAACGGCTGATCTGAGATGGCATGCGTGAATTGTGAGTTCTGGAAAAGCGGTACCCTAGAGAAATAATGGGGAAATTGGGTCGCAAATGAGAACAGCCATCAGCTTGACTATTGCCGCAACGCTTATTTTTGTCGCTGGCTGCAGCGCCGCGGAGCCGATCACCGAGGATGGTGAAGTGCAGGCTTCCGTCGAGGGGGAAGAGGCGCAGTCCGATATTTCAGATGCTGAGGTAGCGGAAGTATGCGACCCTGCCGCCGCACACCCAAAGGGTGCTTTTGAATTTGCCACTCAATTAGATGACAGCCTGCCTGAGGCATGGCGGCTTGAGTTTGGAGTGATCATGGACAACCTTCAAGAGGTTGCCCCAATTTCTTCGTGCCTTCATGACTTCAAAGACGTAGAAACCAATGAGTACTCAGTGAAGTCGCCCATGAGCATCTATGCCTGGAGTAATGCTGTTGACAACCCTTGGCCCGAGGAGAGACCGGGTATGGAGGGAACCAGTATTTCCGGTGACGGAACGAATACCTGGATGATTTTGGAAATATATCAAGATGAGTTTGAATACGACGACCTGCACAGGTTCTCCGTCATTGCTCATGAGTATTGGCATGTGTATCAAAGGGGCGCCTGGATGGCGGATTCTCCGCCTGTAGGCGACTCTTGGCCGGTTTGGATGTGGGAAGGCGGCGCGCAAGTCGTCGAGGAGCTCTATGTTTCGGAGCACTATGACAGGAGCAACTTCGACAGCAACTTGTTTCCCGTTATAGCCACCGGACTAAGTAACCCGTCAGATTTTGAGCTTTACGACCGTGATGGTGGTGCTGCTGGCGGAGAGCTTGATCTCAATACATCCGCATTCATGGTGCTGGCTTTCGCGAAGGAGCTACAAAAGACCCAGGGGATCTCTGAGGCTCAAGCCTTTAGGCTTATTTTGTCGGCTCCCGCCAAGCCCAATTCGGCAACACCATTCTTAGACGTTTTTGGGATGACTTCTGAGGATTTTTACACCTCGCTGAATCAGTATCCAGCAGTCGAGAGTGGCGAGAACTGGTTTGAAGGTGACGTTGTTGATGCCTCGGATGTCATGCCGAGCAGGGGCTTGACTTTAGCTGAGATTCTCGAACCGCCCGAGTAAAGGTTCGGCTAGGCCCTCTACTTGACTGGAGCCCCGTATTGGTTTTCCTCTGCGGTCGAGTCCAAGACGGAGAATACAAATAGGACCACTCCTCCAGCAAAGGGGATAAGTCCTATCAATGCCCACCATCCACTCTTGCCAGTGTCGTGAAGTCGACGAACAAGTACCGCGAGGGCTGGGAGGATGGTGGCAAGAATCCAGACTAGGCCAACTATGCCGCCGCCGCCGTTTGCGATAAACCGATCAACGTCGCCATTCATAAGCGCCAGATCGATAGCTGCTGCGGCAAGATTAGTGATAATCAGAAATAGCTGAATGAACCAATACTCTGAGCGGCGTGAGCGGCCCTTGAACATGGCATATCGTGACCAAAAAGATCTAACTGCTTGACTAAAGACCATGGTGACCTCTTTCGTATTTCTGTAGTTTCAACTTATCTCAATAACCGGAGAAGTGACGATCAGCTTCCCATGCCATGAAGCTCGTCCTAGTCCACTCGAGTTGTGCTGATGTGGGAACGCTGCTCGAGGGTTCGGTGCACGGGGCACTTATCGGCGATAGCCACGAGTGAGGCGATTTGCTCCTCGGTTAGATCACCACGCAATCGAATGTCACGCTGGAAGTGGTCGATTTTTGCCTCCGAGTTCTCACAGCTTTCACATCCGATGGCATGTCGTTTATCGTG
The DNA here is from genome assembly GCF_000257665.1 of Candidatus Aquiluna sp. IMCC13023. Lineage (GTDB taxonomy): Bacteria > Actinomycetota > Actinomycetes > Actinomycetales > Microbacteriaceae > Aquiluna. Next base: position 11,253 of record NZ_AJKR01000003.1, read on the forward strand.
GCGAACGCTGACTGAGACGTGATCGAGGGGTATCTTCTTGCGCCTGGCGTAGAGGCGAATCGTCATTGCGGTGCAAGCGCCAAGTCCAGCAGCCAGAAACTGGTAGGGAGTTGGCCCGCTATTAGTCCCACCAACATCTTCTGGCTCGTCGGCCTTCATTTGGTGCACACCTGCGACCAAGACATCCTGAGCAAAGCCATCCGGGGACACCTCTGAGACCAAGACGTCACCGTCAGGTGATGATTCATCGCTGCCGGAGGGGGCACTAGGAAGGTAGCGACTAGCCCAGGCGGACGTCGGAATTGCTATCGGCGCAGGCACCGATGTTGCAATTGCTTCGGCAGGTGTAATCCTCGCAAGTTCTGATCCAAGATCAGTTTTGTCTGTAATAACTCTTTCTAAGAAGTCCTACCAAAAAATGAAACAGAATCTCTGGTGGGCAGCCGGCTACAACCTAATTTCAGTGCCACTAGCGGCCGGCGTTCTTGCACCGGTGGGTTTCATCCTGCCGATGTCAGTCGGTGCGATCTTGATGTCGCTTTCAACGCTTCTAGTTGCCCTAAACGCTCAATTGCTTAGAAGGCTCGACATATCCCCCAGCTCTACATAGATGGTGAAAAACAGCTAACGAAGAAAATCACGACTAGATAGCTAGCGAAAGCAAGCAAGTCGTCGATCAGTCTGGGGGACAAGGGGCCGCGGGTTCAAATCCCGCCAGCCCGAGGGATGTGAAGCGTATTGGGGGCTTCCCCCTAAGTGAAGTGAAGTGAAGTGAAGTGAAGTGAAGTGAAGTGAAGTGAAGTGAAGTGAAGTGAAGTAGGGGGATGTTTCCTGGACTTTGTAGCGATTGACTTTGAAACAGTCAATGAGGATCGTGGCCTAGCCTGCTTGGGTAGCTATTGCCAAGCTGGGAAGGTAGGAGTAGGTTCGAACTATTCGACATTTCGCATCAAGGCCTTTTACGGAACCCATGGATGACCGAAGACATGAAGAGTTAGCTAACGCTTACGCCCAGGCAGCGCTGGATTATTCAACGGCGTGCGAAGCTTTTGAAATCGCAACAAAATCCCACAGAGCATCCGTGCTGGCCTATTTTTCAGCCATGGGGCTCAGAAGCGATGTCCACTTCGACCTACCGCTGAGCGAGCCCGCCCAGGACTTGCCAAAGTTCGAAATCTAAACCCTTCAGGCAATAAGGGGTGATGAATGGTCTCGTTGGTTCACGGCATGAGATCTGGGCCTGAGCTCAGAATGATGCGAACAATGACCCTGGTAGTGACAGATCGCCCTCTGACGATCGCAGAATGGGCCAAATACGACAGGCAGTCCAAGAATCTTGAGCAACTGTATTCAACCGGCACAAAAGGCCTTGCCCAATCGACCACCGGGGGGCTCGAAAAGAGCCGCCTGGGTGGTTGAGAACTGATGGCAATTCTAAGTCCTTGGTTGCTACCGCAGGTGGCAACTTAATCTACAAATAGATCGATTGACTGCGGGCATTACCAATTGGCGTAAGGTTCAAAACGGGGGCACAATCAGCGGATGCTCGGCGAAGCAAAAATAGCGCTAATTCCAAACGCCGACGCCACTTCGCGTCCCCCTATGGGCAACCGGCCCATATTTCTCCGATGCCCTTGGGCTGAGCTTGATTACCAATTGGAGCAGAGCTAGTTCAAAGAAGGCTAAAGGTAAAATCGTATGGTTTGCTTGACTACTATTTGTATGCCTGTTAGGTTCCCTTAACAAGTAGTGCCTTCATAGGGAGGGCCGTGGTGAAGGGTAAACGATGACTAATTACAAGTTTGGAACCGGCCGCAAGATTGCTGCAATCGTTTCTGCAATGTTGCTGGCAACCGCCTTTGCGACTCCGGCACAATCCGCGGGTGTCAAGTATTCGGTCTATCAGAAGACCCTTGCGACCTTCAGTGAAACTGCTACTACATTAACCAGTCAGCAGCGGGCCCAAGTGAAGGCTGCAGTGGATGCGAATCCAACTGCGGAAAAATTCATCTGCACCGGCATCAGGTATTACTCGCAGCCGATGAGCATAAACATCATGGTTCGCAAGCGCGCTAAAGCGGCCTGCGAATATGCAAAACAGCTAAATCCGGAGCTGTCAACTTGGTTCCAGAACAAGCCAACGCAGGCTAAAAGCTATGCAGGAAAGGTCCTGTTGACACTGAAGAAGCCTTTGGTCACTTCCTACACCGGTATTAGTTACGCCGATGGAATCACAAGTGCCGAGGTGGTTGGTTGGGTTGAAGCTGCGATCGCAGAAATGAAGAAACCACCGAGCACCTACATGGGCATGATTTGGCCGATTGGCACGGCGTTGGATGACGAACCAGACCCTGGCGTATTCGGCGGAGACCCATTTTCCGAATACAGCGATGTTTTGAGTGCTTCGGAAATCACCGAAGCGTCCAACTACTTCAGGACCTGGCAGACTTCGGCCGCCGCCAAGGGCTGCGATCAATCTGCTGCTGAGCTGAGCGAGGGCGCAGATCGAGTCGAACGATGGATCAGGGGAGCTGCCAACGTTGCAACTGCACCGGATTCTTGTTTCGATGCGAGGGCCTCGACGGTGGCTTGGACTGCCGAGCAGTCCAAGTACGATGCAAAGACCACCTTCTTCCACGAGTCCTATCACGGAATGTCTAACTATCTCTTACGACAATGTTCGCCAATCCTCCGGATAGAAGAGGACCAGATGAACCACGTCCGCTGGTTCTCCGAGGGAACTGCCGATTACTTCGGGCACTACATGGCCGCCAAGGATGAAGGCAGGACGGATCACAAGCAACGGCTCTTGGCTAGATTGGCCACCTCATTGGCTACCGAGCCAAACATGACACTTGACTCAAACACCTATCCTCAGGCTGCTGCAATGATTCTGATGATGGAGCGGGGTTTGATAACTGAAGAGAAGCTCGTCGATGGTTCTTACTTCAATGACTGCAACTGGATCAGCACCTTCGATCCTGCAAACGAGGACATGAAATACATCTTTGATAACTTCTCGAACATTGAATCTTCGGGTGGCGTTTACTCCTACACAGAACAAGCAATTAATGGCTGACCTGCGTGCGGAGGCATCGTCATGCCTCCGCACGCAGCGCCTGCAACGTTCTGTTCGGAATCCTTGATGTTCGCCGACGTGCCGGCGACTTTGAGGCTGCCAAGCTTTATGCCATCGCACTCAAGGGCTTTAGGCGGTTCTGAGATTATAGTTCAGAACAAGAATTAAGTGATAACTTAGCTATACACATGTTGCTAGAAATGCATGCCGGCAACTGCAAGAAAGGCGCACTCGAATGAGCACAGAAAACCTTCAGACTATGATCTCAAGACGAACCAGTAAGCGCCTCTTGGGCATCGGGTTCGCATTAGCTGTAACCCTAAGCGGCCTTACCGCCTGCTCATCGGCCTCGACCGAAATAGCCCCTTCACCTGCCAGCACCCCCAGCCAGGTTGCGGAAGAGGCTGAGCAAGAGGTTACCGAGAGCGCTGAACCAATCATTGAACGTGAGCCAACGCGAGTGGCAATGAGCTTTGCTGACGGCATCACGTCTGAGGAAGTCCTCGAATGGATCGATGCCGCCACCGGTCAGATGCTAAATCCACCAACTGACTTCATGGGACTGGTCTGGCCGATAGGTATGGCTTTGGATGAAGAGCCAGACCCACAGGTATTTGATGGTGATCCATTCATGGAGCACAGTGACGTCCTCGGGGACGACGAGCTTGACGAGGTTGCCGCGTACTTTAGAAATTGGCAGGCGGGACTTGAAGGCTGCGACCCAGAGGACGCCAGAGGTTTTGACGAAGGGGCAGCGCGAGTTGAGCGTTGGATCAAGGGTGGAGCGAACGTCGCAACAGCGCCGGACCCTTGTTTTGAATCCAGATCCGCAATCGTTGCGTGGTCGGCGGATCAAGACAAGCAGACCGCGAAACAGGTCTTTTTCCACGAGTCATATCACGGACTTTCTAACTACCTGCTCAGGCAATGCAGCCCAGTACTGGGCAGGCAAGAGGACAGCATGAACGACCTACGTTGGTTTGCAGAGGGAACCGCTGATTACTTTGGTGTCTACATGGCAGCCAAGGACGATGGCCGAGACGACTATGTTCAGACGATGCTCCAGCGCGCATATCTGGACCTTCGTGGAGACCCAGGAATGCCGCTTGAGGCAAACACGTATGTTCAAGCTGCGGCCATGATTCTGATGATTGAGCGCGGGATGATCACCGAGGAGCAGATTCTAAATGGGAGCTACTTCAACAGTTGTGATTGGATAAACACTTTTGACCCTGATGCCCCGGGCATGGATTACATTTTCGAGAACTTCAACAAGATCGAGGTTTCCGGCGGAAGCTATTCATATTCAGAAGCAACCATCGCGGGATAAACGCCGCGGCTGGTTCCTCTAGTTCCCGGGCCAGTAAGAGTGAGATAATTTCTCTCAAAGAAAGAAGCAGCAATGACTAAAAGCCTCACCAGGATCGGCATAGTAGAAGACAACGACCTGCTGCGCCTGTCTCTTGGAACTTCGCTTGGTCAAGAGAACATCGAGATAGTGTTTTCCGTTTCAACTGCACTGGAAGCTTTGGAGCTGATTGAAACCGCCAAGATTGATGTGCTAATTGCTGATCTTCATCTAGGAGAGACAATCAATGGCATTGATGTTTCGCTTCTCTGGCAGAAGGCTCATCCGGATTTGGGGGTTGTTTACCTGACCAGCTACGAGGATCCACGGCTAATCAGTGGCGGTAAGTCGCCTGTGATGGCAGACAATTCCGTGTATGTCACCAAGTCTTCGATATCCAAGATTGATCAGTTGATGCAGGCAATCAACTCATCTCTCGAGAAAAAGGGCGCACCTCAAAACACACGCACTGGTCCACTGGCAAAGCTCACCGATGTGCAGATGGAGACTCTCTCGCTGCTGGCCCTTGGTCACTCAAATAAGGAAATAGCCAGAATTCGCGGCATCAATGAGGAGTCCGTCGCCATCTCCCTGAATAGAATTTCAAAGGCCCTTGGCCTTCCGGCTCAAATGGACAGAAATCAACGAGTTCACTTAGCGCGGGTTGTTCTAAGGGGACAAGGCAAGTGAGATGCAGGCCCTAAAAAACACTTTTAGAGCTATTGGTGGCCCGTGGCTCCTGGACCGTCTCCAGTCGGTACTGGTTGGAATTCCAGTAGTCCTAATTGTTAGCTTGGCCTGGTCCGGAGCAGCTACTTGGGATCAGTATTTAGTTACCTTGTTGAGCAACATACTTATTTTTGGCCTTGTTCTATTAACTTCGGAGCTTGCACGGCGCACAATCTTCGCTTCAATTCGTGAGCGACCCGCCAACCCTTTCCTGGTCTTAGCGTTCGGTGCCGGATTGGGTGCGGTTGTCTATCTGCTGGAATGGTTTTTGGAAAGCTCGCTAGCTGACCTTGCTGCCCTGCCAAGCTTGGGGCGGTTGGCAGTTTTCACGGCTGCCGGGGCAATCTTGATTCCAGCAGCTTCGCTGCTGGAAAGACTCAGAAGACGCTCCAGAGTCCGTCGCAGAATCAATCTTGAACGAGTCACCGCACCTATTGACCAGGCAAAATTGAGCGCTAACTTGGCGCTGGTATTCGATGATCTATCTGCAAATGTGTCTGCAAAGTTCCGCCAACTACGTCGGGATGTGGGGCTTACCAGTCGAGACTCGCTGGAACGAGTGATCATGGACTGCATTAAACCGCTCTCCAAGTCGCTGGCCCATCTCAGTGGTCCCACAGCCCGCTACTTCCTTATCAGGGGAACCACTGCCGAGGCGCTGGCGCTAAGGCCATTTGGCACGCCCATTCCAGCGGCGTTTGTATACGCGGCAGGGTTCTGGCTGGTTAATGTGGTCTTCGGCAGAGGTGGAAGCGCAGTGATCCCTGCGCTAAGTAGCTTCTTTCTGCTGACAATAACTATATTTTTTGCCCAGTTAGCTTGGTCGAAATTCGCTCTTGGCAGAGGTCTCTTGGCGATTCTTGTCTTCGCCTCAATAATGTCGATCCCGATCACCTCAGTGAATCAGTTCTATCTTTCGGGTTCCATCCAACTTGAGGGCGTTGTGGCCGGGTTGCTGCTGAATTTCGTTGTTGTTAGCTCCTTGCTGGTGACGGCGGCCCTAATTTCATTTCGTCCCGAGCTCCAAGTTGGGGAGTACAAGAACGTACTCCAGAACGGCAAGAACGGGTCTCTGAATCAGGCTTTCAGTGCGATGATCTACCGGAGGCTGTCCCAGAAGCTACACGGGGCAGTTCAGTCCGATGTGCTTGCACTCCAACTCTCAATAGATGCAGCTCAGACGATTGATTCGGTGGAGCTTGAGGACGAGGTAATCACAATAATCGAGAAGGCACGAGATGAGTTTCTGGCCGACGCTGAACGACCTTTATCCAATCGTGTGACGGCGCTTATTGACCAATGGGCTTTCCTTGCTGAAGTGGTTGTGACTAACAGCTGTCAGGACCTATCCCCACTTCAGGAAAGCATCTGCTTCATGCTAATTCAGGAGGCGGTGACCAACTCAGTTCGTCACGGGTCCGCCACAAGCATCGAGGTAAAGCTGAGCAGCGAAAAATCGGGAGTATTCAATCTAAGCGTTGTCGACAACGGCACTGGGCCACTTGCAAAAAGCTCGAAACTGGGTTCCGGACTCAGTGTGCTGAGAGCGCTCACGGAGGATGAGTTCTCCTTGAGCTTCAATGAGGGCGGCGGCGCCAAATTGACAGCAACCATATATTCTTAGCCTGCACCAGGGCTCAACTTTTCCAAAGTCGACTTAGCACCAAATCACCTCTACCTGCGGCCGTCGTTGAGACCGATTTCTTCCGGGGGAGCGAGGGAGTGATCCAGTTTTGGCTGCGAAGCCTCAATGGTTTCCAAAAGTCAACGCCCGCTCGCTGTTTATGCGAAGAGCCATCAGAGGCGGGCTCTTTCTTTGGTAACTGAAGGAAAGCGATTTAGTGCAACCGTCATTTTCATTACCAGTGTTCCCGAGAAGACCGTGTCAGTTGGTTTAGTGCACTGGTGGCCTCTACCTAGCCAAGCCTGGTACCGGCCACTAATCTACTCAAGCAAAAAATTTCGCAACAATTGACGCTTCCCTGACTCTTATTTTGTCTAGTAATGTCTGGTCCTTTACTAGTAATGTCTGGTCCTTTACTCGCAATGTTCGTTCATTTATTGGTGCATTTGAGTCAATGAGTGCATACTCAAGAGCATGTTGCAAACAACGGAAGTTACCGACCAGCATCCGTCAAGGGCTGGGATGACATTTGATGTTGATAGATCTGTGATAATGCACGAAGCGGCTTCGCTTTTTTTATCCTCTAAGACAGCCTCAGAACTTTGTAGAGGATTCGTCATGCACCCGATATTGGGCGAGCATGTAATCGGATCCGAAATTCTGTTGCTGACTCAAAATGCAACAATAAAAACGCTGGCCTTCTTCGGCAGGCCTTTCTCCAGCCAGGGAGAACTAGTTTCTCTATGGGACCATCAGCTCATTCCCGAGGCTTTCAGAGCTAACACAGTAACTAAGGGCAGTTTCAAGCCGGAAAACGGTGAGGAGGTATTTGTCTACTGCTACCCGTTTTCGACCCTAACTCAAACCCTTGGCGTGATCGTCCTTCTAAAATCTGAAGAATATGAAGTTGAGCTCTTAAAAGAGGACCAAATAACTCTTGCTCTTGTGGGGGCCCTGTGGCTCGAAAGCGTAGGTGCCGGGAACATCGAGGATCGTCACGGTACCGGATCGGGTAATCCGGCAGACTTGAGTGAACGCCAACTATCGATTCTTCAGCAGATGTCCGAAGGCATGACAAATGCGCAAATCGCATCGGTGCAAATGCTTTCTCAATCAACAATCCGCCAAGAAACTATGAGGATTTTCACGAGTCTGTCAGTGTCCGGAAGGAGCGAGGCCGCTAAGCGTGCACTGCATCTGGGTTTAGTCAGTAAATCGCAAACTACGCTCTAAATCAAGTAGAACAACATTCCCTAGAAATTCATAGAATTTGAGCGAAAGCGCTATGTTTTCTGTTGAATTCGTCGCATTTGGTTCATAACCGCCTAAGCACCGACAAGTGAGTTCGTTCAGCGCAGTGCGCATGGCGGCGGCCCTTGCGGGCAAGTCAAGCATGTGGCGCATCTTCTTCTATGTCTTAGTTGTAGCGGACCTTGGCGAACACTGTTTTCTAGTCTGGGAGACAAGGGGTCGTGTGTTTAGATCTCGTCAACGGACTGATAGTCCTCGCCGCCGGGGATGACGACACCCAGAAAAGCAGAAGTTGTCTGTGATTTATCCTTTGACCGGCGGTTTCGTAACTGAATTCCGCTCGTTGACCAGGCGCACTTTAACAATGTCTGAACTTTACGGTCCTTCCTCTCACGCATCCCCCCTAAATGGAGGACAGTTCCCTAACCTTCTTTAGCGAGTACGTTTTGGGACCCATCGGGATCCGACTAATCACTTCTTGCGGTCGACGTAGAGGAACCTTTTGAGGGTATTGAGCACAAGGTCCAACGCTCTAAACGCCGTTTTGTCTGCAGCGCTGCTGTTTCTTAGTGCGTTAGTGCCGGCGACCATCTCTCAAGAGGCCGAAGCCGCTACTCCTACCACCTCTGGCATTGAGCTCGGGGCCGCTTCATCCTTCGTTGTGCTGGCCGGAACAGGCATCACACATTTAGGCACATTTGATGGCCTGAATTATAGGTCCGTTGCACGTGGTTCTAATGGTGCAGATTTTGGGAGCAGCCCAAACGCAGGCTTCACTGGATCCGAGACAGTGAGCACCATCGGAACAAAGTACGTTGGAGTCGATGCATCCGGCGCGGAAGCCCAAACTGCTATGACCAACGCAAAAACTTCTCTAGAGAGCGCCTATGACGAAGCCTTCGGGCGAACTAGTGATACTGTTCTGCCCACCAAGGAGATCGGCGGCCAAACGCTGACGTCCGGAGTCTATAACCGTGGTGATATGCAGATTTCTGGCACTTTAACCCTTGACGCCGCGATGGAACCAGACGCGGTCTTTATATTTAAGTCCGCGTCCACTCTTGTTACTATGCAGAACAGCAAAATAATTCTCATAAATGGCGCCCAGGCTTGCAACGTTTTTTGGCAGGTTGGTTCCTCAGCGACCCTGGGAGGAGACTCAGATTTCAGTGGGAGTATCCTTGCCCACACTTCGATCACCGCTGAAAACGGCGCAGACATCAACGGGCAGTTACTGGCTAAATATGGCGCGGTGACTCTTATCAACAACACGTTTGTAAATGACTCTTGCGTCGTGACTTCTGTGTCCTCCTCTCCAGAGGATGTGCCTGTCATTAGAGGCCAAGCTAAAACGACAGTCAGTTGGTCAGCGCCTAGTGCGACCGGAGGAAGTTCGATAACTGGCTACACCGCTCGCGCCTATGAGGAGGAAACTGGTGGAACCGCAGTTGCTTCTTGTTCAACTACAAACTTGACGTGTGAAATTACTGGACTGTCCAATGGAACTACTTATTACGTTGGCGTTACGGCTGCCAATGGAATGGGCGAGTCTGTCGAATCTAGCCCACGGGTAAGCGTTGTCCCTGCGGCCGCTCCTGGTGCACCCACTATTTCTTCTGTAACAGTGGGCAACCAGAGTCTTTCCGCGGCATTTAGTGCCGGAAGTGCTGATAGTAATTCGCCAATCACTGGTTATCAGTACTCACTTGACGACGGCAGTAATTGGCTCGATTCTTCGGCTACATCGAGCCCTCTGCTGATAACCGGCCTCACCAATGGGACTAGTTATGATCTAAAAATTCGAGCTCAAAGCGATATTGGAGTCGGAGACCCATCAGACACTTTTTCTAAAACCCCGATCGCGAAGCCCGAGGACGTTGATTCGAGCACCATAAGCTATGTTGCGAGTGGGAGCTCAGCGCAGGTTAGATGGACCGCCCCAAATGCCAACGGCGCCGAGCTTATTAGTACAGTCGCGACGGCCTTCAGCTCGGAATTTGGCGGCACGTCGATAGGCACCTGTTCGGCAATTACGACAGCCACCACTTGTGAAATTTTGGGGCTCAACAATGGCACGACCTATTACGTGTCTCTCATGGCGCGAAACAGTGTAGGTAACTCAGACCCATCCGATCCCAGGGTGTTGCTGCAACCAGGTTCTGCCTCCACCACGACTATGACGATGTCCACCAGCTCGGCACAGGCAGGCACCTCTGTTTCCTTATCCGCAACAGTGACGGACGGTGCAACTGGAACTGTCAACTTCACCACCGATAGCGTTTCAATTTCGGGCTGCGATGCTGTCGCCGTTTCAAGTAATCAAGCCGTGTGCACCACAACCGCTTTGGCAGCCAAGACGCATGCCATCCAGGCCAACTACTCTGGTGATGTCAATTATGGATCTTCGGCCACCATTAGCCAAAGTCTCGTGATTCTTTCAGTTTTCACAATCACTTATAACGCCAATGGTGGAAGCGGTGGAATCGCCAGTGCGACCTTTACAACTGGAGGCACTGAGCTCGTGCTGCCGACTTTAACGAAGACTTCACACTCGCTCGATGGCTGGTATGGCTCTAGCTCTCTGGCAACCAAGATTGGTAATGCCGGGGACGACTACGCTCCTTCGAGCTCTAGAACTCTCTACGCAAAGTGGGTGGAAGCTTCAGCTTATGCAACGGGAGACAACACCAAAATTGGATCCATCACAACCCAAGATGACGTTGGCAACTCCACCTACTTTGCGAATGCTGGAACTCAGATTCAGGTAACTTACCCGCCTGACGCTTTACCTGACGAAACAGTCCTCGATATCTACCTCTTGTCTGACAGCGATCGTGCAAATTCTCTTGTCCCTGGCGACAAATCGTTTGTGCTGAATCTCGCCGTTGATTGGTTGGCCGCTGACGGAACGGTCCCTAACACTGTAGAGAGAATGCCCATTACGGTAATGGTGACTAACCCCGCTATCAAAAAGGGATCCAGGGTCTATTCGCTTTTGGGCGAGACTGTCACAGACCTCGGGGTTGCTTTAGTGGACGGCTCAGCCACAGTTCTAATCACCGAGGTATCTGAAATTGTGGTCGTATTGACAAATCCAGATGCTCCAACCGGCGTGAGTGCAACGACAACAACCAATTCAGCAACAATCACATTTACTGCACCAGTTGGAAACGGCGGGGCGTCAGTAACGACTTATGTAGCAACCGCATCGACCGGCGAAAGCTGCTCATCATCTGGCACTAGTTGCACCATCACTGGGCTTAGCTCATCTACTGGCTACACCTTTACGGTGAGGGCAATAAACTCCATCGGGACATCTATCGCCTCATTGGCGAGCTCATCTGTTTCGACTGCCGAGTCTGCCAGTAGCAGTAGCAGTAGCAGTAGCAGTAGCAGCGGCGGCAGCGGCGGCGGAGGCGGAGGCGGCGGAGGCGGCGGAGGCGGTGCGCCGGTTGCCGACCCGGAGGAGAAGGAGCTTGACGATCTCGATCCAGAGAAGGAGCTTGACGATCTCGATCCAGATAAAGAACTCGAAGAAGAGACTGGAAGAGAGTTTAAGCCGATTGCTCCCTCAAAGCCTGTGAAAGAAACAGGCGTGATTGCAACCGAAGGCGGCAATGGTGCACAGCTGGTGGTCGAGAGAAGCGAGACCGATGAAAAGATGGTTATCAAGGGCACTGGCTGGGAGCTTAACATTGGCGCGGCCAAAAAAGATGGCACGCTAAAGCCTCTTGCTTCCGACTACGCGATCTCGGCTATGGACGGAGAAAAGGTCGTCCTTAGCGGGTTGGGTATGGCACCTAATACCTGGGTAGATCTGTATGTCTTCTCGGACCCAGTTTTCGTTGGCACCGTAGAAACAGATGCTCAGGGGGGTTTCGACGCCGATTTCGATATTCCATCAGGACTCAGTATTGGCGCACACACACTCGTTCTTGGGACAAAGAATCAGGCAGGCGAAGAGGTTACCGTGACCATGGGGCTTTTAGTTTTAGCTTCAGTCGTTTCTAGCGAGAAGGTAAACGCCGGTTCATTCCTCGGTTACGTTGCTGTATACGCACTCGGACACAAGGGGTCAACAATCTCTTGGAAGATAGCGGGTGAGTGGTTCAAGACCAAAGTTACCTCGCGATACCAAGTGTTCCAGCGAAAGACTCTTGACGTAGGAGTCGACGTAAAAGTCGACATCTATATCACGGCCGCTGGTAGAGATCCGGTCAGGAAGCTATCAAGGCAAGTTAGAACCAGGTAGTTTCTGCATAAGTAAGTAAAACATAACCACCACATGGCTCTATGCTTCGATGCTTGCCAACTCGCCCATTGAAGAAAACAGCTTGGTGGGACAGTTCATGCTCAAGCCTCGCCCGGCGTAAGGTGCCCCAATCAAAAAGCCTTGCAAGCTGGTTAGTCCGATGTACGGCTACCGTTATCGCCGGGAATTTGGTGACCCCAGCAATGTTTTCGACTGATAAAGCGCTAGGGCTTGAAGGCTTACCGCTTCGATGCGAACGGCTAAAGACTTCTTACAAAAAATGCTCAAACTCACTTCAGAAATTTTCACTTCATTGGAGCAACCGGGGCACTGAATATGAATTTCTCTTTCCACCTGGGTCGAACCATCTGGACGGGGAGGTTTTTGTGAAGCGCTGTCTACTTGATTCCACGGAATAAATTCGCCCGAGACCACAAAGACACCAATTTCTAAGTGCTCACCGCAGCCGTGGTCGCAGTAAAAAGAACACTGGTATCCGTTCTCGACAGGACTGGCGGTCATCAGAGCCCTTTCGAGAATTCTTGATTGATGCCTAAAGGCTGTCAGATGCAACTATGACTTTTTAGGAAAGCGCAATCAGGTCGGCATAGCCTTCGTTCCAGTGATCTTCATCGCCATCCGGCAAAATCAACACTCGTTCCGGGTTCAGGGCTTCAACGGCTCCAACATCGTGCGAGACCAGCACAACTGCTCCCTTAAAGCCTGCAAGAGCACCCAGAATCTCTTCACGGCTAGCTGGGTCCAAGTTGTTGGTTGGCTCGTCAAGCAGAAGCACATTGGCAGATGAAACCACAAGTGATGCAAGTGCAAGTCTGGTTTTTTCTCCTCCAGATAGCACTCCGGCTAGCTTCGAGACATCGTCGCCCGAGAAGAGGAAAGAACCGAGGACTTTTCTGGCATCAGTGTCGGGAAGGCCAGGGGCGGCATCCTGCATGTTCTGAAGAACGGTTTTGTTCACGTCCAAGGTCTCATGCTCCTGAGCAAAGTAGCCAACCTTGAGTCCGTGACCGGCAATCAGTTCGCCGGTGTCCGGCTTGTCCACTCCTGCAAGAATTCTTAGCAACGTGGTCTTTCCAGCTCCATTTAGCCCGATGATGACCACTCTTGAACCGCGGTCAATCGCAAGGTCAACGGCAGCGAAAATCTCCAGCGAGCCATAGCTTCTACTCAAATTCTCTGCCATCAAGGGTGTTTTACCGCAGGGAGCTGGGTCAGGGAACTTGATTTTGGCCACGCGATCTACTTCTCTCACGTCATCCAAGTTCGCAAGCAAAGATTCTGCTCGACGCACCATTTGCTTGGCAGCAACCGCTTTGCTGGCCTTCGCACCAAATTTGGCGGCCTGAAGCTGCAAAGTACTGGCCTTCTTCTGGGCGATTGATCGCTCACGCTTCCGGCGCTCTTCGTCGGTTTCTCTGGCCTTCTTGTATTGGTTCCAGCCCATGTTGTAGATATCAATTACCGTGCGGTTGGCGTCTAGGTAGAAAACACGATTTACCGTTTCTTCAACTAGGGCGACATCGTGGCTGATGATAATCAACCCGCCCTTATAGGACTTCAGAAACTCTCTTAGCCAAACCACGGAGTCGGCATCGAGGTGGTTCGTCGGTTCATCAAGAATCATGGTTTGAGCGTTACTAAACAGAATCCTTGCCAGTTCAATTCTTCGACGCTGTCCGCCCGAGAGAGTCTTCAGGGGCTGGTTTAGTATCTGCCCTTTGATTCCTAGGCTTCCCGCTATTGCCTCGGCCTGGGCCTCGGCAGCGTAGCCGCCTGCCGCCTGGAAGCGCTCTTCGAACTTCGCGTATGAAATCATGGCCGCGGCTGATACTTCTGGGTCGGCGCTACCCATCTCAAGGCCGGCGTTATTCATGCCCTCGAGTGTGTCGCCAAGGTTTCTGGCGTTCAAAATTCTGGTTCTTGCAAGTTGCTCTGGATCCCCGGTGCGCGGGTCCTGAGGGAGATATCCGATTTCACCTTGGCGATCGACGAAGCCCTGAGAGGGCTGGCCGTCACCGGCAAGAATTTTTGTGAGGGTTGTTTTGCCGGCACCATTTCTGCCGACTAGTCCAACTTTGTCACCCTTGTCCACCCGAAAATTTACGCCCTGCATCAGCACTCTGGGTCCGATTCGAATCTCGAGGTCGCGCACGCCGATCATCTCAGAATCTCCAAAGGGTTTTGTTGCAAGCAGAGGCAACGAATACTCCTATCCTACCAAGGTAGCCTTCGAGTTTTGTGATGTTGATTTTGTTCATGAGCGCGCGGACCTGGTCGATTTACCTTGGAGCTATAGAATTTGGCCATGGGCGTTATGCAGGAGCTAAGAAGCATTCCAAACATGCTCAGCATCCTTCGGCTTTTTATGGTGCCGGTGTTCTTGGTTTTGCTTCTGACGGGGCAATTTATTGCAGCGTTGATTACTTTGATGGTCGCCAGCGCCACCGATTGGCTGGATGGGCAAATAGCTAGGCGCTTTAATCAAGTAACGAAATTGGGTCAACTGTTGGATCCGGCCGCTGACCGGCTCTTCATCTTTGCAGCGCTTATTGGTCTGACCATAAACGGAAATATTCCGCTCTGGTTAGCTCTGATAGTGGCTTCTCGGGACTTGATGCTGGTCATTGTCTACCCGATTTTGGCAAGCCATGGCTACGGGCCATTGCCTGTGCACTTCCTTGGTAAAGCTGGGACCTTTGCTCTTTTATACGCTCTGCCGCTTTTATTGATGGTTGATGTGTGGCCAGAGGCCTCTTTCATAGTTTTGCCTCTGGCTTGGGGCTTCGCGTATTGGGGGGCGGGTCTCTATTGGCTTTCTGGCCTGCTTTACGTCAAGCAAGTTATAGAAGTCTTGTCATCCATCAAGCCAAAATCCCCTAAAGTATGAGGGGGAGGCAAAATTGTCTAAAGAAGGTTTTGGAAGTGACGACACAGCTCGTTTTTCTGACGATCTGATAGCCAAAAACGCCCCTGTCCTTTCTGACGAGGAAGCAATTGCAGTAGCGGCCCTTCCTTCTAACTCAGCACTTCTTGTTTCACACCGAGGACCCGGGGCCGGATCGAGATTCCTTTTAGACCAGGATCTCACTATTGCCGGAAGACACCCGGAAGCGGACATTTTTTTGGATGACGTAACTGTGTCGAGAAAGCACGTTCAGATCTCCCGAAAGGGCTCGGCCTTTCAGCTTGAGGACCTGGGGTCCATGAACGGAACCTATGTTGACGGCGATCGAGTAGACGCGATCAAGCTGGTTGACGGAGCCGAAGTGCTAATTGGAAAATTTCGTCTGACTTTTTATTCTTCGAAGAAGGTTGGCTGAGTATGGAGAACTCTCTATCTAGACTTCAAGACCACCGCAAGCTCTACACAATCGGCCAGGTGCTTTCTGTTCTAAAGCCAGACTTTGGTGACCTCAGCCCGTCTAAGCTTCGTTTCTTGGAAGACCAGGGCCTTGTTGCTCCGGAGCGCACCGATGCCGGATATCGAAAGTTTTCAGAACCACAGATTGAGCGCCTCAGAATTATTCTGACTCTTCAGCGCGATCAGTACCTTCCTCTCAAAGTGATTAGGGAGTACCTAGACGAACTAGATTCCGGCAGACAGCCGCTGTTGCCTGCCGCGAGTCCGTCATCGCTTCGAAAAGGGCAGCGCTTCTCGACTTCTCAACTAAAGCTTGAGACTGGTCTTTCAGACCTGGCTTTCAAAGAGGGTGCGGACTTAGGTCTTTTTGGAGCCCAACCTCATTCTTCGCACGAGGTCGAGATTGCTTTTGCTCTTGTCGGCCTCGAGGAGTTTGGCATTCAACCAAGGCACTTACGAGGCTTGAAGTCGGCTGCAGAGCGAGAGATTGGAATAATCACGGGTGTCACCGAGCCGATTCTTCGGAAGAAGGCCCCGGACAGCGCGGCAAAGGCCGGGCACATTTCTAGGGAGATAGCGGAGCGATTCGGCGCTATTAGGTCGCACCTGATAACAGAAGTGATTGAAGAGATAGAACGATAGTGCGACACGCCCAAGCCACAATAGAAACCCTAAACCTCAACTTGAAGGCAGACTTAGCAGTCTGTGCAAATTAGGAGTAGCGGTGGAATACGAATCTGGTGTCTTGTTCACTGACGGCTTGCCGAACACCGATATCGGTTACCGGGGAGCTTCGGCTGCTGCTGCTGCTGGCATTACCTACCGCCAGCTTGATTACTGGGACAGAACCGGACTTGCTGTTCCTGCCATACAGGGCGCGACCGGCTCCGGGTCTCAGCGACTTTACTCATTCCGGGATATTTTGGTTTTGAAGCTTGTTAAGAGACTTCTAGACACCGGTGTTTCACTCCAGCAGATAAGAATTGCAGTTGAGCAGCTTGCTGCAGCCGGTATTTCGGATCTAACCAACACGACTCTTATGTCCGATGGGGCAAGGGTTTACCTGTGCACTTCGCAAGACGAAGTAATCGATCTTCTAGGTCAGGGCCAGGGCGTATTTGGTATTGCAATAGGCAGAGTTCTTAGAGAAGTTGAGGCTACTTTGGTTGACTTTGCCGCTGAAGAAGCCGCTGTTCACGATGAGCTTGCTGCCAGAAGAGCGCGTAAAATCTCCTAGCGTTGAAACCAACGCTTCTTTTTCCTTGTTCGTCTTGATTCGGGGGGGTCTTCTGCTTGAATCGCAGTCTGACCAAGCTCTGTGATTAGATTCTGCTGACCCCGCATGGTTCGCCCAACGATTCCGACTCGTGTCCGCTTTTCTTCAGTGGAGTCAAAATCCGCCATTAGACCAGCCAATAGTCTGTCGAATCCTCTGGCTACTTCGGGCGCGCCTTCGGCAGGCCAGGAATGGATTGGCCTTGCTGCTCCGGTGGACTGTTGAACGGCCGCGCGCTCTTCGAAATATGGTTGCAGTAATTGCTCCCCAAACATTTCGCGGAGTTCATTTAGTCGGAACTCATGCTCATGTGATTGCTGCCTGAGGCGATTTACGACAAAACCATAGAGGCTAAGCCTTGGGCTCAATTTCGCGCTAATCTCAGCAATTGCGCGGCGGGCTCTGTCGGCTGCAATTACTGAATACAGTGCCGGCTCCGTAACTAAAATTACGCGATCGCTTGCTACCCATGCGGTTCGGGTCAGGGCGTTGATTGACGGGGGAGTGTCGATGATCACTAGTTCATACTCGTCTTCGATTAGCGCAAGTATTTCTTCTAGTTTCCAGACGTCGGAAACGGTTGGTGCAGGGTTATCAAGCAAGAGTGATCTTGGGCTGCCTACCAGAACATCAAGCTTTGAGCCTCTTGACCAAGGGGAGGCCACCAGCGCTCTTCTCAAAACCGGAAGCTTAGGGCTCTGCAGCACTTCTGCTACCGACGCGCTCATGTCCGCAGGAGCTGCTAGCCCGCTGGTTGCATCGCACTGAGGGTCCAGGTCAATCACCAGAGTGTTGATACCTTGATTGAGAGCTGCCGATGCCAGGCCGAGGGCTACCGTAGTTTTTCCTACGCCACCCTTGAGTGAACTCACGCTAAGTACATGCACTGTAATAGGCTACCTAGTTATTAGGCGTGTGCATGGCGCGCCACATCGGTTCAGTAAGGTTTTATGTTTAAAAAGATTTTGGTGGCTAACCGAGGTGAAATCGCCGTAAGAGCATTTCGAGCGGCCTATGAAATAGGCGCGAAGACCGTAGCTGTCTACCCCTATGAAGATCGGGGCTCCGTCCACAGGCTCAAAGCCGATGAGGCCTATGAAATAAAGGCGGATGGCTCGCCGGTAAGGGCTTATCTTTCTGTGTCCGAGATGATACGGGTCGCCAAAGAGTCGGGTGCGGACGCCATTTACCCGGGCTATGGCTTCTTAAGCGAAAATGCCGAACTTGGAAGGCAGGCCAAGCTAAATGGAATTGCATTTGTTGGTCCATCCCCAGAAGTTCTTGAGCTAGCTGGCGACAAGGTAAACGCCAAAGCCGCGGCAATTCGTGCTGGAGTTCCGGTTCTTGCTTCCACCGAATCTTCCGAGGATGTCGCAAAACTTATCGCTGAAGCTGGCGAAATTGGATTCCCACTTTTTGTAAAGGCCGTTGCCGGTGGCGGTGGCCGCGGAATGCGCAAGGTTGATACAAAAGCGGATCTGCCCGATGCTCTCGGCGAAGCGATGCGCGAGGCTGGAAGCGCTTTTGGGGATGCTCACGTGTTTCTTGAGCAGGCAGTAATTCGACCAAGACACATCGAAGTGCAGATTTTGGCGGACAATCATGGCAATGTAATTCACCTTCACGAGCGAGACTGCTCAATTCAAAGGCGCAATCAAAAAGTTATTGAGATAGCGCCGGCTCCGCACCTTGATGACGTTTTACGACAGCAACTTTTCGCTGACGCGGTTAGCTTCGCAAAGGAAATCGGCTATCAGAATGCCGGAACAGTTGAGTTTCTAATTGAGACCGTGGGGCCAAACACGGGAAAGCACGTGTTCATTGAAATGAACCCACGAATACAGGTCGAGCACACCGTGACAGAAGAGATCACCGATGTTGATCTCGTGCAGTCCCAACTGCGAATTGCTGCTGGTGCGACTCTTGCGGATATGGGCCTGACTCAAGACAGCATCAAGCCTCACGGCTTTGCTGTGCAGTGCAGGATCACGACCGAGGATCCAGCGGCAGGTTTTAGGCCTGACACCGGAAAGATAACGACTTATCGCTCCCCGGGTGGTGCTGGTATTCGTCTTGACGGCGGAACAGTATCGACCGGAACCGAGGTTTCGCCTCACTTCGACTCGATGCTTGTAAAGCTAATCACGCGCGGCAGAGATTTCAGATCAGCAGTTGACCGCGGCAAGCGCGCACTCGCCGAATTCAGAATTCGCGGCGTTGCCACCAACATCAATTTCCTGCAAGCGGTTTTGGATGACGAGACTTTTGCATCGGGTGAACTCTCTACTCACTTTATTGACGAGCGACCTGAGCTTATGAATGCCAGGGTCTCCAAGGATCGCGGCACCAAAGTGCTGCAGTGGCTCGCCGAGGTAACAGTCAATAAGCCCTATGGCGACCGAGATGGTCGCACCGAGCCGCAGCTAAAGCTTCCAAAAATTGATTTGGGTAAGCCAGCGCCTGATGGCTCTAAGCAACGCTTAGTGGAACTTGGTCCAGAGGGTTTTGCAAAGTGGATGAGATCGCAGGGCCAAGTTCTGGTTACTGACACGACTTTCAGAGACGCACATCAGTCGCTGCTTGCAACCAGAGTTAGAGGTCGCGACCTTGTCGCGGCAGCGCCTTACGTGGCCAGAATGACACCAGAGCTTCTTTCGGTTGAGGCCTGGGGCGGTGCAACATACGACGTGGCACTCAGGTTCCTCGGTGAGAATCCTTGGTCAAGGCTTGCTCAGCTGAGAGAAGAGCTTCCAAATCTGTGCATTCAAATGCTACTTCGTGGTCGAAACACCGTCGGATACACTCCGTATCCGGTCGAAGTGACCGATGCCTTTGTTGAAGAGGCTGCATACACCGGAGTGGACATTTTCAGAATTTTTGATGCTCTCAACGATGTATCGCAAATGGCCCCGGCTATTGCGGCAGTGAGGAACAAGACCAAGTCCCTAGCTGAGGTTGGCATGAGTTTTACCGGTAATTTTCTGGATCCGAAAGAAAATCTTTACACCCTTGATTACTACTTGAAACTCGCAGATCGAATTGTTGATGCCGGCGCTCATGTCCTGGCCATCAAGGACATGGCAGGTTTGCTAAGACCCCAGGCCGCCAGCGTGCTTGTAAGCGCGCTCAGGGAGCGCTTTGACCTTCCGGTTCATTTGCACACTCATGACACGGCGGGTGGTCAACTGGCGACGCTTCTGGCTGCAATCGATGCCGGAGTGGACGCGGTCGATGTCGCAAGTGCACCGATGGCCGGCACTACCAGCCAGCCATCATTTAGTTCTCTGGTTGCTGCACTTGAAAATACCGAGCGCGACACCGGAATCTCAATGAGCGCAGTTACCGATCTTGAACCATATTGGGAGGCGGTTCGAAAGGTCTACTCGCCATTTGAGTCTGGACTACCAGGTCCGACCGGCCGCGTTTATTCGCATGAGATTCCCGGGGGACAGCTTTCAAATCTCCGGCAGCAGGCAATCGCCCTTGGTTTGGGTGACAGGTTCGAACTGGTTGAAGACATGTATGCAGCTGCGAATCGAATCCTTGGAAGACCTCCGAAGGTAACTCCGTCTTCCAAGGTAGTTGGGGACTTAGCGCTGCATCTGGTTGCGGTGGGTGCCGACCCGGAAGATTTCGAAAACAACCCGCAAAACTATGACATTCCGGACTCTGTTATCGGCTTCATGGCGGGCGAATTAGGCGACCTCCCTGGCGGCTGGCCGGAACCATTCCGCTCCAAGGTTTTGAAGGGCAAAAAACCTGACATCTCAGTCACTCCAGTTTCGACGGATGACTTAGCGGCCCTAGAATCCAGCGATCACAAGCTCATTCAGCGAACCCTGAATCAACTTCTGTTCCCGGGTCCAACCAAGGAATTTGAGCGGGTCCAGGCTGCCTATGGTGAGCTAGATAACCTCGAAACCCTCGACTACCTATATGGGCTAGAGCAAGATCACGAGCACGTTGTGGAGCTAAGAAAGGGTCTGCAGCTGTTTGTTGGCCTCGAAGCCATCGGAGAAGCTGACAGCAAAGGCTTTCGGACTGTAATGGCCAAGCTAAACGGCCAGTTGCGACCAATACTGGCTCGAGACCACAGCATTACAGCGACGACCTCGTCTGCCGAAAAAGCCGATCCTGCCATCAAGGGACACGCCGCTGCACCATTCACTGGTGTTGTTACTCCAAAGGTTGAGGTGGGTGATAGCGTTCAGGTCGGAGACCCAATTGCCGGTATCGAAGCCATGAAAATGGAGGCAAGCATAGCTGCCCCAATCTCTGGCAAAATAGTAAGGCTCGGTATTGCTGGTCCGACGCCTGTTGAAGGCGGCGACCTAATAGCCGTAATTGAATAGGAGTTGTTTTGGACAAGAACCCGGAACGCGATTATGCCTCAGGAGAAAGCTCTGACTTTAGCGACTTGGAGCTAGACCCTGAGACTGGCCAACTCAACCAAATTGCCGCTGATGCAGTGTCGATTCCCATTGACGTTGCTCCAGAAGTTGAGGACTTGTTTGCTGAGCCTGAGCCAGCCAGCTTGCTCACCGCGGACCGACTCTTGCAAGACAAGGCAAAGCCCAACTTTATTCCGGAAACTTTCTTTAGGCGAAGCCTTTATCGACTGAGTTTTGGGGGAATAAACCTCGGCGATAACGCCAAGGTGCGTGCGAGACGTGATTTAGATGCAAGGATCAGGACCGATCTTGCAGGGGAAACCAGATTTGTTCCAGTTCTTACCCGAAAGGGCGGTGTTGGAAAAACCACCATGACTGCCCTAATTGGCATGGCAATGGCGCGAGTCCGAGAGGATCGGATACTTGCAATCGACGCAAACCCGGATCGCGGAACGCTCTCCGAACGCGTGCAAAAGGGCACCGATCGCACGGTCAGGGACGTAGTGAATCGCGCTGGCGGTATTTCAAGCTTTAGCGTCTTTAGCGATTTTGTTTCACGCGATAAGTCACGCTTGGATGTCTTGTCATCTGACGCTGACCCCATGATTTCTGAAGCCTTCAATGAGGGTGACTACAACGTTGTAGCGGACATTGCTGCTAGGTATTACAGCATCTGCCTAACCGATTGCGGCACTGGAATTGTCCACAGCGTTATGCGAGCAGTCTTGATGAGAGCAAAAGGAATAGTAATCGTGTCCGGGGGGTCGATTGACGAGGCAAAACTTGCCTCCGAGACTCTTACTTGGTTGGACTCGAATGGTTACAGCGAACTTGTGAGTAACAGCGTGGTAGCGCTGAACACCGCGACTTTCGGAACGGAGCTGGTGAAGCTTGACGAAATTGAAGCTCACTTTGCATCCAGGGTCCGGGCCGTCGTCAGAATTCCATACGACCCTCAGCTTGCCGCAGGCGCTCTTATTGACTTTGATCAGTTGCACCCAGCCACAAGGCAGGCCGCTAGGGACCTAGCCGCCCTGGTGGTTGATGGGTTAGCTGCTTGAGCGTCAGGGAAATAAGGCTCTTTGGCGATCCAATACTGGTGACACCAAGTGCGGAAATTCTCGATTTTGCATCGGCTGCGGGTCTAATACAGGACTTAATCGACACGACGTCTCTTTCCGGCCGGGCCGGGGTGGCAGCAACTCAGATTGGGGTGGGGCTAAGTGCCTTCGCCTATAACGTTCAAGGCCAAATCGGATACCTTATAAACCCAAAAATAACTGAACTATCGGGCGGACTTATCCCAATGGAGGAAGGCTGCCTCTCCGTCCCGGGCCTTTGGCATCCGGCCATTCGACATACCATTGCTAAGGCTTCCGGCTTTTTGCTGGACGGATCGGCGATAGAGATCTCAGGCGAGGGCTTGATGGCTCAAGCCCTCCAGCATGAAATAGATCATCTGTCCGGGGTTCTGTATCTTGATCGTTTAGAAAAGCAGGAGCGAAAACTAGCTTTTAAGGCTCTCCGTGAACAAGTTTGGTTTACGCGCTAGCGTAAATTCTCCCAACCTGAAGATCAAAATCTGTCATAACTTTTGAGCGCTTGATCTTCAGCGACGGGGTCAAGTGGCCTGATGCCTCGGTTAGTTCGACATCCAGAATCTCAAAAGACCGTACCTGCTCTGCTTTCGAGAATAACTTGTTGACTTCGTCGACGGTCTTCTGAATTTCAGCGATCACGGTCGGGTGCTTGGTCGCCTCGGCGAGTGTCAGTTTTTCCTCGATACCGTTGTTTTGGGCCCAAACCATGACCATGTCTGGATCGAGTGAGATAAGTGCTGAAATAAATGGCTTTGAGTCACCAATCACAACGACCTGTCCGACAAGCGGATGGGCGCGAAGAGGATCTTCAATCGGAGCCGGGGCAACATTCTTGCCTCCTGCGGTAACGAGCATCTCCTTTTTGCGGCCAGTGATGGTTAGGAAGCCGTCCTCGTCCAGTTCACCAAGGTCGCCTGTCCTGAACCAATCTCCATCAAACGCTTCTCTGGTTGCGGCCTCGTTGCGCCAGTAGCCGCGCATGCAGTTGATGCCGCGTAGCCATATTTCTCCGTCTTCGGCGATCTTGATTCCGGTTCCAGGTAGAGCGCGACCTACTTTGCCAATCTTCTGCCAGGCAACGCGTCCGATCACTGCTGCCGCAGCAGTTTCAGTAAGCCCGTAGCCCTCTAGAACGATTAGTCCGATGCCGCGATAAAAGTGCCCAAGTCTTGCTCCAAGTGGAGCGCCGCCTGAAATCGCGTACTTCACGTTGCCACCCATTGCTGCGCGCAACTTGCCGTAGACAAGTCGGTCAAATAGCTTGTGCTTGACCTTTAGACCAAGAGAAGGCCCTGACTTACTATCCAGCGCCTTCGAGTAATCGATTGCTACCTCAGCGGCAGATCGGAAAATCTTGCCCTTGCCGCCGGTCTCTGCACGTAGCTCTGCTCCGTTGTAAATTTTCTCGAACACTCTTGGCACTGCCAAAATGAAGGTTGGCTTGAATGCGGGAAGAACTTGAGCCACTTGTAGTGAGTCGCTCAAGTGACCAACTCGAATTCCAGAGTGAAGACATAAAACCGACACGTATCTAGCCAAAATGTGCGCTAGTGGCAGGAAGATAAGAGAGGACTGCTTGTCATTGGCAATTTCTGGGATTTCCGCAGCAGCATTCTTTGCGTGGTCTACAAAGCTCTTGTGAGTCAGCTCACAGCCCTTTGGGTTTCCCGTGGTGCCAGATGTGTAAACAATGGTTGCTAGATCGCTCAGGTTTGCATGCGAGCGAGCTTTTTCCAGCTGGTCGTCACCAATCTTTTCACCGTCTTGGTGAAGTCCAGAAAAGTCTTTTGAGTCAATTCGCCAGACGTGCTTCACCTTCTGGGTGCCTGACTTGACCTGGTTGAATCGCTCTAGGTGCTCATCGTCCTCTATAAATAGTGCGATTGCATCCGAGTCGGTAAGTATCCATTCGATTTGGCTTGCAGATGAGCTCTCGTAAATTGGCACGCCAATTGCGCCCGCGAACCAAATAGCAAAATCAATCATTGTCCACTCATAGCGAGTGCGAGACATGATGGCCACAGCATCGCCGGGCTTGATTCCCTGAGCGATAAGGCCCTTGGCCAGTGACTTGACTTCGTCCAGGAATTCCTGTGAGGTCACATCCCTCCAAGTGCCGTCCGGGTTCTGGCGGCTAAAAAGTGGATGAGATGGGTTTATCGCGACTCTTTCGAGTAGCAGGTCGCTGGCGTTCAGACTCGGGTCTGTGTTGACTTTTATTGGCACATCGTAAAACTTCATTGTCTCTCCCTGTGTCGAGTTATCCATACTTTAACCTGTTTCGACAGGCATTATCAATTGGGGCTTGAAAATCAATAAATATCTTTGTGGCGGATTGGGGTAGTTTGCCCTCTAAAATTTAGCTCTAACTCAACCAAGGAGCTAACAGCTTGCTCAGCATCGGCATAGACATCGGCGGCACAAAAATTTTGGGAGCAATTGTCGACGACAGCGGCAAGGTCGTAACCGAGAAAAGAGTCTCCTCTCCGGCCAATGATCCCGATCTAATGGTGAATGAGGTGGCAAGCCTGATTCAGGAGCTTTTTCTGCAGATTGGTTCAGAACATGTGCCCGTGGGTGTCGCAGCCGCTGGGTTTATCGATGCCGACCAATCCAATGTCTTATACGCGCCAAACTTGAGCTGGAGAGACGAACCGCTTCGAGAGCGCCTAGAAGAAAAGATTCAGCGGCGCCTTGTCATCGAGAATGACGCAAACGCAGCGGGCTGGGCAGAATATCGTTTTGGAGCCGGCAAAGGGTCAAAGGACATGGTCATGCTCACGCTCGGCACCGGGGTTGGCGGCGCGGTTATTTCCGATGGTGCTATTCGCAGGGGCGGCTTCGGTATCGCTGGAGAGCTTGGGCACATCAGGGTTGTCAGAGATGGCAAGCAATGCGGTTGCGGGAGAACAGGCTGCGTTGAGCAGTATGCCTCTGGAACTGCCCTCTTAGAGGCGGCCAGAGTTCTGAGTGCCAGCGGCGAGCCAGCTGGATTCTTTCTTAACTCCTTAAAGAAAGATCTCGATTTACTCACGGGCGAGCATGTTCGACAGGCACTCGTGGCCAAGGATCCAGGAACCTTGTCACTACTGCGTGATGTCGGGACCTTCCTCGGTGAAGCGATGGGAAGTATCACAGCCGCTCTTGACCCTCAGGTTTATGTAATAGGCGGCGGATTGTCCGAAGCTGGAGAATTGCTGCTCGAGCCAATCAGAGAAAGCTTTCTTCGAGAGTTACCGGCACAGGGCTTTAGACCGGTGGCGAAAATTTTGGCAGCATCCTTCTCAAATCAGGCTGGAGTAATTGGCGCTGCTGATTTAGCACGCGACTCACTTCGGTAAGCTTTAGGGCAACGACTGGAGAGTCCATGACCTATTTTTTTCTAAAGAACTTTGTTCTCGGTCCCATTCTGAGGCTGCTATTCCGTCCTTGGTCGCGAGGGACAGAACACATTCCAAAGAATGGCGGTGCAATTTTGGCCTCAAACCACTTATCTTTTGTTGACTCGATTTTTCTCCCTCTCAAGCTAAGGCGTCCGGTGACCTTCCTGGCCAAGAGCGAATACTTCACCGGCAAAGGCTTCAAAGGTGCCCTAATCAGATGGTTTTTCATTTCCACGGGTCAGATTCCAATTGATAGGTCTGGTGGCAAGGCTTCGGAGGACTCATTGAACACCGGCCTTGGGGTTCTAGAACGCGGTTTGCTCCTGGGTATTTATCCCGAGGGAACAAGGTCTCCTAACTCCGACATGCATCGGGGAAGAACTGGTATAGCGAGGATGGCCTTAGAGGCTGGGGTTCCAGTAATACCGGTTGCCATGATTGACACCGACAAGGTTCAGCCGCTCGGCGCCAAGTATCCAAAAATACATCGAGTAGGGGTGGTGATTGGGGAGCCGTTAGACTTCTCTAGGTTTGCCGGTATGGAGGGTGAGCGAGCGGTCTTGAGATCAGTGACCGACCAAATCGTTTACAGCATCCACCGACTTTCAAATCAAAAGTATGAAGATGTTTACGCGTCGACCGTCAAAAGCAGACTTGCACGAGCAGAATAGGGAATCTTGAAAGAGTTCGGATTAGACAACTACCTCAATCTTGAGGCGAAGCAGCAGCCAACCTGGGACAGCCTAGAGACTCTTGAAAAGGTAAAAGAAGAGCTTTCTGTAAAGCCACCGTTGGTTTTTGCCGGCGAAGTTGACTCATTACGCGATCGAATTGCTGCTGCGAGCCGAGGCGAGGCTTTTGTGCTTCAGGGTGGCGATTGTGCCGAGACCTTTGCAGATGCAACCGCAGATCGAATTCGAAGTCGAATAAAAACAGTCCTGCAGATGGCAGTCGTTCTCATGTATGGCTCATCGCTACCGGTGGTAAAAATGGGTCGCATGGCCGGTCAGTTTGCCAAGCCAAGGTCTGCCGATAACGAAACTCGCGGAGATATAACTTTGCCCGCCTACCGCGGTGATGCAGTAAACGGATATGATTTCACTCCTGAGTCTCGAAGGAACGACCCGAATAGGCTGATGCAGGCCTACAACACCTCTGCAAGTACTTTGAACCTGATCAGAGCCTTCACAACCGGTGGTTTCGCAGATCTTCGCGAGGTTCACTCTTGGAATAAGGGTTTCACGGATAACCCGGCGAATAAGCGCTACGAAAGCATCGCTCAGGACATTGACCGAGCCATGAGATTCATGGACGCCTGCGGCATAGACGCAAATGAATTGAAGTCAACCGAGTTTTTCGTTTCCCACGAAGGTCTGTTGTTCGACTACGAGCGCCCACTAACCAGGCTCGATTCCAGGACCGGAATGCCATATGTAACAAGTGGTCACTTTATTTGGGTGGGGGAGCGAACCAGACAGCTTGATGGCGCACACATTGACTACCTTTCGAAAGTTAGGAACCCACTGGGTGTAAAGCTTGGGCCGTCTACTAGCAAGCAAGATGTTCTTGATTTGATTGACAAGTTGGATCCTGAGCGCGAGCCGGGTCGATTGACTTTTATTAGCCGCATGGGAGCTGGCAAAATCCGCGATGAGCTTCCGAAGCTGATTGAAGCTGCCCAGGAGTCCGAGTCGACACCACTTTGGATCACGGATCCAATGCACGGCAACGGCATGACGACTGCAAATGGTTACAAGTCCAGAAGGTTTGACGACATTATGGACGAGGTTGCAGGCTTCTTCGAGGTACACCGTGGCCTTGGAACTCACCCGGGTGGACTGCATGTTGAGCTAACCGGCGACGACGTTGCAGAATGTCTTGGCGGATCGGATTTGATTGACGAAAGCACTCTTGCAGAACGCTATGAGTCGGTTTGCGACCCGAGACTAAACCACATGCAGTCTCTTGAGCTTGCCTTTTTGGTGGCGGAGCAGTTGGTAGAAACGGCGAGGGCGTAAATTGATAACCAATAAAGTTTCAAGCTGGCTAACCATTGACCAGGCAGCCGATCTTCTTGAGACCTCGCCTGGAAAAGTACGTAGGCTAATCGACGAACACTTTTTGTTCACCTATCGAATTGATAAAGTACCAATGATTCCGGCCGATCTAATTATCGATCGTGAGCCTTTGAGCAGCATTCACGGAACCCTAATTTTGCTAAATGATTTAGGGCTGAATCGAGATGAGTCAATCACTTGGCTTTATGAGATGAATGCGGAGCTAGGCACAGAGCCGATTACTGCATTGCTAGCGGGCCACAAAGCTCCTGTGCGCAGAGCTGCTCAGGGGCTTGGCTAAAGTTACTTAGCTCGGTTTATTACCTGATCTGCTAGTTTCGCAAGCGCATTTCTGCCCTGGTCAGTAATTTCTAATGCTGCCAACGACTCAATAGATCTGGTGGAGTGCTCGGCAATGAGTCGTTCGGTTTTCTCCAAAGCTCTTGAGTCTGCAATCGTATTTCTCATAAATTCGAGCTGCTCATCGCTAATCTCACCAGAAATCAACAGTTCCTCGAAGATTCGAGCAACTGATTTAGGAAGAGTCTCTAGGGTTAGCGCAATTAGAACCGTGCGCTTCCCCTCTCTAAGATCGTCTCCGGCCGGCTTTCCTGTTACTTCAGGGTCGCCGAAAACTCCAAGGACATCGTCTCGGAGCTGAAACGCCAGCCCGAGCGGAATACCAAACTCACTCAGAGCATTAAGAGAGCCATCTTCTGCGCCAGCTAGCGCTGCCCCAATTAGAAGTGGTGCCTCCAGGCTGTACTTAGCGGTCTTATAGAGCATTATCTTGTTTGCTCGGGCAACCGCGGCACCATCGGTTCTTGTCGGTGCAGCATTTTCTTCCAAAACATCTAGATATTGCCCAGCCATTACCTCAAAGCGCATTTTGCCGAATTCGTGTCGGCAGTTTGCTTCCGATTTTTCGTTCGGGGCGTGAAGTAGCGCCTCACCAAAAATTTCGGAACTCCATGCCAGCATCAAATCGCCAACCAGAACTGAACCGGCCAAGCCAAACCGCTCCGGAGATCCCACGTAGTGGTGCTGCTTGTGGAGACTTTCAAATCGCTTGTGGATCGAGGGTGCACCTCGACGAGTGTCGGACTGATCAAGTAAGTCATCGTGAACAAGAGCAGCAGCGTGGAACATTTCCAACGCCGCTGCTACCCCAACGATGGGGGAGTGAGCATTTAGCTCAGCGCCATTTGTTTCAGAGCCCACGGTTGAAGCAAAAGACCAATAGCAGAAAAGTGCTCTAAATCTTTTTCCGCCAGAAAGCAGGGACTGAGTAAAATCTATGAGGGGAATCAAGTCCTCGGAAATGCCAGAGAGCTCTTCGCGTTTCTGATCGCAAAACGAGTCGAGTTTGTTCTGCACGAGTTCTAACAGGAAATCTTGAGCCACGCGGAATAGCTTAGCGGCTGAAAGTTGTTTACAATTAGTAAGGAACGGAGTCAATCAATGGCACTATCAGACCGCGAGCAAAAGCTCCTCGAAGAGATGGAACGTAATCTCATAGAGGAAGACGCTGGCTTTGCCAACCGAGTTCGCGACGTTGGTTCGTCGAACAAGGACGGTAAGAAGCTTGTGCTCGGTGTAATCACCATGCTCGTAGGTGTAGTTCTTCTAATTTTGGCCGTTTCACTTCAGGTTGCATTCTTTGGAGTAGTTGCATTCATGGTCATGGTAATTGGCCTCGTGGTTGCAACCAGTAATTTCCGACTGCCTGGATTAGGCAGGGCGGCAAAGCCTCCCGGAGGCCCTTCGTTCTTCGAGGATCGCTGGAACCAGAGATTCAATAACGACTAACCGCTCTTTTTCAAAAAACCCCGCTGAGGCGGGGTTTTTTTTGTTTAAGTTATTTTTCAAAAAAAATCAAAAAGAGCTTGCAAAAACGAACTTAGGGGAGGAAAGTGGAGTAAAGTGGAGTACAACACGATGCGGAGGGAGTGTTCATGCTGTTAGGTACGCACACTCCAAAGCTCGATGAAAAGGGCCGTCTAATTCTCCCCGCCAAATTCCGAGGTGAATTTGAAGAAGGCGTAGTAATAACCAAGGGTCAAGAGCACTGCCTATACGTGTTCTCCGCCAAAGAATTCCAGGAAGTCCACGAGAAGATTCGTCAGGCTCCTGTGACCTCCGAGGAAGCGCGCCGTTACCTTCGTGTTTTTCTATCCGGAGCCACCGACGAGTCACCCGATAAGCAGGGCAGAGTGCTTCTTCCACAACTACTTAGAGACTATGCGTCACTCACAAAAGAACTGGTGGTGATCGGTGTTGGCTCCAGAGCCGAGATCTGGGACCCCCAGGCCTGGCAGTACTACCTCAAGAACAATGAGGAGAATTTTGCTCAACAGGCGACGGAGGTGATTCCGGGACTGTTCTAATTTCCTGCATTTTGTTCCTTGGCCGTACCGGCTTACTTCCCCTAAGTCGGACCTACGAAAACCAAGCTCGTAGACGGACAAGGATCAAGGTGCAGGAAATGATTCCCCATAAAAGATGAATCATTCAACTTCAGATCTTCACCGCCCAGTAATGCTTCAGCGTTGCATGGAGCTTCTGCGTCCGGGTATCACAGGAGATTCACCAGTGGTAATTGACTGCACCCTCGGTCTCGGAGGTCACACTGAAGCACTCCTTAGTGAGCATGAAAATCTGACCGTCATTGGCATCGATAGGGACCCGGCGGCATTGAGACTGGCGACAGCCCGACTAGAACCTTTCGGTAAACGGTTTATCCCCGCCGCTGCAACCTACGATGAAATCACCGAGGTGCTAGCCGAGCTTGAATTTCCTTCGGTTCAGGGCATTTTGATGGACTTAGGTGTTAGCTCAATGCAGCTTGACGAAGCTGACCGCGGCTTTTCATACGCGCAAGATGCGCCGCTGGACATGAGGATGAACCAAAACATTGGTCAAACTGCCGCAAATCTATTGATGACGCTCGGCGAAATAGAACTCACCAAAATTTTCCGAGACTACGGTGAAGAAAGATTCGCTCCGCTAGTTGCAAAGCGGATCGTTGCAGAACGACAAGTTTCAGGCATCCTTACAAGCTCCGACTTGAACAAAATCGTCGCGGCTGTAGTTCCAATGGCCCCAGGTCGAACAAGCGGTCACCCAGCTAAGCGGATTTATCAAGCACTCCGCATTGCGGTAAATAATGAACTTTCCGGCCTCGAATCGGCATTGCCTCAAGCCATTGATGCCCTGGCAATTGGGGCAAGGCTCGTCGTGATGTCTTACCACTCACTGGAAGACGGCATTACAAAGCGCGCAATGCAGGAAGCTGCAGTTTCCTCGACGCCAATTGGAATGCCCATGCAGCTCCCCGGCACTTCACCAGCCCTCAAGGTAATCACTCGAGGCGTAGAGCGAGCAACGGAATTAGAGCTATCCCAAAACCCAAGAGCCGCCTCCGCAAGACTGCGGGCCGCCGAAAAACTGGAGGTCTTTTAGTGAGCGTTTATATGGTTTCAGAAAAGGATGCCAAAAAACTAAAGCCGAGTCTGATGGCTGGGCTCATTTTTGTTTTGGGCATTGTCGCGGTCCTGATTGGTCAAATCTCGCTAAACATGGTTCTTACTCAAGACGCTTACCAACTTCGCTCTCTCACGATTGAAAAGCGAAACTTGGCTACTGACGTGCAGATCATTCAAGAAGAAGTCTCATCGCTATCCTCGCCTCAGAATCTTGCTGACGCCGCGAACATGCTTGGCATGGTAGCGAATCCAGCATCGGTAATGATTGATATCGACAACGACAAAATATTTGGTGAGCCGGCTCCGGCTCGTGCCGACGGCTCTGAAGTGGCGAGCGCCAATTTGGTGGCTAACTCGGCATTGGGAACCGTTTCGGAATTCTCAATGGCGACTGTTGCTAGCGGAGAGCTAGAGGTGAGTGTTGAAACCGCTAATTTGGCTAGTTCTGGCCTAGTTTTGCAGTCGGGGCTAATACCGGCATCACCTACCAGATAAGGCCAACATGGGAACGCACGCAAAGTTGAGCCGCCGCCTAGGCGCCTTTGCAGTGTTTCTGTTCCTAATGGTCGCGGTCCTGGGGTTTCGGTTGGTCGATTTTCAAGTGGTGAGGGCAGCTGAAATTCAAGAGCAATCTCTAGAGACCAGGAAAATTACACAAACTATGTCTTCGCTACGCGGAGACATCCTGGATTCTTCCGGCCAAGTGCTGGCTAAAACCGTGTTTCGTTACGACGTGAATGTCGCTCCCAAGCGGGTGGGTCCGGTATTTCAGACCATAGATGGTGTCCGAACCGAGCGTTCGGTAGATGAAATTGCAATGGATCTGTCTCAATTGCTTGGAATCGATTACGGTGAGCTCATCTTGAAGCTAGAGGGCGACTCTGAGTATTCAAATCTTGCCAAAACTGTGAACGCTGAAATCTTCAACGCGATTCGAGACATGAACGTGCCGTGGGTGTTCTTTGATCAATTTGAAGATCGCCTTTACCCAATGGGTGCCGTTGCTGGAAATGTTCTTGGTTTTGTGGGAAGTGACGGGACTCCGTTAGCCGGACTCGAACGTCAATACAACACCTGCCTTGCTGGCATCGACGGCCAGGAAACCTATGAGCGAAGCGCTGAAGGTGTGCGCATCCCATCGTCAAACCGGACAGCGCAGCCAACCGAAAACGGCGGGGCACTCAATCTAACAATTGATGCGAATCTGCAGTTTTTTGCTCAGCAAGTTCTTGCCGACACGGTTAATAACCTTTCTGCAGAGTGGGCATCTGCGATCGTGCTGGATGTTGAAACCGGCAAAATTCTGGCCGCGGCTGAGGCGCCAACCGTGGACCCCAATGATCCCGCTGCTGTAGAAGGCGCAGATCGCGGCTCGAGGATCTTTCAAGCGGCCTTTGAGCCTGGAAGCATCATGAAAGCACTGAGTGCGGCGATGGTTTTGGACACTGGAACTGCTGATGAGTTCGACACCGTGACCGCACCGGACCGGATGCAACTGGATTTTGATAATGAATACATCAAGGACAGTTTTTCTCACGAGGACTTCACTCTGAGCTTGGCTGGTGTGCTTCGTTATTCCTCGAATACCGGCATGACAAACTTTGCAAGCCAGATAGACCGAAAAGTACGACACGATTACCTTCAGAAATTTGGCTTCGGCTCTGTAAGCCCGCTTATGTTTGAGGGTGAGAGCTCGGGGATTTTGCATCCGGTAGCCGAGTGGGATGAAATGACCAACCTAGTGACCACATTCGGCCAGGGGATTTCTGTCACGAGTTTGCAGATGGCATACGCCTATCAGGCGATTGCTAATGGGGGAGTTCGACTTGACCCGCTGTTGGTTGAGAGTTGCCTCAATGAAGACGGAACTGTGGCTTACGCACCAACCCAGCATGCCACCAGGGTGGTTTCGACCGCGAGTGCGAACCTAGATCTTGAGCTCATGGAAAAGGTGGTTGAGTTCGGTGGAGTAGGTAAGACTGCCGCTATACCCGGCTACCGAGTCGCCGGTAAGACTGGCACTGCAGAGCTAAAAGATGGCTCCGGATACGGCGAAGAGTACGCAATCTCTTTCTACGGAATTGCCCCTGCGGAAGACCCCAAATTCGTAGTGGGCATAACCATCTACAAGCCCGAGGGTGTCTCAAACTCTTCCAAGGCAACCCCGCCGTTTAAGGCAATCATGCAGCAGGCACTCAAGCACTACCGCATACCTCCTTCCACCACGGAATCCAGAAGCGTTCCATCTAATAAATACGGTGAAGTAGATGAGAACGACTAGTGAAATAGCAGAGGCCTTTGACTTAGGGGTTCCCGTCGGCAATCAAGTGGAAATCACTTCGGTTGCTATCAGCTCCCTTGACGTAGCGCCCGGGTGTTTGTTTGTAGCCGTTCAAGGTGAAAAAGCTCACGGAATAGATTTTCTATCCTCAGCAATCGCGGCGGGTGCCTCTGCAGTATTGAGTGACCGGCCAGTTCAAGCGGACATTCCAGTTCTTGTGCATGAGGATCCAAGGTCTATTGCAGGTCACATATCGGCGTTTGTTATGGGGACGATGGACCTGGGCCTTCAGGTTTTTGGGGTAACCGGTACCAACGGTAAAACCTCGACGGTATTTTTTCTTCACCAGCTGCTTATTCAAATGGGAGTAAAGGCAGGCCTGTCCTCCTCTGCTTTTACCCAAATTGACAATCACAGAGCCGACAGCGTCTTGACCACACCTGAGGCGCCACGACTTCACCGCTTGCTCTCTGAGATGAATGACGCGGGCGCAAAAGCAGCGGTCGTTGAGGTTTCGGCACAAGCGCTCGTAAGGCACAGGGTTGATGGTTTAGTTTTCGACGTAGCGGGCTTTACTAATCTCACCAGGGACCACCTCGATGAGTTTGGTTCCATGGAGAATTATTTATCAGCCAAGGCTTCGCTTTTCACGCAAGAGTTCTCTAGGCGTTCGGTAATAAACGTTGAGGACCGCTTTGGCGAGCAAATGCTCGAACTTGCTCGCGCCAAATTACCCGACCACCCGGTTGGTCTCGGTCCTAATCAGGATTACAGCTTTGAGGTATCCGGTGACGGGATCAAAATCGCGGGGAAACAAGAGCTGTTCTTGGCTCGAGACGTTGGTCCGCTAATGTCCAAGAACCTTGCGTTGGCAGCAGTAATGATTCTCGAGGCGGGCTACACCGCAGAAGCAGTTAGTGCCGCGGCACTCGATATTGAAACACTCGTGCCGGGTCGTCTCGAATTAGTGAGTGAAAGCACGCCTCACATATATCTTGACTATGCTCACACGCCACAGGCTGTCGAATTGGCTGCTCAGGAATTGAGTGAGAAGTATTCAAATCTTGTCATAGTGCTTGGCGCATCTGGCGACAGGGACAGTGGCAAACGCATCGAAATGGGTAGAGCAGCCGGCAAATTTGCAAACCATGTAGTCGTAACAGATCAGCATCCAAGAAGCGAAGACCCAGCATTGATCAGGGCTTCGATCATTGCCGGGATTTTGGAGGTAGGGCCAGACAGTTCCATCTCCGAGATCGATGACCCGGCTGTTGCAATCTCAAAGGCCGTTGATCTTGTCGGTGACGGCGGCGCAATACTATGGTGCGGTCCTGGTCACTTGAAGTATCGCGAGATAAAGGGGAAGAAGCTTCCCTTTGATGCATACCTTCAAGCAAGAAAGGCACTGAACCTTGATTGAATTAAGCCTTGCCGAAGTAGCCTTGGCGATGAACGGCCAAATTTATCGCGGGGATCCATCTGTGCTTGTCTCGGGACTCTCAAGCACGGATTCGAGAGAAATTTCCGCGGGGGATATTTTCTTTGCCAAACTTGGGGCTAACGACAACGGCCACCGCTTTTTAGCCGAGGTACTTTCAAAAGGTGCAGCACTTGCAGTTGTTTCCGAGCCCTCTGATTCGATAGATATCGCCCAGATATTGGTTTCCGACACTGTCGAGGCGCTGAGCGCATTGGCAGCCGAAGTACTTGCCAGGGTCAGGTCTCGCTCTCAGCTGACTGTCATCGGTATTACCGGGTCAAATGGGAAGACTTCCACGAAGAACATGCTTGCCGAAATGCTAAAACCAGCTGGAGTCACGGTCGCGCCAAAGGGTTCCTATAACAACAAAGTCGGCCTTCCCACCACGGTCCTGAGGATTGATTTTGAAACTCGCTACCTAATACTTGAATACGGGGCAGCTGGACCTGGTTCCATATCTAAGCTTGCGGAATGGTCTAAGCCAGATGTGTCGGTGATATTAAAGGTCGGCTTGGCTCATGCCGGAGTGTTTGGTGGCATATCGGAAACCGCGAAAATCAAAGCGGAGTTGGTTCACCACACCTCCAAACATGTGATTTTGAATTTCGATGATCCGTTTGTCAGAGGTTATCGGCCGGCAGGAGAAGTCAGCTTCTCTGGTTTCGGCTTTGATGCCTTGGCCAACACTCGAATTACCGATACGGAAATCTCACTCGAGGGCACAGTTGTAAAGCTCCAGATAGGCAACTCAGGTGCGGAAGTGCTTCGATTGAACATCTTGGGTGAGCACCAGGCTATGAACGCAGCTGCGGCGCTAGAAGTGGCCGAATTTCTAGGAGTAGACCGCGTGCAAAGTTTTCAGGCACTCGAGAAAATGGAACTTGCTGAGCGCTGGCGAATGCAGCTTACGAAGACAACCCATGGCGTATACGTCATCAACGATGCTTACAACGCGTCGCCGGATTCCATGAGGGCGGCTCTTCAAACTCTTGCGACGATAGGTCGGAGCGGACATCGAACTTTAGCTGTTTTGGGTTCAATGGCCGAGCTTGGCGAAATTTCCGACCAGGAGCATCGCAGTCTTGGTTTACTGCTGGTTCGATACAACATTGACAAGCTAATCGTCGTTGGCCAGGACGCCAAAATTTTGCATTTATCAGCAACCGCCGAAGGAAGCTGGGATGGTGAATCTGAGTTCTACGGCTCCGTCGAAGCTGCTTTACCGGCGATTCGTGGAATGCTATTGCCAGGCGATGTTGTGTTGGTGAAATCCAGCAACGTTTCTGGACTTAGATTTTTGGGCGATGATTTGGCGGGTGTTACATGAGAGCATTGCTAGCTGCCGGAGGCATATCGCTCTTTATCTCGCTTTTTGCAACGCCGGCTTTTATCGCCCTATTCAGGTCCCTAAATTGGGGTCAATTCATTCGTGACGATGGGCCTGAGGCCCATCACACCAAACGTGGCACCCCGACAATGGGCGGCATAGTCATTTTGTTTGCGGCGGTTGCCGGCTATTTCACAGCAAAACTAATCAACGGCGAGACGCCATCGGCTTCAGCTCTACTGGTTCTTTTTATGATGGTCGGTTTGGGCCTGATCGGTTTTATTGACGATTACCTAAAAGTGAAGAATCAAAGGAGCTTGGGGCTTGGCGGCTGGGCGAAAATTGGTGGACAGGGGATTGTTGCAATCACATTTGCCGTTCTTGCCCTACAGTTCCCAGATGAAAAAGGGCTGACTCCGGCCTCAACCTCAATCTCACTATTTCGTGACCTGCCACTGGATTTGTTTTTCTGGGGCAGCTTTATTGGGATGGCGCTTTTCATCGGGTGGGTGTATTTGCTGGTCGCATCGGCCTCAAACGGTGTGAACATTGCCGACGGCCTGGATGGACTTGCTTCCGGTTCACTGATTATTTCTATGGGCGCTTATGTCGTAATTGGTTTTTGGCAATTCAACCAAAGCTGCGCAACTGTGACTCAGAACCTTTCCTCCTGTTATCAAGTCCGCGACCCTCTAGATCTAGCGGTGGTGGCAACCGCCATAGTGGGCGCTTGCATTGGATTTCTTTGGTGGAACACTTCGCCGGCTCAGATTTTTATGGGAGACACCGGCTCGTTGGCACTTGGAGGAGGGCTAGCCGCTCTGGCCATTGTGTCTAGAACTGAGTTGCTGCTGGTTCTAATCGGTGGAATCTTCGTGATCGTTACCGGTTCCGTGGTTATTCAAAGAGCATTTTTCAAAATAACCAAAAAACGAACCGGCGTTGGCAGAAGAGTCTTTCTAATGTCGCCGTTGCATCATCATTTTGAACTCAAGGGCTGGGCCGAAATCACCGTGGTGGTTAGGTTTTGGATCATTGGCGCCCTTTGCGTGGTTTCGGGAGTTGGTTTGTTCTACTTTGAATGGATCTACGGAATATGACACTCCCTGATTCCTGGCACGGTTCGTGGTCCAGCCTCAAGGCTGTGGTCGTTGGGCTAGGCAAGTCAGGGTTTTCGGTTGTAGACACCCTGGTTGAGCTTGGTGTGGAGACTGCGGTTGTTGGAAAAACTGCGAAGCCCGAGCTCGCGGATTTGGTGGAGGTCATTGGTTCCAAGTTTCACGCTTCCGAGTCTCCAGAAGTTTTATCCGAACTTGGATTTCGGCCCGATTTTGCGGTTGTTTCACCCGGCTTTAGCCCTAGCCATCCGCTAGTAGTCGAGCTCGAAAAAGAGGGGATTCTGGTTATTGGCGACATCGAATTAGCGTGGCGCCTTCGAGACAAACATGACTCGATTGCAAAGTGGATCGGCGTGACCGGTACCAATGGAAAAACAACCACAAGTGAAATGACTGCGGCAATGCTTTTGGAGTCCGGCAAAAGAGCGATTGCCTGCGGAAACATAGGGGTTCCCATCCTCGATGCCATTAGAGACCCAGTTGGCTACGACTACCTTGTCGTTGAGCTTTCCAGCTTCCAGCTTCATTACATGGGGCAGATTTCTCTCCAGATTGCCGCCTTTTTAAACATTGCCGAAGATCACCTCGACTGGCATGGTGACTTCGACAGCTACTTGGCGGCGAAGGCCAAGATTTATCAGAACACGCTAGACGTGATTGTTTTTAACGAGCAAGACCCAAAGACCCTTCAGGCCGCCAAGGAGGCAGAAGTGGCTCCCGGCTGCCGAGCTGTTAGCTTTAGCCTCGGGGCGCCGGCGATGTCTTCGGTGGGTTACGTTGAGGAATTTCTTGTCGACCGGGCATTCTTGAGCGATAGGGCAAATACGGCGCTTGAACTTTGCGAAATTGGCGACATTGAGCAAATATCAGCTGGTTCCACTCACCTCTTGGCGAATGCAGCGGCGGCTGCCTCGATTGCTAGGGCCTGCGGGGTTGAGACAGGCTTTATCAGGCAGGCTCTTAGGTCTTTCCAGCTGCCCCCTCATCGAGCTCAATTTTTAGGGCAAGTGAATCAAGTTCGCTTCGTCAATGACTCCAAGGCGACCAATGCGCATGCCGCCGAGGCTTCGTTGGGTGCAACTGAATCGGTCGTATGGATTCTCGGGGGCTTGCTAAAAGGGGTAAACCCAGAGCCGCTGATTATTCGCCACGGAGCAAAACTTCGCGGTGTTGTTCTGCTCGGCGCTGAAACCGAACTACTGGAGGGGCTCTTCAGCGCACACTTACCGGGGTTGCCGGTTGTCTTGGCTGCGAAAAATGACCCCATGGGCTCAGCCGTCCAGTTGGCAGTTGAAATTTCCAAGCCCGGGGACACTGTCTTGCTTGCTCCGATGGCTGCGTCCATGGACCAGTTTGTGGACTATGTCGAGCGTGGCGAGAAGTTCGTAGAAGCAGTCAGAAAGCTCGGTGCGAAATGACCGATTTGAAACAAATCACCAGTCAGTCTTTTCGTGCGCAATCCAGGCAGTTTTACCTGCTTCTTGGCCTTACGATCCTGACTGTGCTATTTGGCCTCGCAATGGTCGCAAGCGCTTCGGCCGTGGATAGCTTTAAAGAAACCGCCAACGCCGGCAGCACGTTTCTAAGACAGGGCTTATTCGCAATCATCGGCATGGCTTCGATGTTTATAGTTTCCATCCTCCCGATCGGACTATTTCGCCGAACTAGCTTGGTGGCTCTCTACATAACACTTGGCTTGCAGTTGGTTACCGTCTTATTCGGAGTTGAGATAAATGGAAACCGAAACTGGCTAGACATCGGGTTCACCAACATCCAGCCCTCTGAGTTTTTAAAACTGGGCTTGATTCTCGCATTTGCAAATCAGCTGGCACAGTTGACCGATGATCCATTGAGAAATCGTCAGATATGGGGTCGAGTCTTCATGTTTTCCGTCGGGGCTTTGGCGCTTGTTGCAGTGCTGGGGAAGGACTTGGGCACCGGTGTTGTAATGGCGGTTACCCTCATCGGACTTTTTCTGATAGCCGGCATGCCCTGGGCGTATTTTCTTGGAATAGCACTCGCCGGAGTAGTGGCCGCTTTTGGCCTAGTCATGATTTCGCCTTCACGACTTATTCGCTTTAGTGCGTGGCTCAACCCAGGGGCTGCTGACCCCATGGGAGTTATGTGGCAGTACGAAAAGGGTACCTGGGCTCTGGCTTCAGGTGGCATCTGGGGAACCGGGCTCGGTCGCTCCAAACTCAAGTGGAGCTGGATCCCGGAAGTTGAAAATGACTTCATATTTGCCGTAATTGGCGAAGAGCTGGGCCTGATAGGCGCTTTATTTGTTGTGCTTTTGTTCTTTGCTCTCGGGCTAACCATGTTTTCGATTGCCAAGCACCAGAACAACGCCTTTAGCCGCAACCTGGTAGTCGGAGTCATGCTCTGGGTGGTCTTACAGGCCTTTATTAATATTTCTGTTGTTCTTGGGTTATTGCCAGTCTTGGGAGTACCACTGCCTCTTATTTCAGCTGGTGGCTCGTCCCTGATTGCCACTTTGGCTGGTATTGGTGTCGTTCTGGCTGTTGAGCGAGATCGAACACTGAAACTTGGTCGGAGTAATGGATGACCAGGTTTTTATTGGCTGGCGGCGGCACCGGAGGACACGTGAATCCGCTGCTGGCGCTGGGGGAGCTTCTTCGGGATCGGAAGCACGAGGTAATTGCGCTTGGTACAAAAGAGGGTCTTGAATCCAGGTTGGTCCCAAACCGCGGATTCGAGCTAGTTACCATTCCCAGGCTTCCGCTTCCTAGGAGGCTGTCCTTCGGTAGTTTTACCTACCCATTTCGACTAATGCTTGCAAGTGCGCAAGTTGTCAAAGTAATTAGAACTCGCAAGATTGACTGCGTTGTTGGTTTTGGGGGATACGCTTCCGCGCCGGCTTACTTGGCGGCCTGGTTCACGAGAACAACGCTGGTAGTTCATGAGGCCAATGCTTTGGCAGGTTTCGCAAATAAATTGGGAGCGAGACTCACTAAGTTCGTAGCGGTCACCTTTCCAAACAGTAATCTGGAGGGCGCTCGGGTCACCGGAATGCCAATTCGCGGGGAAATAGTGGCTTCTGTTTCGGCTTACGATCAACAGCAGGCAAGAATTGAGCTTGGGTTAGATCCGATGTTGCCGACCCTTTTGGTTACCGGGGGATCGTTGGGGGCAAAAAGTATTAATGACTCAATTGCCGAAAGCTTGGGCAAGCTAAATGCGGCCGGCATTCAAGTGCTGCACATAGTTGGGGACAGGGCAAATCTCGAGGATATTTCGCAGGCTGGTTATAGCCGCATGGCTTACTGCAAGGCTATGGACGTTGCTATTTCGGCGAGTGACTTTGCTGTCTCTAGGGCTGGGGCGTCCACTGTTTCGGAGTTTGCAGCAACCGGACTACCAGCCCTCTACATTCCATATCCCGTGGGTAATGGCGAACAGCGGCTAAACGCGGCTTCCATTGTTGAGGCTGGCGGCGGTCTGATCATTCCCGATGCCGAATTTAATGCCGATTATGTTTCCAGCAATCTGATCCCGCTTATTTCCAACAAGAAGGGCTTGATTTCAATGTCTAAGGCTGCAAAATCCGAGGCGATTATCGATGCGACAGAGCGGCTTGCAGAATTTGTTCTCGAAGCGATGGATACTAGGGCTCGTGATTAAACCAGATTTCAGTCAGCCCATCCCCGTTGATTTAGGAACCGTTCACTTCATAGGAATCGGTGGTTCTGGCATGTCTGGAATTGCTAGGTTGCTGGTTCAAATGGGTTCGCGAGTCACGGGTTCCGATGTCAGGACTAGCCCAAACATCGACGCCCTTGAGGGTCTCGGTATTTCGATCACGATTGGCCACGACGCTGCAAATTTGGGCGACGCTGACACCGTCGTTGTCACCTCCGCGCTCTGGGAAACAAACCCGGAGCTGCTGGCGGCGATTGAGGCGGGCTTGCCAGTCCTGCACCGCTCAGCGCTGTTGGCTCACCTTGCTTCTAAGTACTCATTAATTGCTGTGGCCGGTGCTCACGGCAAGACGACATCCACTGGAATGGTAGTAACGGCACTTGGAAAACTGGGCGCTGATCCTAGTTTTGTCAACGGCGGGGTTATAAAAGATTTTGGCGCATCAAGTGGCTTTGGCGGTGGAGCGGAGTTTGTTATTGAGGCCGATGAGTCCGACAGCAGTTTCTTGCACTACAAAACCGCAATCGCTCTTATTACAAACGTGGATCCCGATCACCTTGACCACTTCGGCTCCTTGGAGGCTTTTCAGAACGAGTTTGTCCAATTTGCCGAGGGTGCGAGCGACTTTGTTGTTATTTCCGCGGATGACATCGGTGCTGTACAGGTCACAAAAATGATTCAGGATAAAAAAATAATAAGTTTCGGTGTCT
Source organism: Candidatus Aquiluna sp. IMCC13023 (assembly GCF_000257665.1). GTDB lineage: Bacteria > Actinomycetota > Actinomycetes > Actinomycetales > Microbacteriaceae > Aquiluna. The sequence goes on from NZ_AJKR01000003.1 coordinate 53,186, forward strand.
CTAATCACGCCGATCTCAAAATCGGCTCACTAGATGCTTCTGGTCCGAAGGTCAAATTTAGCCTGAGCTACGAAGATCAGAGTGCTGAAGCCGTGCTAAAGATTCCGGGCGAGCACAACGCTCAAAACGCTGCCGGAGCTGTCGCTGTTCTGCTGGGACTTGGATTTGACCTAGCTGAGTCGCTTGCTGCAGTGTCAAGCTTTGGGGGGACCGATCGCCGCTTCCAGCTGCACGGAGACAGGCGTGGAGTGAGCGTTTATGATGACTTTGCACATCACCCAACTGAGGTGGCTGCTGCGCTTCTGGCAGCTAAGGCAAGTGCTGGTGAAGGTCGACTTATTACTGTTTTTCAACCGCATCTTTACAGTCGAACCCGAATTTTCTACAAGGAGTTTGCCGAAGCGCTGAAAATTAGCGATTTTTCACTTGTTACGTCCATTTATGCCGCCAGGGAAGACCCGGAGCCGGGTGTGACTGCGGAGCTAATCACCAATGCGGCCACCGAAGCTCCGGGAATAAGGCTGGTGAGCAACTGGGACGATGTCCCGGCAGCAGCGGCAGCGATCGCAATGCCTGGAGATTTCATAATCACCATGGGTTGCGGTGACATTTATAAGATGGTGCCTGCTCTACTTGATGCTTTGGATACTTAATTGAAGCGTCCTGAGCGCGAGCTACTGGGCCAAGAGCGAAGGCGAATTCGCGGCGTAAAATCCCCGGGTAAATCAAACAGGCTGGGAGCGTTTGGGCTGTGGGGGAGAATCCTGACAGTTGTAGCCCCAGTCTCCTTGACCGCAGTTGTCCTAGCGAGTTTTTTCACCCCCATGCTCGCGGTTGAAAAAATTGAATTTGTTGGGAACGAACGAATAGAGTCCGTCGAGCTAGAGTCTGCGCTGTCTGGGCTTTATGACAGACCAATGACAACCATTAGTGACGATGAAATTGCGAAACTTCTTAGTGGATTTTCGCTAATCGAAACTTTTACGTCCCAGGCTCAACCTCCCCACACTCTTCGCGTTAACATAAGAGAACGACAGCCAATCTTGATACTTGTGAGATCTGGAAAGAATTACCTCTATGACGCAGCCGGCGTTCAAATAGCTGCCACCGAAGAAATCTCGAAGTACCCATTTCTGGTGTTCGACGGTAATCCGATAGAGAGTCCAAGATACTCAACCGCGGTGAAATTGCTGTTTTCACTGCCTTTAGAGACCTACAGCCAGGTTTTCTCAGTGGAGGTTTCCGAAGCCCTTACTTCCAAGCTCGTGCTTAGAAAGGGTAATCTCACGGTTTTTTGGGGCTCTACCGATGAGGGGCTTTTGAAGGCTAAAGTGCTCGATTCACTTCTTGCCACCGGAGTAAAGGACGCGCTCAACATTGACGTTAGCTCTCCCAATTCCCCAGTGGTCCAATACCCGAATTAGCAGGCGTAATTTTCGTTTCCGACACGCCCGAGCGCTTGGCGCTATTCCAAGGGATAACAGCCTACTTTTTACCGGCAAATTGAATACCCTGCCAAAAGCTAAGCCTCAGCCTTAGCTTGAGGGTTTTCGCAAGGAGGCAGAATTGTCAGAGATCCCGAATTACCAGGCCGTAATAAAAGTAGTTGGCGTCGGCGGCGGTGGGGTTAATGCTTTGAACCGGATGGTTCAGTCTGGTTTGCGAGGCGTGGAGTTTGTTGCTATCAACACTGACGCCCAAGCACTCCTTATGAGCGATGCAGATGTCAAGCTAGACATTGGACGAGACATAACCCGTGGACTAGGTGCTGGAGCAGATCCAGAAGTAGGGCGCCGAGCAGCCGAAGAGCACGAGAGCGAGATAGAAGCAGCTCTCAAGGGTGCTGACATGGTGTTTGTCACCGCTGGAGAAGGCGGAGGAACCGGAACCGGTGGAGCTCCTGTCGTGGCAAGAATTGCTAAGCGTCTGGGTGCATTGACAGTTGGTGTGGTAACCCGTCCGTTTAATTTCGAGGGCAAAAGAAGAGCAGTTCAGGCTGACGAAGGTATCAGCGCGCTTCGCGAAGAAGTTGACACTCTGATTGTGGTTCCAAACCAACGCCTGCTGGAAATGACAAACAAGAAGATTTCAGCCCTAGAGGCCTTCATGACCGCGGATGATGTTTTGCGTGCTGGAGTCCAGGGCATTAGCGACCTAATCGTTGTGCCGGGCCTTATAAACCTGGACTTCAACGACGTTAAGTCGGTCATGCAGGGCGCTGGAAGTGCTCTCATGGGCATTGGAACCGCTAAGGGCGAAGATCGAGCTGTGAGAGCTGCTGAAATCGCGGTTTCTTCACCGCTTTTGGAGGCAACAATCGAGGGTGCTCACGGAGTCTTGCTTCTAATTCAGGGAGCTTCGGACTTGGGTCTCCACGAAATTGATGATGCGGCCAGATTGGTCCAAGAAGCAGTTCACCCAGAGGCAAACATTATCTTTGGTGCGACCATCGAGGACACCCTGGGCGATGAAGTCAGAGTTACCGTCATAGCGGCCGGCTTTGATGGTGGCGAACCCACATATCGCAAGTTTGAAGCAAGCGCTTTGGGGGTTGCAGCTCTAGCCGCAGCTTCCGAGGCCGCAACTGCCTCAGGGGACCAGGAAGCGCAAGGCTTAGAAATTGAAGAAGTTACTGCCCCGAGCTTTGAGTTCAGTGAAGATTCAGAAGAGGCCGTAGAGGCCAAGCAAAAGGTCTCTACACCTGGATACTTTGGAGACGACCTGGACCTGCCTGAATTCTTCCGTTGAGCCAACTAGCAACTCGATACAAAGAAGTTCAAGACCGTATTTCGGCGGCAGCCTCGGCTGCTGGGCGGCACGGCTCGGACGTAGAGCTAATAGTAATTACAAAGACGCATCCGACCATTGTTGTGGCTGAACTCGCGGATTTGGGTCACCGCAGCTTTGGTGAGAATAGGGACCAAGAGGCAAAGCCGAAGGCTATGGAGCTTGATCTTCTCAGGCCGAATTCCAATTTTGATTGGCATTTCGTGGGTCAATTGCAGTCAAATAAAGTCAAAAGCGCGATGAGTTATGCCAAAACTATTCATTCGCTAGATAGACCAAGCCTGCTCAAGGAAATAGCAAAACAGCTTGCCGCAAGCGAAACTCAAATTGATTGCTACATTGAGCTGAATTTGACCGAGGATCTAAACCGCGGTGGTCTGGATCCCTCAATGGTCAAGCAGTTTGCCGACTCGGCTCTAGCGGTTCCAGGGCTGACTTTGCTCGGGGTGATGGCAGTCGCGGGTCTAGATGTTGACCCAAGGGTCGATTTTGAAACTGCCGTTCGCATAAGCCGTGAACTGCAGCAAATTGCGCCGGAGGCCAAGGCTTTATCAATCGGAATGAGTGCCGATTACGAAGTGGCAATTGAACTTGGCGCGACACACGTGCGGATTGGTAGCGCAATTACCGGCCCACGCGGAAACAACTAATAGTCTTTATCTAACTTTAGGAGTAGTAAATGGGCATTCTCAGTTCGACGATGAATTACTTTGGTTTCGGCAGCTCAGAGAGCGCTAAGCCGGATACGGCAAAACCTAGGGCAAGCGCACCTCGTCCGCGTCGGTCTTCGGACATGTCTGAAATCATCACGCTTGAGCCGCAAACTTACGCGGACGCTAAAGAGGTTGCCTCTCACTTCCGCACCGGAGTTCCGGTCATCGTAAACATTGGAGCCATGAGCGAAGCTGACGCGAAACAAATGCGAGACTTCATGCTCGGGCTAAAGGAGGGCCTAGAAGGTCACCTGCGACGAGTCACTCCGAAAGTTTTTCTGCTTAGCCCATCTCATGTAATTGTTTCTGACGCTGAATCTGACTCGTCGGATGCGGACAACATGGACATTTCCTAGAGGCATGTCAATAATCGGACTCACTCTTTATTGGGTGCTGCAGCTGTTTTTTTACGCGATGATCATTCGTTTCATCGCTGAGCTCGTGATGAGCGTAAATCGTGGTTGGAGACCGAAAGGTCTACTGCTACCGGTATTTGACCTTTGTTATTCAGTCACCGATCCGCCACTAAAGTTCGCTAGACGCTTTATACCTCCGCTCAGACTCGGCCCAATTGCGCTGGATTTGGCTTGGACCGTGCTGCTTATTGCGGTCTTAATTCTTCAGAGCTTTGCAAGAGGACTCTAACTGCCAATAACATAGGGACAGCTCACCGTAAAAAAATTTAGAAGAGGTTTAAAATGGCGCTGCTGCCCGAGGACATTCTCAGCAAGAGATTTCTAACTACTAAGTTCCGTGAGGGCTACGACCAGGACGAGGTCGATGACTTCCTTGACGAAGTAGTTCTTGAATTCCGTCGGGTTGTCACAGAAAACCAAGACCTAAAAGCCGGCGGCACCAAGCTGAACGATTCCCTGGCTGCGCCGGCGAAAGCCGTATCTTTCCCTGAGGCAAGTGACCCTGCTTCGGATGGCTCCCTAGAGGGGACGGATTCCTCCAAGAGCATCATTGAACTGGCCCAAAAGCTTCACGAGGACCACGTTCGAGATGGTCAAGTCAAGCGCGACCAGTTGGTTCGAGATGGTCAAGAGCAAGCTGCCCGGTTGGTAAGGGATGCTGAGGCTGAATCTCGAGAGGTACTCGGCAAGCTTGAAATTGAGCGCAAGAACGCTCTTGAGGCAATTGAAGAGTTGAAACTCTTTGAGGCAGATTACCGTGAGCAACTTCGTCGCTACATCGAAGATCAATTGGACCAGCTAACTCGCGAGGAGGTTGTCGCGACGATTGCCCCCGCCGAGCAAAGTAGCCCCTCAGGCTCTTCGGTTGAAGCAGAAGATTCGACTATGACGGAAGCTTACGATTCCGAGGGTGAGCAGAAGTAAGGGCGGAGCCGGGAAATTACTGATATTCCTTGGGACCGCTTTTAGCATTGTTGCACTTGACCAATCCACTAAATTTTGGGCGGAAGCAAACCTTACAAACCAATCTGTTCAAGTAATCGGTGATCTTCTAAGGTTCCGGCTTGCCTACAACGATGCGGCCGCGTTCTCATTGGGAGTCGGAGCAACTTGGGTTCTAACTATTATCTCGACGGTCGCTGTGATAGCGATGCTTGTGCTCAGTCCGCGGATCAAGACGGGCTATTGGGCGCTTATAGGCGGCTTTGTCCTTGGGGGAGCAATGGGTAATTGGATAGACCGGGCTTTCAAAGCTCCAGAGTTTTTCAATGGCCACGTAGTGGATTTCATTCAAATTCCGTTGAATTTTGCGATCTTCAATTTGGCCGACACTTTTTTAGTAATAGGCGTGGTTTTGGCTGTCATACAAACAGTTCGCGGAGATGAAATAGGCGGCGGACGTGCAGCCTAAATTACTTCCTGTCCCGCCGGACATGGCAGGTTCCAGGGCTGATTCCGGGATAGCAAAAATGTTGGGGATTTCCCGCAGTCATGTTGCAGAGCTGATTGCGGCGGGCGCTGTCAGTCAGAATGGCATTCTGGTTGCAAAGTCTGATCGGTTGGTGGCTGATGCCGTGCTCGAGGTTGTTCTCGAGGAGGTCTCCCGAGAAATCTCGGTCCAGCCAGAAGATGTTGCAGCGCTGAAGATTATTTTTCAAGATGAACACATAGTTGTTATTGACAAGCCATCCGGTGTTGTTTCACACCCTTCTCAGGGGTTCGTGGGGCCTTCGGTGCCGGGCGTGCTGATGGCTAGAGGTATCGTTTTGAGCACCTCGGGTGCTCAAGAGCGTCAAGGTATCGTTCAGCGGCTTGACGTGGGAACCAGCGGCCTTATGGTGCTTGCGAAATCCGAGATGTCATATTCGGTTCTAAAGCAAGCCTTTCGAGACCGTGTTGTAAAAAAGACTTACCATGCATTGGTGCAGGGGCACCCTGAGCCGTCCCGTGGGACCATTGACACGCCAATTGGGCGCAGTACCAAACATGACTACAAGTTCACTATTTCGGCTGCAGGCAAGCCTGCAGTGACTCATTACGAGACCATTGAGGTTCTTCCGGCAGCAGCGCTGATGAAGGTGGGCCTGGAAACAGGCAGGACCCACCAAATTAGGGTTCATTTCTCTCATTTTCGGCACCCATTGGTCGGCGACCCCTTATACGGTTCCGATCCAAAACTGGCAGCTTCTCTTGATCTAGATCGGCAGTGGCTGCATGCAAAACGCCTTGGCTTTAATCACCCGGCAACTGGGGAATTTGTCGAATTCGAAAGTGAATACCCAACTGATTTAGAAATCGCCCTCAATCGCCTCCGCGATGTCGACTTTCGCATCTAACATAGGGGTCTAAGAAAGGTGGCAAATGTCTGATAAGTCATTCGTCCACCTCCATAATCACTCCGAATATTCCATGCTCGATGGTGCGGCCAGGATAAAGCAGCTTGTCGCAAAGGCTGCCGAACTTGAAATGCCAGCCATCGCTATTACCGACCACGGCAATAACCACGGCGCTTATGAATTTTGGAAGCAAGCAAAAGCCCACGACATAAACCCGGTTATTGGCATCGAGGCCTATCTGGCGCCTGGCAGCAGAAAAGACAAGACTCGCGTTCGCTGGGGCGACGGAGGGGGAGACGATGTCTCTGGAGGTGGTGCATACAGCCACCTGACAATGTGGGCCACAAACAATGACTCAATGCAAAACCTATTTCGACTCTCATCAGAGGCGTATCTTTCTGGTTACTATTTCAAGCCACGCATGGACCGCGAACTTCTGTCCAAGTTCGGAAAAGGGCTTATTGCGACCACTGGCTGCCCCGGTGGCGAGGTCCAAACCAGACTCCGACTGGGTCAATATCAAGAGGCTCTGGATACTGCGGCGGAATTCCGCGACATTTTCGGCGAAGGTAACTATTTCGTGGAGGTCATGGATCATGGTCTTGAGATCGAAAAAAGAGTAAGGGACGACTTACTTCGCCTTGCAAAGGACCTGCAGCTGCCACTGGTTGCAACAAATGACTTGCACTACACCGAGAAGGAAGATTCGGTGGCTCACGACGCTTTGCTGTGCGTGCAGGTTGGATCGAATCTTGATGACCCAAATCGGTTTAAGTTCCAATCTGAGGAGTACTACCTCAAATCCGCTAAGCAAATGAGAGAGCTCTTTGCTGAAATCCCGGAGGCAGCCGACAACACGCTTCTGATTGCTGAGCGAAGTGAAATTGATTTTTCCAAGCGCGACCTCATGCCTAGATTCCCGGTTCCCGAGGGTCAAACTGAGGCTGGTTTGTTGGAAAAAGAGGTGTGGGACGGCATGAACACTCGCTTCCCGGACGGATACTCCGATGAGCACAAGCGTCAAGCTGCCTACGAGATCGACGTAATTAAATCCATGGGATTCCCCGGTTATTTCTTGGTGGTTTCTGACTTCATACGCTGGGCACGAGCCCAAGGAATACGAGTTGGCCCGGGTAGGGGCTCTGCGGCTGGCTCACTGGCCTCATACGCCCTAGGTATCACCGAGCTTGACCCGCTAAAACACGATCTGATTTTCGAGCGGTTTTTGAATCCAGAGCGACTTTCTATGCCTGACATCGATGTTGATTTTGACGATCGTCGACGCTCTGAAGTCATTAAGTATGTGACTCAAAAATACGGTGACGATCGAGTGGCGCAAATCGTCACTTTTGGAACCATCAAGGCCAAACAGGCCCTGAAGGATGCCTCACGTGTCATGGCATTGCCATATTCAGTGGGGGAGCGCCTTACAAAGGCAATGCCGCCGATGGTTTTGGGAAGAGACATTGCGCTGAATGATCTGGTGGATCCAGATTCTGAGCGCTACTCCGAGGCGGCGGAGTTCCGGGAAATTATTGAGACCGATCCTCAGAGCCAAGAGGTGTTCAAGCTAGCCAAGGGCCTCGAGTCTTTGAAGCGTCAGTGGGGTGTCCATGCGGCGGGAGTAATCATGTCCGCTGAGCCACTAATGGACGTGATACCGATTATGAAGCGCGAGGAAGACGGCGCCATAATCACTCAGTTTGACCAGCCTCCTTGCGAAGAGCTGGGTCTCTTGAAGATGGATTTTCTAGGACTAAGAAACCTGACGGTCATAGATGATTCGCTTCAGAACATCTTGCAAAACCGTGGTCAAACGGTGGTGTTGGAGAGCCTGGATCTGAACTCCGATCAAAACACCTTTGACCTACTGTCCTCGGGCGACACTCTCGGGGTTTTTCAGCTGGACAGCGACAATATGAGAGCTCTGCTGAGACTCCTGAAGCCCAGTGAGTTTGAACATATTTCCGCCGTTATTGCGCTTTATCGTCCGGGACCAATGGGCATGAACTCACATACCAACTATGCGCAGCGAAAAAACGGACTGCAGGAGATTGAAGGAGTACACCCTGAATTGGCCGAGCCACTCAAAGAAATTCTTGGTCCAACCTTCGGCCTGATTGTTTACCAAGAGCAGGTAATGGCTGCTGCTCAGAAGGTCGCCGGTTACACGCTTGGGCAAGCGGACCTTCTTCGAAGAGCAATGGGTAAGAAAAAGCCGGAAGAGCTGGCTAAGCAGTTTGAAATTTTCAGCCAAGGCATGGTGCAAAACAAGTTCTCTAAGCCGGCGATCACCGCCCTTTGGGATACTCTTTTGCCCTTTGCTGACTACGCGTTCAACAAGGCGCACTCGGCTGGTTACGGAGTGCTTTCCTACTGGACCGCTTATCTAAAGGCAAACTTTCCCGCCGAGTACATGGCGGCATTGCTGACTTCCGTTGGAGACTCTAAAGACAAGCTGGCCATTTATCTAAACGAGTGCCGCAGGATGGGAATCAAGGTCTTGGCACCGGATGTGAACGAATCAATTGGGGTCTTTGCAGCTGTTGGAGACGACATTCGTTTTGGTCTTGAGGCTGTGAGAAACGTTGGTCACAACGTTGTTGAGTCGATCATCAAGGCCCGCACTGAAGAAGCGTTTAGTGGTTTTGATGACTTCCTCACTCGCGTGGGTCAGCAGGCTGCCACCAAGCGAGTTGTCGAGTCTCTAATAAAAGCAGGGGCATTTGATTCCTTTGGTCACACCAGACGAGCACTGACGGCCGTGTTTGAAGAAGCAATTGAGACCGCCAGCGTAAAGCGTAAGCAAACCGCTAATGGGCAGGTGGATCTTTTCGGAGGCATCCTGGATGATGATCCTTCCGTTGTAAAAGTTCCCGATCTTCCAGAGTGGACTAAGCGGGATCTTCTCGCCAATGAGCGAGACATGCTCGGCCTTTATGTCTCGGACCATCCGCTTGCTGGACAAGAGTCGATGCTGATGCGTAACAGCGATATGGGGACGATCGCCCTCAAACAAAGCGACATTCAAGACGGCGAGACTGTTACTCTGGCGGGCCTAATCACCCAGGTTCAGCACAAGGTGGCTCGCACCAGCGGGAATCAGTACGGTCAGATCACCCTGGAGGATTTTTCCGGTGAAATTTCCATAATGTTTATGGGCAAAACTTATCTTGCGAACCGAGAGCATTTGGTTGCCGACCAGACTGTTTCGGTCCGTGGAAGGGTCTCTCGCCGCGACGAGGAAATGATGATGCAGGCCTACTCCATAGACATTCTCGATGCCGGACGTGAGCAGGGCGGGGTGTTGAAACTAAAAATTAGTGACAGCCTGGCTACCAAGGAGCGCTTGCTAAAACTCGGAGCAATTCTTGATGCCAACCCGGGACCGTGCGAGGTGCAGGTGAAGTTGGTGGGATCATCGGATCGCCACTTTATGTTGCCGCAGCGGGTCTCGGTGGGGCATGACCTCTTTGGAGAGCTAAAAGCCCTACTTGGGACCGACTCGGTTAGTTAGAAATTGTCCTGCAACCGGTCGCCTATCGTGTGATAACCGCGTTGAAAGTAAACGAGCGGCTGTTCGCAGCTTCTTGTCACGTGAGCACTTTCCAGTGCCAAAATCACCACGGCGTTTGACTCCACTTCGATTTTATTGATAACTCTTGCCATCATGACGCTTGAGGCTTCCGTAAAAATAGGCACCGACTCGGGTCCTATTTCAAAATCATCACCTAGAAACCGGTCTTCTTTAGGTCCGGCTAATTTCTGAGCCAGGCTCAACAGCTGAGCATCTAGTGTGTGAACTGCAACCAGCTTTCCGGTAGAGACATGAGGGTAGCTCGATGCCCCTTGCGAAATATTCAGCGAAATCAGCGGAGGAGTCGACCCCAACGAGGTAACCGAAGACGCGGTGAAGCCAATTGGGTTTAGGTCACCGTCGGCTGCGGTAACAAGGGCGATGCCGGTTGCGTGGTTGCGAAAGACAGCCTTGAGGCCGTCTGGCCCAGAAAGGTCAAAGTAATCATTGTCTATAGTCATGTCGGGATAAGGTTAGTTCATCCAGATTTATTTAGTGGGGTTCTAACGTGCGGAAAATCGAGATTTCAGGTCAGGTAACACCTGCCCTGGTAGCCGAATTACTCCCCAGAGCCTCGGTCAGCATTGATTCGGTATCCGAGACTGTGTCTCAAATCATTGCTGAAGTGAAACAAAATTCACTTGTAGCTTTAGATGCTCACGCTGAACGTTTCGATGGGCTGAAAAACGTTTCGTTTCGAGTCCCCAAGGAAGTATTGGTGGAGGCGCTAAACCAGCTTGATAAGCCCCTTAGGGAAGCTATCGAGACGGCAATCACTAGAGTTCGTGCAGTTTCAATGGCCACGATGCCAGCTTCAGTCCGGGTTGAATTGGATGAGGGTGCAATTGTCGAACAGCTATTTATTCCGGTTGACTCGGTGGGTCTATACGTCCCTGGCGGGAAAGCGGTTTATCCATCCAGCGTTGTTATGAACGTTGTTCCGGCTCAAGTTGCGCGTGTGCCGAGGATTGCGGTTAGCTCTCCAGCGCAGGAAAACGGCCTGCCGAGTCCTAGCGTCATGGCAACCTGCGCCCTACTGGGCATCGACGAGGTCTATGGCATCGGGGGCGCCAGTGCCGTCGCCGCTTTTGCTTATGGCGTGACTGAAATCAACCTTGAGCCAGTGGCAATGGTCACTGGGCCAGGCAACATCTTTGTGGCCGCAGCTAAGCGTCAGCTGAGAGGGGTCATCGGAATTGACTCGGAGGCAGGGCCAACTGAAATCTTGATAGTTGCCGATGAAAGCGCCAACCCTAGGTTTATAGCCGCTGACTTGATTTCTCAGGCCGAGCACGACCAAAACGCCGCAGCGGTCCTGGTAACCGATTCAGCGAGCCTGATTGAGCAAGTAGAGGCCGAGCTTTTGGTTCAGGTGGGTCTTGCCAAAAATCGCGACCGAATCGAAGCATCTTTGGGTGGCATTCAGTCTGCCCTGGTTCTAGTTACTGACATGAGCGCAGCCATGGCTGTAGCAAACGAATATGCAACCGAGCATCTAGAAATCCAAACCGCTAACTCTGAAGAGCTGGCGAATCAGGTCCGTCACGCTGGAGCTGTGTTTGTTGGGGCCCACTCTCCGGTCAGTTTGGGTGATTATTTGGCCGGGTCAAATCACGTCCTTCCAACCGGCCAACAAGCCAAGTTCAGTTCCGGGCTGTCAGTGTTTACTTTTTTGAGGACGCAACAGCATGTTACTTATTCGGCCGATGCCTTGGCGTCAGTGACCGACAGGCTTAGGGTATTTTCTGAGGCTGAAAAGCTAAGTGCTCACGGTCGGGCTGGATCGATAAGGCTGGAGGAGTAAAATTGCACTGTCCTTTTTGCAGAAATTCTGATTCTCGAGTAATTGATTCCAGAACCAGCGATGATGGCGTTTCGATACGCCGCCGCCGCCAGTGCCCAGAGTGTCAAAAGCGTTTCACCACGATAGAAACCGCCACGTTGATGATTACTAAGCGAAGCGGTGTAACCGAACCATTCTCAAGGGACAAGATCGTTTCGGGCGTAAGAAAAGCCTGCCAGGGCAGGCCGGTAACCGACGCGGACTTGGCCCTGCTTGCGCAGCAGGTGGAGGAGGCACTTAGAGCCACGGGCGCAGCATCGATCGAGGCTCAAGACATTGGCCTTGCCATTCTGGAACCCCTCCGAAACCTAGATCATGTTGCCTTCATGCGTTTCGCCAGTGTCTATCAGGCTTGGGACTCTTTGGATGACTTCCAAGCTGCCATCGAGAGCCTGAGGGACTAGCAAGTTGTTGTACAGATTTTTCTTCAAGGCTTTTTTTACCAGGCTTGATCCAGAATTCGCACATGAGTTAGTGGTAACTGGGCTGAGGTTGCTGAGTGGTCTGGGCCTGATCAGAGCCGGCAAGGCTCGCGATGACATCAGCACATTGGGACTTCATTTTGAAAACAGGCTGGGAATGGCCGCGGGTTTCGATAAAAACGGCATTCTTATCAAGGCCTTGCACGCCCTGGGATTTGGCCATGTCGAAATCGGCACCGTGACGCCATTACCGCAGCCAGGAAACCCAAAGCCTCGGCTCTTCAGGCTGCCAAAGAATCAAAGCCTCATAAATCGAATGGGATTCAACAACGAGGGGGCCGAGGCGGTTGCCGCCCGCATAGCTAAATTGCGTAAAGACAATCAGCGACTGCCCATTATTGGCATAAACATTGGGAAAAATAAGTCAACCAGTCAAGAGCTTGCGCATAGGGACTACGGGGTTGCGACAAAAACTCTCGCGCCAGTTGCGGATTACCTAGTTGTAAACGTTTCCTCACCGAACACAGCCGGGCTTCGGGACTTGCAACAAGTGGCTGAACTTCGCCCAATCCTTCGTGCTGTCCTGGCTGCAGCTGGAAATGTCCCAGTTTTGCTAAAAATTGCACCGGATCTTATAGATGCTGATATCGAGGCTATAGCTTCATTGGTTGTTGAAATGAACCTGGCTGGCATGGTCGCAACGAACACGACGATTTCTCGAGAGAATCTTATTGCCGAGAGCAACACCGCCGAGCCTGGAGGCCTTAGTGGCCCCATCTTGGCCGAACGGTCGACCGAAGTTTTAAAGCTGATTCGCAAGCTTCTCCCCGCCACCATGACTGTAATTTCGGTGGGCGGAGTGCTAACTAAAGACGACTACTCGGAGCGACTCTCTCTGGGTGCTGATTTAGTTCAGGGTTATACCGGATTTGTATACGCTGGGCCGTTGTGGGCCAAACGCCTTACTTCCCGATAGGCCTTGGGTTTGGGCTCTTGGTTAGTTCCGGGTCAGTGACGATGGAGTCTCCAAGAATCTCGTCGGCCTTTTTCATCAATTCTGCTGGAATCTCTACTCCGGACGCCTTGATGTTTGAAGTTATTTGCTCCGGTTTTGAGGCGCCCACGATTGCGGCGGCAATGTTCTTGTTTTGGAGCACCCAGGCAATCGAGAACTGGGCCAAGCTGAGGCCAAGTTGATCTGCCAACGGTACAAGCTTCTGAATCTTTGTGAGCAGGTCATCGCTCAGGAATTTCTCCATGAAGTCAAAATTCTTTGCTGAAACGGTTGCCCTTGAGTCCTCGGGCAGTTCTGCCCCTGGAAGGTATTTTCCAGTTAGAACACCCTGAGCCAGGGGAGACCAAACAATTTGGCTAAGGCCAAGCTCCTGGCTGGCTGGCACGACCTTTTTCTCGATTACCCGCCACAGCATCGAATACTGCGGCTGGTTTGAGATCAGCCGGTAGCCCATTTGCGATGCAAGTGCCTGGCCCTGCTGTATCTGCTCAGCAGACCACTCGGATACGCCGACGTAGAGAACTTTGCCCATCCTGACCAAGTCGGCAAATGCCTGCATGGTCTCCTCCAGCGGGGTTTCGTGGTCAAAACGATGCGCCTGGTACAAGTCAACGTAATCGGTTTGCAACCTTCTCAGTGAGCCGTCTATGGACTCCATGATGTGCTTGCGGCTCAGGCCGACGTCGTTCGGCCCCATCTCGGCCACTGGCCAGTAAACCTTGGTCAGAATCTCTAGACCTTCGCGGCGCTGACTCTTTAGGGCATCGCCCATAACCTTTTCAGCTGCAAGGTTGGCGTAAACGTCTGCGGTGTCAAAGGTGGTAATTCCTCCATCGAGAGCAGCGTGAACGGTTTTTATGGCCTGCTCATCTGCAACCTGAGAGCCGTGCGTGAGCCAGTTTCCGTAAATGATTTCGGAGATCTTTAGTCCGGAATTTCCTAGGTACCTGTGCTGCATTTTTTACTCCCTTCAGTGTTACGGACGGTCTAAAGCTCTAATTTTGTAAATCTCGCGACCTGTGGTTTAGGTATCCGCAGTGTCCGCATCTGAATTGAACGCATTGCTCCGTACCAAGCTAGGCCGCCATCTAGATTCTCAGCTCCGAGTTTGTCGCCAAGCTTCTTCTTCACAGCTCTGCCCACGAAATAGGAATCCACAGCGACGACAGCAAACAGTCCCCACATTGCAAACAATGCCACAATTTGAATCGCGTACGAGTCAATGAATGTCATTAGAACCACGACAAACAGCATCGGCAACACAAGTTCTCCGGCGGTGAAGCGAGCATCAACCACGCTGCGAGCGAGTTTGCGCTGCGGACCCTTATCCCGGGCTCCAAGATATCGCTCTTCACCCGCCATCATGCCTTCTCGCGCTTTTTGACGCTCAGCACGGTTCTTTTCCTTGTCTGCGCTCTTAGCTTGCTTGCTACGATCGCCAACCAGGGGGCGCTTACGAGCGAGCTCACGGTCTTTTCTTGACGGGGTTGGGCGGCCTTTGCCAGCCTGAGTGTTGTCTTCTTGAGTCATTGAATCCTCTTGTCCTGTATGCCTTAGATTACAGGCATGACTTTTTCTTCTAACCAAATGAACCCTAAATGGTTTGAACCCGCGAGTAAATTCGTCGATTCGTTGTTCCCTGCCGCCGTTGCCAAGTTGGGGCAGTTAGTAAAGATTCCCGGCATCGCTTGGCCAAGTTTTGATCAGGGGAATCTTGAGATTTCGGCGGAGAAAGTTGCGGACGAATTCCGTCAGCTTCAGTTTTTTGACTTCGTCGAAATTCGAAGAGCGGCCAAGCCATCGGGGGAGCTCGGAGCTCCAGCGGTCGTTGCAAGAAAAGCCGGTCACCCAAGCGCGCCACATGTGCTTTTGTATGCACACCATGACGTCCAGCCACCGGGGGACAGGTCGCTATGGGAAACTGAGCCTTTCGAGGCAACCTTGAAGGGGGATCGACTCTTTGGAAGGGGTGCCTCGGATGACAAATCCGGAATTATCACTCACCTGACCTCGCTGAGGGCGTTTATTCAGCTTGCCACTGAAATTCGAAGTGGCGTCACTGTATTCGTTGAGGGCGAGGAGGAAGCCGGTTCGGAATCCTTCCCAGAGTTTCTGAGGGAAAACCACGCCGACTTAGCTGCTGATCTGATAGTTGTTGCAGACAGTGGTAACTGGAGCGAGGACGTTCCCGCTCTTACAAGTTCACTTCGAGGCATGGTTTCGCAAACTTTCACGCTGAAGACTCTTGATCACGCTTTGCATTCGGGAATGTATGGGGGGCCATTGCCCGATGCAAACACTGCAATGATTCGCCTTCTCGCTTCGTTGACCGATGAAAAGGGAAGCGTCGCAATTTCAGGTCTGGATTCGGTGTCCATCGATGGACCAGAGCTTTCAGATGAGGAATTTGGTCAAGTAGCCGGCCTGCTGCCCGGGGTCGAAAGACTTGGCACTAAATCTGTAACGCAGCAAATATGGGGAGAACCAGCGGTAACGGTGATCGGTTTGGATTTCCCGGCGGTAGATGTGGCATCTAACACCGCCCAGCCGGCAATCCGGGCCAAGATTTCCCTTCGCTTAGCCCCGTCTCAAGATCCGCAGAGTGGGCTAGAAGCCCTCAGAGACCATTTGCATCGCCATAAGCCCGTGGGGTCAGAGTTAGAGTTCGGAAGGCATGAAACCGGTACTGGATACCTAGCAAACGATGGTTGGGCCGCCAAGTTGGCCCACGAAGCATTTTCTGCTGCGTGGCCGAATCCCAGTGTGAATATGGGAATAGGAGGCTCCATACCGTTCATATCGCAATTTGCTCAAGCTTTCCCAGACGCCGAAATTCTGGTCACCGGTGTGGAGGAGCCAGATTCAAGGGCGCATTCACCAAACGAGTCACAACATTTGCCAACTCTGAAAAGAGCGATATTGGCTCAAAGTTTGATTCTGCTCAACGGGAATGACTTAGTTAGATAACTGTTAAACTATTTATCGGAGGTCCAAATGACACAGGTAGTGACACACGGCGTAAAGCTGACAGATTTTGCAGTATCCAAGGTTCGTTCCTTGCTAGAGGCCGAAGGTCGAGATGACCTACGTCTCAGGGTTTCGGTTCAGCCGGGCGGTTGTTCGGGACTGATTTACCAGCTGTTCTTTGATGAGCAGCTCGAGGAAATTGACGCGATCGTCAGCTTTGACGGGGTCGAAGTGGTTGTGGACCCTATGAGCGTTCCATACCTTGACGGTGCCTCAATTGATTTTGAGGACACAATTCAAAAGCAGGGATTCACGATTGACAACCCAAATGCCGACGGAAGCTGCGCATGCGGAGACTCTTTTAGCTAAACCTTGGTTCTTAGGCAGTTTCCTAACCCTCATCGGTTAGAATTAAGTAGTTCAAGCTAACCACTGAAGGACCTAAATTGAGTAAAAACCGTTCTCGCTTCGCGGCAATTGCCCTGCTCTCAAGCCTTACTTTGGTGCTGAGCGGTTGCAGTGCGGAGCTCCAAAGAGGGTTTTTACCAGACGCCTCCGGAGTTACAAATCACACGGACCGAATAATTGGACTTTGGACTACCTCTTGGATCGTACTTCTGGGTGTCGGAGTAGTCTCATGGGGCTTAATTGCTTGGGCTTTGATCGTCTACCGACGTCGTATCGGTGCCACTGGCCTCCCATCTCAGCTTCGCTACAATCTCCCTATCGAAACGCTTTTCACGGTGATTCCGCTGATTCTTGTGGTGGGTTTCTTTGCATTCACCGCAAGAGACATGACCGCCATCGAAGCCAAAGTGGAAAACCCAGATGTTCACATTGAAGTTATAGCCAAGCAGTGGAGCTGGGATTTCAATTACGTAGATGACAATGTCTTTGACAGCGGTATCCAGGCTCAATTCACTGGCAAGGAAGAGAACATCTTCGAGACCCTGCCTACTCTTTACTTGCCCGTTGGCAAGTCCATCCAGATAGAACTAAATTCCAGAGACGTAATTCACTCTTTCTGGGTTATTGACTTCCTTTACAAAAAAGACATGTTCCCTGGGCACACGAACAACATGTATTTCACCCCCTTGAAAGAGGGTACCTACGTGGGTAAATGTGCAGAACTTTGCGGTGAATATCACTCGATGATGTTGTTCAACGTCAAGGTTGTCTCCCAGTCAGACTATGACTCCAGAATGGGTGCCCTTGCCACGCAAGGAAACGTAGGGCAGCTTTCAACAGAGTATGACCGAAACCAAAATCTCCCTGGCGGAGATCCGACTATTAGAGGCTAGAGATCATGGCTACGATCACACCAACCAGGACAAACCCTTCTACCTTCAAGCCCAAGCGCAGCAAGGGTGAGATCATTGTTGATTGGCTGACAACCACTGACCACAAGAAAATCGGCTATCTCTACTTGATTACATCATTCCTGTATTTCTTGCTGGGTGGAGTAATGGCCCTAGTTATCCGAGCGCAGCTGGCATTGCCGGGTCTTGAAATTGTCGCCACCAAAGAGCAGTACAACCAGCTTTTCACCATGCACGGAACAATTATGTTGCTCATGTTTGCAACACCGCTTTTCGCAGGGTTCGCAAATGTATTGATGCCGGTGCAAATCGGAGCCCCTGACGTTGCCTTCCCAAGACTAAACGCGATCGCGTACTGGTTTTTTAGCTTCGGAAGCCTAATCGCGGTTTCAGGATTCTTCACACCTCAGGGAGCTGCTAGCTTCGGATGGTTTGCCTATGCGCCCCTGTCTAACACCACATTCTCACCGGGAATCGGAGGAGACCTGTGGGTATTTGGGCTTGCGCTTTCAGGGTTTGGAACAATCCTTGGTGGAGTGAACTTCATCACCACAATCATCACAATGCGCGCTCCAGGAATGACAATGTGGCGGATGCCGATTTTCACCTGGAACACTCTTGTGACTTCGATCCTCATCATTATGGCTTTCCCTCCTTTGGCAGCTGCTTTGTTCGCGCTTGGCGCTGACCGTCAATTTGGCGCTCACATTTTTGATCCGCAAAATGGTGGAGCTATGCTGTGGCAGCACCTGTTTTGGTTCTTTGGTCACCCAGAGGTTTATATCATTGCGCTGCCGTTCTTTGGCATCGTGTCGGAAATTTTCCCAGTATTTAGCCGCAAGCCGATCTTTGGCTACAAGACCCTTGTCTACGCCACCATCGCCATCGCCGCTCTATCAATGACCGTGTGGGCCCACCACATGTATGTCACCGGTCAGGTCCTACTTCCGTTCTTCGCTTTCACTACGATGCTTATTGCGGTTCCGACTGGAGTGAAGATCTTCAACTGGATTGGAACACTTTGGCGCGGATCGATCACTTTCGAAACGCCAATGCTTTGGAGTCTAGGGTTCTTGGTTAGCTTCGTGTTCGGTGGTTTGACCGGAGTGATTTTGGCCTCTCCTGCTCTTGATTTCATGCTTTCTGACTCCTACTTCGTGGTAGCTCACTTCCACTACGTAGTCTTCGGAACTGTCGTGTTCGCCATGTTCGCAGGCTTCTATTTCTGGTGGCCCAAGTTCACTGGCAAGATGTTGAATGAGAGGCTTGGAAAGATCCACTTCTGGATTCTCTTCGTTGGCTTCCACACCACGTTCTTGGTTCAGCACTGGCTTGGAGTCTTGGGTATGCCAAGGCGTTACGCCACTTACCTTCCGGAAGACGGTTTTACCGAGATGAACCTTATCTCTACAGCCGGAGCTGCTCTGCTAGCTCTTTCCATGATCCCGTTCTTGTTCAACGTCTGGATCACTGCTCGCAAGGGCAAGATGGTTGAGCTCAAGGATCCATGGGGCTACGGCCGCTCGCTTGAGTGGGCGACCGAGTCTCCAATTCCACGCCACAACTTCCACTCAATCCCTAGGATTCGTTCGGAGTCGCCTGCCTTTGACCTGAACTATCCAGAGCATGCGGCTCCGGAAGCTAAGGCTTCTTATAGCAAAGAGGGCATTTCCTAATGCGGTCTAACATCGGGCTGCAAATGGTAATGGCCGCCTACCTTGCGGTTGCCACGGTCGGTTACGTGATTGTTTCTTACCTGGTGTTCGGATATGTCGAGCCGATTGGAACCATCGTTATCGGTTTCTCGGTTCTGCTTTCGCTGTTGATCGCATTTTTCCTCTACAGCGGGCTGAGCAAGGACTCAGAGCTGCCGGAGGACCGTCTTGACGGCGAAATCGCTGACGATTCAGGCGAGGTTGGATTCTTCAGCCCTTGGAGTTGGTGGCCATTGGCTCTTGGCTTGGCGTGTGCAATGTTGTTCTTGTCGCTTGCAGTTGGCTGGTGGGTGACATTCATCGCTGTTCCATTGGCCATCGTTGCGGTGCTTGGCTTCGTATACGAGTATTCACGCGGAGCTCACGCCCACTAACGGTTCGGTCTTCAAACTATTCAGGCCTCAGGCCGCATTAGACACATTATCTTTACTACGCTCTCCGAATCGTCTTGCGTCGATTGACGCCTGCGTGACCGGGCCACCGTCACTACGTCGACCGAGTGACAACGACATTGCTGTTCACATCCAGCTTCCATGAATGGTACCTGCTGTCTCAATATTTAGGTCTGCCTGGACTAGTCAAACGGTAACGTGACTAGGCAGTTCTTTTTTGAGCCAGGGATAGGCGTTAAATGACAAACCCCGAACCTTCAGAAGGTCCGGGGTTTGTCTGTTACAAGGCTGTTTAGGCGTTGATTGATTTCTGTTTACGCTTTGGCTTTTCTGTAACAGCCTCTGGCGCGTGGTCTGCGTGCGCAAGCTCATACTCTGCTTTTGACACAGGGGCAATGCGGTCTTCGAAGTAGATCTTGGAGACTGCCGAACGAAGACGATTACCGAGACCTATCTTTCCATTGGCGTCTGGACGGGCAAGTACTGGCTGGTAGTCCTTGTAGTCGATTAGCTTCCATAGCTCATACTTGTCCACTGTTTCGTGAACCTCGATGTATTCGCCGTGTGGGAGCCTAACAACACGTCCGGTCTCCCGTCCATGAAGAACAACCTCACGGTCCTTGTTCTGGAGTGCGATACAAGCTCGCTTGGTGACAAAGTAGGCAATTCCTGGTCCGATTAGGAGCATGATCTGCATTGCTACCAGCACCTGGTTTAGCGACATCTGGAAGTTGGTAGCAATCAAGTCAGTGGACGCACCAGCCCAAAGAACGGCATAGAAGGTAACTCCGGCAGCACCAATTGCAGTGCGAGTCGGGGCGTTTCTTGGTCGGTCCAGCACGTGGTGCTCACGCTTGTCCTTTGTAACCCAGTTCTCGATGAATGGATACGCAGCAACTAGCGCCAGGAACAACAACGACACAATCAGTGGAACCATAACTCCCATTGGTATGACGTAGTCGAAAATCGAGATGTCCCAGCCCGATGGAGCTAGGCGCAGGGCGCCGTCGAGCCATCCGATGTACCAGTCGGGTTGAGTACCCGCCGAAACAGGGGAGGGGTCGTATGGTCCGTAGTTCCAAATTGGGTTAATGGTGAAGGTAGCCGCTATGGCTGCCACAACTCCAAAGACCAAGAAGAAGAATCCTCCGGCTTTCGCAACGTATACAGGCATTAGTGGGTAACCAACGACGTTGTCGTCAGTGCGTCCTGGACCGGAGTAGTGGGTGTGCTTGTGAATGATAACCATCATCAGGTGGACACCGATCAACACAATAATCAGGGCCGGCAGAATCATTATGTGCAAGCTGTAAAGTCTCGCGACAACCTCGGTCCCGGGGAATTCTCCTCCGAAAAATCCGGAGCTAAAGGCGGTGCCAATTACTGGGATGCCCTTGATCATTCCGTCAATAATGCGGAGTCCGTTTCCGGAAAGTAGATCGTCGGGGAGTGAATAACCTGTAAATCCAGCTCCCATACCCATAAGGAAAAGCAAGAATCCAACTACCCAGTTAAGCTCGCGAGGCTTGCGGAATGCACCGGTGAAGAACACGCGAAGCATGTGTAGTCCAGCTGCAGCCACGAAGAGCAGGGCAGCCCAGTGGTGAACCTGTCGCATTATTAGGCCACCACGAATATCAAAGCTGATGTCCAAGCTTGACGCGTAGGCGATAGACATCTGGGCACCCTTGAGAGGTGCGTAGCTTCCGTCGTAGTGGACTTCGGCCATTGAGGGCTGGTAGAAGAAAGTTAGGAACGTGCCGGATAGTACCAAGATCACGAAGCTGTACAGGGCGACCTCACCGAGCATGAAGCTCCAGTGGTCAGGAAAGACTTTGCGACCGAAGCCCTTTAGGACTGCCGAGACGCTAAGGCGCTCGTCTAAGTAGTTTGCAGCCCCTCCTGCGAATCCGGGCTTTGCGTCTGTTGCGCTGGTTTCTGTTGTACTAGTCATTTGTTATTTCCTTATGTCCCAGAATGAGGGTCCGACAGGTTCCAAAAAGTCACTTTGTGCAATTAGATAACCCTCAGCGTCAACCGCGATGGGTAGCTGGGGGAGAGGTCGAGAAGCAGGACCGAAGACAACTTCGCAGTGGTTGGCCAAATCAAAAGTCGACTGGTGGCATGGGCAAAGAAGGTGATGGGTGTGCTGCTCATAAAGAGCTACCGGGCAACCAACGTGGGTACAAATCTTTGAGTAGGCAACAATGCCCTGGTAGCTCCAGTCCGCTTTGGCGGGGTCTTCGTTCAGATCGCTTGGGTTCACTCGAACCAGCAATACTGCTGCCTTGGCTTTTTCCTCGAGCTTGTGCTCTTCCATTTCGCTGAGACCCTCAGGGATTACATGGAAGACAGACCCAATGGTCACGTCAGAGGCCTTGATTGGGATACCGGTCGGGTCCTTTGTAAGCCTTGTTCCTGGTTTCCACATGGTGTGCTTCAGAGTGTCGCCGACAACTGGACCTAGGTCGCCGAAAATAATGATTGCTGGGATCGGGAAGAAGGCAAGAGCGCCGTACATGCTCCTGCGTATTAGCTTCCTTCTTGAAAAACCGGATTCTCCATCTGCAAGCTTTACTATTTCCAGCGCCTGAGCGCGGGTTTCGTCTGAGCTTCGCGCCTGGTGTCGCATTTCGGAAACTTCATTGTCTGGCATCAATGTCTTTGCCCAGTGCACGGCGCCAAAGCCGATACCGAACATGGACAGTGCCATACCAAGACCCATCCAAAGTGAGTTGTTTCTAGTCGCCGCAAGGTCGCCATCCACGATGGGGAACGCGAAAAAGCCCCAAATTGCAATGATTGCTCCCACAACACTGACGCCAAACATGACGGCGATCTGCTTTTCGGCAGTTCGAGCGTGCTTTTCGCTCTTGTCGGTCATGCGAATGCGGTGAGGCTCGATTCCAGGATTGGCAATCGGCTTTTCTATGTCCGTGGCTAGCCCAGGGGAGTAGCTCTTTTCAATATCGCTCATGCGCTATCTCCTAATTCGACTTTGCCCCGAGCCATACAGTGATGGCGATGATGAAACCTAACCCAAAGATCCACGTAAATAATCCCTCGGCTACTGGTCCAATTGAACCCAGTTCAAAACCGGCAACCGAGTCGTTGTCTTCGATGTACTTCAAGTAGGTAATGATGTCTTTTTTGTCTTCGGGCGTCAGGTTCGCGTCGTTGAATACCGGCATGTTCTGAGGACCCGTGACCATTGCTTCATAAGTGTGCTTAGGCGTTACACCTCCAAGTGCGGGAGCAAACTTGCCCTCTGTGAGCGCACCACCAGCTCCAACGGCGTTGTGGCACATTGCACAGTTGATTCTGAACAGCTCGCCACCGTGAGTCGCATCTCCATCGCCACGAAGATATTCTTCATCGGGAATTGCTGGGCCTGGGGCTAGGGAGGCAACATAGGCTGCCATCGCCGAAATCTGTTCTTGAGTGAACTGAACCGGCTTCGCACGAAGCTGTGGGCCAGAGCCTTGGCCTGGCATGCGGCCAGTACCAACTTGGAAATCAACCGAAGCAGCGCCAACTCCGATGAGGCTTGGTCCTCCGATAGCACCTTCACCGTTGGTGCCGTGGCAAGATGCGCAGTTGGCAAGGAATAGCTTCCGACCCTCTTCAACTTGTGCTGGAGAGCCTGTCTCCGCCTGAACGACGTTGGTAGCTGCGGCGTAGCCTCCACCTGAGAGCACTAGGCCGAGGAATACAACTAGTCCCGCTGCCCACGGGCGTCGGCGCATCGGTTTTGCTGAACTCAACATTTTCTCCATTTTGTTATTTGAGGATGTAAACAACTACGAAAAGACCGATCCAAACTACATCTACGAAGTGCCAATAATATGAAACAACAATTGCGCTAGTTGCTTCCTTGTGGCCAAAATTCTTCGCAGCGTATGCGCGCCCAATAATGAGCAAAAATGCTACTAGTCCGCCGGTTACGTGCATCGCGTGGAAACCAGTAGTTATGTAAAAGGCTGACCCGTAAGAGTTAGAGCTGAGGGTAATGCCCTCCGAGACCAGCATCGCGTACTCCCAAATCTGGCCCGCAACAAAAATTCCACCGAGTATGTAAGTCAAGAAGAACCACTCGATCATTCCCCACTTGGCTGGAGATGCTCCAGTACGCCTTGGCTGTAGCCTCTCAGCAGCAAAAACACCGAATTGCGCAGTGAAAGAACTGGACACAAGAATCAGGGTGTTTATCAGTGCGAAAGGGACATTCAGAATCTGAGCATCGTTTGCCCACAGGTCCGGTGCACCAGCCTTCAGGCTGAAGTACATCGCAAAAAGACCGGCAAAGAACATGACTTCGCTGCCAAGCCAGACAATAGTGCCAACCGAGGTTGAATTCGGCCTATTGATTACCGGAGGTGATATAGCTTCGGAGGTTGTGGTCATACCTCAAGGATACCCGAGTAAGCCCGTCTGTGGCCCGTAAACCACAAGGTTTCCAGAATTTTTGAAGAATTTCCACAGTTCGGGATAGTTAGACTGCTGTAATGACGATTCAGACATGGCCAGAGGTGCTGACCTCCTTGGTTTCGGGGCAGGATCTGACCCGCGAAACTGCCAGCTGGGCAATGATGCAAATCATGTCTGGAAGCGCCACTGCAAGCCAGCTAGGTGGCTTCATGACGGCTCTTAGAGCCAAGGGCGAGACAGCCGCTGAACTAGGTGGTCTTGTAGATGTCATGCTTCAAAATGCCCAAAAACCCAACGTTTCCAGTGATGCTCTTGATATAGTTGGAACCGGGGGAGACCTGGTCGGCACCGTGAACATCAGCTCCATGGCAGCCGTGGTTGCTCGAGCCTCAGGGGTACCAGTACTCAAGCACGGCTCCAGGAGCGCATCAGGAAAGACTGGATCCTCCGAAATGCTTGAAATGCTAGGAATCAGGCTGGATTTATCAGCAGAACAGGTCGCCAAGGTATTCGCAAGCCAGGGGATTACATTTTTCTTCGCGCCCGTATTTCACCCGGCAATGCGACATGTAGCCGCCGCCAGGAAAGAAATAGGCGTCCCTACCACCTTTAACTTCCTCGGTCCTCTGGCAAACCCCGTTCAGCCGATCGCCACTGCCCTTGGGGTGGCGGATGAAAAGATTGCACCCCTCATGGCGCAGGAGCTTGCCAGCAGAGGCAGAACGGCACTTGTATTTAGGTCGGATGACGGCCTTGATGAGCTCAGCACCACAGCTGCCAACCGGTTATGGCAGGTTAGTGGCGGAGAGATATCAGAATTTGACTTTGACCCCATTAGCATCGGCCTGCAACGAGTGAATCAGTCGCAACTGCTCGGCGGTGATGCCACACACAATGCCCAAGTGGCAGCCGGAGTATTCGCTGGGGAGCAGTTTCCTAACTCAGGACCCATTACCGACATTGTTTGCTTGAACGCAGCCGTTGGAATCGTTGCCTACGAACTCGCAAAGAACCCATTCCTTGCAAAAGAGAATTTCACCGATCGAATCAGAAGCGCGTTCGATGTGGCGATGAGCTCAATAACAAACGGCAGCGCTTCGCTCGTAGCTGCGAACTGGGCTGCCAGCACCCAGCAGGCCTAAGCCTTAGACGACAACTCACCGGTAAAGCGGGGAGTGCTCAAAAACGTTACTTGACATAATGTTTATTATCGGCTATCTATTGCCCTACCACACCAGTTCGGAGGTGGCCTGTTACTTACACCCGGCCGCTCTTATCAGCGAGGCCAAACAATCTCATGGCCAGCTGATTGAGGTATCCGATTGAAATTGCAAACAGCAAAGTACCTTCTCTCACTTGGCCGCCAAGTGAGAAGCCGATTATTACAACAATGATCTCCACGGATGTTCTGGCGATCCAAAAGGGTTTATTGAACCTTTTTGCCAGCCCCATCATCAAACCGTCCCTAGGGCCCTTGCCAAAGCCACAAGAGATGTATAGCCCAGTCGCAAAGGAAATGATCAACATTCCCAGGACAAATAGGATGAAATTTTGCCAGTAGGCTTCAAAATCGGGAAGTAAGGGCATCGTCAGGTCCGCGAACAGTCCAACCAGAATCGCATTTAGCACCGAGCCAATTCCAGGTTTTACTTTTAGCGGGATCCAGAAGAGCATCACCAGCAGGCTTACCGCAATTGTCGCTTGTCCGAAGGTTATCGAAGTCTGAAGAGAAATTCCTTGAGCCAGAACGTCCCAGGGTGGGATTCCGATTCCGGCGTGAACCATCATTCCTAGGCCCGCGCCATAGATGGCCAAACCAAAAATTAGTTTCGCGAAGCGATAGATGAAATTAGACTGGGACACTCCCAAAGAATAGGGCGTTGGTCTAGAGAAAATGACAAAAACTAATTATTTCAAACCCCCTATCCCAAGAGTTTTTGCTCATCGAGGCTTCAATTACCTAGTCCCTGGAGTTGACGAGAATACAATCATGTCCTTTCGGACTGCCTTAGATCAGGGTGCTACCCACATCGAAACCGATACTCAGGCAACATTAGATGGAATTGCCGTGCTTTTTCATGACGCCACGTTGCTCAGGCTAATGTCTGTGGATGCAAAGGTTTCTGAGCTTACTTTCGCTCAACTTTCAAGCTATTCGCTTCCGAATGGCGGCAAAGTGCCCTCTCTTGATCAGGTTTTACGAGAACTGCCGAAAGTCCGGCTAAACATTGATATTAAATCTGCTAAAGCGGTTGCCCCAACCGTCAGAGCGATTGAGGTAAATGACGCGCACGACCGAGTGCTCGTCTCTAGCTTTTCAAAGAGCAACAGAAAGCATGCTCTGGCATTGCTGACTACGCCAGTAGTAACTTCGGGGTCCATGGCCGATGTGCTGAAAATTTGGTTGGCGCATAAGTTTTTGGGTGGGCTTGGACTCAAGGCTCTAACCAAAGGCCTGGACGCTCTGCAGCTACCTTGTAATTACGGGCCAATCCTGTTTGCACAGAAAAAATTCATTGCCGCCATGGCAGCCAACAACATTGAGGTTCATTTTTGGACAATCAATGAAGTCGAGCAAATGCGTGAGCTTTTGTCGATGGGGGCATCCGGTATCGTCACCGACAGATGCGACCTGGCTTCAAAGCTGTGACTGGTCTGTGAGAATGGCGCACTAGGGAATTTGTCTCCCCCGCTATGGCTTGCACCCCTGCGGAGGAAAAAAATGGCAGAAACTATGCGCGGCATGCGACTGGGTGGGCAATCCCTTGAGTCGGATGTTGGAGTCCAGCTATCGGCAAGGCAGTCGGTGGGTTTTTTGTGCCCGAAAAGCCACAGATTTGATTTAGTTTTCGCCGAAGGCGTGGAGCTGCCGATTACATGGCAGTGCCAGTCTTGCGAATCTTCCGCCGCAAGACTTCTCGATGGAGCCGCGGTCATTGATGATTCCGAAGCGGATGCTGCTCCTCGAACCCACTACGACATGGTCAAAGAGCGCCGGTCTGAGCAAGAACTTGAGCAGTTACTTGAGGAAATGCTGGTCAGTATGCGCAAGCGAAGGTCCCAGGGGCAGGTCAACGCCTAAAACCCCACTTAGTGCAAAGCCAAAATGCTTCGAAAACGATTCCGTAGGTCATTTTGCTCTTGCCTTTTATGCGCTCCACGAAAATAATCGGAACCTCTATTATCTCGACTCCAAAATGTTGGCAAAGTAGTGTCATCTCTACTTGAAAGCCATACCCCTGAGCCTGAACTTTACTGAGCGGAAATGACTTGAGCACTGCGGTCGGATAGCATCGAAAGCCGGCTGTCATGTCCTTCACTGGGCTACCAAGCATTTTTCTCGCGTAGAAATTGCCCGCCTTTGAAATTACCTGTCGGAACCAGGGCCAATTTTCAACCCGTCCCCCGGGTGTCCAGCGAGACCCGATTACCAAGCGGTTCGAATGGGCTTGGCTCGTTAGCTTTTCAAGGTCAATTGGGCGATGACTTCCATCGGCGTCCATCTGAACTACAAAGTCAAAGCCCTGCTCGATGCCCCACTTGAATCCTGCAATATAGGCCCTCCCCAGGCCTTGTTTTTGAGTCCGGTGTAGAACTGAAACTTGCGGGTGCTTGAGAGATAGCTCATCTGCCAGTCCCCCGGTGCCGTCCGGACTGTTGTCATCAATTACTAATATCTCCAGATCGAGCCCTTGAGCTAAAACTTGCTCGATGCTTGACTCCAAGACGCCTAATTCGTTGTAGGTAGGCATCAGGACAAGAGTTCTCATCGCCTTTTTCTTCTAATACCGAAAGCAAAAAGGATGCCGATTGCCGCGATCATGTTTGCAAATTCGAATGTTTGGCCAAGAAGCATCGCTGGAGTTGTGCCGCTATAGAGCGGCACCTTCTCGACCATCGCACCTTCTTGATACCAAGTCAGTTCGCTTAGGACTTTTCCGGTTGGCAGGTAAATTGCAGAGAGCCCAACCGTAGAAATGTTAACTACTGCCCTACCTGTTTCGATTGCCCTGAGCTGAGCTATTCCGGCCTGCTGGTAGGTCTCATCGGAGTAGCCAAAGTCTGCATTATTGGTTTGCGAGAGTATTACCTCGGCGCCGCCAGACACTAGTTCACGAAGGATGGAATCCTCTGCAATTTCGAAGCAAATCAGCGTGCCGGCAGTAAAGTCATCCGAAACTTCGAAGATCCCGTCCCTTGTTCCAAAACTGAAGCCTTCGGGGACCATATCGATGAGCGTCGGGGCGAACAGTCTCCAGAATTCTCTATCCGGGACAAACTCTGCAAAAGGGACTGGCTGCTGCTTGTCGTAGAAATCAACAGCCCCAACTCCGGGCTCCCAAAGCAAAGTCGAATTGAAGTTTTCGCCGCCTCGCGTCGTTATTGTTCCAAAAGTGAAGGGGGCGCCAACTCTTGTGGCGAGCTCATCAATTTTTTTAGCCGCCTCTTTGTCTCGAAGTGGATCTAAGTCGGAGGCGTTTTCTGGCCAAACCAATAAGTCGACCTGTCCTGATAGCTCGGATTGAAAAATTAGCTCAGAAGCACTTAGGTGATTTTCGAGGATTGAGCCTCGCTCCAGGTTCGAGAACAAGCCAGCGTTGGCGTTACCCTGAACCGCAGCGATTGTCTTAGTTGTAATTGGCTCAGGGTTGTTTGCAACTCCTGTTATCAGGGGCGTGATCACCAGAACTGAGAGGGTAATCAGAGCCGATGTCTTTCTGATTGCGTTTCTTCCTCGTCGGTGAAGAAGCCAAACTGCCATAATTCCACCGATTAGTGCCAGTGCGAAACTGAGCAGCGACAGACCGCCAAAATAAACCCACTGATTCATGAAGCTTGAAGGCTGGGTCATGGAAAGCCTCGACCAGGGAAACCCCCCGTAGGGAAAATTGTTGGCAAGAAATTCTCGGAAGGTCCAAATCGAAGCGCTTGCCACAGCAAAGAACAAGAGCCCAGACTTCTTGGGCTTCCACTTTTTATATAACCAGGCGGTCGCTCCAACACTTAACGCAAAAAAGAAGGTCATTAGAGTACTCAGTGCAATCAGAGGCACCGGTCCCAGATAGAGTGCTATCCACTCGATGTGGGAAATGTAAAAGACTTGACTTGCCACGAATCCAACGAGCACTGCTTTCCAGAAACCAAGCCCCAGGGTCGCGAGCAATATCAGTGCCGGAATCAATGGCGCAATAATCCAAATGTTCTCGGTGGGAAAGGCGTAAAGAGCGAGCAGCCCTCCCAGAGCACCAAGCGGGATCCGCCATACCAATTCAGGAATCTTCACACCCATAGCTTAAGTACTAGATGTAGTAGCTGTAGGCAACAATGCCTCTTTTGACCAAATCCATGGCGTTATATGCGGTCTCCGCTAGCTCGGCATCTGCACCCTGAGCAAGCTGGTCCAAAAGGTCAATGATCTGCTTCGACCACCTTATAAAGTCTCCTGCAAGTAGCCCCGACACCTTCAGCACATCATCGAGTCGAGCTCCGGTAGCCCACCGGTAAATTGGCCAGGACAGGCCAAGGTCTAACTCAGTTTCGGGCGCCAGGCTGTACTTGGTTTGGAGCTCCACTAACTCTTCTTGAATCAGCTCGGTCCGTTCAAGGACCTCGCGGAACTGACCCTTTGGTAACTTTGGCTCGTAGTCACCGTCATCACGGCGGTTCTCATAGACAAGTGCGGCCGCCATCGCCGCGAGCGATGCGGCATCAAGGTCTTTCCAGGTCCCCTGGTTTACGCACTGCGCAATTAACAAGTCTCGTTCCCCGTAAATCTTTGCCAATTTTTGACCTGACTCGGTTATCTCCAAGTCGTCATCCTCCGGCTGAAGATAGCCAAGGTCCTGCAGAAGGTCGCAGATTCGAGAAAACACCTTTGAGACTTGGTTTGTTCTTGATTCAATTTGATTAACGGCAGTGTTTATTTCAGAGCGGAGCTTTTGATAGCGCTCACCCCAACGTGCGTGGGCTTCGCGTTCATTGCAGCCGTGGCAGGCGTGAGCCCTAAGGGTTCGTTTTAGCTCGGCAATGTGAGATTCATGTTGCCGCATGGACTTAGTCTCACGAATGTCCTTGCCTCCCCTAGAGCGCCAGGAGGCACCTTTCCGCTCTAGGTCTGTAATTTCACGCCGAATGCCTGAGTATTCGATGAAGTTGCCCAAGTGGCATTGGAGTGCATCCTCGTAGCTTTCAAGCGATGCCTGCTTTTCAGCAATGACCTGGGCAAGGCCGACGACTGATCTGTCTGCCTGGAACTGGGCAAAAGATCGCTCCAGCATTTTGCTTGCCCTTTGGGCCCCAAAGGCTGAAATTAAGTTGACCGCCATGTTGTAAGTCGGACGGAAGGAGCTATTTAGGGGGTAAGTTCGCTTCGAAGCCAGGCCCGCAACCATATTGGGGTCAAGTTGCTGACCCCACAAAATCACCGCGTGACCTTCGGTGTCAATTCCACGTCGACCGGCCCTCCCGGTCAGTTGGGTGTACTCCCCCGCAGTTATAGAGACCCTAGCTTCGCCATTAAATTTATCAAGTCGCTCAAGAACTACAGTCCTTGCAGGCATGTTGATACCCAGGGCCAGAGTCTCTGTTGCGAAAACGACGCGCACTAGTTTTCTTAGAAACAGCTCTTCTACTACCTCTTTGAATGCGGGTAGCATTCCAGCGTGGTGAGCCGCGTAACCGCGCTCCAGGGAACTCAGCCAATCAAAATAGCCCAAGGTGTCTAGGTCTTCGTCAGCAATCGAGCCGCATCTCGCTTCCGCAATTTTTCTAATTTCCTTGGCTTCTTCGCTGGTGGTTAATCGCACTCCAGCTCTCCGGCAGGCGCTTACAGATGCCTCGCAACCAACCCGGGAGAATATGAAGAAGATCGCAGGAAGAAGCTCTGCTCGATCAAGAAGATCCACGACATCGGATTTTTCAAGCCTTGGAAAGCGCCGATCGGGCTGACCACGATAATTTGATCGAGAGTTGTTCTTTGGCCCTCGATGCGGAGCACGCTGACGAGCCTGATGCTTTTGAAGTAGCTCTGGGTTCACACGAGTTTTATTACTGCCGCTTTCGAATAGCTCAAGTAGCTCATCGCCAAACATCACGTGTTGATGCAGCGGTACCGGGCGAATTTCCGAGACGATGATTTCCGTATTGCCCCGAACTTCGGCTAGCCAGGCTCCAAACTCTTCTGCGTTTGAGACGGTGGCGCTCAGCGAGACCACCTTGACGTCCTTGGGAAGGTGAAGAATCACTTCCTCCCAGACCGCTCCCCTGAACCTGTCGGCTAGGTAGTGCACCTCGTCCATGACCACATAGCCCAATTCCATGAGAGTGGTGCTGGTGGCGTAAATCATGTTTCTTAGAACTTCGGTGGTCATAACAACAATCTCAGCTTCTGAGTTGCTGTTGCTGTCACCGGTTAGAAGCCCGACTCGATCTTTACCGTAACGGGCTGCTAGCTCAGCGAATTTCTGATTGCTTAGAGCCTTAATCGGGGTTGTGTAGAAAACCTTCTGTCCCTTGGCAAGCGCCAAGTGGATGGCAAACTCACCGACGATTGTCTTACCTGCACCCGTCGGAGCAGCAACCAGCACGCCTGCGCCAGACTCTAGTGCCAAGCAGGCCTGCTCCTGAAAGTCGTCTAAAGGAAAGCGCAGTTCATGGGAAAACAGCTCGAATTCTGGAAATTTTGATTTTGATTTGGCTCGCCGATAGCGATCGGCGAGGCTAAGTTCATTCGACTTCGATGTCGTCATCTACAAACTTCGCTAGTTTTCTTGCTCTTCGCTTGTCGTTTGTGACAGCAATTCCAACCGCAGTAAAGAACAGCGCGGTGAGTGGTGCCATAAGCAAAAACATTGACATTGGCTCGGCGGTTGGAGTGGCCAGCGCCGATACGGTCGCGATTATCAGCAGGGCGATTCTCCAAGACTTTAGGATGCCCCTGCCAGTAACCAGACCAGCGAAGTTCATCAGTACCAGAACAACCGGCATCACGAAGGCTAGGCCAAAGATTAGAAGGATTCTGATTGCGAACAATACGTACTCGGCCGCGTTTATGACGTTTGAGCTTCCCTCCGGCGTAAACCCAATCAGGACTACCACAAAGCCAGGAAGCGATGTCCATGCTAGATAAGTGCCGAGCAGAAAAAGCGGCAGGGCCGAAAACACAAAGCCGACTGCGTAACGCCGCTCCCTGATTTTTAGACCCGGAGACACAAAGGCCCAAAGGTTCCAAAGCCATACTGGGGCGGTCATGAGAACGCCTAAGAAAATTGATATTTGAATGCGAAGGTCAAAAGCCGAAACTACTGTTCCAAAGTTAACGATCGCATCGATGCCGCGCTCACGAGTGACATCTAAAAGTGGGCCTTGTAAGACCTTGAACACCGGATCGAATAGAAACCAACCCACCACTGTTCCGGCGATTACGAAACCAGCCGACCATGAGAGACGAACTCTAAATTCCCTCAGGTGAGATGAAAGGCTCATTCGGCGCTCTTTGTTTTTGCGCCAGAGCATTAGTCCTTCTTCTTGTCGCCTTCGCTAGGCGCTTCAGCCGCTACTTCATCAGCCTTAGCTTCGGCAGCGTCGCCGTTTTTGCCTATTTCTTTTCGGAAAATCCTCATAGATTGCGCTGCGCTCTTCGCCAAAGCCGGAAGCTTCGGTGCTCCCCATAGCAGAAGTACGATTGCAAGGATGATGATCCATTCCCAGCCTTGAAGTCTCATGCCTACCTCTTATCTATCTCTATGTCGTTAATTCTTTGAATCAGTCTACGCCTTCTGGCCTTGACTCGTTGATCCTTGGCCTGCCCGATCTTGCGTCTTTGACCCAAGAGCGACAATAGCTCAGCTCCGGTATTTGCCTCAGTCTTACTGGGTATTGTCATTTCGAAGCTATTGAGATCCTCAATCAAGGCTTTGGACTTTGTTAGCTGAGTGTTGAGCCTTTTTGCCGAAAGTAATAATCGATATCCAATTAGCCCAAGCGCGTAGACAGAAGCCATTGCAACAAGCAGGAACACTAGGCCGAATCCACTCATTAGTCTTGGTCCTCCGTGGTCATTGACCCGTTTCTGGCGTGTAAAGCGAACTGCCTAACTGCCTCGATGGCACTTTCTGGTGATAGCACTCTAACTTGACCCGCGTAACGCGCGATGTGCCTTCCAAGCACCTTGAGGCTTCCAACTTGTATTTTTCCGGTCACATTACCCTCAGTATCTCGTTGGATATCCGTTGCTGGGAAATTCCAGAAAATCTCACTGGCCTCATGGCTAGCAAAAATTTCGACCGTTGTCTCGTTTTCAATTTGACCGAAGACCTCCAGGGGTATTTCCGCCGACTCGGCCGCCTGAGAAAAGGGCTTGTCGGTGTTCTCAATCTTTGTTATTCGATCCAACCGAAATGATCTGACTGCTTGGTTGGAATGACACCAGCCTCGCAGGTAATGTCTTCTCCCAACATAATCGACCCGAAGTGGGTCGATCTCTCGTTCGGATTTTTCTCCAAGCTGATTCACGTAGGAAGCAACCAGCTGAGTCTTATCCAGAAGCGCTTGCTGAATGGTTTGCAAGGTTTCTTGACGAGCCGGTGATGCCAGGATGGTTATCGGAGCGGACCCGGAACCAATCTGATTACGAATCTGAGAAAGAGCTACATTGCCGGCAAATTGCGGCAGGGCAGCCAAGAAATCAAGGCCGGCTGCCAGCGCCGTCGTCTGCCGCTTAGACAGCAGGGGTGGACGTCTGAGGGCCGCCATGCCTGCCGAAAAGTCAACCTCTCCTTTTGCAAGACGCTCATCGTCCACATAAAAGTGGGTTTCGAACCGCCCGATGTCCTCGCTGTTAGCAATTGTCTTGACAGCTCGAACAATTGTTTTCTCGCTGTAGCCAAAGTGCAAGGCAAGTTCCGTTGTGGCCATTGGGCCGTCCCTGAGCACTAAGCCCACGATCGAAAGCGACAGATTGAAAAGGTCTTCAGCGTCAATTTCTTGCTTAGGCATGGGCGTCCAATACTTGTTGCCAGCCTGAATCTATTCGTTGTCTAAGAGTTTCCGGCGATAACACTTGAACTTCCGACCCGAATTCCATCAAGTCTTCGGCAAATAAGGCCTCATCCATGAAATTTACTTCAACAGTCCCGTTTTCACTTGCTCCAAAATGCCACCAAGCCTCGCTGTCTTGCTCGACTTTTAGAACGGCGATGTTATTTGTGACGAATGTAACCAGTGCGGCTTCGGCTTCATCAATCTGGGCTGTCGAGACCGGCTCCCCTGGGAACTCAGAAGGTGTGACCTGAGAAACGATTCTTCTTAGTAGAAAGTTCTTTATTTCCCTAGCCTGCTTGGCAAGCAACACCCACTGGCCCTCGATAAACCTAAGCTTCAGAGGCGTCACCTCCCGGACCGAAGAAGTTCCATCGGTTTTGCGGTAGCTGAATCTAACGAGCTTGGCCTCTTCGATGGCATCGGCGAGCGGTGCGAAGCTTTGTTGCTGCGCTAGTAACCGAGGGGTGAAGGCGGATAGCTGCCTTGAGGACTCCACAACACCCAGTGAACGCAGCCTTATAAGGCCAGACTGCGCCGATTTTGAGAGCAATTGGTTGTTCCAGGCCTTCGCAGCCAATTCAAGAAGCGTCATGTGCTCGTTGTTTATTTCAAAGTCCGCGGGCCAATCAAAGCTACCTTTTGCAATTCGGTATCTAGCACTGTCAGTTTCCTCAAAGCTACTGGAGTCAATCACTTCCAGCTGAACTCCCATTTCCCGCAGATCGCTTTTATCGCGATCAAACATCTTCTCTTTCGCCAAATCCGAACCCTGCTCGGCGTAGGAGACAACTGACCGAAAAATGTCATTCTTGCTGAGCCCAATTACCGGGGCTGCCATCAGACAGCAGGTTAGAGTAAAAAGCCTCTCAGCTGGGCTTTGCTTACTCGCGCCTGCGGACATAAAGCTACTTTCCTAGGACGTCAATCACGAAAATCAGGGTTGAGCCGGCAGGAATACTGCCCTGCTCGTTGTCCCCATAGCCAAGCTCCGGGGGAATCACAGCAATAACTCGAGAACCAACGGTCACTTGATCAAGTGCCATTACGAAACCTTCTATGAGACCGTCAACGGTAATTGGGAATGTAGCCGGAGCTTGTCTTTCCCACGAGCTGTCGAACTGTTCTCCATTCCAGGTCCAACCTGTGTAGTGAAGCACGACGTTGTCGCCTATTTGGATCGGTTCTCCGCCACCCTCAATTAGCACTGCGCTCATGAACTCACTCGGAGCGTCAGTAGAGGGAATCTGGATACCAGGCTGTCCGTCTGGCGCTGAAACTACCGTGGGCAGTCCTGCTTTTGCAGGTTGCGCGTCTCCATTGGCCCTCGGAAGGTAAGCATCAAGAATGTCAAAAACAAAAATGACTGAGTCAGAAGCACCAATTCCAAGGCTTTGAACGCCAACGTTGCCGTGGGCGCTCTCGGCATCCAACAGCACCGCGACGCGGGATCCTACGTTCACGCCGGTAAGGGCACTACAAAAATCTGGCACAAGGCCCGGGTAAAGATCCTGCGGAGCATAATTCTGGCTGGTGAAGTCGCTGGCCTGCAGGCTGTCTCCGGTGGTTGCGTTGTAACCAGCGAAGTGTAGGAGCACTTGTTGGCCACCAAGAACCTCGCCGCCATCCCCCTCGACGATGATTGCGGTCTCAATCCCAGTGCCTGTCAGAGGAACAGGAAACGTAACCTCTGGCTGAGCACCGAGGTCTCCTAGGACAGTTATCTGTTCGGCTGCGTCGCCGGTTTGAAAGCTCTCGCATTGAGTATCTAACCCAACGCTTAGCTCCGCGTAGGTAAGAGGTCCGGTCGGCTCACTGGCACAGCCAGTAAGAATTAGTAGGGGGATGGAAATCGCAGCTATTTTTCGCAAGTTAGTTCTCATTTCTGGGTATACCTAAGTCTGCCTTGGTTTCAAGTTGTTCGTGACCTTGCGCACTGTTTTTCTAAGCTTTTTCTCACTGAGTGGTCGCTGGCCCATGGCCTGAGGTAGCCAGATGTCCATGTCCTCATCGGTATGCTCTGTCTTGTTGCCTCTTCTAGCTTTAAAGCTTGGAAGAACTGTGTCAGGAGCAAGGCGCCTAGCCGATAGCAAGAAGCCCGTGTGTGAAATCATTCTGTGCTCCGGCCTGACTGCCAAGCCATCTAGGTGCCAAGGTCTGACCATTGACTCCCAAGCCAGTGGAGCAGTAAAGCCGCTGTGGGTTCTAATCTCTTCAAAAGTCCGGCTCAACTGAGTCACCGTGGCCACGTAGATGATAACTAGGCCACCAGGCTTCATTGCGGTTGCAACTTCTTCAATGCACTCCCAAGGGGCAAGCATGTCAAGGACGACCCGATCGGCGCTCGCGGCTTCGCAGTGCTCGGGGAGCATTTCTTGCAGATCGCCAATGACGACCTCCCAATTCTTGGGCTCAGCTCCTAAGAAGTTCTCAACGTTGCCCTTGGCAATTTCTGCAAACTCGGCTCGGCGCTCAAAAGAGGTTAGTTTGCCGTGTTCTCCAATTGCTCTAATCAGATAGCTAGAAAGTGCGCCGGATCCAACTCCAGCTTCAATGACATTGGCACCCGGGAAAATGTCTCCTTCAACCAAGATTTGCGCGGCATCCTTTGGGTACACAATCGCAGCTCCACGCGGCATGGATAGCACGTAGTCACTAAGCAAGGGCTTGAGTGCCAAATATTGATCGCCGTTGTGGTTTTCAATCACCGATCCCGAAGGTTTGCCGATTATGTCATCGTGCTTGATCTCACCCTTATGAGAACCAAACCTCGTTCCGGCAGACAGCCGAATCGTGTTCATGATGCCCTTTGGGCCAGTGAGCTGGACCCTGTCTCCTGCTTCAAAGATTTCGTTCATTTGTCCTCGTTGTTTATTCTCAAAGCCGCTAGGTTCTCGATGGTCACTTCGGTCAACGAGGAGATGATTCTCCTGTTGGGTCCCGTTGCCAGATTGATGATGTTGGTGACACCTATGGCGTGGCAGCCTGCCGCCTCGGCGGACGCTAAGCCCGTTGGAGAATCCTCAAAGGCAAGGCAGTCCTCCGGTGCGACCCCGAGTAGCTCAGCTGCTCTGAGGTATGGCTCCGGGTGGGGTTTTCCATTTGTGACATCGTCGCCCGCCACAACTACATCAAAGGCTTGAAAATCGATCTGATCGGCAACCGTGAGTGCCATGGTGCGCATAGACATGGTTACCAAAGCGGTTTTGATACCCGCCTTTTTTAGCTCAACAAGTAGTTCAAGCGCACCTGGCCTCCAAGGTAATTTTGTCCTTAGTTGCTCAATGACTTCATCGGTCAGTCGATCAATGACTTCCCGCGTTGTCATGTCTTCGATACCAAACTGATTTCTCAAGATGTCTGATGCGTGAAATAAATCGTTACCGATTAGCTGGAGTGCATCTTTTTCGCTCCAAGTGCTGCCGTACTGCTCAGCAAGGCGCGTCTCGGACAGCATCCAGTAGGGCTCGGAGTCAATTAGGGTGCCATCCATGTCCCACAAGACAGCCTTTGGAAAGTTATTACTGAACATTTGTCCCAGTCTAGTTCCAGCTTCAATTAGAGTTTGTGGGTATAAAAGGAGTTCACTTGCTGACTGGTCGCATTCTTATTGTCGCCTTCGAGGGCTGGAACGACGCTACCGAAGCTGCGACTGGAGCGCTGAAGGCTTTATCCGAGCAGATTTCGGGACAAATTTTAGAAGCAGTGGACCCTGAAGATTATTACGATTTTCAGTTTTCCAGGCCTATCGCCGAGTACGACGATGACGGTCAACGTTTTCTCAGCTGGCCCACGACCGAGCTTTTGCAGGCAAGTTCGGAAAAAGCAAAAGCTCAGCCTAGGCTCCAAGAAATTTTCTTGCTGCTTGGAACTGAGCCTTCGCGGCGCTGGATTACATTTGCCGCAGAAGTAATGGAAATGGTTCAAGACCGCGAGATCGACCACGTGATAATGCTCGGAGCGATGCTGGCCGATGTTCCTCACTCAAGACCGGTCCCGTTTTTCAAGAGCTCTCAAAACAAGGCATTTCAGGAGTTGCACAACCTAGAGTCTTCTAGCTACGAGGGGCCGGTTGGCATTCTCGCAGTCCTTGCTCAGGCGTTTGAAGCCGATAACATCCCGGTGATGTCGCTCTGGGCCTCGGTCCCCCACTACGTTCATAACACCTCAAACCCAAAGGCTGCTCTCGGTTTTCTAAATCAGCTAGAGGCTCTCACTGGTATCCAGTTCGAGGGCGCATCACTCGTGGAGGAGGCCGCCGAGTGGGAGCGGTCAATTGACGAAGTCTCCGAGAGCGATGAAGAACTCGCAGCGTATATCGAGCAGCTTGAAACCAGCAGGGACGCTCTTGACAGTGAGCAGGCTTCGGGTGATTCGCTGGCAAGAGAATTAGAGAAATACCTGAAGTCCAGACCTGAATCGCCAGAGGCCGGTAAAGCCTAGATCGCTCCTAAGCCAAGAGCGATTAGCAGGGCAGACCCCACGCCTACCCGCCAGATGACAAATGGCATGTAAGAACCCTTAATTAGGTAGCGAAGTAGCCAGGCTATTACTGCGTAGCCGACCACGAAACTCACGATTGTTGCGGCAATTGTTGCTGCCAGTAGGTCCTCTGGCAGGTCCTGATAGCTTCCCAAAAACTGATAAGCCCCTGCACCCAGCACCGCCGGTATTGCAAGTAAAAAGCTGTACCGTGCCGAAGCTTCTCTAGTAAAGCCAAGCATCAGACCGACAGTTATCGACCCGCCCGATCTTGAAACCCCTGGAATCAGAGCCAAAGCTTGGCCAAAACCAAAGGCAAGTCCACTTCTAAGGTTCAACTCCCCCAGTTGCTTGGTTTTGAAACCAATTCGGTCGGCAAAGCCCAACAGCAGTCCAAACACAATCAACATCACTCCGATAATCCAAAGCTGACGCAGCTCTGTCTCAATCGCATCCTGAAAAATAAGCCCAAGAGTGACAATCGGAACAGTGCCAATGATCACTAGCCAGCCAAGGCGTGAGTTTGGCTCCTGCTTGGACCAGGGCCGAAGCCCATTTTTGAACCAAGAGCGAAGAATTTCGATTATTGACTTGGCGAAATAGCTGACCACCGCAAGCTCGGTTCCGATTTGTATGGTGGCAATAAATGCGGTCAGCTGCGGCTTTGTCAGATCACCGAGGCCGAATATCTCTTGGGCAATTTGCACATGCGCGCTTGATGAAATTGGGAGAAACTCGGTTAGTCCTTGGATAAAACCGAGAATTATGGCTTCTAGCGGGTTCATTCTTCTTCGGCTAGTTCAATCGGCAGAAACTCATCGAAACTTGCCGACAGCGCCTCTTCGTAGCCAAGGAAAGCATCTTCGACTTGCATGTAAGCCTGCTCAATTCCCGGGTCTTCGCCCTCGCGCTGCGTGAGGATGGCATCAAGATGTCTCTCCAGGGCTCCTATGAGCTTCTGGAGTGCGACCTGCGGCTCTTGATGCATAGTAATAAGCTACCGCTTTGTGTCGGTCACGACAAATACCTGACTGTTCGTGGATTCCGTGTTCGTGGTAAGTTTGGTCCTTGCTCAAGCAATTGAGCATTCACCCGTCCGGGTGGCGAAATGGTAGACGCGCTAGCTTGAGGGGCTAGTCCTCTTACGAGGGTGAGGGTTCAAGTCCCTTCCCGGACACTGGTACTAAAAAATCAACTTAGAATTGGGCATGTGATAGGTAGCTTGGACCCGGCGGTTGATTACGCAATAGCCCAAACTCGACAATTGCTTGTTGGTCTCAATGTCTTAGCAATGACCGGTGCCGGAGTTTCGACGGATAGCGGAATTCCTGATTACCGAGGGCAAGGCCGAGTCGTCAAGCATCCTTTGACTTTTGACCAGTTTTTGGCTTCGGAGGAGAATCAAGCTCGCTATTGGGCCCGAAGCTACGTGGGCTGGAACCGGATTGCAGGTGCTGAGCCCAACCATGCTCACTTGGCGCTAGCCAAGGCGGAGCAGACCGGGCAAATTCAACAGCTAATCACTCAGAATGTCGATGGACTCCATCAAAAGGCTGGATCGAAAAACGTAATAGAGCTCCATGGTCGCCTGGATCGAGTTGTTTGCCTCGACTGCACTGATTCAATATCTAGACAGGACATGGATGGCTTGATCCAAGACGCCAATCCGTTGATGAACAGAAGTGCCGACATCGAATTCACTCCGGACGGTGACGCTGAAATAGATGTTCCGGAGGACTTTAGAGTTCCAACCTGTCAAAACTGCAACGGACGCTACAAGCCAGACGTGGTGTTCTTCGGAGAACAAATTCCGCAACTAAGAGTCGCTGAAGCCAAAACGGCCGTTGAACGTGCTGAGGCGGTTCTGGTAGCGGGCAGCTCCCTAACGGTGAATTCCGGACTCAGGCTCGTGAAGCAAGCAAAAGAACTTGGACAAAAGATTGTGATCATCAACCTAGGTGAAACCAAAGCGGACAACATCGCGGACGTGAAACTAAATGCATCGGCAGCCGATGTCTTGAGGGCATTGTTTTTATGAGTGGAACAGTATTAGGCCTTTTTCGACACGGCCAAACCGATTGGAACGTCGACCTAAGGC
Organism: Candidatus Aquiluna sp. IMCC13023; assembly: GCF_000257665.1. GTDB lineage: Bacteria > Actinomycetota > Actinomycetes > Actinomycetales > Microbacteriaceae > Aquiluna. The sequence continues at coordinate 93,734 of NZ_AJKR01000003.1, forward strand.
TTCAGGGCACCGCGGAGATACCCCTCAATGGTCACGGTGTGCAGCAGGTAAGGAGCGCCACTAGAAACCTAGATCTTTCTAGCTGGGACCTTGTGCTTACCTCCCCGCTTGGACGCGCCAAGGAAACGGCGGACATCATCCTGGCGGAAATGACTGGGACTGAACTCCTGGTTGAGCCGATGCTAATCGAGCGCTCCTTCGGTATCGGCGAGGGCATGCTCTATTCCGAATGGCACGAAAAATACGGTCAATTAGAGGAAATTCCCGGGGCGGAATCAAATAATTCGATAATTCTGAGATCTAGGCAGCTCCTTGATTTGATGCTCGAAAAATACTCGGGAGCCAAGATTTTGGCAATCTCTCATGGAGCGCTGATTCGCTACCTACTGAATGAAGTGAGCGAAGGATCTGTTCCACCAGCAGGTGAAAGGCTACAAAACGCTTCGCTCCACATGTTGCGGCACAATTCCAGGTGGGAACTGGATGCGTGGGCGCCGGAGCCGTTAGGCGATTTTACGCAAGCTAGCTAATAATTCCTTGGTGCTGCGCCTCCAGGAGAACTTAGCGGATTGCTCAATCGCTTTTCTTGAATGACTGGACCAGGTCTTTTCTTTCGAGAGTTTCATTACCGCAGCAACGAACTCCTCCGACTTGGAGTTATTGAAAAACACCCCTGCGTTTCCTGCCACCTCTTGAAAAATAGCTATGTCACTCACTATCACCGGTAGCCCCTGCGACATTGCCTCCACAAGTGGTATGCCGAAACCTTCATCCTTTGAGGCACTCACTAAGCCGAATGCCCTGCCCAACCAACCCAAATACTCAGTTTCTGTTACGCCGTTTTCAAACTGAACCTTTGCACCGACTGAATCGGCGAGTTTGTTTAGTCTCAAGCGTTTTTTGTCGCTTAGCCTGGAAAGTAGCACCAATGTTTTGTCGGGCAGTAGCGCCATCGACTCAATCAAAAACTCGACATTTTTATAGCGGTTGTAACTTCCCATGTAGACCAAGTATTCGGAGTCGTGTCTGGGTCTTAGTGGCTTTGCTATTTCAAGTTCAGATGCATTGTGGACGACTGCCAAAGTCCTTTTGGTTAGTTTTGCCTCTAACATTTCCCGTCGCGATGTCTCTGACACCGTCAGAACTAGGTCGGCACGGTTAAGAAGGAGCCGCTGCGGAAAGTACGACAGGTGAAATAGTAGCCACCCGAGCCTCACGGGCGCTGAGAACGCCTTTGGGGGCGTGCGGTGACGGTAGTAGATGAGGTCATGGAGTGTCAGAACAAGCTTGAAGTTCCGTCCCAGCGAAGAAGTTGTTTGCATCGGGCTAACAAGCAATCCAATGTTTTCTTGATTTAGCCTTCTGGCAAGCGTTAGCTCACGAAGTGATGTTGGATCATTCACTTTGAAAACTGAAACACTTTCGGGCAGCAGATCTCTTTGGGCTTCCAAATTTATTAGTACAGTCACGGGCATCAGCCTGCTCAGTTCGCCGACCAGGCCAAGGCTAAAGCTTGTTATTCCATCGGGTCTGGTCGGGTTGATAAATCTGCCATCGAACCATAAATCTTTCATTCGGTTCCCAAAAACTTGGTGATTGCGATCGCGATCTCTACAGGTTTTTCATAGTGGGACAAGTGCCCAACTTTTTCTAGTACCACGAGCTCAGAGTCCGGCAACACTTCGTTCAGGCGCCTTTGCTCCGAGATTGGCGCAACAGCATCACTCGAGCCGGCTATCAACAATATTGGACCGGTAAGTGAATCTGCATAGTCAAAAACTGACCCCGAGTTAGCCGCTTGGAAGCCCTCTATGGCAACTCTGGTGGACTTGTATGACGAAAAATATCGACTGTGCTGTTCATGTATAAAGCTTCTAGTCCAGCGATTTTTAGTTTTAGTAAGGCCAATGGACATTGATCTGGTTACCAAGCCGGAGGACATTAGCCAAGAGCCCAAGATTCTATTCTTGCCAATCCGGTAGTAAATTTCCGCGAGCTTGTTTCCGATCGATTTGGATGTGCTACCCCGAGTGGTAATTGGGTTTATCAGGCACACCTTGCCGGCAGGAAGCCCATTCGCAATCGCATTCGCAACGACCAGAGTTCCGAAGCTGTGACCGACCACCAGATCGAATGGGCCCGTTGAGGTATAGAAATCAATAAGCCAGTCTGAGTATGACGAAAGGTTGTGCTGTGCAAGCGCGGCACTCTTGCCAAAGCCTGGAAGATCTGGGCTAACTACCGTTAGATTCGCGAGTGCACCAGCGACTGCCTGTAAGCCGTGATGGTCTCCCCTAAATCCATGTACAAAAAGTACCCTTTGCCCATGTCCTGAAAGGGTCCAAACTGCAGTATCTGAAACATCCGCCCTAGTTGAGCGGGCTTCAGCCGACGCAAAAAGTTCGGCGGGTGGATTGGTCAACACTGTCACCCATGCAGTCTAGGTTGGTTGGAAGCCGGCTATCGTTTTAGACAGGAGATAATTTGTTGGATTTTGATTTTGAACCCGAGGCGCCGGGCTGGTCCAAGCGGATTGCCGCTTTCGACCTTGAGACCACAGGGCTTGATCTAAAAACAGCCCGCATAGTTACAGCATGCGTTGTTGTGCTTGGTCCGACTGGAGAAGTAGAGAATCTTCGCGAGTGGCTCGTGAACCCGGGCATTGAGATACCACAAGCCGCCTCTGATGTTCACGGTGTGACCACCGAGGACGCCGTTCGAGATGGAATGGACCCGCTGTCAGCAATTGCTGAAATCAGCCAGGAACTAAAAAAGCTAAATGCCACGATGCCCCTGGTCGCATTCAATGCCCCGTACGACTTTACGATTTTGGCTAATGAAGCCATTAGATATCAGTTGGAGCCTTTGGAGCCGCAATCTGTAATCGATCCGCTCGTGCTTGACCGCAAAGTGGATAAGTTCCGCAAAGGAAAGCGCAATCTAGTTGTCATGTCAGAGCATTATGGGGTTGAGCTAACCGATGCCCATAATTCAACTGCCGACGCGGTAGCGGCGGGGAAAATCGCTCAGCAAATTGCCAAGCGCTTTGCAGAGCTCGATATCCCAATCGAGAGCCTCCACGATGCTCAAGCTAAATGGAGTGACGAGCAGTCAGAAAGTTTTGCAAAGTTCATGAGACAGCAAAACCGCCCGGATTTCCAGGCGGAATTGGGTTGGCCAATAAGGCTTTAGCTGAAGTTCTTGTAGCGATCGTTGAATCGCTCTACGCGGCCGGCAGCATCCATGATGCGCTGTTTTCCAGTGTAGAACGGGTGGCTCTCCGAGCTGATTTCAACGTCGTGAACCGGGTAGGTCTTGCCGTCTTCCCACTCGATTGTCTTGTCGCTGGTGATGGTTGCACGAGTCAGGAATGAAACTCCAGATGCTAGGTCGCGGAATACGATCGGCTCGTAGCTTGGGTGGATTTCTGCCTGCATGATGTCCTTCTAATAAATTCTGAGCTGCATTTAGCAACAGCCCAAGAGTTTAGCAAGTATTTGCCATCTCGTCTACGACGAAACTGCCGAAAACCTTTGATTTTGATAGTTCAGGGTCAATGGATGGTTGAAAGCCTCGGAAATACTGGCTGAAGTAAGTGTCATGCCAATCTCGCCACGGGCCATTACCTTGCCATCTTGCATAAGCAGCGCGTGGGTAAAGCCCGGTGGAATTTCTTCAAGGTGATGAGTCACCATCACCATTGCAGGGGCCTCTTTTGCTTGGGCATAACCGGAAAGCAGCTGCAAGGTCAACTCTCTGGCTGCAAGGTCTAGGCTGGCGACCGGTTCGTCTAGAAGAAGTAACTCTGGATCGGTCATTACGGAGCGAGCAATCTGAACCCGCTTGCGCTCACCGTCGCTCAGGGTGCCAAAAGCTCTGTCCTCGAAGCTTGAAAGCTTCCACTCCCCCAAAACTCGTCTGGCTCTTCTTTCGTCGATCGAGTCGTATTCTTCGTTCCACCTACCGGTGATGCCATAGCTGGCTGTCATAACGGCATTCAGAACCGTTTCAGAGTTCGGAATTTGGGCCGCCAGAGCACTAGATGCGAACCCAATTCTTGTCCTGAGTTCAAAGACGTTTACTTCTCCTAGGCGCTGGCCCAAAAGTGTTGCGGATCCGCTAGAGGGCTGTATCTGAGCCGCCGCTAATTTTAGAAGGGTCGTCTTGCCGGCTCCGTTGGCCCCGAGCACCACCCAACGCTCAGTCGGGCCTACAGAAAACGTGAGCGAATCAATGATGGACTTACCACCGCGTACCACGCTGACATTTTGAAGATTAATTACCTCGGACACGCCCAATAGCCTAGCTGCCAATGCCCCGCCGCCCTCTCGTCGTTGTAGCGAGTCGCGCTGGATTTGGGAAGCAGTCTCAAATGAAGACACTTGTTTGTGATAAGAAGTCCGGAATCGGTGAACAGACTCTAACCAGCTAGCATTTGCTAATAAAGATTCAAAAGCTTGGAATAAAGCTTGCCAGGGAGAGAGAAAATGAGTTTTCTAGTTGTGTTTGACGTTGACTCAACGCTTATCGATCAAGAAGCCATCGAGCTTCTAGCAACGCACTCCGGCACTCGAGAGCAAGTGGCCCTGATCACTGAGCGGGCGATGAAGGGCGAAATAGATTTCAGCGCCTCATTGATCGAGCGAGTTGCTCTGTTGGCCGGCCTAGACCAAAGCGTTCTAACAAAAGTCGCAGACGAGCTTTCGCCAACTAAAGGCGCTGAGGAGCTTATTGAGGCAATTCATTCAGTTGGAGGCTACGCTGCAGCGGTCTCGGGTGGCTTCATTCAGCTACTAGAACCACTAAAAAAGACCCTGAACCTTGACTTTGCCAAGGCAAACACTCTGGAGGTTGTAGATGGCAAACTCTCGGGCAAAGTAATCGGTGAACTCGTCGATTCCAGCGTGAAAGCAGAAACATTATTGGCGCTTGCAAAAAAACTAGAAATTGATATCACTCAAACCATCGCCATTGGCGACGGAGCGAACGATCTTAAGATGATGAAAGAGGCGGGATTATCAATAGCCTTTTGTGCTCAGCCCATCGTTAGGGAAAGCGCTGACATCGTGATCAATACGCGAGATTTGTCGCAAGTCATCGCGCTGTTACCAAACTAGCTTTTATTAGGCTCCGGTTGAGTGGAGTCCACCGTCGACGTGAACCATCTCTCCGGTTGTGGCAGGGAACCAGTCGCTTAGAAGAGCCACTAATCCCTTAGCCGCGGCCTCGGTGTCGGTAAGGTCCCAACCAAGCGGCGCACGGTCCGCCCACACTTCTTCCATCGTTGCAAATCCAGGGATTCCCTTGGCTGCAGTAGTTCTAAGAGGCCCTGCGGAAATTAGATTCACTCTGATTCCCTTTGGCCCTAGATATTTTGCTAAATAGCGGGACGTGGACTCAAAGGCAGCCTTAGCCACTCCCATCCAGTCATAGACCGGCCAAGACACAGTGGCGTCGAAGGTGAGGCCCACAACGGAGCTCGGGTTATTTAGCACAGGCAAGCATGCGGTGGTAATGGACTTTAGTGAGTATGCAGACACTTCGACTGCTGTAGATACGTCTGCCCACTCTGTCTCTAGAAAATTTCCGCCCAGGGCGGTTTGGGGTGCAAACGCGATGGCATGAACTATGCCGTCAATCATCCCGATCTCAGCCTTGATCTTCTCGGCTAGGCCTTCTAGGTGCTCCTTGTTTGTGGCATCTAATTCAATTACCTTAACCGGCTTTGGAAGACGCTCTGCAATTTTCGTTGTAATTGGAAGCATTCTGCCGAATGAGCTCAATATCACCTCTGCACCCTGCTCTTGGGCCAAGCGGGCTGCCGAATAGGCAATCGACGCTTCGGTCAATACGCCAGTGATCAGTATTTTCTTGCCCTCTAATATTCCCAAAATTGCTCCTTTGATTTTCTAAACAAACGGTACTACCTAGTGGCCCATTCCGAGACCGCCGTCAACTGGAATGACTGCTCCAGAAATGTATGAAGCCTCGTCGGAGGCGATCCATCGGACAACTTTTGCAACTTCCTCCGGGGATGCGAATCGGCCAGCTGGAATCCGAGACCGATACGTCGCTGCAAGTTCTTCACTGAGGGCGGCTGTCATGTCCGTATCGATAAACCCTGGGGCCACAACATTGGCGGTGATGTTTTTAGCGCCTATTTCTCGCGTAATAGATCTCGCAATTCCAACCAGTGCGCTTTTTGTGGCTGAGTAGTTGACCTGCCCTGCGCTGCCAAGTAGACCCACAACGCTGCCAATTAGAATCACCCTGCCAAACTTCTGGCGGAGCATAGATTTTGTCACCCGCTTCACCACGCGAAAAACACCATTTAGATTTGTGTCAACAACGCTTTCGAATTCTTCATCGCTCATTCGCATCAAGAGAGTGTCTTTTGTGATGCCGGCGTTTGCTACCAAAACCTCAATTGGCCCCAGTGCGGCCTCTACCTCGGCTATCGCCGCGTCAAGCGATGCTGAATCGGTAACGTCGGCCGTCACAGTCATCGAACCATCTGGTCCTTGTCCGGATCTTGACGTTACTGCCACCCGATATCCGCTTGCGACAAACTCTTCTGCGATGGCGAATCCGATGCCGCGATTGCCACCGGTGACCAAAACAGTCCTCACAGTTTGCATTTTCTTTCTCCTAGCGGGAATACCATTGAGCATTGAGCGTTGTGAATAACACAGTCTAGTAATTACCTATCCTGAAAGAACGGCAACACTTGAGCAAGCGCCAGAGCGCCACTTCCATAAACCTCAGCCCCGAGGACGAGCGCAGGTCGCGCATGGTTAAATATTCGGTTGCCATGTCCATAAGGATGGTGTGCATTGTGCTCGGAGTTTTCACCCAGGGGTTTTTGATGTGGATTTTCTTCGGATTGGCTATCTTTCTTCCTTATTTTGCGGTCGTACTAGCCAACCAACAGGGAGCGCCAAAAGAAACAACTAGCAAGGCAATTGCCCCCAAAATTACTATCAAGTCGGACCAATTCAAGTTTGATGACTAACGCTAAGTGCTCTCGGGCCGGTTGCGCTCTTGACGCAGCCTGGTTGATTAGCTGGCGAAATCCTAAAGTCCATGCCCCTGACAGGGTCAAGTCTTGGGCTGCCTGCGACGAGCACCGGTCATATCTGGTTGACTATCTATCAGCTAGAGACTTCTACCTGAAGGATGAAAAGTTTGACCCAAAGCACACTTAGACGCTGGGGCCCTTGGTTGGCCTTAGTTGTGCTTTTTTCAATAGCGACTTCACTTTTGAGCTGGTGGCAATTTTCTAGGCGGGAAGAAAGAGTTCAAAAAATAAACACCGTGATTGAAAATTACGACAAGTCCGCCGTTCCATTCGCTGACCTGGACTGGGAATTCTTCGAAAATGGTGAACCAATCAATGAGTGGCGCCCAGTAACAGTTACTGGAACGTATCTGACTGAAGAGGCCGTCCTTGTGCGAAACCGGCCTCTAAGCGGACAGGGTGGCTTCCTGCAGCTAGTTCCATTGCTTTTGGATGATGGTCAGATCTTGATTATCGACCGCGGCTGGCTTGCGACGGGTGTTCGAGTAACTGAGCCGTCCTCTAACCCTTTGCCGGATTCAGTTGCTCACACTCTCACTGTTCGTCTTCGAGCCGCTGAGCCTGATCTGAATCGAGCTCCCGTTCGAGGGCAGCTTGCATCTGTAAACCCGGCCCAGCTGTCCGTTCAGCTGGGTGAATACGGGACTGTGGTGTCTGACAGGTACGGTCGAATAGACGCAGAATCCCCCTCATATGCAAATGCACCGTTCCCGATGCCAATGCCTTCTTTGAATGAGGGAAACCATCTTTCCTACGCATTTCAATGGATAATCTTTGGAATCATGGCATTTGTCGCCTTTGGTTGGGCCTTCAGAAATGAACGGCGCATCGATCGGGAGGCGGCCGGACAGATAGCTCCAAGAAAGCCAAAGGAAAATCAGGCACTGGAAGACGCTGAGTTTGAAGACGCCAACCAATAGAATGACCGCAAGAGGCTAGAAAGGCTTAGAAGATGAGCATTGCGCAGGCAACAATTGTGGACCGTTTTATCCCAAGGACATTAGTAAGTAACATTTCTCTGGTTTTCGGTGGTGCTCTAATTACTGCACTTGCGGCGCAGGTTCAGATTCCAATGTGGCCAGTGCCACTCACCCTTCAAACCTTCGCAGTTCTCCTGGTGGGAGCAACGCTCGGTGCAGGACGCGGTGCCGCTTCACTATCTGTTTACCTTGCCATGGGCGCCGTCGGTTTGCCCGTGTTCGCCTCAGCTAAGACGCTGACGGGTGCCTTGCCAACCGTGGGTTACATAGTCGGCTTTGTGGCGGCTGCAGCCCTAGTCGGCTTCTTGGCCTCCAAGGGTTTTTCTAAAACCCCACTGAAAGTGGCCTTTAGCTTTGCCGCCGGATCAGCGATAATTTACGGCTTTGGAGTCGCAGGCTTGATGATTACCCTAGGCCTCAGCATTTCGCAGGCCATTGCCGCAGGAGTTATTCCGTTTCTGATAGGAGACGTCGCCAAGGCAATCGCAGCAGCAGCAATGCTGCCACTTGCCTGGAAGATTGTGAATAAATAACAGATCAAAAAAAAATAGGACCCAGTTGGGTCCTATTTTTTTTTATCAATCCTGTTAGATAGAAAAACCTATGGCTCGCATCATCTCTTTTCCATCATCCGTAATTTGTTCCGGACCCCATGGTGGCATCCAGATCCAATTGATTCTGAATGCGTCAACCACTCCCTCCAATGAAGCTGCCGTCTGCTCTTCAATAACGTCCTGAAGTGGGCAGCCAGCGGAGGTGAGTGTCATGTTGATAAGTAGTGCGCCATCATCGGACTCTTGGAGCCCGTAGACCAATCCGAGGTCAATGATGTTCACTCCAATTTCTGGGTCAATGATGTCTTTCATTGCCTCGATGACCCGGTCGTACTGAGCGGGCTCTAATTCCTTCGGCTCGCTCATGCTTCGGTCTTCAAGTAGCGATCGTAGCCCTCAGCTTCTAGGCGTTCAGCCAGTTCTGGGCCGCCCTGTTCCGCCACTTTTCCAGCCACAAAAACGTGAACAAAGTCCGGCTCGATGTAGCGCAAGATTCGAGTGTAGTGAGTGATTAGAAGAACTCCGAGGCCAGTTTCTTCTTTGGCTCGGTTGACGCCCTCTGAAACGACCTTCAATGCATCTACGTCGAGTCCAGAATCGGTTTCGTCGAGGATTGCAATTTTGGGTTTCAAGAGCTCCAGCTGAAGAATCTCGTGGCGCTTCTTTTCTCCACCTGAGAATCCTTCGTTAACGTTTCGTTCTGTGAAGTCCGGATCCATGCGGAGGTTTTTCATCGCGCCCTTTAGGTCACCGATCCACTCGCGGAGCTTTGGAGCTTCGCCGTCAAGAGCGGTCTTCGCGGTTCTCAGAAAGTTCGAAACCGAAACACCTGGCACTTCAACTGGGTATTGCATTGCAAGGAATAACCCAGCCTTTGCTCGCTCGTCGACAGCCATCTCGAGAACGTTCTGCCTATCGAGAAGGATCTCTCCCTCGGTGATCTCGTATTTGGGGTGCCCGGCTATGGAGTAGGCAAGGGTCGACTTGCCGGAACCGTTTGGTCCCATAATCGCGTGAGTTTCGCCCGACTTGACCACGAGGTCCACGCCTCGCAAGATCTGTTTCTTGCCCTGGTCCGTATCGACTGATACGTGGAGGTTCTTAATTTCTAGGGTTGCCATTTTTTGATTTCCTTTACGCTTCGTACTCGATAAAAACTTCGTCATTTTCTATTAGCACCTCATAGGTGCTCACTGCCTCATACGCCGGAAGACTCAAGGGAACGCCGGTATTGAGGTCGAACTTGGCTCCGTGGGCCCAGCACTCCAAGGTTTCGTCCTCAACAAAGCCTTCGCTCAGTGAAATCTCACCGTGTGAGCATTTGTCATCGATCGCTCGAAAGTTGCCGTCATCTAGTCTCACAAGAGCGATGGGATGCCCCTCAATGGTCACCCTGAGGGCGTTACCCGGCTTTATGTCCTCAGCTGCACAAACTCTTACTGCCAATTTAGACGCCTGCCTTTTCGAGTCCTTGTTCGATCGAGGCGATTAGACGGTCTTCAACCTGAGAAATTCCAACCTTCTGAACTACCTCATTCAAAAATCCTCGAACCACAAGGCGCTTGGCCTCGGTGTCGCCAATTCCTCTAGCCATTAGGTAAAACAGCTGCTCGTCATCGAATCGGCCAGAAGCACTAGCGTGTCCAGCTCCTTCAATTTTGCCTGTTTCAATCTCTAGGTTTGGAACAGAGTCTGCTCGCGCACCGTCGGTGAGCAAGAGGTTTCGGTTTAGTTCATAGCTATTGGTTCCAATGGCAGTTTCTCTAATCAGAACATCTCCGACCCAGACTGTGTGAGCCCCTGCGCCCTGGAGCGCACCCTTATAGGCAACATTGGAAACGCAGTTTTCGGCAATGTGGTCCACGTAGGGCCGGTGCTCAAAGTAGTTCTTGGAATCAGCTAGGTATACGCCGTACATCTGTATTTCGGCACCCGGAGAGTCCAGGGCAACAGAGGGTGTGACTCGAACGAGGTCTCCCCCAAGTGACACCACGACGTGCTTCAGAATTGAGTCTTTACCGAGTCTGGTTAGTTGGTTTGAAACGTGGGAAGAACCGTTATCCCAGTCCTGAATCGACACAAAGTCAAGCTTTGCTCCGGGCTCCAAAAGAATTTCAACGTTTTCCGCAAGTAAGCCTTGGCCGATGTGGTCCAGAACGATTGTCGCTTTCGCGTTCGCGCCTACCTTCACGAAGATATGCAGGGCCTTTGCTGCAAGCTCTTCTAATTTCAAGGTTAGAAAAACAGGCTCAGTTATTTCCTGATCGGTAGGAACCTCAACCAGAAGAGTTTTCGATGCATTCGTCCACGCAATTGCCGAAATTCGATCTTCAGGTAATCCGGCGGAACCGACAATAGGCTCACTGGAATCGATCCAATTAGCAGTAACTGTTCCGGCGAGACTTATTGAAAGCTCATTCTGGGACACTTCGCCGATAACTTCTGCATCCAGGCCCTGGAGGCGATCCATTGGCAAGTAACGCCAGATCTCCTGCCTGTTTGAAAGCTCTGCGAAATCGTTTACTGATGTCGACCTAGGGCGCTCAGACCTTGTCTGAAGCGGCACGAGTTTGTGCTCGTGAGCTTTTATTCCGTGCTGCGCCATCTAGCCAACAGCCCCTTCCATCTGCATCTCAATTAGCTTGTTCAGCTCCAGCGCGTACTCCATTGGCAGTTCCTTGGCAATCGGCTCGATAAAGCCTCGAACAATCATCGCCATCGCTTCATCTTCTGCCATGCCTCTGGACTGCAAGTAGAACAATTGCTCTGCACTGATGGCCGAAACCGTCGCCTCGTGACCCATCGAAACATCATCCTCGCGGATATCGTTGGAAGGATAAGTGTCTGATCTGGAGATTGTGTCTACCAGTAGCGCGTCACAGCGAACCGTGTTCGCCGAGTGATGAGCTCCCGGATTTACCCGAATTTCACCGCGGTAGGAGGTTCTTCCACCACCTCGAGCAATTGACTTGGACACAATCGAGCTCGTTGTGTAGGGAGCAAGGTGAATCATCTTGGCTCCAGCATCCTGGTGTTGACCTTCTCCGGCAAAAGCAACCGACAGCGTCTCGCCACGAGCGCGCTCGCCCGCAAGTATGACGCTTGGGTATTTCATGGTGACCTTTGAGCCGATGTTCCCATCGATCCACTCCATGGTGGCACCCTCGTGAGCGATGGCTCGCTTGGTCACCAGGTTGTAAACGTTGTTAGACCAGTTCTGGATTGTCGTGTAACGAACGCGAGCGTTCTTCTTGACGATAATTTCAACTACTGCAGAGTGCAGAGAATCAGACTGGTAAATAGGAGCGGTGCAACCCTCGATATAGTGAACGTAAGAGTCCTCATCAGCGATAATCAGCGTTCTTTCGAACTGCCCCATGTTTTCGGTGTTTATTCGGAAATATGCTTGAAGAGGGATATCTACTTTTACACCCTTGGGGATGTAGACGAAAGACCCTCCGGACCAAACAGCTGTGTTGAGGGCGGCAAACTTATTGTCGCCGGCTGGGATCACAGTCCCGAAGTATTCTTCAAAGATCTCAGGGTACTCACGTAGGGCGGTGTCGGTGTCTAGAAACAAGACACCCTGCTTCTCGAGGTCTTCGCGAATCGAGTGGTACACGACCTCTGACTCATACTGTGCGGCAACGCCTGAAACTAGTCGCTGTCGCTCCGCATCTGGGATTCCAAGCTTGTCGTAAGTGTTGCGAATGTCCTCTGGAAGGTCTTCCCAGGTTTGCGCCTGTCGCTCCGTGGAGCGAACGAAATACTTGATGTTGTCAAAGTCAATACCGGACAGGTCTGCTCCGAAAGTAGGCATTGGCTTTTTTAGGAAAAGCTCGTAACCCTTCAGTCTGCGTTTTAGCATCCAGTCGGACTCGTCTTTTTTACCTGAGATGTCGCGAACGACCTCGTCTGAAATACCACGCTTGGCGTCGTCTCCAGCTTTTGACTTGTCGGACCAACCGAATTCATAGGTACCTAGGTCGTCCAGTTCTGGGCGATCAATAATTTTCTCTGCCATTGTGGCCTCCTTGCTTAATCAGTACAACTGATTTGGATGAAACGTATTCCATCAAAGCCAATCGTGAGAAACTTGAGCTGTGATGTTTTAGAAAGCCTACGCAGTTCTATGAAAATAAAACAGTAAGGCATACCTAAGTTAAGGCGTTTATGAAGACCCTCAAGGGCCTATGGTTCAATGGCATTGTGTCGCCGCTTCGATTGCGATTATTTGTTTGGTTGTCACTCGTGACCCAAATTTTGATTGTTGTCACTGGGGGCGCTGTCCGGCTGACTGGGAGCGGTTTGGGTTGCCCAACTTGGCCGAAATGCACGGAGGATTCTCTAGTAAGCACCCCAGAGATGGGCTTCCACGGCGTTATTGAATTTGGAAATCGGCTGCTGACAATCGTGCTCCTTGTGATTGCACTTTTGACCTTCATCGTTGTTGTAAGAATCAGTGAATCCACGCGTCGCATCGGATTACTGTCGATTGGTTTTTTCAGCGGGGCGATTTTGCTTGTTGTGGGCCTGGCTTTGAACACCATGTTTGGGCTTGTTGTGATTACCTTAACCACGTTTGCGCTGGCGTTGGCAATGATGCTGGTGTTTGGCGCCATCATTATTAGAACGGCCCGCTCGACAAACCGGTTTGGCTTAGTGGTTCCGGCTTTTGGCTTAGGAGTTGGCATAATCGTGCAGGCTGTAATCGGTGGCATTACGGTTCTCACAGGCTTGAACTCTTGGATTGTGGGTCTCCACTTTGTAATTTCCACCGGTCTGATCGCGTTGGCTTCACTCTTGGTCTGGCGGGCATTGCCCAAGCCGGGCAATGACGTTGCACTGTGGAATTCAAATCTGGCTTGGCCGACTGTAGTAGTTGGGTTCATTGCTATATGCATGGGGGTAATTGTCACCGGTGCCGGTCCGCATGCCGGCGATGCCCTCACGCCGCGAAACGGCCTTGATCTTGAGGTCTGGCAGCATTACCACTCCTACCCCGGCTACACGCTGCTGGCTCTAATAACTCTGCAGCTAATTGCTCAGGTTGTCCGATCCAGGTCCGTATTGAAGCAACTGGAGTCTCGGATTCTGTTGCTCTTATTCGCCGCTACTGTTTTGCAGGCTGTTATTGGCGTAGTTCAGGCGCGAATGGGGGTTCCACCGCTGTTGGTCGGTATTCACATGCTTGGTTCCGGAGTGCTTACCTCCCTGATTACTTTTCAGGTCTTGAGCGCAAGAAAAATAAACCGATGAAGACAATCTTCTGGTTTCGAAGAGATCGTAGGCTTCAAGACAATGAGGCGCTCAGTTTCGCGGCCAGTACTTCCCAGGAGCTGCTTCCAGTCTTTGTTCTTCCGACCTCAAGTGCTGGAATGTCCGAGTTACGTGCAAGTTCGGTCGTGGCCTCGATCCTCGCTTTGGACAAAAGCCTCCCCAAAGGACTTGAGCTTCGCCACGGCGAAGCAAGCGTCGAGCTTGGAAAAATATGTCAGGAGTTTTCTGGCGAGCGTGTTGTGGCCACGAGGGCATTTGATACCAATGGCGTTATCGAGCAAGAGGCGGTTCGTGACGCACTCGATGCACTAGATGTTGAGCTTGTCTTACTCGGTAGTTATTACGCAGTTGAGCCTGGAACAGTCGTAAAAGACGATCAAACAGCCGTGCGCGTGTATACGCCCTTTTATAAAAGATGGCTTCAAGTCTCCGTGCCCGAGCCGTTCGTTCTGGATGTTCAAAACGCCCCGTGGGCGGCGGCCAGCAAAAACATTGCCCTAGCCTCGAGCGTGAATGCAGGTGAGGAACTGGCGCTTGAAACTTGGGCCAAGTTTCGAGCGTCTCGGATTTTTGATTACTCGGAACACCGGAATCGACCTGACATAAACGGCACCTCAAAGCTTTCTCATGCCTTAGCACACGGCGAAGTTCATCCGCGGACACTACTTGCCGGTCTCGGAAGGACAGAGGGCGAGGAGGTCTTTCGCAAGGAGATAGCATGGCGAGAGTTTTACGCGGATGTAATGCACCACCACCCTCGCACCTATGACGAGTACTACGAGCCTCGCTTTGCGGAACTTGCCTACGACGACCCAGAAAAGTTTCCGGAAAAGCTAGCAGCTTGGAAGACTGGCTCCACTGGGTATCCGATTGTTGATGCAGCGATGCGACAGCTTGTGAATTCCGGGTGGATGCACAATCGGGCCCGCATGATTGTTGCAAGTTTTTTGGTGAAGGACCTTCACTTCGAGTGGCAAATTGGCGCAAAGTTTTTTGAGGAGTACTTGACTGATTTTGACCCCGCCTCAAACTCCCACGGTTGGCAATGGACTGCCGGTTGCGGCACTGATGCGAGCCCTTTTTACAGAGTGTTTAATCCAATTCTTCAGGGTGCAAAATTTGATCCGGACGGCGATTACGTAAGGAGGTGGGTGCCGGAGTTAGCCCATTTGCCAGCTGCAAGCGTCCACGAACCTTGGAACGACATCGCCGGTTACCAATTCGGTTACGCTCCCCCAATTTTGGATCACTCTCAAGAACGAGATGAGGCGTTGCGGCGACTCGAGGAAATAAAGCGCTAAAAGTCTCTAAATATAAATCAGCGGGTCAATGGCGATTGCCAAAAACAAAATCGTCAAGTGGGTAATTGACGCATGGAACAAGCGCATTGGGTTCTGAGGTATCTGAACCTTCGCTTCCTTGTAAAGCCGATGTGATTCCCAGGTGAACCAGATTCCGGCCAATACTGCTGCAACGGTATACACCGTGCCCATGTTCGCAACTGGAATCAATAAAAGCGTCGAAGCAAAATATGCGTAGGCATAAAGGATTATCTGCCTGCCGACGTGTTCGTTTTTAGCCACTACCGGAAGCATTGGAACTCCGGCAGCTTTGTACTCCTCTAAGTACCGCATTGAAAGTGGCCAATAGTGCGGCGGAGTCCAAAGGAAGATAATCAAGAACAGCACCCCGGCAGCTAGCGAAAGCTCATTAGTCACCGCAGCCCAACCAATTAGAGCGGGCATTGCCCCGGCAGCGCCTCCCCAAACTATGTTTTGAGGCGTGCGTCGCTTGAGCCCTAGCGTGTATACAAAGACATAGAAAAGAATTGCGACTAGCGACAGAACGGCTGCAAGAACATTTATTAGAAGCGCAAACCAAATGACGGACAGGGTTCCAATCGACCACGCAAAGATCAACGCTTCTTTGTGAGTGATCTCTCCGGTAACCAGCGGCCGATTTTTGGTTCGACCCATTATTTTGTCAATGTCGCGATCTATGTAGCAATTGAATGCGTTGGCACTTCCAGCGCTGAGAGCGCCGCCGAATACGGTGGCGACAATCAGCCAAATTGAAGGGAAACCTCTAGCGGCCAGAATCATGGCCGGCACGGTCGCGATGAGCAGTAGCTCAATAACACGCGGTTTAGTTAGTAAAAAATAGGCACGGATCTTGCGCGAAAACCGCGCACCAGAAGTTTTTTCCACCGTAGACATTTGCTCAAGTCTAATCCAGTCCGCGCTGTCCTGCAGCCCACTCGGTATAGACTCATGGCTAAATGTCAGGCACTGCCGCCGGCGCAAATCCCTAAGTGGTAAAACACGTAATTTGTTAGGAATGATTCTTTGTTGGAATGGAATGAAATTGACGATTTGGCAGTCAAGACTGCCAAGGTCCTTGCCGCGGATGCAGTAGAGAAGGTTGGCAACGGCCACCCCGGAACCGCAATAAGCCTGGCACCGGCTGCGTATTTATTGTTTCAAAAGGTCATGCGACATGACCCGCAAGATGACCGCTGGGTGGGCCGAGATCGATTCATCCTTTCGGTGGGTCACTCTTCACTGACCTTGTACAACCAGTTATTTCTAGGTGGCTTTGGTCTCGAACTGAACGACATTCAATCATTGAGAACCTGGGGGTCTTTAACTCCTGGTCATCCCGAATACGCTCACACCAAGGGTGTTGAAATCACAACTGGCCCATTGGGTCAAGGTCTTGCATCGGCAACTGGATTTGCTATGTCAACAAGATTTGAGCGTGAATTATTTGACCCCGCCACAACCGACGGAACCTCACCGTTTGACCACTTTGTTTACGTAATCGCTGGTGACGGCGACATGCAAGAAGGCGTTGGCGCCGAAGCGGCCTCCCTTGCCGGTCATCACGGTCTGGGCAATCTGATTGTGATCTATGACGCAAACCAGATTTCTATCGAAGACGACACTGACATCAGCTTTTCTGAAGATGTCGCAAAGCGCTACCAGGCCTATGGTTGGCAGACCATCGAGGTCAACTGGCGAAAAGAAACCGGATACGTTGAGGATGTAGAAGCTCTTTATGAGGCAGTACTTGCTGCCAAGGAAAACAAAGATCAGCCAACGCTAATCACACTAAGGACCATCATCGGTTGGCCGAGTCCCACAAAACAAGACACCGGCAAGATTCACGGATCAAAGCTTGGTGCTGAGGAACTTGCTGGCCTAAAGCAAGCGTTGGGTTTTGATCCTGAAGAGCACTTTGCGGTGGCCGAGGAAGTCCTTTCTCACACGAGGCAATTGGCTCAGCGTGGAAAGGAAGAGCGTGCGGCTTGGCAAGCTACGTTTAGCAACTGGCAGCAAGCCAATCCTGATTCGGCAAAGTTGTTCGAGCGTCTTGCATCCGGAGAGCTGCCGGCAGACCTAACATCGTCACTTCCAGAATTCTCATCGGGCGAGGAAATCGCAACCCGAGCAGCATCCGGCAAGGTTATAAACGCAATTGCTTCCAAGATGCCCGAACTGTGGGGCGGATCAGCCGACCTTGCAGAGTCCAATAACACCACCATTGAAGGTGGCGGATCATTTGTCCCTGCTAAGTGGCAAACCAAGGCATGGACTCCTAAGCCTGCCGGCAGGATACTTCACTTCGGCATTCGCGAACACGCTATGGGTGCAATCCTGAATGGCATCAGCCTCTCCGGCCACTCGAGGGTGTTTGGCGGAACCTTCCTGGTCTTCTCCGATTACATGAGGCCTTCGGTCCGCTTGGCCGCATTGATGGGCATAGCTCCGATTTATGTTTGGACACACGATTCGGTTGCACTCGGTGAAGACGGTCCAACTCACCAGCCAATCGAGCACTTGAATGCACTGAGGCTGATTCCGAATCTAGACATAGTGCGCCCGGCCGATGCGAACGAGACTTCTCAGGCTTGGCTTCAGGTTCTGAAAAACAAAAACAACCCCGCCGGAATTGTGCTCACGAGGCAGGGCCTTCCCGTACTTGACCGCAGCGAAGGCTTCGGCCAGGCCGATCAGGTCAGCAAGGGTGCCTATGTTTACGCAGGCCAAGCCGATAAGCCTGATTTGATCTTGATCGCAACCGGAAGCGAAGTCCAATTTGCGGTTGAAGCAAGGCAGATACTAGAGGCAGAGGGCAAGTCAGTTCGAGTCGTGTCGGCTCCTTGCCTTGAGTGGTTTGATGCTCAGTCCAAGGATTACCAAGAGTCAGTGCTTCCAAAGCAAGTGAAGGCTAGGGTCTCGATTGAGGCCGGAGTTACCGATGGATGGCGCAAGTATGTTGGGGATAATGGCGAGTCCATTGGCATTGACCACTTCGGAGCATCGGCTGATTACAAGACTCTCTATACGGAGTTCGGAATTACCACCAACAAGGTGGTTGAGGCAGCAAAGAAAGTACTTGGAGGTAACTAATGAATGAGAATCTAAAATCACTTACTGAAGCGGGAGTTTCAATTTGGCTGGATGATCTTTCCAGAGAGCGAATCGAATCTGGCAATCTTAAGCACCTAATTGATAATTTCTCGGTGAGAGGCGTTACCACCAACCCGACTATTTTTGCCGCCGCACTAAAGGGATCCTCCTATCAGGACGCAATTGCTGCAGAGAAAAACGCCGGCAGCAGTGCTGCGCGAGCAATTGCAAATATCACTTCAGATGATGTAGCAGCCGCCTGCGACCTGTTCCTGCCGATCTACAACGAATCCAATGGTGTTGACGGTCGAGTATCAATTGAGGTTGAACCGGGGCTGGCAAATGACACCGAGCGCACCATTGCTCAGGCGCTATCGCTCTATGAACTCGTGGGTCGCGATAACGTCATGATAAAGATTCCGGCAACCTTGAATGGCTTGGCGGCTATTACCGCCGTTACGGCTGCAGGGATTTCTGTGAATGTGACTCTGATTTTCTCGCTAGAACGCTACGACAAGGTCATCGATGCCTTCATGGAAGGTCTAATGAAGGCGAAGCAGGCAGGCAAGGACTTGAGCAAGATTCATTCAGTTGCTTCGTTTTTTGTTTCTCGCGTTGATACTGAAGTGGATGCCAGGTTAGAGGCGCTTGGTAAGCCAGAGCTGAAGAGCAAGGCCGCTCTTGCCAATGCTCAACTGGCATACGAACTTTTCCAGAACCGTTGCGCAACACCAGAGTGGCAGGCGCTTGAAAAAGCAGGAGCAAACCCGCAGCGACCGCTAATGGCTTCAACGGGAGTAAAGGATCCAGCTCTACCGGACACCCTGTATGTCACCGAACTGGTTTCTAAAAACATCGTCAACACCATGCCGGAAAAAACCATGATGGCAACCGCTGACCATGGCGTGATTCCAAACGAGTCAGTAGTGGCTTCGTTTGAAAACGCAAAGGCTGTGCTGGCTCAAATTGCTGCCGCTGGAGTTGATCTTGCCGATGTGACAGCTCAGCTGGAGCAAGAGGGCGTTGAAAAGTTCATAGTCTCTTGGGATGAATTGGTTGAAACTGTCGAACATGCGCTAGCTGGAAGCTAGATCATGCAGCTTCGGATACACGAAAGCCTCAAACCGGACCTAGAAGCCGAAGTTGCAAAAGTCGTAGATGCTCAAATTGCCTCCAGGCTGGGTGCCAAGGATGACTCGATCTGGGGACCAGCCGCCGAGGCTGAGGCTTCGAAGCGTCTGGGCTGGATAGATTCTCCGAAAACTTCGGTTGACTTGATTCCCGAAATTCTAAAGTTGAGAGATCATTTTCGAGACCTTGGTGTCGATCGTATTGTGCTTTGTGGAATGGGCGGCTCATCGCTTGCGCCAGAGGTAATAGCTAAAAACACTGGCCACGAAATAGTGATTCTTGACTCGACAGCGCCTGATCAGGTTCTGTCTGCCGTCAGGGACCTTGCACGAACGGCAGTGGTTGTCTCCTCGAAATCTGGAGCGACCGTTGAGACTGACAGCCAAAAAAGGGCTTTTGAGTCCGGTTTTTTGGCAGCTGGCATCGACCCGAAGGAAAGAATTGTTGTGGTGACCGATCCCGGTTCCCCGCTCGATACGGCATCAAGAGCCGACAGCTACAGGGTTTTTAACGCGGATCCTGATGTCGGTGGCAGATATTCAGCGCTAACCGCATTCGGATTAGTTCCAGCTGGCTTAGCCGGTGCCGATATCGCTTCCTTGCTAGCCAGTGCTTCCAGGGTCAGCTTCGGGCTAGGCGAAGACTCCACCGATAACCCAGCTATTTGGCTTGGTGTCGCCTTGGCAGCAACCCCAGGAATCGATCAGTCTCGCGATAAGTTTCTGATTGAAACTGATGGCCTTCCGGGCTTCGGTGACTGGGTTGAACAGCTTGTTGCTGAAAGCACCGGCAAACATGAGCGCGGCATTCTTCCCGTTGTCGTCACGGGCGGCGCACCAGAAATTCAAAACGTACCGAGCGACACTATTTTTATTAGGTTTTCAGATTCCCTGCCGGGAGCTGAGCACTTAACCTTCAGTGGCAGTCTGGGTGAGTTGTTTTTGCTTTGGGAGTACGCCACAGCAATTGCCGGACATCTAATGCACATAAACCCATTCGATCAGCCAGACGTTGAGTCAGCGAAGATTGCCGCTCGAGCACTCCTTGACTCCCCCGGTGTTGAAGTGGCCGCGGGCCATGTCGATCGTGGGATTTCTGTTTCAAGTTATGGACTGAATGTGGTTGGCAGCACCGTGGAGGCTGCAATCGAGGAATTACTAAGTCAAGCAACTGACCAAAGCTACATCGCTGTTCAGGTTTACTTGAGCAGACCTGAATATCCTCAGTTTGAGAAATTACGAGACATCATCGCGAAGCGAACTGGCAGACCGGTGACTTTCGGTTGGGGGCCCAGGTTTCTGCACTCCACCGGCCAATATCACAAGGGTGGCCCAAAGCAAGGGCTCTTTATTCAACTTACCGGTGAGCACGGCATCGATCTTGAGATAAAAGACCGCCCATTTAGTTTTGGCGAACTTATCCGCGCGCAAGCAGCTGGAGATGCCAAAGTGTTGTCTGATAAGGGGCTTCCAGTTGTGTCCTTACACATGACAGAGCCACTTAGGGACCTAGCGTTTTTGGAAAAGGTAATTGCTTCGTGACCAATAATCCACTCAGAGATTCCCGCGATCGCCGACTGCAAAAGATCGCTGGACCAAGCGGCCTAATAATGTTCGGTGTGACAGGAGATCTTGCGGGAAAGAAGCTCCTGCCCGCAATTTACGATCTCGCCAATCGCGGCCTCTTGCCGCCGGCATTTTCTCTAGTTGGATTCGCAAGAAGAGACTGGAGCCAGGAAGATTTTGAGACTGTTGTTCACGATTCTGTAAAGGCTCATGCCAGAACCCCTTGGTCGGAAGAGGTATGGCGTCAGTTAGCTAAGGGCATTCGATTTGTATCCGGAAGACACGACGATCCAGAGGCATTTCTTCGGCTAAAACAGACGGTCGACGAGCTAGATAAAAAACGCGGAACAGCTGGAAATCACACTTTTTACCTATCCATACCGCCCCGGGACTTCACTCTGGTAATCCAGCAGCTTTCATCGTCAGGTCTTGCGGACGCAGTTGATGGGCAATTTAGACGAGTTGTTATCGAAAAACCGTTCGGTTCAAATCTTGAAACTGCTATCGAGCTAAACGACATTGTCGAGAGCGTTTTCCCACCGGACTCGGTTTTCAGGATTGATCACTACTTGGGCAAGGAAACTGTTCAGAATATATTGGCTCTTCGCTTCGCAAACCAGTTGTTTGAGCCAATTTGGAACAGTAACTACATTGACCATGTTCAGATTTCAATGGCTGAGGACATCGGCATCGGTAGCCGTGCCGGTTCTTACGCTGAGGTTGGCGCGGCGAGGGACGTGATCCAGAACCATCTTCTTCAGCTTCTCGCTCTGACCGCCATGGAGCAACCTTTGAGCTTCGACGCGGAGGACTTGAGGGCGGAAAAGGAAAAGGTCCTTGCCTCCATTGCACTGCCGCAGGATCTATCCAAGCACACCGCCAGGGGTCAATATTCGGGTGGCTGGCAGGGCGGAGAGTTCGTAAAGGCGTATCTAGACGAGGACGGCATGGATTCCGAGAACAACTCCGAGACCTTTGCCGCCATGAGGCTGAACATCGACAACCGACGCTGGCAGTCCGTGCCTTTTTATCTTCGAGCGGGCAAGCGCCTCGGGCGGCGAGTAACGGAAATTGCGGTGGTTTTCAAAAGAGCGCCTCAGCAATTATTCGGTGAAAGCCAGACTGCACTTTTGGGAGAAAACGCCCTGGTGATTAGGGTTCAGCCGAACGAGGGTGTCACTATTCGCTTCGGCTCTAAAGTTCCAGGTCCCAGCATGCAGGTTCGAGACGTGACAATGGATTTTGGTTACGGTCACGCCTTTACCGAGGACTCCCCGGAGGCCTACGAACGCCTGATTCTCGATGTCCTGTTGGGCGAACCGCCCCTTTTCCCTAGACAACGAGAAGTTGAACTGTCTTGGAAGATTCTGGACCCCATTGTTGCGCACTGGAAAGCTAACGGCAGTCCTGATTCATACGCTCCCGGATCCTGGGGGCCTGAATCGGCTCACGACATGCTTGCCGAAGATGGCCGAGTTTGGAGAAGGCCATGATCGTCAACTTGGAAAGTACGACTACATCAAAGATTGAAAAAACGCTTCAGGAACTCCGCGAAGATGGTGGAGTAGTAGCGCTGGGTCGCGTGCTTACGCTCATAATCGAAACAAACTCCGAGCACCTAGAGCGCGCAATTGAGGCAGCAAACGGCGCATCTCGATTACACCCGAGCAGGATAATTGTGTTGGTTAGCAACTTAGAGCAGGGAGACAAGGCCTCTAGGTTGGACGCTGAAATAAGAATTGGCGGCGACGCTGGTGCATCTGAAGTCGTCGTTATCAGGGCTTTTGGAGACGCAAATTCCAATACCGAGTCCATGGTGACGGGGCTAC
Organism: Candidatus Aquiluna sp. IMCC13023; assembly: GCF_000257665.1. Classification (GTDB taxonomy): domain Bacteria; phylum Actinomycetota; class Actinomycetes; order Actinomycetales; family Microbacteriaceae; genus Aquiluna. The sequence continues at coordinate 116,563 of NZ_AJKR01000003.1, forward strand.
TACTTCCTGATGCGCCGGTGGTTGCATGGTGGCCTTCGGACTGCAAAGCCAATCCCTCGAAGAACCCGATTGGCGAAATCGCAACCAGAAGAATCACGGACGCCGCAGCTCAAAAAGATGAGTCGGGGTTTCTAAAGGAGCTTGCCAAGAATTATTCGCCAGGCGATAGCGACATGTCCTGGACGAGAATCACGTTGTGGCGCTCTCAAATTGCGGCATTATTCGATAACGAAAAGAACCGAACAGTAACTGAAATCCGAGTGCTAGGTTCCAAAAATTCCCCGAGCGTAAGATTACTGGCTGGCTGGCTGTCGATGCAGCTTGGTGTTGATACGAAGATAATTCACGAGCTTTCAGGCATTGCTATCGAGGGCATAGCGGGAGTTGAGATTTCATTTGATCAAGGTGAGCTGGCAATCATTCGAACTGGAGATGTTGCGAGTATCGGCCAAACCGGTTCGCCAGACAGTTCGGCCTTGCTACCCAGGCGCTCTGATCAGGATTGCCTGATGGAAGATATGCGGTTTTTGGGCGAAGATGAAGTTTATGGAGCTGTACTACGAAATGAGCTTTCGAGGTGAGTGAGCCAAGCATCGTGGTTACCCAGACGTCTGAAGAGCTTGTAAGTCGGGTCGCCGCCGACTTTTTGGCCTTGGTGTCTGAAGTTTTAGAATCGAAGCCAGTAGCAAATATTGTGTTGACGGGCGGTAGTCTCGGCATCGCCTTGATTGGAGAACTCGCCAATCTAAACCTTGACCTTACAAAGTTGAGATTTATGTTTGGTGATGAGCGCTTTGTGGCTTTGGATCACGAGGACCGAAACGAACATCAAGGGATTTCTCTCTTCCCGGAGTTAGCAAATAAATCTCTGCTTCGCTACCCCGCGGCTAACTCTGATTTATCGACCGGCCAGTCTCTTATGAATAAGGCCATGACGATTTCCTACGGGAGTGCCGAGGAAACCTCGGAGGTTTTTGATCTTGTGATCTTGGGGCTTGGACCAGATGGGCACGTGGCATCTTTGTTTCCGGGACACCAGGGCAATGGGGAATGGATCACGGCAGAACAGGCCTCACCCAAGCCGCCATCCGAGCGACTAAGTCTCAGCTATGCCGCTCTCAATCGAGCTAATCAGGTTTGGTTTCTAGCCTCGGGCGCTCAAAAAGCGGCGGTAGTTAGTTCCGCTTTGAATGAAGCAGATTGTGAGCTGCCCTTAGCTAAGGTCAAAGGATTGCAGTCGACCAGCTGGTACTTAGATAAAGAGCTTAGCGACGCGCTTTAGCAGCGTCGGCTGCACGCTGTCTGCGGTTTCGAATTGAATCCAAGGCTTCGGCCAAAATCTGCTCGGCCTCGTCATCTGTTCGTCGCTCTTTTACGTAGGCAAGATGAGTCTTGTATGGCTCAATTTTGGCAACTAGAGGAGGGTTTTCTTTGTCCATTCCCGCCGGTAAGCCGCAGTGAGGGCAATCAATCTCTTGGGGTAAGTCTTCTTCGTTGACGCTGGCTGCGAAGAGCGGGTTGATCTCGTGGCCATTCGAACAGAAAAAGCTAAGCGCGATCTTTTCTACTTGATGTCCGCGATCCTGCTCGCCCATTGGGCCAGCTCCGACGCGTGCTCCGCGAATTGAAGGTGAGCTCGACATTATGCCCATCCAAATCTTGTGAAGAGACCCAATATGATGATGACCGTTACCCAGACTAAGCCAAGTACAACTGTGATTCGGTTGAGGTTACGCTCAGCGACGCCGGATGAGTTCATCGAGCTTGTTACTCCGCCTCCGAACATCTCTGCGACTCCACCACCACGACCTTTGTGGAGCAAAATCATCAAGATTAGAAGCACGCTGGTTATTGCAAGCAATACCAAAAGCGCTGTTTGTAGGGCGGCCATCTATTTCCTCATTCTCTTTTCAAACCTTGTAAATTATAGGACTATGTGCTTTTTGAAGCGCGATATTCCAGAAAACTCTTCTGCATCCAGGGACGCACCGCCTACTAGCACACCATCAACCTGCTCAGATTGCAAGAAACCTGCGACATTATTTGCCTTGACCGAGCCTCCGTAGAGGATTCTCGAGTTTGCCGCATCGTCTCCAAAGTTAGCCTGAAGCGCTTGTCTGATTGCTGTAGCGACATCACTGGCCTCTTGAGCGGTTGCAACTTTCCCGGTTCCTATTGCCCAAACTGGTTCGTAGGCGATAACAAATTCACCAAGTGCCTTGTGACCGCTGAGTGCATTAATGGTCTGAATTATCGGGACGGCGGACTGGCCCTGGGTCTCAAGTTCTTCGAGGGTCTCCCCCACGCAAATAATGGGTACAAGGTCATTTGCCCAGGCAGCAGCAACTTTTTGCTGGACTACTGAGTCGTCTTCTGCATGGTAAGTGCGACGCTCGGAGTGCCCCACTAGCACGTATTCGACGTTTAGCTTGGAAAGCATTTGCCCTGAGATCTCGCCGGTGTAGGCGCCCGACTCATGCCGGGATATGTCTTGAGCACCAAGCTTTATCTCGAATTTCTCGGCATCAATAAGCGTTTGAGCACTCCTCAGGTCGGTGAATGGCGGGAAAACGGCGACTTCTACCTCACCAAAGTCATGATCGGCGTCATTTAGGGTCCATGAGAGCTTTTGCACCAAGGCAATTGCCTGCAGGTGATCAAGGTTCATTTTCCAGTTGCCGGCAATCAGCGGTGTTCGGTTAGTCATTTAGGACCTCCAGTCCTGGCAGTGACTTTCCTTCAAGGTACTCAAGGCTTGCACCACCACCGGTTGAAATGTGACCAAAGCTGGCCTCATCAAATCCAAGTGCCCTGACCGCAGCGGCGGAGTCGCCGCCGCCAACCACCGACAGTCCGTTCACATTGGTAAGTGCTTCCGCCACAACTCTCGTGCCATGGGCGAAGTTTGGGAACTCGAATACTCCCATTGGACCGTTCCAGAACACTGTTTTGGAGCTTGAAACGGCTTCGGCGAAGATTTTGGCGCTGTCTGGACCAATGTCTAGCCCCAAGACGTCTGCGCCAAGTTCGGAATCTTCGACGGCATCGGCCTGCACGGTTTTATGAACGGCATCAGCTGAAAAACTGGCTGCAATTTCTATATCGGTCGGCAGGATAATTTGGACGCCTAAGTCTGCAGCCTGCTTTAGGAGGTCCCTGGTGGTTTCCACTTGGTCTTCTTCTAGCAAACTTTTGCCGACTTTATGTCCCATCGCCTTCAGCACGGTGAAGACCATACCTCCGCCGATAGCCAGTCTGTCTACCTTTGGCAGGAGGTGACCGATAACAGCAAGCTTGTCCGAGACTTTAGAACCGCCGAGGACAACCGTGTAGGGGCGGGATGGCGTTGTTGTTAGCTGGTTCAGTACTTTTAGCTCTGCCTCAATTAGTAATCCTGCATAGCTAGGTATAAGTTCTGCGAGCTCATAGACGCTGGCTTGCTTCCGGTGAACAACACCAAAACCGTCAGAAACCATGATGTCAGCCATCGCGGCGAGCTCTCTTGCAAACGCAGCGCGCTGCTGTGGGTCGCTGGAGGTCTCTGCAGCATTGAAACGGAGGTTCTCAAGCAGTGCTATCTCACCGTCCCTCAGGGACGAGGTCAGCGCTTTAGCCTGGTCTCCAGTGCTTTCCGGAGAGAACCTTATGTCTTGACCCAATAGCTCTTGGAGACGCTTCGCAACTGGAGCAAGCGAGAGTTCAGCCTCCTGAGCCTTTGGGCGACCTAGGTGTGATGCCACTATGACTCTCGCACCGGAGGCAGCGAGCCGCTTTATGGTTGCCAGGGACGCTCTAATTCTGCCGTCATCAGTAATTTGTAAATTAGACAGTGGCACATTGAGGTCACAGCGGACTATCACGGCCTTCGATCGAAGATCTCCGGCGTCGTCGAGAGTTCTCAGCATTAGAGTTTGGACGCAACAAGTGCAGTTAGCTCAACCAGACGGTTTGAGTAACCCCACTCGTTGTCGTACCAGCTTGATAGCTTCACGGTGTTGTCGACAACTCGCACCAAACCGCTGTCATAAATTGAGCTGTGAGGGTCACCGACGATGTCGCTGGAGACGATTGGATCCTCGGTATACATCAGGATTCCCTTAAGCTCACCCTCGGCTGCCTTTTTGTAGGCGGCGTTGATCTCTTCGACCGTTACCGTTTTCTCAGAAACTAGGGTCAAATCAGTAATCGAACCGGTCGGGATTGGAACACGCAACGCGAAACCATCCAGCTTGCCCTTTAGCTCAGGTATGACGATTCCGATGGCCTTCGCTGCTCCGGTAGAAGAAGGAACAATGTTGATAGCCGCTGCTCGGGCGCGTCTAAGGTCCTGGTGCGGTCCATCCTGAAGGTTTTGATCAGCGGTATAAGCATGAATAGTGGTCATCAGACCATTTTTGATTCCAAAGTTGTCCATGAATACCTTGACTAGTGGTGCAAGGCAGTTTGTGGTGCAAGATGCGTTGGATATCACGTGATGGTTGTCCGGCTCGTAAAGGTGTTCGTTTACGCCGATCACGAAGGTTGCATCTTCCCCGGTTGCGGGAGCCGAGATTATTACCTTTTTGGCACCAGCCTGAATGTGCTTACGAGCGTCATCGGCATTCGTGAAAAAGCCCGTGGACTCGATAACAACCTCTACACCCAGTTCTGCCCAGTCAATTTTCGCTGGATCGCGCTCGGCCAGAACTTTGATTGACTTGCCGTTTACAACGATGCTGTCCCCATCAACAGAGACTGCCGCGTCGAGTCTTCCTCCTACTGAGTCGTACTTCAGAAGGTGTGCAAGCGATTTAGGATCCGACAGATCGTTTACTGCGACTATCTCAAGATCCGAATTTTGCGCAAGTGCTGCGCGCAGATAGTTGCGGCCAATTCGTCCAAAACCATTAATACCAATACGAGTCACGGGGCTACTCCAAAACTTGTCAGTGAATAAATAAATTAGCCCGAGCACCTTTGGGCGGACTTTGTCAGCCTAGCAGCAGCGAGGAACTGTTCGCTTTAACGGATGCGAAGCGAGTTGCCACATCGTTCCAGTTGACGATGTTCCAGAATGCCTTGACGTAGTCAGCCTTCACGTTGACATAGTCCAAATAGAATGCGTGCTCCCACATGTCAAGCATTAGAAGCGGGATGCTACCCATCGGAAGGTTGCCCTGCTGGTCATAGAGCTGGCCAATAATAAGGCGGTTGCTCATGCTGTCCCAAGCAAGGTATGCCCAGCCCGAACCCTGAATTCCCATGGCGGCTGCGGTGAAGTGCTTGGTGAATGCCTCGTATGAACCGAAGTACTCAGATATGGCTGCCAGTAGCTCGCCGGATGCTTCTCCACCTTCGGCGGACAGATTCTTCCAGAAGATGCTGTGGTTCACGTGGCCACCTAGGTTGAAGGCAAGATCCTTTTGTAGCTTTGGAAGGGTTGCAAAGTTGTCGTTTGCTCGTGCCTCTGCCATTGCATCCAAAGCCGCGTTCGCACCTGTGACGTAGGCCTGGTGGTGCTTGGAGTGGTGTAGCTCCATGATTCTGGCTGAGATATGAGGCTCGAGAGCCGAGTAGTCATAGTTGAGATCCGGAAGTGTGTAGGTCATGATTTATCACTTTCTCTTGTTGGATTCGTAGCTTTAATCGTAGCTTTATTCTTAAATCAGATCTGCAATCACCGATTCGGTATCGGGAATGCCCAGCTCCTGGGCCCGCTTATCCGCGGTCGCCAGCAATCTGCGAATTCTCCCGGCGACAGCATCTTTAGTCATGGGGGGGACTGCCAGATGCCCCAATTCATCCAGAGAGGCATCTTTATGCTGCAATCGAAGCTCACCTGCGTATTGAAGATGCGCGGGAGCCTGATCGCCCAGAATCTCTAACGCCCGCTGAACCCTTGCTCCGGCGGCAATTGCTGCCTGAGCACTTCTCCTAAGGTTCGCATCGTCAAAATTTGCAAGGCGGTTTGCAACGCCCCTGATTTCGCGTCTACTTCGAAGCTCATCCCATTTCTCCACTTGCTCCGTGCATCCCATCTGCCTGAGTAGTTCAGAAATCCCCTCACCATCTCTAACAACGACGCGATAGACATTTCTGACTTCTCTTGCTTTTGCACTTACACCCAATCTTCTGGCGACGCCGACCAGAGCCATTGCAGACTCGTTGCCTGGGGCGGTCACCTCGAGTGACGTTGATCGACCTGGGTCAGTTAATATTCCGTGAGCCATGAAGGCCCCTCGCCAGACTGCTTTTGCCTCATCTAGCGTCGAGCTAATCAGGGTGGCTGGAAGACCACGAACCGGCCTGCCGCGGTTGTCGATAAGACCGGTCTGCCTGGCTAAAAGCTCACCATCTTTCAGCACTCTAATTTGATAGCCACTAGTTTTTCTAAGGCCTCCTGCTTGGACAACGGTTAGTTCAGATTGAATGCCATATAGCTCTGCGATCGCTCGTGCAAGCCTTCGAGCTAAAGCTGCAGAGTCAAGCTCCACTTCGATTGCTATTCGTCCAGAAATAAGTTGCAGTCCGCCACAAAAACGAAGAACCGTCGCCAGCTCCGCTGCACGCTCCAACCCTGTTCGAACCGGCACTCTTGCAAGCTCTTCTTTTATTTGTTGCGTAAGTCCCATCATCACTCCCTACCTAAGTCGCGATGAGAAACGGCGACTCGTATTTCTGCGTCCTCTGCGAGGCGCGCTGCTATTTCGTTAGTTAGTGCAACCGACCTGTGCTTACCGCCCGTGCAGCCGATCGCAATTGTTGCGAATCTCTTATTCTCTTTCCGGTAACCAGCTAGAACGATTTTCAAGGTTGCCAGGTAGCTTTCTTCAAAGTCTTTGACACCCGGTTGGCTAAGGACATAGTCAGCCACTTCGCTGTCATTTCCAGTTTTGGCCCTGAGGGACTCCTGCCAGTGCGGGTTTGCGATAAACCTTGCATCCGCGACCATGTCCGCGTCCGCGGGAAGACCATATTTGAAACCAAAGCTCATCAGGTTTACCTTGAATCCCTTTGACTGACCCCCGAATGCTTCGGCTACTCGGTTTGTGAGCTCGTGGACATTTGACTCTGAGGTGTCAAAAACGATGTCGGCAGTTTCGCGCAGACTCAAGAGCTGAGTTCTCTCGGCCGCGATTCCATCTAAAACCGTACCCTCACCTTGAAGCGGGTGAGGCCTTCTAACTGATTCGAATCTTTTGACTAGCGCTGCATCATTCGCTTCTAAGAACAGGACTCTAACGCTGATATCGTGAGACCTTAACTTCTGAATGTTCTGCTCTAGATCTTGAAAGAACTGACCGCCACGAACGTCCATTACAACCGCGACCTTGCTTAGCGACTCGCTACTTTTGGAGAACAAATCGCTGATGGGAGAAAGCAACTGGGGAGGAAGATTGTCAATCACATGCCAGCCCTGATCTTCAAGAGCGTTAGCGGTAGTTGAACGTCCAGCACCGGACATGCCTGTTACAACAAGCAGTTCTGGTTTATTTGAATCGTCCATCCATCCCTCCATAGCGTCGAGAACAAGGTTACCGCTTCGGCGTGTCGCGAAAAGACGTTTTTTATTAATCTGCCAGGTGTTCTATAACAATATTCGCCAATCTCTGGCTAAATCCGGGAAGCTGAGTAATTTCAGCCTCGCTTGCGAGCTTCAGCCGCTTTATAGATCCGAACTTTCGAAGTAGCAATCTGGCCTTCTGCTCCCCCAAGCCGGGAATGTCAACCAACGCCGTGGAAATAGACTTACTTCTAGCGGCGCGTTGCGCTGTTATCGCGAAGCGGTGCGCCTCGTCGCGAATTCGCTGAAGCAAAAATAGCTCCTCCGATGTCCTTGGGAGGATAAGAGGGTAATCGAGCCCAGATACGAATACTTCCTCAAGCCGTTTCGCCAGCGATGCGACGGTCAGGCCTTGAATTCCAGAATCATTAAGTGCTCGCTCAGCAGCATGTAGCTGGGGTAGCCCACCGTCAATAATTAGAAGGCCGGGCCTGTAACTGAATCTTTCGTTGGGCTCTTCGGTCTTGAGGTATTTGAGCCTGCGCATAAGGACCTGATATATAGACTCAGTATCGTCGGCAGTTTCTAAGTTAAATTTTCGATACTGATCTTTACGGGAGAGGCCATCCTCAAAGACCACCATTGAGCCCACGGTGTTGGTGCCGGACAAATGGGAAATGTCGTAGCACTCGATTCTTAGTGGAGCATTCTCCATCGCAAGAGCCTTCTGCAGTCCCGCGAGTGCCTCGGCCCTTGCGCTGAAATCGGATACACGCTTTAGCTTGTAGTTCTGAAGCGCATGAGCTGCATTTTGACTCGCGGTAGCAAGCAGTGCTGACTTGTCGCCTCGCTTAGGAGCTGAGATGCTGCAGCCCTTGCCTCGTATTTCGGAGAGCCACAGTTCCAGGGCATCCTTGTCGGTAGGAAGCTCAGTCACCATGATTTGTTTGGGCACCTCAGGGGGCTCGGCTTTCGCCCCAGCTGAATAGAGTTCTTGTAGCAAGTACTCCAGTAGTTCTGCGTTGGTTCTATCTAGCTCGAGGTCCACCACCAGCGATCGATTTCCGCGGATGCGCCCTCCTCTAACCATAAAGATTGACACGGCGGCTGATAGCTCATCGCGACTGAGACCAATGAGGTCGGCATCGACGTGATCATCAAGAACTACCGTCGATTTTTCTAGCACTCGTTGTAGAGCTCCGATGTCGTCTCTATACCTGGCGGCTAATTCGAAATTCTCCTGCTGACTTGCATTTTGCATTTTTAGAGTCAGATTTGACACATGTGAGTCGTTTCCTGACCCTATGAAGTCACCCAGCTCTTTTGCTAATGCCTTGTGATCAGGCTGCGAGATGCGATCCACGCAAGGAGCAGAGCACTTGCCAAGTTCAGCCAGCAGGCAAGGCCTTCCAGAACGCTTGGCTCTTTGAAAAATCCCAGCGGAGCAACTGCGAACGGGGTAGACCTTTAGCAGAGAATCTAGAGTGTCCCTGATTGCCCAGCCTTGTGTGTAGGGCCCGAAATACTTGACCCCCTTTAGGTCTCGATTCCGGGTTATGAAAGCTCGTGGAACCGTCTCCCCCATTGAAATCGCAAGATATGGATAAGACTTGTCGTCGCGAAAGCGAACGTTGAACGGCGGTTGAAACTCCTTGATCCAAGTGAATTCAAGTTGCAGCGCTTCATATTCAGTGGCGACTATTGTCCATTTGACATCGCTGGCGCTCAACACCATGCGCCTGGTTCTCTCGTGAAGGCTGTCCAAGGGGCCAAAGTAGTTCGAGAGTCTTGATCTTAGGTTTTTGGCTTTACCAACGTACAAGACCCGTTCATCGGCGTCCAAGAACCTGTAAACCCCGGGCATTTTCGGGATTTCTGATGTTTTGGGCCTAAAGCTCAGCTCATTCGCCATGATTACAAGATCTCGGCCAGAAACCTACCGGTGTGGCTGGCCGGGTTTTTCGCCACCTGTTCCGGAGTTCCCTCCGCCACAACCATGCCACCACCGGAACCACCTTCTGGCCCCATGTCGATGATCCAGTCCGCAGATCTGATTACATCTAGGTTGTGCTCGATGACGATTGCAGTGTTGCCCTTATCGACCAGGTTATTTAGAACCATCAGGAGTTTGCTCACGTCCTCAAAGTGCAATCCGGTAGTCGGCTCATCAAGGACATAGATAGTTCGACCGGTCGAACGCTTTTGAAGTTCAGTCGCCAGCTTTACCCGCTGCGCTTCGCCCCCGGACAAAGTGGTAGCGCTTTGTCCAAGGCGCACATAACCTAGGCCAACATCAACAAGTGTCGTTAGGTATCTAGCTATCGAATTGATTGGTGCAAAGAATTCGGCTGCATCACTGATTGGCATGTTCAGAACATCACCGATCGAGTTTCCCTTATAGAGAACTTGTAGGGTCTCTCTGTTGTAACGAGCCCCCTTGCAATCCTCACAGGTCACATATACATCGGGTAGGAAGTTCATCTCAATTTTGATTGTGCCGTCTCCGGAGCAGTTATCGCAACGACCACCCTTCACGTTGAAAGAGAACCGGCCCTGAAGATAGCCTCTGACCTTGGCCTCCTGGGTGTCGGCAAACAGCTTCCTTATGTTGTCAAATACGCCGGTGTAAGTTGCGGGGTTTGACCTTGGGGTGCGCCCAATGGGGGCTTGGTCAACGTGGACGACCTTGTCCAAAAGCTCCACGCCTTCGATTCGCGTGTGCTTTCCGGCAACTGACTTTGCTCGGTTCAATCGCTGGGCAAGGACCTCGTAGAGAACATCGTTTACCAGTGACGACTTACCAGAGCCGCTGACACCGGTGACAGCAGTCATCACGCCAAGTGGGAAATTCACGGTCACATTCTGCAGGTTATTTTCTCGAGCGCCCACTACCTTCAGCTTGCCCTCGGTTTTGGGCTTTCGCCTCTTTTTCGGCGTAGCAATTGATCTTCTGCCGGACAAGTAATCGCCGGTCATTGAGTTGGTATTTTTGAGAAGATTTTGGTAGCTACCTGAGTGAACTACTTCGCCGCCGTTTACTCCGGCACCGGGACCGATATCGACTAACCAGTCCGCCGCCTTGATCGTGTCCTCGTCGTGCTCGACAACAATCAACGTGTTTCCCAAGTCTCTAAGTTTTTCCAGAGTCTCAATAAGGCGCAGATTGTCACGTTGATGAAGGCCAATCGATGGCTCGTCCAAAACATAGAGAACCCCAGTAAGCCCGGCTCCAATCTGGGTTGCAAGCCTGATGCGCTGTGCCTCTCCCCCGGACAGCGAACCGGCGGCACGCTCCAAGGACAAATAGTCGAGCCCGACTGCCAACAGAAAGTCCAGTCTCGCTCTGATTTCCCTGAGCACTTGAGCCGCAATGATTGCTTCTCGCTCGGTTAGCTTTAGCGAGTCAAAAAATTCGTGGGAGTCGCCAAGCGAAATCTGAGCAACGTCATGAATTGATTTACCATGCACCTTTACGGCCAAAACTTCGGGGCGCAATCTGGCTCCGTCGCAGCTCGTGCATGGCACTTCCCGAAGATAATCAGCCCACTTGCTTCTGGCCCAATCGCTATCGGATTCTAGGTATTTACGCTCGATGTAGGGCAGCACACCCTCAAATCCGGAGGTGTAGCGCATTTCTCGTCCGTAGCGCGAGCGCCACTTGACTTCAACTTCAAAATCGTTGCCGTTTAGGATCGCCTGCTGGGTCGCGGCGGGTAGTTTTTTCCAAGGAGTTTTTAGGTCGAAATCCAAGTCGTCAGCTAAGCCTTGCAGCAACCTAACGAAGTAAGAGTAGAGCCCCTTACCTTGAGTGGACCAAGGCAGAATTACTCCGTCTTTGATGCTTGCCGCTGGATCTCCTATAACTAATTCGGCATCCACCGCCATTTTGGTGCCAAGCCCCGTGCAGGCCGGACATGCTCCGAATGGAGCATTGAAGGAAAAGGTTCTGGGCTCAATCTCCGTGAGAACGAGGTCATGTTCGTTTGGGCAGCTCAGGTGCTCTGAGAACACGCGTTGGACCTTAGCGTCGATGAAGTCAACTACTATCCGACCCGACGATAGCTTTAGCGCAGTTTCAACAGAGTCGGTAATCCTCGACTGGGCGTCTGGTTTAACGACGAGTCTGTCCACGACAACTGAAATGTCATGCTTGAAGCTCTTCTTCAGCGGTTTGGCCTCGGCAAGTATTACCTGCTCGCCGTCTACGACTGCTCGGGCGTACCCTTGAGCTTGCAGGGATGCAAACAAGTCTTGAAACTCGCCCTTTTTTTGAACCACAATCGGCGATAGCAGCTGAAACCGGGTGCCCTCATTCATCGCTATCAGCTGATCAACGATTGCCTGTGGAGTTTGCTTTGATATGACCTCTTGGCAAACAGGGCAGTGAGGAACGCCGATCCGGGCCCAAAGTAGCCTCAGGTAATCGTGGATCTCCGTTATGGTTCCAACAGTTGAGCGGGGGTTTCGGTTTGTTGACTTCTGGTCAATTGAGACAGCGGGGCTTAGGCCCTCAATGAAATCAACATCGGGCCTGTCGACCTGCCCAAGAAACTGCCTCGCATAGGCGCTGAGTGACTCAACGTAACGACGCTGTCCCTCCGCGAAAATTGTGTCAAACGCTAGCGAAGATTTACCGGAGCCACTTAGGCCGGTAAAGACGATCATTGAATCCCTGGGAAGCTCTAGATCAAGGTTTTTCAGGTTGTGAACTCTTGCGCCCTTTATAGAGAGTTTTTGACCTTTGGGTTGCTGAATCGTCATTGTAGAAGTTTAGGCGTGACCCGCAGCTTCAAAAGCTCGTAGCTCCTTTTTCAACTCCGAAATTTCATCGCGAATTCGCGCTGCCAACTCAAACTTGAGCTCACTGGCCGCGGATTTCATCTGAACATCTAGCTCAATGATTGTCCCGAGTATCTGCTTCTGACCGTCTGCCCCGATGGCGGGTCGGCCCTTAGTTTTTTGCCTGGCAGTTTTCTTGTTTGAGATTTCTTTCATCTGCCTAATTAGTTGCTCGGTGTCCACCTCTTCGCGCTGCAGAGAATCAGTGATGTCTGCGATTTTCTTGCGCAACGGTTGTGGGTCGACCCCCATTTTTTTGTTGTACGCGACTTGTTTTTCCCGACGACGATTCGTCTCGTCGATGGCTCTAGTCATTGAGGCTGTCATCACATCGGCATACATGTGGACTTCTCCATTTACGTTTCTAGCTGCACGTCCAATTGTCTGGATCAGCGATGTGGTTGAACGAAGAAAACCCTCTTTGTCTGCGTCCAAAATTGCAACTAACGAAACCTCTGGCAAGTCGAGACCTTCTCGAAGAAGGTTGATGCCCACCAGGACATCAAATACTCCTTGACGAAGCTCTCGAAGCAATTCCACGCGACGAAGAGTGTCAACATCGGAGTGGAGGTACCGGACGCGAACCCCCATCTCGGTGTAGTACTCCGTGACCTCCTCGGCCAGCCGCTTGGTGAGCGTTGTGACCAGCACTCTTTCGTTGCGCTCTGTTCTAGTCCTGATTTCATCTAGTAGGTCGTCGATCTGGCCCTTGGCAGGCTTGACAATAATTTGCGGATCGACGAGGCCCGTTGGTCTGATGATCTGCTCTACTACACCGTCAGAGAGTGCAAGCTCGTATTTTGCCGGGGTCGCAGATAGATAAACAGTTTGTCCTGTCCGCTCAAGGAACTCTTCGAATTTGAGTGGGCGATTATCAAGGGCTGATGGCAGCCTAAAACCATGCTCAACAAGTGTTCGCTTTCTGGATGAGTCACCTAAATACATCGCCCCAATCTGCGAGACCGTGGCGTGCGACTCATCGATAACCGTTAGGAAGTCCTCTGGGAAGTAGTCCAGTAAGCAGGACGGTGCATCGCCTGGCATTCGCTGATCGATGTGTCTTGAGTAGTTCTCGATTCCAGAACAAAAGCCGAGTTCGCGAATCATTTCTAGATCAAAAGTGGTTCGCATCTTGATTCGCTGTGCCTCTAGGAGTTTTCCTTGAGAGTCCAGCTCCTTATAACGAACTTCAAGTTCGTTTTCAATGTCCTCAATTGCCTTACCCATTCGCTCGACCGGCGCCACATAATAGGAAGCCGGGTAGATGGCGACGCTTTGGCGTTCCATGAGAACTTCACCGGTAAGGGGGTGTATTCGGTAAATTTTTTCAATTTCATCACCAAAAAACTCGATTCGAGTTGCCTCTTCGTCGTAGACCGCTATGACTTCGACGGTGTCACCCTTGACTCGGAAATTTCCCCGAGTGAACTCGATGTCGTTGCGCTGGTACTGAATGGCTACGAGCCCTCTGATTAGTTCGTCCCTATCAATGCGTTGGCCTACCTGCAAAGGTAACGATTGCGCCAAGTACTCCTTTGGTGCACCCAGGCCGTAGATGCAAGACACTGTTGCGACCACAATTACGTCTCTTCTGGAAAGCAAAGACATAGTTGCCGAGTAACGCAGGCGCTCAACTTCTTCGTTTATCGATGAGTCCTTCTCAATGAAGGTGTCTGTTTGTGGTACATACGCTTCGGGCTGGTAGTAGTCGTAATAGCTAACAAAGTATTCAACTGCGTTCTCAGGGAACATTTCCTTGAGCTCACTGGCCAGTTGTGCCGCAAGCGTTTTATTGTGAGCGATTACCAGGGTTGGGCGCTGGAGCTTTTCAATTAGCCAAGCTGTAGTCGCCGACTTGCCAGTTCCAGTAGCTCCCAACAGAACCACGTCTTTTTCACCGGCGGTTAGGCGGCTTGCAAGCTCCGCAATTGCTGTTGGCTGGTCACCGGCAGGCGAATATTCGCTGATGACTTTGAATGGCTTGGATATGTCCTGCATCTCTGCCTAAATATTGAAGGAGGCGAACACGTTGTCCGCCCTTGATTGAAGTTCAACAAGAGTGCAGTCTGAGTCAATAACCGTGTCTGCCAAAGCTTCGCGTTGCGCATCCGTTGCCTGGGCCCTAATCCTTGAAAGAGAATCTTCCTCAGTCATACCGCGGTTGTTGATTAGCCTTTCAATGCGAACTGCCTCCGGCGCGCTTACGGTAACGATCCGATCGAACGTCAGCGGAGATTTCGTCTCCACGAGCAAAGGAATTGTGTAAATAATTAAACCTTCGATTTCGGAGATTAGTTTTTTTGCTCGCGCCTGAATGAGCGGATGCAATATTCCTTGCAACACAGTTCTATTTTCCTCAGAACTAAAGGCAATTTTCGCCAGCTGAGCCCGATTGAGCGAACTGTCTTCATTGAGAACCTCGGTACCAAAGGTCTTTACAACTGCTGCCAGCCCAGCTGTTCCAGGCTCAACCACTTGTCTAGCCAAAACGTCGGCGTCTATTTCTGTTCCCCCGAGTGCAACCCAACGACTAGCTACGGTAGATTTTCCCGAGCCAATTCCACCAGTCAAAGCAATAAGCATTGTTATAAGGATAAAGAAAAAGCGGGAACACCGTTGGTGTTCCCGCTTATCTAAAAAGACTACGTGCTACTTGTCTCCCGTTAGCTTGTCTCTCAAGGCGGCCAGCGACTGGTCGTCTGCCAGTGTGCCCTGATCGGCAGAGTCACCGCTCGAAGTTGAAGCCTCCTGTGCAGGTGCAGCATCTGGAATAGAAGCAAGGTGCTCGAAAGCGGCCTTGGCCTGAACCTTGTGCAGTTCCCAACGAGCATTAGCCTCTGTGTACTCTGTCTCCCACTTGCCACGAGCTTCTTCGAAGCCTTCGCGCCACTCGCTGGTGGCTGGGTCGAAACCTTCTGGGTAACGGTACTGACCCTTGTCGTCGTAGTCGGCGCTCATGCCGTAAAGCACTGGGTTGAAGTCCGTGCCGGCGTTCTCAACTTCTTCAAGTGCCTGCTTGAGCGACAGTGAGATTCTGCGACGCTCAAGGTCGATGTCAATTAGCTTGACGAAGACTTCTTGGTTCACGGTCACTACCTGATCGGCGTGCTCAACGTGCTTAGAGGATAGTTCTGAGATGTGAACTAGGCCTTCGATGCCGTCTGCAACTCGGACAAAGGCACCGAATGGAACAATCTTGGTCACCTTGCCCGGGATGTACTGCCCGATGGCGTGAGTTCTTGCGAACAGCTGCCATGGGTCTTCCTGGGTTGCCTTTAGCGACAAGGAAACGCGCTCGCGCTCCTGGTCTACCTCAAGAACCTCAACTGTGACTTCCTGGCCCACTTCTACTACCTCGCTGGCGTGCTCAATGTGCTTCCAGCTAAGTTCGGAAACGTGGACTAATCCGTCAACTCCGCCAAGGTCAATGAATGCGCCGAAGTTTACGATTGATGAAACAACTCCGGTACGAACCTGACCCTTTACAAGGTCGTTCAGGAAGGTGCTGCGGTTCTCGCTTTGGCTCTGCTCGAGAAGAGCTCGTCTTGACAACACAACGTTGTTGCGGTTCTTGTCTAGTTCCAAAATCTTTGCCTCGACCTCGGTACCAAGGTAAGGACCTAGATCGCGAACACGACGCAGTTCGATAAGCGAAGCAGGCAAGAAACCTCGAAGACCGATGTCAACAATGACTCCACCCTTCACAACTTCGATGACGGTTCCAGTGACAACACCATCAGCTTCCTTGATACGCTCCACATCGCCCCATGCTCGCTCGTACTGAGCGCGCTTCTTGGAAAGAATTAGACGGCCTTCTTTGTCTTCCTTCTGAAGAACAAGTGCCTCAATGGCGTCGCCGACTTTTACAATGTCATTTGGGTCCGCGTCTTGACGGATTGATAGTTCTCTGGAGGGAATAACACCCTCGGTTTTGTAACCAACGTCCAGAAGAACTTCATCGCGGTCAATCTTGACTACGGTGCCGGAGATCAGGTCTCCATCGTTAAAGAATTTAAGTGTTGCCTCGACTGCGGCTAGGAAATCTGCCTCTGAACCGATGTCGTTTACTGCGATTTGTACTGGTTTTGCGGTTGCTTTGGATGCCATATTTGTGGTAACTCCACTTTGTTTACTCGGGTCGCGCCAAAGATAATGCTTCCATTATCTGTTTATTTGGCCCAACGAACGGACGGGAAAAGTGCCCGAAGGCACCCGCGCAATACTACCGCGTTTTCTAATGCCCCGCCAGCTCCCAGTTGACCCCAATGCCAACATGCACCTCGAGTGGGACCGTCAGGGTGACTACTTCTTGCATGGCGCTGACAGCGAGTTCTCTAAGTGTTTCAAGTTCGCCGGAAGCAACTGCAAATACCAGTTCGTCATGGACCTGAAGTAACAGTTGCGACTTTAGATCTTGAGCATCCATTTTTCGTTTCACAACTATCATCGCAAGCTTCATGATGTCGGCGGCTGTTCCCTGAATCGGAGCGTTGAGGGCTGCGCGTCTCGCGTTTTCCCTCACTTGGAAAATCTTTGAGTTGAGATCCGGAAATGGCCGGCGGCGTCCGTAGACAGTGGTCGTATGGCCAAGTGCTTTTGCGCGTTGGACAACCGTGTCCAAATAGCGCTTGACACCTCCAAAGCGGTCGAAATAATCGGACATCAGCTGCTTAGCTTCTTTCCCCGTAATCCTGAGCTGCCTGCCAAGCCCAAACTCGCTTAGCCCGTAGACAAGTCCATAGCTCATGGCTTTGACCTTTGAGCGCATTTGGCCCGTGACATCTGAAGGTTCGACTCCGTACAGCCTTGCTCCGACAAAATTGTGAAGATCTTCACCGATTCGAAAGGCCTCGATAAGACCTTCGTCCTCAGACAAGTGAGCCATGATCCGCATTTCTATCTGCGAGTAATCGGCCGTGAGTAAAGTCTCATAACCGGGTCCTGCGATAAAGGCACTGCGAAGTCGTTGACCACGTTCAGTCTTAATCGGTATGTTCTGAAGGTTCGGACTATCGCTACTTAGGCGGCCCGTAGAGGTTCCAACCTGCGAGTAATTTGTGTGGATTCGCCCGTCGTTCTCAATGGCTTTCAGCAGGGTCTCAGTCATCTGTCGCAACTTGGTGCTGTCTCGGTGCGCAAGCAGTCGCTCTAAAAACGGGTGCTCGGTCTGCTCAAACAAAGTACTTAAGGCCTCGGCATTTGTTGAGTAGCCAGTCTTTAGAGCCTTTGTGCCCTGCATTCCTAGTTCTTCAAATAGAACCACCTGTAATTGCTTTGGGCTCGCTAGGTTCACTTCGTGGCCAATAATCTCATAGGCCTCTTTTGCGATTTGCTCTACCTCGAGAGTCAATTCATCGAACTGAGTCTGAAGCGCCGAGGAATCCATTGCGATTCCGGTTATTTCCATTTTTGAAAGTACCTCGCTGGCCGGCAACTCGATATCTCGATAGATACCAAGCTGACCGGTCTCCTCCAGCTGCGGAATTAGCACTGCGCAGATAACCGCGTATACCCAGGCATCAAGCGAAGGATCCGATTCGCTGAGTAACTCGTTGGGGTCTTGACGAACTGCGTCTATGCCGGCGTACTGCCGCATGATTGAGTCTGGATACAGATCCTTGCTAATCGGATCGACCAGGTAGCTGACCAACAAAGCATCGTCGGTAATCACATCGGGCCAAATCCCAAGTGAGTAAAGCTTCTTCCTCATGGCTTTGGTGTCCCAACCGCCAAAACCTCCACGCTTTAGAAGCGCCAGTGCTGAATCTTGATCTTCGCCATTCCAGTTCAGCCTCTTTGCTATCGTGGCAATTCCCAGCCCAACAAGGCGACCATCATTGATCTCAAAATGCACGAAAGATTCTCCTGCAATGACGAGTTCTTGAATCTCCGCAACCGAAGCAACCCTGGAATCTATGGGGCTGGAAGGAAGATCATCGATGATCTTGTTTGAGGCCAGAGGCAATGCCGCTGAGGCTTCCTGGCCGTCTGGAGCGGACTTTTCTTCAAGCGCCGCCGCCTGCGCTATGTGTTGAGTACCATTGCCGCCTCGAAGCTTTAGAACCCGGGTCAGCAGTGTCCGGAATGACAATACTGCAAAGATTTCCCTCAGGGCATCTTCATCTACGGGACCCAAGACCAGGTCCTCCATCGAAAAATCAAAGGTGAGATCCGTGAGGAGGTGATTTAGCCTGCGGTTTCTAACCGCGAGGTGCTGGTTCTCTCTGAGGTTCTCGCCTACTTTGCCGGGAATCTCGTCAGATCGCTTGAGAATTTCGTCTAAGGATCCGAATTGCTGTATCCACTTAGCGGCCGTTTTCGGACCAACTCCGGGCACACCGATTAGATTATCCGAGCTCTCCCCCACAAGAGCCGCGAGTTCCGGATACTGAATTGCGTGAATGCCATATTTAGCCAAAACAGCCTCATCATCCATGCGAGCAAGGTTCATGACTCCCTTGACTGGATAGAGAACGGTTGTGTCCTCACGAATCAGCTGGAAAGTGTCGCGGTCTCCAGAAACAACCAGCACGCGCATCCCGGCTTGCTCGCCGAGGTTTGCAAGCGACGCAAGTAAGTCATCGGCTTCGTAGTTTTCACGAGAAACGCTCGTGATGTTCATCGCCGTTAGCGCCTTTACAAGCAGCTCGGTTTGGCCAAGGAACTCCACCGGGGTTTCTCCGCGGGTGCCCTTGTATTCGGGAAGCTCTTCGGTTCTAAAGCTGTGCCGAGAAACGTCGAATGCAACGCACATGTGGGTTGGCTTTTCGCCCTCCAGAATGTTCAGCATCATCGAGATAAATCCGTGAACGGCGTTTGTGTGCTGCCCCTCAGCATTTTTGAAGTTATCTACATTCAGCGCGTAGAAAGCTCGGAATGCAAGTGAGTGCCCATCGATAAGGAGCAGAGTAGGCTTTTCGTTGGCGCTCATAGCGTTTAGCCTACTTTGTAGAAGGTGGTACCACAGTGACCCAAGACGATATCGCAAAAACAGCTCATGCCCTTGAAATTATGCAGCGACGGGGCTTGGGTGACCTTGCCGACCGCATGGGAATAGAACTCAAGGAGCTAAGTGCTGAACGAGCAGTTGCCACCATGCCGGTTTCGGGCAACACTCAGCCCTTGGGCGTGCTTCACGGCGGTGCCCACGTAGTGCTTGGTGAAAGCCTTGGCAGCTTTGCCGCCAACGTGCACGCACACCCTTGGGGTTATGCGGTCGGTATTGAGATAAACGCCACTCACCACAGCTCTGCCACAGAAGGTGTCGTGACAGGAACCTGTACGGCAGTCAAGCTTGGAAGATCCCTGACGAGTCACGAGATCAAAGTTACCGACGAGGCCGGTAAGTTGCTCTCAACAATTCGGATAACAAACTTCCTAAGAGCAAACAAGAGCTGAGTTACTTGTCCCCTAGTTGCTCTAGTACCGCCTTGGCGACTTGGGACATTGAGAGCCTGCGATCCATTGATGCCTTCTGGATCCAGCGGAAAGCCTCTGGCTCACTTAGTTTCATTTTCGACTGAAGAAGGCCCTTGGCCCGGTCCATAAGCTTTCTGGTTTCTAATCTTTCGTTGAGATCAGCTATTTCTGTTTCAAGGGCAAAGAGCTCCTCGGATCTAGAAAGTGCAATTTGTATTGCTGGCAGCAAGTCGGATGGCTTGAACGGCTTCGTCACATAAGCCATTGCCCCGGCATCCGCAGCCCTTTTCACCAAGTCTGCTTGCGAGAAGGCTGTCAGTAAGACGACGGGAATTTTGTGCTCTGAAATCTTCTCAGCGGCTGATATGCCGTCGAGCTTAGGCATCTTGATGTCCATAATCATCAGGTCTGGCATCAATTCAATAGCGAGCCTCACCGCCTCTTCGCCGTCTCCCGCCTCACCAACTACTTCGTAGCCTGCCTCTTGTAAAGTGGCGACAACATCCATCCGGATAAGGGCTTCGTCCTCTGCGACGATAACGCGAAGTGCTTCTTGCATGATTACAACTTTAGCGGCAACTTGAATAATCAAATCCGCTAGAGTGATACAGCTAGCCGGAATGGCGGAACGGCAGACGCGAAGCACTCAAAATGCTTTGTCCTATGGGCGTGTGGGTTCAAATCCCACTTCCGGCACAAAAAAAAGAGCGGTGGATACCCACCGCTCTTTTTTGTTGGAAAGATTTTCTGTTTAGCCGGCGTACCCGGGCACTGTTTCGTTGACTGCATCGCCGACGCGGTGCACGCGAAGCGAGTTAGTCGAGCCAGGTATCCCCGGTGGGGAGCCGGCGACTACTACCACCTCGTCGCCAACGCGACATTTTCCGCTGGCAAGCACAATTTCATCTACCTGCTTGATCATTTGGTCTGTGTGTGTTGCCTTTCCAGCTAAAAATGTAGTTGCTCCCCAGATCAGAGAAAGACGGCGTCGAATTTCTTCATTTGGAGTGAAGGCAAGAACCGGAACTCGTGATCTGAGCCTTGCAACTCTAAGCAGTGTGTCGCCTGATTCTGTGAATACGCAAACAAACTTGGAGCCCAATAGTTCAGCGATTTGAAGAGCTGATTTAACCACGGCGCCAGAGTGAGTGTGTGGCTGGGTTCCAAGAGCCGGAATTCGCTCAAGTCCATTCTCTTCGGTGGATTCAATTATTTTCGCCATGGTCTCAATGGTCTCAATTGGAAATTGGCCCACGGAGGTTTCGCCGGAAAGCATCAGAGCGTCAGCACCATCGAGGACTGCGTTCGCAACATCTGAAGTTTCGGCTCTGGTTGGCCTGCTTGCAGTGATCATGCTTTCTAGCATCTGAGTCGCTACGATAACCGGCTTAGCCCAACGTCTTGCAAGCTCTACGGCTCGCTTCTGGACGATTGGGACCTGTTCTAGGGGTAGCTCCACTCCTAGGTCGCCTCGAGCGACCATGACGCCGTCAAAAGCGTCAATGATTTCTTCAAGGTTGGCAACTGCCTGAGGTTTTTCGATCTTGGCTATGACGGGTATAAATCTGCCTTCTTCGCGCATGATCTCGTGGACTCGGAGGATGTCTTTGGCGTTTCTTACAAAGCTCAATGCAATCATGTCCGCGCCAAGCTTTAGGGCCCATCGAAGGTCTTCTTCATCTTTCTTGCTCAGTGCCGGAACATCGACTGCAACGCCGGGGAGGTTTATGCCCTTGTTGTTTGACACTGGACCGCCGATGACGACCTCTGTTGTTACTGTTGTGGCGTCCACTGCGGTGGCTCGAAGTGATAGTCGACCATCGTCAATTAGCAGCATGTCCCCCACTGAGACATCGTTTGGAAGGCCCTTGTGGGTGGTGGAGCAAATGTCCACGTCTCCCGGGACATCATCGGTAGTGATCTTGAAGGTTGCGCCAACTATCAGATCAACACTGCCCTCTGCAAACTTTCCAAGTCGAATCTTTGGTCCTTGAAGGTCAACAAGGATTCCCACAGCCTTTTCGGCTTCTTCGCTGGCTTGACGAATGTTCTTGTAGACCTGCTCGTGAACTTCGTATGAGCCATGGCTAAGGTTCATCCTCGCCACGTCGACTCCAGCGGCTATGACCTTGCGGGTCATTTCTAAATCGCCTATTGCAGGCCCGAATGTTGCAACAATTTTCGCGCGTCTCATTGGCTTCAGTGTCCTAGTTTCTTTTTGACCTAGCTATAAACCGAAATTGGCTTATCAGTTGGCTTTACGGGGAATGGCAGCTGAGTCTCGCCTTCGAGGTGTTCATCAATCGCCGCGGCAGCTGCCCGTCCCTCGGCTATTGCCCAAACTATCAGGCTTTGGCCTCTGCCCGCATCCCCTGCCACAAACAAAGCATCCTTGCTGCGGTATTTACCGTCGCGAGAAATATTACTTTGAGCATCTATCTCAGCCTTTAGCTGGGTGGTTATTGTGTCTGACTCTGGGCCGGTGAAGCCGAGTGCGAGTAGAACTAAATCGGCCTTCATTACTCTTTCAGTGCCAGGCTTCGGCACTCGTCGTCCATTCACAAATTCGGTATCCGCAACTTTAATGCCGGTTACCTGACCGTCTTCGCCAATAAGTTCGACCGTTGAGTGCAAGTATTTGCGGTCGCCGAATTCTTCGTGGGCACTTGAAATTTCAAAGACTCTTGGATCCATTGGCCAGGGCTGATCCGCGGTTCGTTGTTCTTCGGGCTTCTGACCAATAGCGATTGTCGTGACCGAAGCAGCCATTTGCCTGGTAGCGGTTCCTAGACAGTCTGCTCCAGTGTCTCCGCCGCCAAGAATTACAACGTGCTTACCCTCGGCACTTAGCTGGTCCTCTACTGTGTCGCCAGCCACAACTCGGTTTGCCTGTGTGAGGAATTCCATTGCGAAATGGACTCCAGCTAGGTCCGAGCCTGGCACATCCAAAGCTCTTGGAGTGATTGCCCCAGTTGCCACCAATACGGCGTCGTAGCTGAGCTTTAGCTCTTCCCAGGTAATGTCAACGCCGATGTTTACTCCAGTGCGGAACCTGGTGCCCTCGGCTGTCATCTGAGCGAGGCGCTTGTCGATGTGGCGCTTTTCCATTTTGAAATCCGGAATGCCGTATCTGAGCAAACCGCCGATGCGGTCGTCCCTTTCGAATACAGCTACTGTGTGGCCAGCTCTAGTCAGCTGTTGAGCAGCTGCTAAGCCTGCTGGACCAGAGCCCACGACGGCTATTGTCTTGCCGGTTAGTCGATCTGGAACGCTCGGGGTAACAAAACCTGAGTCGAAAGCATCATCGATGATCGAAACTTCGATCTCCTTGATTGTTACAGCGGGCTGGTTGATGCCAAGCACGCATGCGCTTTCGCAGGGTGCTGGGCAGAGCCTGCCGGTGAACTCTGGAAAATTATTTGTCGAGTGCAGGCGATCTATCGCCTCTTTGTTCTTGCCTAGGTGGGTTAGGTCATTCCATTCCGGAATAAGGTTTCCAAGCGGACACCCGGCGTGGCAGAAGGGAATGCCACAGTCCATGCAGCGCCCGGCCTGCTCCTTGATTACCCCAGAGTTCCGCTCTTCATAAACCTCTTTCCAGTCCTTTATTCGAACTGGAACGGGCCTGCGTTTCGCTGTCTCACGATCAGTGACTTTTAGAAATCCCCTTGGGTCAGCCATTAGTTACCTCCAAGATTTGTGTCCAAACTTCTTCACCGTCTAGGTCTATGCCTGTTGCCCGAGCATCCTGTTGAATCTCAACTATGCGTGCGTAGTCCCTAGGCATAACTTTCACGAACTCTTTCGCGTAGGTCGAAAAATCGTCCAGGATAATCTTTGCTAGCGGAGAGCGAGTCAGGTCAAGGTGTTGCTCAAGTATTGCCTGGAGTTCGTCCTCTCCTGTCTGATCAAGAACGCTCAAGGTAATTTCGCCCAGCTGAAGGGCTTCGCGATTCACCTTTGACTCTGACAGCCTGTGAACATAAGCGATACCCCCGGACATGCCGGCGCCCAGGTTGATTCCCGTTTTTCCGAGGATGACTACTCGTCCACCGGTCATGTATTCCAGAGCATGATCTCCCACGCCCTCTGCAACCGCGACGGCTCCAGAATTTCGAACCATGAATCGTTCACCCACGACTCCGTTTAGGAAAATCTTGCCTGAAGTGGCTCCGTAGCCGATGACGTTTCCAGCGATCACGTTTTCAGACGCGAGGAAGCCGGCGGTCTCTGGTGGTCTGACGCTTATGATTCCTCCAGAAAGGCCCTTGCCGACATAATCATTGCAGTCACCTTCAACATCAATTTGAAGACCTCGAGGCATGAACGCGCCCAAAGACTGGCCGGCACTGCCGGTTAGGGTGAGTTTCAGGGTTCCAGGTTCTAACCCTTGTTCGCCCCACTTCTTGGTGAGCTCATTGCCAAGCATCGTTCCGATTGCTTGCATGGTGTTGTTTATCTGGCTCTTGATCTCAACGGCCTTGCCGTCTTTGAGCGCAAGCTTCGCTGTCTCAATGAGTGGGAAGTCGAAGTGTTTCTCTAGCTCGTGATCCTGTGAGCTCGAGCAGTATTGAGTCTGAGTAGTAACTATGTCCTTAGCCGCAAAAATCGGCGAAAGGTCTAAGCCATCTGCCTTCCAGTGACGAATCGCCCTATTCACATCTAGCACTTCTACTTGACCAATGGCCTGTTGCAGTGTCCTGAAGCCAAGTTCAGCTAGGTACTCGCGAACTTCCTGCGCCAAAAACTCAAAGAAGTTGACAACGTGATCAGCTTGACCGTGGAATCGCTTTCGGAGGTCCGGGTTCTGGGTCGCCACGCCTACCGGACAGGTATCGAGGTGGCAAACACGCATCAAGATACATCCCTCCACCACAAGCGGAGCGGTTGCGAATCCGAATTCTTCAGCACCAAGTAAAGCGGCAATGATCACGTCTCGTCCGGTCTTCATGGAGCCGTCGACCTGCACTACAACACGGTCGCGTAGGCCATTGAGCAGCAGAGTCTGCTGAGTCTCGGCAAGGCCCAGCTCCCAAGGGGTTCCAGCGTGCTTCAAAGAATTAAGAGGGCTGGCGCCTGTGCCACCATCGTGGCCAGAAATCAGTACTACATCTGCCTTGGCTTTTGCCACACCGGCCGCGACGGTTCCAACACCGAACTGAGATACCAACTTGACGTGAACTCTGGCGGCGCGGTTTGCCCGCTTGAGGTCAAAGATCAATTGCTTCAGATCCTCGATGGAGTAAATGTCGTGATGAGGAGGCGGAGAAATAAGCCCTACACCCGGTGTCGAGTGCCTAAGTTCCGCAATCCATGGGTAAACCTTGTTTGGAGGTAGCTGCCCGCCCTCGCCAGGTTTCGCTCCCTGAGCCATCTTGATTTGAATGTCGTCAGCATGAGTCAAATACATCGAGGTCACACCAAATCGTCCGGACGCAACCTGCTTCACAGCACTGCGTCTTTCACGATCTAGTAGTCGCTCTACTGATTCTCCGCCTTCTCCGGTGTTACTCTTTCCGCCAAGTCGATTCATCGCAATTGCAAGAGTTTCGTGGGCTTCCGGACTAATTGATCCCATGCTCATTGCCCCGGTTGCGAATCGCTTCACAATTGAATGCACCGGCTCCACCTCGGAGATTGGCACTGGAGTGCGTAGCTCCTTGTTGAGGCTAAATAGCCCTCGAATAGTCATCAAGCGCTCAGCCTGGTCATCGACTGCATTGGTGTAGGACTTGAAAATCTCGTAGTTCTTTTGAGAGGTTGAGTGCTGAAGCTTAAAAATGGTCTCAGGATTAAACAAGTGAGGAGGGCCGTCGCGACGCCATTTCATTTCGCCACCCACGTCCAGAGGAGTGCTGTCTTGATTGGCACTTTCCATTGGGTATGCGGCTGCGTGACGCTGAGCAATTTCAGAGTGCAAAATCGGCAGGGCTACCCCACCAAGCTTCGTAATCGTGCCGGTGAAGTATTTGTCCACTAACTCCTGGGAAAGTCCAATTGCCTCGAAGCACTGGGCGCCACCGTAAGAAGAGACCGTTGAGATACCCATTTTCGACATAACCTTCAAGACACCTTTTCCAAGCGCCTTGATCATGTTTTTGCTACTTCGCTCCATCGTTATGCCGGTGATTGTCCCATTGAAAACGAGGTCCTCTGCTGTTTCGAGTGCCAAGTACGGATTTATTGCAGATGCACCAAATCCAATCAGGGTTGCGACGTGGTGAACATCCCTAGCATCGCCAGCTTCAATAACGAGCCCGGCCATCATTCTGGTTCCGTTTCGAATGAGGTGGTGGTGCACGGCGGAACAAGACAGTAGCGAAGGAATAGGAGCTAGCTCCCGATTGGAATCTCGATCAGACAGCACGATGAAGGTCGCTCCGGCTAACAGGGCTTGGTCAACTTCTGCACAGATTGCCTCAAGGCGAGCCTCGAGTGCCTCGGGACCGTCGTCGACTCGATACAAGCAGGAGATTGTGACTGCCTTACCAATGTTGTTAGCTCGGTCTATGTGCTTAATCTTCGCCAACTCATCGTTGCCAATGATTGGGTAATCCAAAACCATTTGCTTCGCGTGCTCGGCGTTGGCTTCCAAAAGGTTCCTTACCGGACCAATGCTTGTTGTCATCGAGGTCACGACTTCTTCACGAATTGCGTCTAGCGGTGGGTTTGTAACCTGCGCGAATTGCTGTGTGAAATAGTCAAAGAGAAGCTTTGGCCGCTCTGAAATGGCAGCGATAGGGGTGTCGGTTCCCATTGCTCCGATTGGTTCTTGTCCAATTCTTGCCATGGGAGCAATGAATATCTTTAGGTCTTCTTCGGTGTATCCAAAGGCACGTTGCCTACGCTTAACGGACTTGCTCGAATAACGAACGTGCTCGCGGTCGGGAAGATCGCGCAAGTTAATCCGGCTTGCTTCGAGCCACTCGCCCCACGGCTCTAGGGACGCAACCTCGGACTTGATTTGCTCGTCCTCAACTATTTGTCCGGCCACAGTGTCAATCAGGAACATCTTTCCTGGCTGCAATCTACCTTTTCGAACAATTTTGTCTGGAGAAATATCAGCGACGCCGATCTCAGAGGCAAGGATTATAAAACCATCCTCTGTGACTACAAATCGACCGGGTCGAAGTCCATTTCGATCAAGAGTTGCGCCGACCAGGTCACCGTCCGTGAACACTACTGCCGCCGGCCCATCCCAAGGTTCCATAATCATCGAGTGGTATTCGTAGAAATCTCTTAGCTGTGGATCAAGATCCAGTTGCTTTTCCCAGGCGCCCGGAATCATCATCATCATGGCGTGTGGAAGCGAACGGCCCGATAGGACCAACAGCTCCAAAACTTCATCATAAGTTGCTGAATCAGATGCGCCCTTCGAGACGATTGGTTTTAGCTGGTCGATGTCACCAAGTAGCTCAGAGGAAAGCTGTGACTCTCTTGCCGCCATCCAGTTGGCATTGCCCTTGACGGTGTTTATTTCGCCGTTGTGGGCGATGTAGCGGAACGGGTGGGCCAATGGCCACGACGGGAAAGTGTTGGTCGAGAATCGACTGTGGACAAGTGCCAGCAGGGACTCGTAGCGCTCGTCACTGAGGTCTGGATAAAAAGGCTCAAGCTGCAAGGTGGTAACCATGCCCTTGTAGACGATTGTTTTAGATGAAAGAGAACAAAGGTAAAGGCCAATTTCTCGCTCACTTCTGTTCCTGGCCCGGAATAGCCTGCGCTCTAGGTCCATGCCTGCGATTAGGTCACTGGATGAAACAAATACCTGTTCAATCAGGGGCATCGCCTTTTTTGCAAGATCTCCAAGAACTGAGCTATCGGTGGGCGGGGTGCGCCAGCCCAAAACCGTCAGCGACTCCTCGTCACATATTGCCTGAAACCTGGCCTTGTCCTTGGAAGCGGTTTTGGCATCCATGAAAACAAGACCGACCCCGTAAGTCCCGCTTGCTGGTAAGTCGAAATCGACGACCGCGCGGAAAAAGCCGTCTGGCATTTGCGTCAGTATCCCGGCACCGTCGCCTGTCCCGGCGTCGGAGCCGACTGCTCCACGGTGCTCTAGGTTTCTAAGGGAAGACAGCGCCATGTCCACAACATCGTGACCGGCATAACCCCGAAGTGTCGCCACCATTGCCAAACCACAGGCGTCACGCTCTTGGGCAGCATCGTATAGCCCCTGGTTCTTGGGCGTGGTGGCAAACTTGTGGAACGGTCCGTTGTTAACCATGGTGACTCCAATCGAATTCTTTTCGGAGCTTCGTTGGCCCGACCTTTATGTCTTATTAATGAGCTATTGGATTATTTAGCAGCGTCCTTGCTGGTGTCGGCTAGCTGATCGACAGGTTCTCTGCCGTCGAGCCACACCGAGGGTTCCTTGCCGGGGTGTCGGCGAGTCTGAACCAAGTAGATAACTACTCCGATTGCAATACCGGTCAGCGCCGACCAGATATTTATTCTTAGTCCAAGGATAATCTCACTTGGGTCAATTCTGATAGCTTCTATCCAAACTCGTCCAGTTGAATAAACAATCAAGTAAAGTGCAAAAACCTTGCCCCATTGAAGTTGCAACTTCCTGCCAAGCCAAATCAACGCCACGACGCCTGTCAGATTCCAAATCATTTCGTAGGCAAAAGTGGGGTGAAAAGTCAGTCCATCTGGCAAGCCGAGCGGATACGCAGGGTTAGAACTTGGAATCTCGAGCCCCCAGGGAAGAGTTGTCGGTAGACCAAATAGTTCTTGATTGAAGTAGTTTCCAAGCCTCCCGATGCCTTGAGCGAGAAGCATTCCTGGAGCTACGGCGTCTAAAACCGATAAGAATCTGATCCCAGCCTGCCTCGAACCGATAAACACTCCAACCGCTCCGAGAATCAGGGCTCCATAAATAGCAAGGCCGCCCTCCCAAATTTTAAATATGTCAAGAAGATCGGCGCCTTGATAGAAGTAGTCGTTTGGATGGGTAAGAACATGGAAGAACCTGCCCCCAAGAATCCCAAATGGGACAGCCCACAGCGCGATATCTAAGAACAAGCCCGCAGGGGTCCCCCTGGCTTTTAGCCTGGCATCAGTAAGGATGGTCGCGATAACTATGCCGCTAAGAATGAACAGCGCGTAGAAATGAATTCGAAATGGCCCCAAATCGATAAAGCTGATTTCGGGCGACGGGATACCTACGATTAATTCCATCGTTTTATCCTAGGCCCGCAGCCAGTTCTTTGGTTTTCGCAACTAGGCCTGACAGACCCTCATCGCGATAGGCCTTCACAAAGGCAGTTCCAACAATTGCACCATCGGCATAACTGTTTACTTCACGAACCTGCTCGGCGGTGGAAATTCCTACTCCCACACAGGTCGGTGTCTCGCTAAGGCTTTTCACTCGACCCACTAGCTGCCTTGCAAGAGAATCGAGAGTGGCACGCTCCCCAGTTATGCCCATTGTTGAGACTGAATAAACAAAGCCCTGAGACGCATCGGCGTTCGCAGTCACTCTTTCATTGGAGCTCGAAGGCGCAACCAAAAACACTCTGTCTAGACCCTTAGATTGGCTGACTTCCAGCCAATGCGCCGCCTCGTCCGGAACAAGATCCGGAGTAATCATTCCCTGAGCCCCGGAAGCGAGCATGTCTTCAGCAAACTTTTCGACGCCGTACCTGAGAACAGGGTTCCAGTAGCTCATGACCAACAACGGTGTGGAAACTTTTGCACGAACCTGGCGAATGACATCGAAAAGGTCCCTTAGCACGAAGCCTGCTGCTCGTGCTTCCTCGGTAGCGACCTGAATAACCAGACCGTCCATTACTGGATCACTGTAGGGAACTCCGATTTCAAGTACGTCGCAGCCGTTTTGGGCCATTGCTACTAGTGCATCAACTGAGTCCTTGACAGTTGGATAGCCGGCTGGGTAGTAACCAACCAAAGAACCTTTACCTGATTCTCTATTCGCCAGGAGAGTGTCATGTACTGAGCTCATTTATCTCCCATTAGGCCGAAGTACTTTGCAGCTGTTTCCATGTCCTTGTCTCCGCGTCCGCTCAAGTTCACAAGGATGTGAGCCCCGGCCGGTAAGACCTTGGCCAGATGTTCTATTCCTGCTAGCCCGTGCGCCGTTTCGATTGCGGGGATAATGCCCTCTGTTTGAGAAAGCAATTTCATCGCGCTCATAGCCTCGGCGTCGGTAACGCCGTGATAACTAGCCCGGCCTAGATCCTTGAGCCATGAGTGCTCCGGACCGACTCCCGGGTAGTCAAGACCAGCAGAAATTGAGTGTGATTCCATTGTCTGACCATCGGCATCCTGAAGCATGTAGCTCTTGGCACCGTGCAAAACTCCTGGTGTCCCCATCGATAGAGTTGCGGCATGGCGCGGAGTGTCAACACCGTCGCCCGCGGCCTCAAACCCCCAGAGCGCAACGTCCTCGTCATCCAAAAAGGCGTGGAATATTCCAATCGCATTTGAGCCGCCACCGACACAAGCTGCCACTGCATCTGGAAGTTTCCCTGTTAGCTCAAGCATTTGTTCACGAGCCTCGTAACCGATCACGCTATGGAAGTCTCGAACCATAGTCGGGAACGGGTGTGGTCCCGCAACTGTGCCAAGCAGATAGTGAGTGGAATCAACGTTGGCAACCCAATCTCTAAGCGCCTCGTTGATCGCGTCTTTGAGAGTTCTTGAACCTGAAGTCACTGGGATTACTTCTGCGCCCAACAGCTGCATTCTCGCGACATTCAGGGCTTGTCTTTCGGTGTCAACTTCGCCCATGTACACAACGCAGTCCAGCCCAAAGAATGCTGCCGCCGTCGCACTTGCTACGCCGTGCTGACCAGCTCCAGTTTCGGCAATTATGCGCTTTTTGCCCATCTTTTTTGCCAGGAGCGCTTGGCCCATAACATTGTTTATCTTGTGGCTACCGGTGTGGTTCAAATCTTCTCTTTTTAGAAAGACCCTAATGTCGCCAAAGTGCGCTGCGAAGCGCTTCGCCTCAGTGATTATGGATGGGCGACCGGTATAAGTCTTGTGGAGTTCAGCAAGCTCAGCTATAAACCCAGGGTCTATTCGCATCGCTTCGTAGGTGGCCTCGAGTTGATCGAGAGCTGCAATTAGTGGCTCCGGAACGAATCTGCCGCCGTATTCGCCGTAGTAAGGTCCTACTTGTTCAGAGAGTTTCATTGTGTTGATAATCCTAAGTTGCGTTAATAAATTCCGGAATTAGCAAGCTGGGATCCCCGGTGACTAGGGCTTGTCCAACTAGCACGACATTGGCACCAGCGTTCCAGTATCTGGCTACGTCTTGAGGCTTTTTTACTGACGATTCCGCCACCTTTATTGTCTCGTCAGACAGAAGATGCGACATGGTCTCAAAGAGCCGCAGGTCGGTCTTGAATGTTTGCAAGTCCCTTGTGTTTATTCCAACCAAACGGCTCCCCGCGGCGTTGGCGATGTGAATTTCTTCTGCCGTGTGCGTCTCAACAAGCACGTCTAAGCCCAAGTCCGCAGCGAACTTAGACAACCTTAGGAAATCAGGCTCCTTGAGCCAGCTGAGAATCAAAAGAACGAACGATGCTCCGTGAGCACGAGCCTCCAATATCTGATACTCACAGGATATGAAGTCCTTGCGAAGTGTTGGGATTGATACGGCATCGCTGGCATGTCGAAGATCATCTAGAGAGCCGCCGAATCCGGATCGCTCTGTTAGAACCGAGATTGCATGTGCCCCACTTTGCTCGTAAGTAAGTGCTAACAATCCGGCATCAGGGATCTCGGCCATGTGTCCTACCGAAGGGCTAAATCTCTTTATTTCGGCAATAATTTTGATTTTGGGGGCAGGCTCAAGGGCTTTCAGTGCTGAGACTGCGGGCTCCATGTTTTCCACCAGGGCCTCTAGAGATTCGATACTCACACTCTTACTGCGAATATCGGCATCATCACTTGCTGTAGCGAATAATTCGTCCAGCACTAGTGAGACTTCGAGTGCTTGCCGCCGACTCCGAAGCCAGATTTCCTAAGAATGAGACCAGCTAACGGACCAAGGACGGCCAAGACGGCTGAAGCCCAGACTAGAGCGGGGATGTCCAACCAGAAAAATAGCGTTCCAATTGCGAAGGCTGTTAGAACAATAATTACGGTCGCCCAGGCTGCCACGGAGTTTCCGTGTCCTGGCTCGGTATTGGAATTAGACATTGCGCCCTTCTTGGATGTTTTTCAATTCTAGCAAGCAGTTTTACTGCTCATCCCACAGGTTTTGCGGGTCGGAGTTTGTTTCGGTCGATGCAATTGATTGTTCCGGTTTCTTTGAACGTCCTGGCTGAAAGACCGCAAGCGCGAAAATTATCCCCGTCACTCCGGCCATTGCGATGTAGACCCAGTAGCCGAATTTCACCACAACGCCGAAACCGGCTGCAGTTGCTAGGCCTGTGGCGCTGGAGATCAACTCGACCACAGCACTTGCATCTGACCAGCTGGTGAGCAACAACACCCCAATTACGGCTCCGGAAATCACCGATGCAATCGCCGCCATTGATCGACTGAGAAGGCGGTAACGAGCTATTAGCGACACAAGAATAACTATCAGAGGTACGAGGCTTGTCAAGGGATTGAGTTCTGACCCAATCAAGGTTCCTATCAGTGTTGATTCGTCGGAATGAAAGTCCCTAACATCGACCCAGGAAAGAAGTGAAGTTGATAGCCACAAGGCTGCAACTAAGGTTCCCAGTGAAATAAGTTTGATCATTTTTTCATCGCATTCGCAGCGGCGACTGCACGTAACACAACGGCAGCTTTTGCAATTGTCTCGGCGTACTCGGTTTCTGGTACTGAATCAAGAACAATGCCAGCTCCGGCTTGCACTCTTGCGGTTCCATTTCTAAGAACCGCCGTGCGTATCGCTATTGCAAGGTCTGAGTTGCCTTGAAAGTCGAAGTATCCGACAACTCCGCCGAATAACCCTCGATAACTTTGCTCCAGGTCATGGATTATTTCCAGGGCTCTTGGCTTTGGTGCTCCGGAGAGCGTTCCAGCCGGGAAGGTTGCCAGCATGGCTTTGACGATACTCGTTCCAGGGATCAGCGACCCCTCGACGGTTGACACCAAGTGCATAATGTGCGAAAAGCGGTGAATTTGCATAAATTCACTCACTCGAACTGAAGTGGGATCGCAGACTTTCAGCAGGTCGTTTCTGGCAAGGTCAACCAGCATCAGGTGCTCGCTGCGCTCTTTTTCATCCCCCAGTAGGTCTTCGGCAAGCTGATTGTCTGTGGATGTGTCTTGACCCCTGGGCCGAGAGCCGGCTATCGGGTGAGTGACAACGTTTGTGCCCATCACTTTCACGAGTGCCTCTGGAGAGCTTCCGACGATCGCGAACGGCCCGTCTTGATCCTCGCATCTGATTAGGTACATGTACGGGCTGGGATTCAATGCCCGAAGCGCCCGATACACGTCCAGAGCATCAGCGGTTATCTCATGGTCAAATCGCTGAGAAATCACAACCTGAAATACATCTCCTTTTCGGACATGTTCCTTGGCTAGCTCGACTTTTTTGAGAAACTCACCCTTGGGAGTGTTTGATACTGCATCCGGCTCCGGCCAATTTGGCTCAGAGACCATCGCAGGCGTTGGCATTTCAACGATTTTCTGCATGTTGCTAATTGCATCTAGGGCGTGACTGTAGCTTTCCGTAAGGGGTGTGCCATCGACGAAGACCACGCTTACTAAGAGCAGTTCAGATTTCTGGTGATCCATCACCACAAGGTCTGAAAATTGATTAAAACCGTATAGCGGTATCGAGTAGTCGGCTGGCCTGGCCTCTGGGAGTTTCTCGGTGAGGTTCACCGCCCCCCAACTCAGGAAGCCAACAAGTCCTGAGCTCAAGGGAAAATCGACTGGACTCGATCTCCAGGCCGTTTGAAGAATTTCTAAAGCGGCTATCGGGTCTTCGGGGAGTAAGGAACCATCGGGAAGACACTTCGCATCCCCTATCCAAGTTGCCTTGTCGTTTGTGGCCGTTAGCTGACCTCGGGACGAAACCCCAATAAATGAATATCTACCCCAAACTCCCTGTTCTGCTGATTCCAGCAAAAAAGTGTCCGGCCTAGCACCCGCGAGCTTTTGGTAAACACCAATTGGGGTTTCACTTCCGCTAAATAGCCTCTTAACAACTGGGATTACGTTGTAGTCGCTGCTGAGTTTCTCAAGCTGTTCGTAGTCGATCAACTAGATCTCCTCGAAGCAGCTGACGGTTCCAATGTGGCAGGTCGGGCCTGCAGGCTTGACCATGGCCAAAATAGTGTCACCGTCGCAATCTAGGGACAAAGAATCAATTGCCAAAGTATTGCCACTAGTTTCACCCTTGTGCCAAAGCTGGTTTCGGGATCGAGAGTAGAAGTGCATCTGTCCCGTTGCGACAGACTTTTCCAGGGCCTCAAGGTTTGCATAGGCAAGCATTAGAACTTGCATGGTTTGACTGTCTTGAATCACAACGGGAATCAATTGGTCGCTTGAGAATTTGACTTGATCCAACGCTAACTGTCTCATCTAGCCTCTATTCCTGACTGTTCAAGCGCTTGCTTGACTTGTGCAATCGAGATTTCCCCGCTGTGAAAAACACTAGCTGCGAGCAGCGCATCTGCACCAGCCTGAGCCGCCTCGACAAAATCCGATATTTTGCCGGCTCCCCCAGAGGCGATGATAGGAACTGCAGCTATCTTTCTGACCTTCTCGATCAGTTCAAGATCAAAACCCTCTCGGGTGCCGTCTGCATCGATGCTGTTGATAAGAAGCTCGCCGGCTCCCAGTTCCTGCACTTTTTCTATCCACTGCATCGCATCTAAACCGGTTTCCTGGCGGCCACCGTGTGAGGTAACGACGAATCCTGAGGCCGAATCGGCGCGCTTAATGTCTAGCGAAATAACCAAAATTTGGTTACCGTGCTCTCGGGCAATCTCAGCCAATAGCTCAGGTCTGGATACACCTGCCGAGCCGATCGATACTTTATCGGCTCCCGCTTCGAGTAGCAGCGAAACATCCTCGAGGCTCCTGATGCCCCCGCCGACAGTGAGCGGAATAAATATCTCCTCCGCGCACCTAGTGACCATGTCCCTAGTTGTTGAGCGGTTCTCGGTAGCAGCCGTAACGTCTAAAAATGTAAGTTCATCCGAGCCCTGAAGATAGTAGTTGCGGGCCAAGTCCACCGGGTCGCCGCTGTCTACAAGGTTCCGAAAGTTGACACCCTTTACCACCCGACCGCTTGCAACATCTAGGCAAGGTATCACTCTGACTGCAGGCACTATATTCTCGCTGCGTGGATGGCTGACACCAAAATTGCTCTAGCCCCTGCGGCGTATAGCTCATCCATTATTTGATTCATTTGGACTGCTGGAACCAGTGAACGAACTGCAACCCAGTCCAAGTCGGCCATTGGGGAGATCGTTGGCGACTCTATCCCAGGCGTTATCTTGGTAGCCGCGTCGAGCACTTTCTTTGGGCAGTCGTAGTCGATGATTACATACTCTCTGGCCACTAATACGCCCTTCAGGCGCATCAAAAGCCCGTTCGCATCACTCGATTTGCCAGGAGCACTGATTAGCCTCGCCGTAGAGGTCAAAATCGTTGGCCCAAAAATCGCGAGGCCAGCCTTTCGAAGCGTGTTACCGGTTGATACAACATCAGCTACGGCATCTGCAACGCCGAGCTTTACGGCCGACTCGACCGCTCCGTCGAGTTTGATGATTTCACAATTTACGTTGAGTTTCGCCAAGTAGTTTGCGATCAGGGTTGGGTATGCGGTTGCAAGCCTCTTGCCTTCTAGCTGGCTCGGATCAGTGAAGCCAGAGTCAATTGGCGCTGCAAATCTAAATGTAGATCCACCAAAGCCAAGATCAGCAATTTCCTCTGCCTCGGACTCCGAATCCATCAACAGATCAAGCCCGGTTAGACCAACATCTAGGGATCCCGACCCAACATAGGTCGCTATGTCTCTTGGCCTCAAGTAGAAAAACTCTATGTCGTTTACCTCATCGACTAAGTGAAGCTCTTGAGTGTCTCGTCTTGTCTGGTATCCAGCCTCTTTTAGCATTGCTACCGCTGATTCAGAAAGAATGCCCTTATTCGGTATGGCTACTCGCAGCATCAGAGCACCTGCTCAACTGCAGACAAGGGAACATTTCTAGAAATCAATATCAGTTGAATGTAATAAAGCAGTTGGGATGCCTCCAGGGCAACCTGCTCATCTGACTCATGTTCTGCAGCCATCCACAATTCCGCTGCTTCCTCGACGAGTTTTTTGCCAATCGAATGAATACCCTTTGCCAATAACTCGTTAGTTCCAGAGTGGTTATCGGGCATGCTTGCCGAGCTCACGAGCTCGTCATAAAGGGTGTCGAAGGATTTCATACCCCTAGATTACAGCGAATCACTGAGGATTCGACGCTGCCAGCGCTAACGTTCGAAGCCGAAGTATCTGATTGGCCCTATCTGGGTCGTTGTAGATAGCAGAACCTGCCACGAATGAGTCGGCCCCCAAGGCAGCCAGCTGAGCGATGTTTGACTCAGTCACTCCCCCGTCGACCTGCAGTGCCACGGTTGCGCCAGAGTGTCTTATTAGGTCTCTAGCCTGGGCAATCTTTTCCAAGGTTTCAACCAGAATTGGCTGCCCCCCGAAGCCGGGCTCGACCGTCATTACTAACAGCATGTCTACCTCTTGGATCAATTCTGCAATCTCTGAAACCTTGGTAGCAGGCTTGATGGCAACTGCGGCTTTTACACCAGCTGCTCTGAGTTTTCGCGCCAAGCTAATCGGCTCGCTTGCAGCCTCAAGATGGAACGTGACTGAAGCCGCACCTGCCTGGGCATAGCCGATCGCCCACTTATCCGGGTTTTCAATCATTAGGTGAACATCCAAAGGAATTGGAGATACTTGAGCAAGCCTTTCGACAATCGCGGTGCCCAAGGTCAGATTCGGGACGAAGTGATTGTCCATGACATCCACGTGAGCCATGTCAGCCGACGCAATAGAAATAAGCTCGGCCTCCAAGTTCGCGAAGTCGGCACTGAGTATTGAAGGATTTATGTGCATTCTTAGTTCCCCTCATCTTTTTTCAGAAGTGCCATAAACATGGCATCAGTTCCATGTCGATGCGGCCATAACTGAACGGTTTTCCTAGTGGTGTTCAACTCTAGACCCGGGGACAACTCTTGCAGCACTGGCACTAGGTCCACCAGCGAAATGTTGGCGTGGCGGTCTAGTGCGGCTCTTATTTGGGCATTTGTTTCTATTACCAGTGGGGAACAAGTCGCATACATAAGCATGCCACCTGGTTCGAGCGCTAAGACCGCGGCGTCAATTAGCTCGGCTTGCAATTTAGTGAGGGATGGCAACTGCTCGGGAGTTTTGGTCCACCTGGATTCAGGCTTCCGTCGAAGCGACCCGAGTCCAGCACACGGGGCATCTAGCAATATCGCCGCGAAGGAGCTTTCGGGTGCGTCTTGCCCTCTTTTGACAAGCACCGGAGTGCTCTCCGGGTCTCTAAGCGCAGAGGTCACGAGTTTCGCTCTCTTCACATGGGGTTCGTAGCAAATCAGATTTCCAGTTCCTGATACGGCATGCTCCAGAACTGCAGCTTTTCCTCCGGGGCCGGAGCACATGTCCAGCCAAGTTCCGGTCTTATCCGCAACTTTGCTCATCGCCAGTGCAACAAGTTGTGAGCCCTGGTCCTGAACTCTGACTCCAGGTATAGAAAGATACTCAAGTGGGTTTCCGATGCAGAGGAAGCCATTTGGAGACGCCGTTCCGCGCTCGAGCCCGAGCGCCTCTAGTTCGGCTACTGCAGTTGCTGTAATCGCAATTAGGTTTACGACTGGTGTCTGATTGTTAGCTGAAAGTAGTTCATTTAGTTCCGATGATCTGCCGTCTAATTCAAGGGCTGACTTCATGCCCGAAATAATCCACTTCGGATGTGAGTATTCGATGCTCAGCCGCGTAAGGTCATCTTGGCCATCGGTGAGTATTGTCAAAAGATTGTCGTGTCCGGCCCGCTCGGCATTTCGAAGGACTGCGTTTGAAAGTCCCGCCGCACTCGTTTCAAAGCGCTTAACAAGATCAACAGTCTCGTTTATAGCCGCATGGGTTGGCACTCGCATCCTGAAGAGTTGATGAAGGCCAAGTTGGATTGCCGCCCTCAGGCCCGGCGACAATGTCTTACCGGGGGTCAAATGATCGATGATGGCGTCGTACTGGAGCTGCCATCTAAGCACTCCGTAGCTGAGCTCCTGCACCAGCCCTCTATCGGCGTCCGATATTTCATGTTTGGCTAGCTCCTTGGGGAGCAACAGGTTAATGTAGCTCTCCGATGCTTTTACTCTGTTGAGAAGCTCAAGGGCTATCTGTCGGGCATTAGTCAAATTTGGCAGTTCCCTTCAGGCCGTTCCACCAGTCCGTAGCTGCTGCTTCACGCTTACCAGCCGGTTGCACAAGCTGGAGCTTAAGCGAGGTTCTGTTCCCGCATTGCACGATGATTTCGCTGTCGTCGCTCTTGTATATTTCGCCGACCTCACGCAACTTGAGTGAGTCAGGATTGAAAGTAGTGGCCGATGCGAAAAGGATCCTAACAGGCTCACCATTTTGATTCGCCCACGCCATTGGTTCCGGGTTGGTTGCCCTAATAAATCTCATCAAGTCGGCTGCGTCGGTTTCGAAGTCGATTTTTGCATCTAGGCGGGAGATTTTTGGTGCCAGCGAAGCCGTGCCCTCTTGGATTGTGGACTCCGGGTTTTCTTCCAGTGCATGGATTAGAAGCTTGCTGCCTTCTTCGGTAAACCTTTTGAGTGCTTCCCCAGCAGTTTCGTTTTCTAGGAACGAAAGATGCTGCTGAGTGATCAGCGGGCCGGTGTCCAGGCCTGAGTTGAGTTCGAAAACAGTTATTCCGATCCCGGTGTCATGAATCATTGAATGCTGAAGCGGAGTTGCGCCTCGCCATTCGGGCAGAACTGAGAAGTGTAAGTTCCACCATGGAATCATTGACAGGGCCGCCTCGGGAATCATTGCCCCGTAAGCGACAACGACTGCTTTCTCGGCGTCGCTTTCACGGATCAACTTGAGGGCCTCTTCGTCAATTTTGCTTGTTTTATGAACTCTTAGGCCTAACTTCTCAGCCATGCTAGCCACCCGCGACGGCGTCATAATCCGCTTGCGACCAATGGGGGCGTCCGGACGGGTCAAGACCAATGTAACTTCATGCTTGTCGGCAATGCGCTCTAAAGCATCTGATGCCACTTCAGGGGTTCCGGCAAAAATGAGTCTCATAACTAGGTAACCTACAGCGCCTGCGGGTCATCCATCACAACCCGCAAGCCCCTTCTCTTAGTGCCACCCTGAGTTCTTGCAGTGGCCCCAATCGCCACAACCCGAAGCTCCTTAGCTATCGCGGGACCTTGATTATAGGAAAACTTTATAAGCGCGCTTCCCGCTCTTTCGTCAACCCAAAGTGCCGTCGCCCCCATTGATTTGGCCGCTGATACCGCGAGTTCAAGAGTTTCAGGCAGCGCCTGCAGCGAGCAGATCCGCATCGCCGGAGGCAGTCCAAGCTCTCGAGCCTCTACAAGCGCTGCCTTTGCCATTGGTACCAACTGACCAAGCGAGAGAGCGTTCCCAAGTTCCGAGGGCAGTCCAGCAAAGACTGCTCGGCCGGTCGGGGCCATAAGCTCTAGGGCTTCCATCCAATCTCTGACGGCAATCTGCTGCGCGTTCAGGGTCTGCCTGCTAAGCCAGACATCACTGTCAAGAATCAAGACGGCAGAGTATCCCTTAGGGACTCTTGGTGCCGAGCCCGGAGTAGCGACGACTATTTGATTCTTGCTTTTTAGACCGGTGGGCTTCTTCTCACCCGTGGCCTCAGAAATGGCGGTATTCGGAAAGGTTTTACCGAGCTCGGCCACGGTCCTGTTGCTACCGGTCCGACCCTTTTTTTGGTTTCTCGAACCACAGCTAGTACATGAGACGAAGTGTTTGTTACAGAGTCTGCACTGGGTGTTGGTTGCATCAGGCTGCCAAAAATGACCTCCACATGAGCAAGTTAGCTTGTCGCCACAACCTGCGCAGTAGACCGAGGCCGAATCGCCCTTGCGGGGCAGTAAGACAAGCACTGGCCCCCGATCCAAGTTCTCACGAACGATTTTGAATCCTGACTCATCCATCCTGAGCCCGGGTTCGGAATAGGAGATTCGAAGCGGAGCCTCAAGAACCTTATGATCCGATAGGTAACCGATTGAAACTAGTCTTTGAAGTTCTACGGATCGGTATGGAGCGGTGAACAAAAGCTCCACGTCGTCTTTCGCACGAATCAGAGCTAGGTCTCTTATGTTCGTAAACGGAGATCCTTGGTCTCTGAGGCTGTCGTCGGAATCATCGTGAACCGCGATTAGGCCCAAGTTGGGAACCGGCGCGAAAATCGCAGATCTGGTACCCACGACGATTAGTATTTGAGATTCTTTGATCTGATGGAAGAGCTGATAGCGGGATGATTTTTTCTGACTCGGCTTAAGAAAGACGAACTGGTCATCAATTCCGAGCCGTTGAGCAAGATCGTAAATAATGTCAATGTCCGCCCTTTCTGGGACAACAAGAATCGAAGACTTGCCCTTGGAATGGGCGCCAAGGGCGTTAGCGATTAGCAAAAGGCTCCAGTCCGGCACGAGAGTCCCAGCCACCTCAAGTTGTCTTGCTGAAGTCAGAACAGCTGCACGTGAACCAAGAGGAGAATCCAGCTTTGGAACCAAAATATCTACCTCTAGATCTCTTGGTTCAATGGCTGGGAGTCTTGGGACTGTAGACATGTAATCGGGAATGGCAAGGGCTAGAAGTTCGCCTAGTGCC
Source organism: Candidatus Aquiluna sp. IMCC13023 (assembly GCF_000257665.1). Taxonomy (GTDB): domain Bacteria; phylum Actinomycetota; class Actinomycetes; order Actinomycetales; family Microbacteriaceae; genus Aquiluna. The sequence continues at coordinate 157,161 of NZ_AJKR01000003.1, forward strand.
ACGCATTGACGATCGGCAACAGCCCTGAGAAACTCAAAGAGTCGAGTGGAGAGCAACTCGGAAGCATCTTGAATACTTGTAATTGATGCTGTAGCGAATTCGCTCGTGTCGGACAGCGCCGATATGTAGCCAACCTGAGCCTTCTTCGACCTTCCAAGTGGAAAAATGACTTCCTGCCCGATAGCAATCTGGGTCTCCATGACCTCTGGGATCAGGTAATCGAAGGCCCGGTCAAGCTGAATAAGTGGGGACTTTGCCAATACTGAAGCAAAGCGCGACATCTAGCTTCCTGCTGCGTCTTTAAGAGCTTGGACTCGGTCTAGGTTCTCCCATGTAAATTCAGGAAGTTCACGGCCAAAGTGTCCATAGCTGGCTGTCTTTGCATAGATGGGACGCTTCAGATTCAACTCTGAAATTATCGCGGCCGGTCTTAGGTCGAACACCTGACGAATGGCCTTCTCTATTGCCTCTACCTCAACCTTTTCCGTTCCAAACGTCTCAACGTGAAGAGCAACGGGGTTAGAAACGCCAATCGCATACGCTACCTGGATTTCAGCACGGTCGGCGAGACCCGCTGCTACCAAATTCTTCGCAACCCACCTCAGTGCATATGCGGCGGATCGATCAACCTTTGAAGGGTCCTTACCGCTGAAGGCGCCACCACCATGCCTGGCGCTGCCGCCATAAGTGTCCACGATTATTTTTCTACCGGTAACGCCAGCGTCTGCTTGCGGGCCACCAATAACAAATCTGCCGGTTGGATTGATGATGAAGTTTGTGTCGCTGGTGTCGAGGCCAGAGTCTAAAAGAACCGGGCGGATTACTCGATCAAGTACAAGATTCGCTAGGTCATCTTGCTGAACATCTGGGTGGTGCTGGGTCGATAGCACTGCGGTTTTCACAGCGACTGGCTTGTTGCCCTCGTAGCTAATCGAAACCTGCGCCTTGCCGTCTGGACGAAGCATGGAAGTTTCAAGCTCTCTGCGCACGAGTGACAATCGCTCCGTTAGTCGGTGGGCAATGTTTATGGGGGCAGGCATGAAGTTGGGTGTTTCGTTCGAGGCATACCCGAACATCATTCCCTGGTCCCCCGCGCCAATTTCGTCGAAGTTATTACCGGAACGGGATTCAAGGGATGTGTTCACGCCCTGTGCGATGTCCGGCGACTGAGCGCCAATTGATACCGAGACGCCGCAAGACGCCCCGTCAAATCCAATGGCAGATGAGTTGTAGCCAATGTCCAGAAGTTTTTGCCTGACCAGATGAGGTATTTCGACATAGCCGCTGGTTGTGACTTCGCCAGCTACTTGAACGAGGCCGGTTGTGACCAGTGTCTCAACGGCAACCCTGGCGTCCGGGTCCTGTTCGAGTAGTGCGTCCAAAATAGTGTCAGAGATTTGATCACAGATCTTGTCTGGGTGTCCTTCGGTAACGGACTCTGAAGTAAATGTGCGTGGCGTCATTCTGTAATTCTACTTAGGCCCTGGACATGATCTTAGAAATAGCCCCCACTAGCCACCTGCCGAGCTCAATCTTGGTGCCGGACTCTCTTAGGACCGCCAGTTTCGTGACGAGCGTGATTTCGCTTGTTTCCGATCCCAATGAACTGATGCTGTTTCCTGCAACCGCGGATACTTTCTTTGATAATAGTTTCCCTTGCGAAATGGCTTCGACATCAGCGCCATCTTCGGTAAGCGCAAAAGCCAAACAGAATGTGTCCGGGTTTTTGACAGCGAAATCCGCAATCAGGTCCTTGGTGGGGACAAGAGTAATAGTGCTTGCCTCACCACGCGGTAACTTGCCCTCGAATGGCTTGTCAATTTGAAAATCTGAAACGGCGGCTGCCATGACCATGATCTCGCAGGGATTATTCATGGCCTGATCTAAATCGGCAACACTCGATGCCCGCACTACTTCTATGCCCGCAGGCATCGGAAGCTCAATGTTGCAGGCGACTAGTCGAACCAGGGCCCCAGCGTCTCGGTAGGCAGTGGCTATTGCTATGCCCATTCGTCCAGAAGATGAGTTACCGATATAGCGGACTTGGTCAATTGGCTCTCTAGTTCCCCCGGCAGTCACGGTTACGGCCAAGCCGATAAGCGGTTTTTTACCCATCACGAAACTGAGAATTTCTTCGGTTTCAGGGAGTCTTCCAGGCCCAGTGTCAGTGCCGGTTAGGCGACCGGATGCTGGCTCCATAACATTTATGCCACGGGCTCTAAGGGTCGAAACGTTTGCCTGAGTGGCAGGATTTTGCCACATCTCAGTGTGCATTGCGGGGCAAACATATATTTCTGAAGTAGAGGCCAGAATCGCATTCATCAGTAGGTCATCTGCGATGCCGTTAGCTAGTTTTGCTAGGAAGTTTGCTGTCGCTGGCGCAACCACTATGAGATCCGCATTTGCACCGAGCTCAACGTGTCTGACTTCATGGACGTCTTGGTACATGTCGTTGTCTATTGAGCTTCCAGAGAGTGCCTCAAGCGTTGCTTTTCCGATAAAACGCAATGCGTTTTGGGTCGGAAGTGCCTGAACGATGTGGCCCTGTTCACTGAACGCGCGAATAAGGTTCGCTGCCTTATACGCGGCGATTCCGCCGGTGATGCCAAGCAGAATACGCAATTACTACCTACTTATTTGGAGTCTTCTCGAGCTTGCCCAGGTGGATTTCCTTCATGGCAATGCTCAGTGGCTTGTCATCAATGCTTGAGTCAACCAGCGGCCCAACGTAATTGAATAGGCTGCCCTCGTGAAGCGCGCTGTAGTACTCGTTTATCTGACGCGCACGCTTTGATGCGAAGATTACGAGTTCGTAGTTTGAGTCTGCTTTGGCCAATACTGAATCTATTGGTGGGTAGACAATACCCCTCAGGTTCTCTAGGTTTTCTTTCAACATTTTTATCCCTCTGACTCACTCACGATTTTCAGTATGTCTTTACCCGTCTGGGCCAAGTCATCATTGATTAGTTCATAATCAAATTCTTCGGCTGATGCGATCTCAGCTCTTGCATTGATAAGTCTAGTTTGTATTTGTGATTCTGTCTCGGTCGCTCTTTCGCGAAGCCTCGATTCAAGAACTTCGAAACTCGGGGGGTGAATAAATATAGTGATGGCAGTTGGTCTTGTTTCCATAACTTGCCTGGCGCCCTGAAGGTCGATTTCAAGAAGCAGATGGAGACCCGCGGCATCAGCGCGCGTTAGTTCATCAAGCAGGGTCCCGTAGTAGTTATCCCCATGTACTGTTGCCCATTCCAACAGTTGGCTATCGGCTATTAGTTGTTCGAACCTGGCTCTCTCAACAAAGTGGTAATGCACTCCGTCTTCTTCGCCGGGCCTGGGTGATCTGGTGGTGGCTGAAACTGAGAGTGAATAGCCTTCTGCGTTATCAAGTAGCCAGCGAACCAGCGTCCCTTTTCCGACACCGGCAGGACCGGCAAGAACAATCAGGCTCACAGTTCTAGCCTTGCTTTGTCTATTAGGCCCGCCATGGCATTTGGTCCGGCACCAGTGAGCGCACGAGAAAGATTAGGTATTACTCGATGAGCGCTTGCACCGAATAGCTTCTTCAGTTCGGAAAGCTTTGCTCCCTGTGCTCCGAATCCGGGTGCAAGTATTGGCACGCCGACGTCGGTTTTGGCGACAGTGCCGAGGCCAAATAAATCAAGATCCTGAGTGGCCCCGATTACTACTCCGCAATCCCCCAAACCCTGAGTCTGTGCCTGTGCGACGACTCTTGCGGCAACGGTCTGACCGTCAATAACAGCCCGCTGTAGGTGTCCCGCATCTTTGTTGGAGGTGGCCGCAAGAAGAAAAATTCCTCCGGCAACATCCCTTGCGTGGTCTAGCATTTCAACGGTTGAATCAGGGCCCAAATACGGGCTAACTGTGAGCGCGTTAACGCGAAGTGGCGAATCATCTCCAAACCAAGCTTGTGAATAGCCAAGCATCGTGGAGCCGATATCCGATCTTTTGGCGTCCGCTATTACCAGAAGGTCAATATCTCTTGCGGCCTGAAGTACTTCCTCGAGGGCAATAAAGCCGCTCGATCCGAACCGCTCAAAAAAAGCCACCTGAGGCTTGATTATTCCGATGCGGCCATCGGCCGCGTCTATGCACCTGAGCGAGTACTCCTTTGCTCCGTGAGCTGTATCCTCAAGGCCCCAGTTGTTCAGTTCCGTCTCGCTTGGATCAATGCCTACGCAAAGGCTGCCAAATTCGGCAATTTTGCTTTCAAGCGCGTTTGCAAAATTATTCACTGATCAGCTCTATTCGCTCGAGTGCATATTCCTGTAGTGGCTTAACACTAAACCTGCCCTCTCGCACAACCTCGAAAGAGCCGATTGCTGCGCTTAGTTGAGCAACAGTTGTAAATATAGGCTTATCGGCCGCAGTCGTCGCTGCTCGAATTTCGTATCCATCAATTCTTGCATCTGCTCCGGAGGGCGTATTTACGACTACGTCGACCTTGCCGGCTGTGATCATGTCGACAATTGACTCTTCGTCGTCTCCAGCCTCAGAGTGCTTTATGACGACCTCAGACCTGATTCCGTGACGCTCTAGCATCGCTTGCGTTCCTTGGGTAGCTAGTATCCGGAAACCAAGCTGTGCCAGACGCCTTACGGGAAGGAGTGACTGCGGCTTATCGCGGTCGGCAACTGAAATGAATACGGTCCCCTCTGTTGGTAAAGCCGAACCTGATCCAGCTTGGGCCTTCGCAAAGGCGGTTGGGAAGTCCTTGTCGATGCCCATGACTTCACCGGTTGATCTCATTTCGGGGCCTAGGAGTGAATCAACGAATCTGCCATCACGAGTCGCGAACCTCTTAAATGGCAACACTGCTTCCTTGACGGAGATCGGTGTCCCGGCTGGCAGGTGACGCCCGTCCCTGCTCGGTAGTCCCCCCTCTGCAACTAACTCAGAAATTTTTGCCCCCACCATCACCCTGGCCGCAGCCTTAGCAAGTGTTATTCCAAGGGCCTTGGACACAAACGGTACCGTTCGACTCGCGCGCGGATTCGCCTCGAGAACGTAAAGCACATCTGATGCCATCGCGAATTGGATGTTCAAGAGGCCAATAACATTCAGGCCCCTGGCTATCTGCTCCGTGGCGGCAGCAACTCGGTCGATTTGGTTTTTGCTCAGAGTAATTGGAGGCAGCGTGCAGCTTGAGTCACCCGAGTGAATTCCCGCTTCCTCTATGTGCTCCATCACACCACCGATAAACAATTCGTCTCCATCGAAGATCGCATCGATGTCTATCTCTATTGCGTCTTCAAGAAATCTGTCGACTAATAGGGGGTGCGTTGTATCAACGAGCGCATGCTCAGCAATCCGATCAAAATAACCGTCGAGTGAGTTCTGATCGTAAACAATTTCCATGCCGCGGCCCCCAAGGACAAAGCTTGGTCTAACCAATACTGGAAAACCAATCTTTTCAACGACGGCGGTTGCATCCTCAAGATTTGTCGCCATTCCATTGGCTGGCGCCAATAGCCCAGCCGCGTCGAGAATGCTTTGGAACTGCCCACGTTCTTCGGCTCGGTCAATGTTTTCCGGTGTGGTGCCAAGGATTGGTATTCCTTCAGCGGCGAGTCCGTTTGCGAGGCTCAACGCGGTTTGGCCGCCAAGTTGAACCATTACCCCGAGTAGTTCTCCGGTTTGTGACTCAGCGTGAATTACTTCAAGCACGTCTTCGAGTGTCAAGGGCTCAAAATACAATCGGTCTGCGGTGTCGTAGTCGGTCGAAACTGTTTCGGGGTTGCAGTTAATCATTACCGTTTCGATACCTATGTCGCGAAGCGCGAAGGTTGCGTGAACGCAGCTGTAGTCGAATTCAATACCTTGGCCAATTCGGTTTGGTCCGCTTCCGAGAATAATTACCTTTTTCTTGTTTGAAGGCACGACCTCGGTGAACTGCTCGTAAGAGCTGTAGTGGTATGGGGTTTGCGCTGGGAATTCTCCTGCGCAGGTGTCGACGGTCTTGAATACTGGCCGCAGCCCGAAGCTGTGTCTTAGTTTTCGTAGATCCTGCTCCGAAATGTTCCTCATCTTCGCCAATTGCAGGTCAGAAAAGCCATGTTGTTTGGCTTTCTTGAGGGAGTCCACATCGATAGCCTCTAGTTCTAGGAACCATCTTGCTGTTTCATTTATCAGGACAATCTGGTCAATAAACCAGGGATCAATTTTTGTCGCCTCAAAGACCTCATCGGCACTGGCACCAAACCACAACGCTTGCTGGACTTGTCCAATTCGACTTTCTGTTGGCGTGACCATTGCAACCAATAAGTCGGCGGGGTCCTGGTTTGTGGCAGGAAAGACAAATGAACTGCCGCGCTTTTCTAAGGACCGCAATGCTTTTTGCAGCGCTTGCGAGAAAGTGCGCCCAATCGCCATCGCTTCGCCCACACTCTTCATGGTTGTGGTTAGTGTCGGGTCCGCAGCAGGGAATTTCTCAAATGCGAAACGAGGTACTTTGACAACTATGTAATCAAGGCTTGGCTCGAAGGAGGCGGGTGTGACCATCGTGATATCGTTTGGAATCTCGTCAAGTGTGTATCCAATAGCGAGTTTCGCCGCGATTTTCGCAATGGGGAATCCAGTCGCCTTGGATGCAAGTGCCGAGGACCGACTCACTCTTGGGTTCATTTCTATGACAATTACGCGCCCGTCTTTGGGGTCGACGGCGAATTGGATGTTGCAGCCGCCAGTATCTACTCCAACGTCTCGAATGATGCGAATCGCAATGTCACGAAGATTTTGGTACTCCCTGTCGGTCAATGTCATCGCGGGTGCAACGGTGATGGAGTCACCGGTGTGGACTCCGACCGGGTCAAAGTTTTCAATTGAACAAACCACAACGCTGTTGTCGTTCTTATCGCGCATTAGCTCTAGCTCATATTCTTTCCAGCCAGTTATCGACTCTTCGATCAAAACCTCAGTGGTAGGAGAGGCCTGCAGCCCGGCACTGGCTATTCGGATTAAGTCCTTTTCATCGTAGGCAAAGCCTGACCCCAACCCACCCATTGTGAAGGAGGGCCGAACAACCATTGGATAACCGATGTCGCCTGCTATCGCCAGTACCTCATCCATATTGTGTGCGACAGCGGAAATGGCTACGTCTGCGCCAGCGTTTAGCACTACTTGCTTGAATTCGACTCGATCTTCCCCGGCCTTGATCGCCGCTACGTTTGCGCCGATAAGTTCAACACCGTACTTTTCAAGCGAACCACGTTCAAACAAAGCCATCGCTGCATTCAGGGCAGTCTGGCCACCGAGTGTTGGAAGGATGGCGTCCGGACGCTCTTTCTCGATAATTGCCTCAATAACCTCTGGAGTTATTGGCTCGATGTATGTTGCATCGGCGAAGTCAGGATCAGTCATGATGGTTGCTGGATTCGAGTTCACCAAAATCACCCGAATGCCCTCCTCCTGGAGAACTCTGCAGGCTTGGGTTCCCGAGTAGTCAAATTCGCACGCCTGGCCGATCACAATCGGGCCGGATCCAATTACTAGGACAGATTTGATGTCTTGTCGCTTTGGCATTACTTGGACTCCTTGATTGCGTCTAGAAACTTGTCGAACAAATAATGGCTGTCGTGAGGTCCAGCTGCAGCCTCAGGGTGATACTGGACGGAGAACGCTGGAATGTCAACGCACTCAAGGCCCTCTACAACCTGGTCATTGAGGCCACGATGTGAAACTTTCACCTGCCCGAAACCAAGTGGCGATTCAGCGCTATCGGAGTCCAGTTTGACCGCAAAGCCGTGGTTGTGTGCTGTTACTTCAACTCGTCCAGTTTCCTTGTTGATTACCGGCTGATTGATGCCTCGGTGACCAAACTTGAGCTTGTAGGTGTCGAATCCCAGTGCCCGTCCAAGTAACTGATTTCCAAAACATATTCCAAAAAAAGGCTTTTTTGTAGCAAGAAGTTCGCGCAACATTGAGACCTGATTGCCGCTTGCTTCCGGGTCACCGGGCCCATTGGAAAAAAAGAATCCATCCGGCGATGAAGCAAGGATTTCAGACGCGCTAATGTCGGCTGGAAAAACTTCTATTTCTAGACCACGCATTGCTAGGTGCTCCAGGGTCGACTTCTTGATGCCCAAATCAAGCACGGCTATTTTGCCTAAGCGATTGCTCTGGCTCGGGATCGTATAGCTCGTCGAAGTCGAAACTTGACCAGAGAGACTCTGACCCTTCATCTCGGGTGCCGCACGAACCAGTGCGAGCATTTCATCTGGCGACATCGATTGGTCACTTGAGAAAATACCGGCTCTCATCGCGCCAAGGCTGCGAACATGAAGAGTGATGGCCCGAGTGTCGACGTTTGAGATGCCGACAATGTTATTCTCGATCAGGTTCTGATCCAGGGTCTTTTCGGAGCGGTAGTTACTGGCTATGCGGGATGGCTCTCGCACGATGTAACCGGCGACCCAAATTTTGCTGGACTCCGCGTCTGTCTCATTGGTTCCGACGATCCCGATGTGGGGAAATGTCTGCATAACAATCTGCCCGGCGTAGGAAGGGTCCGTCAGAGTCTCTTGGTACCCTGTCATTCCAGTTGCGAAGACCAACTCTCCGACACTGACACCGGCCACCCCATAGCGTTCGCCTTCGAAAATTGATCCGTCTTCCAGTACTAGATGTGCTTTATGCAAAACTCACTCCCAATTTCTCAATCAAAGTCCTTTTTATCTCGTTGTGTCGTTGCTTGTCACGGAATCGAATGTTTGTAACAAGACCAACATTGTTGTGGCTCCAGGAAATGCTAATTAGACCCTTTGCCTCGACTCCCCTGTCTATGGTCGCATTCGCTTCACTCAGTGACTGGATCGCGGAGGTGGGAATGTTGAAATCCTTCTCACCATTTCTGGCAAGTCCAATGCCATTCTTGCCGAGCCAAAGTCTTGCGTTTCCTCTATTTCCGAGCCCCTGGGCCCAGACCTTTGCAAGCAGATCAGATGAGAACACAGTGCTCACGTACAACACCTCACCTAAGTCGTTTTCGGCAGAAAATGCCGGCAGATCATAGAGAATTTTCTCTTGGGATCGTCGCCTGAATCGAATCCTAAAAAGAATGAGGACGGCAATTGTTGGGACGATTAGAAGAGCAAGTCCACCGATAAGTTCTCGCGTCATTAATGTTCCCTAACTGATTGATTCATCATCGAAAATTGACCTTGGTAAATCGTGTGCTGCACTCGTCCAATGAATTCGAGTCCCAAGTATGGGCTGTTGTTTGACTTGGACTGGTTCATTTCGGTCACCGCTATTCTTTCATGAGGATTGAACACCGTTATGTTCGCCTGGGCGCCTACTTTGATGAAGCCGTGATTATCCAGGCTGGCCAATTTTGCTGGCCGCTTACTGATTATTTCCTCAAAAAGCTTCCAGTCGCCTGCTCCAGATTGAATAAGAACTTGGTGCAGGATGCTCGCGGCCGACTCTAGGCCGAGCATTCCAAATGCTGCGTTCTCCCATTCGCAGTCCTTCTTTTCGCCTGAATGCGGCGCATGGTCGGTGCCCAGCATGTCTATTGTCCCGTCTACTAACCCGGCCAGCAGTGCCGTGTTGTCATCGGCAGTTCTGAGAGGAGGGTTTACTTTGTAGACCGGATCGTAGGTCCTAACAAGTTCCTCGGTTAGCAATAGATGATGTGGAGTTACCTCCGCGGTTATTTGAATGCCCTTTGATTTTGCCCATCTGACAACCTCGACTCCCCCTGCGGTAGTCAGGTGGCAAATGTGCAGCCTCGAACCTGTCTCTTGAGCCAACTGAGCATCCCTCGCGATTATCTGCTCCTCCGCGATTGCCGGCCAACCAGTTAAGCCGAGTTCGGTAGCGACTGCCCCTTGGTTCATTTGTGCCCCGACAGTCATTTTGGGATCCTGGGCGTGCTGAGCGACAACGCCGCCAAACTTCTTTACTTCGAGAAGGGCTTGTCTCATGAGGTTTTCATCGTGGACGCACATGCCGTCGTCACTAAACATGGTCACCTTCGCTCTCGAAGTCGACATGTCTGCAATGCTTGATAGCTCCAGTCCCTTGAGGCCCTTAGTAACAGCTCCGATGGGCTGCACGAAGCAGAGTCCAGCCTCAACGCCTAAGTCATAAACACGCTCAACTAGATTCGAATCATCCGCAACCGGATCCGTGTTTGCCATGGCGCAAATTGCTGAATAGCCCCCAGCGCTAGCAGCTCTAGTACCCGATAAAACAGTCTCGCTAGCCTCGAAGCCTGGCTCTCTTAGGTGCGTGTGGGGATCCACGAAGCCGGACAGACCAATCAAATCTGTGCAGTCCGTTCCAGAGTCTGAAATCCGACCCATCTCAACTATTTGTCCGCCATCGATTCTTATATCGTTAATCGACCCATCGGACAGGGTCAGATTTTTTAAAATTATCAATTGGAATCCTCTCCCGACAACACACGATGCAGGACCGCCATCCGAACGGCCAAGCCATTTTCAACTTGCCTAAGGACAGCCGATCGAGGGTCATTGGCGGCCTGGTTGGAAATCTCGAGACCACGATTCATTGGGCCCGGATGCATGATCACGGTCTCTTTGCCAAGTAGCCCCAATCGTGTCTGGTCGAGTGACCAATTGGCGATGTATTCCCGGGTGCTAAAGGTGTCGTCCTTTTGCATGCGCTCCAGTTGCACCCTCAGCATCATCACAACATCTGGCTTTTCATCAAGTGCTTCATCAAAGGTTTTGTAAACCTTGGCCCCCATAGCCTCGATGCCCTCTGGCACAAGTGTCCCTGGACCAGCAACACTGACCGTTGCTCCCAAGAGTGAGAGCAAAAGCATGTTACTTCTTGCAACCCGGGAGTGTTCAATGTCTCCAACGACTAAAACCTTGATGCCGGCAAGATCATCGCCCGAGTTCTTTTGCTGCCTGATTGTCATTGCATCTAGTAATGCCTGTGTGGGGTGTTCGTGTCTTCCGTCACCAGCATTGATGATGCTCGCAGAAACCCAGCCCCTATTGGCAAGAGAATGTGCAGCACCGGACATTGGATGTCTTACGATTATGGCGGCAGCACCTAAGGCCTCCAATGTCTGCGCAGTGTCCTTAAGCGACTCACCCTTCGAGGTGCTCGAGGATTGAGCATCAAAATTAATTACATCGGCACTCAGTCGCTTTGCTGCAATTTCAAAGCTAATTCTGGTCCTGGTTGAATTTTCATAAAACAAATTCACTACAGTCTTGCCTCGCAGTGCGGGCAAGCTCTTGATAGTCCGTTGGTTAACCTGACTCAGCTGCTGCGCGCTATCAAGAAGAGCAACGGCTGAGTCCCTAGTGAGATCCCTGATTGAAATTAAGTGCTTCATCCCGAGATCACAACCTGATCGATACCGTCGCTGCCCATCAATTGGACCGAAACGCGTTCCGTAACAGATGTCGGGAGGTTTTTTCCAACAAAATCTGGCCGGATTGGCAGCTCCCTGTGACCCCGATCAACAAGAACCGCGAGCTTCACCTGCTTAGGCCTGCCGTAGCTGGTCAAAGCATCCAGTGCCGCCCTGACAGTTCTGCCTGAAAATAGAACGTCATCAACTAATACAACAACTTTGCCGTCAATGCCTGAGACCGGAAGGCTGCTTTCATGGATTTCTCGCTCGGCCTTCGCCGAGTCGTCACGATACATAGTTATGTCCAGAATGCCAAACTCTATGATTTGGTTAGGCTCGATGGCCTGAAGGATTTCAACAACGCGCCTAGCCAACTCGACTCCCCGAGTTGGAATACCTAAAATGACGAGATTTTCTGGGCCCTCATTGGCCTCTAGGATTTCGTGAGATATGCGCCTGAGCGCCCTGAGAATGTCTGGTCCGTCTAGGACAGCGCGGTTGGACAATTTCCTACTCCTTCTTCGCCTCGCAGGACGATTTTAAAGGGCAACTTTCTCTAAATCATAACAGCCTCAAAGGGCCTGCGTGCCCTTTGCCAGTCGTGCCAAGACTCCATTTACAAATTTCGGCGAATCGTCGGTCGAGTATTCGCCGGCTAGCGTTACGGCCTCGGCGATGGCCACTTCGTTTGGAACATCCTCGTTAAAAAGAATTTCCCATGCACCGAGGCGCAAGATTGACCGATCGATGTTCGGCATTCTTTCTAGTGACCAACCGTCCGAGATCTGTCTTAGGTCGTTGTCTATTTGAGCCAGATTTCCAGACACACCAACGACAATTGCCTCGGCATAGTCAAAAATTGCGGCCTGGTTCTGCCTGTCGGCTACGCCTGCCGCCGTGTCCTGTAATAGCTCCATGGGGTCAGTGTTTCTAATTCCGGAGGCATAAAGTGCATCAAGTGCTCGCTTGCGAGACTTGCTTCGAGAACTCAACTAGTCGTTCACGCGTCCTAGGTATTCACCGGTTCTGGTGTCGACTTTAACTCTGGTGTTGTTCTCAATAAATAGCGGAACCTGAATTTGGTATCCAGTTTCCAAAGTCGCAGGCTTGGAGCCGCCTGTCGAGCGGTCACCCTGTAGGCCAGGCTCCGTGTAAGTGATCTCTAGGACCACCGAGGGCGGTAGCTCGACGTAGAGTGCGGATCCCTCATGAAGAGCGACCGTGGCGTTCTGGTTTTCTAGCATGAAATTCGCTACGTCTCCGACAACCTCTGCGGGTACCGAGAGCTGATCGTAATCAGTGGCGTCCATGAACACATATCCGGAACCATCGTTGTAGAGATACTGCATGTCGCGTCTGTCGACGTTCGCTGTTTCAATCTTCGCTCCAGCGTTGAAGGTCTTATCCACGACTTTGCCAGAGATAACGCTTCTTAGCTTCGTCCGAACAAATGCAGGGCCCTTGCCGGGTTTCACGTGCTGGAACTCGATAACAGCCCATAGCTGGCCATCGATCATTAGAACCATGCCGTTTTTTAAGTCGTTTGAGCTGGCCATTGTTTTCTCCTTAGCGCCTTGAAGATTCTAGCGGCGGGTTAGTTGTTCCAAAGCCAGTAGGTAACTATCCACACCAAAGCCGGCGATAACACCGGTGGCGACACCAGAGATGACACTGTTGTGCCTGAACGCCTCACGTGTGTGTGGATTGGTGATGTGCACCTCTACAAGAGAGAGCCCCGATCCGGTTAGAGCGGCACAAGCATCCCGAAGCGCGTAGCTGTAGTGGGTAAAGGCTGCAGGGTTTATAACAACCGCTGATTTTTCCTCGATAGCCGCGTGGATCCAGCCAATGAGCTCATCCTCGCTATTGGTTTGCAGCACCTTGATCGTCTGATTCTTGGCTTCTGCCCAGGCCTGCAATGAGTCTCCAAGATCACTGAGCGTAAAGGTTCCATACACTTCAGGTTCCCGGGCACCAAGCAAATTCAAATTTGGTCCATTTAGTACGTAAATTACCGACATGTCCTAAACCCTATTCAACTATTGCTTGAAAAGCTGTGAAGACAAGTTCGGGCGTGGGGGCATTTAGCATGGTCGGCTTGCCAATTTTGTCTAAGACTACGAACCTCAGAGAGCCAGCCCTCGCCTTCTTGTCCTTTTGCATGGTGTCTAAAAGCTGTGGCCAGCGGTCTGCACGATAAGAAGTTGGAAGGCCAAGCGCCTCAAAGACACTGCGGTGCCTAATGACATCGGCCTCGGATAGCTTGCCCGAAAGCATTGATAGCTCTGCGGCGAAGACCATGCCAATCGAAATTGCTGCGCCGTGTCGCCACTTATATCTTTCGGCATGCTCGATTGCGTGACCTAAAGTGTGCCCATAGTTGAGAAACTCGCGCTCTCCTGTCTCATTGAAATCTCGAGATGTCACGTCTTCCTTTATTGCCACCGAGCGTCTAATCAGCTCTTCGAAGACACTCGACGCCGGATCAGTGGCAGCTGGGTCATTCTCCAAAGTGTCGAGAATCCATGGGTCTGCAATAAAGCCGTATTTCACAACCTCCGCCATTCCGGCCAAGAGCTCGTTTCTTGCCAAGGAGTGCAGGGTGTCAAGATCTATGACAACGCTCTGAGGTGAGTGGAAAGCTCCCACTAAATTCTTACCCTCAGTTGTGTTTATTCCAGTCTTTCCGCCTATTGCCGCATCAACCATGCCTAGCAAAGTGGTGGGTATTAGTACTGATCGCACTCCCCTTAACCAAGTAGCTGCAACAAAACCAGCAAGATCAGTTGTGGAGCCGCCTCCAAGGCCAATGACGGCGTCGTTGCGGTTGAAATCGGATTTCCCCATGATCTGCCAGCAAAAAGCTGCCACCTCTACTCGTTTGGCGTCCTCGGCTGCGGGGACCTCTGCTAGTAGCACCTCGAACCCGGAATCTTTGAGGTTTTCAGACAACGCTTCGGCAGTCGTGGCCAAGGGCTGCGGGTAGACAATCAGCACTTTTTTAACTCCGCTGAGCGTGGTGGGGATCTCATTGAGCAAGGCTCGTCCGATCAAGATATTAGACATATTTACTGACCTCTGACTCTAAGTTTTTCATGATGGCACCAACGGAGTTGTTTGCGGTGTTTACGGTAGCGATTGAAACTTCCTTGTAGAACTCAAGTCGGTCCTGATAAATCTGCCCCCAGCTTTCAGGGTTGTCTTTTAGCAGTGGACGCTTGGAGACGTTTAGCGATCGAAGAACAAATTCCATGTTGGTGTCCAAGAATATCGTCGCATTTTGGGTAAGGAGCGCTCTATTAACTTCAGACAACACTATTCCGCCTCCAGTGGCAACAACGTTGCGGCCATCAAGGGCTTTGACAAGAGCGGCAGACTCAAGATCTCGGAAATAGGCCTCTCCCTTTGCCGCGAACAGGTCCTTAATTGACCCGTGATCTGCAGTCACCATCTTGTCAGTGTCTACAAACGGTAGGTCTAGAACTTTTGCGAGTCTTTTGCCGAGCGTCGTCTTACCGGCGCCCATCGGGCCCACCAAGACGATCGAGCCCATCACTATTTTCTGACAATCCTCGATTGCAACGCCGCAGGGATGCTTTCGAGGTAGGAGTTCATGTTGCGAAGAACCTCTTTGACGGAATCGCCACCGAACTTCTCCAAAACGGCATTGGCAATAACCAAAGCGACCATGGCCTCCACGACCACTCCGGATGCCGGAACAGCACAAACATCGCTGCGTTGGTGATGAGCGGTGGTTGATTCACCCGTGCCGGTGTCGATTGTCTGTAGTGCGCGTGGAACAGTGCTGATCGGTTTCATGCCGGCTCTGATTCGAACAATCTCCCCATTAGTCATGCCGCCTTCGATGCCTCCGGCTCGATCCGTTAGACGCTGAACACCCTGGTCACTGTTCACAATTTCATCGTGAGCGACGCTGCCGCGGCGTCTCGTGGTCTCAATACCATCGCCAATTTCTACGGATTTCATGGCCTGAATGCCCATGACAGCTCCGGCTAGCTGGGAATCTAGTCTGCGATCCGAGTGGACATAACTTCCGAGTCCCGGAGGGCAACCGTAAACAAGGGTTTCGCAAACTCCGCCAACGGTGTCACCAGTTGAGTGGCAGTCGTCGATTTCAGCGACCATCGCGTCTGAGTCGGCCTTGTCGAAGCACCTAACGGGATCGGCATCTAGATAAGCCAGATCGTTTGGCGACGGAAGGTTTTCGGATTTAGAAATCGCAGCGCCGATTGCAACGGTGTGAGTGACTAGCTCAATGCCAAGTTCGGATAAGAATTTCTGAGCTATGGCTCCAAGTGCGACGCGAGTTGCAGTCTCACGAGCGCTCGCTCTTTCAAGAACTGGTCTGGCCTCATCGAAGCCATACTTCTGCATTCCAGTGAAATCGGCATGACCAGGGCGCGGACGAGTCAACGGTGCTGCGCGTCCTCCACTTAGAAGATCAGCATCCACTGGAGCGGCACTCATCACCGTTTCCCACTTTGGCCACTCGGTGTTCGCAATTCGTATTGCTATTGGTCCACCCTGAGACTGGCCGAATCTGATTCCGCTGGACAGTGAAATGAGATCTTGCTCAAATTTCATTCTTGCTCCGCGGCCGTAGCCGAGCCTTCTCCTGGCTAGAGCCTGTTGAAGATCCTCGTCCAAAATTGGAACTCCGGCTGGGAGACCTTCAATGACGCCAATTAATTCCGGGCCATGTGATTCACCGGCTGTTATCCATCTAAGCATCTAACTATTTTGTCATGTCTAGTGCTCGCCTGATGGCTTCTATCAAAATCTCTTCATCTGGCAAAGGAGCATTTAGGCCCAGACCAGTAAATATTCTTTGCTGGCCGACCGCTTGCCACATAAGCATTTCTAGACCGGATGTGGCATTTTCAAACGACGTACCGGCTTGGTAAGCATCTGTTCCGTAATCGGCACTGATTAGAGTTCCTGGGTGTCTAGAGTCTTTGGAGGTGAGGCCAGAAAGCGCGGAACCAGGAATAGTGCTAACAACCAGATCTGCTGAAAGAGCGGCCATTAGGTCCTGATTGGATGCATCGAATCTCTTTGAGAGATCCTTCGCTGAATCCTGATTACGACCCCAAAGCATCAAATTTGAATCTTGGAATGCCGCCAGAGCAGACCTTGCCGTTGCCCCAGTTCCAAGAACGGCAACAGATTGGAAAGTCAGTAGATTTGCCGCTTGCCGAAGACCAAAAACGTCTGTGTTGTAGCCCGCCCATCCAGATTCTGTTTTTTTCAAAGTATTGACTGACTCGGAGCGCTGCGCCCAAAAATCAAGCTCATTGGCAACCGCGAAGGCTTGATCTTTAAGGGGCATTGTCAGGCTTAGGCCAGCAAGCCCATGCTTGCTATTCAAAAAGCTTGCTAAGTCGACTACCTCATGAGAGTGGTAGTCAGCATCGGTATTTAGGTGATTGAAGATGGTGGTGTGGATCAGAGGAGACTTCGAGTGAGAAATCGGAGACCCAAGGACCGCGTAGTGCTTAGTCATAATCTGGGCTGTCCCGAAGCCATTGCCTATAGATTTCGGCGGCAATCTCATGCTCACGCAATGTTTCAGAGAAAACGGTTTCACCGGTGTCAAGGTTTATCGCTACGAAGTACAGCCAGGCGCCGTCCGCCGGGCGAAGCGCAGCCTCAATGGCTAAACCTCCGGGATTTGTTATTGGTCCAATTGGCAATCCGGGGTGACTAAATGTATTAAAAAGAGATTCGGTGTCCTTCAGCCCTTCCTGGAAAGACTCAAGGCTGCCCTCGTATCGATACTTCACGGTTTGGTCAGACTGAAGCGCCATGCCAACATCTAGTCGATTCAGGAAGACGCGGGAGATCTTGAACAAGTCCTCCTCGAACCTGCCTTCGCTTGCAACCATTGAGGCCAAAGTCAGTGTAGGTAGCGAGTCGGCAAGTGGAATTTCATACTTGAATAACTCCTGTTCCATGCGATCAACCATTGCTTTGATGACTTCGTTGGCCTCTGGGTTTGGGTCGAAGCTGTAGGTTGCTGGAAATAAAAAGCCCTCGATGCTGGGTGCATCGGCCGGAATCCTGGAGAGCTGTTGCGCAATTCCCTCTTCTAGATCTGAAATCGAAATGCCCAAATCCTCTGACAGCCTTGGAAGTATTTGCGCGACGCTGAGACCCTCTGGGATGGTTGTTGAAACCAGCATTCGATTGGATCCTGACATCAAAAGTTTCAATGCAGCCGAGCCGGAAAGCTTGGTCGGAAACTCATAGCTACCCGGGAAAATGACCAAATCAACGTTCAGCATGTCTCGATAGATCGCATCGAAGCTCTTGATGATGTCGGCTTCAACCATTTTTCTAGCTACCACTTCGCCTGTGTCCCCCGGAGAAATTATTAACACCGTGTTTGGGCCTGCTTGACCTTCGTAATCCTCTACCTGGAAACGTGAGAGAAAGTCCTGAACACTGGAGCTAGCAACAAATAGCCCGCCACCGACTAACGCGCCAACAATGGCAATCGAAATAATCGCTGCAAGCCAAGAACGCTTTGAGCTTCTCTTAGGTGGCATCGGCTCCAAGCCATCAGTCATCCAAATTATCCAATCCTCTTCCGGCTAACTCACCGGGCTTCTCTGAAGCAAGCGCAAACTCCAATATAAGACAAGCCGCCGAAGCATCTATTATTGCCTTTTGCTGTTTTGCATTCTTGCCGGCTTGTCTGAGGGATTGCTGGGCTGTTTTTGAGGTGAGCCTTTCGTCAATAAGCCTCACTGGAAGGCCTTGTGCGGCAATAAGTTCGGCGAATTCAATCGCCATTTTTGTGCTGGCAGTATGGCCGCCCCGAAGAGATAGCGGAAGCCCTACATAGATACATTCAGCGTTTTTCTCGCGGTAAATAGCGACGAGTTCTGCGATTGCTGTGTCGCTCTGACTAATAACGGAATGTGGAATTGCGAGCGAGTCAACCGAGATGGCGACTCCGATTCGAGCTAGGCCCACATCAACGGCAAGTTTTTTCATCACACTATTGCAGCTGCCGCCGCGATTGCCTCGGAAAGCTTGTCAATGTTCGTGCCGCCGCCCTGGGCAAGCTCTGGCTTTCCACCGCCACCACCGCCTAGTACCTTCGAAGCAACTGAAACCAGCTCACCGGCCTTGTAGCCCTTGGCAACCGCAGCAGCGCCTGCCACAACTATTACAACCCCTGACCCGCTTGCCTTGCTGCCCAAAATCACGATGGACGCAGCTCCCAGGTGAGCCTTTAGGCCCATGGCCAAGGCGCGAAGCTGATCAGAATCTGAGGTGTCAACCTCAAGAGCCAGAAGGTCAATTCCGTTTACCGATGTCGCAGCCTTCGCAAGAGTGGGTATTTGAGTTTGAAGCTTCGCCATTTCCATGTCACAAACTATCTTGCTGGAAGCCTTTAGTTCCGCCAGAGACTCGGTGACGCGAGCCTCAACCTCGCCGGCAGGAGCCTTCAGTTGAAGTGCAATCCTTCTCACGAGATCGCGTTCGGCCTGCAAAGAAGTGAGCGCTTCCATGCCAACCAGTGCTTCTATGCGTCTTGAGCCAGAGCCAACAGATGCCTCTGATACCAGGCTCACCAAGCCAATTTGGGCGGTTCTTGAAACGTGGGTACCACCACAGAGTTCTCTTGACCATGGGCCACCAACTTGAACAACTCTGACTTGCTCGTCATATGTTTCTCCAAATAGGGCTATTGCGCCGAACTCTTTGGCCTCTGCCACGGTCATAAAGTCTGCTGTGACCGACAAATCTGATCTGATTGCGAGGTTTGAGACCTCTTCTATTTCGCTCTTCGTGGCCTCGCTCAGGCTCTCGCCCCATGCGAAGTCCAATCTCATGTAACCGGGTCTATTAAACGAACCCGACTGTAAAGCCTGGGGTCCAAGCACTTGCCTAATGGCCGCGTGGACAACGTGCGTCGCACTGTGAGACTGACAAGCCCCGAGTCGCCAATCTGCATCGACAATGGTGGTCGCGGCAGAATTGATTGCAACCTCACCGAAAGAAACCTTTACCTTGTGCGCGAATAGCCCCTTGACCGGCTTTTGGACATCCAAAACGTCTAGCGTGAACCCTTCTCCGGTTATGATTCCGGCGTCAGCTGCCTGGCCGCCCGATTCTCCGTAAAGCGATGTCGAGTTTAGAAACACTTCCCCAATTTGCCCTTGGCTCAAGGTGTTCACGGAGACGCCGTCTCTCACAAGACCAATGACAGTTGCCGCGCTTTGTAGGGAGTCATAGCCGGTAAATAGCGTTTCTCCCTTAGCGCGAACCTCGCTGTAAACCTGTAGGGATCCCCCACCCATCTTCTTATCTTTGGCATCCTGCTTGGCTCTTTGTTTCTGCTCATCCATCAGCTCAACGAAGCCTTCTCGATTTACTTCAAGGCCTGACTCTGCTGCTATTTCGACCGTTAGATCGATTGGGAACCCATAGGTGTCGTGCAATTCAAACGCAGTGGCACCGGAGAGAATTCCATTCGCCGCGGCAATTGCCTGCTCAAGTACCAAAGTTCCAGTCTCGAGGGTTCTTGCAAATCCTGTTTCCTCTGAAAGCGCGCTTCTAAGAATCCGAGGGAAGTTTTCCTCTAGCTCGGGATATGCCTCAACCATGGCATCCTTGCTAACCGTAAATAGCCTCTCAAAACTACTCTCGGTTACACCCAGAAGCCTAAGAGCCCTTATGGACCTGCGCAAAAGCCTACGGAGAACATAACCACGTCCTTCGTTAGATGCGGTCACTCCATCGGACATCAGCATTAGTGAGGAGCGAATGTGGTCGGCGATTACCCGCATTCGGACATCGTCAACTTCCAGGTCTCCGTATTTCTTGCCGCTCAATTGACTTGCTAGATCTATTAGTGGCCGTATCTGGTCAATTTCATAAATGTTTTCGACTTCCTGGAGCAGAAATGCGACCCGCTCCAGCCCCATGCCGGTGTCAATGTTTTTCTCCGGTAGGTCACCAATGATCTCGAAGTGATCCTTGGTTCCGCCGTCGGCGCGTTCGTACTGCATGAAAACGAGATTCCAGATTTCTATGTAGCGATCTTCGTCGGCAGCAGGGCCACCCTCGACCCCGTAATCGGGTCCTCGATCAAAGTAAATCTCGGAACAAGGCCCCGCCGGTCCCCTTTGGCCAGTTGACCAATAGTTATCCGCCATTCCGCGCTTTTGAATACGCTCTATGGGGACATTGGTGTTTTCCAACCACAGCTGAATCGACTCTTCGTCGTCCTCGTAGACCGTTACCCAAAGTTTTTCAGGAAGAAATCCGTACCCGCCGATCTCAACAGAGGAAGTCAGTAATTCCCAGGCATAAGTAATTGCATCTTTTTTGAAGTAGTCACCAAAACTAAAGTTTCCGTTCATCTGGAAAAAAGTTCCGTGGCGAGTTGTCTTGCCCACCTCGTCAATGTCAAGCGTTCTCACGCACTTTTGAACCGAGGTTGCCCGCTTGTAGGGAGATGGCATAACCCCCGTCATATAGGGAATGAAAGGCACCATTCCGGCTACGACGAACATGAGTGTTGGGTCTTGGCTTATGAGCGGAGCGCTAGGGACAATCGTGTGTCCTTTACTCTCAAAGTAGGACAGCCACCGACGCCTAATTTCGGCAGTCTTCATTTGCTACTTCTTAGTTTTAGCTGATTTTTTCAGTTCAGCTTCGCGCTCTTGGTAACCCGCTGCGATTGAATCCGAGAAGTCTTTTGCCGCTATGCGTATTTCGTCCACGGCGCCCTGAGCCTTTGGGTTATCCCGAAGTTGCTGCAGCGCAAGAGCGCCCATACCAATGCCTGCGATGAACCAACCTAGTTTTGACATGACTACCTCCGTTTGCCGAACACTTTAGCTACGCCCTGAACGACGCCGAACATCTTTGTCAACGGTCCACCGACCGAAGCGGTGAAAACCGCAACTAGTGAGCTGATGTTAGTTGTGACTTGCTCCACGTCTTTGGTTATGTTATCAACGCGCTTGAGCTGCTTATTTGCCTCGGCAAGAGTCGTTTTTGCTTCCGCAAGGATGGGCTCGAATTCAGCATTGAAAGTTGTGACAGTGGCTGCGGTCTGGTCCAAAAGTTTCCCCAGTTTTACCAGAGGAAATCCCAGAAGAACAACAAACAGTGCGGAGCTAGCGGCCAGAATGACCACTGCTATTTCGCCGCCTGTCATGTTCCTAACTACCTAGCTGCGTAGAACTCAACTACAAGCTGTACTTCACAGGTCACAGGAACCTCTTCGCGCTTCGGACGACGCAATAGCGTCACCTGAAGCTTGTCAAGATCCACTGCTAGATACTCAGGTGTCTTTGCAAGTACATCGGAGTTACCTCCGGCTGCCGCAACCTGGAAAGGCTCGGTTCGCTCTGACTTGTCATGGACGTGAATCATCTGTCCTGGCTTGACGCGGAAGGATGGGCGGTCAACTCGCTCGCCATCCACAAGGATGTGGCGGTGAACAACCATCTGGCGTGACTGAGCAATCGTGCGGGCCATGCCCGAACGAAGAACTAGGGCATCAAGACGCATCTCTAATAGCTCAACCAGGTTCTCACCGGTTAGGCCAGCAGTGCGCTTGGCTTCCTTGAATGTGTTGCGAAGCTGAGCCTCGCGAATTCCGTACTGAGCACGTAAGCGCTGCTTCTCGCGGAGACGAACTGAGTAATCAGAATCAGTCTTGCGCTTGGTGCGACCGTGCTGACCTGGACCATAAGGTCGCTTTTCCATATACTTTGCAGCTTTTGGCGTCAGCGCGATGCCCAGGGCACGCGATAGACGGGTCTTACTGCGGGATCTTGTTGCCTTCGACAAAAAGGTACCTTTCAAATCAAACTTTAGATTGGATATTTCGTAGTGTCCGGATTACAGCCGCTGAATCCAGATAACCCGAAAATCCTACCAGAGCGAATGGTTAAGTGTCACTATCTGGCAAGGATTTTTCTAATCATTTCGACTCGCTTGGCTAATTCAGCCTCAAATCCATGCTCGGAAGGGTGATAAAAGAGCTCATCGCCGTCTCGATATGTTTGCGGAAGGACTCCCCTGGGGTCATCATGTGGGTACTTGTAGCCCACGGCGCCGGTTGACCTCAGTGCTGCAGGAACTGGCTTGGTGTTAGCTGCCTCGACGGCTGCCATGGCCATGTTTATAGCCTGGTAGGCACGGTTTGACTTTGGAGCAAGTGCCAAATAGATGGTTAGTTGCGCCAAGGGAATTCTGCCCTCAGGCATTCCAATACGTTCTACCGTCCCAGCAGTCGCCTCTGCCAGCACGAGTGCGTGTGGGTCTGCCAAGCCAACATCTTCGCTCGCAAGAATCATTAGCCTGCGCGCGATAAATCTCGGATCCTCGCCGCCTGCAATCATTCTTGCCAAGTAGTGCAGTGCACTGTCGGCATCTGAGCCACGAACAGATTTGATAAATGCGCTAATCGTGTCGTAGTGCTGATCCCCTGCTTGGTCGTAGACAATTGTCGACTGCGCCGCCAACTTGGCGGATTCTAGGCTGACTGAATTGCTTGAACCATTGGCCGCTGCCTCCATAAGAGTGAGAGCCCTTCTGGCATCACCCGAGGAAATCTTTGCCAGATATTTCAGCGCATCTGTTTCGAAGGTTGCATTGGGCAAACCACTGTCTGACTCCAGAGCGCGGTTCATGATCGATAGCACATCAGCATCATTCAATGGTTCAAGCTTCACCACCACAGATCTTGAAATCAATGGTGTGATAACGCTAAAGGAGGGGTTTTCAGTAGTAGCAGCCACCAGCGTAATGATTCCGGACTCCACTGCATTCAATAATGAATCCTGCTGAGACTTTGAGAATCGGTGAACTTCATCAAGGAACAGCACGGTTGGTCGATCGTATAGATTTTTGAGCTCTTTGGCTTTGGCTATTAGCTCTCTGACCTGCGCGACCGAGGCGCTAACCGCGCTGAGCTCTAGGAAGTGTGCTTTTTCATTGTTGCCAATAAGTCGAGCAATCGTGGTCTTTCCGCTTCCGGGTGGTCCCCAAAGAATTACGGAGGGCCAGGAACCTGTTTGATCGCCGGATATGAGCCTGGCCAGCGGCCCGTTTTCAATGAGTGCCCTCGACTGACCTATCACTTCGGTAAGTGAATTTGGTCTCAGTCTGGCAGCAAGGGGAATTTCAACCACACGCTAACTCTAAGCAACACCTAGAATTACCAAGGCGATAAAAGGGTGAGTTATGAAATCAAACAGCAAGTTAGAAAATTACCAGGCAAAGCAAGACCTCATTAGCAGTAGAGCCGTGAGGTCTAAAAAGGACAACCGCGTGTTCTTGGCGGTGGCGGCCGGAGCGGTTGCGCTGGCCTTCGCAGGGCAACTCGCATATTTCTCATTTGGTCCAGGGGGCCAGGAGGCTGATCTTGCCGAGACTTCCGATCAGGTTGAAACGCCTGCTGATGCCACAGATGTGGATCCAACAGGTGTTCCCGATTTAGCTCTTGCCGAGGGCAGAGTGTGGAACGGTTCTCTAAACCTGAATGGCGAGGAGCTCACGTTTGACCTTGCCGGAGACCTAGCTCCTCAGGCAGTAGCCAACTTTGTTTCCCTTACCAAAAATGGCTTTTACGAAGACGTCAGCTGCCACCGACTTGTTACTTCAGGTATTTACGTTCTTCAGTGCGGCGACCCAAGCGGCGATGGCACCGGCGGGCCCGGTTACAACTGGGGTCCGATTGAAAACGCTCCCGAGGCGGACCTTTACACCGAGGGCGTCCTAGCAATGGCTCGTCGAGGTGGAGACGATAGCTCCATGGGCTCTCAGTTCTTCATTGTTTACCAAGATTCGACTATCCCGTCTGACGCAGTCGGTGGATACACCATCTTCGGTTCGATTACAGGAGGGTTGGATGCCGTAGAGGCGATCGCAGAGGCCGGCACAATTGACGGTTCTTCAGACGCATCTCCGCTAGATGAAGTATTGATAAGTTCTGTTTCGGTAGAGTAAGACAAAACCAGTAGGAGCAACCCTTGACAAGCAGTGAATTCGGTCGCGTAGACGAGGCTAATAACGTCTACTTGATAGACGGTGGGCAAGAGCGCATCGTCGGTCAATATCCAAACGTTCCAGCAGCAGATGCGCTGAGCTATTTCACACGAAAATTTGATGATCTAGCCGCCCAGGTTCGAACGCTGGAGCAGCGACTAGCAGCTGGTATCACGGATGCCAAAAGCCTAAAAACCACGCGCGAACACCTAAAGGCCGAGCTAGTTGAACCAAAGGCAGTCGGAAACGTTCAGAACTTGCGTGATCGGGTTGAGGCGGTTACCGGACTAATTGATGCAACCAGTGCCAAGGCCAACGAAGAACGCGCTGCAGCAAATGAGCTTGCAATGGCAGCCAAGGAAGAGATAGCTGCCAGGGCAGAAGCGATGGTGGCCAATCTCGGCGGGATCAACTGGAAAAAGTCGGCCGTTGAGATGACTGAGTTGTTTGAGCGTTGGCAAAAACTTCAGAAGGAAGGCCCTAAGGTTCCCAAGGCCAAGACCGACCCGATTTGGAAGCGCTTTTCCCAAGCCCGCGCGAAGTTCGAGCAGGGCCGCCGTGCGTTTTTCGCTAACTTGGATGGTTCGTTCAAGGAAGCCAAGGCCGAGAAAACCTCGCTTGTAGAAAGCGCTAAGGCCCTCCTCGCAAAGGGTGCTGGCGCAACTGATCAATACAAGAAGCTTCAGAATCAATGGAAACTGGCTGGCAAGGCCGGTAAGGCAGAAGAGGCGCTCTGGAAAGAGTTCCGCGCCGCTGGCGACGCCATTTTCGCTGCCAAGAAGGCCGAGGACGCCGAGATTGAAACTAGCCAAAAGGCGAATCTTGAGCAGAAGGTTGCCCTCAACCTTGAGATTGAGGCGCTGAATTTCGATGACATTGAGTCAGCAAAGAAGTCCCTGGCCAACATCCAGGCGCGATGGGAAAAGATTGGACACATCCCTCGCGACCAGGTGAGAAAAATTGAAGACCCAATTAGAAAAGCAGAGAAGAAGATTGCAGATGCTGCTGCCGACGCATGGCGACGATCTGATCCAGCTGCAAAAGCACGCTCGAATTCTCTAGTCTCGCAACTTGAGGAAGCGATTGCGGGTCTTGAAAAGAGCCTCGAGCTGGCTAAGCCCGAGAAGAAAAAAGAAATTGAAGAGCAAATAACCGCTCGCAAGGCCTGGTTGTTAGCTGCATCTCAAGCGGTCGACTAGACCTAGCTGCTTTTCACTCGATACACGTCGTAGACAGCTTCGACTCTCCGGACTTGGTTTAGAACGTGATCCAGATGTGATGGGTCAGCCATCTCAAAGACGAACTTGCTAATAGCGACCCTGTCCTTGCCGGTTGAGACCGATGCGTTCAGGATGTTCACGTGGCTTTCGGTTAGCACTCGGGTTACATCGCTAAGCAGACCAGATCGATCTAAAGCCTCAATCTGAATCTGAACCATGAACACTCCCCTGGCTTCATCAGCCCAGGAAACTTCAACGATCCTCTCTTTTGCAAGAGATTGCACATTTTTACAGTCCGTTCGGTGTACCGAAACTCCCTCCCCACGGGTAATGAAACCAGTTATCTCGTCACCAGGAACCGGGGTGCAGCATCTAGCCATCTTTGACATGACATCTGGATCGCCCTTGACTAAAACCCCTTGAGATTCATTTCTCCGTTGACGAAGAGACTTAGGTACCTGTATCGGTAACTCCTCGGTGATAGCTTCTGGAGTCAGTCCCTCAAGCTGCTTTAGCCTGTCGATGACCGTACCGACGGTTAGCTGGCCCTGGCCTATCGCATTGAACAGCGCTTGAATCCCCACCAAACCATGCTCTTCGGCAAGCTTTGTCAGTGAATCCGATGACATAAGCGATTGAACAGGGAGACCTTTTCGTCGAAGCCCGCGAGCCAGAGCTTCTTTACCGTCCTCGGTAGCGATTTCCTTGCGCTCTTGGGCAAACCAGTGCTTTATCTTTGCGCGCGCTCCAGGGGAAGCCACAAAGTTCAACCAGTCCTTGCTAGGCCCGGCGGATTCTGATCGCGAAGTTAGGACTTCTACCGAATCACCAGCTTGTAGTTTGCTTTCCAGAGGCACCAGACGGCTGTTAACCTTTGCGCCAATTGTCTTATGACCGACTTCCGTGTGGACCGCGTAAGCGAAGTCCACCGGTGTCGATCCGGCGGCTAGTCCCACAACTTTGCCCTTAGGCGTGAAGACATAAAGCTCCTTGGCGCCAATTTCGAATCGAAGATTATCCAGGAATTCCCCCGGGTCTGCGGTCTCCTCTTGCCAGTCTGAAAGTTGCTTCATCCAGGCGAAATCGACTTCCTTCTCGCTCTTTCCAGATTGCGCCTTGTACTTCCAGTGGGCCGCCACGCCGAACTCAGCTCGCTGATGCATCTCAAGGGTTTTTATCTGTATCTCAACTGCTCTGCCGTCTGGGCCGACAACTGTCGTATGCAGCGACTGATAAAGATTAAACTTCGGCATCGCTACGTAGTCTTTGAATCTGCCCGGTAGCGGCGACCAGCGGGCGTGTATGGCACCCAGAGCCGCATAGCAGTCTTTTACGCTTGCAACTATCACTCGCACACCCACAAGGTCGTAGATGTCGTCAAACTCTCTTCCTCGAAGAACCATCTTTTGGTAGATCGAGTAGTACTGCTTAGGTCGTCCGTCAATCTTTGACTTGACCTTGCCGTTTCGAAGCTCGGAGGAAATCTCGTCTATTACGTTTTGCGTGTAGTCGGATCTCAAAGGGTTTCTTTGACCAACCAGCGAGACGATCTCTTCGTAAACCTTCGGATAGAGCACGCTGAAACTAATATCTTCAAGCTCAACTTTCATCGTTGAAATACCCAAGCGGTGCGCTAGTGGCGCGTAGATTTCCAGTGTTTCCTGCGCCTTTTTTCTCGCGGACTCGGGGCTCACAAATCCCCAGGTTCTCGCATTGTGAAGTCTGTCCGCAAGCTTGATGACGAGGACTCTAACGTCCTTGCTCATGGCAACCACCATCTTGCGCATGGTTTCTGACTGCGCGCTGTCACCGAACTTGACCTTGTCTAGTTTCGTGACCCCGTCGACCAGTAGCGCGACTTCGGGACCAAAGTCCTTCTCGAGGGCCTCTATCGAGTACTCAGTGTCCTCTACTGTGTCGTGCAGTAGGGCGGCCGCAATTGTTGCAGGCCCGGAGCCAAGGTCGGCAAGTATTCTGCCAACTGCTAGTGGGTGGGTTATGTACTGCTCCCCACTTTTTCTCAGCTGACCGGTGTGATACTTCTCGGCGTACTGAAAGGCCTTGTCAATTACGGCCAGGTCGGCTTTGGGGTGGTTTGTTCTGACTACACGAATCAGTGAAGCCAAGTCGGTGCCATACGAAGTGGAGGATTTTGTAAATATTTTAGGCAGACGAGAGCGAAGTGAACTGCTCTTCGCATCCGTCATGTTTCCATCCTCTATCGAATGGACTCAATTCTACGCGCGGCTGGCTACTACTTTGTCAGCGGCTTTCTTCAAAGTCGGCTCAGATTCGCGTAGGTGCGCATAAATCGGTGCTGCCAAGAAGATAGATGAGTAAGTTCCTACGATAGTTCCCACAAACAACGCCAAGGCGATGTCCCTCAGGGTTCCGGCGCCAAGCAGCAATGAACCTACGAACAAGATCGAAGCCACCGGTAGCACAGCCACAACCGATGTGTTGATCGAACGAATCAATGTTTGGTTCACCGCAAGATTCACCATCTCGCCAAAAGTTCGAGTCTCCGAGTATTCAACTTCAAGGGTGTTCTCTCGAACCTTGTCGAACACGACAACCGTGTCATAAAGCGAGTACGCCAAAATAGTAAGGAATCCAATTACCGCGGCCGGTGTGACCTCAAATCCAACACCGGCATAGATACCAGCGGTAAGAATAAGGTCGTGGGCGAGGGCCAAAACTGCCGCTACCGACATCTTCCAGCTTCTGAAGTAGACAGCAATCAACAGGGAAACAAGAATCAAAAAGACAATGAGTCCCATTAGGGCTTGATTGGTTACGTCAGCCCCCCAGTTTGGTCCAATGAAGCTAGACGCCACAGCAGCATCGTCTAGCCCGTAGGCGTCGGCGAGAGCCAAGCGAACCCGCTCTGACTGCACGTCTTCGAGTTGCTCAGTCTGAATCCGAATATCGGCGAGTCCTACGTCAGTCACGTTCACCTGTGAACCCGGTGCGATGTCTGAAATTACGTCCACCGCAAGCTGGTGTGGAAGTTCTTGCGAGTTTGTGAGCCTGAATTCAGAACCACCGCGGAACTCAATACCAAAGTTGAATCCACCGCGTGCTACGGGCAGCAACAATGCCAAGATGACTGCCACGGCACCGATGATGTACCAGGTCTTTCTGCGCGCTACAAAATTAAAGCTGCGCTCACCTGAGTAAAGCTGGTTTCCGAAATCTCTTGCCCTACTCATCGTGATCTCCCTGACCCGCCAAAGCTTTTCGCTCGGCAATTGTCTGTCGTTTTTGTGCTTCCTTTGAAGACTTTTCGGCCTTGCCGCCGGCTAGTGACTTGGACACCTTGAATTCGCCTCGTCCTTTATAGGAAACCTCTCTGGCTGAAAGATCAAATCCAGAGAAACGGTGACCCGAGGCGAAGAACTTGTTTCTGGCCAGCAGCTGAACTAGTGGATGGGTGAACATGGTCACTACCAAGAGGTCAATCAAGGTTGTTAGACCCAAGGTGAACGCGAAGCCGCGAACCGAAGAGCTTGTTAGCAAGTAGAGGACTACCGCTGCTGTAAAGCTAACGGCGTCTGAGATCAAGATTGTGCGTATTGCTCGCTTCCAACCAGCCTCGACTGCGCTTTCTAGATTTCTACCGTCTCGCAGCTCGTCCCTAATTCTTTCGAAGTAGACAATGAACGAGTCAGCGGTAATTCCAATAGCTACGATCAAACCGGCTACTCCAGCAAGTGAGAGCCTGTAGCCCTGTCGCCATGATAGGAACGCAATTGCTAGATACACCAAGAGCGCGGCCACAATTAGCGACCCAAGAACTACGGTAGCTAGACCGCGGTACTGGAAGGCCATGTAGATAATCACGAAGATTAGACCGATTAGTCCGGCTAGCAGTCCGGAACGAAGAGATTCTGATCCAAGAGTCGCAGAGATGTTCTCCTGAGACTGAACTTCAAACCCAATCGGTAGCGCACCGTACTTCAACTGATCAGCCAAAACCGTTGCGGATTCTTGAGTGAATGATCCTGTTATTTGAGCCTGACCATTCGTGATAACTGCGTTCGTCGATGGAGCTGTAATCACCAGGCCGTCAAGAGTGATGGCAAATTGATTCCCCGGACTTTGAAGTCCAAAGAGTCTTGAGGTAACCAAACCGAACGCATCGGAGCCAGTCCCATCGAATTCTAAGTTGACTGCCCACGTGTTGGTGCTTGCACCTGTTTGAGTGGTCACTGTTCCAGCAGTGGCGTCTGAGATGTTAGCTCCCTGCACTTCTACCGGACCAAGGATGTACTTATAGAGTGACAGTTCGTCGCAAGTCACAAGACCTACAGTCGGATCATCCACTTGTCCTGGTCCTCTAAACGGTAATGAACAGTCCAAGTTTTCAAATTGAGCCTGAAGACGCTCGGTTATCCAGGCAGCATCGCTGGCGTTCACTGGCGTGGTAGCCGTCACATCGCT
Source organism: Candidatus Aquiluna sp. IMCC13023 (assembly GCF_000257665.1). GTDB lineage: Bacteria > Actinomycetota > Actinomycetes > Actinomycetales > Microbacteriaceae > Aquiluna. Next base: position 187,224 of record NZ_AJKR01000003.1, read on the forward strand.
GAAAGTTTCAAGGTCTACTGGAAGTGCGCCCTCAGCAGCAGGTGCAGAGATGCCCTGAACAATTACCGGCCGAAACTCAAGCAATGCGCTTGCCTTTATAAGTTGAAGAGTAGTTGCGTCTGGAGTCCCTGGAATTGCAACAACAATGTTTTGATTACCCTGAATCGAAACCTGCGCTTCTCCAACTCCGGATCCATCGATTCTCTGTCGAATGATGGTCACGGCCTGAGTTAGCTGCTCAGAACTTGCTTGGTCACCTTCGGCAATGGTGGGGGTCAGAATAATCTGGGTTCCGCCCTGAAGGTCAAGTCCCAACTCAGGTGCATATGATGCGCCGGGCTGAACCGTAGCTACACCCCAAACCATTAGCCCAATGAAGAAGACTGCAATACCGGTCAGCCATGAGAGCTTCCGTCTAGCGGATGTTGTAGTGGTGTTCTCAGCCAAAGCTAGTTCTCCTCAGAAGTCTGGATTGCTCTTACTGCTTGCTTAAGCACCTTGAGCTTCGTACCCGGCGTGGTCTCTATCTCTAGGTCGTCTTCGCCAATGGCAATGACTTTTCCCTTGATACCCGCGTGGAGAATAACGTTTGACCCAACCTGAAGAGTCTCAACTAGATTCGCCGCGTCGCGCTTTCGCTTCCTGTTCTGGTTTACCAGCAACAGAATCATGGCGGCAAGAACCGCTAATAGTATTAAATCCAAGGTTTTCCTAACCGATTGGTACCCCGAAATTATAGGGCTTAGATGAAAAACTTGCTCTACTGAATCCCTAAATGAACTAAACCGTGACTTGTTATCTCTCTGCCGCGCGGTGTTCGCTGCAATAATCCGGCTCTAATCAAGAAAGGTTCTATCACGGCTTCAATGGTCTCGGGCTCTTCGCCGAGGGCGACGGCGAGGGTCGAAAGCCCTACCGGCTTGGCGCTAAATTTAGTTGCCAGCATTGTCAGGAGAGTTCTGTCTACTCGATCCAGGCCCAATTTATCCACCTCGAATAATGTCATCGCGTCTAACGCTATTCCGTAATCAATAACGCTGTGCTCATTGACGCTTGCAAAATCACGCACTCGCCTAAGCAGGCGATTTGCGATTCGAGGCGTACCTCGCGATCGAGTGCTCAATAAATCAAGCGCCTCGGCTTGCAGGTCGATGCCGAGTTTCAGCGAAGATGCTTCTAGCACTCGTGCAATCTCATCGGCTTCGTAGTACTCGAGGAAAGCCGTGAAACCAAAACGGTCCCTGAGAGGAGTAGGCAGCATTCCGCTTCTAGTAGTCGCACCAATAAGTGTGAACGGCTCGATATCAAGAGAAATAGAAGCTGCGCCTGGACCTTTGCCAACCATCACGTCAACTCGAAAATCTTCCATCGCCAGATACAGCATCTCCTCGGCACTTCTTGACATGCGGTGGATTTCATCGATAAACAAAACGTCACCGGCCTCAAGGGCAGAGAGTATCGATGCCAGGTCACCCGAAGATTGAATTGCTGGGCCGCTAGTCAGCTTGAGGGTCCGCTCCGCCTCATGGGCAACAATCATTGCGAGGGTGGTTTTACCAAGGCCAGGAGGCCCTGCTAGCAAGATGTGATCCGCGGTCCTTCCACCCAGCTTGGCCGCCTTTATCACTAGCGAAATCTGCTTAACAACTTTTTCTTGGCCTACGAAGTCTCCAAGAACTTTTGGTCTCAGTGCTGCTTCGAGAGCCCTCTCCTCAGGTGCGGACTCAATCATGAGGTCAACTTCGAACGACCAAGTTCGGCTAATGCCAGCTTTAGCAGCGCAGACTCAGAAAGTGACTGATCAAGGCTTGAAAGAAGCTTCCTGGACGCAATTTCATCGCCACCCAGTTGAAGCATCGCCTGCAGAACGTTTTCATTGACCCTGACGCTTGAGGACAACCCCACCTTGCCGCTCAAGGTGATCAATACCAGTTTCGCCGTCTTCGGTCCGATTCCTGGAATCGAGCGAAACGCACTCTCGTCCTGGGAATTGATTGCATTGACTAAGAGGTCACCGGTCAGCCCAGAAAGTGTTGTCATTGCAAGCCTGGGACCAATTCCATTCACACCGCAGAGCAAGTCAAATAGTTCAGCCTCTTGGCTGGTCTGAAAACCAAACAAGGAAAGATCGTCTTCTCTAACCACAAGTTTTGTTTGTATCAAGAGCTCTTGGCCGACCGAGAGTTTTGCTGCGTGACGACTAGTGACCTGAATCGAAAAACCAACACCTGATACAACCAGCGTAAGACGATCTTGGCCCAAGTGGCTAATGGTTCCCTGCAGGCTTGATATCACGTAACTAACCTAATCTGCGGTTGGCACTCTTAGCTGCTGCGACCCACTTTTGCTGGGCATTAGTGCCTAGGCCCTTAGCTCTCTTCGATGCGCAAATCGCAACAGCCAAGGCGTCTGCGACGTCGGCTGGTTTCGGAGTTTCTTCTAAGTTCAGCGTTCGCCTAACCATTTCTGACACCTGTGCTTTGTCGGCTCTGCCGTTCCCCGCAACGGCAAGCTTGACCTCACTCGGAGTGAAAAATTCAAGTGGTATGTCGTGCCTGAAGGCCAGAGCCATCAGCGCGCCTGATATTTGAGCCACCCCCATCACGCTTCTAAGGTTCGCCTGCGCAAACACACGCTCGATCGCTATAAGAGCTGGCTTGTGGGTTTCAATAATTCTGTCCAGAGAGTCCGCTATAGAACCGACTCTATCCCGCGGATCCTGAGTCGGTGACGAAGTAAAGTGACCATAGTCAACTGCCGTGAGGCCGGAGATTAGGCCGAACCCACATCGCGTGAGCCCAGGGTCAACTCCGAGAATTAGTTCCACTAGCTAATGGCTTCTAGCTCGGCCATAACCGCTTCTGAAATCTCCATGTTTGTATAGACTTCCTGGACATCATCAAGTTCTTCCAGCGCTTCGATAAGGTCAATTACCTTCTTGGCGTTGGCGGCATCAACGTCGACCTTCAAAGATGAAACAAATTCCACGTCCGCCGATTCGTAATCAATCGTTGACTGCTGGAGAGCAGTCCTGGTTTCTGTCATCTTGCTTGGGTCACAGGTCAACACGAAGTTTTCACCAATTAGCTGAAGGTCCTCAACGCCGTGCTCGATTGTTGCTTCAAGAATCGCGTCTTCGCTGAAGGTGCCAGGAACCGATATGACTCCCTTGCGAGCAAACTGATAACTCACCGAGCCGGGATCCGCCATGTTTCCAGAATTCTTACCAACAGCAAGCCTTACCTCTGCTGCAGCGCGATTCCTGTTATCCGTGAGGCATTCGATCATTACCGCCACCCCAGCAGGCCCATATCCTTCGTAAATAATGTTGTGGTACTCAACGCCATCGCCTAATTCGCCCGCGCCACGCTTGACCGCACGATCGATGTTATCTCCGGGCAAAGAAAGCTTTTTGGCTTTGTAGATAGCCTCGTACAGGGTTGGGTTTCCTTCAAGGTCGGAGCCGCCTAGGCGCGCCGCCACCTCAATGTTTTTGATAAGTTTCGCAAACAGCTTGGCTCTCTTGGAGTCGTTAGCTGCTTTTTTGTGCTTGGTTGTTGCCCATTTGGAGTGACCTGACATAGTTCCTCTAAATTACTAGCTTTGGTGCTCTTCAACGAGCGAAATGAATAACTTATGTAAATGTGTCGCTCCGGTCAGCTCCGGGTGGAAGCTTGCGCCCATGAGGTTTCGAAACTTCACCGCCACTGGTTCTTGGTTATGGGTTGCCAACACTTCACAGTTTCCAGCCTCGAGTATTTTCGGAGCTCGGATGAAAGCTACGTTTTCAGAGGTACCATCGGCAAACACAACGGAGCCCTCAAATGAATTCAGTTGACCGCCATATGCATTGCGCTCCGTCTTGACTGGAAGCCCAGTGATTAGCTCCTGATCTGGAAGCGCTCCGATTACTTCATCCGAAATAAGTATCAGCCCGGCGCAAGTGCCAAGCACCGGCTTCGATTTGGCAAATGTTCTAACCTGCGGCATAAGATCAAAGTTCACCAGAAGCTTCGAAATGGTTGTCGACTCCCCCCCGGGGATTATCAACGCATCGACGGCTGCTAAATCGCCCTCTGTCTTGACGGCAAGACCCTCTACCCCTAATTGTTTTAGGAGTAGAAGGTGCTCTCGGCTATCGCCCTGAAGAGCGAGAACGCCTATTCGCAATTACCAGCCACGCTCCGAAAGCCTGTGTGGTGCTGGCAGGTCGTTGACATTAATGCCCACCATCGCCTCACCTAGACCACGGGAAGCGTTTGCTACCACATCTGCATCGTTGTAAAAAGTAGTCGCTTTGACGATCGCTGCTGCGCGAGCAACCGGGTTACCAGACTTGAACACTCCGGACCCAACAAATACTCCGTCGGCACCCATCTGCATCATCATGGCCGCGTCCGCAGGAGTAGCAACTCCTCCGGCGACAAATAGCACTACTGGCAACTTGCCTTCTCTAGCTACCTGCTTCACAAGAGCGTATGGGGCTTGAAGCTCTTTGGCGGCAACGAATAGCTCGTCATCGCTTCTGGATGAAAGAGCTCGGATTTCGCCAAAGATAGTCCTGATGTGCTTGGTGGCTTCCGAAACGTCTCCGGTTCCGGCTTCGCCCTTTGACCTGATCATCGCTGCACCCTCGGTGATGCGGCGAAGCGCCTCGCCCAAGTTGGTAGCTCCACAAACAAAAGGAATGTCGAATTTCCACTTATCAATGTGATTAATGTAATCGGCTGGGCTCAAAACCTCTGACTCATCGATGTAGTCAACCTTGAGAGACTGAAGAATCTGCGCCTCAACGAAGTGACCGATGCGAACCTTGGCCATCACAGGAATTGACACGGCTGCCCTGATGCCATCAAGCAAGTCTGGATCGCTCATCCTGGCTACGCCACCCTGAGCTCTGATGTCTGCTGGAACGCGCTCTAGAGCCATTACGGCTACGGCTCCGGCATCTTGAGCGATGATTGCCTGCTCCGCGTTTACAACGTCCATGATGACGCCACCCTTTAGCATTTCAGCTAATCCGGACTTAACTAAGGGCGTTGATTCTGTCGTGTTGTTTGTCATGCTCTAATCCTAAACTCCGTCTATCCAGTTGGTAGCAATTGTTTCCCTAACTTCACCCAGAAGTTTTGGAATCGCTTTGGTCTGAGCAATAATCGGAAAAAAGTTGGAATCATTCCTCCAACGGGGAACTATATGTTGGTGAAGATGCTCTGCGATACCAGCGCCCGCAACTTGACCTTGATTCATACCAATGTTGAAGCCATGCGCCCTTGAGGTTGCCTCTATCGTTGCCATCGCCTGTTGAGTCAAGAGCGCAATCTCAGCGGTCTCCGCAAGCGTTGCCTTGTCATAGGTTGCGACATGCCTGTATGGGCAGACAAGCAAGTGCCCTGCGTTGTAGGGGAACAGATTCAAAAGCACATACGCTGTGACTCCGCGCTTAACAATTAGCCCGTCTTCGTCTGATTTATTAGGTGCATCGCAAAAGACGCAGTCGTCGGTTGGAGGCTTCTGTAGGTCCTCTATGTAGACCAACCGATGAGGAGTCCAGAGCCTCTCGAAGCCGTCCTGCATCCCAGTCATATTGTCTAGGTATTCGCTCATTAGACCTGTTCCTTGTTACTGATCGCATCTCGAATGATTTGTTTGGCTTCTTCAAGTGGAATATCGTTGCGCTGATTCCCGTCCCGGAATCTAAAAGCCAGAGTTCCGGCTTCAACGTCTCTTGCACCCGCAAGAATTATGAATGGAACCCGATCAAGAGTGTGGTCTCGGATCTTCTTTTGCATCCGGCTGTCTGAGTGGTCCACATTTATGCGGACTCCCTCTTTCTTCAAAGAACCGGCAAAGCTATCTAGATAATCTGCAAATTCGTCGGCAACAGGAATGCACACAGCTTGGACCGGAGCGAGCCAAGGTGGGAAGTGGCCGGCGTAGTGCTCAGTTAGCACTCCAAAGAATCGTTCGATCGATCCAAATAAAGCGCGGTGAATCATGATCGGCTGATGCCTTCCACCATCCGACCCTACGTATTCCAACTTGAAGCGATCTGGGAGATTGAAGTCAAGCTGAATTGTGCTCATTTGCCAGGTGCGACCAATTGCATCTCTTGCCTGGACAGATATTTTTGGACCGTAAAATGCCGCGCCGCCAGGATCCGCCACCAACTCTAAACCGGAGTCCATTGCCACCTGCTCGAGTGTCTTTGTGGCGGATTCCCAAATGGCATCCTCACCGACAAACTTCGGATTGCCCTCTTCTCTGGTGGATAGCTCAAGGTAGAAATCGTTCAATCCGTAATCGCGAAGAAGATCAAGCACAAACTTCAAAACGCTTGTCAACTCTTCCTGCAACTGTTCCTGAGTGACAAATAAGTGAGCATCGTCCTGAGTCATACCGCGAACCCTTGTTAGGCCATGCAAAACGCCAGATTTCTCGTAGCGATAAACAGACCCGAACTCAAACATGCGAAGCGGTAGTTCTCGATAGCTTCTAGAGCGAGACTTAAAAATCAGAATATGAAATGGGCAGTTCATGGGCTTCAGGTAATAATCAACGCCCTGCTTGCGAACTTCTCCGTCTTCGCCAACTTCAGCATCCAGCTTCATTGGTGGGAACATCCCGTCGGAATACCAATTCAAATGTCCGCTTTGCTCAAAAAGATTCGACTTAGTTATGTGAGGCGTGTAGACGAACTCATACCCGGCCTCTTCGTGCTTAGCGCGTGAGTAGTCCTCCATGACTTTTCGTATGATTCCACCCTTTGGGTGAAACACCGCAAGACCCGATCCGATCTCCTCGGGAAAGCTGAATAGATCAAGCTCTGCGCCAAGCTTTCTGTGGTCGCGCTTGGCTGCTTGCTCAATTCTGTCTAGGTGCTCCTCAAGAGCCTCCTTGGTCGGCCACGCCGTTCCATAGATGCGCTGAAGTTGTTTATTGTTTTCATTGCCTCGCCAGTAAGCAGCTGCGCTTCTAGTCAATGAGAAACTCTTGCCAATTTGTCTGGTATTTGGCAGGTGAGGGCCCCTGCATAGATCGCGCCATGCGAAGATACCGTCCGGGTTGGTGTTTTCATAAACCGAGAGCCCTCCGGAAGACACTTCAACCGATCCCTCTTGGACATCCTCAGACTTGAGTCCGATGAGCTCTAGCTTGTAAGGCTCATTGGCCATGAGTCCCTTGGCTTCTTCATCCGAAACTTCAACGCGCGTAAAACGCTGAGATTTACCGACTAGTTCCTTCATGCGCTTTTCTATGCGCTTTAGATCTTCTGGAACAAACGGCTCTAAAACATCAAAATCGAAATAGAAACCATCGGTGATGTAAGGGCCGATGCCGAGCTTGGCGTGCGGGAACATCTCCTGCACGGCCTGGGCCATGACGTGAGCTGTTGAGTGACGAAGTATTTCAAGCCCCGCCGGAGAGTCGATAAGTATTCCCTCGACCTGATCTTCTGCGTTTACAACGTGAGACAAGTCCCTGGCTTCACCGTTGACGTGCATTGCAATGACCTCACGCAGTTCGAAAAGATCAAAACCGGTGGCTCCCTCACTTACCTGGTGAGTCTTCCCTGCTAACAATATGTTCACTTGTGCTCCTTCTATCCTTCAAAGTCTATCGACCGAGTTAGGCATGCCTTGCTAGTAATGGCTCAAACAACTCAGCAAAATTGGACTATGAATGCAAATAAAGATCGTGATCTTGAGCGAAAGCTAAATTGGCTGAGGGCAGCAGTTCTTGGCGCAAATGATGGCATTGTCTCGGTCGCTGGGATCGTTGTGGGGGTAGCCGCCGCGGGAGCAAGCTATGAGGTAATTCTCCTCGCTGGTATCGCGGCAGTGGTCGCAGGCGCAATCTCCATGGGTGGAGGCGAGTTCATTAGCGTGAGTGCTCAGCGTGACACCGAAATCGCACACGGCAGAAAAAAGGGAAGCATAAACGCAAGACCTTGGTCTGCTGCCTGGTCCTCGCTTCTGGCCTTTGTATCTGGCGCCGCGCTGCCCTTGCTAGCGATCACCGGTCCTTGGCAAGCAATTAGCATTCAAGCTACCTTTGTGAGCGTTGTTGTAGCGCTAGGACTTACCGGATGGTGGGCGGCATGGGCCGGCAGCACACCGGTTCTGAAATCAATTGCACGAAACATCGTGATTAGTACTCTGACAATGGGAATTTCCTACGCAATTGGAGCACTTTTGGGCGTAACAGTCCTCTAGAGCGATTACCCTCTTAGTGTGAGTGAGATAGAAAAATACGACTTTGCCCTAATTGGCGGCGGAATAATGTCCGCAACGCTAGGCGTGCTTCTAAAAAAGCTTGACCCGAGCATTTCGATTGTTATGTATGAGCGGTTGGGTGAAGTTGCAGAGGAAAGCTCGAACCCTTGGAATAACGCCGGTACCGGACATGCTGCGCTGTGTGAGCTGAACTACATGCCGGATTCCACAGACGGCTCCTTGCCAGATCCCGCCAAGGCGGTGGCCATCAACGAGCAATTTCAGGTCTCCAGGCAATTCTGGTCAAGCCTGGTGACCTTGGGTGCTCTTGAAGACCCAAAGACGTTTATCCGTTCAGTCCCTCACATAACTTTTGTTCGTGGCGATTCGGATGTTGACTACCTAAGAAGAAGACAAAAGTCCCTTGATGCCCAGCCGCTATTTACGGGCATGAAGTTCTCCGAGGATGTCAAAGAGCTCGCGGAGTGGATTCCATTGATGATGGATGGCAGGGGCGACGAAAAAGTTGCTGCGACATTTACCAATCAGGGCACAGATGTCGACTATGGATCTATGACCAAGCAGATGATCAACTGGCTTGTCAAAAATGGCATGCGACTGGAAACGAACACCGAAGTCAAATCTGTCCTTCAATTTGAAGATAAAAAGTGGCAGCTCTGGTTCGGGGGCTCCCCAGGGCGTATCGTCCACGCAAATAAGGTGTTCGTAGGTGCGGGTGGATATGCTCTAAAAATTCTCCAGAAATCTGGAATTCCAGAGATAGATGGTTACGGAACCTTCCCGGTAAGCGGGCATTTCTTGCGGACCAACGACCCTGAAATTGTTGCCAGCCATCAAGCCAAGGTCTACTCGCAGGCTGAGGTTGGGGCTCCCCCAATGTCGGTGCCACACCTAGACACAAGAGTTGTCGACGGCAAAACCAGTTTGCTGTTCGGGCCATTTGCCGGAGTCAACCCAAAGTTTTTGAAAAACGGTTCAGTGCTTGATCTTCCACTGTCAATAAGGATCAAAAACATCACTTCTTACCTTTCGGTTGCGCTAAGAAACTTAGACCTTATGAAGTACTTGCTGACAGAAGTAACGAAGTCAAAGAAAAGTAAGTTTGAAGCCTTGAGAGTGTTCGTGCCAAACGCGTCTCCAAAAAACTGGTCCTACTACGAAGCCGGTCAGCGAGCCCAGGTCATCAAGCCAAATGGTCGTGGCGGAACACTTCAGTTCGGAACTGAAGTTATCTCCAGCAAGGATGGGACCATTGCGGGTCTTCTAGGTGCTAGCCCCGGAGCTTCGGTCAGCGTGAGCGTCATGCTAGACGTTCTGGAGCGAATGGCGCCGGACGACTTCCCAACCTGGGCAAAAGCCATCCAGGAGCTAATACCAAGCTTTGGCAGAGACCTAAATAAGAACGCGGAGCTTGCCAAAAAAACGATGAAGCAGACAGCAAAGTCCCTGAAACTAACCGCCTAATCGAATAGCTCCTGTAGCCTTCAAACATGAAAACATGCACTGTTGTAGCCACCTTTACGCCGAATCCTCAAAACTTGATTGAAGTCAAAGAGCTGCTGCTCGACGTAGCGAAAGATGTCCGGCTTGAGCTTGGTTGCCTCCTCTATGATCTCTACGAAGAAGTGTCAGGAAAGCTGATGTTCATCGAGGCTTGGGAATCCAGAGAACTCTGGGAAATCCACAACAACGCTCCGACCGTTGGAAGAATCCTAGAATTTATAGACGGCAAGCTCTCAGAGCCAGTAGTGGTCCAGGAAATGTACGCCGCAAATTAGCCGAGATCCAAAAACTAGGAAGGCTTATGGCTTCCGGCCTTTCGACTGCGTTATCTAGAGTGTTCGACTACTTGAGGTCTTTTCCAAAGATGGAGGAAAACGAAAGGTGCGCGAACATCCCTAGCAGTGAAACGATGCCCACCGCCGAAAGCGACATCAGGACAGTTACTTCGTTGAGCACTAGAACCAAGTCGTGGCTTTCCATCAGATCATCCTTTTTTTCGTGTTCTTAGAGTTTAGTTTCTTTTCGTCCGCACCTCAGAGATAAAGCGCACTCGCGATCTCAGTCACGTGCGATTGGGAAATTTGGTGTCCGCCAGGATGGCGTAACCACTTGATGTCAGCACCAAAACTTTGAAGTTCTTGAACCCAAGCTTCGCTTACTTGAACCGGGGCGTAAGGGTCCTGATCTCCATTTGCCAGCCAAATTTGCCTTCCCTTTAAGTTTATGTCATCAACCGCACGATAGGGCTTGGTAGAGCCAAATAGGGCTGCTCCGGATAGCAGTGCTGGATGCTTGATCATTAGAGCCGCAGCGGTGTTTGCGCCGTTACTAAAACCGGCACCAAAGATGTTGGAGCGATCAAGCTCATACTCAACAATCGCGGCCTCAATAAACTCGGACAGCTCTGCGACTCCCTGGTCTATGGAAGCTTCGTTGAAGCTGCCATCCGGGTAGCGCTCAAAGAAGCGATTCATTCCTGACTCTAAATGCATGCCCCTAGGTGACAAGACCGAAGCCTCAGGATCTAGGGCTCTAGCTAGTCCAAGAAGATCATGTTCGTCAGCGCCTGTGCCGTGAAGCAATAGCAACGTCCGAGAGCAACTTCCCATCTGAAATACGTGTGGTCTTGCTAGATCGTTATTTGCCATCTTGCTAGACGCTAATCTCGGTCAGGGACTGCTGGATTTGATCTCTTGACGGCTCTAGCCACGGTGGAAGCTTTAGCTTCTTACCAAGTTCCAGAAGCGGCTCATCGGTCTCAAAGCCGGGGTCATCGGTTGCAATCTCGAACAGCACTCCCCCGGGCTCTCTAAAGTAAATGCTCTTGAAGTACTGCCTATCCTTGATTTCAGTGACGGCAACCCCGCGGTTCATGAGCTCCTGCTGCCAAAGCTCCATGGTCGTTAGATCAGGTGCCCTAAACGCCACGTGGTGAACTGTGCCGCCTGCCTGGAGACCGCGGTCTCCCACACCTCCAAGAACTTCAACCTTGGTCCCGGAGGCCCCTTCGGCCATCTGGAAGTTTGCCTTCCCAGAAGACTCTGACGACAGGCTCATGCCCAGAAGATTTTGAAGCATGCCTGCGGTAGGATCGATCTGGATCTGTGATAGCTCAACGGAATGGAGACCGCGGACAGCATGGTCGGCTGGAATATTTGAAACTCCATCCCAACCGCTTCTAATGTCACCTACGGTTCCAACAAGCTGCAGTCGCATACCGTCGTAATCCCGGACCTCGATTAGATCGTGGCCGGACGAATCCTTGCCCCATGACCAATCGATGTTGAGCCCGGCCAAGTGCTTGCTCCAAAAGCCAAGCGATGTGGCTGGAACTGAGAATGATGTTGCCGTGGTTAGACCCGAGCCCTCACGACCTGGAGTTACGCCGGGCCATGGAAAGAACGTCAAAATCGAAGCTGGAGAGCCGTGCTCGTCCCCGTAGTAGAGATGCCAGATGTGAGGTGCATCGAAATTTACTGTTTGTTTCACGAGCCGAAGCCCAAAGACTTTTGTATAAAAATCGACGTTTCGCTGTGGGTCTCCGGCAATAGCCGTTACGTGATGAATGCCGTGCGGGGTTACGCTCATTTTAATCTCCAGTCAACAGGGGGTAAGAGCCCTGACTACCAAAACATTCCCTTAGCCCAAGAAAGGCGCCTTCTAGTTCTTGGGTTTGCGCCTAAAGATTCTTTTTATACGGGCAACTATTCTTTCCAGCCCCTGCACACCCTGCTGGTTAAGCTCCCTTGCCCACTTGATTTCTAGTGCCAAAATTGAGAGCCCGAAGAAGATAAACAGCAGTCCGGGTCCAGGCGTGACCAGCATTACTAAACCGAGAATCAAGAGCGCGAAACCAATCAACATGATCAAGGCCCAACGAATCGGGTGAGGCAGATTTGCTAGTAGCTTTTTCAGCTTTTCCATTTAGTGCTCAACTGTCTTCACAGCGTAAGTATTTCAGGTCACAGAGAAAAATAACTGCTTTTTCACTAGCCTTGAAAAAAACCCTCTCAACGAAAGGCAGATGAGTCGAGTTCCTGGTCACTCGACTTACTCAGTGGCAACTCAAAAAGGAGAAATTTTATGAACAATGAGCGTTTACGCGAATATCTCTCTCGATTCAAAAAACTTGAGTCCAATTGGCAAGGGTGGTTTTTTCGAATTTTGGTTACCGGCGGTCTGACCGTTTTGCTCGCTACTCAACTCTGGGCCGCCATCGGAAGAATTAGTTGATCTTTTAGATAGCAACCAAGCCCCTACTGCTATGGGCTAACTTGGTGGGCGATACTGGGTTCGAACCAGCGACCTCTTCCGTGTCAGGGAAGCGCGCTACCACTGCGCCAATCGCCCAGCTTTGAAGCTGGAGGTGAAGACGGGATTCGAACCCGTGTACGCGGCTTTGCAGGCCGCTGCCTCGCCTCTCGGCCACTCCACCAATACAGGGGCTAAAAGCCTCTGAGAGCGGATGACGAGATTCGAACTCGCGACCCCAACCTTGGCAAGGTTGTGCGCTACCACTGCGCCACATCCGCACGCTCTTTTTCAAGAACTAGATAACTATGCCACAAAAACGATTGCTGTGAAAACACAAAAGCGGGAGAAAGATCTCCCGCCTTTGTGTTTTCTTGAATCTTTTGGAGCTACTTGACCTCTGCATCCTGGCCGAAGCTGTAGGCAGCCTCGCCGTGGACAACGGAGTCAACGCCTGCGATTTCATCCTCGCTCTTGACCCTGAAGCCAACGGTCTTCTCAATAGCGAAGCCGATAACAAGGGCAAGCACGAAGCTGTAGGCAAGAACACCAAAGGCTGCAATTGCCTGCACGACTAGCTGTCCGATGTCGCCACCTGTGAACAAGCCGGTGTCGATTGCGAAGAATCCTAGGTACAGAGTTCCAACCAACCCGGACACCAAGTGGATGCCGACTACGTCAAGTGAGTCGTCGTAACCGAACTTGTACTTGAGATCCACAGCTAGAGCAGAAAGAACACCAGCAAGAACACCAAGTAGTAGTGCGAAGACCGGAGTCACGTTTGCACAAGCTGGAGTGATGGCAACTAGACCAGACACTGCACCCGACGCTGCACCAATTGACGTTGCCTTGCCCTCTTTGACCTTTTCAATAACAAGCCAACCAAGAATAGCTGCGGCGGTTGCACCAAGGGTGTTCACGGTGATTAGACCAACGTTTTGCATGCCGTTCAGGAACTCTGCTCCAACGTTGAATCCGAACCAGCCGAACCATAGAAGTCCTGCACCAAGAAGTACAAGAGGCACGTTGTGTGGCTGCATGATTCCCTTGGCAAAGCCAAAGCGCTTACCAAGAACAATCGCAAGTGCTAGAGCGGCAGCTCCAGCGTTGATGTGTACTGCTGTACCACCTGCGTAATCAATAACTCCAGGCATGTCGAGCCAGGTACCTAGCTCCATGACCCATCCGCCACCCCAAACCCAAGCTGCAACTGGGAAGTATCCAAAGGTTGCGAAGAGGCCCGCAAAAATCAACCATGAGCCGAATTTTGCTCGATCCGCAATCGCACCAGAGATTAGGGCAATGGTGATGATTGCGAAGGTTGCGCCGAAGCCTGCGCCAATTAGGCCATCGTTATCTAGGCCATCAAGACCAAAGGTTGTGAATGGGCTTCCAGCGAAGTCCGTTGGGTTTTCGACCGCTGACATGCTGTAGCCGTAGAGGACCCATAGGACACCCACTAGGGCAATTGAACCAAAGCTCATCATCATCATGCTGACTACGGACTTGGCCTTAACCAATCCTCCGTAGAAAAAAGCGAGACCCGGGGTCATAAGTAGTACCAGTGCTGTTGCGGTTACCGCCCAGCTAAGTTCTCCTGTATCTAACATTTGTTATACCTCTCCAAATAGGTTTCAAGCGATCGAATTCTCCGAGCACGTTTGATAGCTTTCCGCTAAAAGGTTTCCAACAGTCACTTCTAATGTTTCGGTCTGGTTACATCTCGCAGTTTGCCGGGTAAAGAAAAATAGCTAAACACCACAGGGTATTCTGAAGACAGCAAATCGAAATGGAGAGCCATGAAAAGCGATCGTTCTGCCGCCCTGCTACTAATGGGAGCGGCAATTATCGGCATAGTAATAGCCAATAGCCCCTTCGGCCCGGCCTTCCTTGACTTCAAGCACGCCTACGTAGGATTCGAATCAATTGGTCTAAGCCTTAGTGTCGAGCACTGGGTCAGCGATCTACTTTTGGCCACCTTCTTCTTGGTTGCGGGGCTAGAACTGAAATATGAACTTTCAAGTGGTGTGCTTTCTAAACCTGCCAGCGCTCTTGTTCCAGTGCTGGCCGGCATCGGCGGCGTCGTTGTGCCTGCCCTGATTTACGTTGCCTTCAACTGGGGAACCGATTACGTGAATGGTTGGCCAATTCCGACCGCTACCGACATCGCATTTGCTCTTGGAGTGCTTGCAATTTTCGGCCGAGGACTTCCTAAGTCGGCCCGGGTCTTTTTATTGGCTCTAGCCATTTTCGATGACCTTGTGGCGATCCTGATTATCGCGGTGTTCTTCACCTCCGATGTCGAGGTGTTATGGCTCGTTGCAGCAGTAGTAATTGCAGCACTGCACATGTTGATGGAGAAGTTCGGAAAGCTGCCGATCAACTACGTAAGAGTATTTACATTTATCCTGCTTTGGTACACCGTGTACCAGTCCGGAGTTCACGCGACTGTTGCCGGTGTTGTTCTTGGCCTGATAATCCCCAGCAAGAAAACACACTCCCTGGTTGCAAAAATTCAGCCCTGGACTAACACTGTGTCACTTCCTATTTATGCATTCTTTGCAGTGGCAATCGCGCTGCCCGTGTTTGACGGTGCGTTCTCCAGTGTCTTTGTCGGTATCGCAATAGCGTTGCCAGTGGGCAAGGTGCTCGGAATAACGGCGCTGGCTATTTTGGCAAACAAGATCGCTGCCAAGCCGGATCGTTTGGACTTAGAGCCCCTTGACTTCCTGGCAATAAGCGGCCTGGCTGGAATCGGCTTTACCGTTTCGCTTCTAATGACCAACTTGGCCTTCAAAGACACTCAGTACATAGTGGCGGAAGCGACGCTGGCTGTAATCCTCGGTTCAGTGGTAGCGATGGCCTTTGGTGGCTGGTTGTCCCAAGTCAGAGGTCGCTACCACATGCGCAAGCACCGAGAAGAAAACGCAAAGGCTAAGAAAGACTCGTAAGAGCTCCCATGCGAGAGATTGTTCTCAAATACTTTTTCCGATAGCCGCCAGACAACATAGTTTTGGAGAACACCGCCGTAATTGGTGTGCTGCCCGAGGTCCTTAGCGGAACCTGAAACTCGTACATTCTGTCTATAAAGGCAACGAGTCTTAGCGCGTGCACTTGGTCATCGAGTTTTGACACATCGGTGATTCCAAGAGCACCGACGTTGGACACTAGCGCTCGGTATTTGGTTGGATGCAATGTTCCAAGGTGCCCGAGAAGCTCGCTGAAGTCGTCTCTGAAATTATTTTTGTGCTCCTTGAGCCAAGCTCCAAGAGTAGTTTCGTCAAGCGTTTCGGACGCAGCGTCTATGTCGCGATGACGATAATCCTCCCCGTCTACAGACACAATCCGGAACCTGTCTCCAAGACCCTTGATCTCTCGCTGAAAATCACTCGCTGCAAATCTTCCGTCGCCAAGAGCGTTAGGAGGAGTGTTGCTGGTAGCTGCAAACCTGGTGCCACTAGCCTCTAACTCCTTGAGGAGCCTGGACATGATCATTGTGTCCCCCGGGTCATCAAGCTCAAACTCGTCGATGCAAATGAGGCCGTACTTTTTTAGCTCCAGCACGGTCTGCGCAAACCCGAGGTACCCAACCAGGCTCGTGTATTCAAGAAAGCTGCCGTACGCCTTCACTCCAGCGTAGGCATGCCAGATGGATGCGAGAAGGTGCGTTTTGCCGACTCCAAAGCCGCCATCTAGGTATATTCCAGGAAACTTCTCGGCTTTTGAAAAGAGCTTCTTTTTGGGTCCGTGGACAAATTCTTGGCACAATTGCAAGGCAGTTGACTGACTCTCGTAGTTCTTATCGGGGCGATAACTTTCGAACCGAGCGTGATCGAACTCGGGGGGTGGCTTAAGCTGTCTAATAAGTTCTGCCTTAGAAACCTCAGGATGCCGCGTCAGCAAGGAATTTGGTTTTTCCAAATCTTGTTCGGTCAATGTAAGCGCCCTTCGTCAGAATAAGTGTAGATAATCAAAAGGAGAACTATGAACCAGTTGAGCAAAATAGCCCAGTATGCGAACCCAGATGTTCTGGTAACAACAGAGTGGCTCAAGAACAACATGGACAACGTGATCGTTGTTGAATCCGACGAGGACATCCTTTTGTATGAGACCGGCCACATTCCGGGAGCCGTAAAGCTTGACTGGCACACCGAACTCAACCACCCGCTAAGACGCGACTACCTTGAAAGCGAAGAGTTCGCCAACCTGATGAACCTCAAAGGCATCGGTAGGCAGGACACAGTCGTTCTTTACGGTGATCGTTCTAACTGGTGGGCCACCTATGCCTTTTGGGTATTCAAGCTCTTCGGTCACGAAAACGTGCTGCTGCTCGATGGCGGTAGAAACAAGTGGATCGCTGATGGGGGAGAAATATCAAAGGAGAAGCCAACGGCTTCTAGCAAGGATTACCCAGTAGTCGAAAGACACGATTCAGAAATTCGAGCATTTAGAGACGAAGTTCTTCAGCACATAGGTCAGCCAATGGTTGACGTTCGATCTCCTGAGGAATACTCGGGCGAGCGTCTACACATGCCAGATTTCCCAAATGAGGGTGCTACACGTGGCGGTCACATCCCGACAGCGGCATCTATCCCTTGGTCTAAGTCAATCCAGGAAGACGAAACCTTCCGACCGATTGCTGAGCTTGAGAAGCTTTACTTCGAAAACACCGGCTACGACAGGAATTCGGACTTTATCGCGTACTGCCGAATTGGTGAACGATCCTCACACAGCTGGTTTGTGCTGAAGTATTTGCTCGGTGTGAAAAACGTCCGTAACTACGACGGTAGCTGGACTGAGTGGGGTAACCTCGTGGGCGCCCCGATCGCGACCGGCTCTGAACCTGGGCTTGCAGCTTGACTCGTGCCGCCGAAGATATTGTCGCTGACTTCCAGTTCCTGGAGGGCAGTGACCGTCTGCAGCTACTCCTAGAATTCAGCGAAGCCCTTCCGGAATTGGATGAGCGTTACGGCAATCATCCGGAGCTGCTTGAACGGGTTGAAGAGTGCCAGTCTCCAGTGTTTATTGCCGTCGATGGAACAGCGGCCAAGATTGTGCTTCATTTTTCGGCACCGAGAGAATCCCCAACCACAAGGGGCTTTGCGAGCATTTTGTTCACCGCATTGAGCTCACATTCAGCAGACGAAATCCTCCAGCTCTCGGATGACTTTCCGACTGAACTTGGACTAGACCACATAATCACTCCGCTTCGAGTTCGCGGTATGCGTGGCATGTTAGCCAGAATCAAGCGTAAAACTGCAGAGCTCGTCGCCAAGGATGCCTGAGGTTCTAAGCCTAATTGGCGACCCACTAATTACGGCATCCATGGTTGTCGATGATGCGGGATCTCACATTGGGCCTGACGGCACCTCCAAGTCACTTGGAGGTGAATCAGACCTCGAGCTTCTGATGCTTTTCAGAAAAAGAGCCGGAACCGTTCTAACGACCGGGCTGACCGCTCGTTCCGAGAACTATCGACTGCCATCCTCTTCAGCATTGGCCATTCTTACAAGATTGGCCATCGAAACACTCCCCGAACAACTCCGGGTTGAACAAGTGCGGCTAATCGGAAACGAAATAATTCTCACACCGGACGAAGCAATTCAGGAACTAATGACATCGAGTCCAACTCCGATTCACATTGAGTTTGGCCCAACCGCGCTGACAGAAACTCTGCGATCAAGAACTGATGTTCGCGCTTTCATCAGCAGTGAATATGAATCAGGAGCTACCGCTTTTATTTCGAAGTGGAACTTGCTCCAAGTGGGAGCCTTTAGATTCAAGAATCTATACGTAACTGAGGTTAGTGGGCGAGTCTAGAGGGAGCCCCGTGAATACCTCTGTAACTTGTTGTTGTGGAACTTGACCTAGCCAACATCTCAGAACCTTTTGCCTCGATGCTTCGTGAGCTTTCGAGCTTGTCGGTCCGGGATGAGATCGAACTTACTCAAATACCTTCACCAACTGGGATTGCCCCAGAAGCAATCGCGATTTCGGCCGAGATAGTCCACCAGACAGCCTCCGACCACGGTGTTTCACGGCTGGTTTTTTGCCGTAATCCCGAGGTCCCAGAGGGTTGGAACTCGGAGTTTCGAATTATTGGCTACGCCAAGTCACCCATTGAGCTTGAAATGGCAAAGGATGACTACACCGCGGCCCTACCCTGGGAGTGGCTGAAGGACTCCCTGGCGGCTGAAAAGGCCGGCTTTGCCCACGAGGCTGGAACCACGACTACAGTTATCTCCACGGGGCACGGAGCTCTTATCGCGCAGCCTCAGCACGCTGAGCTTGAAATTCGAGCCAGCTGGGCTCCGACATCGTTTGATTTGGCGTCACACTTATCAGGCTGGATAGAGCTTTTGGCCCTGATTTCCGGCCTGCCACCGAAAGACAGCAAAGTTATGAGAATTAGTTGAATTTAAACACCCCCAGACGACCAGTAGTCCAAGTCGTCGAACAAGAATCGCTCGAAGAAATGCTGGAAGCTCTAAAACAAAACACGGACACCCTTGCCGTTGACACTGAAAGAGCAAGCGGTTTCCGCTACTCCCAGCGTGCTTACCTAGTCCAGATTGGCCTTGCTGCAGGTTCTATCTACCTGGTTGACCCGGTGGCACTGGATGAGAGCTCCCCCGGCTGGAGCGAACTCGTGGCTGCACAGATAAACATCCGGACCTGGTTGCTACATGCTGCCACCCAAGACATCCCTTGCCTGACAGAACTTGGCTTCACAAGCGAAACGATTATCGACACTGAACTGGCCGCTCGGCTAGCAGGCTACGAGAAGGTTGGTCTCGGCTCTATGGTCACGGAATTACTTGACCTTGAGCTTGCCAAAGAGCACTCGGCATCAGACTGGTCAATACGACCTTTGCATCCTTCGCTGCTCAATTACGCGGCGCTTGACGTGGACGTGCTGCACGATCTTTGGGCAGAAATTGAAAAAAGCCTGGAATCTCAGTCCAAAAGCCAATGGGCAAATGAAGAATTTGCAGCCTTGCAGAATTTCAAGCCCAAGCCAGTCGCCCAGGAACCATGGCGGAACCTCCCGGGTCTAAGCCGGGTCAAAGACCAAGTGAAGCTCAAGGCCGCAGCTGCGTTGTGGCTAGCCCGAGACGAGATCGCCAGTGAATCAGACATTGCTCCCGGACGTTTGATTCCAGACCGTTCGATAATGGCCGCAATCGATAAGGTGCCTAGGTCCAAGCACGAGCTGTCCCAGAACAAATTGTTTCAAGGCCGAGCCTCTAGGTCGATGTTGACGGTTTGGTGGGAGGCAATCGAAGGATCAAAGAACCTAGAGATTTTGCCAGCCCCTGAGCACACCGGAGCTATCCCAAATCACAAGAGCTGGGAGAAAAGATTCCCCGAGGCACACGTTCGACTGAAACTCGTACGAGAGCTAGTAATGGCTAAAGCAACGGAATTAGTTGTTCCCGTAGAGAATCTTTTGACGCCGGAGTTTTTGCGAAGAGTTTGCTTTGAGCCTGAAAAAGAAATAGCTGCGCAGCTGGAAAAGCTCGGCGCAAGACCTTGGCAGGTTCAAATCGTCACTGAGCTTATTGAAGAGGGTCTTGCGTTAGCTGAGGCTGAGAACTCTCATCCTCAAACGCCTTAGCGTGCGGAACTTTTGACCCAAGAACCTGCGCAACAATGTCTCTAGCGATTGATTTAGCGGTGAGACCTAGTCGCTCAAGTATTTCTGCCCGCTCGGCGTGCTCTAAGAACTCGGCCGGAACACCAACCTCGCTAAGCGCAGTATCAACTTCATTAGCCCTTAGCTCCTGACGAACTCTTGAACCGAATCCCCCGGTCTTTAGTCCATCCTCAATTGTCACGACCAATCGGTGATCCTTGGACATCTCAACAAGGTCCTTGTTTATTGGCAAGATCCACCTTGGGTCCACGACCGTGGCACCAATCCCCTGACTTGCCAAAAGATCAGCAACGTCTATTGCAACCGACGCAAAACTACCGACTCCAACGAGCAACACATCTTTGCTTGCCGCCTGCTTCAGGACATCAACACCGTTGGTAGTGCGCATGATGGCCTCAATTGAATTTGGCACCGCACCCTTTGGAAAACGGATAACGCTCGGGGAATCATCGATTGCGATTGCCTCTCTGAGGCCTTCTTGAAGCCGTTCTTTATCCCTCGGCGCCGAAATGTGGATTCCGGGGACCATTTGCAAAAGCGGAATGTCCCAGACACCATGGTGGCTGGCGCCGTCAGGGCCTGTTATGCCGGACCTATCAAGCACGAAGGTCACTCCGGCCTTGTGAAGCGCGACATCCATCAGGACTTGATCAAAGGCACGGTTTATAAAAGTCGAATAGATCGCAACGACTGGATGGAGTCCGCCGAAGGCCATGCCCGCAGCTGCAGCCACGCCGTGCTGTTCCGCTATACCAACGTCAAAAACTCGGTCCGGAAATTCGCTAGCAAATTTATCCAAGCCAACAGGAATCATCATGGCTCCGGTGATCCCTACAACTCTTGAATCAGCCTTTGCAATGTTCAGAATCTCATCCGCGAATACTTCGGTCCACGGTGTCGAACCATTGCTCGGCATCGGCATTCCGGTCTCAGGATTTATCTTGCCAACCGCATGGAATTGGTCAGCCTCATCCCTGATAGCAGGATCGTAGCCCTTGCCCTTTTGAGTAATTGCGTGGACAACCGCCGGTCCTTGGTGTGCCTTAGCTCTTGCCAGCGCCTTTTCAAGTGCTGCCAGATCATGACCATCTACTGGGCCGAAGTACTTTATGTCCAAGTTAGGAAATATCCCACCGAAGTTACCGGGGCCAAACAAAGAGTGCAGTCCGGCACGGGTTGAATCAAATACGGCTCTGCCTAGAGGGCCTACTCGGTAGAAAATCTTCCTGGATAGTGAGTAACTGGCGTGGTAAAGAGTATTGGCTCTTATTGACTCGAGACGATGAGCCAAACCACCCATGGTTGGGGCATAAGAACGGCCGTTGTCATTTACTACAATCACCAGGTTGCGGTCATTGTCATCGGTGATGTTATTCAATGCCTCCCAGGACATGCCACCTGTCAAAGCACCATCGCCAATTACCGCGACGACGTGCCTGTCGAGCTGGTTGGTTGCCTTATAGGCCCTTGAGATGCCATCTGCCCAGCTCAAAGAGGATGATGCATGCGATGACTCTACGATGTCATGTTCGCTCTCAGAACGCTGCGGGTAGCCTGCGATGCCATCCTTTTGACGAAGAGTCGATAGGTCCTGACGGCCGGTGAGTAGTTTGTGGACGTAGCTTTGATGTCCGGTGTCGAAAACTATCGAATCTTTGGGAGAGTCAAAAACCCTGTGCAGTGCAACCGTAATTTCAACGACGCCCAAGTTGGGACCCAAGTGACCACCAGTTTTAGAAACTGAATCAACTAGGTGTTCTCTTACTTCCTGGCACAACTCCACCAACTGTGCTGCGGACAACGCTTCGAGATCACTAGGAGATTTGATTTCAGCTAAAAGACTCATTAGATTCCCAACATCTGTCGACTTGAAGTATTCCTAGGCCACCAAAGAGCGAAGGACGTACTGCAAAATACCGCCATTACGGAAGTAGTCAGCTTCACCTGGAGTATCGATGCGAACGACCGCGTCAAATTCGATAACTGACTTACCTTCAGCGGAGTGCGCTGTCGGTCTCGCCACCACGTGAACTGTCTTGGGTGTCTTGCCGTTGTTCAGCTCTTCAATGCCCGTGAAGTCAAACTCTTCAGTGCCATCAAGCCCAAGACTTACTGCGTGCTGTCCTGAAGGGAACTGCAGCGGCAGAACGCCCATGCCGATTAGGTTGCTTCGGTGAATGCGCTCAAAGCTCTCTGCGATAACCACCTTGATGCCCAAGAGGCTTGTTCCCTTAGCCGCCCAGTCCCTGGAGGATCCGGAGCCATACTCTTTGCCGGCAATTGCAACCAGTGGTGTACCGGCTGCGCGGTAGTTTTCAGCCGCATCAAATATGAAGCTCTGCGAGCCTTCATCGTTGGTGAAATCTCGCGTGTAACTTCCCTCAACGTTGTCAAGAAGCTGATTGCGAAGCCTGATGTTCGCAAAAGTTCCGCGAATCATCACTTCGTGGTTACCACGACGAGATCCGTAGGAATTGAAATCAACCCTCCCGACGCCCTTTTCCATCAGGTAGATACCTGCCGGAGAGTCAGCCTTTATCGAGCCGGCAGGCGAGATGTGGTCGGTAGTAACAGAATCACCAAGCAACACCAGGGCCCTTGCAGAATGAACATCGGTCACTGGCGAAGGGGTAAGGCTCATGCCTTCAAAGTAGGGCGGCTTTCTTACATAAGTAGAATCACTGACCCAGTCAAATAATGCGCCCTCAGGCGTTGGTAGTGATTGCCATCTGCTGTCGCCATCGAATACGGAGGCGTATTGAGTGGTGAACATGTCTGAGTTGATTGAGCTATCAATCGTCTCTTGAACCTCGCCCGGTGTTGGCCAAATGTCCTTCAGGAACACATCGTGCCCGTCCTGATCCAAACCAAGTGATTCAGTATCGAAATCAAAATCCATGGTTCCAGCCAGAGAGTAAGCGATCACCAATGGAGGGGACGCCAAGTAGTTCATCTTGACGTCGGGATTTATGCGTCCCTCAAAGTTACGGTTTCCGCTAAGGACTGCTGTTACAGCAAGGTCGCCCTCATTAACCGCTGCTGAGATTTCGTCAGCCAGCGGGCCGGAGTTCCCGATGCACGTCGTGCAGCCATAACCGACTAGCTGAAAACCCAGCTGATCCAAAGACTCTGTTAGACCCGCCTTTTTGTAGTACTCGGTAACGACCTTGGAACCCGGCGCCAAAGAGGTCTTTACCCAAGGCTTAGCCGTTAGGCCCTTTTCAACGGCCTTCTTTGCAAGCAGTCCGGCAGCTATCATCACCGAAGGGTTTGAGGTGTTCGTGCAAGAAGTGATCGACGCGATTGTAACTGCGCCGTGGTCGAGCTGATAGTCCTTGCCCTTCACAGGCACTGGCGCACTGAATGAAGGTGCGTAACTCTTCAGATCTCGTTCAAAAGAAGCCTTGCTCGTGGAGAGCTCAACGCGGTCCTGTGGACGCTTAGGCCCGGCGATCGACGGCACAACCGTTGAAAGATCTAGCTCTAGGTATTCGCTAAAATCAGGCTCTTTACTTGGGTCGTGCCACATGCCCTGCGCTTTGGCGTAAGCCTCGACTAGGGCTATTTCGTCTGAATCACGGCCAGTGATGCGCAGATAATCAAGGGTTACATCATCAATTGGAAAAATGGCTACTGTAGAGCCAAATTCAGGAGACATGTTCCCGATAGTCGCTCGGTTCGCCAAAGGAACACTGGCAACACCCTCGCCGTAGAATTCAACAAACTTGCCCACGACACCGTGGTTACGGAGCTGCTCTGTAATGGTGAGCACCACGTCGGTAGCCGTTGCACCAACAGGAATCTGCCCGGTCAGCTTGAAACCGACGACCTTTGGAATAAGCATGGATACTGGTTGACCCAACATCGCAGCCTCGGCTTCGATTCCGCCAACACCCCAACCGAGGACCCCAAGTCCGTTGACCATGGTCGTGTGTGAATCTGTTCCAACGCAGCTATCGGGATACGCAATAACTTCGCCATCAACCTCGCGGGTCATCACGGTTCTAGCTAGGAACTCGATGTTCACCTGATGAACGATGCCTGTTCCTGGCGGCACGACTTTAAAGTTATCGAACGCAGTCTGGCCCCAACGCAAAAACTGGTACCGCTCACTGTTTCGCTGGTATTCAAATTCGACATTACGCTCAGCGGCATCTGGAGATCCGGACACATCCGCCACAACGCTGTGATCGATTACCATCTCGGCTGGAGTCAATGGGTTGATGCTTTGAGGATCTCCGCCAAGCTCCTGCACTGCCTCACGCATGGTTGCTAGATCAACAATGCAGGGAACTCCAGTGAAGTCCTGCATAATCACTCTTGCGGGGCTGAATTGAATTTCGGTGTCAGGTTCCTTATTGGGATCCCATGACACTAGGGCGTCGACGTGCGCCTGGGTTACATTCGCACCATCTTTGGTGCGGAGCATGTTCTCTAGGAGAATCTTGAGGCTGTAAGGAAGTTTTTGGACTTCTAGGTCGGCCATGCTGAAGTACTTATAAGTCTTGTTGCCGACGGTTAGATTGCTGGCGCTTGAAAAATGTGACATTAGAACAACTCCTAGAGGATTACCCCTCTAATCTACCGTCAATTGGGTTGGCAATGCGCCTCAGCAGAATCCAGGTCAGAGCCAACAGGCCAGCGTACGCCGGAGCGCCCATGACGACCCGAGAAGCGGCCAGAAGTTCAACCTGTCCAGAGAAATACAACGGTAACTGAACTGCCAGCCGGGCTAAGAAAAACCCCACCCAAACTAATGTCACGGTTCTAAGCCTTGAAAAAACCGCCTTGTTGCTCCGCCAGTCTGCGAGGCCGAAGAGCAACTGGGCTAAGTAGCCCATGACGGGTCTTCGAATCAAAACCGAAACCAAAAAAGCTAAGGCATATGCCCCGTTAGTAAAAAAACCCGGCACAAAGTAGTCGGCCGCCTGCCCCCCATTACGAAGTGCTAAAAACGCCGCGAATGCTATAGCTGCAGCACCCACGATTGCCTGCACTAAAGACTTTCGCTGTCCAAGGCGAATGGCTATAAACAGTGCCGAACTCACGGCGGCTACTCCAACGGCGGCTATCGCCTCACCGGTTATGGCAAAAACAATAGAAAACAGCGTTGCTGGGAGTATCGCTTCGGCAATCCCGAGCGGCCCTCCGATTCCAGCGAGCAATGACTGACGATTTAGATCAAAGCCGTTTTCGCCCTTTTCTATCCCGAGACGCTTGGCAACGGAATCGGGATCACTCATCTTTGTCACTGACTGGCAATCTCAACGGCAACAGCTCACCCGGAGGCATCGCAACATCTCCACGACTTACCGCAGCCGATCGAAAAATCGAAACTAAGCGCGCATAAACATCTTCGCTGATTGTGGAAGCTGAGATGACACCTCGAAGAAACCATCTCGGGCCATCTACACCGATGAACCTTGTAGGTCTTGAGATAACTTGATCCCCACTCTTTGCAGGTACGCTGCCCCGAAGCTCCTGCCCCATGATTCCCTCAACAGGTTCAACCGATCCCCCTTGCGAAGAAATACCTTGAATCAGCGCAGACATTGTCGCTTCCCACAACCCGTCGGACTTAGTCGATGCAAAAGCCTGCAGTTGCAACCTGTGCCCATCAATTTCAACGGTTAGGGCTACTACTTTTTTGCTTGTATCGTCGATGTCGGCTCGAATTTGCATGTCCTGTCGAGGAGCTAACCGAATTGAACCAAAATCGAGATACGGAGTTAGCACACCGATTTCGGAAACGTCGAACGGACCAGCGGTATCTCTGTCCTCAGGGGTCGATTTTGGCACTATGACCTCCCGCTCGAGCCGAAGCCGCTTTCACCACGACTTGATTCAGGCAATTCATTGACCGCAATGAAGCGGGCTCGTTCGACTTTCTGAAACAGCAACTGGGCTATGCGATCGCCAACTTCAATGTGAAAATCCTCCGCGGAGGTGTTTAGCAGTGTCACCATAATTTCACCCCGGTAACCAGCATCTACCGTTCCTGGAGAATTCAAAACCGTGATTCCGTGCTTGGCTGCCAGTCCGCTCCTGGGGTGGACAAGCCCCACGTAACCATCAGGCATCGCAAGCTTTAATCCGGTGTGAACAAGCATCCGCTCTCCTGCGGGAATCACGAGTTCATTCGTCGAACGAAGATCACAGCCGGCATCCCCCGGCTTTGCGTAGATCGGCTCAAAGCCGTCCTGAGCAATTATTAGCACTTCCAAATCCATGCCTAGAGCGTAATGTATTCCTGTGCCCACTAATTCTTATTTCGAACGCTTGTATCCTTCAGTGGGCTTTTTTATAGCCCTTAGCCTGTCCGCTCCACTTGTTTTGCTGTCATTGTTGCCGATATCTCAAACCGTTGCGGTATTTATGGCCGGACTGGTTCCGGTTGGACTTATTTTTCTCTCAATTTTTTCCGCTCCAACAATCAAGATCTCGGAAAATATTCGCGTTGGCCGGATAAATGTTCCGCTAAGCGCACTAGGTGAGGCCTTTGGTTTGGAAGGAGATCAGATGAAGAAAGAACGAGGACCGGGTCTTAGCCCTGCTGCACAATTTATAATTAGAGGGGACCTCAAATACATGGTAAAAGTTTCCGTCAAGGACCCGAACGACCCCACGGCCTACCTGCTAATAAGTACCAGAAATCCAGCGGCTCTAGCCAGCGCAATCAATGCAAATGGCAGCTGATCGAGGCTTTGAAGCTCTCTGCTGGTGCGGCTTAACTAGAAAACAGGTAGTGCAAGTAAATTCGTTTTCTTGAAGCGGCAACACAACAACTTCAAGCTCCTCGTTGACCACATCTGGCATCGTGAACCCGTCGACGTTGTCGACATCGTCTTCGCCTCCAGAACCCGTGGAAGGGCCTCTTTCCTTGAGTGCATCAAGGGACTCGGTGTCGTCGTCCGTCTTTCGAGTTGCGTCGTAATCAGTTGCCATGCTGTCCAGCCTCTCTGAGCGTCTCGGCGTGAACTATGCCCTAGGAATCAATAATATGCAAACTAGGCTCGCCGCAAGACCTAATCCTTTTACCAAACTCACCGAGGCAAATAAGCCAACAACCGACCCAAAGTGCAACACTTCTTAGCTAGGAGGCATTCATGAACCTAAGATTTGTTGCCAGAGACGGTGACGCGATCATTCTCGAGTCGGACCAAGGAGAACGCTTCCAGGTCCCGATCGATGATTCGATGAGGGACGCCCTCAAAAACAATCCGCGAGTATCCGGAGCCGACTTCAGCCCAAAATTAGTGCAAGATCTAATTCGTGCAGGACTCACCCTCGACGAGGTTGCCGCTCAGGTAGGCCAGGACGTTGACGCCATTAGACCATTCGCAGCCCCAATACTGGACGAGCTTCGATATGTATTAGAGGCGGCCCTAAACACCGAGGTTAGTGACGGCGTGAGCATGATGCGCTTTCAGGACTTAGTTACGCGCATCGATTCTTCAGCAAGCTTCAGTCTTGCAAAAACCGAGGGAGTTTGGAACGTTCACGCAAGCGGTCAGTCTCTGATGACCTGGAAGTTTGACCCTCGTTCCAGAAGCATTGAGCCTACGAATCCAGAGGCCCAAAACGCTTCAAGACACCAATCGCGCAGAGATGTGACTTCACCGGTTATTCATGAGACAGTCTTATCCGAGAACCTAAATATAAATGAGGCCCCTGCTCAAGAAACTACTGAAGAGCCTGCCGATTCCGGGCGTAACGCTTCTGTTCACAGCCTTGTCGAAGAGCTCAGGACCAGAAGGAAGCAGGCCGATTTGAAGCCGGCAACCGCCAAGGGAAGAGCCTCGCTACCAAGCTGGGATGAAATTGTTCTAGGGACAACAAACTCAGAACCCGATTTGGATTAACGGCACTCTTATTTCAGCTGGTGACAGCGATCCGTGATGTGCAATCATGTCAAAACTCCTGGCCTTAAAGTACTTCGAGTGATACAAAGTGAAGTCTGATTTTGCAAGAAGCATCAGCTCAGGTAATCGATCTTTCGCCGGCTGGAGAACTTCACCAAACCAATTAGCCGCAATGGCTTCCTCGGTTTTCACTGCGTCGAACGCGTAACTAAATGGCTCTAGGTCAGCAACAACTTGGTCGATAGCGCCCGAATCATCAAGATAGACATAATTTACCCTCGTGTCCCCCCCCACAAATTGGACCGAACCACTTTTTTCGTAGCAATCATCGAGTATTAGCTGCCTCGGCTTGGAAGTCTCTATCATTCCGTGGTCAGCTGTGATCACAACGGCGGTGTCCTTCGGGATTTGATCGCAGAAGGACCTGAGCATTGCGTCGAGCTCTTCCAGCATGGCGGCCCAACCGGAATTTGACCACCCACTCTGATGCCCATATTTATCAAGTTCGGGAATGTACAAGTAAGTAAGAGACTGTTGCTTTGAATTAGCGATCGCTTTTGCCGCCTCGAACTTCTCTTGCCACGTGTTAGCGGCAATGAAGTTTGCACCTCGCATAGTGGCCTCGGTGTAGCCGGAGTCACGATACTCGGATGCGGCGACAACATTGCACTGCAATCCAAGCGACAATGCTCGCTCAGAAACAGTTTCGCGCGGTTGCCAAACTTGCGGATCCGTACGCTCGTTCCATCCGACCAAAAGGTTTATTTGCTCATCTTGTCTTCTATCCCAAACTCGGTGCCCGACTAGGCCGTGCTGCCCCGGGGAATCACCGGTTGCGAAGGACGCGATGTTTGCACTCGTGGTGGCAGGGAAACCGCAAACCGAAATGCTCTTCTTGTCTAGCTGGCTGTTGAGCCATGGTGCATGGCCACTTCGCTGTATTATCTGTTCGGCTCCAAGGCCGTCGATGAGTATGACAATGACCTTTTGCTTCTGACTCAAACCCAAGGGGTTGCCAAGCCCCTGCAACGAAAGAAGCCCAGATGTGAACACGTTGCGAATGTTCCCTAAAGCTTTGGGGACAGCGGGTAAAGTCAAAGGCACCCCTCAAGTTTCGCACAGCTAGGACTCATGACCGATACATCAGAACGAATTGTAGACATTGATGTCTCTGCAGAAATGCAAGAGAGTTTCCTGGAGTACTCCTACTCTGTTATTTATTCAAGAGCTCTTCCAGATGCCAGAGATGGCCTAAAGCCTGTTCAGCGACGAATAATTTACCAAATGGGCGAGATGGGCCTGAAGTCCGACCGCGGTCACGTGAAGTCGGCCAGAGTCACCGGTGAAGTCATGGGAAAGCTACACCCGCACGGTGACCAGGCAATCTATGACGCTCTCGTGAGAATGTCGCAGGTTTTCTCACTGCGCCTTCCGCTTATAGACGGGCACGGAAACTTTGGAAGCCTCGATGACGGCCCAGCTGCAGCTAGGTACACCGAGGCCCGACTTGCCAAGGCTGCAGAGGCCCTAAATCAGAGCCTCGATGAAGACGTAGTCGACTTCACGCCAAACTACGATGCTCAGTTAACCGAACCTTCGGTTTTACCAGCTGCCTTCCCCAATCTTCTTGTCAACGGCGCCAGCGGTATCGCAGTCGGAATGGCAACCAACATGCCACCTCATAATTTGCGAGAGGTCGTTGCAGCCCTGCACCTGCTGATCAAGAATCCTGATGCTTCTCTGGATCAGATTATGGAGGTACTACCTGGACCAGATTTGCCAGCTGGGGCCGTGGCCCTAGTCGGAGAAGGCCTTAGGGAGGCCTACCAAACTGGTCGAGGTACATTTCGCACCCGAGCAAAGATCTCGGTTGAAATGGTGGGTCCGCGACGCACAGGCTTGGTCGTCACTGAGCTTCCATACCTTGTCGGCCCCGAAAGGGTCATCGAAAAAATAAGGGACGCGGTGACCTCGAAGAAGCTCGAGGGAATCCACAACGTTGTCGACCTAACCGATCGCGAAAACGGACTGCGTCTAATCATTGAACTGAAAACCGGATTCGACCCTGCATCTGTCATAGATGCGCTTTACCGCTTGACGCCAATCGAGGAAAGCTTCGGCATAAACAATGTCGCGCTAGTCGAAGGCCGACCGCAGCAAATGCCACTAAAGGCTCTTCTGGAGGTTTACCTCAAACACCGCATTAGCGTTACCACTCGACGAAGTAAAAACCGATTAGATCGCAGAATGGGAAGGCTCCACCTACTTGACGGTCTGGCGATTGCAGTACTAAACATTGACGAAATAATTGAGGTCATCAGAACCTCAGACACGGCCGACGCTGCTCGCGATCGACTTAGAACGGTGTTTGATCTCTCGGAGCTGCAATCCGATTACATTCTGGAACTACGGCTTCGAAGGCTCACTAGATTTAGCCTCATCGAGCTGGAGACAGAGGCCGACACCTTGCGAAAAGAAATCGCAAACCTTCAGCAATTGCTAGGAAGTGACGAGCTTGTAAAGCGATTGGTGTCCAAAGAACTTGACGAAGTCGCCGAAGAATTTGGGGACGCGAGGCGAACTCAATTAATAGATTCAGAGGGCGTTACAGTCTCTCGAAAGCCAGTACAGGTAGCTCAACTTGAGGACTCCCCCGCAACGGTAACTCTGGATGTATTGGGCAATCTTTTCCGCAGCGAGCCTTCATCACAGTCACAATCGGGATCAGGCAGTTTTATAAACACTTCTCTTAGGAAAGACGTCGGCCTAGTTACATCTAAGGGTCGAATACTAAGAGTTCACGTTTCTGACCTGCCAGCAATGTCGGCTGGCGTCTCCACAACTGCTTCCAGTGCTGACAAGTTTCTTGGGCTATCTGGCGAATCAGTTGTCGGTATAGCGGAATGGCTTAGCGATGCAACCTACGCAATCGGAACCAGTAACGGCGTTGTGAAGAGATTGACCGGGCCTTTCCCAGACAAGGAAGAGGTTGAAGTGATGGGGCTAAAAGATGGTGACAAGATTGTCGCATTCACCATTGCCCAGGATGGCTCAGAGCTCTGCTTCGTTACAAGCAACGCGAATGTCCTTATCTTCCCCGCAGCATCGGTGAGGCCTCAAGGGCTGAGCGCTGGCGGCATGTCAGGAATTACAGCCAGTAATTCCAGAGTCATCAGTTTTGGCGTGGTCGATTCTGATACTCACTTGGTAACAGCCGCTAACTCATCTTTGGCCCTTGGCTCAACTGATCCAGGCGCTATAAAAATAACCCCTGTTGCCAATTACCCTCGGAAAGGTAGGGGAACCCAAGGCGTTAAATGCCACCGCTTTTTGAAAAATCAGGACCAGCTATATTTCGCAGGATTGTCCTCTGCGAGCCCCGTACTTCTAAACCTTGATGGCTCCGAACTCGCAGCGGTCGAGATTGACCAGCGCAGAGACGGCAGCGGACTAGCCATTGATGAATATCTGGCGGCAGCCTTCTAAGCGTCTATTTTTTCTCTGTCAAAATCATCGGCTGAGTCAACAATAAAGTCACGCCTCGGAGCCACTTCGTTGCCCATCAACAACTCGAAGGTTCGCTCTCCAGCGGCCGCGTCAACAGCCGTGATGCGTCGCAGCATCCGGTTCGAGGGTTGCATCGTGGTCTCAGCCAGCTGATCTGCATCCATCTCGCCGAGGCCCTTATAGCGCTGAATAGGCTGTTTATATGACTTACCGGCCTTCTCAAGGCTTCTTAGAAGGTCATTGAGCTCCTGCTGTGAGTATGTGTAAATGACCTCTTTGTTTCGACCCGCAGTCTCTACACGGTGAAGTGGGGGGACGGCCGCGTATACCCTTCCAGCCTCAACAAGTGGTCTCATGTAGCGGAAAAATAGCGTGAGCAGCAGGGTCCTGATATGAGCACCATCAACGTCCGCATCGCTCATGAGAATGATCTTCTCGTAGCGAACCTGCTCCAGATCAAAAGTTCGACCAGAACCTGCACCAAGAACCTGAATGATCGCAGCACATTCGGCATTGGAAAGCATGTCCGATAAGGACGCCTTCTGCACGTTTAGGATTTTGCCCCGAATAGGAAGTAGTGCCTGAAACGCCGAATCGCGAGCGAGTTTAGCCGTCCCCAGTGCGCTGTCACCCTCGACAATGAACAACTCAGAACCAACGGTGGCACTGCCGCGGCAATCGACAAGCTTGCTTGGTAGCGATGATGACTCAAGCGCGTTTTTCCTGCGCTGCGTGTCCTTCAGGCTCCTGGCACTAATGCGGGTCTTGGCCTCGCTAACAACTTTATCCAGAAGAGCATCAACCTCGGCTTTTGTGCCACGGATCTTGCCCGCAAGAAGCTCATCTGCCCATTTAGCAACCGAGTTAGCAACTATCGCTTTTATTGCAGGAGTGCCGAGTGTCTCTTTGGTCTGGCCCTCGAACTGCGGCTCCGGAAAACTTACTGAGACCACTGCCGTGAGTCCCGCCATAACATCATCGCGCTCAATCTTTAGAGATGTCGCCTTCAATCGCCGAGCATTAGCCTCAATCGCAGTCCTGAAGGACTTGAGAAGGGCCTGCTCGAAACCAGTCAAGTGGGAGCCGCCCTTAGGGGTTGAGATTATGTTTACAAAAGACTTGACCCTCGTATCAAAACCACTGCCCCACCTCAGGGCGACATCCACAACACATTGTCGCTCGACCTCTTTGCTCTTCATTGAGCCTGACGCCTCGTCTAATACTGGAACCGTCTCCCGGAAGCTTGTCGTCTCATTGATTCGTCGGGTTGCCAACACTGGCCCGTCGGCCGCCAGGTACTCGACGTACTCAGTAATACCTCCCTCAAAGACAAACTCTTGACTGACATCGGAGAGCTCATCGTGCACACTCAGGACCAACCCGGGAACTAAGAAAGCAGTCTGTCGTAGCCGGCTTTCCAAGTCCTGCATCTGAAAATCTGCACCAGGCTCAAAAATTTGTGAGTCTGGCCAATATCGAACCCGTGTGCCTGTTTTTGACTTAGTAACTTTGCCAACGACCCTAAGCTCACTTTTATCAACAAAAGGTGTGAAGTCCGCGGCTGGGCCCTCACTCGCAAAAACTCCCGGCTCGCCCCTGTGGAAGGACATAGCCCAAGTTTGACCGGCTCGATCCACCTCAACATCCAGACGAGAACTCAACGCATTCACTACGGATGCACCGACTCCGTGCAAGCCACCGGAAGCTCCGTAGGATCCGCCACCAAATTTGCCACCGGCATGCAGCTTTGTGAAGACAACTTCAACGCCAGACAGACCAGTTCTAGGTTCTATGTCGACCGGCACTCCTCGGCCGTCGTCTTGAACCGTGATAGAGCCGTCGGTGTGAATTACTACGCCTATGCGTTTACCGTGCCCCGCGAGAGCCTCGTCGACCGAGTTATCAATTATTTCCCAAAGGCAATGCATAAGACCGCGACCGTCGGTCGATCCGATATACATGCCCGGTCTTTTTCTAACTGCCTCGAGCCCCTCAAGGACCGAAAGGTGTCTAGCTGAGTAATCATCCACCCCGAAACAATAACCCCGGTTGAGCAGACTGGCACTATGCCACTTCGCCGTAAGAGAAACTGGCTCCAAATGTCACATGCCTTTGGCCCAAGCGTGGTTAAATGTAGCTATGGAAAACACAACAGAAACTACAAAGCTATTGGTTAGTGACCGATGTGACGTTTGCGGAGCTCAGGCATACATGAGGGTTCAACTAGCAGGCGGAGAGTTACTGTTTTGCGCACACCACGGAAATGCCAATAAGGCAAAGCTTGAGCCAATAACCCTGGAGTGGCACGACCAAAGTTCTGACCTAAACCAGGCCTAGAACCGCGCTGTTACAGAACGACTTTCTTCATCCAAGCACAGAACTTTTTGACATTCTCGTCAACTAAGAAGAATTCGATCCTCGAATAGCTTCGACCCAATTTCTCATTTGTGGCTGCCAGTCGGCCGGAGATCCTCCGCAAGCAACAAGCATCTGGTCCAATAGGTTTGGATTCTTTGCCAAAAGGGGCCCGAATAACGTGGTCGCGATGAAGTCACCATTCCGGACGAAGTCTATGTCTGCTATTGAACTATTTCGATAACCGACAACAGGCCCGGCCTCATCGGTAACAACCGACCTAAACTCACTCACCACGGACCCGAGTCTTGGTGTATCTAGCCAAGTAACTTGAGAAGCCAAAAACTCATAGCTTGACCCAACAAGTAGCGTTGGCAGCCCAGCATCGTGCCTGGCCTGTAAGGCAGGTGCCAAGTCCAAAAGCTCCTTGCCATACTCGCGAATCGCCGCGCGACTAGCGTCCCCAATCAGAACGAAATCGGCGGATGACAACTCACCCGCCTCGTCAAATGAGACAGCTTGCTCGGCCAGAAAATACTTGAGAACAGACAGGTTTCCTTGATCCCCGTTGTTATCAAAATATTCGCTGTGGAAACTAAAATAATGAGTCACTTGGCTAGCCCCCAGTGTCTTCTGACGCGACGCATTGCATCTGCACTAAACAGCAGAGTGTGACCAGTGCCTGGTAGCGCAAGAAAACTATCCGCGGCAGCGGCAGCATCCTCAATCACAACTCCAACTTCTACGCCGTCAAAAGCCAAGCGCAGAGCAAGCTCATTGGCGTTAAATCCGCCAACAATATCTACTTTCTTTATCTTCGAAAAATCAACTGTCCAGAGCCAACTCGGATCGTGAATGTCACGACCGGCCATAAACATAAGTGGGGTTTGGTCCAGAACTAGCTCATCTAAGTTCAACTGAAAGCTTGTCGGATTCTGGACCAACCGTATAACCACATCCACGCCAGAGACTTCGACCTTTTCGTTTCGCGCAAAAACTGGTTTCAGTTCTTTGAGCACCGCACTAATAATGCTCTCGGACGGCTTGATCAATTGATGCACCGCAGCGACAGCGGCTGACAAATTCAGCGCTTGATGCTCTGGCAAGCTTGTTGTGACGTACTTGGTCTCACCCTCGGAGTGAACCATAATGCTGTCCTTGCCGGCCTGAGTAAATGCATCGATAGCCGGGTGGGGACCAAAATTCAAAGCGTAATTGGCCCTTCGAGTCTTTGCCATCTCAGCAGAAAGCCCGAACCCGATAACGGGTGCAGTGAATTCCAGTTGAGCTAAGTTCTTGTCGTCAATGTTTAGAACAACCACCTTGGCGGCTGACCCTATTTGTTTCAGCATTGCAATTACGTCATCCGGGTCATTGAACCGATCTAGCTGATCCGAATAAACATTAGTGAGAACCGCCAATCGCACCTCAAGCTCCCCGGCAAGAACGGCCCCGTGACCCTCGTCGAACTCCAACACCGCGATGTCAGAGTCCAGCCGGCCTCGCCAGTTACCCTGTTTTAATACGGCCGCAACAAGGCCCTGCCGGATGTTTGCCGTGCTGCTATTTGTAAAGACGCGAAGCCCGTGGGCTTCTAGCAGGGTAACTAGGTAGCTGGTTGTCGACGACTTTCCTGCCGAACCGGAGACGACCACTAGCCCATGATCTAGAGCTGCAAGGGCATTGGAAAGCAGCTTTGGATCTAATTTATTTGCCACTACTCCCGGAAGTGCGGAGCCTCCGCCTGGCCTGACTAGACGAACGAGAAACCGTAATAGCTTCCCGATCGAAACCGCCAGGATGGCACGCATTTAGCCGTCCAGGTAGTCGCGAAGAAGTTGTGATCTAGAAGGGTGTCGAAGCTTCGACATGGTCTTTGACTCGATTTGCCTAATGCGCTCTCTAGTCACGCCAAATTTTTCGCCAATCTGGTCAAGAGTCATCTGAACTCCATCACCCAGGCCGAATCGGGAGCGAATCACTCCAGCCTCACGAGGGTGAAGGCTATCTAATACTCGCTCTAATTCTTGCTGAAGCATTGTGAAGCCAACGGCGTCGGCTGGGACAACTGCCTCGGTGTCCTCGATCAGGTCACCGAATTCGCTGTCGCCATCTTCTCCCAAAGGAGTAGAAAGTGAGATTGGCTCTCTTCCGTACTTTTGGACCTCGACGACCTTTTCAGGGGTCATGTCCAATTCGGCTGCCAGCTCGTCGGGAGTTGGCTCTCTTCCAAGGTCCTGAAGTAGCTGACGCTGAACTCTGGCCAGCTTGTTGATTACCTCGACCATGTGAACAGGGATGCGAATAGTTCGCGCCTGGTCTGCCATCGCGCGAGTAATAGCCTGCCTGATCCACCAAGTGGCGTAGGTCGAGAACTTAAAGCCCTTTGTGTAGTCGAATTTCTCGACCGCACGAATCAAGCCGAGGTTTCCCTCTTGAATCAAATCTAGGAACTGCATGCCGCGTCCGGTGTAACGCTTGGCCAGTGAGACCACCAAACGAAGGTTCGCTTCCAGAAGGTGCGATTTTGAACGCTTTCCGTCCTTCACAACCCAGTTCAAGTCCCTGCGGTCCGCCGGTGCGAGCTTAGATTCGGTAGCAAGTTTGTCTTCGGCAAACAAACCGGCCTCAATACGCTTTGCAAGCTCAACTTCCAACTCAGCGTTTAGAAGGGCAACCTTGCCGATCTGCTTCAGGTAGTCCTTGACGGGATCAGCAGTTGCTCCAGTGATTGCTAAATTTTGGACCGGAATGTCGTCCTCGTCATCGTTGATGACTAGGGCACCCTTAGGTAGCTCGATGGCTGCAGTTACCGGATCCAAGTCGGTATCCAGGCTCAGATCAACCGCTGAGGTTGCCTCCGAAACGATGTCCTCTACCGAGGCCTCTTTTTTGACCTTTGGCTTTGTCGTTGTTTTCTTCGCAGCGGCCTTTACGGGTGCAGCGGAATCCTTCTTTGGCGCGGACTTTACCGGCTTGACGCTCGCCTTCTTAGTATCAGCCTTGACGGCTTTCTCTGTTGGGGCTTCTTTGGCTTTCGCCTTTGACACTGTTGCGATGATAGACCTCGCTCTTGGGCAGACTTTAAACCCTTGTCAAGTCTGGCGACCTGAAAGGGTTTCGAACAGCTAGTATGCCACTAATTGTTGCTGTCTTGCCCAATAAAAGGAAATTTTCAAGGATTTTATTCCTGAGAATCAGTATTTTTTCTCATCGTCGAAAGATAATTTTCTAGCTCTTCGGTCAGCTCGTCGACACTTCGAGGCTCCCCTGAGGGTTTGCTGATGGGCGCCTTTGAAGGGCCAGAGCCACCGCTGGCGTAACCGGCTTCAAGGGTCTGCACCAATTTACTCAATTCCGGGTTGTCCTCTATTTGGCTCTTGACCTTGGTTTCAAACTTTCCGGCATCATGGCGCAGCTGATCCGATGGGAACACGAGCCCAGTTGCCGCGCTGATTAGCTCGAGGCCGGTTATCGCGGCATTTGGCACCTCGTTGTCAGCCAAATAGTGAGGTACCAAAAGCACAAACCCGGCAGTGTTCACGCCCTGGGCACTCAAACGAAATTCCAGTAGGTGTGTCACGTTTCCTGGAACCTGAGTCTGGGGTTTCCACTCCGAAAACCTTTCAATCATCTCCTTGCGATTTCCCGACACTGTCACGCCAACCGGTCTTGTGTGAGGAATCGGGAAGGGGATGGAATGAACCCAAGTGAAATTTGAGACCTGAAAGCGCTGAATGATTTCAAGGAGGCTCGCGGCAAATGCCTCCCACTTCAAATCCGGCTCGTAGCCATCTAAAAGCAAAAACGGCTGTTGCGCTTCGTCGAACACAAGGTGCACGGATAGCGACGGTGGCTCATAGGACTCGATGTGATCCTTCTCGAAAAATAGCGCTGGACGCCTTGATCGATAATCCAAAAATTCATCGTTGTCAAAACTCAGAACCAATTCGTGATTTAGCTCCGAGAAAAAGTGATCAGACAGCTGAGAAATGGTGCTCCCTGAATCGCTAAATCCAGAAATCAGGGCGACCATCGGCAGTCCAGATGGAATCTCGGCATGACTGAATTGTTCGTATAGCTGGTTCACCCTTTAAGCGTAACCGACCTAGACTTAAGAATATGCAAAACATCACATTGAGTGCCATCAGAACCAGTAAATTCACACACCTAGCGGTCCCCAAAACAAGCGGAAATTCCGAATCCGACTGGGCAGTCTCCGGGCTCCCGGATGCAGTGCTTCGATACGGAGGGTCCGCGAAATTAGACCACTCTGCTCGACTGCCCGGAGACGATGTTGTCTTGTCGGTAATCGGTTGTGGAGATGCGGTTAATTACCGAAGCTTCGCTGCCGCTGCCGTAAGAGCCTCAAAAGGGGTTTCTTACCTGAGCATTGATTTGACAAAGGCAACAACGGAAGAGGTCCTGCTGGCCGCCGAGGGTTGCCTTCTAGGTATGGACACTCCTTCAGAATACAAAAAATCCACGTCTGAGTTACTAGCAATCGAGCTTGTAGTAAACGAACAGCACCTTGGATTGGACCTGTCTCAATCCCTGAACCTTGCTAGCAAAATTGTTCAAGCACGGCAGATAATCAACACACCGGCCAACGACCTATGGCCCGAGAAACTCGCGGAGATTTGCATTACCGCAAGCACCGGACTTCCGATTGAGATAGAGGTCTGGGATGAAGCAAGGCTGGCCAAGGAAAATTGCGGTGGAATCTTGGGAGTCGGAAAAGGTTCGGAGCGGCCGCCCAGACTTATAAAAATGAAGTATCGCGGCGGTGGGCAGCACCTTGGATTGGTTGGTAAGGGAATCACCTTTGATACCGGCGGACTTTCATTGAAGCCACCGGAATCAATGGTCGGGATGAAATACGACATGGCAGGTGCTGCAACAGTGATGGCCGCCGTACTTGCAATTGCAGAGCAAAAGTTGGCCCTGGACGTAACGGCCATACTCTGCGTTGCTGAAAACATGCCATCCGGCCAAGCAACCAGGCCCGGCGATGTGCTGACCATGAGAAATGGCAAAACTGTAGAAGTGTTGAACACCGACGCTGAGGGCAGGCTGGTAATGGCGGATGGCCTATCAATTCTGACCGAAATGAACGTTGACCATATCGTTGATGTCGCCACTTTGACTGGAGCTGCAACGATTGCCCTCGGGAACAGATATGCGGGTGTAATGGGCCACGGTGAAGCGGTAAATCTTATTCAAGCGGCGGCTGTCGAAGCGGACGAGCTGATGTGGGAGATGCCATTGCCTGCTGAACTGAGGCCCCTACTAGATTCCGACATTGCAGATCTGACAAACGTGAAGATTGGAAACCGGGCCGGTGGGATGCTTATCGCCGGCTGGTTCCTAAGTGAGTTTGTAAAACCAGAGGCATCTTGGGCGCACTTGGACATTGCCGGCCCAGCAAATAATGACGGTGGTCCGTTTGCATCTACCCCCAAGGGTGCCTCGGGGGTTGCCATTCGCACACTCGTGCAAATGGCCAAGAACTTGAGCTTGCGCTAAGTACTAGACTTGTCT
The DNA here is from genome assembly GCF_000257665.1 of Candidatus Aquiluna sp. IMCC13023. Lineage (GTDB taxonomy): Bacteria > Actinomycetota > Actinomycetes > Actinomycetales > Microbacteriaceae > Aquiluna. The sequence goes on from NZ_AJKR01000003.1 coordinate 226,637, forward strand.
TCACAAGCCGCGTTTTTTGGAGTTTTTTATGGCAGAGAATAATTTTGACCTTGTAATCCTTGGTAGCGGAAGCGGTGGCTATGCGGCCGCCCTTCGTGCAGCTCAACTTGGGCTATCAGTAGCTCTCATCGAACGAGACAAACTCGGTGGTACCTGCCTTCACCGCGGTTGCATTCCAACCAAAGCACTGTTGCACTCAGCCGAAGTAGCCGACACCACTAAAGAGGCCGCACACTACGGAGTGAATGCCACTTTCCAGAGCATCGACATGGTTCAGGTAAATAAGTACCGGGATTCCATCGTTGACAAGCTCTACAAGGGCTTGACCGGGCTAGTGGGTTCAAAGAACATAACCTCAGTACAAGGAGAAGGTCACCTAACCGGACCTAAATCGATCACCGTTGGTACCGAGGTTTACACCGGAACCAATGTTCTTCTTGCCACAGGTTCACTGATTAAGACCCTAGGCGTCGAAATCACGGGTCGAGTAATCACAAGCGACCAGGCCCTGCAAATGGATTGGGTTCCGAACAAGGTTGCAATCCTCGGCGGTGGCGTGATTGGTGTCGAATTCGCTTCCATTTGGAGGTCGTTCGGAGCTGAAGTGACAATCATTGAAGGCTTTGACCGACTAGTGCCCAACGAAGACCCCGCTATGAGCAAGGGTCTAGAGCGTGCTTATAAGAAGCGCGGTATGGAGCTAAAACTTGGAAACAAGTTCAGCCAAGTGACCCAGGATGACAACGGCGTTGTAGTCACTCTGGAAAACGGAGACAGCGTAGCCGCTGACCTTCTTCTGGTGGCCGTCGGTCGCGGACCAAATGCCACAGGCTTCGGATTCGAAGAGCAGGGCGTAACCATGGATCGTGGATTTGTTCTGACCAACGAACGACTCCAGACAAACCTGCCGGGAGTTTATGCAGTCGGTGACATGACACCTGGACTGCAGCTTGCTCACCGAGGTTTCATGCAGGGAATTTTCGTGGCCGAGGAAATTGCTGGCCTAAAGCCATTGGTAGTCGACGAAATGGGAATTCCCCGTGTGACCTACTGCGAACCTGAAATTGCATCCGTGGGACTAACCGAGGCGCAAGCAAAAGAGAAGTTCGGTGCGGATAAGATTTCGATTTACGAATACAACCTGGCCGGTAACGGCAAGAGCAACATCCTTGGGACTGCAGGCGTCATAAAACTGATTCGCGAGGTAGACGGTCCAGTTATCGGCTTCCACATGATCGGCTCAAGAGCAGGCGAGCAGATTGGCGAGGCACAGCTAATTATCAACTGGGAGGCTTACCCAGAAGATGTTGCACCGCTTATCCACGCTCACCCAACAATGAACGAAGCTATCGGCGAGGCACACCTCGCTCTAGCCGGCAAACCTCTTCACGCCCACGCATAACTAAGAACAGTAGAGATAGGTATCCAAGATGAGCGAAGTAATCCTTCCGGCATTGGGAGAATCCGTCACCGAAGGCACAGTCACACGATGGCTGAAGAACATCGGCGACTCAGTGGCCGTTGATGAACCGCTTGTTGAGGTTTCTACTGACAAAGTAGACACCGAGATCCCATCACCATTCGCTGGCACCCTCACTCAAATCATGGTCCAAGAAGACGAGACCGTTGCGGTAGGCGCCGTCCTCGCGATCGTCGGTGAGGCTGCCTCGGCTGCCCCTGCCGAAACTGCCCCCGCTGCTCCTGAGGCCGCGGCCGCGCCGGTTGAAGCCGCTCCTGTTGCTCCAGTAGCAACTCCACCAGTAGCTGCCGCTCCTGTTACTCCCCCTGCCCCTGTAGCCGCAGCACCTGCGGCTCCTGTAGCTCCAGTTGCTCCAGTAGCAACTCCTCCGGTAACCGCACCCGTAGCCACCGAACAGGCGGCACCTGTCGCTCCAGCGCCTGTTGCGCCTGCAGCTCCTGCAGCTCCTGCAGCGCCGGTCGCAACAGCTCCAGTGGCTGCAAACGAGGAAACTTCAAGCGACCCGAACTATGTCACGCCCATCGTCCGAAAGCTAGCAGCGGAAATGGGGATCGACCTAGGAACCATTCGCGGATCCGGGGTTGGCGGTCGCATTAGAAAAGAAGATCTAACCGCAGCAACCTCGAAGACCGCTCCAGCTGCTGCTCACGCGCCAGCCGAAGCATCCCCGCTTCGTGGAACCACAGTTCCAATGTCAAGACTCAGAAAAGTACTTTCTGAGCGAGCGGTTGCTTCCATGCAACAGAGCGCTCAGCTGACATCGGTCGTTGAAGTTGACGTTACCAAGATCGCCGAAATGAGACAGCGTGTACAAGCTGAGTTCACTCAAAAGGCAGGAACAAAGCTCTCGTTTATGCCATTCTTTACGCTCGCAGCTGCAGAGGCTCTAGCGGCTAATCCAATCATCAACGCCACCGTGGAGGACACAAACATTGTTTATCACGGCTCAGATAACATCTCGTTTGCTGTTGACACTGAAAGAGGGTTGCTGACTCCGGTTCTAAAGGACGCGGCACACATGTCAATCTCCACAATGGCTCAGGCAATTGCCGACATGGCTGAGCGCACCAGAAGCAACAAGCTCACTCCAGATGAACTTTCCGGAGGAACCTTCACCCTCACAAACACCGGTAGCCGTGGAGCACTATTTGACACACCAGTTGTCTTCTTACCTCAGTCAGCAATTCTGGGAACCGGCATCGTCACGAAGCGCGCAGCGGTAGTCAAGGACGCCGATGGCAATGATGCTATTGGCATCCGTTCAATGGTCTACTTAGCCCTTAGCTATGACCACAGGATTATTGACGGCGCAGACGCCTCCCGCTTCCTAATGCAGGTAAAGATACGGCTTGAGGCTGGCAAATTTGAAGCCAATCTCGGCCTGTAGCATAAAGATGGGTGAGCTCCTTAGTAATGCCTCAATTTGAAAGAGTTGGTTTAGACCCCAACTTTGTTGATTACCGCGCAGGCATGGAGATACAGCTAAAAACTCACGCCGATGTGGCCGCTAACCTAAGGCCAAACACAGTGCTTCTTCTTGAGCACAAGGCCGTCTACACGGCTGGCAAGCGAACCGAAGAACACGAGCTGCCGAATGATGGCTCCGAATTTATCGAAACTAACCGTGGTGGGAAAATAACTTGGCACGGGCCAGGGCAACTAATTGGCTACCCGATAATGCACCTGCCTCAACCAATTGATGTCGTCGGATACGTCCGATGGTTGGAGGAGGTTCTAATAGGAGTCGCAGCCGAGTTTGGTGTAATTGGCGAACGCGTCGAGGGTCGAACCGGTGTTTGGGTAAACACCGAAGACGGTTTTCAAAAACTTGCGTCAATCGGGATTCGGGTTAGCGAGAAAGTAACAATGCACGGCTTCGCACTCAACTGCAACAACTCGCTTGAGCCCTTCGAACACATAATTGCATGCGGTATTGACGATGCGAAGGCCACAACTTTGTCCAAACTTGCTGGAATTGATATCTCTCCAGCTCAAGCAGCTACGCTTGTAGAGCAGCAGATGGGAGAAATACCGAATGTCAGAAGCTAAACCAGAGCGAAAACTGCTCCGACTTGAAGTTCGAAACAGCGAGGTGCCCATCGAGCGAAAACCAGAGTGGATCAGAACCACGGCCAAAATGGGGCCCGAGTATCAAAAACTGCAAAGTCTTGTTAAGGAAAAAGAGCTCCACACTGTGTGCCAGGAAGCCGGCTGCCCAAACATTTTTGAATGCTGGGAAGACCGAGAAGCAACGTTCCTCATTGGCGGAAGCCAGTGCACCAGAAGGTGTGACTTCTGCCAAATAGACACCGGAAAGCCAGCGGCTTTCGATGCGGATGAGCCACGTAGAGTCGGCTCTTCAGTGAAGCAAATGAATCTCCGCTACGCGACCGTTACCGGGGTTGCTCGTGATGACCTTCCCGACGAAGGTGCCTGGCTTTACGCCGAAACAATACGTCAGATTAAGAAGCAGTCACCTGGAACGGGCGTTGAAATACTCATACCGGACTTCTCAGGTAGGCCAGAGCTACTGCAAAAAGTATTCGATACCAACCCACAGGTCTTCGCTCACAACGTCGAGACAGTGCCAAGAATTTTCAAGAGGATCAGGCCGGCATTCACCTATGACCGTTCACTGGATGTTCTTAGCCAGGGCCGTGCAGCTGGAATGGTTACCAAGTCCAACCTGATCCTGGGCATGGGCGAGGAAATACCAGAGGTGCTTCAGGCTCTTCAGGACCTACACGATGCCGGAACAGACATCATCACAATCACCCAATACCTAAGGCCTTCACCACGGCATCACCCGGTTGAGCGATGGGTGAAGCCACAGGAATTCGTTGAGCTTTCTCAGGCCGCTGAAGAAATCGGTTACCTAGGAGTACTAGCCGGCCCGTTGGTGCGCTCGAGTTATCGTGCGGGCAGACTATGGGCCAAGTCAATGATGGCCAAGGGCCGCGAAATTCCAGAAGAACTCAAGCATCTAGCCGACAAAGTCGAGTTTGCGCAAGCAAGCGCGGTTGCCTGAGTAAACTATTGACCGTGGCTAAAGACAAGAAACCTCCAGGACGCTTCAGGCAGCTGTGGCGCGTTTATAAAACGACGGCCAAATCTGACCCGTCCTCAGCATGGCTTGCGGCACTAGTACTGCTGCTGTCCATTGCGGTCGGCTTAGCGGTTGGCTTTGTAACCGGAGACGGAAATGTTTTCACATTGGTGTTGTGGGGCCTTTCCGGCCTGATAACGGGCGTTCTATTTTCCATGATCGTTATGAGCAAGAAGGCCGAGAAGAACGCCTACATGCAAATCGAAGGTCAAGCAGGTGCCGTAGGCGCGGTCCTAGACTCACAGATCAAGCGTGGCTGGAGAACTTCCTCTATGCCGGTGGCAGTGAACGCCAAGACAAGAGAGGCGATCTATCGCATGATCGGTCGCCCGGGAGTAGTTCTTATTTCTGAAGGTTCATCAGCCCGAGTTCAGCAAATGCTTGACGATGAAGCAAGGAAAGTTCTAAGGTCAGCTCCTGGCGCAGCGGTCCACAAGGTTAAAGTGACCGTTGACGACTCCGGAGTTCGAATTTATCGATTACTAAAGCATGTCTACAAGCTTCCCAAGTCCCTAAGTCGTGGCGAAGTAACCGCAGTTTCAAACAGACTTGACGCTTTGGGTGCTCACGCCTCGGTTCCGATTCCAAAGGGGATTGACCCCAACCGAGTTAGAGCTCCAAAGCGCAAAGTTTAACATTTCTGAAACATTGACTCGTTAGTTTTACCCATGAGTAAGTAGAAATACCCTAATCACCCAAGAGAGGTACCTCAATGTTCAAAACAGCCTCAGAGGCACTGCAGTACATCAAGGAACACAACATCAAGTTCGTGGACGTTCGGTTTACTGACATGCCGGGAGTGCAACAGCACTTTAACCTGCCAGTTTCACAGATTGATGAAGAGTTTTTTGCAATTGGACAGCTGTTTGATGCCTCCTCAATTCGTGGCTTCGCATCCATTCACGAGAGTGACATGCAGTTGATTCCAGATGTCACAACAGCGTGGGAAGACCCATTCCGAGTCGAGAAGACTCTGATAATGAACTTTGACATTTACAACCCAAGAAACGGCGAGCTTTACCACCGCGACCCGCGTCAGGTTGCACATAAAGCAGAACGCTACTTGCAGTCCACCGGCATAGCTGACACGGCATTCTTTGCCCCTGAAGCTGAGTTTTTTATCTTTGACGACGTTCGTTACGAAGTGAAGTCGAACACCGCCTTCCACATCGTTGACTCAATCGAAGGCGCTTGGAACTCCGCTAGGAAAGAAGAGGGCGGAAACCTAGGAAACAAGACCCCTTATAAGGGTGGTTACTTCCCTGTCTCCCCCGTCGACCACTTGGCTGACATTCGCGACGCAATTGTGTTGGAGCTAGAGGATGCGGGACTGAGCGTTGAGCGAAGCCACCACGAGGTTGGAACTGCCGGACAGTGCGAGATCAACTATCGCTTTGACACGCTGGTCAAGTCCGCTGATGACCTTCTAAAGTTTAAGTACATCGTGAAGAACGTTGCGCACCAGTACGGTAAGACCGCAACCTTTATGCCAAAGCCATTGTTCAACGACAATGGATCTGGCATGCACGTTCACCAGTCGCTGTGGAAAGACGGCAAGCCGTTGTTCTACGACGAGACTGGTTACGGATCTCTTTCCGATCTTGCCCGTTGGTACATCGGTGGAATTTTGAAGCACGCACCAAGCTTGCTTGCCTTCACGAACCCATCTATCAACTCTTATCACCGCTTGGTTCCTGGCTTTGAAGCCCCAGTAAACCTTGTGTACTCCGCTGGAAACCGATCTGCAGCAATTCGTATCCCAATGACCGGTTCAAACCCCAAGGCAAAGCGCATCGAGTTTAGGGCTCCGGATAGTTCTGGAAACCCATACTTGGCATTTGCCGCTCAGCTTATGGCTGGCCTTGATGGAATCAAGAACCGCATCGAACCTCATGAGCCGGTGGACAAGGACCTCTACGAGCTTCCTCCAGAGGAAGCCAAGATGATCCCTCAGGTCCCTGGAGACTTGGAGTCGGTTTTGAAGGCGCTCGAAGAAGATCACGAGTACCTGATGGAGGGCAACGTCTTCACAAAGGATCTGATTGAAAACTGGATCGACTACAAGCGTGAGAAGGAGCTAAAGCCAATGGCCCAGCGACCTCACCCTTACGAGTTCGAGCTTTACTACGGCGTTTAGGACATACGTCAACTAGATAAAAGCCGGGTAGGTTTTCTACCCGGCTTTTTCTATTCCAAAAACAGCTTCTGAAATACCGCTCTTGAGCGCCTCGTGACCGCAAGGTAACGCTCTTCGAGATCGGTGGCTGAACCCGGCTCAAACTCCAAAACTCTTGCTATCGCCTCGAGCTTGTAGCGGTCAATTGGCAGCTCGTCTGACGCCTTATCTAGGGCAAGGACCTGAGCACTGCGCACTCTGCTGGCCATGATCCAAGCATCTTCTAACACCCGCGAATCAGCGGCACCTACATGACCAAGCGTGACTAGAAAAGCCAGAGTGCCAAGCGTGCTCAGACGTCTAAGCTCCGGATGGTTACCGGCATATCTAAGCTGCATTAACTGAACAAGCCATTCGACGTCGCTTATTGCACCGGGCCCGAGCTTCAAATGCCTGTTCGCGTCGATGCCCTTGGGGAGCCTCTCGTTTTCCACCCGAGCCTTGACTAGCCGAATCGATACAAGCTGCTTATTCGATAGCTCCTCGGGGTAGCGAAATCTATCAATTAGACCTGTGAATGAATCCCTGAGGCCTTGAGAGCCGAACATGGGCCGTGCTCGGAGGAGAGCTTGAAACTCCCAGGTTTCCGCCCATTTCTCGTAGTAACCCTCGTAGGCGCTGAGAGATTTTATCCGAGGGCCGTTTTTTCCTTCCGGTCGCAGATCCAGATCAAGCTCAAACTCTAGAATTGAATCTTTAACCAAGGCTATAAAGTCGCCGGTGAGGGTCTCGGCCTTACTCTGAGCCTTTGGATCATCGTCTTTGTAGACAAGCATCACGTCGGCATCCGAACCGAAACCGAGCTCCTGACCACCGAGGCGACCCATGGCAACGATGCTTACGTCCAAATCAATGCTGGACTTCCGCGAAGCGACCAGAAGCATTGACCCTAGATAAATCTCAGTGACCTCGCTCAGAGCCCTCGAAATCTGAGAGATTTCCAGATTCCCAAGAGTGGCGCCAATCGCAATCCTCAGCACTTCCCTGCGCCGGATGAACTTTAGTCCCTCGGCGGCTTTTTCGAACCCCAAGTTCCTTGCCAAGAATGATTTGACTTCGGCCTCTAAGGAATCTCTGTCAGTAGATTGAAGCTTCGATTCATCTGCAAACCACGCCGTTGATTCCGGGGTGTACTCGAGCAGCCTGGAGATGTAAACAGAGTTAGACAGAGCTTGCATTAGCCGCTCAGCAGCCCCTGAAGAGTCTCGGAGCATCTTTAGGAACCAGTGCTTGTCCCCCAACAATTCACTGAGCCTTCTAAAGCTGAGCAACGCCCCATCGGGATTCATACCCTCGGCCATCCAGCGCAACAGCACCGGAAGAATGGAGCGTTGGATGGTAGCGCCACGTGACATACCCTGGCTTAGGGCGCGAAGATGCCTCATGGCACCCTTTGGGTCGGTAAACCCAAGAGAGACAAGCCGGCTCTCAGTCTCGCTGGCTGTCAGAGATATCTCTCCGGGTGAGAGTGCGGCGGTGGCAGCCAACAATGGTCGGAAGAAGATAGTGTCGTGGAGACTTGCCACCTCCTGGCGGCTATTCAGCCACATCTCCCTCAGGCCATCGGCACTCAAACGTGGATTGACGCCGCGAGCAATTCGTCTGAGGTCCGAAGCGTCACTTGGGACTAGGTGAGTCCTGCGAAGCTTTGCAAGCTGAAGTCTGTGCTCGATAACCCGAAGCAGGCTGTATTGCTTTTGCAGCGCCAGGGCGTCGTCTCGACCCAAAAGCCCAGCATTAGCCAGTGCGTTAATTGCCGGAAATGTGCCCTCTTCTCGAAGGGTTTCATCAACCACTCCGTGGACGAGCTGCAAAAGCTGAACGGTAAATTCGACATCGCGCAGTCCGCCGCGGCCCAACTTGATGTTGAGCTCTTTTTCCTCCATTGGAATTTGGTCTATGACGCGCTTGCGCATTTGTCTGGCGTGCTGGACCAGATTTGATCGCTCTCTATCTCCCCATATTTGGGGCTTTACTTCTAAAAGATATTGATTGCCAAGGTCTTGATCACCCGCCGCGAACCTCGCCTTCAATAATGCCTGGAACTCCCAAGGTTCAGCCCATTTTGCATAGTGTGCCGAATGAGCAGTCACGGATCTAACGAGCGCTCCGTTTTTGCCCTCGGGTCTAAGATTTGGATCAACTTCCCAGAGCCCGGGCTCAGCAGCTGCCTCGTTGATAACCAAGCCCAACCGCTGGGCTACTTGAGTAGCAGTCGCGATCGCATACTCCTCTGGGCCATCACCAACATAAATAACATCAACGTCGCTGACATAGTTCAACTCATCGGCACCGGTCTTGCCCATAGCGATAATCGCTAATCGAGTGTTGTCCGATTTCTCTTGAGAAATTCTGCCGTCTGAAATGAGCTCAGACCTTGCGACGGATAACCCTGCTTCCAAGGCCGCATCGGCAAGCCTACTCAAGGCACTAGTCACTTCGACGACATTCTCAGCAGGGTCTGACAGCCCCAAATCCCAATCAGCTATAGCTAGAAGCTCTCTGCGATAGGCCACCCGAAGATCAAGTCTGGAATCGGCATTGAGGGAAAAGTGTGATGGCAACGACTGGGCGCTACCAAATAGTGACAACTCATCAGGATGACGAGTCAGATAGTCGGCCAAACCGTCTGATGCACCGAGGATAGCCATCAATCGCTTAGGACCTGACGAGCTAGAAAGCGCCTCAAGTGTCTGCTTCGGGTGATTCTTTGCAAGCTCCAGAAGATGAGCCAAAGCCCTGTCCGGTGATGCGGAAGTTTCAAATGCGGATATGCAACTCTGGTAACTTGATCCAAGAACCGTCTCTAGCTCTACCAAGTTGTCCTTGGCAACGCTCAGCGACTCGAACCCCAGTCGAACTATGTCACTTAGAGAAGCGACTCTGCCGATAACCATTTAGAGGGTTTTGAGGTTTTGATCAATCTCATACGGAGTCACCTGAGCACGATAGTCAGCCCATTCGTTGCGCTTATTTGCAAGCACAAAGTTGAACACCGACTCCCCTAGGACTTCAGCCGCAAGTTCGGAATCCTCTAGCTTTCTAATTGCGTGGTCGAGTGACTGAGGAAGAGCCTCGATGCCCATTGCTCTTCGCTCTTGATAAGAAAGAGTCCAAACATCCTGCTCGGTCTCGTCCTCTAGCTCGTATTCATTTTCTATGCCTTTTAGTCCAGCAGCCAGGAGCAGCGAATACGCAAGATATGGGTTAGCCGCAGAATCCATTGCTCGGTACTCAATTCTCGTACTCTGAGCCTTCTCCGGCTTATGAAGCGGTACACGAACTAGAGCGCTTCTGTTGTTGTGACCCCAGCTGACGTAGCTAGGTGCCTCTCCACCGCCCCATAGCCTCTTATAGCTATTGACATACTGATTGGTAACCAGAGTTATCTCTGGAGCATGACGAAGAATTCCGGCCATAAACTGCCTCGCGGTGTTAGACAGGTGGTACTCGGCGGCAGGATCGAAGAACGCGTTCTTATCCCCCTCAAATAGCGAAAAGTGAGTGTGCATTCCAGAGCCGGGGTGGTTAGTGAAGGGCTTAGGCATGAAGGTCGCATAAACGCCCTGCTCGATAGCCACCTCTTTGATCACAGTTCGGAAAGTCATTATGTTGTCGGCCATCGTGAGTGCGTCAGCATATCTCAAGTCAATTTCGTTCTGACCTGGGCCACCCTCGTGGTGGGAGAATTCAACCGAGATACCAAGCTGCTCGAGCATGGTTACGGCTCTTCTTCTAAAGTCATGCGCCGTGCCTCCAGGCACGTTGTCAAAATAACCAGCGTTATCAACTGGAACAGGTTCTCCAGACGCGTCTACGCTGCTCGACTTCAAAAGATAAAACTCAATTTCCGGGTGAACATAAAAACTAAAGCCCATGGATGCAGCCTTGGCCAGCGTCCTGCGCAGAACATTTCGAGGATCGGCCGCTGCCGGCTGTCCATCTGGGGTCGCGATGTCGCAGAACATGCGTGCAGCAGGATCGACTGTCCCTCTCCAAGGAAGAATCTGGAAAGTAGCAGGATCTGGTAATGCCAACATGTCAGCTTCAGAGTTCCTAGCGAGTCCCTCAATGGAGGAACCATCAAAACCTATGCCCTCTGCAAAAGCACCCTCTATCTCTGCCGGGGCCACAGCCACCGATTTCAGAGACCCGGCAACGTCGGTAAACCAGAGCCGGATGAACTTAACACCGCGCTCTTCAATGGTTCTTAACACAAACTCTTGCTGCTTGTCCATATTTCCTCCTGACACTGGTAATAGGCTATCGGTTGTGACGTCAATAAAAGTGGCTTTTGCCCAGACGAACCCCGTGGTGGGTGACGTTGCGCATAACCTCGAACAACTAATGAAATGTGCCGAAGTTGCCGCAGGCGAAGTCGACGTGCTGATATCAGGAGAGCTTGCGATTTCAGGCTATCCACTTGGCGACTTGAGTTATCGCGAAGACGTAATTCATCGTTCCGAAACTGCACTGTTGAAGCTCGTCGAAGCTTCTAGCGCACCTAAGTTTTCAAACCTTTACTTTGTAGTGGGCCACGCGACTTTAGCCACTTCCAAGGCAACGCATATTCAGTCCTCCAAGGCAATAGCCCACAACTCAGCTAGCGTTATTCACGCTGGCCAGCTGATAGGCACCTATCACAAGCAAGTACTGCCCAACTATGACGTATTCGACGACTGGCGAAACTTCGTTCCCGGCAACCAAGAGCTTATTTTTGATGCGAACGGAACCAAATGCGCAATAGCCATTTGTGAAGACATATGGGATCAAACCTCAACCAGACCTGCTGCCCTCAAAAGAGCAGGCGTTGAACTTCTGATTGTTCCAAACGGCTCTCCGTATACTCGCGACAAAGCATCAGAGAGGCGAGCAGCTGTCAGGCAATTTCAAGATGGTTTCGCAGTGGCATACGCCAATCTGTCCGGCGGACAAGACGAACTGGTTTTTGACGGCGGAAGCTTTCTAGTTGACGCAAACGGCACCGAAGTGCAGCGGGCTGAATTCGAGGAAGGCTGCTATTACGAACAGTCAGATGACCTAGAGCCTTTAGAGAGCGGCGAAATGTCGACACTTTGGAAAGTCCTAGTTGCCGGGCTACGCGACTACTGCAGAAAGACAAACCAAACAAAATTGGTGCTGGGTCTAAGTGGTGGAATTGACTCCGCACTATCCGCCGCCATCGCAGTCGAGGCAGTAGGTGCAAAGAATGTCATCGGCGTTGCCTTGCCCTCTCGTTTCTCATCGGCTCACTCGATAACAGATGCTGAAAAATTAGCGGCCAACCTTTCGATTGAAATGCGAGAGATACCTATCGACCCAGTCCATAAAGCCTTTGAATCATCGCTTCAATTCAGCGCCTTGGCCGGAGAGAACCTGCAGGCAAGAATCCGAGCAGTACTACTAATGGGCATTTCCAACACTGACAACGCACTTCTTTTATCGACCGGGAACAAGTCAGAGATCGCGGTTGGATACTCAACAATGTATGGCGACAGCGCGGGCGGATTCGCGCCCATCAAGGACCTTTTCAAGACCGATGTTTGGAAGGTTTCATCGTGGCTAAATTCCCGTGGAAACGGCGAAACGATTCCCGAAAATTCAATAACCAAAGAGCCGAGTGCAGAACTGCGTCCCGACCAAATTGACACCGACTCATTGCCTGACTACGAAACACTTGATCGGATTTTGGCGCTGCTAATAGAGCAATCAGCAACGATTGAACAAGTTGTTGCCAGCGGTCATCCACGCCAGCTGGCCGAGAAGATCGAGAGCATGGTGAGAGCCTCAGAATGGAAGCGCTCTCAAGGTGCGATCGGCACAAAAACTACTACGATCGCATTTGGTTCTGGACGCAGGGTCCCAATCACAACGAGGTTTACCGAACTATGAAAATCAGAACTAGCACGCTCACGGAGCTAAAAAATAAGGGCGTTCGTTTCGCAGCGCTCACCAGCTACGACATGCACACCGCAAGCATTTTTGATGCCGCGGGCATAGAGGTTTTATTGGTTGGAGACTCGGCAAGCGATAACGTGCTGGCTAATCAGGGCACGGCCCCAATCACTCTTGAAGAAATGATCCCATTTGGAAAGGCAGTTGCGAGTAGCGCCACTAACTCTCTTGTGGTCATTGACTTGCCCTTTGGTAGTTACGAAGTCAGTGCTGAGCAAGCGCTCATAACCTCTATTCGAGCGATGAAGGAAACTGGTGCTGCGGCCGTGAAGCTCGAAGGAGCAAAGCTGGAGCAGATTTCTAGGATCGTCGACAACGGCATCCCCGTGATGGGACACGTGGGTTTCACGCCGCAGACACTGCATGGACTAGCTGGCTACAAGGTTCAAGGCAGAGACCAGGAAAATGCAGATCGCCTTATGGCTGAGTGCCTTGCGATCCAAAAAGCCGGCGCCTTCGCAATCGTGCTGGAAATGATTCCCGCAGCATTGGCTAAAGAGATTTCTGTGGCCCTGGAGATTCCCACGATCGGCATCGGCGCCGGATCTGAGTGCGACGGACAGATACTGGTCTGGCAAGATTTCGCCGGATTGGGTGAGAGATCACCGAAATTTGCAAAGAAATACCTCAACCTTCGAGAGTCGCTGCAGGCTGCAGCAACGCAGTACCGCTCAGAAGTCCAGAATGGCAGCTTTCCTGCCGCTGATCAGCAGTTTTAGTCTTCCCACTCTTTTCTGTCTTCTTCTCTAAGCGCTTTGGCACGGGCAATAATTGCCTCAGGACCAGCTTTCGCACTCTCAAGATCCGGAAAAGGTCCGATCCGATCAAGCGAGAGCGACTGCGGTCCTATTTCGACTAGTTGAGTTTTGAGATTAAACCAGAATTCGGGCTTATCGGACAATGTGCCTCCTAAATTGCTAATTCAAAAATAGACTGGATAAATGCCAAAAGCGAGCAACTCGAGTCTTGTCCCCGGGAAAATATCTAAACCACGAACCGTACCCTCAAACATAGCCAAACCAGAGTACGTTGGAAAGAGTGGCCCCGCCAAGCACATAGGTGGCGACAAATACGACGAAGAGACTATTCAAAAAATTCGCGAAGCTAGCAAGCTCGCCGCTCAAGCGCTACAAACAGTTCTTGCCGCCGTCAAGCCGGGCGTTACAACGGATCAGCTGGACCGGATAGGTCACGAATTCCTTATAGATCACGGGGCGTACCCTTCAACCCTTGGCTATCGTGGATTTCCAAAGTCTCTGTGCAGTTCATTGAACGAAGTGATTTGCCATGGCATACCGGATGACACCATTATCGAAGACGGTGACCTTGTAAACATTGATATCACCGCTTACCTAAACGGTGTCCACGGCGATAACAATGGAACCGTGATTGCAGGGCAGGCGTCCGAGGAAGTCAAGCTGCTTGTAGAGCGCACTCGTGAAGCCATGCTGCGCGGCATAAAGGCCGCAATTCCGGGAAGAGAAGTCAACATCATTGGTCGAGCTATTGAGAGCTATGCCAAAAGATTCAACTACGGAGTTGTGCGTGACTTTACCGGTCACGGTGTTGGAACCAGTTTTCACACCGGCTTGATAATTCCGCACTACGACGAACCTTTGTACACGGACCTAATTGAGCCAGGAATGATTTTCACAATTGAGCCTATGCTTACCCTCGGCTCTCAAGATTGGGACATGTGGGATGACGGCTGGACAATCACAACCAAGGATAAAAAATTCTCTGCGCAATTCGAGCATACGATTTTGATTACCGAGGCCGGTCCAGAAATACTTACGGAGATCTAAATGACAACCATCGCAGTGGGTATTGATGTAGGTGGAACCGGGATTAAGGCCGCATTGGTTGACACCTCAACCGGAGAGCTTGCCTCCACAAGGGTACGTATTCCAACTCCCGAAGGCGGAGAGCCGGACTCGGTTGCAGCAACTTGCAAAGAACTCCTAAACCAAATTGAGGCTCCCTCTGATGCCCTGGTTGGTGTTTGCATTCCGGCAGTTGTAACTCACGGCATTTCAAGATCGGCAGCCAACATCAGTAACAACTGGATTGATTTTGATGCCGAAGACTTACTTTCAAACGTCTTGAACAGAAAAGTCCACTTGCTAAATGATGCCGACGCTGCCGGGGTTGCTGAAATGACATACGGCGCTGGACGAAATGCAAGCGGCGTTACAATCCTGGTGACGCTTGGCACCGGAATTGGCTCGGCCCTCTTTGTCGACAAGACACTGGTGCCCAACACTGAATTTGGACATCTGGATATTGGTGAATACATCGACATTGAGAGCTACGCATCCTACGGAGCGTTTCAGCGAGACGAGATATCACAGGAACAGTGGGGTAAGCGACTAGAGACGTTCTTCTCGCACATGGAAACACTATTTAGCCCGGACCTATTTATTGTCGGTGGTGGAGCAAGCAAGTCTCACGAGGAGTTTTTTCCCTTCATAAAAGTAAGAACTCGAATGGTCCCTGCTGAGACCAAGAATGCGGCTGGGATCATTGGCGCTGCGGCCATGGCTGTGCAGTATTTATAAAAGTGAGATGGGTCGGCCGATACGCCGGGTTCTGTAATGCCTAAGCACTGACGGCCATCTATCTCGGCCACAAATTGCTAAGTGGCTCTAGCGACCTACCCGAAGACTAAACGAGCAGTCCTTAGCGTCTTCTTACTTGGTCTTGCTCCCGGTGAGGTTTACCTAGCCGAACTAGTCTCCTAATCCGCTGGTGGTCTCTTACACCACCGTTTCACCCTTACCCCCTAGGGGGCGGTTTACTTTCTGTTGCACTATCTCTTGGGTTACCCCAGGTGGGCGTTACCCACCACCGTGCTCTTTGGAGCCCGGACGTTCCTCGGCA
This sequence comes from Candidatus Aquiluna sp. IMCC13023, assembly GCF_000257665.1. GTDB lineage: Bacteria > Actinomycetota > Actinomycetes > Actinomycetales > Microbacteriaceae > Aquiluna. The sequence continues at coordinate 242,234 of NZ_AJKR01000003.1, forward strand.
ATGCCGCGACCGTCCAGCCGACCCATCTCGCAACCAAGACTAGCCCTGAATCAGATGGGCGCAAGAGTTGATGGTGAATGTTTCTACGAAACCAGTACCAAAGAACCGATAAACACTTATGCCCCCCGGTGCAAAATTTACGTTCCAGTAAGTTGAATCCGCAGATCGTTGCGCCAACTTGGCAATCACCCTAGAGGGCATCATGTGCGTAACCAGGACCACGGTGCGGCCCTGATTATCGAGAACCGCTTCAGACACAAGTTCTGAAACGCGTTCTTCGAGATCCTGGATCGACTCTCCCCCTGGAGGTCTTTGGCTGGTTGATGCTCGCCACTTTGCCACCTCTGGTGACTCAATCTCCATTGAGTCCATGGACATGCCATCCCACTCCCCGAAGGCGATTTCTCTAAGCCGCTCATCCGGAAAAAGCGTGACGCCTTCGATCCCGGAAAGAGCCTCAGCAGTCTGTGTGGTCCGCTTCATAGGCGAGTTGATTATTGATGTCACCGGCGGAAGGTCAAAAAACTTCAGCAGCGGTGAAACCGCGGCGGCAGACAGCTTTGCCTCCTTGAGGCCTTTTTCACTTAGCCCTATATCCTCACCGTCACCGCCCGCAATCAGATTTGCTGCAGTGCTATTCGTGCTGCCATGCCTTATAACTACGAGGGTTGTCGGCTCTATTTTTTGCCTAGGTGCTCGAATACTTCTTGGCTGTGCGGCAGACAGCGGAAGATCCGCCTCTTCGCCATGAAAGTCACCCTCATCCAAAGCCTTATTTGCGTTGGCGTCCGCAAAGGTGTTTTTATCCCGTGGGATCCACTCGAGCTTCACGTCGAAGGCGCCAAGTAATTGACTGGCCTCGAAAACCAGCTCCCTGATCTCAGGGCTCTTTACCTTCCAACGACCACTTAGCTGCTCAACAACCAATTTTGAATCAAGTCTTATGGTCACCAAACGGTGGTCTGTAGTTGTCAAGAACCTGAGTGCGGCAATAACGCCCTGATATTCGGCGTAGTTATTTGTTTGGTTCCCAAGGGCCTCGCCGAAGTCGGCAATCGTGCTACCCGACTCATCCTCAATATGGACGCCATAGGATGCCGGGCCGGGGTTGCCCCGTGACGCTCCATCGCAGTAGACAAAAATCATTTTGGAATCAGGTCACTCTCGAACCAAGATGGCGCTGCACTCAGGGCAAGTTGCCAGCTCGTCATGGGCAATCGCGCGAATGGCACCCAGAGCCGTTGAGGTTAGATTCATGTTGCAGGCTCCGCAGGTTGAACCGCGCAGCGACCCAATAGCAGAGCCACGTTTACTCAATCTTTCAAATAACTCAACAAGGCCGGAATCGATCGAAGACCGGTTCTTATCAGTTTGCCCACGAAGATCGGACAGCTCAAGAGTGACTCTTGCCAAAGATCTATTCGCCTCATCGGTAGCTACTCGAAGGTCATTCTGAAGGGCCTCGCGGCTGACCTGGGTCTCGTGCTGGAGAGCCTTTGAATCTTCGACCCGCTCCATTTGAAGCAGCTGCGCTTCCTCGAGTTCGCCCTTGCGTTTTCCAAGTGTCACTAGCTCATGCTGAATACCCGTGATTGTCTTTGCGTCGGAAGACTGAGTAAGCCGCTGCTCATCCTTAGCAATACGAGCTTCTACTAGCTCAAGATCAGCTTCCGAGCGCCGTAAGTCTCGCTCTATTTCTTCGTGGTCACTCAGCATTTGGCTCGCCTGAGCGCTCAAAAGTAAGAGCGCTTCGCGAATGCTCTCCGACGCTTCCCCGGCGGCAATCTTTGAGGCCTCTGCCTCGAGCTTGCGAATTTGAAACACCTGCTGATTGAAGACCATCAGGACCGGCAGTTGACTCGGATCTATTTTCATTGCATCACCACAAAATCCCAAGGGTCGGTCGACAAGTCACTGACGACAAAGCTAACAGAGCCAAACTTATCACTGAGCTGCTTTTGAGCTGCCTCAAGCCACAACCATTCCGCTGCCCAGTGCGCGATGTCCATCAGGGCTGGGCCGCCATTTAATTTGCCCTGCTCGACGAAATCTTGAGAAGGGTGGTGCCTGAGATCAGAGGTGATGAAAAGGTCCAAATTGGCGTCTTGAGCAATGTTCAAATAGCTGTCGCCGGCACCAGCGACCAAGCCGACTCTGGAGATTAAACGATCTGAGTCCCCTGAAATCTTTATGCCCTGAGCAACTGAAGGTAAAACTCTGGCAGCCGCTCGCGCAAATTCCAATAATGTGGTCGGTTTCCCGAGGGTTCCAGTAACCCCCTGTTTAGTATCTGGATCTAGGAAATCAAGGGAACCCAAGCCAAGCGCCTTGGCCAAAGTCTGGGAAACTCCGTTAGAGACAAAATCAGCGTTAGTGTGAGCCGAAAAAACAGCCAGGTCATTTTTGATGGCAAATGCTGCCTCTGCGCCCTTTGCTAAATCCTCCCGCAGAGTATGAGCGCCTTTTAGGAACATCGGGTGATGCGCCAAAACAAGATTGGCGCCACTGTCCTTGGCATGAATTAGGACATCCATTGTTACGTCAACAGTCAGAAACACAGTTTGTATCTTCGAAGAAAGATCGCCGATCATCAACCCGGAACGATCCCAGTCGGCAATCTCAGATTCAGGCCAGAGTTCATTGAAGTGGTTGACAAGAGAGGAGAGTTTTTCCATGTCTTCAGCCAATCAATTTAGTGCTTCGTGATTTACGCCGCGCTTCTGGCTCTTAGTGCCGCGAAATCGCGACCAAGCCGTTCGAGTGGGCCCTACCGGGCTCGAACCGATGACATCCACGGTGTAAACGTGGCGCTCTACCAACTGAGCTAAAGGCCCCTCGCGAAATCTTACTACCAATCGGTTAGCTTATAGAAGCTCAAGTGCCTTTTTGTAAGAATCAAGATCTCTGGGCTCCCCTGGTGAGGTAATGAATTTCGCAACTAGTTCGCCGGACTTAGCAATCACAAAGGTCCCACGAGTGGCATGCCCGCGGTCCTCCAGGAATACGTCGTACAGCTTGGTGACGAAACCGTGCGGCCAGAAATCTGCCAACAGCTGGAACTTATACCCCTGATCTTCGGCGAATTTTGCCTGTGTGAATTTGTTGTCAACTGAGATGGCAAGCAGCTCAACCTCCGCTGATTCAAAGGTGGACAAGTTGTCTCTCAGCTCACAGAGTTCTTCGGTGCAAGTGCCCGAAAAAGATAGTGGATAAAAAACAAGTACCACCGGCTTTTTACCTTCAAAATCGCTCAGCGATACGACCTCACCGAACTGATTGGTGAGAGAGAAATCTGGGGCTTTGTCCCCGACAGAAAGTGACATTTTTTATTTCCTTTACTTTTTGAACTCATCACCCCGAAAACAGACAGGGTGTCGGACAGATTTCTAAGTCCTATGTAGACTTTAGACGCTCACACAAGAGCACAAGGAACCCAGGCCACGAAAAGAGGCTTCAGTGTCGCATAACAACCAAGATGCATACGTCCCGCCATCCCCGGACCGCGATCCACAAGAGACAGCGGAATGGCTTGAATCGCTGGATGCCCTCACTAGGGCTCACGGTCGAGGTCGTGCAAGAGAGATCATGCAATCCCTGTTGCGTAGATCGCACGATCTGCAACTGAATGTCCCTCTAATCCCAACCACCGATTACATAAACACCATTTCTCCTGAGGACGAGCCAGACTTCCCTGGAGACGAACAGATAGAGCGCACCTATCGCGCTTGGATGCGCTGGAACTCCGCCATCATGGTGCACCGAGCTCAGCGACCTGGCATAGCCGTCGGCGGACACATCTCGTCTTTTGCCTCAAGCGCTTCGCTCTACGAAGTCGGTTTCAACCACTTTTTCAAGGGTCACGACCACCCCGCCGGAGCCGACCAAATTTTTATCCAAGGCCACGCCTCACCGGGACCGTATGCTCGCGCATTTCTCGAGGACAGACTCAGTGCGGAAAGACTAGACGCCTTCAGACAAGAAAAATCTCAAGCCGGAGGAGGACTACCTTCCTATCCACACCCAAGGCTTTTGCCAGAATTCTGGGAATTCCCGACCGTGTCAATGGGGCTTGGACCCATCAATGCCATTTACCAGGCACAATTCAACCGCTACCTGCAGGGGCGTGGCTTTAAAGACACCAGCGAACAACATGTTTGGGCGTTCTTGGGAGACGGCGAGCTCGACGAGGTTGAATCAAGGGGCGCTTTGCAGCTTGCTGCGAATGACAGCCTGGACAACCTCACCTTCGTAGTGAACGCAAATCTGCAGCGACTAGATGGTCCGGTTCGAGGTAATGGCAAGATTATTCAAGAATTGGAAAGCTTCTTCCGAGGCGCCGGCTGGAATGTCATAAAGGTTATCTGGGGCCGGGAGTGGGACCCCTTGCTCCAGCAAGACAGCGACGGCGCACTCGTTGACCTAATGAACCAAACCCCAGATGGTGATTACCAGACTTATAAGGCCGAATCCGGAGCGTTCGTCAGAGAAAACTTCTTTGGCAGAGACCCACGAACAGCCAACATGGTCGGAGACATGACAGACGACCAGATTTGGGGTTTGAAGCGCGGAGGACACGATTACAAAAAAATCTACGCCGCATACAAGGCCGCAACGGAGCACAAGGGTCAACCAACGGTAATCATTACCAAAACCGTGAAGGGCTATGGTCTGGGCAAGAGCTTCGAAGGCCGCAACGCCACCCATCAGATGAAAAAGCTAACTCTCCAGAATCTCAAGGACTTCAGGGATGAAATGCGTGTTCCTATAACCGACGCGCAACTCGAGTCAGATCCATATCAGCCTCCCTACTACCACCCCGGCAGAGATGCACCAGAAATCCAATACATGCACGAGCGTCGAAAAGAGCTCGGAGGTTACCTGCCTGAACGTAGAAGCAAGTACGTAAACTTCGAATTGCCAACCGATAAGGCTTACGCCTCTCCCCGCAAGGGATCGGGCAGCCAGGAGATAGCAACCACTATGTCCTTCGTGAGAATGCTCAAAGATCTTCTCAAAGCAGACGGGATCGGGGAGCGTATTTCCATGATCATCCCGGATGAGGCCCGAACTTTTGGAATGGATGCTTTTTTCCCAACAGCGAAGATCTACAATCCAAACGGCCAGAATTATCTGTCTGTCGACCGCGAGCAACTCTTGAGCTATAAAGAAGCCACCAACGGCCAGATACTGCACACCGGAATCAATGAGGCAGGCTCGCTTGCCGCATTTACCGCGGCTGGTTCGAGTTACTCAACCCACGGAGAACCGATTATTCCGTTCTACGTCTTTTATTCAATGTTCGGATTCCAGAGGACAGCCGATGCAATCTGGCTGGCTGGCGATCAGATGGTCAGAGGCTTCATGATTGGCGCCACTGCTGGGCGCACGACGCTGACCGGTGAAGGCCTGCAGCATGCCGATGGTCACTCACCGGTGTTGGCAAGCACAAACCCCGCTGTTATTAGCTACGATCCTGCCTACGGTTACGAAATGGCACACATTGTTCGAACTGGAATCGAACGCATGTACGGTGGCGAACACCCGGATCCAAACGTCATGTATTACATAACCGTCTATAACGAACCCGCACTGCAACCTGCGGAACCTGAGAATGTTGATGTCGATGGCATCGTCAAGGGAATACACCTCGTGGGCAACAATGCAGCATCAGGCCATAAAGCGAAGATTCTTGCATCCGGAGTGGCAATCCCGTGGGCGCTTGAGGCCCAACAGCTATTGCTTGAGTGGGGCGTCTCAGCAGATGTTTGGTCAGTCACCAGCTGGACTGAGCTGCGCAAAGACGGACTAGCATCGGACGAGCAAAAGTTCCTGTATCCCAACAACGACCCAACGATGCCGTACCTGACAGGCAAGTTAGCAGACTCCGAAGGTCCAACCCTTGGAGTCAGCGACTTTATGCACTCAGTACCCGACATGATCAGGCCTTGGATCTCTGGAGACTACGCCACTCTAGGAGCCGACGGCTTCGGTTTCTCCGATACACGAGCTGCTGCAAGAAGGTACTTCAAGATTGACGGTCCTTCGATCGCCGTGAGAGTGCTGGAACAATTAGTTGCGGACCAGAAAATAGATCCCTCGGTTCCTCAGTTAGCGATTGACAAGTACCGATTGCACGATGTTGCAGCTGGAACAAGCGGGACAGCCGGTGGAGACTCCTAAGCATCTTGCGTGGCTGAACTCCATAGCCGGAGAGTTAGCAACCGCTACCTTAATTCGGCTCGACGAGACGCTGCCCTGGTATCGAAACATGCCGCCGGTTCGACGAGCGGCGATAGGCGGTGTTGCTCAAACGGGCATCACTAGCTTTATTAGTTGGTACAAGGACCCAAAGGCTCAGCCATGGGTAGCAGCGGACGTGTTTGGTAGCGCACCGAGAGAACTTCTGCGATCAATTTCGCTCCAGGAGACCCTTCAGGTCATTCAAGTTGTCGTGGAGATGGTTGAGGAGACTGTTCTCAAAGAACACCCAGACCTTCACACCGCGGTTCTCAAATACTCGAGGGACTTAGCCTTTAGTGCAGCTGATGTGTACGCTCGAGCCGCGGAGGCCAGGGGTCTCTGGGATGCAAGGCTAGAGGCATTAGTTGTCGACTCAATAATTAGCGGTGAAACATCCCAGGAGATTAGCTCCCGCGTTGCTGCACTTGGGTGGCAGGCGGACGGGGCTGTGGCTGTTTTGCTCGGCTCCACCCCATCAAGCGAAGACCCCGATGGTGTTCGCAAAACTGCCAGGAAACTTGCCGCCGACGTACTGGTTGGAATTCAAGGTCGAAGGCAGGTTGTTGTAGTTGGGCTTATGGAACCAACCAATGATGCAGAGGCCAAAATATACGAAACAGCCAGCGCGTTAGAGCAATACTTTGGATCCGGGCCACTTGTCCTTGGCCCGACAGTCTTGAGCGTCTCCGATGCCTCAAAATCAGCTAAGGCCGCCCTTTCGGCTCTCGCTGTCGCCGCTACTGTTGACTCACCTACTCGCCCAACCCACGCTGATAAGCTGTTGCCCGAAAGGGCGCTATCAGGTGACCCGCTAGCCAAGCAGTCAATGCTAGATAAGTACTACACGCCTCTTGCTGACTCGCAATCTGACCTGCTTTCAACCCTTCGGGCCTATCTCGATTGCGGCAGGTCCTTGGAAGCAACTTCAAAGCAATTGTTCGTGCACGCAAACACAGTCAGATATCGCCTAAAACGAATACAGGAAATTATTATTGAGAACCCAACTGATCCTAGATCCGCGTTTATGCTGCAAATAGCCCTCGCACTCGGGGCGATAAGCGACAGCGAATCAGGAGTTAGAAGATGACGATGCGGATTGTTGCCTGTCCCGGTCAAGGTTCTCAAACAGCTGGTTTTCTTGACCCCTGGCTCTCCGAGGTCACAGGCTTTCGGGCTGAGATTGAGAAATTATCCTCGGCAAGCGACCTTGACCTTGTCAGCCTTGGCACCACAGCGGACGACGCCAAGATCAAGGACACGGCTATAGCCCAGCCGCTGATCGTAGCTTCATCCATTGCCGCCTTCAGGACATTGTTTCGTGACTCCCCCGTCGATGGCGTTCTCGGTCACTCGGTCGGCGAATTTGCAGCTGCCGCAATAGCCGGAGTTATTTCGGACGAGGAAGCTATCAGGCTTGTGGCAATCCGTGCGCGCTCCATGGCTAGGGCCGCTGCCGAGCATCCGACAAGCATGGCGGCAATCCTAGGAGGAGACCATGCCGAAGTAATGCTTGCGGTTGGAGAAATAGGGCTTGAGATAGCGAACCATAATGGTGCCGGCCAGCTAGTCGCTGCAGGAGACAAGAGCAAGATAGCCGCCCTCATTGCTTCGCCGCCAGCCAAAACTCGAGTCATTGAGCTCAAAGTGGCAGGTGCCTTCCACACCAGCTACATGGATTCAGCTCGCCTGGAGTTGGCCGAGGCAGTTAGAAAAGTAGCTGTAACAGATCCGATAATGAAGCTTTGGAGCAACGTCGATGGTCAACTCTGTGGCAGTGGACAAATCTTTATTGACTCGCTAGTCAGCCAGGTAACAGCTCCGGTTCGGTGGGATTTGTGCATGGCCAACCTCCCAGAAGAGCAGCTCGATTTTGTCGAGTTACCTCCTGCTGGAGCACTGACGGGACTTGTAAAAAGAGCGGTCCCCAATGCGAACCCGATAGCCTTGAAGGTGCCAACTGATTTCGAGAGGGTTACTAAATGAAACAGCTCCAAGAATCCATTCCGGTCGCCCACACCCGCATTTATGCTCTGGGCGCCGCAAGAGGAAATCAGGTTGTGACCAACGATGACATAGCCGGCCCGATTGATTCGTCGGACGAGTGGATTAGACAGCGGACCGGAGTGGCAACAAGGACCAGAGCCGCCGAAGATCAGTCCATGATGGACTTGGCTGTGGAGGCATCAAAAGAGGCAATAGCAAAATCCGGCGTTGACCCAAACGAAATAGGCGCGGTCATCTTGGCCACCATTTCGTTTCCCTATCAGACCCCCTCTGGCGCTTCGTTGCTGTCGGAGCTAGTTGGCGCCCACGACGCGGCGGCCTATGACATTTCCGCAGCCTGCGCTGGTTACTGCTACGGCATAGCCCAGGCCGATGCTCTAGTTCGTTCCGGATTATGCAAATACGTCCTGGTAGTTGGAGCCGAGAAGCTTTCAGACTTTATATCCCCAACTGACAGAACCATAAGCTTCCTTCTTGGCGACGGTGCCGGGGCCGCAATAGTTGGCGCTAGCGATCACCCTGGAATTTCAAGGACGATTTGGGGTGCTGACGGTTCAAGCTGGGACAAGGTTGGCATGACCGGATCGATTCTGGACTTCCGAGACGGCAAAACTCCATGGCCAACTCTTACGCAGGAAGGCCAGACCGTATTTCGCTGGGCCGTTTGGGAGATGTCAAAGGTAGCCAAGCAGGCACTTGATGCTGCCGGCATCGAAGCAAGCGATCTAAGCGCCCTGGTCATGCACCAAGCAAACTTGCGAATAATAGATGAGTTTGCAAAACAGATGAAGCTTCCAGATACCGTGGTGATAGCCAAGGACATTGTGGAAACTGGAAACACCTCTGCTGCCTCCGTTCCGCTTGCAATGCACCGCATTCTCGAGGAAAAAAAGGTTGCGAGCGGAGGATTTGCACTTCAAATTGGTTTCGGCGCGGGGCTCACCTTCGCTGCCCAAGTTGTAGAACTCCCATAAGATAAGCCAGTTACTAACGAAACAATTAGGAGAAACCCCATGGCACATTCACAGCAAGAAGTACTAGCTGGACTAGCTGAGCTCGTCAACGACGAAACTGGCATCGCAGCAGACGCTGTTCAAATGGAGAAGTCATTCACCGACGACTTAGACATCGATTCCATATCGATGATGACCATCGTGGTCAACGCCGAGGACAAGTTCAGCGTAAAAATTCCAGACGAAGAAGTAAAGAACCTAGTAACTGTGGGCGACGCAGTGACCTACATAACGGCGAATCAAGACTAAAGTGCGCCGCGTAGTCGTTACAGGCATTGGGGCAACCACTCCCCTTGCCGGTGACGCCATTGCCAGCTGGGAAGCGCTTTTACAGGGTAAAAGCGGTATAGCAACGCTTGAGCAAGACTGGGTGGCGAAATACGAGCTCCCGGTTACATTCGCCGGTCAGGCAAAGGTAGCCGCCAGCGCAGTTCTAAGCCCGCAGGAAGCAAAAAGACTAGATCCTTCCAGCCAATTCGCATTGATTTCAGCCCGGGAAGCCTGGGCTGACGCTGGAGCACCAGAAGTAGAACCCGAACGACTTGCGGTCGACTTTGCCACCGGAATCGGAGGAGTACAGACCCTGCTAGACGCTTGGAGCACTCTCCAAGAGCGTGGTCCAAGACGCGTACTACCCATGACTGTTCCGATGCTTATGCCGAACGGACCAGCGGCAGCCATAGGTATGGCGTTGGGGGCCAAAGGTGGAGCAAGAACGGCCGTTAGCGCTTGTGCATCCGGAAACGAAGCAATCGCTAATGCTTTTCATAGGATTCAACGCGGCGAAGCCGATGTAGTAGTCGCCGGCGGCGCCGAAGCTGCGATCCATCCACTTCCAATCGCTGCCTTTGCCGCGATGCATGCCCTAAGCAGAAAAAACGAAACGCCTGAAGAGGCATCCAGGCCGTACGACATTGACAGAGATGGATTCGTGATGGGCGAGGGTGCAGGAGCCCTAGTTCTAGAGGCGCTGGAATCTGCACAGTCTCGAGGAGCGAAGATCTACTGCGAAATCGTGGGTGGCTCTGTAACAAGTGATTCTTATCACATCACGGCGCCAGACCCCGAGGGTGCTGGGGCCGCGCGAGCCATGTTGGACGCCTTGGAACAGGCAGACGCATCGATAGCAGACGTTGAGCACGTAAACGCCCACGCAACATCTACACCGGTCGGAGACATTGCCGAGTACACGGCTATACACAGAGTTTTTGGAACCCACACAGAAAACTTAGTGATAGCTGCCACCAAGGCTTCCACGGGGCACCTGCTTGGTGGAGCTGGAGCAATCGAGGCTATCTTTACGATTTTGGCGCTAAAGCAACAGCAGGTTCCTCCAACTACCAATCTTGACAACCAAGATCCGGCAATTCCGTTGAATGTCCCAAGGTCTATCGCACGCCTACAAAGGCCAGAGGCAGTCGCCATCTCGAATAGCTTCGGCTTTGGGGGTCACAACGCTGTGCTGGCGTTCCGCAACATCTAAACGGCTTTCGGTAACAAACGCACACCTTCAGGCAATAGCCTCAATGGCTCAAAGACATCGAGCCAGGCCTGCCCCTCAGCCATCCTTATGAGTCTCGCGAATTCAGCCATGTTGCCCTGAGACTGAGAGATAAAACTTTGGAGTTGCCCGAACCTAATAACTTGCTCCCCGGCCGAGTCAATACTCTGTCGATGAATACCAAGCCTCGGGTGAACTAAGAAGCGCTCATCTTCAGCCCCTCGGCCTTCAATCTCGCAAATTACCCCCCGCTTGAATAACTGAGATGCCAAATCAGCACAGACTTCAGAAGGGGTTCTAAAGCTTGTTTGAAGTTGGTAAGTCGAAGGTAATGCTGGCTGAGCAAACCAGTCGCTGGACGCAGAAAACCCTGCAAGGATTTCATCTATTTCCTTGCACTTATCTTGCGGGCAAGAAAGAACCCACAGTAGACAGTTGTCCAGTTTTCTACCTCCGATTCAGATAAACATCTTCCCCAATGTCCTGAATCGTTGCCTTGAGGATAAACCTCGATGCCTAGAAAAGTCAAAATGTTTTTGAGCCACTGGGTAAGAGCGGAGGTCTAGGCAGGTTTCAGCCGATAACATCTAGGGGTTATGAGCAAACTTTATTTTCGCTACGGCGCAATGAATTCTGGCAAATCCACCGCCCTGCTTCAGGCTGCCTACAACTACGAAGAGCGATCTCAGCACGTCCTGATTGCTAAGCCTTCCGTGGACTCCAAAGGCGATAAGTCAATAGTCAGCAGACTGGGCGTATCTAGAGACGTTGATTTCCTGATTACCCCGTCGCAGAACCTGCGCGAAAAGTTCGCAAGCGAAGCTGAGTCCTTGAACCGAGCTGAAGACAAGAAAATAGCCTGTTTGCTTTTAGATGAGGCCCAATTTCTGACTCCAGAACAAGTAGATCAATGTCTCGAGATTGCGGTGCTTGATGGAGTCCCAGTATTGGCCTACGGAATTCGGACCGATTTTAAGACCCTGAGCTTCCCAGGTAGCAAGAGGCTTTTGGAGATTTCGCACAGCCTAGAAGAGCTGAAGACGATATGCCGCTGTGGTCGCAAGGCAATGTTCAATGGGCGCCTACTAAATGGGGTATTTATCTTCGATGGTGAGCAAGTTGCTATTGACGGTGACCAAGTTACTTATGAGTCGCTTTGTGCAAATTGCTACCTAGAAAAGACTATTTAGGCCCGTCACGCTTAGGTAACAATCAGCCCTCACCGAGGGAATCCAATTGGAGCCAGGCATAGTCTTGCCCTACAAGACCAATTGGGGCTTGCCGCTCTCGAAGAATTTTCAGAGCGCGATGTTTCTCCATTGAAAGGAGACACGTGAAAAGGAAATCATTATCGGTTCTAGCAGTTGCTTCAGCTGCGGGACTATTTTTGGCAGGTTGTGCCAGCACCGAAGCTGAGACAACAACTCCTGCTGCAACGCAGACGACAACTACCACGACTACCGAGGCGGCAGGTTCACTGCTAGATAGCGTTACCGCTGCAGGCTCAGTACGCTGTGGAACTCGCGATGCCCTTCCAGGCTTTGCAGTGACCAACGATGCCGGTGAGCACGTTGGCTTCGACTCGGACTTCTGTCGCGTAATTGCCGCAGCTGTCCTAGGAGATGCTAATGCCGTTGAGATGATTGATCTCGAGACCGCAGACCGCTTCACAGCACTTCAGAGCGGAGCGATTGACGTTCTAGTCCGCAACACAACTTGGACTGCGACCAGGGATGGTAGCGAGGGTGCAAACTTCCTTCAGCCAACCTTCTACGACGGCCAGGGAATGATGGTTACCTCGGACAGTGGTTACAACGCGATCGCAGCCATGGATGGTGCAATCATCTGTGTAGCCAAAGGCACAACCACCGAGGGCAACGCTGCTCTTGAGTCGTCACGCCTGGGTCTAGATTGGGAAATCCGCTCGTTCGATGAGACCGACCTAATTCTGGAGGCTTTCCTAGCCGGCCAGTGTGACGGATGGTCATCAGACGTTAGCCAGCTAACCGGGCTTCGTTCTGCTTACCCCAATGGAAGCGACGCTCTAACAATTCTTCCAGAGGTGTTCTCGAAGGAGCCACTGGCTCCAGCGGTGCTGGACGGTGACACCGCTTGGGCACAGGCAGTCAACTGGGCAATACTTGCTACGATCCAAGCTGAGGAGTTTGGCATCACAAGTGCAAACGTTGACAGCATTCGCGACACGACAGAGGACGTTGGAATACTTCGTTTCCTTGGAGCAGAAGTTCCAGGTAGCGACGGAGCAGCGGTTCTAGATCCGAACCTTTCATTGCCTACCGACTTCGCTTACCAGGTAGTCAAGCAGGTTGGAAACTACGGAGAGATATTTGCGCGTCACCTAACCCCACTGGGTCTGGACCGCGGTCTTAACTCACTCTGGAACGATGGTGGAATTCTCTACGCACCTCCTTACCGTTAAATAAACACCGTCATTACGACAACAGGTAACTCAACTGGGGGCTCAGTAAAATGAGCCCTCAGTTGAGCACACCCTCCAAGGTGCCATTCTTTAGGGACATCAGAACCCTCAAATGGGCACTGCAAATACTTGCACTGCTGGCAGTGTTCGCACTTTTCTATTGGCTGTACGGCAATTATCAAGAGAATGTAGCCAAGAGCAGCATTCAAACCGATCTTCGCTTTCTTGACAATCCCGCGAACTTCACGATTCCCGGAAACGACCTGGACCAATCTCAGCCGGTGCGAGACGCTTTCGTAGAGGGTTTTCTAAATACCCTCCGAGTCGCCTTTATAGGGATCGCTCTGGCCACCATCCTTGGCACCTTGATAGGTATCGCCAGGCTCTCTAAAAACTTTATGGTCAGAACACTTGGCACAGTATATGTTGAGTTAGTTCGAAACCTGCCGCTGCTTCTCCTGCTGACGTTCATGAACCTTGCGGTTGTTCTGCAGGCTTTTCCGAGAATTGAAAATGCCTGGCTGCCACTTGATCTTTTCGTGGTGTCAAACAGGGGCATTGCTATCCCCTGGTTTATCGGTTCTCCCGCTCAGTTAGGAATCGGGATCTTGAGTGCTGCACTACTCGCTTTCGTGGTGGCCAAAGTTCGCATCAGACAGGCAGATAAGAGCGGAAAGCAAGACCGAGCATGGCTGGTAGGAATAGTCACATTCGTGGTCTTGGTCATTGTGATTTGGCTGCTTTTCGGATACGGCTGGGAGTTGCCATACGTTGATGGCCGGGGAACAACGGGCGGACTAAGGCTGGATCCGTCGTTCTTCGCTCTGGTTGCATCGCTGGTGATCTACACGAGCAGCCACATCGCGGAAATTGTGCGCGGTTCGATTCTCGCTGTGTCCAAGGGTCAAGGGGAGGCCGCGGATGCCATCGCGCTAAGCGGCTCACAAAAGATGAGGCTCATTATCCTGCCTCAGGCATTTCGCATAGCCATGCCGGCGCTTGGAAACCAATACCTGAATCTCATAAAGAATTCATCGCTGGGAGCAACCATCAGTTACTTTGAGCTGACCCAGATCGCTCAAATTACGGTGGGTAATGGCTCCCCTGCGGTGCCCGCTTTCTCTCTAACATTGCTTGTTTATCTTGCAATTTCTTTAGTAACTAGCCTCGTTGTGAACTTTTTCAACAGAAGACTTGCACTGGTGGAACGATGATTACTTGGATTAGAAGAAACCTTTTTAGGTCGATTACGGACTCGATACTCACAGTAGTTTCGGCGAGCATCTTGGGTTATGTCATATTTCAGGTGTTTCAGTTCGTGTTTATCACTGGGCGCTGGGAAATCATCCAAGTTAACCTGAAAATCCTCCTGGTAGGCCGCTTTCCCGAGGAACTGATGTACCTGGTGGGCTTCTCAATCTTGGCGACATGCTTCTCTATAGCCAGTCTTGCTTCGGGGATGAATCGCCCAATCGACAAACCGCCGACTCTTGCTGGAAAGCTATGGGAGCTATTTCAGCGTTTTGGCCTAATTATTGCCACCTCAGCCTTCTTGATAGTTCTAGCTGGAGACTTAGACGCCGTTCTGTTTGGTGCGTACGTGGTGCTTTCGATCTTCGCAGGAAGACTCTTTGGAAGAGCCAGGCGAACTACCCCTCTGAAAAGACTCCCCGGATGGTTGTGGGTCGCCATAAACGTCACGCTGCCTCTAGTTCTAATCTTCCTAACAATGGGGCAGGCCGCGCTCGAAGAGTGGGGCGGGTTCCTGATCAATTTCTACCTTGCCGTAGTTAGCATTGCTCTTAGTTTCCCGTTAGGCGTGATGCTGGCACTAGGCAGACGGTCAACACTGCCCCTTGTGCGCTGGCTATCCACCGCATACATCGAACTACTGCGGGGAGCTCCACTCTTTGTTCTTCTATTGCTAGCCGGTGTTGCTTTGGAGTTTTTCATACCAGCCAGCATCGCACCGGATGCAATCTTCAGAGCGGTAACCGTGTTCACCCTGTTTACAGCCGCATACCTCGCAGAAGTTATTAGGGGTGGCTTGCAGTCGATACCAAAGGGTCAGGCGGAGGCAGGCAAGGCGCTTGGGCTTTCAACTTTCAAGATCACATTCTTGATCACCCTGCCCCAAGCGCTGAGAAATGTTATCCCTGCCCAGATTGGTCAATTCATCTCCCTTTTCAAGGACACTACTCTTGCCGGAGTAGCGCTCAGCGTCCTTGATCTGCTAAATGTTGGCACTGCCATCACTAAGCAGGATGACTACCTCGGACAAGGCCTGATCTATGAATCCCTAGCATTTGTGGGCCTTTTGTTCTGGGTTGGTTCATATGTCATGAGCAGAGAAAGCCAAAGAATCGAAAAGAAACTAGGAGTTGGTATTCGATGAACAATGAAGTATTCAAGGATGCATCCAAGATGTCAGGTGGGCGCGAATCCGACGATGCCATCATCGTTATCGATGGTGTCTATAAGCGTTTCAAGGACTTTGAGGCGCTAAAGAACATAAACATGCAGGTTGGCCGTAAGGAAGTAGTCGTAGTGATTGGCCCCTCCGGCTCCGGTAAGTCGACGCTAATACGCTGCATCAACAGGCTCGAGAGTCATGACGCAGGCAACATCCTCGTTGACGGCACTGCCCTAACAACGGACATTAGAAATATTCAGGAGATCCGAAGAGAAACCGGAATGGTTTTCCAGAACTTCAACTTGTTCCCTCATCTCACGGTCCTAACCAATGTTGCGATTGGACCTAGAAGGGTTCGGGGTCTATCCAAGTCTGCTGCCGAAGAGCTTGCGATGGAACTGCTGACCAGAGTGAAGATTCCGGAGCAGGCCGACAAATTTCCAGCCCAGCTATCCGGGGGTCAGCAGCAGCGAGTTGCGCTAGCACGAGCGTTAGCGATGACCCCAAAGGTGATGCTATTTGATGAGCCCACAAGTGCCCTGGACCCGGAGATGATTAACGAAGTCTTAGATGCAATGAAGGAGTTAGCCCAAGAAGGTATGACCATGATTGTGGTGACGCATGAAATGGGCTTCGCCCGCGAAGTCGCCGACCGAGTTGTCTTCATGGACAAGGGCGAAATCGTCGAAGTCGGGACACCTTCGGAAATTTTTGACAGCCCGAAAGAGGAGCGAACCAAGAAGTTCCTGTCCCAAATTCTCTAGAGAAATTACGCCTCATTTCACTCGACTTGCTTGAAACAGGGGTCCCTGCCACCCTTACCTTCGGAGGCTAATTATGAACGAACTCACTTTCTCGGAACGCCTACTCGAGCCTGAGCCAATAATCCTTTCCGGCGGCTACCTGTTTGAAGCCGAGAGGCGCGGATATCTAACCGCGGGTGAATTCGTTCCGTTGGTAGCACTTGAGCATCCAGAAGTTCTGAAGCAAATCACGACTGATTTCCTTAGGGCAGGTAGTGACATCGCTCTGGCTTTCACCTATAACGGTCACCGAGAAAAATTGAAGCTTCTGGGGCAAGAACATCTGCTGGAGCCGCTCAACAGGGCGGCCATGTCGATCGCCCGAGAAGCGGCTAGCGAGCAGCGAGCTGCTCAGTCACGAGACATTTATGTAGCAGGGAACATATCCAACTCAAACATTTTTGACCCAGCCGATGAGTCCTCCAAATCGGCCGTTCGGCAGATGTATCGGGAGATGATTAAGTGGGCAAAAGAAGAAGGCGCTGACCTTATTGTCGGCGAGACTATGTACTACTTCGAAGAAGCGAAGATTGCCCTCGAAGAAATACAGCTTGCAGGGCTCCCCTCGATAATCAATGTGGCGATTTTCGCAAACGGAGTGCTGCGCGATGGGGTCTCAGCACAAGATGCATGCAGACAGCTGGCTGAAGCTGGGGCCGACGTGGTCGGAACAAATTGTTTTCACGGACCCCAAACGATTCGACCCATAGTAGAAGCGATAGTTGAGGCAACCAAAGGGCATAACGTTTGCGCCATGCCGGCAACGTATCGCACAACAACGAAACACCCCACGCTTTTTAATCTTCCAGACCCACTAAACACGGCGGCCCTCCGGAATGAGAGGACGTTTCCAGATGCTCTGGAGGCCCAAAATTCGAATCGATACGAGACAGCCGAGTTCGGGAAATTTGCCCTTGGCCTCGGGGTGAAGGTTATTGGTCTTTGTTGCGGAGCAAGCGTAATCCATCATCGAGAACTGGCCGAAGGTCTTGGAAGAAGGACCTACTTATCTAAATACTCGCCCGACATGAGCAGGCATTTTCTGTTTGGAGACGAAGACGTAATTCCAGCCAGCTCGACACAGTTTGGGTCTCAGGCATAATCGACCAAAGGACCTAACTTCCGATCGGTCCAACACCCAGCATCAGCAAAACCGCATTGACCAAAGAAGCCAAGACCAGCAACGGAAAAATCACGCGAGGTGGTGTTGGCCTGAGACTCAACACGGACGCAATGCCAGCTAGCACAATCGTTGCCGTCAAGCCAATTACACCTACGAGGCCTGCCAAGCTGTTGCTTTGATAAACAGCAATGCTGGAGGCGAGAATTGCCGTAGTGGCAATGACAAGTGCGGAGATTTTTTGTCCAACAATGTGGGGAAGCGCTCTAACCCCGGTCGCTCTATCCTCAAGCAGATCAGGCAGAGTATTCGCGAAGTGCGCGGAGACTCCCAGCAGACCTGCAACAACCACAACCCATGCGGGTGGGACCTGACTCTGCTCAAGGCTCAATGTCACAAAGACCGGCAAAATACCGAACCCAATTGCATATGGAAGAACTGAGAGAGGGGTTGCCTTGAGGCCTAGGTTGTAGGCCCAACCTGCAACAAGCATGAGTACCATCCAGCCTAGACTCTCCCAGCCGAGCAAACCTGAGACGAGGAGCGCCAAGACGCCTGCCGCAAAGGAAGAGTTCCGAACAAGCGAAGCATTTAGGGAGCCCTTTGCTAGGGGTTTATCGGTGCGTCCGGCTGCGCGGTCTCGCTTGTGGTCTAGCCAGTCGTTTGATAACCCTACCGAGAACTGCTGCAACAAAACCGCGAGCCCTACTAGCGCAACTCTGCCAGCGTCCAAGCCGACACCGACAGCAAATAAAGCCGCGAAGAGCGCGACTGCAAGTGAAGGCATTGGGTGGGTAGACCTAAATAGAAAACCAATTCTGCTTGCAACCATAATTAGCGAGCCAAGCGATTGACGACCAAACCAAAGACCCAAGGAAGCCGGCTGGCCAGCGGCACAATGGCCATTCTGATCGGGGAATTCGCCGCTGAAATTAGGCCCCCAGTCAAAACCCTAAAGTCTCTGCTTACTCGGCGCCAAGCTCTTTCGTAACTTGCTGGCTTGTCACTCAAAATGCACTCAATCGCCACTCGTGCTTGAGCGAAACCAAGCCTCAAACCCTCACCAGTAATTGCATCTACATACCCGGAGGCGTCGCCGACCAACAGTATGCGGCCCTTGGTGCGCGCTGTGGTTAGCTGAGGGAATGACCCTGCCCCACTTCGCTGCGAGGCCGGTGCTGCACCCTCTAGCCTTCCTGCAAGTTCTGGGATGCTAGCTATAGTTTCATCAAAGTCGGTTGACTTTGGACCCAGGACAGCAACCCCCACCTGATCCTCTGATACAGGAGTTATGTAGACCTCAGCGGTCTTGGTGTAAAAGACCTCAATGAATTCGGACCAAGGCGCAACGTGGAAATGCTGCCTTATTCCAAAGCGTTTAGATCGCCTTGGAGACAGGGCCTTCACTAATCCAGCAGCTTTAGCAATACTAGAATGCAAGCCGTCAGCGGCGATGAGGTAACGGCCTTGAATGTTAGTACCATTTGAGCACGATGCAGCCAAACCACTTTCGGATTCCCTGACGGAGCCGACGGATGCCTCGACAAAAACTACGCCAAGTTCTTCTGAGCGTGACCTAAGGCTTCCGTGAAGCTCCGTGCGCCTAACGCCTTTTCCTACGCCACTCGAAAATCGGTGAGACACGGCGTGCCCACCACTTCTGTAGGTGACTCCGGCTAGATCACGGCCGGTGGGATAAACGCCCAACCTTGCTAAGAGAGGAATGGCGCCCGGCATTAGACCTTCGCCACAAGCCTTATCTATGGCACCACTTCGAGGTTCAACTACAACAGCAGATAGGCCACTCAGTCGGGCCTCAATGGCCGCTGCCATGCCTACTGGCCCTCCCCCGACCACAATTACGTCGTAGTCCGTCATTTCAAACCCTTCAGCGCCTTGTTTTCGGTAGGAATCCTGAATCCAAGAAGCAATATGGCATTAAGAGCGGTGAAGGCTATAGCTGTAAACCAAGCCGAGTGAACCAAGGGCAAAGCGATACCCTCTATCGCTACAACCCAGTAGTTAGGGTGACGAAGCCAAGAAAGTGAGTATGGACCTCTTTTGACACGCTGGGCACCAGGAATCACGATCACACGGGTATTCCACTGGGACCCAAGTGCCCAAATAAACCAATATCTTGCCGCCTGACATCCGATAGCAATGGCAAGAAAAATCCAGCCCGGAGCCCCGAGAAATTGGCGGTCGAACAGAACAACTTCGATGATGGCACCGGCTAGTAAAGCAGTGTGAAGCGCAATCATGGCGGGTAGATGACCTCGGCCGTATTCGATGCCACCAGATTCGAATGCTTTTTTCGCGTTTCTAGTAGAAACAGCTAGTTCGTAAATCCGCTCTGCACCCGTTGCCAACATAAGACCGATGAATAACATCACACTGACAGTCAAGATCATGTCCACTCCAACAAGACAAGCTCGAGAGATACTCCAGGACCGACTGCAAATAGCACGCCAACTGCTGCGGATGGTTGCTGAAAAAGATCGCTCAGTACATGAAGTACCGCTGCCGAAGACATGTTTCCTGCTCTGGCCATAACATCCCAGCTAGCGGACAGGTCCGAGTCAGCTAGATCGAGCGATGAGGCGAATGCCTCCAGAATTTTCGGACCGCCCGGATGTGCCACCCATATATCAATGTCTTCACGAGACAGCCCTTGTTGACTCAGGAGCACATCCACCTCAGCTGCAAAGTGCTCAGTTATCATCTCAGGGACGCCCGCCTCTAGCATCAGGGACAGGCCACTTGCACCAATCTTCCATCCAATGAGAGATTCGGTATCGGAATATAAGGTGCTTCTGGTGGCCTTTACAGCAATCCCATTCAAAGCCTTGGGGTGCTGACTCCCCACCATCACAACTGCGGCCGCCCCATCCCCGAAGATGCCCGTACCAACATAGTTGGCCATAGATCGATCTTCCCATTGGATAGTTAGTGAGCACAGTTCAACAGACACAACTAGCGCCACTGCCTTTGGGTCACCCAAAAGATAATCAGCTACTCGAGCAATTCCCGCGGCTCCACCAGCACAACCGAGCCCGAAACTCGGGATGCGTTTAATGTCTGGTCGAAATCCCATGCGAGCGGAAAGCAACACATCTATCGCAGGAGCGCCAACCCCGGTCACCGTCGTGAAGAAAAGATGATCAACTTCCTCGGCATTTAAACCGGCGTTCTCAAGCGCTCTTCTGGTGCAGTCCTCAACCAGCGTCAGAGCGTGCTGCGCGAAAAGTGTATTCGCCTTGGTGAATGAATCAATGTCTGTGTATTCCGAAATTGGTAAAACAAAGTGCCGCTGTTCGATTTTGGTGTTGCCATGTAGGCGCTCTAACACGGCCCTGGTACCATCTGTGGGTGCGAGTCTGGGTGCTAGAGCAGCGGTCACTTCCGATTGAGAATGAGCATGGTCAGGCAGGGACGTTTGGACTTGAATTATCATTGCCGACATTCATTTACTCCCAGCTGTTGCTCCAAGTCTAACTAGGTGAGCGGAATGTAGCTGAGTCAGAGGTAGTCAAGGTTTTTCTAGGGTTACACAGTTGCGAGGAAAAACATCTGAAAGTGGGGCGTGCGGGACTTGAACCCGCGACCGAACGATTATGAGTCGTTTGCTCTAACCAGCTGAGCTAACGCCCCCAGCCTCTTAGATTCTACCCAACTAAGACAAGGCCGCCTCGTCTAAAGCAACAGGTGTAAAGAAATTTTGCATCAGGTTTGGCGTCCAAAGCTCTTGCACGGGGTTTACAAGACAATGGACACACTCTGGATCCGATGTATCGACTAGAACAATCTAATCGTCGCGTTTACGTCGAAATTTCTTCGCGGCATCCCCTAGGTCACTGCGAAACTCGGATAGCTGCTCCCTGACCTCTTCGCGCACCTCGCTCAGTCTCTCCCTGGCGTCATCGGCCGCTCCCGAGAATCTTCCTCGCGCGCTCTCCGACGCACCCTCTGCGCGGCGCCGAAGGCTTAGGGCCTCTACCCTGAATTCCTCTAAGCGCTTTCTAAGGGAAGCAGACAATCGGCCAATTGGTAACAAGTACTCGGGTTTATTGTCGGCTGTCGTTGGAACCTCGGCCCCTGTTCCTCGATAGAGGTCTTCAAAAATCGTGATTGTCGTCACAATGTCATGAGATTGAATCAGATGCAGGGAGTTTTCACTGAGTCTTGCAAGCTCCTGTTCGTCCGCTGAAAGCACAAGCTCCAATCGATCTCTAAGGGCATCTACGTCATCCGGGGGAAATAAATATCCATTGTCACCGTCGTGAACCAAATGCGGAAGTGCCATGGCATCCGCGGCTATGACTGGTCGTCCAGAGGCCATAGCCTCCATGGTCGCAATCGACTGAAGCTCGGCTATTGAAGGCATTACAAAAACAGTGCAGTTCTCATAAATCCCCGCAAGCTCTTGGTCTGTAACATGCCCCAAAAATTCGACGCGATCCGAAATCCCAAGCAAACCGGCCTGACGCTCGAGGCGCTCGCGCTCACCCCCATCACCAACCAGTCGAAGTTTTAGATTTGGGAACTTATCTAATTTGCTAATGGCGTTCAGCAAAATATTTATTCTCTTCTCGTTGTCCAATCGGCCAACAAAGAGTGCCACCGGCAATCTATTTTGAGTTGGAGTCTGGTTAGCAAACTTTGTCGCATCTATGCCGCAGCTGATCGCCAAAACACCCTCGACGTGAGCTGAGTTCTCCAAAAGATCTGCTGCACGTCTTGTGGGTGTGGTTAACGCATCCATCTTCCGCAACACTCGGCCGGCGTCTCCCCAGAGAATTTTGATGGCAAGCGGATGGATAAATTTTGGCAGGAACGAATACTTGAGTAGGTTCTCAGGCATCGTGTGGTTCGTGGCGATCCTACGGATCGACATTCCTCTGGTCGCACGCATCGCGAATCGTCCAACCATCAGGTGTGACTGTATGTGCAGTGCGTCCGGCCTTTGCTCAAGAACGATTCTTTTGATCGCCCTTGATAGCCCAAACGGAGAGGTGTATCGATGGCTCTTGTGGTTCGGCATCTTGTGGCTCTTGAGCCTGTGGACGGTCATTTTGGCGCCGTCGTGTTCTTCCACTCTGGTTCCGGACCAACCGTCGAGACTAGGAGCAATAATTGCCACTTCATTGCCGTTTCTAACAAGACCACCGGCTAATCGTTCAGCGAACTTGGCGGCTCCGTTAATGTCCGGTGCAAAGGTGTCGCAGGCTATGAGGACCTTAATCGGTTGGCTCACTATTATCCTTCTTTTTTAACTGCGGGTGAAATTTGTTCAAGGCAAGCACCCCAGTTATAGCAATAATACCCGCCACGCCGTAACTAACAACCTGTCCAATACTGGCTGCCTCGGCCTCACCAAGAATTGCGATGCCGATCATGACCGCAACAGCAGGATCAATAACAGTCAGGCCCGCAATCACTAAATCAGGAGGGCCCGACGCGTAAGCATTCTGAACGAACCAACCACCGAGTACCGTCGCCCCTATCAAGGAAATCAGAGCAAGCAGCGTAAGTAGGTCATAGTCCTGTTGGAATATTCTCTGAATCACCACTTTTGCAAGAGAGGCCACAAAACCGTATAAAACACCGGCTCCAAAAATGTATTGCAGCGCACCAACCTTGCCCTTGGAACGCCAAAATAACAGCCCGAACATTAGAAGCAATACAAAGAGTATGCCGACTACTTGCAACAGCTTCCCGTTGCTCATTTCAACAGCAACGGCACTAGAGGCCGCTACTGCAACGAACCCGCCAACACCAATAGTCGTTAGAGCAATTGCAAGAAATGTGCTCGGATTCAGGCGAACCCCATAGATTCTTGCGTTCAGCAGAGAGGTCATAATCAAAGCAATCGCACCTATCGGCTGAACCACAATCAGTGGAGCGAGCGCAAGGGCTGATAGCTGGAAGAGGATTGCCAGCACCAAAAAACTTGTTCCAGTCAGCCATCTGGGTCTTCTCAGAAGGTCAGCAATCTGCCGAAGGCTCAGAGATCCTGGTCTGGGACGGATAGGGGCGTGATGCTTAGTCACTGCGTCGTTTTGAAACTGGGCGCCAAGTGAGAGAAAAATCGCTCCGATAACAGCAAGGCCGATTGCAAATGCCCTGACAATTTCGGGTGAAAACAAAGCTTTTCTCCTGTCGGCCTGGAAGCCCTAAAAGCCTAGACCACCAAGCTGAAATTACCGCTTGAGAATAGCTAAAATAGGAGCGTGACCTTGCAAAAAATACGCATAACCGGTGATCCAGTTCTTCATACACGAGCTCTAGAGGTACCGGTGATAGATGATTACATCCGCCAGCTGGTCGCTGACATGCTCGAGACCATGGATGCGGCTCCCGGAGTCGGCCTAGCCGCCACTCAAATTGGAGTCGGACTCAGAATATTTGTCTACTCATTCAGCACCGAAGATCAGGAAGTTCGAGGAGTTGCAATCAATCCTGAGCTTTCTATCTCAGAATTTTCCGAAGAGTCACTAGACGAAGAAGCAGATTCTGAAGGCTGTTTGTCTATTCCAGGAGAGAGATTTCCCCTCAAGCGAGCAAACCGGGCCGTGTTGAGAGCTACTGACCTAGAGGGCCAGGGTTACCAAATAGACGCCGAGGGCTGGCTGGCTCGAATCTTTCAGCACGAGTTTGACCACCTAGAAGGCATCCTCTATGCGGACCGGCTAGCAAAGCCCCATAAAAGATTCATGAAAAAGGCCATCAAGGAAAACGACTGGGGAGCACCTGGTTTGTCGTGGCTGCCAGGGGAAGACTATTTAGAACCCTAAAAGCCTTACCCCAGCAGCCACAACCGCCCCGGCTAGAACTACAAAAATATAGGGAACCCTAAGAGCTAAAAGCGCCCCGGCAACAACTAGGGAAGCTGCTCGTGCATCAAGAACCAGATCGCTCTGAGACGAAAACCCCTGAAGCATGACAAGCGCTGCAAGCAAAGAAACCGTCATGCGCTCGGCAATCAGCCTTCCACGCTCCCCAATAAGACGGTCGGGAATCAAGAAACCTAGAATTTTCCAGCTATAGACCGCCAAAGATGCAAAAATCACCGTGCTGATCATTTTTTGCCCCCTATTGGGAGCAAAGCAACAACAGCGGCCAATAGCACCGGAACGCCGGCTGGGGTGAGGGGAATTGCGATCAGTGCAACTAATGCACCGATGCCGGCCAAAGCCAAGTTATTTTTCAATCTAGGCCAGAGCAGCCCAAGGAACGCAGCCGCAGCAGCGCCATCGAGGCCCCAGGCCTCAACTGACCCAAAGAGATTTCCAGCCATGGCTCCCAGCAAAGTTGCTGTGTTCCAAAAGACAAATACCGCACCGCCGGTGAGCCAGAAACCAAGTTTTTGATCTCGTGGACCCTCTTGGGCCGCGGACACGGCATTTGACTCATCAATGGTCAATTGGGCTGCAAGCAGACGCCATAGCCCTCTTGGACCAATTACGGTGTTGAGTCGCAGGCCATAGAAAGAGTTTCGGACACCCATAAGCCATGCAGAAGAAATTGCTGTGATTGGCGCTCCCCCAGCAGCAACGATTCCTACAAATGCGAATTGACTCGCGCCCGAAAACATCAGCAAGCTGAGCAACATGACGGCAGGAACCGTTAGGCCAGCGGCAGACCCAATGGCTCCGAATGAAACTCCGTAAAGGCCGGTGGCAAGGCCTACGGACAGTGAAGTGGAAATTACTTGCCTGCTCATGCCATCTCCAGGAAAAGTGTGGCTCCTCGGCTTGGACTCGAACCAAGAACCTATCGATTAACAGTCGATTGCTCTGCCAATTGAGCTACCGAGGAATGCATCCCTAGAGACACGGCACAACATTAGCAGATTCGCGAGCTATTTCATCAACTCACGACGTTCTGATTCCAACGCCATCAATTCCTGCTGGACTTGGGCAAGCTGTTCCGGACTTGCTGTCGAGTCGATTCGTCTGAGCGCCGCCATCAAATCAGCTTTCTCTCGAGCTAAGGTATTGAGCATCGCGGTCCTCACGACACCAACCGCGTATTTAGAAAGAGCCGCCTCGTTAGCTACCGGAAGGTTTGCAAGAGCAAGAGACCGAATCACATCCAGATCCTCTGGCAAAACTTGAGTTGCTAATAGATTTGCGAAGTCATCCTCCGCTAACTGCATCGAGTTCATATTCGCCACCTCGAGAATTCGATGATGCTGAGCGACGGAAAACCCCGAAGCCAACATGCGGCGAAGCTGCTCGGGACTAAACGCACCGGGGGCTTGCACTAATACCTCCAGTATTTGCCGCTCCATTCGAGCCTGCGGGGTAATAGCCTCGCCCGCAGGAGCTCCAGCTTGTCTCATTGGCTCTACTCGCTGCTGAACCTGCCTTGTCACGCCTGCCCGAACCATTTGCTCTACTTCTGAAGAGTCAAGAGACACCCAATCCGCTAGCGCCTTCACATAACCTGACTTGAGGGCCGAATCCGTAATCTCAGCAACAACTGGTGCTGCTGCCCTTGCAGCAGCTACTCGTGAATCTAGATCGGCTAAAGAAAATTGGCTAATTCGATGGCGAATAACGAACTCAAATAGTGGCTTTTTGGATCCCAGCATCTTTGATATTGCCCCGTCGCCCATTTTCTGTCGAAGGTCCGCGGGGTCAAGGCCATCAGGCCCACTCGCGACAAAGGTTAGGGCATTGAACTTTGAGCTGTCTCCATAGACTCGAAGAGCAGCCTTCTCACCTGCGGCATCCGGGTCAAAGGTGAAGATAACCTCTGCCGGGTCGCTTGTTTGACCCAATAATCGATTGATTATCCGAATGTGCTCTTCGCCAAAAGCCGTGCCACAAGTTGCGACCGCAGTCTCCACCCCTGCTAGATGACAGGCCATGACATCGGTATAGCCCTCGACAACAACGATCTGCCTTGACTTGACGATGGCTTTTCGAGCCAAATCAAGACCATAAAGGACGCTCGACTTGTGATACACGGGTGTCTCTGGCGTATTTAGGTATTTCGGCCCTTGGTCATCCTCATAAAGTTTTCTGGCGCCAAACCCAAGCACTTGCGAGTTTGCGTCTCTGATGGGCCATAGCACACGCCCGCGAAAGCGATCGTAGCCACCCTTGTCGCTCTCCATCGCCAAACCCGCAGATACAAGCTCCTGCATTTGGTAACCCGCTGCAGTCGCCGCTTCTATCAGGTTCTGCCAGCCTTTCGGGGCATAGCCGATTCCGAAAGTTGCAAAGCTTGCCAATTCGAAACCCCGAGACAGCAGGAAGTCTTGAGCAGTCTGACCTTCGGCTGATTGCAATTGCGTTTGGTAATAATCTGCAGCAAATTTATTTAGAGACAGCAACCTTGACCTTGTTGAACCCTCGTCGCTTCCTTCCTCAAACTTCAGCTGATAGCCGACCTTGTCTGCCAAGCGTTGCACCGCATCGGAAAAACTAACCGACTCAATTTCTTGAATGAACTTGTAAACATCGCCACCAACTCCACAGCCAAAGCAGTGGTAGAACGCAGGATTAGCTCGAACGTTAAAACTTGGTGATTTCTCATCGTGGAATGGACACAAACCCTTGAAAGAACCCGAACTTGCTGCCTTGAGAGATACGTAGCCCCCGACAATCTCCACAATGTCAGCGCGCTCTTTTAGCTCTTCAATGTCCCCTTGGGATACTCGACCAGCCATAACTGAATCCTATGCTCTTGAGCTGCGGTGTAGAGCGACAGCTGCCGGGTCAGTCAAGGATGCAACGAAATCCACGATGACTCGTTTCTGAGCCTTGTGGTCCTTTGCGGCTGCCCATGCTTCGGAACCGGTCGAGTCGAGTCGAGCGCCGTTTTTGGATAGCAAGGTTTCGGCAAGCTCTACTAGCAAAGTTCGTTGGTCCTCGTAATAAGGCTGCCTTGAATTCTCTGTCATTACCGAGGAGGCGACGATGCCCTTGAGGACCGCAATCTGACTTTTCACGCGACTCGGAACCATAACGCCGTTACTAAAACGACTCAATGTGCCTCTTTTAGAGTCCTCCAAAACTGCACCGGTGGTTCTGGAAACAAAAGAACCAATTAGGTCACTGGCCAGGTTTTTTAGCCTCGCCAAGTGTCTCGGTGACCCATCGAATGTTTTGAGCCAATGACTGGAGGACTGTAGGGATAAGAGTGCTTCTTCTAATTCAACCTTTGAATAGGAACCCTCGGACCATTTGCTTATGTCCTCAATTAGGGCATCGTTTGACGTGGAATCGGAAATTAGGGCCGGATCCACAAACCCTTCCACTATTGAGTCCTCAAAATCATGAACCGAGTAAGCAACATCGTCAGCAAAGTCCATAATTTGAGCCTCGACGCACTTGATACCCTCAGGTGCTTCCTGCCTCATCCAATCAAAGACTTCTACATCGTCGTCATAGACACCGAATTTTGTTACGTTGTCGAACTCGGCTGCTCTGGACAGTGGCCACGGATACTTGGTCGCCGCATCCAAAGAGGCCCTGGTTAAATTCAAGCCCCTCGAGATGCCACTTTCGTCATAGATCTTTGGCTCAAGCCTCGTCAGGATTCGAAATGTCTGGGCGTTGCCCTCAAAACCGCCGACGTCGGCAGCCCAAAAATTCAGAGCAGACTCACCGTTATGGCCAAAAGGAGGATGTCCAAGATCATGAGCCAGGCAGCCCATGTCCACTAGATCCGGGTTCACTCCCAGGGCTGTTGCTAGCTCCCTGCCAACCTGAGCAACCTCAAGCGAATGAGTAAGTCTTGTTCTTGCAAAGTCCCCCGAGCTTGGGGAAAGAACCTGAGTCTTAGCGCTGAGTTTCCGGAACGCAGCAGAGTGCAAGACCCTTGCCCGGTCCCGCGCAAACTCTCCGCGACCCTCCATTTGAGACCCGGGTTGGCCCACAAACCGCTCGAGGTCTCGAGGGTCATAGCCGCTTTCAGCTTTAGCAACCATGCTTATCCTCCTGATACAGACAGTTCCGCAAACTCCAGCTGAGCTCGATGAGTGTCGTTCAAGTCCCTGGAGTCCAACCAGCCTTCCGGCAGTGAACACTTCTTTAGCGAGCCGAGCCTACCCCGAGGGCCCTCAGCTTCTTCACCCGGGTAGGGCGTATCTCGCTCTAGTAAGCCCAATAAATCAGCTGCCTGTTGCAATGACTCGACTCTTGCAAGATCGGCCCTGAATTCCCCGCCAACCGGGTAGCCCTTGAAATACCAAGCAACGTGCTTCCTAATATCTCGGCACGCCCTGCCTTCTTCATCGAAGTACTCTGTCAGCAGCTCGGCATGGCGATAAAACGCGTCGGCCACCTCACCAAGTGATGGCATTACCTCGTCTACTTGTGGATTCTTGTCACCAGCTAGGTAGCCTGCTATTGCCCGTTCGAGATCCTGGAAGAGCCACGGCCTTCCGAGGCAACCCCTACCAACCACAATTCCGTCTACTCCGGTTTTATCCATCATTGATACTGCGTCGTGAGCTGACCAAATGTCACCATTGCCAAGAACTTGAACATCTGGCAACGACTCTCGAAGCTCTGCGATAGCGTCCCAGTCTGCTCTTCCGGAATAGAAATCCTCCGCGGTTCGCCCATGCAGCGCAACGGCAGTAACCCCTGCGTCCCTGGCGGCCTTGCCAGCGTCCAAAAACGTTAGGTGACCTTGATCTATACCCTTGCGCATTTTGACTGTCACTGGGATTGTTCCAGCTGCCTTAACAGCTGCTTGAACAATGGCCTCAAATAGCTCTGATTTCCAAGGTAAGGCTGCTCCCCCACCCTTTCGAGTAACCTTCGCAACCGGGCAACCAAAATTCAGGTCAATATGATCTGCTCGGTCCTCTTGAACGAGCATCTCGATGGCTCTAGATATCGTTGTGGGGTCAACTCCATAAAGCTGAACCGACCGAAATTCCTCGGACTCATGATGCCCGATTAGGCGCATCGACTCTTCAGTTCTTTCAACCAGAGCTCTAGAGGTGACCATCTCAGAGACGAACAGACCATTGCCGTACTCGCGACAGAGCCTCCTGAAGGCAGTGTTTGTAATACCAGCCATTGGTGCCAGCACGACTGGCACCTGAAAGGTTTTAGTTCCGTACGTTAGTCCCAATTAACTAGCTGAGTCTCTCAAATAGGTAGCTTGCAACCTTGTCCAAGGACACTCGCTCCTGAGCCATTGAATCACGCTCACGAATAGTCACGGACTGGTCATCGGCTGTCTCAAAATCAATCGTTATGCAAAAAGGAGTTCCAATTTCATCTTGTCTGCGATACCTACGCCCAATGGCACCTGAGTCATCAAAGTCAATGTTCCAGTTCTTTCGAAGCTCGGCGGCCAACGCCTTGGCAATTGGATTCAGCGCCTCGTTTCTGCTGAGCGGCAAAACAGCTGCCTTCACGGGCGAAAGTCGATAATCGAGTCGGAGAACGGTCCTGGTGTCAACGCCGCCCTTCGCATTAGGAGCTTCGTCCTCTGAATATGCATCGACCATGAATGCCATCAGCGACCTAGTTAGTCCAGCCGCTGGCTCAATAACGAATGGAGTCCAGCGCTTTTCCTCGGTTTGATCAAAGTAACTCAAGTCAACACCGGACGAAGCTGAGTGGGTTTTTAGGTCAAAATCAGTTCGGTTTGCAATTCCCTCAAGCTCACCGAATTCTCCACCCTGGAAGCCAAAGCGGTACTCAATGTCAACGGTGCGCTTGGAGTAGTGCGACAGCTTTTCCTTCGGGTGATCGAACAGTCGAAGGTTATCTGGATTAATTCCAAGATCTAGATACCAGTTATGGCGCTGTTCGATCCAGTATTCGTGCCACTTTTCATCTTCACCTGGTTTTACAAAAAACTCCATCTCCATCTGCTCAAACTCGCGCGTGCGAAAGATGAAGTTACCCGGAGTGATTTCGTTGCGGAAGCTCTTTCCCATTTGACCGATTCCAAATGGAGGCTTCATCCTTGAAACATTTAGAACGTTGTTAAAGTTTACGAATATTCCCTGAGCAGTTTCAGGCCGCAGGTAATGCATGCCGGTGTCATCATCGACTGGACCTAGCGAGGTCTTCAGAAGGCCGTTAAAGCTCTTTGGCTCAGTCCAGGATTCCTTTGTCCCACAGTTTGGGCAGGCAATCTCCGCCATTGATTTGGGAGCCCTGGACTTCTTTTCTTCAAAGGCCTCTTCCAGGTGATCCTGACGAAACCGCTTGTGACAACTGGTGCACTCAATCAACGGATCAACAAACGCCTCAACGTGGCCAGAAGATTCCCAAACCTTGGTGGGCAAAATAATGGAGCTATCAAGCCCGACAACGTCATCTCTGCCAGACACCACAGACTGCCACCACTGACGTTTGATGTTTTCCTTTAGCTCCACTCCGAGTGGGCCATAATCCCATGCCGATCTCGATCCGCCGTAAATCTCGCCAGCCTGAAACACAAAGCCTCTGCGTTTTGCAAGCGAAATTACCTGGTCGAGCTTTTGATTGGCCATTATTCTCCGGGGATTATTTATTGGATGTCTAGCGATTCCCTAGTTTAGTGGGGCATCTAAGGCACCACCGAAGCGGCGCTGCCTTCTTCCAAACTCACCAATAGCCTCCCACATTGACTCGCGAGTGAAATCAGGCCACAGAACGTCCATGAAAATCATCTCCGCATAGCTCGATTGCCAAAGCATGAAGTTAGAAATACGCATCTCTCCGCTCGATCGCAAGAACATGTCCACGTCCGGAAGTTCTGGAACATAAAGTCTTTTTTGAATCGTCTTCTCGGTTATGGATTTGGGAACAGAACCACTAGCGCTGAACTCTTGGAGAATCTTGTTCACGGCGGCAACTATCTCCTGCCGTCCTCCGTAGTTAACAGCCATGGTTAGGACCAAACCGGTGTTGTTCTTGGTCATTTCCTCGGCGACACGTAGCTCACGCACGACGCTAGGCCAAAGCCTACGCTCCGACCCAGACCAACGAATGCGAACGTTCCATTCCATGAGGAGGTCTCTTCGTCGCCTCAAAACATCCTTGTTGTAGCCCATTAGGAACTTGACCTCTTCGGTCGAGCGCTTCCAGTTCTCCGTCGAAAATGCATAGGCAGTCAGATTCTCGACACCCGCGTTACTCGCGCCTGCAACTGCCTCCAATAGCGCTGCCTCGCCAGCCCTATGACCCTCGGTGCGAGTAAGACCACGCTCATTGGCCCACCGACCATTCCCGTCCATAACCATCGCGATGTGCTTTGGAACAGTCCCAAAGGTAGGCACTTTTCTCGTCGGGTCATTTAGTTTTATCAACTTCGCTCCACGTGCTCCAGGGATCTAAGTCCTCTTTCGAGCTGCCATTGCAAGTAGCCAGCCACGACACCGCTCACGGACGCACGCGTTGCCAAGTTAGCGCGACCAACGCTTGGCCAATCACCGATAAGCAGTGCGCTAATGTGCGAAATTCCATCGACCCCAAGACGGACCGATCCGGGCATGGTGCAAGATTGGCAACTAACAGATCCAGAGTGAACGGAAAACGAAACAGTTTCGGTTGAGGCGCAACCCTGGCACTGGTCAATATTGGTTATCCAACCTGAGATTGCCAATGCCCGCAAAAGGTACGAGTCCAGGATCTGATCAGAGGCATGCTCTTTCAGTGAAAGAGCCCTGAGAGCTCCAATCACGAGCATGTAGTGCTGGGAGGAAGAATCTTCGCGCGTGAAGCGTTCGGCCGCTTCGACAACAGCACTAGCTGCTGTGTATCTGGCGTAATCCGCGATTATGACGGCTCCGTAGTTAGCGAGTTGCTCGACCTGAGAAACAGTGTCTAGGTTTCTGCCTTCGTAGAGCTGCAAATCCACAACATTAAACGGCTCTAACCTTGCGCCAATTCTGCTGCTAGTTTTCCTGACACCCTTTGCAACTGCTCGAACTTGACCGTGATTCTTTGTCAAAAGTGTCACTATGCGATCGACTTCCCCGAGCTTGTGGGTTCGGATGACGACGGCTTCATCTCGGTAATGCGGCATAGGACAAGTATCGCAAAAATTGCGGGTTTAGCTGGTAACTGCAGTCCTTAGAGCTCGATTGGTTGAGCTAATAAGTGCCTTTAGAGACGCGGTAGCAATGTCGCCATCAATACCGACACCCCAAAGCACATTCCCGTCAACCTCGAGCTCGATATACGCTGCAGCTAACGCGTCGCCTCCAGCACTAAGTGTGTGCTCGACATAATCAAGAAGCCTGATGTCAGAACCCTTATCCCCCAAGATAGCGATGAAGGCCGAAATCGGACCGTTACCCGTTGCAGTAGCGGCAAACTCAACATCTCCATCACGCATAACTACGTCAATTTGAACAATTCCATCCATGTCAGATTCGGTCCGCATCTTCTTCAGTTCGAAGCGACCCCACTTAGGCTGCTCGATTGAAGCTGGAAGATACTCGTCCTGGAAAATTTCCCAAATTCGCTCGGAGCTCACCTCTCCACCGGAAGTATCGGTGTAGCCCTGAATAACCTTCGAAAACTCAATCTGGAGCTTGCGAGGCAAGTCCAAGCTGTGGTCGGTCTTCAATAGATAGGCCACTCCACCCTTACCGGATTGGGAGTTGACTCTAATGACGGCCTCGTAGTTCCTGCCAACGTCCTTTGGATCAATTGGAAGGTAAGGAACAGCCCAGGTGTGCTTATCAACGCTGTTTCCGGCTGCAAGAGCATCCTTAGCAAGGTGATCAAATCCCTTTTTGATAGCATCTTGGTGCGAGCCGGAGAATGCCGTGTAGACCAAATCGCCGCCGTATGGACTGCGCTCAGGAACCTTTAGTTGATTGCAATATTCAACGGTCCGCTTGATCTGATCGATGTCTGCGAAATTAATCATCGGATCGATTCCCTGACTGAATAAATTTAGGCCCAGGGTAATTAGATCAACGTTTCCGGTGCGCTCGCCATTTCCAAAAAGACAACCCTCAATGCGATCGGCACCTGCCATGTAGCCCAGTTCGGCTGCGGCAACTGCTGTACCTCGATCATTGTGCGGATGCAGTGAAAGCAATATTGCTTCTCTGGGGTGAAGCCTTCTTGACATCCACTCAATCGAGTCCGCGTAGACATTCGGTGTTGCCATTTCCACGGTTGCCGGCAGGTTGATTATCAATTTCCGGTCCAAAGTCGGCTTGATAATGTCTGCGACCGCGTTGCACACTTCGAGTGCGAACTCGAGCTCAGTGCCGGTATAAGACTCTGGCGAGTACTCGTAAAAGACTTTTGTTTCGGGGATGCTGGCTTCTAGTTCCAAGCATTTCAAAGCCGCATCGGTGGCAATCCTCTTGATTCCGGCCTTGTCCTGCCCAAATACAACTCTGCGCTGAAGCACTGAAGTTGAGTTGTAAAAATGGACGATTGCCTGCTTGGCCCCAGCTATCGACTCATATGTCCGCTCAATAAGGTGATCCCTGGACTGCGTCAAAACCTGAATCGTTACGTCCTCAGGGATCAAGTCCTGCTCAATTAGTAGACGCACAAAGTCAAAGTCAGTTTGGGATGCAGACGGGAACCCAACCTCGATCTGCTTATAACCCATCGAAACCAGAAGCTTGAACATCTCAAGCTTTCGCTCGGCGTTCATAGGATCGATTAGTGCTTGGTTGCCATCACGAAGATCAACAGCGCACCACTGTGGCGCCTGAGTGATTCTTTTAGTGGGCCAAGTTCTGTCCGCAAGCTCTACCGAAATCTGATCGTGAAAAGGTTCGTAACGCTCAAATGGCATTTTCGATGGTTTTTGGTGATTTTTCATTTCTCTCCGCCTAAATCTGAATTGACCGCAGGTTTGCACCGCGACGAGATTGGGCCGTGGCTAGGCCTCGTCGCGGCCAATAAGCAGGAGGTTAAAACTCATGTTCTCAGGCTAGCACTTGAGGACCAGTTGCGCTAGAACCCGAGTTTTCCAAGCTGCTTGGCATTTCTTTGCCAGTTTTGAGCAATTCTGACTTGAATTGCCAAGTGAATGGGCTCATCCATCAAGGCTTCGATTTCACGCCTGGCCTTCTGACCTATGGTTTTCAACATCGAGCCGCCCTTGCCGATAATGATCCCCTTCTGGGAATCGCGTTCGACCCAAACCGAAACGTGTACGGTCGGCTTTTTTGTATCGTAGAGAATTTCATCCAAGGTGACGGCAAGTGAGTGTGGCAGCTCATCATTGACTAACTCCAGAGCCGCTTCCCGCACCAGCTCGCAAATCCGATCCTCAAGAGGTTCTTCACTCACGACATCTTTCTCATAGAACAGAGGCCCAATCGGTAAGTAGCTAATCAGAAGTGTCTCTAGAAGCTCAACCTGCTCCATCGTGGCGGCTGAAACCGGAACAATTTCCTTCCAGTCATGTAATTCTGAGACTGCCATCAGGTGTTGAGCAAGTTTTTGCTTAGATACGGTTTCACACTTGGTGACAATTGCGATTTTCTTGGCACGGCCGTATTTGGCAATGTCCGCAACAATTTTTCGATCACCCGGCCCAATTTCCTCATTGGCCGGAGTGCAAAACACGATTACATCTACCTCGTGCAAAGTCGAGCTTACAAGATCGTTTAACCGCTGTCCCAAAAGCGTTCTTGGCCTGTGAAGACCAGGAGTGTCAACCATTATCAACTGGCCAGTCTCCGTGGTCTTGATTGCCCTAATTGCGCGCCTGGTGGTTTGTGGCTTAGAGCTAGTGATGGCGACTTTCTCACCGGCGATAGCGTTAGTCAGCGTTGACTTGCCAACGTTCGGTCGGCCCACGAAGCTTACAAACCCAGATCTAAATTCACTCATCTGTCACGAGTTTACGAACTAATACGCTCAGCAGTTGGCCTTTCTTGGCAACTACGCGCTCGGCAGTAAGCATTAGACCCTGCACCTCGACTGTTTCCCCACCAACCGGGAGCGCTCCGATTGCCTTGACTAGAAGACCGCCGATTGTGTCAACATCATCGTCCTCAAGCTCAATCTCGAAGATTTCAGCAATTTCGTCCAACGGAGTTCTGGGCTGACACCTGAAAGTTGTTTCAGAAAGCTTCTCGATTCCGACAACCTCACGGTCGTACTCGTCGCCAATCTCGCCAACGAGCTCCTCGATCAGATCCTCAACGGTCACGATTCCAGCTACTCCGCCATATTCGTCGACGACAATTGCAATCTGAGTTTTTACCCGCTGCATCTCTTGAAGCAGATCTGCTACCGACTTGGATTCTGGAGTAAAGAGCGCCTGTCTTGCAGCATCAATGGCTTTTTTGACCGACAGTAGGCCCGGATCTTGATGCACGACCCTGGCAAGATCCTTTAGGTAGAGCACGCCAACAACGTCATCGACGCTCTCTCCCACAACCGGCAGCCTCGAAAACCCAGTCGCCATAAACGTGCTCAATGCATCCTCGAGCAGTGCATCGCTGTCAACTACTTCCACGTCTACCCGGGGGACCATGACCTCTCGGACCACCGTTTCGCCAAATTCCTCAACAGAGTCCAGAAGTTCTTGTTCATACTCCTCGGCCACCTCAGGAGTCACAAGCCGGATTGGAGCAACCAATTTGCTCCACCATGTCACAAGCCCATTGGCCTTGCTAGATAGCGTCTCGGCAAATTTAGCCCTACCCAGAATTCGACCAAGCAGCTGCTGTGAAAACCAAAGTACGAGTAGGCCTGCAGCCAAAATGTAACCAAGATTGCCGGCATTCACGGCAAAAACCAGCCAAAAACCGGCTAAAGCGCTCAGTAATAGCGCTCTGGCTATAGATAAAGCTCCGGCCCGAGCATCTTCAGCGATTTCGAGCGTGGTCTGAATGGTGGCCAGAATGATCAATAGGGCCGCCAGCAATAAACCTGAGATTACGAAAATCAAGAGGTTTCCAATTTATAGAAATCAGCTAGCAAGTTTTTTTGCAGATCAAACATTTCTTTTTCTTCCTCCGGCTCAGCATGGTCAAAACCGACCAGGTGGAGCATGCCGTGGGTTACCAGCAGCAGGATTTCATTGATTGTTTCGTGACCAGCTGTTTTAGCTTGCTTTATTGCAACCTGCGGGCACACGACTATGTCGCCCAAAATTCCTTCGGGCGAGCTGTTCCGGTCCGTACCTGGACGTAATTCATCCATGGGAAAACTCAAGACATCGGTTGGTCCTGGTTCATCCATCCACTTGATGTGAAGGTCAGTCATCGGCCCCTCGTCAACAAAGGTAATCCCCAGGTCCACCAATTCGTGAAGCTTCAGCGCTCCACGGACAAAATATGCCAGCTCAAGCACGCGTTCGGTATCTACAGTTATTTCGGATTCATTGGCTATTTCAAGGCTCATTTGATTGCCGCTCTGTCATACGCCTCAACGATTCTTGTGACTAGTTCGTGTCTAACTACATCTCTGCTTGTTAGCTTTTGAACGTTGAGTCCTTCAACATCAGCCAGCACCGTCTGAGCAATCCCGAGTCCGGACTTCCCACCGGGAAGATCGATCTGAGTTACGTCTCCGGTTACAACCATCTTGGAATTGAACCCCAGTCTTGTCAGAAACATCTTCATTTGTTCACCGGTGGTATTTTGCGCCTCGTCAAGAATTATGAAGCTGTCGTTTAGAGTTCTGCCTCGCATGTACGCAAGAGGCGCAACCTCAATAACCCCTGCCTCCATAAGCCTTGCTGTCACATCGGGCTCGAGCATCTCCTGAAGTGAATCAAACAGCGGTCTTAGATAAGGATCGATTTTTTCACTGAGTGTCCCAGGCAAAAAGCCAAGCCTCTCTCCGGCCTCAACGGCTGGCCGAGTAAGGATTATCCGGCTGACTTCTTTTCGATAAAGTGCCTCCACGGCCTTTGCTACCGCCAAGTAAGTTTTTCCAGTGCCCGCAGGTCCAATCCCAAAGGTGATGGTGTTCTGGTCAATGGCATCTAGGTACTCTTTTTGACCCGCCGTCTTAGCCCTTACCGTCTTAGCGGGCGTGTTTATCGTGCTTGACGCAAGTATCTTTGAGGCTGGCTGCTGTTTATTGTCCTGAATAATTCGTATCGTCTCTGAAACACCTTGAGGATCTGGGCTTAGGCCTTGCTTTATCATCTCTGCAAGCTGCTCAAACACCTCAGAAGCTAGATCCAACTGAGCCTGGTCACCCGTGAGATTAAAAACATTCCCCCGATTTTGAATGACTAAGCCCGGCAGCTCAGCCTCAATTCGCTTCAGATTCCTGTCTTGCTCGCCCAACAGATCAAGGAGTGCTACTCCGGTTATTTCAAAACTTGTTTTAGCCACTAGTTGGACTGCTCACTAAGAATATGCGCGTGAGTGTGAAAGACCGATTGCCCCTCACGCTTGCCAGAATTGAACTGAAGCTTGAACTGACCGTCAGTTTTTGTCGCCGCAACTTTTCGAATCAACTCAAAAAGACCGTTAAGGCTCGAAGAATTATCAAGCTGAAGAATGTTTTCACTGTGAATTTTTGGAACCACCAAAATGTGTACCGGAGCCTGCGGGTAAAGATCTAAGAAGGCTATGGCGTGCTCGTTTTCGGCGATCAGCTCGGTTGGAACCTCGCCATCTACTATCTTGCAAAAAATACAGTCCACGTTTTCCTCCTTCATCATTTTAGCCACTAGCTCCAGTGTCCAGACAGGGCCATTAGGGCTGCAATGGCTGCAGGTCCAGCGCTTGAAGTTCGAAGAATAGTTCCACCAAGCCGGACGCCTAAAAACCCTTGAGACAAAAGGGCGTCAATCTCTTGTTGTGAAAACCCGCCCTCTGGCCCCACCACAATGGTCACTTCATTCTCCAGCTCTAGTCCAACGATGCTTGTCGAAGCCTGGGGATCGAGTACAAGTCCGGTACCGATAGGTATCAACTGCTTGAGAGTAGAAAGGTCTTTGATATCTGCCCTAAAAGCTTGCTGAGATTGCTTCATTGCGGAAATAGAGATTTGGTTCCAACGCTCTTGATTTCTTGACGCCTTTGCTCCCCACTCGACCACTGATCGTGATGCCTGCAGTGGGGTTATGCTCGAGACGCCTAATTCAACTGCGGTCTGGAGCGCAGCTTCGTCTCTGCCACCTTTAGCAAGTGATTGCACAAGGTGTATCGCAGGGGTTGACCTGGTTGTTACTTGGAATGATTTTGGTCCTAGCTGTCCTGCAGCGGCATTCGAAACTGTGGCGGTCAGTACTCCACCGACGCCATTTGTTATGGCGATCTCTTCCCCATCTCTGATCCGAAGACTCTTGAAATGTTCAAGCTCGGTAGCTGTAATAACAGATGAAGCCTCGGTAATGCTTGGGTCAAAAAACCAATGCACTAGAACCTACCTCTAGCCCGACGACTGCCGAGCCTCGGCGAGTCATCCTTGTGAAGCGCCTTGAGTTTTTTGAAAAGATCTTTTTGTTTTCCGTCTATCCGGTTTGGCGTCAAGACCTTCAGTTGCAGCAAAAGGTCTCCGCGTCCACGACCGCGCAGTTTATTTGACCCAAGCCCCTTGAGAGTTATTACATCCCCGTGCTGAGCACCTGCCTTCACTGAAACCAGCGAGGGACCATCTAATGTGTCAATTTCGGTCTCGAAGCCAAGGGCGGCATCTGCAATTGGGACTTCCAGAACAGCCACCAAATTATCCCCATCGCGGCCGAAGATAGGATCGGCACGGACCGAAATTTCAAGATAAATGTCCCCGCTGGGGCCCCCGCCGAAACCCACTTCGCCTTGACCTGGTAGGTGCAAACGCAAGCCGTCGGACACTCCAGCTGGGATATCGAGATCGAGATCTCTTGAGGCTCTGACTCTGCCCTGGGCTCGACATTCAACGCAAGGGTCCGGAATCACTTGACCGGTTCCCCGGCAGGTTCCACATGGTGCAGTGGTGACCATGGCCCCCATAAATGACTGCACCTGACGCTGAATCTGGCCTGACCCTCTGCAGATATCGCAGGTTTGAGCGCTTGTTCCTGGGCGACAGCAGCTGCCCTTGCACTCCTCACAGAGAACCGCGGTGTCTATGGTTAGAACTTTGTTGGCACCGAAAACTGCCTCTTTCAAATCCAAGTCCACTCTCAGCAGGGCATCTTGACCTCTTTGAGACCTGGACTGCGGTCCGCGTTGGCCCCCGCCTCCGAAGAAGCTGTCAAAAATGTCTCCGATGCCAAATCCTTCGTTACCGCCTCCGTCATAGCTAGCTCGACTGCTGCTATCACTGAGAACCTCGTAGGCGTGAGTCACAAGCTTGAAGCGTTCTTGGGCCTCTTTGGCAGGGTTGATATCGGGGTGGAGCTCCCTTGCCAGTTTGCGATATGCCTTCTTGATTTGATCCTCGGTCGCATCTCTTGCGACTCCGAGAACTTCATAGTGATCGCTCAAGAATTTGCCTCCAGTACATTGCTTAGATATTTTGCAACGGCTCTTACCGAAGCTATGTTCCCGGAATAGTTCATTCTTGTTGGCCCGAGTACGCCAATTTTTGCCAACTCGGTTCCGGAGTTTTCGTAACCGATGGCCATCATGGCTGCGTGCTGGACGCCAGCAACCCCAAGTTCGGACCCGATCTTCAAGCCCACCCCATATTGATCGGTCTGCATTTCTTGCATCAAACGAAGCATTACTACTTGCTCCTCAATCGCCTCAAGGACACTTGAAAGCTCGCCACCAAAATCCTCATCGTGCTTCGCCAAATTCGCGGTGCCCGACAGAACTAAGCGCTCTTCTCTATTGGCATCGACCAAAGACTGAAGTTGAGACACGACCCTGCCAACAAAATCTCTTCGGCTGGGAGCAAATTCGGCTGGGAGTTTGTCCAAAATTATTTTTACATCAGTGTAGTTTGCACCGACTAGCATCCCGTTTAGTCGTCCGCGCAACTCGGTAACAAGATCTATTTCAGCCGGAGCACTCAACTCCACCTGAACCTGCTGAACCCTTCCCCTCTCAGAAATGAGCATCACAACAAGCCTTAGCTCGGCAATAGGAATTAGCTCAACGTGGCGCACCTTGGCGTTGCCAAGCGTTGGATACTGCACAAGCGCCAAAGTATTGGTGAGCGCGGACAATGACCTAGCAGTTCTTTCTACAATCTCGTCCAGGTCAGTAGCCCCGTCCAAGAAAGTCTCAATCGCGCTACGTTCTGAGTGTGAAAGGGGCTTTATCTCACCGAGCTTGTCAACGAACAGTCGGTAGCCTTTTTCGGTTGGAATTCTTCCGCTTGAAGTGTGTGGCGCGGTAATGAGGTCTTCTTCTTCTAAAAGCGCCATGTCATTGCGAATTGTTGCGGCAGAGACTCCCAGCGGGTGCCTATCAAGAAGTGACTTTGAGCCGACAGGCTGGTTCGAGGCGATGTAATCCTCAACAATTGCCCGCAAGACCTCTAGGGATCTGTTGGGAATCATTAGCACTGACCTATCATGAGTGCCAAGTCTATTGAATAAGTGCTAGTTCGTCAGCAGCTGAAGAACTATGCGATCAACAAAAAGCCTCCCGGATGCAGTGACAGCCAAATTTTGGTTCTCAATCTTCAAGCTTCCGTCCAAAACAAAGGGGTCAATCGTGCTTTCCAAAATACCGAGCTCGGCCAATACTTTTAGAGGAATTCCGGTGCTGGTTCGAAGCTCCAACATCAGGCGCTCCTCGAGGTTGGTCCGTGCATCAATGTATTCGATGCCCGCAACCGGCGAGCCGTTCGCAAGTTGTTTTTGATAGCTCAGAGGATGCTTAGTGTTCCAAAACCGATTCCCACTTAAATGTGAATGAGCACCGGGCCCAAACCCCCACCAGTCGGCGCTGCCCCAATAAGCGTGGTTGTGCTTCGAAGGTTTGCCCCAGTTGGCAACTTCATACCAAGGAAGACCGTTGGCCTGGAAAACTTGGTCCGCGATTTCAAACTTCTCTGCGTCTAAGTCATCGTCTGTTGCCGGCAATTCACCAACCTTGATTTGCCTGGCAAGCTTTGTTCCAGGCTCAACGATTAGGGAGTAGGCAGAGACGTGTCCAGTACCCATTGAGGCGGCGATTTCAGCGGTCCTTCTCCAAGAATCAAGAGACTCGTTTGGAGCGCCATAAATCAAATCGAGGCTGCTTTCTAACCCAAGCTCGGCTGCAGCCTTCAGGATTGGTTCAACTTTGTCTGGGTCATGAACTCGCTCTAGCGTGGCTAAAACCTTCGGGTCGAAACTCTGGACCCCGAGACTTATTCTGTTGACGCCTACGGCGGCAAGTTGCTCTAAATACTGAGGACTGGCAGATTCAGGGTTTGCTTCTAGTGTTATTTCGATGTCCGGTAAAAACCCATAATGATTTTTCAAGCTGGTCATGATTTGCTCGATTTGATTACTGGTAAAAAGCGATGGTGTCCCACCACCAAAAAACAATGTGGAAAGACTCCGCTTCGCGTAGCCCGAGTTCTCAATAACCTTCGCACTCGCCTCTATTTCGGTAATTAGTGACTCGTGAAAACTCGACTGGGAGAGCCCCCCGATTTCCTTTGCGGTGTAGGTGTTGAAATCGCAATATCCGCATCTAAACTCGCAAAACGGAATGTGAACATAGGCGTGAAAGGTTTTTAGGTCATCGAACCTAGGAGGTATTAGATTCGACTCTGGCCACGGCAGTCCAAGCGGCAAGCTGGCCGACACTACTTTTTCTTTTCCGTGCTTGAAGTTTCGTCGGAGGACAGCGCTTTTATAAATGCGTCCTGAGGAACTTCTACCCGGCCGACCATCTTCATTCTCTTCTTGCCCTCTTTTTGCTTCTCAAGAAGCTTCCGCTTTCTGCTTATGTCACCGCCATAGCATTTAGCCAGCACGTCTTTCCTGACTGCACGAACGCTCTCCCGAGCAATAATTCTGGAACCGACAGCGGCTTGGATTGGAACCTCAAACTGTTGCCTTGGTATTAATTCACGAAGCTTTGCCGTGATTTTTGTGCCGTGGCCATAAGCCTTGTCCTTGTGAACAATCGAGCTGAAAGCATCTACCTTCTCGCCTTGAAGCAGCAAATCTACTTTTACTAAGTCGCCCGGGAGATAGCCGGCTTCTTCATAGTCCAATGACCCGTAGCCCTGGGTCTTGCTTTTTAGCTGGTCGAAAAAGTCAAAAACAATCTCAGCAAGCGGAAGCTGGTAGCGAAGCTGCACTCGGTCTTCACCTAGGTATTGCATGTCAATCATCGTCCCGCGACGGGTTTGACACAGGTCCATGATTGTGCCCACATAGTCCTTTGGGCTCAGAATTGTGGCCTTTACGATCGGCTCTTTCACTACCTTTATTTTGCCCTCGGGAAACTCGGATGGGTTAGTGACTATGAACTCGGTGTTGTCCTCTCGAGTGACTTGATAAACCACCGATGGAGCGGTTGCAATGAGAGAAAGATTGAACTCTCGCTCCAATCGCTCGGTAATTATCTCGAGGTGCAACAAACCTAAAAAGCCGCAGCGAAAGCCGAAGCCAAGTGCGGCTGATGTTTCGGGCTCATAGACCAGCGAGGCATCGGAGAGACGAAGCTTGTCCAATGCCTCCCGAAGGTTCGGGTAGTCGCTTCCATCTATGGGGTAAATTCCAGAGAAAACCATAGGCTTTGGCTCGGCATAACCCTTCAGCGAAAGTGTTGCTGGTTTGTCTTTAGTGGTGACAGTATCTCCGACCTTGGAAAGCCTGACGTCCTTGACGC
Source organism: Candidatus Aquiluna sp. IMCC13023 (assembly GCF_000257665.1). Classification (GTDB taxonomy): domain Bacteria; phylum Actinomycetota; class Actinomycetes; order Actinomycetales; family Microbacteriaceae; genus Aquiluna. Next base: position 285,398 of record NZ_AJKR01000003.1, read on the forward strand.
CGGTGATTAGATAACCCACCTCGCCAGCTGCTAAACCTTTGGTGACAACCGGTTCCGGGCTAATCACACCGATTTCTAAGAGCTCGTGCACTGCCCTTGTTGACATCATCTGGATCTGCTCCCGAGAAGACAGCCGCCCATCAATCATCCTGACGTAGGTAACAACGCCTCGGTAGCTGTCATAAACCGAGTCAAAAATCATTGCTCGAGCAGGAGCATTGATGTCGCCTGTTGGAGCAGGCACTCGCTGGACGATACGGTCAAGAAGCTCTTCTACTCCAACACCAGTTTTACCCGAGACCCTCAAACAATCATCCGGGGATCCACCAATCAGATTGGCAAGTTCCTCGGCGTACTTCTCGGTTTGGGCTGCTGGCAGATCGATTTTATTTAGGACCGGAATGATTTCCAGGTCATTTTCCATAGCTAGATAAAGGTTTGCCAATGTTTGCGCTTCAATCCCCTGAGCCGCGTCGACTAGCAACACTGCTCCCTCGCAAGCAGCCAGCGACCTAGAAACCTCATAGGTGAAATCAACGTGGCCGGGTGTGTCGATCATGTTTAGAGCGAAAGTTTTATTGTCCAACTCCCAGGGAAGCCGAACCGCCTGAGACTTGATCGTAATTCCGCGCTCTCGCTCAATGTCCATCCGATCCAAATACTGAGCCCGCATTTGACGGTCTTCAACTATTCCAGTGAGCTGAAGCATCCGATCTGCAAGGGTCGATTTACCGTGATCAATGTGAGCAATTATGCAAAAATTGCGTATTTGATCCTGGTCGGTAAGAGACGGCTCGAGAGCAGACCGTGCGCGTGGAGACAAGTAAACCTCATTTATGGATGAATGTAACTTGGCCATTCTCCCATGATGCTTGCTCGACAGGAGCCAAACTGGTAGAGTTTTGCCTTGTTCGCGGAGATTTACTCCGCAAAATTTTTTGGCCAGAGAAAGTAGAACATGGCAAACATCAAGTCCAAGATCAAGCGCATCGGAACTAACCAGAAGTCCGAGGACCGCAACAAGGCAGTAAAGACCGAAGTCAAGTCTGCAATCCGCGCTGTGCGTGATGCTAGCTCAGCCGGTGATAAGGCTGCAGCTGCCGCCGCACTAGTCGGAGCCAATAAGAAAATCGACAAGGCTGTCAGCAAGGGCGTCATCCACAAGAACCAGGCAGCTAACCGTAAGTCAGCTATTGCCAAGAAGGTAAATAGCCTCTAAAAAAGCTTCTAAAAAAACCGGGCTGATGGCCCGGTTTTTTTATTGCCCAGATTTAGCCATCGCTAATAAGAGTTTCTCGATGGAGTACTCCGGGTCCCGACTTGCGCCCTTTACGTCGAAATCAGTTTGGGCAGCCAACTGCACAAGCTCTATTAGCTGAGGTTCAGTCCAGCCCGCCAGCTCCTTTATCGCACGATCTTGCTGCCAAGGTTGCATTCCAGTGGCAGCCGCAGGGGCATTTCTGTCGTTAAACAGCCTTGCTAGCTGTCTGATCTTCATTGAAAGTGCAGCCGTTAGGGCGACACTGTCTATACCGGTTGCGAAGCCGTGCCGAAATAGCCTGATAGCTTCACCCGCATTACCGGCTAGAGCGGCATCGGCAATCTTGAACGCATTTGTTTCTACTCTGCCTTGAAAAGTTCGCTCAACTTCAACGAGTGAAATTTTCAAGGCGCCAGAATTCGATAATTGATCACAGGCGGCACCAAGTTCACCCATATCTGAACCGAAAGCCGCTACCAGAGCTCTAATAGCAGGCAGGTCGATTGGCGTCTCGAGTCTCTGAAATTCCCGCTTTATAAAATCGATGCGATCGACATCTTTTTTTACCTCTTCACAAGAAACATTTAGGGCAGATGCGGAAAGCTGCTTTTTTAGTTTGCCATTGTGCCCAACGAGGTTAGGAATCCGGACCACGATCGTGCAGTTTTCCGCAGGATCTAGAAGCAGCTGCTCCAAGTCCTCCGCCAAACCCTCGGATGCACTGCCGATGATTACAAGTCTTGGCTCATTAAACAGCGAGGGTGAAGCCAAGCTAAATATTAGCCCTGGAGAATATTCTCCATCGGTAACCTCGTTTACTTCTAAATCTTCGTGACTAGCCCGCAACTTGTCCTTTATCAACCTGGACGCGCGAGATGCAAAGTATGACTCGGGGCCGGATATCAATACAAGGTTGGCGGGCTCGGCCTGATGCCAGCTAACCGTTCGTCCATTAGTCACGCCGTTAGTTTACCCGCGCTTGAAATCTTCCAGGCTTGTCCTTCGAACCTAAAAGCGACAGACCCAAGTTCATCAGTTCTCACTATTATCGAGCCACTAACGGCTGCCTGATCAAGCGCTTTTTTGGTTGGATGCCCGTAAGGATTCTGTCCGACTGAAAATATTGCCACATCGGCAGAGAGTAGTTGAAAGAGCTGACTAGATTGATCGGCGGAGCCATGGTGAGCAACTTTTAGTAGAAGCGGTCGGTTCGCAAGTTCACTCAAGGCACCCCCGGCATTTCTCATCAAGCGAGTTTGACCGGCAGCCCCCAAGTCTCCAAGGGCAAGGATTCCATAGTCCCCACCCGTGAATGCCACTATCACCGAAGCATCATTACTGTCTTTAGCCTCGGTGGCTTTCGCTGTTGGAGCCAAAACTTTCCAATTGAGCTCCCCGAGCTTTCCGCCCATGCCGGCAAAGCCGGTTAGCACTTCCACCTCCGACTGAGCAAGAGCGGCTTCAACCAAGGAAACCAGAGGTCGATCGTCAGCGAATCCTGAAATCACAGCCGTCTTCACTCTTCTTCCATCTAGCGCACCATAGATTCCACCGGCGTGATCCGCATCAAAGTGGGTAATAACCAAAAGATCAATCCGCGAAATATTCAAATTATCGAGACACTTGTCAATCGGCTGTGACTCTCTTCCAACATCAATTAGTGCAACGACACCCTGGCTTCTGATTACGAGAGCATCACCCTGCCCAACGTCACAGTTGACAACCTGCCACTCACCCTCAAAGCCCTGATATCGGATCTGATCAATCGCCGACCAGGACGCCGACATAAGCAGCACCGCAACCAGTGAAATCGATAGACCGGGTCGATACTCAGAAAGGCGACGCTGATACAGCCCTAGGCAAAGCAACACAATGAGTGCAGCCAAAACGATTCCGGCAGGACCCGCAACAAAATGGACTCTGGCGGCCGGCCACGTTGATACTTCGTTGGCTACCAGTGTTATCCACCAGGTCCCAATTGATGCCAGGTAGCTGACTACAGAACTCAAAAACGGAAGCGGATAGGCAAGAATCAAGGCAAGTATTCCAAGGACCGTCACCGGAGCCACAACGGGCTCGACAATGAGATTCGCCAGCACTGAATACACAGGAATTGACGGCTGAAGCATAAGTAAAACTGGGGTCGTTGCCAGTTGAGCTGAAAAACTTGCTGCAATTCCTATTGCGATCAACCTAGGCATAAAGCCAGACAGCCAGTTGTAGATCGGGACTGCCATGGTCAAAAGCCCAACCGTAGCCAACGCCGAAAGAGCAAAGCCGAAGTCTGTCGCTAAACCTGGATCTATGCCCAATAAAAAGATAACCGCCCAAGCCAATGAAATTATTGGCTTTGTTCCTCTTCCAAGCCATAGACCAATAGCGACAAAAGTCGCCATGGTGGCAGCCCTAAGCACGCTTGACTCTGGCCCGACGACTAAAACATAGGCGACCATGACCAAAAAAGCAGTCACGAATCGAGTGTTTCTCGCGAGCCCCAATGCGGCCGTGAGTAAATATACGACTCCCATGATAATTGCCAGATTTGCTCCGGATACGGCAACCAGGTGAGTGAGTGAAAGGGTTTTCATGTTCTGTGCCAATTCAAGAGAAAGAAGCTCTCTCTCGCCGATTGCGAGTCCGCCCACTAGCGCCGTGGCATCAGGAGTAACCCCTTGGGCACGAAAGAGAAAAACAGCGCGCAGCCCCTCGATAAATTCGATTCTTGGATAGGAAAGCTTTATCTGAGACACTGACCCGGGCAAAGCGGTAACCCAGAGAATCGTCCAGTAGGTCGCCGCCACAAAAATAATCACAAAGTTATGGAGCCTTTTATCTCTTCAAATAATTTGCTACCAATGCCGGTCACTTCCAGGAGTTGTTCGATACTGGCAAACGAACCAATTTCGTCCCGGTATGCCAAAATCCGACCGGCTAATGCCGGTCCAATGCCCGGAAGCGACTCTAACTGCGAGCTTGAGGCTCTATTTAGGGAAATAAAGCCCAGGCTTGAGTCAGTTGCCATTTGGGACTCCGCCAGGATCACCACTTGCTCGCCATCTGAGACTAGGCGAGCTAAGTTGACGCTTGACTGAACAGCCGAGTCGGTAAAGCCCCCGGCAGCATCGATAACGTCTCGAACCCTAGAACCGTAGGAAAGCTCGTATAGGCCAGGCTCAACTACTTCGCCAACAACGTGAATAAAAACCTCACCAGAAACCGTAAAGTTTTCACTTTGTTGGACAATCGCATCTTGCACTTTAGGCGCACTGGAATTGGAAAGTAAAACACCGAGCAAGATCGCAACGAGTCCGCCGACAAGATAGAGCTGCTTGCGTTTTTTAGAATCCAGAGCGTTTAGCCATTGAAGTATTTTCTGCATCCAAACAAGATGCACTAAAGTTCAAATGTGCTACTGGCCGCTGAAAACTCTGTCGAGAAACCGCTACTTGGTTGCTATGTTCACAAGTTTTGGAGCCCTAATAATTATGTTTAAAGTTTCTTTGCCCTGAAGTGCCTTTTTAACTAGCTCGGAACTTAGCGCGAGCTCTCGTAGCTCATCTTCTGAGATAGAAACATCCACTTCAAACTTGTCGCGCAGCTTGCCGTCAATCTGAACGATTGCGGTGCCCTTTTGCTCGACGAGCAGATCATTCTCAACTTCTGCGAATTGAGCTAGCGCGACTGTCGGCTCATGACCAAGCAGCTGCCACATGTCCTCTGCGGTGTAGGGAGCAAACAGGCTTAGTGCCTTAGCTAGCTCCTCGGCGCCTTCTCTGACAGCAATGTCGGCTGGGCCAACACCTTGATCGATTGCCTTACGCAGGTGGTTTGTAAGCTCCATGGCCTTGGCAACGCCAACGTTGAATTTATGGCTCTCAATTGCCTCTTTGAATCCAGCCAAGAATTGATGGGTTGCCTTTCGGACCCCTTTGTCTCCAGAAGCAAAATTCGATTCTGGCTTGCTAGTAACATCTTGGGCAATGCGCCAAGCGCGTGCCAAAAACTTAGCCGACGCAGCCGGTGAAACATCGGACCAGTCGATGTCATCCTCCGGTGGTCCCGCGAAAGCCATAGTTAGTCGAATTGCATCCACCCCGTGAATGTCCAGCTGTTCGCTGAGGCGAACCAAGTTCCCCCTGGACTTGCTCATCGCGGAACCGTTCATCAAGACCATGCCCTGGTTTAGCAACCTAGTAAAGGGCTCTTCGAAATCAACCATCCCAATGTCGTGAAGCACCTTGGTGAAAAACCTCGCATAGAGCAAGTGCAAGATAGCGTGGGTCACTCCGCCGACGTACTGGTCAACCGGTGCCCACTTCTCAGCTTGCGCCTTTTCGAATGGAACTTCATCAGAATTTGGGTTTAGGAACCTCAAAAAATACCAGGAGCTATCAACAAAGGTGTCCATGGTGTCAGAGTCTCGTTTGGCTTTGCCACCACATTTTGGACAATCGACATTTAGCCAGTCCGAGGCAGCGCCGAGAGGTGAAGTCCCCTTAGGTGAAAGATCTAGACCTTCGCTTGCCGGCAACTCAACCGGCAGTTGATCGGCAGGTACTGGGACTTCCCCGCACTTGTCGCAGTGAATGATTGGGATTGGAGTTCCCCAGTAGCGTTGCCTGGAAATCAACCAATCTCTAAGCCTGAAGTTCTTCGCACCCTTACCGGTGCCTTTTGCTTCAACTAGCTCGATGGCCTTGGAGATTGCATCTGACTTACTTAGACCGTTCAGTTCTCCAGAGTTCACGATGACACCGTCGCCGCTGGTCGCAATTCCAGATACAGCTGGGTCCTCTTCGCCGGTGTAGACAACCATGAACACCGGTAGGTCAAAGGTTTTTGCGAACTCAATGTCACGATCATCATGGGCGGGAACCGCCATGATTGCGCCGGTTCCATAATCAGCCAAAACATAATCGGAAACCCATACTGGGATTCGTTCGTCGTTTATTGGGTTTAGCGCATAGTGCCCCAAGAACACTCCGGTTTTCTTTCGGTCGGTAGCCAAACGCTCGATGTCATTAGCCTTCTTGACTTCCTCGAGGTAGTTATTGAACTGCTCACGAATCTCTGGGGCTGCGGCATTGGCAAGCTCCTGGGCTAGCTCGCTGTCGGCTGCCAAAACCATAAAAGTCGCCCCGTATAAAGTGTCAGGTCGAGTGGTGAACACCGAAATCTTTTGATCCATGCCTTCGATTGCAAAATCGATGTTTGCACCCTGAGATCTTCCAATCCAGTTTCGCTGCATCGAGAGCACCTTGGAAGGCCACTTGCCCTCTAGCTGACTTAGGTCATCAAGAAGGCGATCTGCGTAGTCAGTAACTTTGAAATACCACTGAGTAAGAGACTTCTTGGTAACCACCGAATCACAGCGCTCGCAAAGTCCCTGAACTACCTGCTCGTTAGCTAGCACTGTTTGGCAGCTCGGGCACCAATTCACGTTCGAATTCTTGCGGTAGGCAAGACCGCGGCTGTAGAGCTCTAGAAACAACCACTGATTCCACTGGTAGTAACTCGGGTCACAAGTCTGCAGAACTCTGTCCCAGTCAAAGCTGCAGGCATACCTGCGCATAGATGCTTTTTGCTGGGCGATGTTTTCGTAGGTCCAAGCTCTGGGGTCTAGGCCGCGCTTAATTGCTGCGTTTTCGGCTGGCAACCCAAAGGCATCCCATCCAATTGGGTGCATAACGTTGTAGCCCTTTTGGCCCCAGTAACGCGCAATAACATCGCCTAGGGCATAGGCCTCTGCATGTCCCATGTGCAAGTCACCAGACGGGTACGGGAACATGTCCAAAACATACTTAGTGGGCCTAGTGTCGTCTTTTCTGGATGAGTCAAAAGGCTTTAGGTCATCCCAAACCGGCAACCACTTATCTTGAATGGCTGTGACGTTGTAATCTTCTTGCAATTAGTGGCCTTTTGCTTAGCGGGCTTATAGGTTACCAATTCACCGAGGCGTCCATTGCCTGAACTAGGGCTAGTGCTTTCAATTGCATTTCAGCGTGCTCGGTTTCTGGTTCTGATCCAGAGGTGATTCCCCCGCCAACCGAAATGCTGACAGTTTGATTTTTGAAGATGGCAGTTCTAATAACCATGCCTAGGTCCATGTCACCCGATGGGCTTACCCAGCCAATCGCGCCCGAATAAGCACCTCTGGGCCTATCCTCCAGTTCCGCGATCAATGCGCATGCCCTAATCTTTGGCGCACCGGTCATCGAACCACCCGGGAACAAAGCGGTAAGGGCATCAAAGCCAGTCTTAGTATCCGCAAGCTCGCCCGCAACATCAGATTCGAGCTGATGAACGGTCGAATATGACCGCAACGCCAATAGCGACTCAACCGTGATTGATTGAGCCGTGCAGACCGATGACAGGTCATTCCTTATCAAATCAACAATCATTAGGTTTTCTGCTCGTTCTTTCTCATCGGCCCCAAGCGAAGCCTGCAAGGCCAAATCGATTTCAGGGTCGCTCGATCTTGCTCGAGTGCCCTTGATAGGTGAGCTGGTAACCCTCACGCCAGAAACTGTCAAAAACCGCTCTGGCGAAATACTCAAGTAACTAACACCTCCGACTTTTAGATAGCTGCAGTAAGGAGCGCCGTGATCTTTTCTGAGTCGAAGAAACAGCGCTAGTGGATCCCCAACATAATCCGCTGACAATTCGGTTGTCAGACAGAGCTGATAGATCTCACCCCTAGTGATTTGATCTTTAGCCTTTTCGATGTTTGCAATGTAGTCATTCTTGGTGTCCCTGACTTCAAAGCTGGCGGCTGTAGCAGCGTCGTGACTGAGCGCGTAGTTGGCCGCATCTCCCCCAGCTAGAGCTAAGCGCAACAGTGCGGCGTGGAACCAATCAGCGAAAGACGCTCTATCGACAAACTCGCCAACAAAAAACATTGCCCGATTGTCATGGTCGTAGACAAAAGCCCTGTCCACCTCAATGCCCGAAACAACCAGTGGACCTTTTTCGGGTAGTTCGTATTCAATGACCCCCACGAATCCCGGACGAAAACCAAACGGCAAGTTGTGATTTTGCTCGTCTTTGGCATACTTCGGCAACTGTGAAGTCTTTGGTCCGGAGCCAATTATCGAAAATCGAGCGTCATGATGATGTTCCCGGTCCAACCAAAACGAGTTTGGTTTACTCCCGAAAAAAGCCACGAAAGTATCAGCCACGGGGCTCCACCCGGCTATGCGTTCATAATAAAGTGGCATTTAATCCTTTTCCAGCCCCGTATTCTAGACAAGATGAGCGTAACTGGAGATTTCTTTCAATTCACCGGCGGTGAGTTGAATCCGATTGACCACGCCATTCCAACCACTCTTAGCGTGGCGGACAGCTGGCTTGTTTCCAACGGTTCAACCCGAGTTATAGATCGGCACTTTGCGCGGTTTTCTGGTTCAGTTACCAAAATACAGCAGCAGGACCTGAGTGGCTTTTTTGACGCCGTCGTGTCCGCAATTCCGTCGGAAGGCGAATGGTTTCCAAGAATCGAATTCCGCAAGGAACAAAACCCTGGTGAACAGTTATTTTTCCGACTCCGTCAAGCACCGGTTAGGACCCTTACCTGCTCTCTATGGTCATTAGACGAGCCAGATCCTCGGGTTGACGCTCAAGTCAAAGGACCTGATCTATCGGTGTGCCAAAAACTTAGAAGAAAAGCCAACCTCCACGGCGCCGACGAAGCGGTGATTTTAGATGCCCACGGGAACGTAGCGGATGGAGCGCTGTCGTCAATCGTTTGGTGGCGTGACGACGTGCTTTGCGGACCGGACGACTCAACCGACTGGCTACCATCAATCACCAGAGAACTCGTTTTCGAGATGGCAAATCAGGCAGGATTTGAAACTGCCTTCGTGAATTCTAAGCCTGAAGACCTAGCTGACTGTGAAGTTTGGAGCCTCTCAGCACTGCAAGGAATCAGGGGCGTAACTCATTGGCAAAACATTCCGCTCTCGAATCTGAATAGGCTCAGCTCATTTCGCAAACGCCTAGCTCTTCTCACTAACTCGTCCCAAAGCGACGACCTTTCGATCGCCTAGCGGAAACTAAATTCAAGCCTCAAGGTAGTTAGCTTTGTCGAGGATTGGCAAAAAACAAAACCATAGTTTCCAAGCAATTTTGTAAATGTCTTAGCTAAGACTTACACTTCTAACTATTCGAACACTTGTTCGAATAGTTAGAAGGGGCGCTAGCTTTGGAAACAGAATTAGTCACCGGTGTCGTGCTTGATGCTGACGGTGCTCCGGCCTGCTTTACTTGGCGCGATGCTGTCTTTTTGACCACATCTCGGCCGGTTCGTTGGTACTCCAGGTCACTCTGGTGGCAACATGCAGGTCAGGCTCACCCCGGTCAGGGTCAAAACCTGGTTGAGACAGAAATGTGGCGCTTGTGGGCGGCAAGCCCTGACAATAGGTACTTTTTCCAGCTAAGGCACCAAATGCCCGGTGACAACTGGGAAATTGAGCAAGCCACGCCCTAAATGAGCTTTACTCACCTAAACGTCAGCTCCGCCTTCTCTGCCCACTATGGCGTGAACAGACCTGAGCAGCTTTGTGCGGCCGCAAGCTCAATGGGCTGTGAATCTTTAGCAATAACCGATCGAGACGGCCTCTACGGGGCAATAAAGCACATAGGGGCCTGTATATCTAGTGGCATAGCTCCGATTGTGGGCGTCAGCCTAGAAGTGACCGCGGATAAGTCGCTGGGGCGCGTTCTGATTCTTGCTCACGGAAACAACTCAGGCAGGGGTTGGTCGACCCTATGCCGCATCATTTCTCAGGCGCAGGAAAGAAAAGGTGGTAAAAAAGATGTATCGATAAAAATTGGCGATCTTGCTGGCTTTTTCAAGGAAGAAACTTCCTGCACGATACTCATTGGCCTTGAAAGTTCTTTAGCTGATGCTGCACTCACCTCCAAAACCAGTGCACGTGACTTAGCAACAATGTGGCGAGAGTATTTTCCAGCCCCGGCTGCACTTGCCGTCGAAGTGGTGAATCACATGACTGAGCCCGGCAAATTAGGTTCAGCACAGCACGCAAAGGCAATGTTTGATTTAGCAAAAACAGTTGGTATCCCTCCGGTAATAACCAACGCGGTTCGCTACATAGAACCGGATGGCGCCCTAACCGCGGATGTTTTAGATTCCGCAAGATACCTAGAGCCTCTGGGTCTATTCATCCCACAGCCAAACGCCCAGGCCTGGCTAAAGTCATCGCATCAGATGGCAACACTGGCTCTGGAGGTAACCGAGGACACCAACGAGTCAGTAGCGCTCCTAAGGACAACAGAACTTCTGGCTCAAAAGTGCTCTCTCGATCCAATTAACGATTGTGGCTGGAACCAACCAAAGACTCCAGAGCAATCTTCGCTTGGGGTGACAGAAAACCCCTTCGAAGTTCTCTGGCAAAGAAGTCACGCTGCAATTAGCTTGCGCTACCCAGGAATCAAGGCAGCCGAACTTGCAACTGTTCAGCACCGACTCTCCAAGGAGTTGATAGCGGTAAACAAGCTTGGGTTTGCGACCTACTTTCTAACGGTTGCCGATGTGGCTCAAATGATTAGAGACATGCGCATAAGAATTGCAGCAAGAGGTTCCGGCGCTGGCTCTTTGATCAACTACTTGCTTGGCATAAGCAGTGTTGACCCGATAGAAGAAGGCCTGCTATTCGAAAGATTTCTTTCAACAGAACGCAGCACCTTGCCAGACATAGACATTGATGTTGAATCTGCCAGGCGACACGAGATTTATCGCGCGATCTTTCGACGCTACGGCGGTAAACGAGTGACCCTGCTTTCAATGCAGTCCACCTATCGAGGCAGGGGTGCCGTCAGAGACGGCGGAATGGCGCTTGGATTAGAAGACCAGCAGGTTGATGAGATTGCCAAGAACATGTGGCGGTTTTCGGCAAAAAACTTTCGTTCAGAAATGTCGAACAAGCCCGAGCTTGCAGATTTTTCCAAGCTCACCGAATCTGACCGCAAGCTAAACCTGCTGGTTGATATAACCCAGCGACTAGACAGGCTACCTAGGCACATTTCCATGCACCCCTGCGGCGTGATTTTAGGGAACTCAAGACTGCTTGACCTAACCCCAACCGAACCGAGCGGGATGGGCTTACCTATGAGCCAGTTTGATAAAGACGACATGGACCCCATGGGCTTTCTAAAGCTCGATGTACTGGGCGTTCGGATGCAAAGCGCAATGGCCTACACAATCAAAGAGATCAAACGAGTCAAAAATGTTGACCTTGATTTAGACAAAGTCGCAAGAGACGATCCAGCCGTCTACAAGATGATCAGGACCACCAACACCCTGGGGTTGTTCCAAATCGAGAGCCCAGGTCAAAGAGAGCTCACCGGCAAGCACCAACCAACCAAGTTCAATGACCTCACAATGCAGATTTCACTTTTTAGACCTGGGCCAATGAAGGGCAACATGATTAAGCCCTACCTTGATGGCAGACACGGCTTTATCCAACCGGACTACATGCATCCAGATCTTCATGACATCCTTAAAGAAAGCTACGGAGTAGTGGTCTTTCATGAGCAGCTGATGCGCATAATGCAGGTAATGACGGGTTGCTCATTAGCCAGGGCTGATGAGATGCGTCGACAGCTGGGTAAGCCAGATAAGGCTCGTATAGTTCAGCGCTACTTCAAAAAGTCAGCCGCCGCCAGAGATTACACTCCCGCCGTAGTTGATCGTGTGTGGTCAATCCTCGAAGGTTTTGGAAGCTTTGGATTCTGCAAGGCACACGGCGCTGCATTTGCAGTCCCCACGTATCATTCCGCGTGGCTAAAAACTCACTACCCCACTGAGTTCATAGCTGGACTGCTGACGCACGACCCTGGAATGTACCCAAGAAGATTGCTGCTCGCAGAAGCTAGAAGATTGGGAGTTCAACTTCTTGGAATTGACGTAAATTATTCAACCAGTCAGTACGTTGTCCAGAAAAGTGGCAAAGAGCTGGGAGTGAGGGTCTCGCTCGGTGAAATTTCCGGTATCTCAAGACCTGAAATGGACCGAATAATTTGCGAGCAACCCTACGCAGATGTGACTGACTTCTATCTGAGAGCCAGGCCTTCGAGGAGAACTCTAGAGCGCCTTGCGCTAGTGGGCGCGCTGGACACAATAGCCGGAGTATCGAACGAAGAATCGATCCACAACCGAAGTGATCTCCTGGTAAAGGTTAGACAGATCAGCTCAAAGGCTGCGCCCAAAATTGATAAAAATCAGCTGGCATTTGACCTAACAAACCTTGATCAACTTCCAGTGGGCAACACTGCGCCCACCAGGCGACAAAAACTTGAAGCTGAAATGGCCGTTACCGGGATGGACATCTCCGAGCACCAGATTCAAAAGTTTCAGCAGATGCTAGAGGAAATGGGAGTTGTGCGAGCAAGTGAAGTCGGCTCACTGAGGAGCAACACCGAGGTCTTGGTGGCCGGAGTCCGGATTGCAACCCAAACTCCACCTATGCGTAGTGGCAAGAGGGTCGTATTTATTAGCCTGGACGACGGATCCGGCATTGCAGATGCCACCTTCTTTGACGAGGCACAACGTCGATGCAGCCAGTTGTTGTTTCAAAATAAGCTGCTTCTAATTTCTGGAAAAACTCGCCGCACCGGGGTGCGAGGGGTTTCAATACTTGCCGAAAACGCTTGGGACCTTCGCCAGTTATGGCAGCAATGGGAGAAACGGGCCTCTTAGTTTTGGTTGAAAATAGAAAGCAATCGAAGAATCTCAACGTATAGCCAGATGAGAGTAGCCGTCAGACCAAATGCAGCTCGCCACTCCATCTCCTCGGGCCAGCCTTGGCTAACGCCCTGGCTAATAACCTCAAAGTCGAGATTCAAAGTGAACGCAGCTAGGCCTACTCCAACCAAGGCAATTAGCCAACCGAATGGTGAGCTGTAAATACTTATGCCGGCAAACATTGCAAACCCTAGGTTTACAAGCGCAAAGACAAGATAGCCAGTCACCGCAAAAGTCATGAATCGAGTAAAGCGCTGGTTTACTTTTATCCATCCAAAACGGTAGGCCGCAAACATCGTGCCGGCAGTTGCAAAGGTTCCAATAACAGCAGTCTGCACAATTCCGGGGTAGAAAGACTCCAACAGGCCACTAATGCTGCCGATGAAAACCCCCTGAACCAACGCGTATGCCATGTAAAGACCCGGACGGACCTTCTTGCTGAAACTTGCCCAAAGACCAAGACCTAGGCCGACGAACATAGCAGGGAAAAATAGAGAGTAAAGCTCCAAGTACCAAGTCGCACCTGCTCCAACCAGTACTGCCAGAAACATGCCGAGAACCTTTGAGGTAGTTCCCGCCATTGTCATGGGCTTTGAGGTCATGCGATCAAATTCGACGTTGACTTGATTCTGGTTCGCAGAGGCTAGTCCGGAACGCATGCTTTGGTTGAAAGCAGGATTGTGAGAGGCCACTTCTACCCTTTCTTGGAGGTATATAACTTTGAGGAAGTCTAAGTCAGATTACTGAAAATTTGCTGGAAATCATGACCATTATTTACGACTTTATGTTCATAAATCGCTTGACAAAAACCAAACAAGATTGGGAGAAAAACTCGCAGACGCAAACTCAGTCTGAGAAACACACAGTGGAGTCCTATGGGAATGATGCCCACAACCACGGTCCGCCTGGGGCTAGCTCACGAAACGAATAACATGCACGCTAGCGGGCATGTTATTCGGCATCCCGCGTCTAGCATGAGGGGGTGAGTTCCCCATTGCCTACGCCCAAGCACTTCCTTTCGAACGCCCCACTCGGCATTCGGGTGGTGGTCAGATACCGCATCGACGGCGGCCTGACGGATGCCCTGGGCGAGCTGGTGGAAAAGTCCAACGGCGAGTGCACCGTACGCACCCGGCGCTCCGACGTTGTGATTGCACTACCGCTAGTGGTGGCCGCCAAGGAAGTGCCTCCCGCCCCGCCGCGACGAAGCCCGCGGGCTACGGTGTCCTGAACGGGCTGACGTGTCGAAAGACCTCGGCATTAACGAAACGAGCTACCGGGAGTGTGGCTTAAGACAGATTGGGTTAGAAGGACCGCTTGTTTACATCGAAATGGACTCCGATTGGAGTCTGCCATACACGGTGGACCTGAGGGGACTCGAACCCCTGACCCCCTGCATGCCATGCAGGTGCGCTACCAGCTGCGCCACAGGCCCGTGAAGTGCCTAAGTCTACACAAAAAACCTAGACAGTTGAGACAACCGGGCAATCACTCCAGAGGCGCTCTAGTGAGTAGAATTCGCGCTCCTGCTCGTGCATAACGTGAACGATTAGATCTCCAAAATCAAGCAAAATCCAACGCCCAGTTTGCCTGCCTTCGCGGAAACGAGCCTTTACTTTTTGCTTAAGTAGCTCATCTTCGATCGCGTCCCCAATTGCCTGTGCCTGACGCTCGTTGGTGGCGCTAATCATCAAGAAGACCTCAGCAAGAGCAAACGGCTCGGTGACATCGAGGGCGACTATGTTCTCCCCAAGCTTGTCAGAGGCTGCTTTCGATGCGGTTTTAACTAGTGAAATAGTCTCTTTGCTTGCTGGCAAGTACTTAGCCTCCTATGGCCCCGAGAATGGTGATACTGGCAAGTATGGCAGTAATTGCAAGAACTAGCGCGCAGACAGCTAGAGCCCACGGCTTCCACCAGCCCTTTCGCAGCACAGATTGCGGAACCACTCCGATAGATGAGCGCTGGTCGATCAAGTCCAGGGCGCTTACCGGACTAACGGTTGATACCACGCCAAAAACACTCTCTTGGCCTTGTGAAATTCCGTCGAGATCAAAACCGGCGGTATGAGCTCCGGTGGCAGGGTCGGAAACGATAGAAATAGATCCGGTTGTGAAAATCTCACCCGTATCCATTGGTAGCGAAATCGCTTCGGTCACCCCCTCCAGAACTATTGATTGAGTGCTTGGTTCAGCAAATAAGTTTGCACCGGTAAACAGCTGCTCATCAGGGGCGTCGATCGCTCTAATTGTTGAGCTGTCTTCTTCAGAAATTTCGACAGGAACTTCAGCATCGGGAAAAGAGGCCTCTCGGAGGCCCCGCCTTGAATTGAGCCGAGGACTGACGGGCTCCTCGTGAGAGGGGAGGGTTAGGTTTGTGGCGTCAACAAAATTCGAACTGTTAGCTTCTGCAGTAGAACCCAGGAGCCCCTGCTCGCGCATCTGTCTGCGCGTCAAGAGAGGAGAGGCGACTTCAAAATGTTCAGATGACTCTGAGGCTCGGTCAAGGCTTTGATCTCGAAATGGGACTTGACTCAATACCTGCTGTTCAATCGGGGCTGGAACTCGTGGTTCGTTGGTGACTGCTACTCTCTCAAGCTCTCTTAGCTCTCGCCTGGTCATGGGAGTTGTCAAGACTCCCCCTCGTAAAGCTTGTGCTTAGCAATGTACTGAACCACACCATCGGGAACCAGGTACCAGATTGGCTTACTGTCTCCAGCGCGCTGCCGGATGTTTGTAGAGGAGATCGAAAGAGCGGGTACCTCCAGAACCGATATGTTGCCCTCTGGTGCTTCGGGAAGCTCTAGCTTGTGCCCTGGACGACTTACAGCTATGAACTCGGCCAAGGGCCAGATTTCGTCAATTTCTTTCCAGGCTAGGATTTGCGCAATGGCGTCCGCGCCCGAGATAAAGACCAGATCTGCATCAGGCATTAGAGACGAAAGATCTCGAAGAGTATCGACCGTGTAAGTAACCCCTGGTCGATCTATGTCTATTCGACTAACCGTGAACTGAGGGTTAGCTGCCGTCGCGATGACAGTCATTAGATACCGGTGCTCTGCAGAACTAACGGCCTTTTTGTGCCAAGGCTGACCTGTTGGAACAAACACCACCTCGTCCAAGCTGAGGGCCGCTGCGACTTCGCTGGCCGCGACTAGGTGGCCGTGATGAATTGGGTCAAAAGTTCCACCCATCACACCAATGCGTCGTCGCCTGGAAGTCATATTGGTCTAGTGGCCGGCCCTGGAGCCCGACTCCTTGTGGGAATGCCTGTTTGCTACGTCTCGGTAAGACCACGTGATAGCAGCCAGAACCAAGAATGAGGCGAACGCAATAAGCCCAAACAGCAATGCTGGAATCGGCAATTCAGTGTGATGAATGATCACACCTTCCTCAAATAATATGGAAATCATATTCTGGCCCCTTCTTCGTCCCTTAGTTTAGCTTCGGACTTGTCCGCTTCCACGAACCAACCACTTGGTTGATGTTAATTCCCGAAGACCCATTGGGCCTCTCGCGTGAAGTTTTTGAGTAGAAATCCCGACCTCAGCACCGAAGCCGAACTCTCCCCCGTCAGTAAATCTGGTGGAAGAGTTGACCATAACTACCGATGAATCCACTTCGGCAAGGAACCGCTCTGCGCTTAAGGCATCGGATGTCAAGATTGATTCAGTGTGCTTAGTTGAAAACTCGGCGATGTGGGACAGCGCGTGATCTAAGTTAGCAACCACACGGATAGCCAAATCCAAACTCAAGTATTCGGTCGCCCAATCGTCCTCAGTCGCCGCAATCCCATCCGGGATGTGTAGCAAAGTCTCCTGGCAGCCGTGGACTGTGACTCCGTTTTCCTTCAATTCTTTGGCAAGTGCTGGCAGAAGTTTGTGCGCTACGTCAGCATGTACAAGCAGCGTCTCAAGAGAGTTGCAAACCGAGGGGCGCTGAACCTTCGAGTTGATAATCAGAGGAATCGCCGTGGAAAGATCTGCTGAGGCGTCCACAAAGATATGCACAACACCGTCGCCGGTTTCAATCACTGGCACGGTGGATTCAGTCACAACTGTTCGGATAAGACTCGCGGATCCACGAGGAATCAGAACATCAACCAGACCATTAGCCTTCATGAGCTCAACAGCGCCATCTCTGCCAAAAGGATCTACTGTCGAGACAGCCGACTTCGGTAGTCCCGTTTTTTCCAGTCCAGCTTGGATAACACTAATCAGGCTCTTATTCGTATTTTCGGCAGCACTGCCGCCTCTCAGTACTGCACAATTCCCGCTCTTAATTGCTAGGCCAGCAATGTCAATAGTCACGTTGGGTCTAGCCTCATAGATGCAACCGATAACGCCAAAAGGAACTCTGACCTGCTGAACCAGTAAGCCGTTCGCTAGTGTCATGCCCCGAACCGACTCTCCGATTGGATCATCTAGTTGGGCTATTTTCCTGAGAGCAACGGCTAGCGATGACACTCTTGCCTCGTCGAGGCGCAATCTATCCTGGAGGGCGAGGCTTACGCCATTTGTCTCTGCGGCGGCCATATCGAGCTGGTTTGCCGCAATTATCAATTTTGAATTCTTTTCAAGCTCCGACGCGATGGTTTCAAGCGCCTGATTCTTCACAGAGCTGTTTGCTCGACCCATGGCAGCCGAAGCGGCCTTGGCCTCTTGCAAAAGTTGCTGGATGCTCATCCTAAAATCCTAGCTCTTAGGTCCTGGCTCAAACCAGGTGTGCTTGCAGTCACCGTCAATCAGCTCACCGACGCTCTGGCTGGATGTCAGGATCACTCCAACCGAGGACTCCGTTGCCAATTTGGCAGCTGACAGTTTTGTCAGTGCGCCCCCGGTTCCATATCCTGTCGAGGTGCCAGACACCTCTACCCAAGACAGGTCTGCACCGAAAACCACAACGGGAATATGCTCTGAGCCGTCCTCCTGTGGAGGCTTGGTGTAGAGGCCATCGATGTCGCTAAGGAGGATCATGAGGTCAACCTTCGCCAACCTCGAGACCCTGGCCGCCAATTGATCATTGTCGCCAAATCGGATCTCATTTGTTGCCACCGAATCGTTCTCATTGATTATCGGTAAGACCTTTATCTCTAGGAGCCTCTCGAGTGCGCGCAGCGCATTCAGCGAGGTAACTTCCTGGTCCAAGTTCTCGACCGTTAGAAGTATTTGACCAGGCATTAGATTGTGACGCTCAAGAGACTTTTCGTATCGGCTCATTAGCTTCGCTTGACCAATGCTGGCTAGAGCTTGCGATGTTGGCAGGTCCTCGGCCTTGACTGTGAGACCAATAAACGGCGCAGCAGTTGCGATTGCGCCGGAGCTGACCACGATTACGTCTTTACCAAGAGCTATCAGCGCAGCGCTTAGATCAACAATCTCGTCTAGATTGGAATGATTTGCACCTGTTATCGAGCTTGATCCAACCTTTATAAGAATTCTGCTGGCTGATGCAATGCGCTCGGAGGTTTTCACTCTTGGTCTTCTTCTACGAAGACGCTGGCCTCTCGAACAGCAGCACGTTCTTCGCGGCCCTTGGCTCGCTGATCCATCATTGCGTAGTATTCGCCACGTCGTTGTTCATTCGTTCTGCGCTTTTCGTCTTCTCCTAGGCCAATACCGTCGGCCAACTCTGCGACTGAATCAATCAATGGATCCCAGTCAAAAACGACGCCATTTTCTTCACCGATGATTACGGTGGAACCCCTCTTCGCACCTTTTCTCACAAGCTCGTCCTCTATGCCGATCTTCTGAAGACGCTCAGCCAGATATCCAACCGCCTCTGTGTTTCCAAAATGCGTTTGTGCAACCCACCGCTCTGGCTTGGTGCCGATGATTCGAAACACGTCCTCACCGGAGATTGACTCTTTTCGCACTATGTAACTCGAGTCCTCGGCCTTGGTTGGGATTAATGAGAATCGCTTCTGAGCTCCCACAACCTTGCCCTCACGCTCCTTTTGAACAACCGCGCTAAGAGCGAAGTTCAGTTCTTTCAAGCCCTCGTGAGTGGCAGTTGAGACAGCGAAGACTGGATACCCCATGGCCTGCAGTTCCTCTGTGACAAAAGCCGCCAATTCCTTAGCATCGGGAATGTCGATTTTATTCAAGGCAATCAACTGAGGTCGCTCATGCAGAGGCGTCTGCCCCTCGGGCACCTGGTAATCACGAAGTTCACCGAGGATGACCTTCAGGTCGGTTAGTGGATCCCTGCCCGGCTCCATGGTGGCACAATCGATAACGTGAAGCAGCGCGCTGCATCTTTCCACGTGCCTCAAAAACTCAAGGCCTAGGCCTTTTCCTTGGCTTGCACCCTCTATGAGACCCGGTACGTCAGCAACGGTATATCTTTGCTCTCCAGCCTGAACGACGCCAAGGTTTGGGTGAAGAGTAGTGAATGGATAATCTGCAATTTTTGGACGAGCTGAGCTCATCGAGGCAATCAGAGAACTCTTGCCAGCACTTGGGAATCCCACAAAAGCGATGTCAGCGACAACCTTGAGCTCGAGGATTACCTCGCCCTTCCAGCCGGGCACACCTAAGAGGTGAAAACCAGGTGCAATTCTTTTCTGGTTAGACAGTGCATCATTGCCGAGGCCACCCTGTCCGCCCTGGGCAACGACGATTTCCATTCCAACTGAGTCCAGATCGGCCAGCAATTTGCCACGAGCATCTTTTACGACGGTTCCTACCGGAACCTTTAGAACAATGTCTCCGCCGTGCGCGCCGTTACGATAATCGCCAGCTCCAGCTGTTCCATTTAGCCCAGTACGGTGTGGACGGTGGTGGTAGTCAAGAAGTGTGGTGGTGTTGACGTCTGAAATAAGCGAAATAGTTCCGCCATCGCCGCCATTGGCTCCGTCAGGACCAGCAAGTGGCTTGAATTTTTCACGTTTGGTACTAGTACACCCATCTCCGCCGTTTCCCGCGGATAGGTGCAGGGTTACTTGATCAACAAATGTGACCATTCTTCCCTCCCTACAAAAAAAGACGAACCTGGTCCAGGTCCGCCTCTTTGCTTAATCCTGTTACAGGGTGACGATGTTTACTACTCGTCGGCCTGCCTTTGCGCCGAATTTGACTGCACCTGCCGCAAGTGCGAACAAAGTGTCGTCCTTACCGCGGCCAACATTTACTCCCGGGTGGAAGTGAGTGCCGCGCTGGCGAACGATTATTTCACCGGCATTGACTGCCTGACCATCGTGACGCTTCACGCCCAAACGCTGAGAGTTCGAGTCGCGGCCGTTACGTGTGGAGCTAACTCCCTTTTTGGATGCCATTGTCTAACTCCTAGTTACTTGATCTCTGTGACCTGGACGCGGGTCAAGTCTTGACGGTGACCCTGGCGCTTCTTGTATCCGGTCTTGTTTTTGTATTTTTGAATCGAAATCTTTGGGCCACGCAACTGGTCAAGAACCTCTGCAACAACCTTGACCTTGGAAAGAGACTGTGAGTCTGAGGTGACCTTGTCACCATCAACCAACAAAACAGCCGGAAGCTCTATGGAGCCCGAAGACGCTTTGATGCGGTTCATGGTCACGATGGTGCCGACCTCAACCTTTTCCTGGCGTCCACCAGCTCGAACAATTGCGTAAACCACTTTTTGACCTAACTATTAGGGGAAATCTTGTTGAACCACAGAACGTGAGCAACAGCCTCGAAGTTTAGCAAATAAACCAAGAGTGAGCAACACTCAACCGCGTTTTACTCGGTTGTAGTTGATAGCTTACCCGCTGATGTGGCGCGTCGACGTTTTGGCTTAGGCACATTCTCGGCTTCTGGGAGCGAATCAAGCACGGCGTTTAGGATTTCTGTCTTGCCTTCCGGCTCTTTCTTTAGCTGTAGAAGGGCTTCATCACTCGAATGACCAGCACTCGCTATTTGATTAACCACATTCTTGAATGCGTCTGCCTGCTCCGCCGTTACTACTTTTTTGACTACAGTCGGCTTAGTCTTCTCTTTCTTCTTGGTTCGCTTATTCTCCGAAACCTCCGGCATCCTGAACCTCGGCTCGTCATGAACCACTACGCCTCTTCCAGCACAGCAGTCACAGGGCTCTGAGAAAGTTTCAAGTAATCCGAGACCAATTTTCTTTCTGGTCATCTGGACAAGCCCAAGTGAAGTAATTTCGCCAACCTGGTTTTTGGTGCGATCCCTTGATAGGCACTCCAATAGGCGCCTTCGCACCATTTCCTGGTTTGACTCTTGAATCATGTCGATAAAGTCCACCACGACGATTCCGCCGATGTCGCGCAATCTAAGCTGTCGAACAAGTTCTTCGGCTGCCTCAAGGTTGTTCTTGGTGACTGTCTCTTCGAGGTTTCCGCCGGATCCGATGAATTTTCCAGTATTCACATCAACAACTGTCATGGCTTCGGTGCGATCAATAACCAAAGAGCCACCGGAAGGAAGAAATACCTTTCTGTCGAGGGCCTTGATAATTTGATCCCCGAGTCGATAGCTATCGAACACATCCTCGCTTGCGGTGAACTGAACCAAACGTTCAATTAGCTCAGGCGCCACAGACTCCAGATACTGTCTGATGGTCTCTAGGGACTCTTCCCCCGAAACAACAAGCTCAGTGAAGTCCTCGTTGAAGACATCGCGAATGATTTTTACCAACAAGTCCGGTTCACTGTGAAGAAGCGTCGGGGCTTTACCCTTTGCTACCTCGCTGTTTATGTTCTCCCACTGCATCTTTAGTCTTTCAACATCCAGGGTGAGCTGATCTTCGGTAGCACCCTCTGCAGCGGTTCGCACGATAACACCAGCGTCTTCAGGCAAAGCGTGCTTCAAAATTTGCTTCAGGCGCTGCCTCTCGCCCTCTGGCAGCTTCCTAGAAATTCCAGACATATTTCCGCCGGGAACGTAGACAAGGAATCTTCCAGGTAGTGAGATCTGCGAGGTGAGCCTTGCCCCTTTTTGGCCAACCGGGTCCTTGGTTACTTGAACCAAAACTTGGTCGCCAGACTTTAGTGCTAGCTCAATTCTTCTGGGCTGGTTCCCAGTTTCAGCGGCATCCCAATCGACCTCGCCCGAATACAGAACAGCATTCCGGCCGCGTCCAATGTCAACAAAAGCGGCTTCCATGGAAGGCAGTACGTTCTGCACCTTGCCAAGATAAACATTTCCAATGAGTGACCCGCCCTGGCTTTCGGCTACGTAGTGCTCGACCAACAGGCCGTCTTCGAGAACTCCGATTTGAACCCTGGCATCCTTCTCGCGAACAACCATTCGACGATCGACAGATTCTCTTCTTGCCAAGAACTCTGACTCGGTAACTGCAGTCCTGCGGCGACCAGTGTCTCTTGAATCCTTGCGACGTTGACGTTTTGCAGCGACCCTGGTTGACCCGGAATCTTTTTCTTCGGCAGGTTCATCGTTGGTCTTTGGCTTGGCCTCACTCTCAGGCTTGCTTCGCTGTCTGGTTCTAGTAGATGCGGACTTAGTCGGAGCGGACCTAGTAGCAGCTTCAGAAGTTTCCTCCTCGGCAAGCTTGCCACTTCGAGGATTCACCTTTGGAGTAGGGAGGTCTGGTGCCTGGAAAAGCAGCTGAATGCTCAGTGGCTTCTTAGGCTCGTCCTTTTTTTCGACGACCTTTGTTGAAGCTTCTTTTTTCGCTGCCGGTTTTTTGTCGACTATTTTCTTGTCGACTATTTTTTTCTCGACTGCTTTTTTCTCGGCCACTTTTTTAGCAGGTGCCTTTTTTGAAGTCGTCTTTTCTGGAATTTCTTTTTTCTCAGCCACTTATGCCTTTGTAGCCCTTAGGTCCACACCCGCCGAGCCTGTTCTAGTGATTCAAGCCTCAGCCGGAACCTAATTCTTATTCTTCGGGGCATATCGCTCTCCGAAAAAAATCTTTGATGTATGTGTGAATACATCTTCCGTAAGTATGTCACGACTTGTTACCAAAATGCGATAATTGAAAGATGCTATTTCCAATTGCCCTTATCTCAATGGGCGTTATGGGCTGGATCGCAAGCTTCGGCTTGACGCTCGAGCGACTCCACGTCGCCGAAAATCCGGATGCCAGCACCTCCTGTGACATTTCTCCCATCCTGAGCTGCAAGTCCGTCATGCTGAGCGAACAAGCGGCCCTCCTAGGATTTCCGAATCCCTTGATCGGCTTGGCCGCATTCTTTGCACCGATCTTGGTGGGAATGGCGATTCTTGCAGGGGCAAAGTTTGCACCATGGTTTTGGCGACTATTCCTGCTGGGACACTTATTTGGGCTTGGTTTTGCCATTTGGCTCTTTACACAGTCCGCTTACGTAATCGGATCGCTGTGCATCTACTGCATGGTGGCCTGGGCAGCGACTATCCCATTGTTCTGGATGATTTTGGGCCGCACTATGCGGGATGGCAACCTGGGCAATAAAGAAAAGCTCGGGGAGTTTGTCTACTCGTGGAGCTGGGTTTTCACGCTCATGACCTATTTAGTGCTGATCGTATTGATCTTGATCCAGTTCTGGGACTACTGGATAACTCTCATCTAGCTGTTACCAGAGCGAGTGCTAGCTAAACCAGAGCGCGAGCTCTCGTGCAGCGCTTTCGTCTGAATCTGAGCCGTGAACCAGGTTCTGAACAACCTTCGTCCCCCAATCCCTTCCGAGGTCGCCCCGGATGGTACCCGGAGCCGCAAGTGTTGGCTCAGTGGACCCGGCAAGAGATCTAAATCCTTCGATGACGCGTTCGCCCTCAAGTGCTATTGCAACAACTTCGCCAGACAGCATGAAATCCATCAAGGGCTCATAAAAAGGTTTTCCCTCGTGCTCAAGGTAGTGCTGAGCTAGAAGCTGTCTTGATGGCTGAAGTTTTGCAAGTTTCGCGACCACATAACCCTTTTGCTCGCAGCGTCGAATAATTTCGCCGATTAGATTACGACGAACCGCGTCCGGCTTACATAGAACTAGTGTCTGCATTTGGATCCTTTTCGTTCAGCTTTTCATAATTTTCTCTTGCTTTGTCTATTGTGCCACCGGCCACCATCGCCCAAATCCACATTCCGGCTACCATTGCGCCGATCACAAACATGCCCCAGAGCCAGAAGCCAGAAGCCAAAACCGCCACCTGAATCCCCCAGCCAATGAAGTAACCCCATGGCTTCGATAACAGGGCGGGCGTCAGAATACAAAGAAGAGCGACGCCCAGTCCAATTGCCCAAATGATCTCAACGCGCGGCAAATTCGGGCTTACGTCTGATGCCTTTAGCCCAAAAGCGGTGAGGGTCGCGAAAAATACCACAAAGGCCTCGAAACTAAGTGCGATTGATCCGAGAGCTCGTTTTGAAGACCTTTTACTCAACTTCTTGCCCGTCCTGATCGTTCATGTTCGAATTTTCCAGCTGAAGCTTTTCAAGCACTGCTCCCACAAGGTACAGCGACCCGGTTATAAATACAGGCCTATCCGTGCTCACCCCAAGCCTAATTGCCTGCTCGTAGGCCGACCAGAACTCCAGGACTATTTCATCGACAATTAGCCCCTCATCGGAAAAGCTGTTAGCAAGCTCAAAGGCCGGAAGACCTCGTTCACCAGGCGCCGAGGTAACTATGAGGTGGTCGAATACCCCAATTAGTTCCTGGGCCGAAGACTGAATGTCTTTTTCTCGGAGCATTCCAACGACACCTATTGCTTTTGGCGCTCCGAAGTGCCACTGAATAGAGTTCCTGAGGCTTACCAGGCCAGCTGGGTTGTGGGCACCATCGATTACGACCAGCGGTTGTTTACTTATGACCTGAAGCCTCCCAGGACTGACAGCATCTGCGAGAGCGCTCCTGAGCACCTCGTCAGCGATTGCTCTTCCAAGAAATGCCTCGGTAGCGACAATTGCGGTTGCCGCGTTTTCTGCTTGATGTTGGCCAATGATTGGCATCCAAAGCTCGGGATACTCGGCCCAAATTCCTTGCACGCTAAACCTGGTTCCGAAGCCATCTGGGCTTATCTCCGAGTAGCCAAATTCATCGCCGGCAATCAAAACTTCCTGAGGTGCACTTGCGCGCAGGATAGATGCCACGCTCTGCTGCTGAAAGCTTGACACCACAATCGAATTCTGCTTTGTAATGCCGGCTTTTGTTTGGGCAATCTCCTCCACGGTGTCACCGAGAGTTTCCTGATGATCAAGGTCTATCGCCGTGAAGACCGCAACATCTGCATCGGCAACGTTGGTAGCATCCCACTCTCCGCCGATTCCAACTTCAAGAACCAAAACATCGATCGGAGCATCCGAAAAGACGTGAAAAGCGAGTGCAGTGAAGGCTTCGAAGAAAGTAAGCGGGTCCTCCCCTTTGTCGGTGAGCTCCTGGTCCACAAGCTCTAGTAGCACCAGATTTTCCTGGTAAGCCTCGATGATCAACTGATCTTCTACCGGCTCACCATCAAGGGCAATGCGCTCGTTGAAAGAGACCAGATGGGGGCTGGTCAACCTGCCGGTTCTCAACCCGTGCTCCCTGAGTAGCCGCTCAATCATTCTTGCTGTCGAACTCTTACCGTTGGTGCCAGTGATGTGAATTACTTTGTAATTGTTTTGGGGGTTTCCCATCATTTCGACTAGTCGTCTGGTGGGCTCCAAGCGAGGCCTTATTTGGTTTTCAGGCCTCCTTGCGTAAAGGGCAGCAAGAACCTCATCGATAGATTGAGGTTGGCTTTCTAAGGTCATTTTTTGGCCAACGTGATCGCGATGGCCCCGGTTTCGCCTACTGAAAGCGGCGCTGATATCTGACCGGCAGCAATTTCTATGTCGCTGGACAGGGTTTCCCTTGATATCAAATCGGAATGAGTTTCCAAAGCGGTTACCGATTCCTCATCGCAAACAAGCTTCAGGGAAATGCGGTCCGAAACATCAAGCCCGAAATCTTTCCTAGCCTGCTGAATGTGTCGAATCGTGTCTCTGGCAAGCCCCTCTGACTGAAGCTCCGGCGTAAGTCGAGTGTCAAGCAGAATGAATCCCGAACTGGTCACCCCAACTGCAAAATCGCTGGACTCATTGTCCGCAACAAGAGTCAATTCATACTCGGGCTCCATCAGCAACGTTCCATCAACGAAGATCCCCTCTGCCAACTGTTCCCAGTTGCCCGACTTGGCTTGGCCAATGATTCGTTGAACATCCTTGCCAACCCTGGGTCCTAGAGCTCTAGCGTTTACGGACAGCGATTGCTTTAGACCGAAACTCGAGGAGGTTTCGGCGTTGGCCTCCACGATGTCCACGGCCTTCACGTTGAGCTCATCAGCCAACAACTCGGCATAATCTCGAAGAGAATCAGAACCAACTACAGCAACCGTTATTTTTGCAAGTGGCTGCCTTACACGAACCCCAGAGGCCTTCCTCAAGGAAAGCCCGGAAGATGCCGCCTCGCGGATTGCATCCATGTCCCGAACTAGCTGAGCATGCTCCAAGAACTCCTCGGCCTCCGGCCAGCTCTCGAGATGAACGGAGCGACCGTTAGTTAGACCGCGCCACATTTCTTCGGCCACCAGCGGCAGCATGGGAGCGATCACTCTGAATGCAGCTTCTAGAACCGTGTAGAGAGTGTCGAAGGCATCCTTGTCGCCTTCCCAGAAACGATCTCTGGAGCGCCGGATGTACCAATTAGTAAGCACTTCAGCGAAATCACGAACTTTGGCAGAGGCCGCGAAGCTGTCAAAAACGTCAAGATCTGAAGTTACCGAGTCAATAAGTTCTCGGGTTTTAGCAAGAATATATCGGTCTAATAACTGAGTTGAGGCCATCGATGGGCTCGCAGTGTAGCTGGAGGCGTTGGCGTACAGAGCAAAGAAGTAATAGCTATTCCAAAGCGGCAAAAGCGCTTGACGAACACCTTCTCGAATGCCCTGCTCGGTAACTGAAATATTTCCGCCGCGAAGAATCGGGCTTGACATCAAAAACCATCTCATTGCATCAGAGCCGTCACGATCAAATACCTCATTGACGTCCGGATAGTTTCTTAGCGACTTAGACATCTTCTGCCCGTCATTGCCCAAGACAATCCCGTGGCTCACCGCGTTTTTAAAAGCCGGGCGATCAAATAACGCCGTGGACAAAACGTGAAGGGTGTAAAACCAGCCCTTGGTTTGCCCTACGTACTCGACTATGTAGTCGCCGGGAAAATGCGAGTCAAACCAATCCTGATTCTCAAACGGATAGTGAACCTGCGCAAACGGCATCGATCCAGATTCAAACCAGCAATCCAAAACCTCCGGCACTCTTCTCATCGTGGACTTGCCGGTTGGGTCATCAGGATTTGGTCTCGTTAGCTCGTCAATGACTGGCCTGTGGAAATCGGTGGGGCGAACACCAAAGTCGCGCTCCATTTCATCGAGCGAGCCGTAGACATCAATCCTTGGGTAATTAGGATCGTCCGATTTCCAAACCGGTATCGGAGCTCCCCAGAACCGGTTTCTTGAAATTGCCCAATCTCGAACGTTCTCAAGCCATTTTCCAAAGCCACCGTTTTTGGTGTGATCAGGAACCCAGTTGATCTCCTGGTTTAGTTCAAGCATTCGGTCTTTGACTTTTGTGGTCTCAACAAACCACGATGAAACCGCCTTGTAAATTAGCGGATTCTTGCATCGGTAGCAATGCGGGTAGCTGTGATCATAAGACGCTTGCCTTATTAATCGACCACTCGCTTTCAAGTCTTGAGTGATTGGCTTATTCGCCTCAAATACATGCTGCCCTTCGTATGGAGCGATCAAAGAGGTGAATTCGCCTCTTTCATTGACTGACACATAAGTTGGAATGCCAGCAGCATTGCAGAGCATTTGATCATCTTCTCCATAGGCAGGGGCTTGGTGGACAATTCCGGTGCCATCCTCGGCAGTTACGTAGTCGCCGACTAACACCTGCCAGGCATTTTCAATGCTGAACTTACTGGCATCGGTGTAGAAGTCAAAGATTGGCTCATACCTAAGGCCACCTAGATCAGAACCGAGATAAGTCTTAGACACAGCGGCCTGTGCGCTCTCAACATCTTCGAAACCCAGTTCTTTTAGATAGTTAGGCAAAAGCGCCGAAGCGATCAAGAATTTTTCATCACCCAAGTCACTGTTTTTAGCATTCACCAAGGAATATTCGATATTCGGCCCAACGGCCAATGCGAAGTTAGTTGGGAGCGTCCACGGCGTTGTCGTCCATGCAAGTATTTTTACGCCTGAAAGTTCACCTTGGCTCGTTACCGGAAAAGTGACAGTTACGGACTGGTCCTGTCTATCCCGGTATACCTCATCGTCCATCTTGAGTTCGTGATTTGAAAG
Organism: Candidatus Aquiluna sp. IMCC13023; assembly: GCF_000257665.1. Lineage (GTDB taxonomy): Bacteria > Actinomycetota > Actinomycetes > Actinomycetales > Microbacteriaceae > Aquiluna. The sequence goes on from NZ_AJKR01000003.1 coordinate 313,662, forward strand.
AGGAGTCTCGCATCGCCAGCAGTAAGCCAGGACCTTGAAGCCCTCGTAGATCAACCCTTTGTTGTGGAGCTGCTGGAAGGCCCAGATAACGCTCTCGGTATAGTTCTGGTCCAGAGTCTTGTAGTCATTATCAAAATCGACCCAACGGGCTTGTCGAGTGATGTAGCTGCGCCAGTCCTCGGTGTACTTCAGTACAGAGGTCTTGCAAAATTCATTGAACTTAGCGACTCCATATTTCTCGATTTCTGGTCGACCGGATATGCCCAAGAGTCGTTCCGCCTCAACCTCTGCAGGCAACCCATGGGTGTCCCAGCCGAACCTGCGTTCAACCCGCTTGCCCCTCATGGTTTGGTAGCGAGGCACCAAGTCTTTTGCGTATCCAGTTAGAAGGTGACCGTAATGCGGAAGTCCGTTGGCAAAGGGAGGGCCGTCATAGAAGACGAACTCCGGAGCGTCAGCTGCGGCTCGCTGGTCAATTGATTCTTGAAAAGTTCCGTCTTTATCCCAGTAGGCCAGCACCTCCTTTTCAAGTTCTGGAAAGGACGGCGAGGCGATTGGCCCTTGAGAGGAATTGCGGTGCTTTGGATACATCACGGCTTTCGGAGAAGTTACGGTCAAGAACAATGTTAATCTAGAGACTACGAATATACAGAGGTCATACCTATTGAATAACTACATTCCCGAGCCACTAAGGCCCGCCAGCGTTCCAGAAAAAGCCTCCGTAGAGGGCTTAGAGGCCAAATGGGCCCCTGTCTGGGAGGCAAATAAAGTTTATGAGTTCGATTCTCAAGCCCTAAAAAGCGACATCTACTCGATCGATACTCCTCCACCAACAGCTTCCGGTTCCCTGCACGTTGGCCACGTTTTCAGCTATACCCACACTGACGTGGTAGCTCGCTATAAGCGAATGAACGGCAAGGCCGTCTATTACCCAATGGGTTGGGACGACAATGGCCTTCCAACTGAAAGAAGAGTTCAGAACTATTACGGCGTCAGATGCGACCCTACGCTGCCATTTGACAAAGATTTCCAACCTCCCCAAACAGGCGGAGATAACAAGTCATCAAGAGTGCAGGACCAGCTTCCGATCTCTAGGCAAAACTTCATCGCGCTGTGTGAACAGCTAACCGAAGAAGATGAGAAGACCTTTGAAAACCTATGGAGAAATCTAGGCCTGTCGGTTGACTGGGCACAAAGTTATAGAACTATCTCCAAAGAGTCGCAACTTGTTTCCCAGCGTGCATTTCTGAACAACCTAGCTCGCGACGAGGCTTACTCGCAGATGGCACCAACACTGTGGGACGTGAGCTTTAGGACCGCAGTGGCTCAGGCGGAGCTCGAAGACCGTGAGATACCAAGTGCATATATCCGAATCGGGTTCGATGGTCCGGATGGCAAGATCTATATCGAAACCACTAGACCAGAGCTAATTCCGGCCTGTGTTGCGCTGGTTGCTCACCCCGACGACGAAAGATACGCACACCTCTTTGGCAAGACAGCCAGAACTCCGCTATTTGGGGTGGAGGTTCCGATTTTGGCCCATCGATTGGCACAAATTGACAAGGGCTCGGGCATTGCAATGATTTGCACATTTGGAGACGTCACTGACGTCATCTGGTGGCGCGAACTAAAGCTTCCGAATCGGCCCATAATCGGGTTTGATGGACGAATACTCCAAGATGCGCCCGAGGCGATAGCAGCCAGCAAGGGTGCTGATCTATACGCGGAGCTGGCAGGCAAAACCGTCTTTAGCGCCAAGGAAATTTTAGTCAAGTCCCTGCAGGCTTCCGGCGACATGGTCGGAGAAGCCAAGCCGATTACCCACCCTGTGAAGTTCTTCGAGAAGGGTGAGAAGCCTCTAGAAATAGTATCCACCAGACAGTGGTACATAAAAAATGGTGGCAGCGACAAAAAACTTGGAGAAAGACTAGTAAGCCTCGGCAAAGAAGTTGCCTTCCACCCGGATTTCATGCGAGTTCGTCTTGAAGACTGGATCAACGGACTAAATGGCGACTGGCTAATTTCTCGCCAACGCTTCTTCGGCGTCCCGTTACCGCTGTGGTATCCGTTGGATGCCGAAGGCAATCCGGACTATGAAAACCCTATTGTTCCCAACGACACCCAGCTCCCAGTCGACCCGTCTAGCGATACCCCAGACGGCCATGAGGAGTCAATGCGGGGGCAGGCAAATGGATTTATTGGCGAACTAGACATCATGGACACCTGGGCTACAAGCTCCCTGACGCCCCAGTTAGCGGGCGGATGGCTATCGAATCCAGAAAAGTTCGCGAAGGTCTTTCCCTACGACCTAAGACCTCAGGGTCAGGACATTATTAGGACATGGCTGTTTTCAACCTTGGTTCGCTCTGAACTAGAACACGGCCAAGCCCCCTGGAAGCACGCAGCTATTTCCGGTTGGATCCTAGATCCAGATCGCAAGAAGATGTCAAAGTCCAAGGGCAACGTAGTCGTTCCAAACGAAATCCTCGAGACACACGGTTCAGATGCGGTTCGATACTGGGCCGCCAGTGCGCGACTTGGAACCGATGCCGCGTTCGACGAAGGTCAGATGAAAATTGGCAGAAGGCTTGCAATTAAGCTTCTAAACGCTGCCCGCTTTGCCCTTAGCTTTGAACTTCCAGCCGGCGTCACGGCGGTTACGGAACCGATTGACAAATCTATGCTTGCTAGCCTCCAGGAAGTAATTGCCGCATCAACAGAAGCCTTCGAGGGCTACGATCACACTAAAGCGCTTGAAAAAGCAGAGTCCTTTTTCTGGACCTTTACCGACGATTACCTTGAGCTAGTAAAAGAACGTGCCTATGGTCAAGGTGACTTCACTGAACAGGAAAAGGGAAGCGCAGTTATAGCTCTTAGACAGGCCCTGGGGGTATTGGTTCGACTATTTGCGCCATTCATTCCCTTTGCAGCCGAAGAAGTCTGGAGCTGGTGGCAGGACGGCACTGTCCACAAGTCCTCCTGGCCAACTTCCGACGAGATATCAGGCGAAGATTCTGGGCTTATGATCTTGGCGAGTGCTGCTCTGGTTCAAATCAGAAAGTCAAAGTCGGACAACAAGTTATCGATGAAGGCTGAGATTGCAACTGCGCTTGTCTCTGGACCAGTTGCCATGCAGAGCATGGCCAAGGACCTAGCAGCCGTTGGTCACATTGCCGAACTGAACTTCAAAGAAGCTAAAGAAGTGACTGTGACAGATCTAAGGTTTCAGCCGAATCAGGACTAGCGAGTTCTGATAGACCAGACAATTATTCCAGCGACAAGTGCCCAGAAGGCTCCGCCGATGCCGAATACCGATATTCCTGCTGCGCCGATAACAAAAGTTACAACCCCCGCAAGCCTTGTCGACTCGTCGCTCACTGCGGTTCTAAGTGACGATGCAAAAGTCTTTATGAGCGCGAGGCCGGCCAGCGCTAGTAGCAGCTCCCTTGGAACCGCCAGCACGAAGGCCGCAAAGACAGAGGCAAATAGCGCGAAAATTAGATAAACAACGCCGCCCCAGGCAGCGGCTTTCCAGCGCTTTGAGGGATCCTTACCGGCTCCATCGTCGGCATTCAGGGCGGCGGTGATGGCGGCTAGATTCAACCCAAAGCCCCCAAAAAAAGAAGTCACGACAGATCCAATCCCGGTAGCAACGAAGAGTTTAGAGGTCGGTAGCGGAAATCCCAGCCCGTTCATGATGGCTAGGCCCGGAAGGTTCTGCGAGGCCATAGTGATCAAATAAAGCGGGATTCCGATTGCGACTATTACGCCGACATCAAAAACGGGAGAAATCATTTCCAGGTTTGGCCAGAACGACAAGACCTCGAAGTCCGTGGCCTCTTGACTCATGGCAATGAGTGCAAAACCGATCACTATTGCTATCGGTGAAGCCCAAAGCGGAAGAAGTCGGTTGAGTAAAAGCCAAATAACAATTACTGGCATTATCAAGAGTGGAAAATCAACACTTGAGTGCACTGTCGCGGCCACAAAAGGGAAGATAACGCCCGCTAACATTGCAGCCGATATCTGGGGAGGTATTTTGGCGACTAGCCTGCTTAGAGCAGGCCATGCTCCGGTGAGGACCACCAGCAGGCTGCTAACTATAAATGCCCCGACAGCTGTTTCGAAACCGACCCCAAGCCCCGAGCTAGTTGCCAGAAATGCCGCGCCAGGCGTTGACCAGACGATGCTAATTGGCATTTTGAGCCAAATGCTGAGTGCAATCGACAACACTCCGTAGCCGATAAGCATTACAACTATTGCGGTTGCAGTCTGGCTCTGGCTTGCTCCCATGGCGCTCAGTCCAGCAATTGCTATACCGAAGGTTGCGATTGATCCGGTTGTGGAAGCTACTGTGCCAGCAAGGTAGGGCGTGATGGCAGCGTTTTTCATGGGTGCTGGTGCGTATCCGCTAGGCGGATTTGTCTTGAAGTGGCTTGCGGTGTGGCTGTATTTCAGGGATTGAACCGGTCTTGGCGACCTCTTCAGTAATCATTACAATGCCAGTGCTGTCGCCGCCAGGAAGCTCGTACATTATCGGACCGAGCAACTCTTCCAGGATAGCCCTGAGCCCTCTAGCGCCGGTCTGACGCTCAAGCGCCGACTCGGCAATATGCTCGATAGCACCGGCCTCAAATTCGAGATCGAACCCATCAATCTCGAACATTCTCTGGTACTGCTTTATGAGCGCATTCTTGGGTTCGGTAAGAATTTGAATTAGCGCAGACTTATCCAGCTCCTCCACGGTTGCAATTACCGGAAGCCTGCCAATGAATTCTGGGATGAGTCCAAATTTGCGCAAGTCTTCTGGCTGAACCTGCCTGTAGATATCTACGCCATCGTTCTTCTCTTTTAGCTCAGCACCAAAGCCAATACCCTTCTTGCCAGTTCGCTCTGAAACTATTGTCTCTAGGCCCGAAAAAGCTCCCGCAACTATGAAAAGCACATTGGTGGTGTCCAGCTGGATGAACTCCTGCTGTGGATGCTTCCTGCCGCCCTGCGGAGGTATTGAAGCGACGGTTCCCTCAAGGATTTTCAGCAAAGCCTGCTGGACACCCTCTCCTGAAACATCTCGAGTTATGGATGGGTTTTCAGATTTTCTTGAGATTTTATCGATTTCATCGATGTAAATAATTCCAGTTTCAGCTCGCTTGGGATCGTTGTCCGCAGCCTGGAGTAGTTTCAAGAGTATGTTCTCAACATCCTCGCCCACGTAGCCAGCCTCAGTCAAGGCGGTAGCGTCAGCGACCGCAAACGGAACGTTCAGTCGCTTTGCGAGTGTCTGTGCCAGGTAAGTTTTTCCGCAACCGGTTGGACCAATCATGAGAATGTTGGACTTAGCAATTTCTATGTCATCGTGCTGCTTGCCCGCGGCCGTAAGCGTGCCGGTCGACCTGATTCGCTTGTAGTGGTTGTATACCGCTACCGCCAGCTGCTTCTTCGCGCCATCTTGACCGATGACGTATTCATCCAGAAACCCCTTTATTTCTTTGGGGTTTGGAAGCTCCATTGAGGAGAGTTCCTTGGAGACGTTCTGCCCAAGTTCCTCTTCGATGATTTCGTTGCAAAGCTCAATGCACTCGTCGCAAATGTAGACAGCCGGGCCAGCAATTAATTTGCGGACTTGCTTCTGGCTCTTGGCACAAAACGTGCACTTTAGAAGCTCACTGGTCTCAGATAGTGTCATGACAAAACCCTATAGCGAATGGGCGACTTTTTTGCCGCGCCACTCGCCAAAGAGAATTAGAGCTTTCTAGAACTAAGAACCTGATCTATCAAGCCGTACTCCATTGCCTCTTGGGCAGTCAAGATCTTGTCGCGGTCGATATCCTTATTGACCTGCTCCAAACTCTTGCCGGAATGGTGGCTCAATGTGAATTCGAGCCAGTCGCGCATGCGCATAATCTCCTTGGCTTGAATCTCTATGTCAGAAGCTTGACCTTGTCCCCCGCCCCCCGACGAAGGCTGGTGGATCAGAATTCGAGCATTCGGCAGGGCAAGACGCTTGCCCTTAGCACCGGCTGCGAGCAGCACAGCTGCCGCGGAAGCGGCCTGACCCAAGCAAACAGTTTGAATCTGTGGCTTTATGTACTGCATGGTGTCGTAAATGGCTGTCAAAGCAGTGAAAGAGCCGCCGGGAGAGTTTATGTAAAGGGTGATGTCTCGATCTGGGTCTTGGGACTCAAGAACCAAAAGCTGAGCCATAATATCGTCGGCTGACGCATCGTCAACCTGAACGCCCAAGAACACAATGCGATCCTCAAATAACTTTGTGTATGGGTTGTGACGCTTGATTCCATAGGAAGTCCGCTCTTCGAACTCGGGAAGAATGTACCTGGCACTGGGTGCTGCCACTCGGCCCTGCGATGTCTCGATGAAACTCATAATTAGGCCTTTCCAACGCCGGTTGAGCGGCTTGCAAACTCTTGTATTTGGTCAATAAAGCCGTACTCGAGAGCTTCTGCAGCGGTGAACCATCGGTCGCGGTCTCCATCGTGCATTACCTCTTCAACGGTCTTTCCAGTTTGCTGCGCTGTGATCGCTGCAAGCTGACGCTTCATTGACATGATTAGTTCGGCCTGGGTCTGAATGTCTGAGGCAGTTCCGCCGAAGCCACCAGCTGGCTGGTGAAGCAAAACCCTGGTGTTTGGAGTGGCGTATCTCTTGCCCTTGGCACCGGAGGAGAGCAAGAACTGGCCCATGGACGCAGCCATTCCAATGCCAACCGTGACGATGTCATTTGGCACGTACTGCATGGTGTCGTAGATTGCCATTCCGGCGGTAATTGATCCACCCGGAGAGTTGATGTACAAGAAGATGTCTTTTTCAGAATCCTCGGCTGCTAGTAGCAAAATTTTGGCGCAAATCTCGTTAGCGTTTTCGTCCCTAACTTCGCTGCCCAACCACACAATGCGGTCTTTTAGCAGTCTGTCAAAAACACCTGTTCGCTCCATTTGGGGCATTGCCATTCAAATCTCCTTTAGCTACGTAGTCACTACGATAACTAGCAAAGTTGCAACAACGTGGGCTTGTTCGCCTTAGGCGTTAGACCTCGTATTTGACTTTGGCACCCTTGGTGTCAGTAATTTCAGCCTGCGCCACCAAAAAATCAACGGCCTTGCGCCTTTTCAGCTCATCAGCGTAGAAAGCAACCTGCCCAGAACTAGCGACCTGTTCAATGAACTGGTTCGGCTCCATCTGGTAGTTCCTGGAGGTGAAAGCTAGGTACTCAATCAATTCCTGGTCCTCAATCTTAATTTCTTCCGCGTCGACAATGGCATCTAGTAGCAATTGAGTCTTGAAGCCCTTTTCAGAGTCTGCTGTTACTTCCTTGCGGTGAACCTCGTCCTCTAGACGACCTTCGCCCTCTAGGTGTGCGTCAACTTCCTTCTTGACCGCCACGTCGGACACCGGAATATTTGCTTTAGCGACAAGTTCCTCAACAATTTTGTCTCTAGCCTGCAGCACCTGCTTGCGACCCAGCTGCTCGGCAAGCTTGGTTTCTAGATCCTTTTTTAGCTCGGCTAGCGTGTCAAACTCACTGGCCAGCTGGGCAAAGTCGTCGTCCGCCTTTGGAAGCTCGCGCTCTTTTACAGCCTTCAAAGTGACGGAAACCTCGGCTGCCTGTCCTGCCATCTCGCCGCCGACAAGCTTCGAGCTAAAGGTTGTGGTCTCACCAGCAGTCAGAGTCTCTAGCGCCTCGTCAATTCCGTCCAGTAGTTGCCCGGAGCCGATTTCGTAGGAAATGTCCTGAGCGGTGTCGATGTCCTTACCGTCCATCGTTGCTGTTAGGTCGATTGTGGTGAAGTCGCCGGTCTTAGCTGGCCTGTCAACTGTCTTGAGAGCGCCAAAGCGCGCGCGAAGAGCATCAAGCTCAGTGTCGATATCCATTTTGGCTACCTTGACTGGCTCGACTGTTACCGCAATGTTCTTGTAGCTAGGAAGTTTGAATTCTGGGCGAACCTCAACCTCTAGAGAAATAATTAGCGGCTTCTCCATTTCAGCAGCGTTCGGCGCTGAGCTGACGTCGGCTTCGGGAGTCCCAAGTGGCTTTAGCTTCTCAGCCACCAGTGCTTCGCGGTAAAAAGTGTCCATGCCATCGTTGATTGCCTGAGCAATGATCGAGTCCTTACCAACGCGTTGATCCAAAACCGAGGAGGGAACCTTGCCCTTTCGGAAACCTGGGATGTTCACCTGAGTTGCGACTGACTTGTAGGCCTTGTCCAGTGTGGGCTTGAATCCCGCCTGATCAACTTCGATTGTCAGTTTTACTCTGGTCGGGCTCAGTTTTTCAACGGTCGTCTTCAACTTATCTCCATGGTTGGGGTTTTTCGTCAAGCAATTTGTCGGGATGACAGGATTTGAACCTGCGACCCTCTGTTCCCAAAACAGATGCGCTACCAAGCTGCGCTACATCCCGAACATTCTTGACCAAAGGTCAGGAACTCGACCACTCTACCCCATAGAATGATGTCTCGTCTAACAAAGACGTGCGAGTGTAGCTCAATGGTAGAGCCTCAGTTTTCCAAACTGATGACGCGGGTTCGATTCCCGTCACTCGCTCCAAGCAAAGACAGTATCGAAACCGGCCTTCACGCCTTTTGGCAACTAGAACACCAATAAAGCTTCCTTGAATTCAGAACCTCAATCGAAATCGGATTCAGGCAATTTCTGCAAGTTAACCCTTCACGCTTATAGACAAAATATCGATCTACGATTGCGGGCCTTCCCTTCAGGTAGTCATCTCTTGTCAGCATGATTCCGGTCCTGACACCAATTTTCATGAGTGCCACGGCATCGAACCACATTTCTGCAGCCACCTTGCTTGGAACCAATTGACCCGGAGTGTATGGGTTCAGGCCAGCGCGAAATAGTAGCTCCGCTCGATAAACGTTGCCGACCCCAGCAATTACGCTTTGATCCATTAGCAATTGCCCGATTACAACCTTGCTACTTGCCACCTTTGTGAGAAATCGCTCAAGCTCGTGATCACCCGGGTCTATTCGAAGGGGATCTGGACCTAGCCTGGCCTGTTTCGCAATGACCTCTAACTGATCAAGCACTTCGCACGATGTTGGGCCAACAACGTCTGCGACTTGGTCAGTGCTAATAAATCTTGCTCGAACTTGCCCTATTGGATCAGGAGGCGTTTCCTCGAAACTTCGAAAGCGCCACTTGCCGTAAATACCTAGGTGAATTCTCACTGTTGCAGCCTCAAAGCCAAGATAAAGCTGCTTACCAAAAGCCTCGCTCGTCACTAGTTTTTGACCAGAAACTAGTCTCGCGTCGGTAAAGCGCCCTTGCGGAGAAGTCAGCTCGACTGTTTGACCTAGAAAATGTTTCGAAAAATGTTTTGCCGTTCGGTGAACGGTATGGCCCTCTGGCATCGGATTAGTAAATAACCTCTCCGGTGTTTTCAAACTGCATCAGTTTCCCAATCCGCCGCACGTGTCGCTCATCATTTGAAAATGGCTGAGTGATGAATATCTTTATTAGCTCGAGCACTTCAGCGTTGTCATGCTGCCTGGCCCCAATTGCCGCAACATTTGCGTCATTGTGGTCCCTTGCAAGCTGCGCAGTTTCCTTGTTCCAAATAAGTGCTGCCCGAATGCCCTTTACTTTGTTGGCAGACATTTGTTCACCATTTCCACTGCCGCCAAGCACGATACCAAGGGCCTCTTCGCCAGCGACTTGGTCTCTGGCAACCGCTAAAGCAGCTCGGATACAAAATCCCGGGTAATCATCCAAAGCGTCATAAACCTTCGGGCCGTGGTCCATAACCTCGTGGCCAAGTTCAGTCAGTGAATCGACTAAAAACGCGCTCAACTCCATGCCGGCGTGGTCGGTTGCTATGTGTATTTTCATGCTATCCCGCTGTCTCTAATTGGTAACTGGCAACAAAGTCTTCTGGCTTGTCCATTCTGAGCGCGAGGGCCTCACCCCAGTCAAGTTTTATAAAAACTGCAGACCCAGAACTTGGAATAAACGCAAGGGTGTTGGACGCGTAGCGCAGGCCCCAGCCGCCATAGTCTCTTGCCTTGAGGTGCATCGGGCCAACTGACTCGATTGCACCAACGGGCACTTTGAGAACCATTACACCTCGAAGCCTGATCTCTAGGTTTTCCCGAATCCTCAAACTGGGCTTAGCAGAAAATAACCAAACCATGATCGCAACTGGAATCAAAACCAACAAAAACCACTGACCAATAAAGAGGCTCTCATCTGTTTCCATACCCGCCTGAAGCAAGGTGGTGATGGTCACAACTAGAAGAATCAAGAAAAACAAGCCGATAAGTAGCGATTTCATCAGGGGCTTGAGTAACTTTGCCTTCACGCCGGAAACCTCAAGAGCAACAAGGCCGGACCAATAAAACACAAAACTAATAGTTACCAGCCACAAATAGCTGTTCAGGTCCAAAAACTGATCAGCTTGTCCGCTGACCCCCCAGTGGATGGCAACCGGATCCGGAAGCAATCCTGCTAAAGCCAGTGAAAAACTGACCGCGATAAACCCAATTGTTACAACAGGGGCCACCAAATAGATTGCGAGACGTGAGGAACTCATGTTTCCAATCTACTTCTTGTCTGACTTGGCATTCAACTTGGGCCGAGTGAAGCGCAAAATCATGGACGCGGTAAACGCAGTCAGAATTACATAGGCAAGAGTCAGGGCCTGAAGATTAACGCTCAGTACCGCAGGTGCGGCTAGGGCGGCTATCACGATTGAGAACTCACCGCGCGGAATCAAGAACGCAGTGGTTCGCCAAACCGCCAACCGGTCTGTGAGATCACGAGTGACCCACCAGCCAACAGCGTACTTGCCGGCAATTCCAACCACCGTGAGCACGAATGCAAGTGGCAGCACCGCCGGCAACTCCGACGGGTCGGTAGTTATACCGAAAAACAAGAAGAAAATTGCTGCGAAAATATCCCTGAGAGGCATCAGTCTGGATCTTGCTGCTTCAGCAACTTCACCGGTCAGCAACAGACCAATCAAGAAAGCAGCAACAACCCCCGAGAACCCCACGAGATCAGCCAGGCCCGCTGCCAACAGCGCAGTTCCGAAAACGGTTAGCAACAGCCCACCGGGCTCGTTCGGGTCCAGGAACTTTTGAAATCTAGAAGAGCCCTTGAAGCTCACAAGAATTACTAGGCCGGTGATTGCCAGTGCTAGCCCCACCGTCAATAGGCCGCTCCAGACGCTGACACCGAGAATAACCGCGGAAAGAAGCGGTAGGTAAGGAGCAAGAGCCAGGTCCTCGAATACCAGCACACCAATGGCACGCTTGGAAACCTCTGACTTCCTAAAGCCCATTTCCTTAATTAGCTGGGCTGCAATTCCCGATGAAGAAACATAAGTAATGCCGGCAAGAGCTAGGGCACCGGGAATCCCCCAGCCTAAGACGAAGCCAATTAGGAAACCAGGTGTGGCATTCGCGATGACATCAATGACACCGGCGCTCTTGCGCTCTTTGAAGGACTTAGCCAAGTCATACGCCGAATACTCAAGACCCAAGAGCAACAAAAGCATGATCGCGCCAATTTGAGCACCGGTAACTAAGAACTCTTCGCTTAGCGACAGAGGAATGAATCCCCCGTTACCAAGAGCCAGTCCTATCATCAAATAAAGAGGGACCACCGAGAACTTCATCTTGTTGGCCAAAAAAGCTACCAAACCGAGAACCAGGAGGGCCGCGCCAATCTCAGCGAGCTGTGCTGAGGTCTCGGGTGATGCCGCCGCCTTCAGGAACTGATTCATAAATCAATTATTGCCCAGAGTTTCAGGTAAAAAAGCATCTAGGCTGTTTGGAAACAAAGACTTAATGGAGAAAAAAATGCCAGGGGAAAATCTGACCCGCCAAGAGGCGCAAGCAAGATCCGCAATAATCGATGTTGATTCCTACATCGTTGAGGTCAATTTGACACAGGATCCCAAGGTCTTTTCCTACGTCTCGACCGTGAGATTCGCCTGCAGCGAAGAAGGCCAAGAGACTTTTATCGATGCGATTACGACCTCAGTTGAATCAATCGAACTAAACGGACTGGATTTAGATCCGTCCGAGTACTCCGATGGCACCAGAATCACCTTGCCGAACCTCAAAAGTGAGAACGTTCTCACCGTAAAAGCAAACGGAGTCTTCTCAAATAGCGGCGAGGGCCTGCACCGGTTCGTGGACCCAGTGGACAACGAGGTTTATTTCTACACCCAGTTCGAGGTACCCGATTCTCGTCGCATGTTCGCCGTATTCGAGCAACCAGACCTAAAAGCTAGTTTTGAGTTCAAGGTAATAGGAAACCAAGACTGGCAAATGATTTCAAACTCCACTACTCCAAAGCCAGTGCTAATTGGCGACGGACTCGCGCGATGGGATTTCGCGCCGACCCCAAGGATTTCAAGCTACATCACGGCCTTGGTTGCCGGGCCCTACACCGTTTGGCGCGATGAACTGACTTCATCAAACGGGCAGATAGTGCCACTTGGAGTATTCTGCCGAAGTTCGCTGGCAACATTTATGGATCCGGAATACATCTTTGACAAGACCAAGGCCGGCTTCACCTACTTCGAGAACCTATTTGATTACCCTTACCCGTTTGAGAAGTACGACCAGCTATGGGTCCCAGATTTCAACGCCGGCGCAATGGAGAATGCTGGTGCGGTGACTTTCACTGAGAGTTACATTTTTAGATCCGCTGTCACTGACGCAGTAAAAGAGCGACGGGTTGTCACAATTTTGCATGAGCTTGCCCACATGTGGTTCGGTGACCTAGTGACCATGGTCTGGTGGAATGACCTGTGGCTAAATGAGAGCTTCGCAGAGTATGTTTCTACCCTCGCAACCGCAGAGGCAACCGAGTGGACAGAAGCCTGGACCACTTTTGCCTCGCTAGAAAAAAGCTGGGCATATCGGCAGGATCAACTGCCTTCCACACACCCGATCGTCGCTGAGATAGCCGATCTAGAGGACGTCCAGGTGAATTTTGACGGCATTACCTACGCCAAGGGCGCCTCGGTTCTAAAGCAGCTGGTCGCATGGGTTGGCCAAGACTCATTCATGCGTGGAGTCGGCAACTACTTCAAAAAACACCAGTGGAAAAATACCGAGCTAAGGGACCTGCTCGTTGAGCTCGAAGCCGAGAGCGGCCGGGATCTAAAAGAGTGGTCTTCACTTTGGCTCGAAACTGCCGGTGTAAATACTCTTCGTCCCGAAATTGAAGTTGATGAAGATGGCAGGTTTACCAAGTTCGACATCATCCAAACAGCGATTGCTGACTACCCATACCTTCGTCCTCACCGCCTGGGTGTTGGCATGTTTCAGCTTGTTGGCGGTCGCCTTGAGCGCAATGGCGAGATTGAAATCGATGTTGCGGGGCCAATAACCTCCGTCTCACAGCTACTGGGCGAGGTAAAGCCAGACCTGATACTGATAAATGACAAAGACCTTGCCTACGCGAAAATTCGATTGGACGATGGCTCATGGGCAGTAGCGCTGGAGAACTTGTCAGGGATTTCCGATTCGCTTGCAAGAACCATGATTTGGTCAGCGGCTTGGGATACAACCCGTGACGCCGAGGCGAAGCCCAGAGATTTCATTCAGTTGGTGCTAGATCACATTGCTAGTGAAACCGAGTCCACGACCGTCACAACATTGCTGCGGCAACTGGTAACAACTGCAACTCTTTACGTGGCTGAAGACAGAAGAACAGAAACAATTGAACACATAGCCCAATCGTTAATTGAACTTGCAGAGACTGCGGAGGCTGGGAGTGACAACCAGCTGCAGTTTGCGAAATTCGTTGCTCAGTTCGCAACAACCGACAAGCAACTTGACTGGCTAGACGCTCTAGTATCCGGCCAGAAAGCCCTGACCGGCCTAACTGTTAACGGAGACCTTCGATGGGAGATTCTGCTTGGACTTGCGGTTGGTAATCGTGCCGACCAAGACCGAATAGCGACGGAGCTGGCACATGACAACACGGCGAACGGCAAGAAATTCGCAGCCGCTGCTCTGGCTGCAATCTCAACTCCGGTGGCAAAGCTAGAGGCCTGGGTTGAGCTGACAGAGCGCACCGAGTACTCGAACACGTTGATAAGTTCTGCCTCTGCTAGTTTCGGGCGAGTCTCTGACATAACATTGTTAGAAATTTATGCGGATAAGTACATGTCTATTGCTCAAAAAATCTGGGAAGAGCGCAGCTACCAAATTGCCTCCTACCTATTGACCAATCTCTACCCAATAGCCCTTGCAAATAAGAGCTTGGCCGAAAAGACTCAAAAGCTCATTGATTCCAGCTTCGCTCAGTCAAAGCCAGCGTTCAGAAGGACACTGGTGGAGAATCTGGCAGGCCTGGAACGTGGAATAAAAGCTCAAGCCAAAGACCAAGAGGAGAACTAAATGACCTTTACCGAATTCATGTCCGAATGGTCTGCACTGGTAGCCATCGTCATCATCCTTGCCGCAGCTGTCGTTCTGCGCGTGCTGTTGAAGGTGGCATCAAAAAGAATTGTGAGAACCATTGTCTCGGGTGTTCAGCGCGTTAAAAAAGATGAACGCCTGGACGAGCTGATGCTGGAGCAGCGACTTACGCAACGAACTAGAACCATCGCGTCGGTACTGGACAATTTCGCCACCTGGGCAATCGCCATAACCGCGCTAGTGATGATTCTTAGCGAGCTTGGCATTAACGTAGGGGCGCTAATCGCCGTCTCGACGGTTCTGGGTGCGGCCATTGGCTTCGGCGCTCAGTCATTAGTGAAGGACATTCTCTCGGGAATATTTATAGTCTTCGAAGATCAGTACGGAGTTGGTGACTGGGTCGAAATAGGGGACGTGTCCGGAGAAGTTGAACGTGTAGGCCTTAGGGTCACCGAAGTTCGAGATATTCACGGAACGCTTTGGTTTGTGAGAAACGGTGAGATTGTCCAGGTTGGCAATGCTTCTCAGGAGTGGGCAGCCGCGCTCTTGGACTTCCCGTTTGCATATGACAACGACGTTGATCAAGTCCAGGACATCATACAAACGACCGCTGACGAAATGCGCAAGTCTAAGGAGTGGAGTAGGGACATGATTGCAGATGCTGACATGTGGGGAATGCAGCACATCTCAGGTGAGCAGTTTGTTATTCGGGTGTCAATACGAACTCTCCCTAATCGCCAGTGGGCGGTTTCAAGAGAGCTGAGAAAACGTTGCAAGCAAGCCTTCGACAAGCAAAACATCGGCCTCCTTCGTGCAAGCAAAATCAACCTGGCCAAGTAATTGCAGGATTTCTACCAGCGAGTTGGCGGCGAACCGGTTTTTGAAGAGCTGACTCGAAACTTCTACAAGGGAGTCGCGATCGACCCGATTCTCAAGCCCATGTATCCGGAGGAAGACCTTGAGCCTGCCCGTGTCAGGCTTCAGTTATTTCTGGAACAGTACTGGGGCGGGCCAACTACCTACCAGGAGACGCGAGGTCACCCACGGCTCAGAATGCGTCACAACGGTTTCAAAATAAATCCAGCCGCAAAAGCGGCTTGGCTAATGCACATGCAACGCGCAATTAAGGAGCTCTCGATTTCTGAGATGGATCGAGACGAACTCTGGGACTATATGGAACGGGCTGCTAACTCGATGCTAAATACCTTCGAGGACTAGGAAAACCTGAAGCTTTCCTTCGCTATTACGTGACCGTAGTCGCTGCTAAGACGAATCCAGCCATGCGCCCTGTATACCTCGACGGGAATACCTTTTTGCATGAATCCCAACCCAGCCATAGCAAAGGCTGAACCGGCTGGAAAGTTGTGTTCAATTCCCACCGCTTTACCCCAAATCTGCAGTCTTACCCGCGCGGCGATGGCACTCCCAATACTCTCTGGAAGCGCCTCGGCCACGGCAGCAATACCGTCTTTTGCCCACGCAGAAATTTTCTCTTGTTCGACTTCGCCAGCACGTACCCAGCCCTGACGTGGTGGCGAAATGCCAGCCCAGCCGACCCTGGCGGCAGTTTTTGGTAGCACCAACACCAGCTCATCGCTCTCGATGCTCTTATCTACAGACGCCAATAAGTCTTCAATTGTAAAAAGTGAGTCGAGCTCGTTTTGGGAAGTTAGGTTGATGGTTCTAAGCCCAATTACCGTGAGCCCGTCTCCCAGTAAAGATCCGGCATAAATCGGACTGACATAAACCGCTAATACAGACCCAAAAGCCCGAAGTCGAACTGCGCCAGTGCTATCTAATCTCAATGCCCTTTTTAGATAACCTGCGAGATCGACAAGGTCATTCGGGTCTTTAAAGGAGAGATTTTTATCCATGGTCAACTCCTAAACTAGTCAATGAGAGAAGGTTTTTATGCAAGATTCAGTTATTCCTCAGGACCCAGTCGCAGATTTAGTTCGAATCTTGGACCTGGAACAACAGAGCCCAACTACTTTTCTCGGTCAGACTCAGTGGATGCCACATGGCAGAGTCTTTGGCGGACAGGTTTTGTCGCAATCCCTTGTGGCGGCATCCAGGACAATTGACGCCGGCCGCCCGGTTCACAGTCTTCACAGTTACTTTTTGCGCCCAGGAGACGTGGCCAAGCCGATTGAGTTCGAAGTTGACATCCTTCGAGATGGTCGCAGCTTCTCGGCTCGACGTGTTCAGGCCAGTCAAGAAGGAAAGGCAATTTTCTCGATGATTGCGTCTTTTCAAGACCCAAGCGGTGGGATGAGTCACTCGGATGCCATGCCAGAAAACCTTCCGGAACCAGAAGATCTTCCATCTGCGGCAACAATCCTTGCGAACTTTGATCACCCGATCACCAATTACTGGGCCAAAGCCCGGCCGTTTGATCTTCGGCACACCGCTGAACCCGTATACCTAACCGCAGCCAAGGAGCAGTCAGCTAAGCAATGCGTCTGGTTCAAACCCATAACGCAGCTGCCAGCTGACGACGGAGTTGAGATCGCGAGCTTGGCATACGCAAGTGATTACTCAATCCTTGAGTCGATAATGAGACGCCACGGCGTTAGCTGGGCACACAAGGGCCTCAGTTCAGCAAGCCTGGACCACGCAATGTGGTTTCATCAAAAGCCCGACTTTAGCGACTGGCTATTGTATGTTCAGCACTCCCCCGCGGCGCAAAACAGCCGCGGACTGGCACTCGGCCAAATTTTCAATAGAAACGGGAGCCTGGTTGCCTCTGTCGCTCAAGAAGGAATGCTGAGGATTCCGGAACTTTCCTAGTCTCTGGTAAGCCTGCGGTAAGTGGAGCGGTGAGGCTTTGCAGCATCAGGTCCCAGTCGCTTGATTTTGTTTTCCTCGTATGAATCGAAGTTACCCTCAAACCAGTACCAGTTATCCGGATTTTCATCCGTGCCCTCGTGAGCCAAAATGTGGGTTGCCACCCGGTCAAGGAACCAGCGATCGTGTGTAATCACCACGGCGCAACCGGGGAATTCCAAAAGAGCATTTTCCAAAGATGACAAGGTTTCCACGTCCAGATCGTTGGTTGGCTCGTCAAGGAGGAGGAGGTTTCCACCCTTCTTTAGAGTCAAAGCAAGATTCAGTCGATTCCTCTCACCGCCCGAGAGAACTCCAGCTTTCTTCTGTTGGTCCGCGCCCTTAAAACCGAAGGCTGCAACATAAGCCCTGGACGGCATTTCAACTTGTCCAACCCGGATGTAATCAAGCCCACCCGATACGACCTCCCAGAGTGACTTATTCGGATCGATGCCCTCTCGAGACTGGTCCACGTAGCTTATCGAAACGGTCTCACCAATCTTGAGCTCCCCGCTGTCGATCTGATGCATGCCGGTTATGCACTTGAACAAAGTCGATTTTCCAACGCCATTGGGGCCGATAATTCCAACTATTCCATTTCTGGGAAGAGTAAAGCTCAAGTCGCTGAAAAGAGGACGGTCCTCGAAGCCCTTGGAAATCTTCTTCGCCTCTATAACAATGTCGCCGAGCCTCGGCCCAGGAGGAATTTGAATTTCCTCAAAATCCAATTTTCTAGTCTTGTCTGCCTCTGCGGCCATTTCCTCATATCTGGAAAGCCTGGCTTTTGATTTAGTCTGCTTGGCCTTGGGGCTTGATCTAACCCACTCAAGCTCGTCAGCAAGGCGCTTTGACAATTTGGCGTCCTTCTTGCCGGCAACCTGCAACCTTTCCTGCTTCTTTTCCAGGTAGGTCGAATAATTGCCTTCATACGGGTAAGCACGACCGCGATCTAGTTCGAGAATCCACTGGGCCACGTTGTCTAGGAAGTACCTATCGTGAGTCACGGCGAGCACTGCGCCCGCGTACTGCGCTAGGTGCTGCTCAAGCCACAAGACACTCTCGGCGTCCAAGTGGTTCGTTGGCTCATCAAGTAGAAGTAAGTCCGGCTTTTGAAGCAGAAGCTTGCACAAAGCCACTCTGCGCCTTTCGCCACCCGAGAGGTTGGTGACTGGAGTGTCTCCAGGTGGGCAGCGCAGCGCATCCATGGCCTGCTCTAGTTGATTCTCAAGATCCCAACCATCAGAAGCGTCTATCTGCTCCTGAAGTGTGCCCATTTCTGCCAAAAGAGTGTCATAGTCGGCTTCTGGACTGGCAAGCTCTGCGCTAATTTCATTGAATCGCTCAATCTGAGCCATGGTTTCAGCAGCGGCTTCCTGGACATTGCCAAGCACCGTCTTTTCTTCGTTGAGGGCAGGCTCCTGCATCAAGATGCCAACGGTCGCATCCGGTGATAACCGGGCCTCTCCGTTCGAAGGGTTATCTAACCCAGCCATAATCTTTAGAACAGACGATTTACCCGCACCGTTTGGCCCAACAACACCGATTTTTGCACCGGGGTAAAACGCAAGTGTTACATCATCAAGAATCACTTTGTCGCCGTGCGCTTTACGCGCTTTGATCATTTGGTAAATAAATTCAGCCAAGAAAACTGCCCATCCAATTTGGAAAAGGGAAACCCCTCTTCGTCGTTTGCTCCGGGAAAAGTTTATCCCAGTGCTAAAAGGCGCATTGCCCTTTGAAATTGCAAGTGACGAAGAGGGGGTTCGGGTCTGGAGTTTAGGGGGCGCCAGACCTCATCGGGCTCTAAGCAGGCTGGAGCGTAGAGTCCGAATCTTCGGCTTGCTGGTCTTGGCGAGCAGCCCTTTCAAATGTGCTGGTGCCAAACAACAGATCGTGCCCAAGGCAATCCGCCTCAATTTCAACTGTTGTTCCTGTGCGCTCGCCATTGTCCCAATCGCGCACTTTTAGACGACCGCTGACCAAAATTCTGTCACCCTTAGCGAGCGACTCATTCGCGTTGACCGCAAGTTGCCTAAAAGCCACCACCGTGAACCAGTTGGTGTCACCGTCAGTCCAAGCATCTGTCTCTTTATCGAAATGTCGACTTCCGGATGCTAAGCGAAATGAAGTGACTGAGAGCCCCTCGGATGTGACTATGTTTCTCGGGGTAGTGGCAACCAGACCGACTGCCGTATATGTTTCTGCCATTTATGAGCCTTTCCTTGTGATGCCGGAAAGTTTGACAAATGCTTTAGAAGCTTTGTGACTCGGAAACGAATCTGTGGAAAACTTTTTATCTCAGAAGGCTTGTGAACTTTGCTCTGACCTTGGAGACCTTAGGAGCTACCACGGCAAGGCAGTAGCCCTGGTTGGGGTTTTTGTCGAAATAATCCTGGTGGTAATCCTCGGCCTCGAAGTTTTCGCCCAGAGGGGTAACTTCGGTGACTACGTTTGGACCCCAGATATCCTTGGCTCTCTCGACGGCATCGGTAAAAACTTCCTTTTGAGATTCACTCGTGTAAAACATCGCTGATCGATACTGATCACCCACGTCAGCACCCTGGCGATTCAGCTGAGTTGGGTCGTGCAAAGTGAAGAAAATATCCAGTATTTGCTCTGAAGAAATCTCATCGGGATCAAAGGTGACGTTCACGACCTCAGCGTGGCCAGTGTTTCCATTGCAGATATCCTCGTAGCTCGGATGAGGTTTGTGGCCACCCGTGTACCCACAGGTCACCTCTCCGACACCTCTGAATTGGACATAGGCTGAATCGAGGCACCAAAAACACCCGCCGGCAACTACAAAAGTTTCCATAATGTTCCTAAACTTAGACGGTTACCCAATTGATTCCCAATTGGTATTTTGAAAGGTACGGCACAAGCCTAATTGACTCAAAAACACCCGACGCTTGGCGTGCTATACGCGGCCAGCGCAGCAATATTATTTGGCCTTAATGCCTCCACCACCAAAGTGATAATCCAATCGGGTGTCACACCTGAACAAGCCGTTTTGGTTCGGTCTATTGCTGCAGGCCTGATTGCTCTTGTCTGGGCCCTAATTGCAAACCGATCAGATCTTCGGGTGGAGAAAAGGCTCATCCCGCGACTTCTACTCTTAGGAATCTTTGGAGTGGGAACCCTTCAGTGGGCCTACTCGCAGGCAGTGGTTCTTCTTCCGGTTGGCATCGCGTTGCTCATTGAGTACACCGCAGTGCTTTGGGTGCCAATAATCGCTTTGCTTTTTTTCAAGGAAAAGGTAAAAAAGCAGATCTGGTTTGGCGCTGCTCTAGTCCTTGGCGGCCTGGCCGTAGTTGCCCAAATTTGGGATAGTCAACTTAGTGGCCTGGGAATGCTTTATGCGCTTGGGGCTGCCGCCTCGTTAACCACCCACTTCATAGTTGGTGAGCGAATACAGCGGCATTTGCCCACAAACGTAACCATGGCCTATGGGATGGGTATCGCATCGCTACTCTTCCTTCCTTTTTCAAGGCTGAATGAATTTGATTACGGAAGCCTGACCGACGGCCTAGATCTGAGTGGGAACCTGGCCGGAATAACAGTTCCGCTATGGGTAATGCTTCTCCTGCTCGGGGTGGCCGGAAGTTTCCTGCCTATGGCTTTTACTTTTCTCGCGCTTCGTCACCTTGGAGCAACTTTGGTGGGCGTGGTGGCCACATCGGAGACAATTCTGGCCGCACTGTTCGCCCTACTTTGGCTCGGGGAGCTGATTAGCCTGACCCAAGCCCTCGGAGGTATGGTGGTTATTGTAGGTATCGTTTTGGCACAAACGTCTAAGCGGCAAAGGATAGTAAAGGTGGTTGATTAGATTGGCAACAATAAACTTGGTCCAAGCGGACTTCGAGGCAACAGTAAACAAAGAAGGCATCACCCTTGTGGATTTTTGGGCCGAATGGTGTGGCCCGTGTAAAACCTTCGGTCCAATATTCGAGGAGGCCTCAAACGGTCATCCAGAAATTACCTTCGCCAAGGTTGACACTGAGGCGGAACAAGAACTTTCCGGAATGGCCGGCATCTCTTCAATCCCGACCCTGATGATCTTCCGAGATGGAATTTTGCTGTTCAGCCAAGCAGGCGCGTTGCCGGCTCCAGCACTGAACGAATTGATCGGCAAAGTTCAGGACCTGAACATGGCTGACGTTCACGCGGAAATCGCAAAGCAGCAATCTGAACCCGAAGCAAGCTAGCAACCGAACTTGAAGAACAATTCAATTGCCATGTTGGCCACAATTGCCGGCATCGGTATTTTGGCTTGGCTGATTGGATTTTTTGACCCGACGACCTGCACTCCTGATGTTCAGGTCGCGGGGTGGTCATCCTGCGAGGAAATTGCCAACCAAAGAACCATCGCTCTGTATGCGCTAATTGGCGTGACTGTCGCAGGAGTGCTTATAACCACAGTTCTGAAACGAAAAAAGAAGTAGCTACTTTTTTTGACGGGCTCTTGGATTTTTCGCAAGAGAATTTCTCTAAATCAATTCCTGTGTGTCAACAAACTTCAATTCTGGAAAAGCTTGCGCTACAGCAGGGTGCGTAATAATTCCTTCGTGAACGTTTAGGCCCAGTGCCAAAGCGGCATCATTTTTGAGTGCGGCTTTCCAGCCCTTTGTTGCAAGCTGCATTACATAGGGCAATGTTGCGTTGGTTAGGGCCCGCGTTGAGGTCGAGGGCACCGCACCCGGCATGTTTGCAACGCAGTAATAAATAGTTTGGTGGACCTGGAAGGTCGGTTCGTCGTGGGTAGTTGGCCTCGAGTGCTCAAAGCAGCCACCTTGATCAATAGCGATGTCAACCAGAACTGCTCCGGACTTCATCCCGCTCACCATTTTGTCAGTAACTAGCTTTGGAGCCCGCTCACCCGGTATCAGAACTGAACCGATCACTAGATCTGCATCCTTTAGCTGCTCGGCAATCTCGTAGGAAGTCGAAGCCCTGGTTTGCACCTCGGAATTGAAACGTTCGTCAATCTCCCTGAGTCTTGGAAGCGATAGGTCAATAACTGTCACATCTGCGCCCATCCCATTGGCAACCAAGGCAGCTTCGGTTCCGGCCACACCGCCGCCGATTACGACGACCTTGGCACGCGGCGTTCCAGGCACTCCACCCATAAGCATTCCGGCACCGCCGTTGGTCTTCATCAACTGGTAAGCACCTATCTGAGCCGAGAGCCTGCCTGCAACCTCACTCATCGGTTGCAATAAAGGAAGTGACCGGTTGGCAAGCTGAACTGTCTCATAGGCGATTGCAGTGGTCCCGGAATCGATAAGAGCATCGGTACATTCCCTGGAAGCTGCAAGGTGAAGATAAGTGAAGAGCACTTGACCCTTGCGCATCAGCGGGTACTCCATGGCTATCGGCTCTTTTACCTTGCACAGCAATTCAGCCTTGGACCAAATCTCTTCGGCAGTGGCTGCAATAGTTGCGCCTGCCTTTTGGTATTCGTCATCCCGAAAACCCGAGCCTTCGCCGGCGCTTGACTGGACCAGAACCTCATGACCGCGCGTAACCAGCTCGTGAACACCGGCAGGTGTGAGAGCGACTCGAAATTCGTTGTTCTTAATTTCCTTTGGGACGCCAACTAACATTTTTTCTCCTAGAGCAAGTGACTTGAATTCTTGCAAATTATTCGCTCAGTTGGCTAAAATACG
This sequence comes from Candidatus Aquiluna sp. IMCC13023, assembly GCF_000257665.1. Lineage (GTDB taxonomy): Bacteria > Actinomycetota > Actinomycetes > Actinomycetales > Microbacteriaceae > Aquiluna. The sequence goes on from NZ_AJKR01000003.1 coordinate 336,568, forward strand.
AAGAATCTTCACTAATTGCGCTAATATCCATGGTATCTATTGAAAAATGAGGTTTTTCACATGCTCAAGTCGCAGAATATTCGAATCGACTCCGAGGTTGACGAAATCGACCGCTCGATTCTTTCGATACTCGGCAGAAATGGTCGTATTTCGAACGCTGATCTAGCAAGTCAAGTTGGAATAGCAGCCTCGACCTGTCTGGGAAGAGTTCGCAATCTGGTTCAGCGCAAGGTGATTAGATCATTTGCCGCCGACATCGCTCCCGAGGCTCTTGGGTTAGAGCTCCAGGCTCTTATTTCTGTTTCACTTCGAGCAGGGGCGCGAGCAAACCTGGCCAGCTTTATGACAGCAATGCGAGAGCACCCACAAGTGATACAAGTGTTCTTTCTCGGCGGTGCGGAGGATTTCATTGTGCACATCGCGGTCGCAGACTCCGACGCCGCCAGAGAGTTTGTGCTAGATCAACTAAGCAACAATGCATCTGTGGCAACAACAAGAACTAACATCGTCTTCGACCACTTTCACAAGGGGCCAATTAGCTAGAGTTGGGCCTATCGGGAGGGTCAACATGACTGAGGCAATGCATCAAGCTGGAGCAGACAGCAAACTCCGTGAGGCCATCTATAAGTACGCAGCTGAGCGAATGGCCATGGACCCGGTTCCACTGGATGGACCGCGCTCAAGAAGTGAGCTGGAAGCTAACGCCGGGATCACAATAAGCGAGATTGGCATCGGCGGACAGAAAGCTCTATCTATCTTCGATGAGGTTCTAGCCCCCGCCACCATCTCCACTGATCACCCCAATTTTCTGTCGTTCATCCCTGCTGCGCCAACCGAGGCCGCGACTCTTTTTGATCTGGTGGTTTCCGCAAGCTCTATCTACGGCGGCTCATGGACCGAAGGTGCTGGAGCCGTTTTCGCGGAGAATCAAGTCCTTGAATTTCTGGCCAGTGAAGCAGGACTTCCTAAGGGGGCCGGTGGAGTTTTTGTTCAGGGCGGCACGCTAGGAAACCTATCTGCGCTTGTGGTTGCTCGCGATGTCGCAGAGGCCAAGCACGGGCGTCAAAATTGGGCAATAATCTGCAGCTCAGAGGCGCATTCGTCAGTCAAGTCCGTCGGAAAAGTAATGGGCGTGACGGTCCTTTCTGCTGACGCCAGTAAGACTGGCTCGTTGACCGGCGCCGCCGCCGAATCTGCAATTCAAGAAGCCAAGAAGCAGGGGCTGATTCCCTTTGCCCTGGTTGGCACAAGCGGCACCACAAATTTTGGAATCATCGACAAACTAGATGAGCTCGCGGATGTTGCCACCGCTAACGATCTTTGGTTCCACGTTGATGGAGCGTACGGTTTGGCAGGGGTCTTGGTTCAAGAACTAAAGCATCTTTATTTGGGACTAGAAAAAGCTGATTCATTCATCGTCGATCCGCATAAATGGTTATTCGCACCCTTTGACGCTTGCGCCCTTGTATATCGCAACCCGGATCTTGCTCGCCAAACCCACACCCAGCACGGCGAATATTTAGAGACCCTAAATAAGAATCATGACTGGAACCCATCTGATTTTGCTTTCAACCTCACTAGACGAGTTAGAGGATTGCCTCTCTGGTTTTCACTCGCAACCTACGGGGTTGCCGCTTACCGATCAGCCATCAAATCAAATGTTGATCTTGCAAAGAAAATAAGTATCGAAATTTCTACCCGCCCCCACCTCAAGCTGGTTCGCGAGCCGCAGCTTTCGGTCGTAGTTTTCGAGAGGGACGGCTGGGAAGCCAACGACTATGAGAAGTGGTCCAAAAAACTACTGGAATCCCAGTTTGCATTCGTTGTTCCATCAAGCCACCTAGGCAAGCCAAACACGAGGTTTGCAATAGTCAACCCGACTACAAAGTACGAGGATCTCGTCGCAATCCTGGACACGATGGAATAGCCGTGAAACTAACCCAAGTTGTGTCACCGAAATCTCTAAGCCGTGTTCGAGAGCCTGAGCGCGCAGTAACCAAGGTTGCTGCAGTTCAAATCAGCCACAATGTCGATTCAGCGGCTCACATAGCCACAGTTATTGAAGCTGTCGAGATTGCCGTTGAGGCGGGCGCCCAAATAATTTTTCTTCCCGAGCTCACGCTTTCAAGATATCCGGCAGACACCTTGCCCACGGGGACACCGAGCCAAAATGCCGAGCAACTGGACTCCGGACCAACATTTAGCCTAATTTCAGAACAGGCCAAGAAATACGGCGTAGTTATTCACGCATCGCTTTATCAAGAGGCGGGCCTCACCGATGGTAGAGGCCTAAACACAGCAATCGTCGTTGGGTCAAATGGCCAGCTGCTGGGCTCAACCCCAAAGCTCCATATTCCAGTCACCGAGGGTTACTTTGAAGACAAGTATTTTGCTCCGGGACAAGGCAATAATCCGTACCCCGTTTTCGAAATGGATCTAGTTGGAAAAGCAAAGCTTGGCCTACCAACTTGCTGGGATGAATGGTTCCCCGAAGTTGCAAGATCTTACGCCTTGGCGGGAGCGGATATTCTTTGCTATCCAACCGCCATTGGCTCCGAGCCTGACCATCCCGATTTTGACACTGAACCACTTTGGCGCCAGGTCATTATCGGTCACGCGATTGCCAACGGTTTATTCATTGTTGTTCCAAACCGATGGGGTAACGAGGGTTTGTTGGATTTTTACGGTTCATCATTCATCGTCGACCCCTACGGTCGCATTCTGGCTCAGGCCGGCCGGTCCGGCAATGAGGTTTTGGTGGCCGAGCTCGACCTAGACCAACGAAGAGATTGGTTGGAACTGTTTCCCTTCTTTGCCACCCGAAGACCAGATACCTATAGTTCCCTATCAGCTGCAGTCACCAACAACAGAGCCCCTGGGGGCAAAGGCGAGCACGGGGGTATTCCGGGGTTGACTCCATGACCTACGTGATGCCCCCGGAATGGGACCAGCACGAACGAACCTGGATCGCATTCCCGCACGATGGTTACACGCTCGGCGAGACGCCCGATGAGCAATACGCGGCCCGAAAAACTTGGGCCAATGTCGCCAATACGGCAAGTAACTTTGAAAAAGTGACCGCCATTGTCCACCCCAAAGACCTTGCCATGGCAAAAAAGTTTCTGTCCAGGCAAGTCGAAATCTTTGACTTAGTAATTGACGATGCCTGGGTAAGAGACAGTGGTCCCACCTTTGTCAAAAACGAAGCTGGTGAGCTTGCCTGCGTGAACTGGGTGTTTAACGGCTGGGGCGCTCAAAGCTGGGCGAGCTTCGAAAACGACAGCAAGATTGCTACAGAAATAGCGGGCTTTCTGGGGGCCCCACGAGTAGACAGTGAAATGGTAAACGAAGGTGGCGGTATTCACGTCAACGGCCAAGGCCAAGTGCTACTTACCGAAACCGTTCAACTAGACCCGGGTCGGAATCCAAACTGGACCAAGGAGCAGGTTGAGGAGGAACTTTCCAGAACCATTGGCGTGAGTGACTTTGTTTGGCTGAAGCAAGGACTCACCAGAGACTATGACGAATTCGGCACTAGGGGCCATGTTGACATTGTGGCCTGCTACTTACCCGACCAAAGAGTGCTATTTCATGACCAAAAAAATCAGAATCACCCAGACTTTCCCGTGAGCGAAGCGGTCAAACAACAACTTGTTGACGCTGAGCTTGCCCCAGTATCGCTTCCTGCCCCAACGACCCTCCGGGACGATGAAGGTTTCGTTGATTACAGCTACGTCAATCACTACGTTATGAATGACGCTGTCTTACTTGGAAGTTTTGAAGATCAAAACGACAAAGAGGCTCAGGCAATTTTGAGAGAGTGCTACCCCGATAGAGAAGTAGTTTTGATTGACGCTCGTGAGCTATTTGCCCGCGGTGGTGGAATTCATTGCATAACACAGCAGGAACCTGTCAGTAAACCCTAAATTTCACGATAACATTTGGGAAACAATGTCGTAGTCGGGGATTTTCCGGCTCGTTTACCTATTCCCGAGAGGCCCAACTGTAATGGCAACAAGAACAACCATTCGTAAGCGCTTTTTCGCACTTGCAGCAGTAACAGCAATTGCATCATTAGCACTAACTGGCTGCGCAAGCACCGAAACCGAGTCGTCTGATCTAGGCGAACTAAATGTTCAGTTCAGCTGGATCAAGAACGCCGAATTTGCAGGCGAGTACTTCGCTGATTCGAACGGCTACTACTCCGAAGCTGGTTTCAGTTCAGTCAACTTCATCGCTGGCCCAACTGCAACCGCAGCTGTAGTTCTCTCGGGTGAAGCACTGGTCGGTCTATCCGATCCAATTGCGGTCACCCCAGTAATCCTTGAAGAGGGAGCACCTCTGAAGATCATCGGTGCTACCTACCAAAAGAACCCTTTCACTATTTTGTCCTTGAAAGATGGTGGCAACATTGCCACTGCCCAGGACCTAATCGGTAAAAGAATTGGTGTTCAAGCTGGTGGCAACGAGACCCTGTTTGATGCCCTGTTGGCAGCTAACGGCATCTCGCAGGATCAGGTAACAAAGGTTCCAGTTGAATATGACCCAGCTCCACTTGTAAACGGTGAAGTTGACGGATTCCTGGCATACGTTACCAACGAGTCAATCACCGTTGCGAACCTGGGTTTTGAAGTCACGAACTTGCTGTTTGCTGACAACGGCTTGCCGTTTGTAGCCGAGGCATTTGTAGTTACCCAAGATTCAATCGACAACAACCGCGCTGCCTTGAAGTCCTTCCTTTACGCAACCGCACGCGGTTGGAAGGATGCAATCGCTGAACCTAACGAGGGTGCGCGTTTGGCAGTTGAGGTTTACGGCAAGGACCTAGGTCTGGACATAGGCAAGGAACAGCAGCAGTCCGTTGCTCAGAACTCTCTACTGGTGGTAACGGATGAGACAGTCGCTAATGGCCTGTTGACTATCTCAGAGGCGATGCAGGCGAGCAACATTGCCACGCTTTCGGGAGCTGGCTATGCAATTACCGCGGACCAGCTGTTTGACATGAGCTTGCTGGCTGAGGTCTATCAAGAGCACCCAGAACTTTTGGAGTAACCTTCCCTCATGAGTTTTGAAAATGCCACTGCCCAGAGTGAATCTACTTTGGGCAGTGGCATCACTATTTCCGGACTGTCCAAAGTGTTTAAATTGGGAAACAGTTCGATTACCGCACTCGAAGACACCACCCTGCACTCAGATAAGGGCAGCTTCTTGTCGTTACTAGGTCCATCAGGTTGCGGGAAGTCAACAATTCTTCGAATCCTCGCCGGACTCGAAAGCCCCACGGCTGGAAGCGTAACCGTGGACGGAATGGACCCAAGCCAGCTCAGACGCGATCACAGACTAGGAATCGCATTTCAGGACTCCGCGCTTATGCCGTGGCGAAGTGTCGTTGCCAATATCAGGCTTCCCTTTGAATTAGCGCGAGTTAGCCCAGATGAGAGCCTCATTTCAGATCTAATAAAGCTTGTGGGCCTGCAGGGCTTTGAAAATGCCAAGCCAGCTCAACTGTCCGGAGGCATGAAACAGCGCGTCTCGATCGCCAGAGCATTGGTAGTACAGCCTTCAGTCCTACTGCTTGATGAACCTTTCGGGGCTCTAGACGACATGACCAGGCAACGGTTGAACCTTGAGCTCTTGCGAATTTGGACCGAAAAACCTGCCACGACACTGATGGTTACCCATGGGATCTCGGAGGCGATATTTTTGAGCGATCAGGTGGCCGTAATGAGCCCAAGGCCTGGCCGAATCAAAGAAATTATTCAAGTCGACCTGCCCAGACCACGCACGCCAGAGATGATGCGAACCCCTGAGTTCCATGCACTCCACGACCATGCATCAGATCTCCTATTTGGCGGCAATGGCGCAGCAGTTGGCGATGAGTAGCGCAACCACCGTGCGCAGCAAGCTCCGCTTGCCAACCTGGGCTGGCGGCGTGATTGGTATTGTCTCCACCCTTGCCATTTGGTGGTTGCTGGCTGAAACAGTTTTTGCAAGCGTGGGAACCAGACCGGATGGTTCCGGTGGAGCCATCCCCACCCCCTTGGAAGTTGTAGTTCAACTATTTGAAGATGGCTTTGAGTTTTACTGGCGAAACGGAATTATTACCCTTACCGAAGCGGCCATTGGTTTTGCCTGGGGAAACGCATTGGCACTTGTCTTTGCCGGCATTGCGCTGGTACTGCCAAGACTTGAAACACTCACAACTCAAATCGCGGTAATTACCTACTGCATCCCAATCGTTGCTATCGGGCCTATCGTGCGACTCATTGTTGGTGCGCCCGGGGCCGGCGAACCGGCCGGTGCTGCAGTAGTTCTGGCTGCACTGAGCGTCTTTTTCACAACCATGATTGGAGCCCTAACTGGCGTGAAGGCAACTGATAGGAGGATGCTCGATGTGGTGACTGCCTACGGTGGCGGTGCGCTCCAACGACTGTTTCGGGTGCAACTGCTCTCAGCGTTGCCGTCTATCTTCGCAGCCTTCAAAATAGCCGCACCAGCTGCGTTTTTGGGTGCAATCCTCGGTGAATATGTGGGTGGTCCAGATGTTGGCTTTGGGCCAGCCATGGTCAATGCCCAGCAGAGCCTTGAAATCGCGAGAGTTTGGGGCGTTGCGCTCATTTCTGGTTTGATCGCCGGTGGCGGTTACGCACTATTTAGCATTATTGGCAGGCTACTTACCCCTTGGGCGAAGGTGACTAGCCGATGAACTTCAAGATAGAAGACTCTCAAGATCGCTCAATGATTGCTGTTCGCAGCAAGGTCAAGCGCGATGCTGCAAAACAAACAGCCAAGATCATTACGCAGTCAATTGGCAACACTGCCCTTTCGCTAGTTGTGGTTTTAATCCTCTGGGTATTCGCACTCTGGGCATTCGATGTCAGCCCATATATTGGCAAGGGCCCCCTCGATGTCTTCAACTGGCTGTTCCTAGTTGAAGGTGCCATGGAGAATCAGGCTCTGGTAATTTCCGCTCTTACCCAAACCATGTTCGATGCCGGGATCGGTTTTGCCTTTGGGTTGTTTTTTGCAACATTTATTTCGGTGCTTTTCGCCCTGTTCAAATCGGTCGAGCAGGCACTGATGCCGATTGCGATGTTGCTGCGTTCAGTGCCGCTAATTGCAATGGCGCCGATTCTGATTCTAATTTTTGGCAGAGAGCAAGTCACGGTTGCAGTGATGGGGGCAATTGTGGTTTTGTTTCCAGCGCTTGTAAACATTGTCTTTGGCCTAAGGTCCGCATCTGAGGCAACCCTCGATGTTGCCACCGTATATGGCGCGAACAAGCTTGCTGCCCTTAGGTATGTTGCTTTTCCCAGTTCGCTACCCTCATTCTTTGCAGCGGTAAAGATTTCGGTCCCAGGCGCAATTACGGGGGCACTATTGGTCGAGTGGTTAGCAACCGGCCAGGGCATCGGCTATGGGATTATTTCGGCCGTTGGCAGGGCAAAGACGAACGAGGTTTGGGCCTATGTTGTTGTCATTACGTTGGTTTCCATCTTGCTTTATAACCTGATTGGGCTTTTTGAAACCTACATTCTCAAGCGATTCGCGCCGCAGGCCTGGAAGTCCCGCTAGAAAGCGTGAAGTAACCGTCTCTGCCTATTTTTTATAGCCATCTCAAACCTTCATCCAACTAGAATCATCGGGTTGAAAGGAAGTGGCTATGAAGCGCACCGAGACCCCAATAGACCTGTTGGCCAATGAATTAGTTCTTGATATGGCCAACCGCTATCCATCCTTCGCGACCGACATTGGTTACCCCGGCGGCGAGGGTGACATGGATGACCACTCCCCCGAAGCGCTGGCTAATGAGCAGTTGGCCATCAAGGAAGTTCTTGCCATGCTGGCAGCGCTTGAGCCACAAGATCAGATAGACGAAGTGACTAAAGATGCGATGACCGCGTCCTTGACTCAGGAAATCCAAAGCTATGATTCCGGGCTTCACTTTAGAAACCTCAACAACATTGCGTCTCCGGCTCAAGGAGTTCGAGACATTTTTGATAACTCACCAACGGCAACGGTAAAAGACTGGGAGAACCTATCTTCCAGAATGCGAAAAGTGGAGTCGTCCTTGGCTGGATACATCGAAACGCTGAGAGTCGGACTAAGTGCGAATGACGCACCAGCAAAACGCCAAGTCGAAGCGGTCATTGATCAGGTGAGACAAATCACAGCGACCGACGGCTTCTTTCGTGAGTTTGCAAAGGACGCCAAAGCAGAAGAGGGTGCGCTCTCAGGCCACCTTATGGAAGATCTGGCCGAGGCTGCAGAAGCTGCGACAGCAGGATATGCAAAATTTGGTTCGTTTTTAGAAAAAGAACTCTTGCCAGGTGCAACCACTGAGGATGCCATTGGAAGAGAGCGCTATGAGTTGTTGTCCACGAGGTTCTTAGGAACCAAAGTGGACTTAGATGAGGCCTACGAGTGGGGCAAAGAAGAGCTTGCCAGGGTAGTGGCTGAGCAGGCATTAGTTGCCGAACAGATTCTCCCCGGGGCCAGCGTTGAAGAGGCAATCGCCTACTTAGAAAAGGACCCCAGCACGAAGCTTCAAGGCACAAAGGCTCTTCAAGAATGGATGCAGCAACTCTCGGACGCTGCCGTGAAGGCCCTTTCCGGATCACACTTTGAGATTGCTGAGCCGATAAAAAGGCTCGAGTGCATGATCGCACCGACTAAACACGGTGGAATTTACTACACCGGGCCGTCTGATGACTTTTCAAGGCCTGGGCGCATGTGGTGGTCGGTTCCAGTCGGCGTTACTGAATTCGATACCTGGCGTGAAACCACCACCGTTTATCACGAGGGCGTTCCCGGTCATCACCTTCAGGTGGCTCAGGCTACCTACGTGAAAGAGACCCTCAATGCTTGGCGTCGACTAGCGTCTTGGACCTCTGGTCACGGAGAAGGCTGGGCGCTGTATGCCGAGCGCCTAATGGACGAGCTTGGTTACCTCGATAACCCGGCTGATCGCCTCGGGATGCTTGACGGTCAGCGAATGCGTGCTGCTCGCGTTGTTCTGGATATCGGGGTTCACCTAGGCAAGCCGAGGCTTGACGGCAGTGGAACTTGGGATTTTGACTACGCACTTGATTTCATGGGCAAGAACGTAAACATGAGCAAAGAATTTGTAAAGTTTGAAGTCACCAGATATTTCGGGTGGCCAGGACAAGCACCAAGCTACAAAATTGGGCAGCGCATTTGGGAGCAAGTTCGGGATGACTACGCAGCGAAAAAGGGTGACGACTTTGACATCAAGCTATTTCATAAAACTGCGTTGAATCTTGGAGGCCTAGGGCTTTCGACTCTTCAAAAAGCAATGGCGCAGGCATAGCACCAGCTTTTTGGTTAAGCTTGGCAGCGTGTCTAAAGTTCTAGCATCACTCCCCGTAGGGAAAAAAGTCGGTATCGCTTTCTCCGGAGGGCTCGATACTTCGGTCGCTGTTGCATGGATGCGCGAAAAAGGCGCCATTCCCTATGCCTACACAGCCAACCTTGGTCAGTATGACGAGGACGACATTGATGGAATCCCAGGTCGAGCAAAGGAATATGGTGCCGAGGCAGGCGTCATTGTCGATGCCCGAGAAGCGCTGGCCGAAGAAGGTCTCATCGCTCTTGCCTGTGGTGCATTCCACATTCGAACCGGAGGCAAGGTTTATTTCAACACCACTCCGCTAGGCCGAGTTGTTACCGGAACTCTCTTGGTTCGTGCCATGAAAGAGGACGGCGTTGACATCTGGGGCGATGGCTCAACCTATAAGGGCAATGACATAGAGCGGTTTTATCGCTACGGCCTACTAGCCAATCCAAACCTGAGAATTTATAAGCCTTGGCTAGACGCTGACTTTGTTGCAGAACTTGGGGGCCGTGAAGAAATGAGTCAGTGGCTTCTCGAGCGAGAGCTTCCATACCGCTCTTCGGTAGAAAAGGCCTACTCAACTGACGCCAACATGCTTGGTGCTACTCACGAGGCCAAAAGCCTGGAATTTTTGAACACACCTCTAGAAATAGTGGAGCCGATAATGGGCGTCAAGCACTGGGATGACTCAGTAAAGATTGAAGCAGAAGAAGTTACCGTTGAATTCTTGCAGGGTCGACCCGTGAAGATAAACGGTGCAACGCTATCTAGCGCCGCCGATATTATTTTCAAGGCCAACGAAATTGGTGGCCGACACGGACTTGGCATGAGCGATCAGATTGAAAACCGAATAATCGAAGCTAAATCTCGCGGCATCTACGAGGCTCCTGGAATGGCGCTTATACACATTTGCTACGAAAGACTTCTGAGTGCAATACACAACGAGGACACCGTCGCTAGCTACCATCAAGAAGGCCGCAGAATGGGACGTCTGCTCTATGAAGGTCGCTGGTTAGACCCGCAGACCCTAATGCTGAAAGAATCTCTCATGAACTGGGTTGCCAGTGCGGTAACTGGGTCGGTGACGCTAAAACTTCGCAGAGGCGATGACTACACAATAATGAACACCGAAGGCACGGGTTTTAGCTACCACCCGGAAAAGCTCTCGATGGAGCGCAATGCCGAAGAGGCCTTCGGTCCGACCGATCGAATCGGACAGTTGACCATGCGAAACCTTGACATCGAAGACACCAGAGCCAAGCTTGATCTTTATAAGGCCCAAGGCCAGCTTTCTGACAACGCGAGTGACCTGACCTAGTGAGCATTCACATTGGGGCCGAACCTGGAGAAATTGCGGACACGGTTTTGTTGCCTGGAGACCCTCTTCGTGCAAAGTGGATCGCGGATACCTTCTTCGAAAACCCGGTTCAGTACAACTCGGTAAGAAACATGTTTGGATCTACTGGCACTTATAACGGTCAGCGAGTCTCGGTTCAGGGCACAGGTATGGGCGCCCCATCAATCGGAATCTACGCTCACGAGCTTTTCGAAGATTTCGGTGTTCAAAAAGCAATCCGGGTTGGCACCTCGGGTGGATTGGCCCCAACCAAACTTCGCGATGTAGTAATTGCCATGACCTCTTCTACCGACTCTCAAATAAATCGTCGCGCCACCAACGGCCTGGATTTTGCTCCAAGTGCAGACTACGAACTCCTTGAAAAGGCAGTTGCGAAGGCAAGAGAGCTTGAAGTCCGCTTTCATGTCGGCGGCATAGCTTCCGGTGATCTTTTCTATGACACCACGGACTCGCTAGAGCAGTGGAAAAAGCTTGGGATTCTGGCTCTAGAAATGGAAACCAACCAGCTCTACACTCTCGCGGCCAGGTTTGGCCGAAAAGCACTGAGCATTGTCACGGTGTCAGACATGATGGATGGCTCTGGCCACACCTCCTCAGAAGAGCGAGAATCTGGATTCGCAAACATGGTCGAAATAGCGCTAGCAGCCTCCAGGTGAAGTACATAAAAGTTCTGCTTCAAATTGGCCTTGGGTTTGGTTTGTTATCCGCCGGTATTTCTCACCTGACTACCGCGCGAGCTGAATTCCGGGCTCAGGTTCCGACCTGGCTTCCGTTTGATGCTGACTTCGTAGTTATCGCATCGGGAATTGTGGAAATTTCCTTGGGACTTGGTCTCTTAGTGCTCTGGACACAGCTGCCGCGAAAGCTGATTGGGTTGGCAGCAGCCTTGTTTTTCATCGCTATATTCCCCGGCAATCTTTCGCAGTGGATAAACGGACTTAGCGCATTCGGCCTGGACACTGACCAAGCTCGATTCGTGAGGTTATTCTTCCAACCGGTTTTGGTTGTTTGGGCCCTCGTTTCCACCAATGCTTATCGCCTACTCAGGCGCAAGAAAACATAGCTTCACTGCAGTAACATCTTGGAGTGCCAACAACCCAAAACATAATCGGCTTCTTGCTGCTGTCAATGGTCATAATTCTGGTACCGGGACCAAGTGTGCTGTTTGCAATCGGTCGAGCATTGGTGCTTGGGACAAGAGCCGCGCTTATAAGCGTTTTTGGAAACGCACTGGGTGTTGGATTACAAATTCTTATTGTGGCTCTGGGGCTCGGTGTTCTTATCCAACAATTTCCCGATCTATTTTTTGTCATCAAGGTAGTTGGCGCACTAATGATCGGCTACTTGGGATTAAAAGCAATCTGGCAGCGCAAAAAACTTGATGCAAGTAACGCCTCGGTTTCACCTTCGGGCAAAAAAGTCTTGAGTGAATCAATAGTTGTTGGCATTACGAATGCTAAAACCTTGGTGTTCTTCATTGCAGCGTTGCCAAGCTTCGTTGATCCCTCGGGTGGCAACCCCAGCGCACAAATGCTTGTACTCGGTGCGCTATTTCTAATAATTGGAGTAACAAGCGATTCGGTTTATGCGATTGCAGCCGGTAAGGCACGGCACTGGCTTGGCGGTTCAGAAAAACGACTGGCTAACTTCCGCGGAATCGGTGGCCTAGCTCTGGCACTCTTAGGCCTCTACATGCTGCTGGATGCGCTCCTGTAACAAGCTAGCCTTTTCGTCTTTTGAGCATTAGCGAGTCGACCTCTTGCCTCAATGGAATCGAATTGGACGCTCCCCTTGATTGAACGGAAATCCCTGCGGCTACGGTGCCAAGTTCTGCGGCCTCCAATGGGGTTAGGCCTTGCGCTAGTCCCGCCACCACGTAGCCGCAAAAAGTGTCCCCGGCACCGGTCGCATCAATCGCATCGACGGCCATTGCGTCAACATGGCCAAGGAGCTGTCCATCAGCAAATACCGATACCCCCTGGGCGCCTTGAGTAACAAACACTAGCCCCACATTTTTGGAAAGCTCTGCACCGGCGCTTTCAAAGTCCGCCCCACCTGCGATTTGAGTAACTTCAGTTTCATTGAGAGTAATAATGTCTATGAATTCCAGCAGCTTGGGGTCAAACTCCGATGATGGTGCGGGGGTGAGGACAACTCTCCAGCCAGCCTTCTTGGCCAGCTCGGCAACTACTAGGTTGCTGTCATTTCCAATCTCCAACTGCAGAACAAGAAGTCCTGCTCCATCTTGAAAGTTTTGCTCTTTTAATTTGGGGCTGTAATTAGCTCCTGGAACAACTGCGATCTGATTCTCGCCGTCTTGATCTACGAGTATGAAAGCCTTACTGGTTGCAGTTCCAGCGTCGAGGATTCTGGAGAAGACCACTTTTTGTTCAACCAGAAAGTTCGTCAAAAACTTACCGTCGTCATCGTCCCCAACTGCAAACTGGAAAGTTACGTCACCACCGGCCCGATGGATTGCAACAGCCTGATTCAGACCCTTTCCTCCGGCAAAGCGTCCCGATTGTGATGCCAATACAGTTTCCCCGGGCAAGGGCAGCTTTTTCATAAAGACCGAGTAATCAGCGTTGATGCTGCCAACTACTGCGATGGATATCCCTTGTTTCAATCAGTCCCCTTTGGATTCAAGACGGTTATAGGCCGCTGCCTGTTAAGAATAGCTATAGGACTGCAAATAGAGGTCATGGATACCTACATAAAAAGATCCCCGGCCATTGCCCCGACACTGTGCTAACCCGTCAGTTTGAAAATAGGCTAGCCAACTTCTGCCGGCAAGACTGAGTCCAAAGTGAACAAGCGTTCACGGAATACTAATTGGCAGAGATTTAACAGCGGATCCTTAGATCGAGAGGCTAACTTTATGGAGATGAAAAACTACTCGAGAAGTTGGCCGATGCTCAGAGCGCAAGGAATGGCTGGAGCGATTCTGCTGGTGGCAACTGGCTGCGCTTCCGCACCTGGACCAAAGGCAATCGCCCAAATGGAGCATGTCCACAGTGTCGCAGCTGACGGGGGTAACTTTTACCTTGCCAGCCATCATGGTATTTACAAATGGTCCGACGAGGGATGGAACCTAATCGGCGAAGAATTCGATGCCATGGGTTTGACGATTGATAAGGGCGTTTTCTACGCCAGTGGCCACCCAGGACCCGGACAAGATTTTCCTAACCCTCTCGGGATACTTGAGTCTCGCGACAACGGAGACACTTGGACGCCAAAATCCTTGACCGGTGAGGTCGACTTCCACCTGCTCGAGGTCTCAGGAGACTCACTGGTCGGTGTCGCAGCTAACTACGGCGTGGTTGTCGGATCCCAAGATGGAGCTGTTACTTGGTCCAACATTGCAACCCCAAGCCTGACAAGTTTGAGCCTAAATCCAAATAACGGTCTGCAGTTCCTGTTAACCTCTGAGGGCTTCCTGTATCTAACCGAAGACTCAGGGCTTTCCCTCACAGAAATAACTGCACCTTCTGGGCTAACAAAAGTCGACTGGTCTGACAGCGGGATCATCCTCGCTACCGACTCAACGATTTACAGGAGCCCCGAACTGGGAATGCCATTCCTTGAAATGTCGGGATCGTTCACCGGCATACGAGATGTAGCAGCTAGCGGTGTCAGCATTATTGTCCTAGACGAGCAAGGGGCGTATGTCTCTACCGATAACGGCAAGGTTTTTAGTCTGCTGCCCTAAGGCAATTGACTAGCGGGTAAAAGCCTCCGCCGTCATTCTGTCCCAAATCTGAGTATGTTTCATGCTTAGCCCGCAACCTAAACTAGAGCTAGAATTTTGGGAACTATAAGCCGAGGCAGAATGTTAGTACCACTGACAAGAGAGGCCTCACATGTACACAGCAACATGGAACGGCAAAGTAATTGCGAAGTCTGATAAGACAGTGGAGATCGAAGGAAACCAGTACTTCCCCCTCGACTCGGTCACAACGGATTACCTCACGGATTCCCAAATGCAGACGAACTGCCCGTGGAAGGGAACCGCAAGCTATTTCAACCTAAATGTTGATGGTAAAACCAGCAAAGACTCGGCATGGACCTACAAAACCCCAAAGGACGGCGCAGCTTCGATCGCCGGTCACGTGGCCTTTTACCGAATGGTCGAGGTTTCCAAAGGCTAACTAGTAGCCGGAATTTGACCATTGATTGAATTTAGAGACGTCTCAAAGACATATGGCCAGGACTTAGCCGTTGCTGACTTTTCGCTCACTGCGCCGAGCGGCAAAATTACCGTTCTCATGGGTCTTTCGGGTTCCGGTAAAACAACTCTTCTTCGCACCGTGAACAAGCTTGTGCAGCCGACCAGCGGATCTGTGCTAATCGACGGCAATGAGATCGCGGACCTGGATTCGGTGGTTCTCCGACGGTCCATTGGCTATGTCATGCAGGAGGTTGGGCTACTCCCCCACAAGAGCGTTTTAGACAACGTGACCCTGATCGCCAACATAGCCGGTCAAACCAAAGATGAAGCGCTAAGAAACGCCCTTGAGCTACTTGAACTCGTCGGCATTGGTAGCAGTTTCCACGATCGTTTTCCAGGACAGCTGTCCGGCGGACAACAGCAGCGAGTTGGTGTCGCAAGAGCCCTTGCAATCAGGCCGAACATTCTTCTTATGGATGAGCCGTTTGGAGCGGTAGATCCGATTGTCCGAGAGGAACTGCAAGACGAGTTGATTCGAATTCAACGCCAGCTTTCGCTCACCATTATTTTGGTTACTCACGACCGCTACGAAGCGATCAAGCTAGCTGATCAGCTGGTGGTTTTGAGCCAGGGCGCGAAGATCGAACAGGTCGGTACCCCAAAGGAGCTAACTGAAAAGCCAGCCAACAAGTTCGTGCAAAAACTACTTGGTCTGTAGCGGGGGCAATTATGGAGTGGGCCGCTAAAAACTTTGACTTCGTGCTTCAACTCTCGGTAGCTCATTTACTGATTTCCCTTGTGCCACTTTTCTTGGGTTCAGTCTTTGCCTTTGCTTTAGTCAGGCTCACTCCAGCAAGGCTCGCAGGAACCATTGGCACCACTTTTAGTGCGATCTACGCAATTCCGTCGCTTGCAATCTTCGTGGCATTGCCCGCGGTAATCGGAACCAGCTACCTAGGCCCGACCAACGTAGTAATCGCCCTGAGCGTTTATGTTGCAGCATCGATGTTCTTCTCCACCCGCGATGCGTTTGGCCAGGTGCCCAAACCAGCAGTTTTTATCGCCAGAGCTCAAGGGTTGAGCCCACTTCAGCTTTTTGTTCACGTGGAGCTACCCCTTGCTATCCCTGGTCTCATCGCAGGGCTGAGGGTAGCGGCGGCAAGCACTGTGTCCATGGCATCGATCGGGGCCATAGTCGGAGTTAGAAATCTGGGCTACTTATTTTTGGATGGCTTCCAACGAAAAATACCCGAGGAGATACTCACCGGGCTGTTTGCGATTTTTCTAATCGGCATTGCGATGGATATTGGGCTTATGGCTCTAGGTAGGGTCCTCACGCCATGGACCAGAAGATCGGCCCAGCGTGTTTAGCATCGGTGAGCTCTTCGACTGGCTCACGGATCCTGAAAACTGGGCTGGCCGATACGGTCTTGCCAACTTATTTTTAGAACATTTGACACTCACCCTTGTGTCCCTTGCAATTGCAGGACTTCTTGCGATTCCGATCGGCATAGCCATCGGCCAATCCGGACGCGGCGAGAGTCTGGTGATAGCGATATCGTCCGCCTCGAGGGCTATCCCCACGATGGGCCTGATGTTCGCGCTGGTGATGCTAATGGGTGTTGAATTTAGGCAGTTCGCTGTAGTTTTGGCGCTGGTGAGTATCGCGATTCCACCTGTTTTGGCAGGGGCTTATGCGGGCATTAAATCAGTACCAATAGCTATCCGTGAAGGCGCTCGAGCTCAAGGCATGACCACGTGGCAGCAAATTAGGCATGTTGGCTTGCCACTTTCGGCACCCTCCATGGTTGGTGGCTTCAAGATTGCCTACCTTCAAGTAGTCTCCACTGTGGTGCTTGCGCCCCTTGTTGGACTTGGTGGCTTGGGCTTTGGAATCATTCAGGGTCTGGCGCTTCGAGATTTCGCTCAATTAACGGGAAGTGCTTTGGTCATTGTGTTGTTGTCCATTACCGGAGAGAGGCTTTTAGCCAAGGTACAGAGTAAATTAGTGCGCCGGCTCATTCACTAATCAAATCGATAGACAACCAGAAGGAAATCCAATGAAAAAATCCACTAAGAGTGCAATTGCTCTCAGCGCTGTTGCAGTACTGGGGCTTGCAGGCTGCGCTGATTCAAATAGCGAGCCGCTTGTAATCGGCTCCCAGGCTTACTACTCAAACGAAATAGTTGCCGAGGTATACGCTCAGGTTCTAGAAGACGCCGGATACTCGGTTGACAGGCAGTTTGCCCTAGGACAGCGCGACGTTTATGTACCCGCGCTTTTGGCCGGCGAAGTAGATCTTTTCCCTGAGTACACCGGAAACTTGCTGCAGTACTTCGACCCCGAAGCCACCGCAACCGCCGAAGAAGACGTTTACCAAGCCTTGCAGGCCGCATTACCAGCAGGCCTAACCGCACTTGCTCTCTCAGGAGCCTCCGATCAGGACTCGTACAACGTCACAAGTGACTTTGCAATGAAGAACAACTTAACCTCTATTGCAGATCTTGCTGGAGTATCCGGAATACGTCTAGGTGGCGCCCCAGAGCTAGCTGAGAGACCATACGGACCAACTGGCCTCCTAAGCTCCTACGGCGTGACCGTGGAGTTTGAGGCCACTGGAGACACCACCGTTGAGTCACTGGTCGCAGGGCTGATTGACATGGCAAACGTCTATAGCGCTGACCCACGAATCCAGCAGCTTGGACTGGTCACATTGACAGACCCGCAGGGACTTTTCCTGTCGTCTAACCTTGTGCCGATTGCCTCGGATGCCGTGAATCAAGAAGCACGCGATCTAATCAGTGCCGTTTCATCGGCTATGACAGCAGCAGACCTAGTTGCCCTCAACGTTAGAAGCGTTGACGAGCAACTGTCATCGGCTGAAATTGCCAGGGACTGGTTGCTATCAGAAGGCCTTATTGACTAAAGCAAGTAATTAGAAATACCCAGTGCGCTTTTAGAAAGCGGACTGGGTATTTTTTTTGCAAAGGAGTTATCGCGCAAGTGGCAACGAACCCAAAAAATTCTTAGTTAGAACCGCTTGTCTTTTTTCGCTGTCCTTGTTGAAAATGCGGCTGAGTCTATTCCTCTTCCCCCGAATCGAGGGAGTTTGCACCTTTCACGTGGAAACCAGTGGATCGAATTGGAACATTCGCGAAGTACTCTCCTGTCTCTTTTGAACGTGCTCTGCCATTTGCTTCTCTTGTTTCCTAGTTTTAGTTTTTGGTCTATTTATTCTGGGATTATCGCCACTTTGAGCGCTGATGGATGATCCATCATCTCTACAGCCTCTAAGTATTGATCGAGGTTAAACCGGTGAGTAACGAGCTTTGCAGTTTCAACTTGGTAAGTATCTATGAGCCTTATAGCCTCTCGATAATCAGGTACCGTTGAGTTGGAACTGCCAACAACCGAAAGCTCCTTGTAGTGAATTAAATTTGAATCAATCTCTGCGTTTTGATTCACCGGAAAACCAGCAAACATACTCACCCTTCCCCTATTGGCTGCCAGCTGAAGAGCCTGATTTACCAGAGTGGGTACTCCTATACATAAAATTACAACTTGGGCCCCAGCCCCACCTGTCTCTTCTAGCACAATTGCGGATAGATCCTCTGTAGTCGGGTCGACAGCAATGTCTGCACCGAAATCTAATGCGAGTCTTCTTCTAAACTCAAGAGGCTCACTCAGAATTACGGTCGCGGCACCCGATAGTTTCGCAAGCTTCGCATGCATCAGACCTATTGCTCCTCCACCAATAACCAACACGGTGTCCGCGGATGTTATTTGCAAAAACTTTTGCCCGTGAATAATGCACGAAAGAGGTTCCGCTAAGGACACTGCAACAGGATCATGATCGCCTTTATAGCTAACTAAAACCCCATCGGAAACGGCCTTCGCCGGAATGAGAATAAATTCGGCTAGGCCACCGTCTGTCTGGTGTCCTAGCACTAGGGCATTCTTGCAGAGATGAGAACGCTTCTCCGAACACTCCGCACATGTGCCGCAGGAATAAGTCGGACTCATTCCTACCTTGTCTCCTATTTCGTAGCCGACAACATGGTCACCCATTTCAACAACTTCTCCAGCGACTTCATGGCCTAAAATCCTGGGAGCCACGACCCCTTTCCTCTTGATTCCAAGGGCGATTCGTAAATCGGTACCACAAATAGTGTTGCTAGAAATTTTCAGCAACACCTCGCCAACGGCTGGTTTTGGCTTTTCCACTTCAGTGACCACTACGTCTCCAGGTCCCCTATAAACAATTGCCTTCATATGGAACTCGTTCTTCCTTCGGTTGAGTGTGTTGTTGCTATGGATGATGAAATAAGGCTTCTGGCTGTTGAGCTGTCGGTAATCAAAATGTCTATGTATTCGCCGAGAGCTGCAGCTTGAATAATCTGAAGCTTGTCCTGTCCGAAAGCCACCGCAACAGTATTTTTTATATTTTTAATTCTTTGAGGCTTCAGCCCAATCACCCTGGAGGTGAACTTCGAGACAACCTCTCTACCCCTACTGTCGATCAAAATACCCGACACGTCACCGACTGCACCGAGCACCAACGCGTCAGAAACCTCGTCGGCTGTCAAGTATCCGGCGGCAACCAATGCAGATGAATTCAGGTTTATAGCGCCCAGGCCAACCAGAGCGCAATCAGCAGCCTCAGCCGCATCCAGCACCTTGGAAATAGCCGATTGTCGCAGTAACGACAGCGCCGAAGCCTCATCATCAACAACCAGAGGAGCGTTTAGAAGTTCATAAGTACCTTTTAGCTTTCTTGCAGCCATTTTTGTTAGCTCAACGCCATCGTTGGTCGAGTCACTCGTGCCCATGGAGCCGATCATCTGAATCACGTGAACTTGTTTTTCTGGATTTGTCTCTAAGTTTTCAACAACTAACTTCGTAGCGCTGCCCCAGCAGATTGCTAGGGAGCCAGTTTTAGTAACTTGCTGATCAATGCACTTGGCACCAAGTTCGCCGATAATCCTTCCTTCGTCTCTGGTTATAGCGCTCTCCAAATTCGAGACCCAAACCTCACGCAACTTCAAGATTTTTAATAGTTGTTTTTCTAACTGCGAATCCCGGGCCAGGGGGTGGTTTATCTTGAAGTCGACTATTCCGGAATCAATAGCCTCTTTCAACATCCGGCTCACAGTTGATCTCGAAGCGTGAATTCGAGACGCTATAAGTTTTTGGTCCATTCTCTGAATGAAGTGCATCTCGGCTACGCGAGCCAAGTCATTCGCCCTTCCACCGCTCGTTAGCTGAGGCATTAGGTATCTCGCTGCTTCGATTTCTGGGCCGCAGAGAGCTGGTGCATTATTGGCTTTAGTGCCTCATAAGATTTTTGGTATGCGAGAAAGAACTCCTCGTACCTCTGGTGCACTTCGCTATTAGGCAACACAACCCTGTCCCTGTGTACCATCGCATCCACGGCGTCATTTATGTCTTTGTATAGCCCTGCTCCGACGGCACCAAGTATTGCCGGTCCCAAGCTCGCTGTCTCTGAAACCTTAGTGACTTCGACTGGAACATTCGAAATGTCCGCGTGGAGCTGAAGCCAAAGATCGCTATTTGTTGCCCCTCCGGCTGCAACAACTCGATCAATTTGGTGTCCCTGCTCTCGGAATCTGCGCATGGTATTTTCGCTACCGAAGCAGACCGACTCGATCATTGCTCGAAAGATGTGTTCCCTTCGGTGGCTCAACGAAAGGCCCAGTATCGCCCCGCGAGACAATGCGTCCACATAAGGAGTCCTGTTTCCCTGAAAATGATCCAGCACAATGAGCCCATCTGACCCTGGTGGAAGCTTTGAAGCAAGCGGAGACAAAGCTTCAAAAAAGTTGTCCTCAACCTCTTCCGACTGAACCAGGCGCCTAAACCAACCAATCATTGAACCGCTGGAAGTCTGTCCCCCTTCCACCGTGTACTGACCATCGATAACGGCCCCAGGATAGCCACCCCAGGTTCCCTCCCCATGAACACGGTTCTTGGTTTGAAGCAGCAGGAGATGAGACGACCCAGTGATAAGCGCCATGGCTCCAGGCTCTACGACGCCTAGCCCTATTTGAGCCACAAATGCATCAGCGCCTCCGGTCACAACAACTACGTTTTCATCTAAGCCGAGCTCATCCTGGACTCGTTTCGTGAGCTTGCCTATTGGCGTACCCATGGGCAGAACAACTTCGGGAAGCTTCTCTACCAAATCGGGCATACCGAGGGTTGCGTACAGCTCACGTGCCCAACCCCCGTTTTCCACGTCGTAATAGGCGCGAATAGCAGCATTATTTTGAGATGCCACTTTTTCCCCGGTTAGCCTCCAAGTTAGGTAGTCAGCGTATTCCGCCATCCACGTAGTCTTTGCGAAAATTTCCGGCTGATTACGAGAAAGCCACAGTGCTTTGGACGGAAGCCATTCTGCCGAGGCATGTACTCGACCGCTAAGAAGTAGTGCCGGAGAGCCGCTGTCTGCCACTATCCGGGCTTCCTCTTCCGCCCTAACGTCCATCCAGATGATTGCTGGTCGGAGTACGTTACCCGAATCATCGAGGCACACAACGGTGCAGCTTGTGGCCCCAACGCAGATTGAGGCTATGTCACTCGACTCGGCGCCGATGTTACTCATTGCGCTCCGAATGCCCGACACTGCGGCCTTCCACCAATGCTCTGGGTTTTGCTCGGCCCAACCGGGCTGAACGAAATTAGTTTCGTAGGCGTTTCTCACGAAAACCAAGGGGTTTCCATCAAGATCAAAAATGCCAACCCTGAGGCCCTCTGTGCCACCGTCTATGCCGATCATGTAGGGACCACTTTTCATTTTGCTCCCTCCCCTTTCCCTTGGTATTTATCCCTAAAACCAAGCTACGGTGACTTCGAAACCCTTGTGCAACTAATTCCATCATTCGCAATTAATTGCATTTAAATATTTCAAGAACATTCTCAGTAGTGGTCGCCTTTATTTCCTGAGATTTGAAAAATTAGCCAACGGAACCTTTAGCTCTCCGTTTGAAATTAGCTCCAAGTCGTCGGCGAAGAGAAAACACCCTTGCTCCCTAAGGTCCTTGACAATGTCCCAGTGCAGTGCGGATTCATTAACCCCAAGCGAGTCTGGGTATGCCCTACCTAGGGCTATGTGCACCGTGCCTAAAATTTTTTCGTCAAGAAGCAGGTCTCCGGTGAGGGTTTTCATGTTTGGGTTAGTGCCAATTCCAATTTCCCCTAGATGTCTCGAACCATCATCTGTCTCCAAAACTGCAGACACCAAATCAGCTCCTTCAGTTGCAGAAAAAGATACGACTTTGCCACCCTCGAAATACAGGATGAGGTCCCGAATCGCGACGCCCGAAAACCAGAACACTCCAGGAAATTTGATATGGCCATTGACGCTGGTTTCAATTGGGGCAGTTGCCACTTCCCCGTCTGGGAGATTCATCTCGCCGGCAAAAGACAGCCATCTTCTCCCCGCTACTCCCAAAACTAAATCCGAATCTCTGGAAAGAATTCTTATCTGACTGACCTCGGCAAGTCGGTCACACAGCGATAGCTGCAGGTCACCAACTTTTCCCCAATCGGCAATTGAACTGTCGAAAAACTCATGCAACAACTCCTCATGGTCCACGTTGATCATATTCGACCACTCGATTGCTGGAATACGGACAATGCACCATCTAGTCTGTTGCCAGCGCTTGGTGGACACAATTCCCTTGCCTTTGCGCAGCAGAGCAATTTTGCGCTGATCGACATCGAAATCCGGAGTCACCATGCCCCTGAAGGAAACATGCACATCGGCCCACTCCATTGCTGCGACTTCTAGCCCAGCAGGGCTCCCAAGTGTCTCATCCGAGGCAAATTCTTGGGCGAATCGATCAAATCTTTCATCGGTCGCCATAACTTGTGGGTACGCTCCAACCTTGTAGCACTCAGCCACAAAAGCAGAAACAGCTTCCATGCATCGAAAATCGGTCATAAACATCGACACCTTGGTATTGGAAGTTATGTCAAGGCCGCGGATTAGCTGGTGGGCCAGCAAGCTCCAACGATTATCCATCTCGAGCCCTTAATGACCTCTTGGTTCCTAGGGCTCTTGTCGCTTCGTATAAAGCCTTGTAGTCCTCGTGGTCAAGTTGCAGCCTGGACTGCATGTCCCTGTTCACTCCAACCTGCGCTTCAGAACCTACCCAATTCAAAATTTCACTGCGGGATGTCAGATGGCCAACAGCGTATGCAGCAATGGCAGCGTCACCAAAAGCGGCGCCGACGCTACTAGCGACAGTCTGTGGTTTATCTAAGATCGCGGACACGGATTCGATTAATATCGTGTTTTTTGTTCCTCCCCCGATTGCCTTTATTCTCTCAGGCTCAATTCCATTAGTGGAATACGTTTCAAATGCGTACGACAAAGAATGGGCTATTCCCTCTATCGCAGCCCTAGCGATATCGGACCTTGTATGAGAGAGAGAAAGTCCAAAGAAGATCCCGCGGCTATTTGCGTCTTGAACTGGCGTGCGCTCGCCACTCAAATGAGCCTGGAAAATAACCCCATTAGCTCCAACTTTGGATTGCATAGCAAGGTCAATAAGTTCAGTGAATAATTTCTCATCCCCTTCAGAGCTGTCAATATCTAATAAATCGCAGATCCATCGGGTTACTGTTCCAGCTGTAGCCGTCCCGGCTGCAGCTACGAAGCTCTTTGGAAAGACAAAGGGAGCAGACCAAAGATCACTACTTGACTTTGGGGCATTCAGGACGTTAATCATGTAGCCGGCAGAGCCGTACTGGATCATAGTGTCACCAGCCTCAACAACACCCGCACCAACTGCTTCGGCTGGCGAGTCTGTGGTGCCAACCGCCACCACAGTACCCTCAGGGATGCCGGTGGCCAGAGCCGCGGCATGAGTAACGTAACCGGCTATTTCAGTGGCCCACGCAAGATTTGGAAGTTGCGCTGCAGAGACGAAGTCCTCGCAACCCGTAATGTCCCATTTCTGCTGCTTGAGATCATAAAGCGGGTGAAAATAACCGGCAGTCCCATGATCCATGGTTACTTCACCCGTGAGCTTCGCGACCAAAAAACTTTGACTGGTGACATACCATTCAGTCATGGCGGCAATTTCTGGTTCATTTTGAGCAACCCACATCACTTTGGGCCCCGCCGACTGACTGCTTAATGAGTTACCTGATTTTGCAAATATCTCGTCGTCGCCAAATCTTTCTCTTAGCTCGGAAATCTGCTTACCAGCTCGAGCGTCAACTCCATACAAAATGCCAGGCCTGAGGGGAGCTAGGTTTTTGTCAATTGGCAAAACGCAAGGTCCTATCGCGCTGCAAGCCATCGCCGCGATGGTGCTCGATTTGGCGACTTCGGTTTTCATTAGCCTTTTAGCAACAAAAACTAGATCAGCCCACCAAACTTCTTCTGCATCTTGCTCAACATAGTTTTCGCGAGGGGTCGAGATAGAGTGCCTCTTCGAAGCGCTTGCCTGCACCACACCCTGCTCATCGACCAAAACACCTTTAGTCTCGAAGGTTCCGATGTCTATGCCTAGAAATAAATTCACCATGGGAGACCTAAAAGCCAGACCGCATCTGACGAACCTCAGTCATTAGCTTTTCTACCCTCTTTGAATCTGTGGCGTTCTCGAAGATGCCATCGCGCTTGAAATACGTGCCGACTATTGCGGCGTCTGCGATGGAAAGTAACTCCACTACTGTTTTGTCAGTAACTCCGGTGTTTACGAAAACAGCAGTATTTCCCGCGTTCTCCTTCACTTTGGCCAAGACGCTGGAGTCGGTTGCAGCCCCTGCGGTTAGCCCGGACACACAGAGCCCGTCTGGTTGGCAATTGAAAACAGTTGACTTAGTAATCTCTTCCACTGATCTTGACCCGACATAGCTGGCTGCTTCCGGAACGACATTGTAAAGAAGTTTCACGTTCTCCCCCGAGACCGCATTGCGGTGCCGAGCAACCTGACCAACATTGGTGTCCCACAAACCGAAATCTGATGCGTACACACCGGTGAAGATCTCCCGAACAAATGCTGCGCCAGTTGCAACAGCTAGATCAATAGAAGCGGTCGCGTCCCACAAAACATTTACACCATATGGAGTATTAATTTCACTCCGTAGTTCGCCGATTATTCGTGCCATAACAATCGCTGTAATTGGCTCGGTTTTTGTCAAGTAGGGAAGACTAAATTCATTGGAAATGAGAACACCGTCAACTCCACCTTCTTGAAGTGCTGCTAAATCCGCCTTCGCTAGCTCAATTATTTTGTCTAAGCCACCCTTCTTGTCGTAACCAGTGTCGCCCGGCATCGCCTGTAGGTGGCACATGCCGATGACCGGCTTCTGAACCCTGAATGTATCAACTAACCATGACATATTCTTGAATCTCCTTCTGTTTTGCATCTAATGGGCCACGCGAGTGGGTTGCGCCACTAACCCTTTAGGTCTACACCGGCTTTCTTGGACAAGACTTTGATTAGCGCCGAAGCATTTTCCTCACCCCAACCCTCACCTACTGCTTGTGTGATTATTTCTAGTGTGGCCTCCGTCGCGGGAACGGGGGACTGCATGCGATCAGCAAATGCTTTTACAAGTTTCGCGTCTTTAAGCATCAGCCTCAATGCAAAGCTTGGCGAGTAATCGCCTCTAATTACAGATGCCCCTACACCATCAAAAATTGGTGACCTAAAGTCGGTCACGTGTAAGACATCCAACACGTCGCTTAGGTCAAGGTTTGCCTTCTTGGCCAAAGTTAGCGCCTCTCCAAGAGCTTCAAGCTGGGCGGCCACAATTAGGTTGCCAACGAGCTTCATCTGAGCTCCGCTTCCGGATGCTCCCATGTAGTGAGCAGTTTCACTTATTGGCCCCAAAACCTCCTGAGCCTTATCAAATACTTCTTTATCTCCTCCCGCTACTATCCATAATCCGCCAGCGTTCGCCTCGCCTTTAGATCCAAAGACAGGAGCATCCAAAAATCTAATTCCCTTAGTGGTGAAGCCAAGGGATTCCTTAGCGCTGGTAAGAGGATCAATTGTTGAAAGATTAATCACTATTGTTGGAGAGGACGCCTCAGACAAGACGCCGCCGTTAGACAGGACAACGTCCTCAACGGCCTTGTCGTCAGCCAAGCAGTACATCACGTAATCAAAGCCCTTAACCGCTTCGCTGATTGATGACGCTCTTTTGGCTCCGAGGCTCTCGACGTCAAAAGCACTTCTGTTCCATGCAGTGACTTCGTGCCCTTTCTCCACGAGATTTTTGACCATTCCCTGACCCATAGTTCCAAGCCCTAGAAAACCGATAGTTGACAATTTATCCTCCTTTGATTTGGTTGCGAATACTTAGTAGCTAGTTAGCGGCTTTCCAGGATCTCAGTAGATACCAAAACGCGGTAGCGCCCGGATCCTGCAATCCAACACTTCGCTCCTGCAGCCAAGATGCTCTGCCTCGACGAGACTGCAATGCCCTGGTGTCAACAACTGCTTTTTCTGCAGCAGCAATGCCCGCCTCTAAAGCAACCGCAGGGTCCGATTCGGCTGCCATCGCATTGGCGGCTGGAACGATAGCGTCAAGAATTGTCTTGTCTCCAACTTGGGAACGTCCACGTTTCGCAATTGATTCGCCTGCGGCCAGAGTAAAAGCGGCTGTGTCCGCAATAGTTATCTCACTCTTGCCCTCCCAGAGATTAGAGCCAGCCAGAAGAGCGCCGGCAACAAGTGCGGCCATTGTTGACGGGTTAGCATCAGCAAAGGACGTGGCACAGGCTTGAGCGATGTCAACCGGACTCGCATTCTCTGGAAGTGACGCTAGGGAAGAAGTAATTGCGTCGGCTCCAAGAGAAATAGTTACCCCCAGGTCCCCATCTCCCAGCGCAGCGTCTAAATCACGAAACTCGTCAGCGTAATTCTTTAGGTCGGCGAGTGTATTTCGAATAGCTTGATTCATCTCTATACCGTTCATTATTTATCTAACCTTCTTTGAAAAATGGTGACTCAGCGGGCGCGTTCAGAAGCTCTAAGCGAGCGGCATTTAATTTCAAGAGAGAGAGAGACGCCCCTGCCATTTCAAGGCTGGTGGCATATTCACCGACGTAAGATTTACCAATCGCAATTCCCTTACCGGCTAAGAGTTTGTTTACTTGGCGATACATGACGTAAAGCTCTTCGAGTGGAGTGGACCCCATCCCATTTACTAGAACGGCAACACTATCTCCCGAGACAATAGACAGATCGGCAACGATTGGATCAAGCAGTCTGGCAACAATCTCATCCGCTGTTTCCAGTTCCCCTCTGTGGATTCCGGGCTCTCCGTGGATTCCAATTCCAACTTCCATTTCACCTTCCGGAAGCTCGAAACTGGCCTTACCCGTGGTTGGGAAGATCGTGGGAGAAAGACCTATGCCCATAGTTCCCGTGTTTTCGACAACGTCCTGAGCAGCAGCAGCTACCTCGTCAAGCGAATCTCCCCGCTGTGCAGCGGCACCCGCAGCCTTAAACGCGAAGAAGATACCGGCAACACCACGACGGTCCGCTGCTCTTTCTCTTGGCTGGCTGGCAACGTCATCACAACCGAGGACCGTTCTGGTTTCGATGTTTTCAACCTCAGCCATCTCGGCCGCAAGATCAAAATTAAGTACATCCCCTCCGTAGTTTCCGTAAAGGTAAAGCACACCCACTCCCCCAGAAACTGCCCTCGTTGCCTCCAAACACTGCTTTGACGAAGGAGACGAAAAGACGTTTCCAATTGCAACTCCGGAGGCTAGGCCTTTCCCAACGTAACCCTTGAATAAAGGTAGGTGACCTGAGCCACCTCCAGTGACAATTCCAACCTTGCCTTGCTCTGGCGAATCCGCCCGGACAAGCACCCGTTTGTCGGCCGAAGCCAAGCGGACCATACCCGGATGAGCAAGAATCAATCCCTCAATCATTTCATCGACGAAGTTATCGGGGTTGTTTATTATTTTCCTCATGTTTATTTCCTTGCTTTCTTTTTGAACCAGTTGGCTTTGTTTAGGCCCTTATTCAGTTTTCGCTTCGTCGAGGCCTGATCCAAGATCATGACCAGGATCAGAATGGCCCCCTGCGCTATTGAATATTCGTAGGCCGATAAGCGGATTGCATTAAATCCACTCGCAACCGTTTGCAGAGTCAGGGTTGCAAGAACGACCCCGGTCACGGTTGCAAAACCACCTGCAGGGTTTGTGCCACCCAGAACTGCTATGACGATTACCAACAATACGTAGGAGCTTCCGTAGTCTGCACTCGAGGTTGGGTTTCTAGCGAGGAACAAAACACCCGCACAGCCTCCAAGTAAACCAGTCAGCATGTAAGTGCTCATTAGTACTTGTCTCGAGTTAATCCCCGAGTACCTGGCGGCTACGGGGTTGGTACCCAAAAGCTGCGTTTTTCTTCCCAGAGAGGTTTTGTTTAGAAAAATGGCTACAAGTCCTGCGATTACAAGTAGTGCTATGAAAGTCGTTGGCATTCCAAGAACACCAGCCTTGCCCACTGCGGCTAATTCTTCGGGAGCTCCATACAGGGTTTTTCCTCCGGTCCAGACAATGGCCAAACCATTGAAAATTTGCATGGAGCCAAGCGTTGCCAGAATGGGTGCTATTCCAACGTAGCTAATCAAGAAACCGTTAAATAAACCTCCGGCAAGGCCGACAACTAATCCAAGTAAAACTATGAATGGCATCATTTGAGCAGCCCTCGCAGGATCGCTAGCCATTAGCGACGAATAGAGGGTGGTTATTGTTATTGCAGAGAGATTAGCCACTGCAACGGTGGACAGATCTATGCCCCCCGTAAGCATGGCTACCATCATTGCTACCGCAATTACTCCAATTTCCGGAGATGCAATCATAATGTTCTGGAGGTTTACCGGATTGAGGAAGATATCTGGCTGCAGATAAGTAAAAAGGGCAAATGACCCAATCAAAATTAGAAGCATCCTGCTAGTTCCCCGGTCGCCTCTAGCTCTCACAATAAAATCTCGAGTTATCGTGTCCAAGCGATTGTTTGCCGATACAAGAGAAGGCCTTGTGCTGCTTTTGCTATTCAATTTTTATGCCCCCAACTGTGCTGTTACGAAGGATCTCTTGGTTTTTCTCTTTGCAGAAAGAGCTTGAATACCGACACCAACAATCAGTAAAACCCCCACAGCTGCTCGCTGCCAAGCTGTTGGAACTCCGGCCAAGAGAAGGCTGTTGTTGATTACTTGAATCAGTAAAACCCCCAGCACTGTGCCAAGCACAGAACCCCGTCCACCGAACACCGAAGCTCCACCCAGCACGACAGCCGCGATGACATCCAACTCGTTGCCAACGAGGTCCTGGGGATTAGCGTTTCTTCCAAGAGTCACATGAAAGACTCCGGCCACCGCGGCCAGCACACCAACCAAGATGTAAACCATCATTTGAATGCGAACCACGGGAAAGCCGGCCCTCCTAGCAGCCTCGTCATCGCCTCCTATCGCAAAGATGGCGCGTCCAAACATCGTTCGCTTCAGCATCCAGGCGACCAAAATCGTGAGAATGATTACCGGAACCACCAACACGTGCAAGAACGCCCCGCGTTCTTGCTCGTTCACAATTGAAATGATGTTAGTTTTAGCTACCTCATCAAGGGACATTGGTGGGTTGGCTATGTACTTAGAGCCCACATAAGCTATCAATACGCCCCGAAAAAGACCTTGTGTTCCCAGGGTCACAATTAGGGTAGGCAATCTGAAATTTGCTATGACGGCGCCATTGACAAGACCTAGCAGGGCACCAAAACAAGCAGCCATTAGGGTGATGACGATTAATCCCGGATCAAAATTTCCATCTTGAGCAATTTTGACTGCGGTGTACGCAGAGAAGATTGCAATTGCCGCGAAGGAAACGTCAATTCCGCCGGAGATGATCACAATCAGAACACCGAGTGCGAATATAAGCGGAACAATAGATCCGCGCATTATTGAAAACATGGTTGTCAACGAAAAGAACACCGGATTGAGGATGCTAATTGCAACTACTATGACGACTAGGACAAGTGCAAGCACTCCCTCATTATTAGAACCCCGCAGTCCGGCTAGCATTTCTAGAGGTCTCCGAGTCGCAAAAATACTCATGCTGTCGTCATTTCTTGAATGTTGGTTGCTGTAATTTGTGATCCAGTCAGAGTGTCAACAATCTCGCCCTGGCGAACAACCAAGACGCGGTTGCAAACAGAAACCAACTCGAGGGAGTCATCGGAAATTACGATAACCCCCCTTCCTAGATTTGCCTCGTTCCGAAGAATTTCGAGTATTTGTTCTTTTGACCCTATGTCTACTCCCACAGTTGGACCGTTGAGAATCAAAACCTTGGGTTGGTTGGCCAGAAGTTTTCCTAGCACTACTCGTTGAGCGTTTCCCCCTGAAAGAGATCTCACCGGAGCCGAAACGCTTTTCGCCTTAATCTTCAACCGGTCAAACATTGACTGAGTGGTCTTGGAGATACCCTCTCCGTCCAATAGACCGAAAGCACTCCTGTGTTTGTCGAGTGATCCCGCGATGATGTTGTCCCCGACAGATTTGTCCAGAAAAAGCCCCTGAGTTAGACGATCCTCAGGTAAGTACCCAATCCCCGCCTTGATGGCGTCGCGAATAGTACGAACTCGTATGGCCTGTCCGTCAATTTCAATTGTTCCGGATTCAGCTGGCCTCACCCCAAACAGAGCTTCTGCAATTTCAGTTCTTCCAGAACCGAGTAGCCCGGTAATTCCCAAAATTTCACCACTATGAAGAGTGAAGCTAACATCATTAAATGCGCCAGAGGAGCACAGGTGCGACACCTCCATTAACGGTTTTGCTGTCATGACCGGAGAAGTTATTTCCCTGGCCTCACTAACGTCGCGCCCGGTTATGTATTGAGTCAGGGATTTTCTGTCGAACTCGCTAGCTATACCTGAAATAATGTGCTTTCCGTTTCGTAGGATCGTTACATCTTGCGAAACTTGGAGTGACTCTTCGAGCTTGTGGCTTACAAAAACTAGCGCTACCCCTCTCTCCCTAAGCTTCCGCACCACATCGAAGAGATAGTCAACTTCGGTGTGAGTAAGGGCAGTAGTGGGTTCGTCCATCACAATAACTCTTGCATCATTTATCAAGGCCCTGCAAATGGCTGTTAATTGCTTATCTGCCACAGATAGAGCTTCAACTTTTGCACTAAGGTCCAGTGTCAATCCGAGCTCTTTGATAATCGTCGCGGCGGCGATTTTCGCCTTACTCGCTGAAAATAGTTTTGCCCTAATCGCCACTTGAGAGGTGATCGTAATGTTTTCCGCAACAGACAGATTTGGGAATAGGGAGAAGTCTTGGTAAATAACTTGGATGCCGGCCATTATCGATGAAAATGGGGATAGCTTTTCCTGAAGTTTTCCATCAATGTAAATGGACCCAGAATCTGGTTGCTCAACACCGCTGATTATTTTAATCAGAGTAGATTTACCACACCCGTTTTCACCGGCTAGGCAGTGCACGTTTCCAGCCGTAAGTGCCATTGAGACCTCATCTAAGGCCTTCACCCCGCCGTAGGTCTTGACGATGTTCTTTACCTCTAGCACTGGTAAAGCTCTATATGCTTTGGCCATATCTTTTCTTCGCCTAAATGGTGTGGTTCGGAAAAAACAAGGTGCTCTAGGTCTAAGAACCTAGAGCACCTCATCTTTCCTGTTTATTTCTATGACAGTTTTAGAACTTGTACTCCGAAGCATTGGTTTTGTCTACGATGACCGCAGCCTCACCAACCCAGACGTTGTCAAATCCAGCTAGCTTCTGTAGAGAGTTGTAACCCTCGATACCTAGGTCGGTTCCCTCGGAAAGAGATCCTCCATCAGCCAGAATCTGAGCAATCTTTAACTGAGCTTTCCCGGCAAGTGCTGGGTCCCAGAAGAAGATCTTGTCGATTGAGCCGTCATCCAGGTACTTAGATGCGACAGATGGAATAGAGGTTCCCATTACGCAAACGGAGTCCTGAAGTCCAGCCTCCTGAACCGCGCGACCGATACCGGCGACGTCAGTTCCAGCTGAACCCTGGAAACCCTTGATGTCTGGATACTTAGCTAGAAGCTCCTTGGCTCGCTCGTAAGCAACAGTCTCGTCTTCCTTGCTCTCTACTGGGTCTTCAACACGAACTAGATTTGGGAAGTTTGCCTGCTGCTCTGCATAGGCACCTTCAACCCAAGTCATGTGCGTCTTTGCAGTTAGTCCACCGACGAAGGAGACATACTGGCCTTCGTTACCCATGCACTTTGCAAGGTTAATCATGATTTGCTCGCCGTACCATGTGTTGTCGAACGCTTCAATGTCTGCGTCGACATTGACCATACCGGCCGCTTCATGGGAAACAACGATGACTCCAGCTGCGCGGGCCTGCTTCAGAATGTCCTCTAGAGCCTCCGGCGAATTTGGAACGACTGCAATTGCGGTCGGATTCTGAGCGAGAAGGTTCTGGATAATCGAAAGCTGCTTTTCAGGGCTAGCGTCGTCTCCTCCTTCTTGACGAGCATCGATGCCGGTTTCGGCAGCGAACTCGACAACGCCTTCCTCCATGCGGTCAAACCAACCAATTCCGGTCAGCTTTACAACTACAACCATGGACTGTGCTGTTGTTGGTGCTGAGCCAGCGGAATCTTCGACTGCAACTGGATCTGCTGTGGTGGTACAACCGGCCATGACCAAGACTGATGCGCTCGCGACGGCTGCAGTAAGTAGATGCTTCTTCAAATTCATTTACGAACTCCCTTATGTTTTTCCCTTGCGGTAGTGTTGATGCTCAGGACCCGCACGATTGCCTGACTCAAAAACTTTGGCAATGTGCTGCATGTTTGTCAAACCAAAACGTGCATAATTCGTGCATTCCGTGCATATTGTGAGCAAACCGTTACATAAATTCTGCTATCTTGTGGAATAACCGTAGTTTTGACATCAATTTCAAGGAGAACGACTGTGTCGAGAAAAGCACAGATTCTGGAGATAATCCAGGCTCGTGGATTTCAGAGCGTTCGCAAACTTGCGAGTGAACTTCAAGTAGATGAATCGACCATTAGGCGCAACCTTGAGAAGTTAGAGGCCCTTGAGCTTGTCCAAAGAATCCACGGCGGAGCAAGCCCGCTTCGTCCCGCGGAAACCCCTGCTGTTTTGAAGCAACAGCTCCATGGAGCCGAGAAAAGGGCAATCGGTGAGGCTATGGCCGATCGAATCCCCGACGGCCAAGTGCTGCTTCTTGATAGCGGCACAACAACCTTAGAAGTAGCCAAAGCGCTAAAGAATTCGCTTCTAACCGTGGTCACCAACGACCTGATGATTGGTATAGAAGTTGCCAGGAAGCCTGGAATCAATTTAGTTTTTATAGGTGGAGAATTACTCCCAGACCTGTACACGATGTGGGGTCCAACCGCCGTTCAGCAAATTGAACAACTTAGAGTCGATGTTGCCATTTTTGGCGCGGACGCAGTTAATGAACATGGAATTTTCAACAACACAAGTTACGAAATTGAATCCAAACGAGCCATGCTAAAGATTGCCAGTCAAGCATTTTTCGTTGCTGATAGTTCCAAATTTCATCGCAAGGCATTGTTCAAAGTCTTTGGTTTAGAAAGTTTCCTGACCGGGATATCAGATGATTATCTCGACCCAATTGTTGCCTCAAAGTTACCTCTGCCAATAATTAGAGTCGTCTCCAAAGCTGACTCGGTCTAACTTGGACATGGAACGACTTGTTCTATTCATAGGTAGATCAGTCACTTGCCACCATCTCAGAAAGTTGGAAATTTCCCTAGAATAATGGGGCTCGGGAGCAGCAGCAGCCTCAAGTGCTAAGCGCGCGCTCTTTTGCGTCACTCATTCAATTTCCAGCAAACTTGGGAACAGGGAAAGCTGATTAAGCAAGTTGCATCCAAGTCACAGCTTTTTGACTGGGCCATTTGGCTTTGTTCCGCTTACCATCGTCAACGACCCTAGCAACGGGTTAACGTGTGGCTGGAAAGTTGAGATCAACTGATCCTGCACCCCTCGGGCTAACTGCAAATATTGATGCCAAGACTCGGATTTTCTATGCGACCTACTGCCGCGCAACTTTGACCTCAATCGAGAGACTTTGGGGCTGAATACTGCCCCAGGTGAGACACTTCCTTTGACGCACCGTCCGGTGACCACTTTCATTCGATCTCCGTGGTGGATTTGAGCAATCTTCTCTCTCAGCCGCAAGGGTCTTCGACCCTTTTGGGACGGCCGGCACAGAGCTCAGTTTCCCACCTTCCTAATTCCACTAGTCGTAATCGAATTATCAGTTATCGGGTTTTGCACCAAATAGATGAACGTCTATGTATGCTGTTGTGATGAGCGAATGGAACTACACCAAGTGCACAAAACCATTTAATAGCATTGAGGAGGCCGAAGCTTTCATGGTTGAGAAGGACTTTGCCGGACACATCCTCAAGCGAGACAACGGATACGCGGCGGTTTGCCCGGCCTACCCGGATGGTTACTATCCCGATGCGGTATTGGTTCTCTCCAGAGACAACGAGAAAAAAGAGCTTTCGAACGCCGCCAAGCAACTCCCAATTACATCCGCCAGCGACTGCTGCTAGGGCTGATGCCGGCGACTCGGCTCTAGCGCTGGCGTCTTCTCTTAACTGCCCGGGATATCCGCATGACAATGCCAACCAAAATCACTAAGTAGACCATTAGAGAAAATACCCATTTGATGGCTGAGGCTGTTGAGGCAATAAGAGCCGTCGAAGAGGAAATCGCGCCATCAGCAAGGAACTGGTTTGAGAGCGCTGCTAGAGCGTAATTCTCTAGCCAATCAAAGACCACTTGACCAAATGGGAGCAGATTAAGAACCCCGAACCTTTGAGAATATGGTTTAAACAACACCGACACCCAGATCACATACATTAGCCCGTAGATCAGCCCGAAAAGAGTGTCCCAAATCTGGTTGAAACTAATGTAGGCATCGATCATCTGGTCAGAGCGTTCTGCAAAGAAAGCCAGAATCTCTGCTTGGCCAAAGCCCAACGAAGTTCCTAGTGACCTAACAGTGCTGTTGGCCACTTCAAAAGCGGCCCCCTTGCCGGTTAGGAAGAAGACCAAGTAGCCACCAAAGACAGAGGTTGCCAGCAACCCGGTAACCAGGTTTGATTTCGTGTAGAAAAACTTTGACGCGCTGCCTAAGGGTCCCGACGGTTTCGGCAGATCTAGACTTTCGGCGCTTTTGCTTGACATCTTTTGACTCTCTAGCTCGATGCTCTTGATAAGAAGCAGTAATGTTCGCTGTTGACCGCATTGGAGATTGAGGCTTTTCGAGATTACGGTGGCCCGTACCCTCTATGCGTTGACAGCCTAGGTGTAGTTTTGGGTATAAAGGAATCAATGACTTGAAGCGCGCGCCGAACTTGGCAAGCATCGAATCTGCAAACTAGTCCTATGTCCTTTTGCATAACTCCCCTAGACTTCTAACGAGCCGGTACTAAATCACTGTCTTGCGTCGTAGAACGACCCCCACGAAACTGTGGCTTAACTTTTTCTTTCGGCGAACGAATTCATCCATCGATGTCTTCGCCGTATTCCCCAAGAACTTGGGCTCAAAAGTGATGCGTCGCATCACATGAAAGTAATTACATTATGTCTTCAAAGACCTTTATTGACCTTGGCGTGCCAGCCGAAATTGCGGCTGTGCTAAGTGCTCAAGGCATTGATACACCGTTCCCCATCCAAGTAGATTCGCTACCGGACACCCTGGCGGGCAGAGATGTTTTAGGTAGAGGTAAAACTGGATCTGGCAAAACCTTGGCTTTTGGCATCCCAATGGTGGCCAGGCTTGCTGTTTCCTCAAACAGTAACCATGGAATGCTTAAGCCAAGAGGCTTGGTACTCGCACCAACCCGTGAACTAGCCACGCAGATTACAAACGCGCTCCAACCATTGGCTAACGCTATGGACCTAAGAGTGACAACAATCTTTGGAGGAGTTCCTCAAAAGAAGCAGGTTCAAGCACTCAGGGATGGTGTCGAGATTATCGTCGCGACCCCCGGCCGACTCGAAGACCTAATGGCTCAGGGCATTTTGAAGTTAGATGCGATTGAGATCACAGTGTTGGATGAAGCTGACCACATGGCGGACCTTGGTTTCTTGCCGGGGGTTACCAGGATTTTGAATGCCACTCCGAGAGGCGGCCAGCGCCTATTGTTCTCGGCGACCTTGGATAACGGAGTAAAAAAGCTCGTAGATAAGTTTTTGCAGAACCAGGTTATGCACGCAGTTGACGAAGCCAACTCCCCGGTTACCCAGATGACCCACCACGTGCTTGAAGCTTCTGACGCGGAAGCAAAGAAGCGATTGGTTTACGCCCTGGCTTCCGGAACAGGAAGAAGAATCTTGTTCATGCGAACCAAGCACCACGCCAAAAAACTTGCTAAAGCACTGACTCAAGCCGGCATACCGGCCGTTGATCTACACGGCAATCTTTCCCAAGCCGCTAGGGATCGAAATCTAGAGGCTTTTAGCTCTGGTCGGGCCAAAGTACTAGTGGCTACAGACGTTGCAGCAAGAGGTGTTCACGTTGACGGAGTAGACCTCGTAATTCACGTTGATCCACCTGCTGAGCACAAGGCATACCTTCACCGCTCTGGCAGAACAGCAAGGGCTGGAGCATCGGGTGATGTGGTGACGATATCTCTGCCGACCCAACGCAAAGATTTATCTGACTTGCTAAGCAAAGCCAAGATCTCCGTGAAGCCAAGGTCCGTCACTGAAAAGTCACCGGAAGTAATAGCTCTCATTGGAGAAGTTGCCGAATATGTGAAGCCAACTGCTCCAGTAGTCCAACCCAAAAAGACTGGCACATCGACTGGTCGAAATGCCCAGCGAAAGCGAGCACTGAGCGAATCTGGGAAGCCTCAAAATCAGCAGTCAAGAGCACCCGGTTCGAGACCCCATTCGCAAGGCGCAACAAATGGATCGCGTCGCCGCCAAAATTCGAGATAGGTCGAGTGCCCGCTAAATAAAAAGTGCCCTCGGCAGGAATCGAGCCTGCGACCAAGAACTCTTGTCACGCCATTTCAGCCTGCTAGCCTGAAAACATGTTCGATCTATCTGGAACCACCGCCCTGGTAACCGGAGTTGGCGCAAAAGGTGGCATTGGCTTTTCCATCGCGCAGCACCTACTGCTTCAGGGTGCCTCGGTGCACATCACCTCAACAACCAAAAGGGTTCATGAACGTGCCGACGAACTAATAGAACTGCTGCAAGAAACTTCAGGAACAGGTATTTCTAGAGTCAGCGCCACGATCGCTGATTTGACGGACTCAGACCAGGTCCAACAGCTGTTTTTCGGCCTTAAAAAACTCGACATTTTGGTAAACAACGCGGGCATGACCTCGGCCAAGGCTCCACTTGGCGATGACGAGACTACCGACCTAACCCAAATCAGCGATGAGTCTTGGGCATTGGGCACTTCTCGAAATCTGGACACGGTTTTCAAAGTCACTCGAGCCGCACTCCCGCTTCTTCGAGTATCCACCAGGGGCCGTATCATCATGGTTTCATCTGTGACTGGCCCACGTATGGCAATGAAACATCAACCCGGTTATGCCGCGGCAAAGGCCGCAGTGGTTGGACTGATGAGGTCTCTGGCGTTGGATGAAGCCAGGCACCAAGTCACCTGCAATGCCATCCTGCCGGGATGGATAGCCACGGACACCCAGTTGAAGGATGAGTCCCGCCAGGGCCTCGGAACACCGCTTGGTCGCTCTGGAACGCCTGCAGAGATTGCTGCCACCGCGCTTTGGTTAGCGTCCAAGGAGTCCGCTTACCTGACCGGCCAAGAAGTAGTGGTTGACGGCGGTAATTCGATCGCAGAAGAGCGTAGCTGAAACGCATTCGTTGTTTTGCGTCCGGCGGCAAGAAAACGGGTGTGCCGCAGATCAGAAGCTTTCGGTATTAACTTGGTGCCCTCGGCAGGAATCGAACCTGCGACCAAGAGATTAGAAGGCTCCTGCTCTATCCACTGAGCTACGAAGGCGGAGTTGGCTTTGAAGCCTTCCTCAGTCTACAAGCTCGTGTCAAGAAAGGTTTTGGTATGGCCGAAACTCGGCCCTAAAAAAATTGACTAACTCATGACAGATCTGGGCCACCAAACACACCTTTTTGAGCAATAGAATGATGTTGTAAATCCCAATGAGAGCCGGCCAGCCAATGACGCTTAGCACGACCCAGATTCCAATCGTTCCCGCAAAAGATGAACTATCCGCGGCAGTGATCGAGCAGGTGCAGCACTGGGTACTAGATGCCTCTCAGCAAAAAAATTCGCAAGCGGCCGATCGACTGTCCGGTCTACTCCAGGACGCGAACGGGCTGGATTTCGCGGTCGGTTTTGTGGACGGAGTAATCAGGCCCGAGAGCCTCAAGGTCGCAGCGAAGAACCTGTACCGCCTCCGAAAAATCACACCAAAATTTTTACCTTGGATCCTTCGAGCCATGGTGTCTCTTGGGGCCAACCTAGCCAGGCCTTTTCCATGGATTGTTATTCCAATTGCCCGTAAAGTCTTGCGCTCGTTTGTTGCGCACCTAGTTATTGATGCAACTCCAACCAAATTGAGTAGAAGCATCTCCCGTCTTTCGAAGCAGGGCTCGACTCTGAATGTGAACCTTTTGGGTGAGGCAGTCCTTGGAGACAAAGAAGCAGACCGCAGACTGCAGAAAGTCAAAGATGTTCTTTCCCGGCCGGATGTTAGTTATGTGTCGGTAAAAGTGTCTGCGATCGTTTCGCCCCACTCGCCATGGTCGTTCAATGAAACCGTAAGCGACGTGATTGAGCGCCTCACCCCGCTATACCGAATTGCTTCAGAGTCAAAAAAGCAAAAGTTTATAAACCTAGACATGGAGGAGTACCACGACCTCGATATGACCGTGGCGGTCTTCAAGGGCATATTGTCAAAACCAGAATTTGCTAACCTTCAGGCCGGCATCGTCTTACAGGCCTACTTGCCGGACGCAGTAAGAGCGATGATAGACATTCAGCAGTTCGCTGCCGGTCGCGTCTTAGCTGGGGGTGCTCCGGTCAAAGTCAGGGTCGTAAAGGGCGCTAACTTGCCGATGGAGCGAGTGGATGCAGAATCTCACGGCTGGCCACTTGCAACAGTGGAATCCAAAGCGGCAGCGGATGCCAACTACAAGAGGGTGCTGAACTATGCGCTGACTGAAGAGCGCGTGGCAAACGTTCGGATTGGCGTGGCGGGACACAACCTATTTGATCTTGCCTTCGCCTGGCTGTTGGCTTCGCAGCGAAATGCTCAAACCGGCATGGACTTTGAGATGCTGCTGGGGATGGCTGAGGCTCAGGCAAACGTCATCAGGAAAACAGTTGGCACTCTAGTTCTATATACGCCGGTAGTTCACCCACAGGAATTCGATGTTGCCATCGCCTATTTGATTAGACGATTGGAGGAGGGCGCCTCTAAAGAGAACTTCCTTTCAAACGCGTTTAGGTTAGCCGACCCGGACATTTTCCAAGTTGAAGAGGAACGCTTCAGGGTGTCTCTAACCATGCTTGATTTGGAAATCCCGATTCCTAACCGACTACAAGACCGTCGCAACGACGTAGTATTTCCGCCTGCGGGCGGCTTCGCGAATGCCGCAGACACTGATCCGTCTTTAGCCGGCAACCGAGTCTGGGGCTACGAAATCATTGCTCGCGCCGGTACCAGTGATATCGGTTTAGCCCTGGTAGCGAGACAAACAATCTCCAGCGAGGCCGAGCTTCAAGAAGTTATCGACAGTGCTGTCCATGGTGGAGCGCGATGGGGTAGCGAGTCTCTGCAGACTCGCGCCGCAAAGCTCCACGAAATCGGTGTGGCACTGGAAGCCAATAGAGGCAGCCTAATAGAAGTCGCCATGGCCGAGGCCGGCAAGACAATTGATCAGGCCGACACCGAGATATCAGAGGCCGTTGACTTCGCTCACTACTACGCTCAGCGGGCGCTTGAGCTCGACAGCATAGATGGTGCAAGCCCAATCCCATTTGGCCTCACCGTTGTGACTCCCCCGTGGAACTTTCCAATTGCTATTCCGGCCGGTGGTGCGTTAGCAGCTCTCGCTGCAGGCTCTGCAGTAATTTTCAAGCCTGCGGGCG
Organism: Candidatus Aquiluna sp. IMCC13023; assembly: GCF_000257665.1. GTDB lineage: Bacteria > Actinomycetota > Actinomycetes > Actinomycetales > Microbacteriaceae > Aquiluna. The sequence continues at coordinate 376,608 of NZ_AJKR01000003.1, forward strand.
CCTCGGCGAGATGCGGTGCGGTTCTTGCAGACATAATTTCCAAAATTATCGACGAAGATATATTTATTCCGATTCAACTAAGTGAGTCTGGGCTCGGCAAGCAGCTACTGTCCCATCCTAAAGTCGACCAAGTGATCCTGACCGGTGGTTACGAGACGGCCCAGTTGTTCAAGAGCTTCCGCCCTGACCTGAGACTGCTAGCAGAAACCAGCGGCAAGAACGCAATTATTGTTACCGAGAGCGCTGACTACGATCTGGCGGCTAAAGACATTGCCTACTCCGCCTTTGGTCATGCTGGTCAAAAATGTTCGGCTAGCTCGCTGGTTATCTTGGTCGGATCCGTCCACAAATCAAAGCGATTCCTGCGCCAGCTTCATGATGCGGTGAGTAGTATGCACGTCGGCCATGCCAACGACCCCAGGACACAAATGGGGCCCATGATCGCTGCCCCTTCAGGAAAGCTACTCGAGGGCCTGACAAAGCTTGGCCGGGGAGAAAAATGGTTACTTGAGCCTTCCCAGCTGGATGACTCCGGAAAACTGTGGTCACCAGGAATCCGAGTTAATGTCGTGCCGAATTCGACCAGCCACCTGACCGAGTACTTTGGTCCAATTCTGTCCATCATGATCGCACCCAATCTAGAGGCGGCAATCGCGCTTCAGAACTCAGTGGACTACGGATTGACAACCGGGATCCACTCCCTGGATGCAGTCGAAATTGAAAAGTGGCTTGCCACAATTCAGGCCGGAAACCTCTACGTAAATCGCGGCATCACCGGAGCTATCGTCCAGCGTCAACCCTTCGGGGGCTGGAAACGCTCGAGTGTAGGCCCCAGCACAAAGGCTGGCGGGCCAAACTACATTCTTAGCCTTACCAACTGGGAGAGCTCGCATTCGACTGCTAGCGCCGAGATTATGAACAAGAGTGTTAATGAACTGCTTGCTATTGCTCAGTTGACGGACTTTTCTGACACCGAAATGGAATCGCTTGTTCGCGCTGCCAAATCTGATCAGGCGGCGCTAACGGAGACCTTCAGTAACGCAACCGATCCTTCCGGCCTAGACAGCGAGCGGAATGTTCTTCGATATCGAAGAAGCGATTGCGTGCTTCGTATTGAAAAGACTGCGACCAGTCAAGAGACCATGAGAGCCCTTTCGATTGCGCTGGTGCTAGGAAACCTCGACATCAGTGCTTTTGAACTGAAAAAAAACGTAGCCTCACTTCTAAAAAAATCTGGTTTGCGCGTTGCCCTAGAAGACCAGGCCGCTTTCGAACAGCGGCTAGCGGCGAGCCCGCGGCGAGTTCGACTGGTCGGCGGCGCACCACAAATTGATGCCGACAGCGCTTTTTCCAACTGCGACGTGGCTATTTACGGCAATGAGCTGACCGAATCTGGACGAATTGAACTGTTGCCATATTTCAAGGAGCAGTCAGTGACTGTGACCGGTCACAGGTTCGGAACCCCGGTTCAGTTTGTTGCCGAGCTCAGTATCTAATTGACAGGAGCTTCTAAGGTGACGGCTCGTTATTTTAGGGACTAATCTCCTAAACTGTTGAGTTCTCCGTAAAGCCAATAATCAAAGAGGTAATTAGTTGTCAAATATTTCCAGACTTTCGCTAGCAAATCGCGCTGTTGTTGCGCTAATTACTTTGATTATCGGTGTATTTGGCCTGCTGTCCGTTGGAAACCTAAAACAGGAGCTCATTCCATCCATCGAGATTCCGTCGGCAGCAATTGTGACCTCCTACGCTGGAGCATCACCCGAGGTAGTAGACAGTCAAGTTTCCATAATTATCGAAAACGCCGTTATTGGGCTTGAGGGCCTGGAATCAACTAGCGTCACTTCATCAACTGGACTATCGGTGCTAAGAGTATCTTTCGAGTTTGGCACCAGCACCTCTGATGCGACCGAAAGGCTCAATAACGCTATTAGCGCGGTCGAGGCTTTGCTTCCTTCAGATGTGAATCCTCAAGTTATCTCGGGCAGCTTCGACTCGGTTCCAATCATCGTCCTTGCGATTTCGGCGAATAATGGTGACAACGAGAGCCTCAGTGCAGAACTTGACAAGATTGCACCTTCGGTTTTCCAGCAAGTAGAAGGCATTAGAGACATTGCCGTGTCCGGAGGTAAGCAAAAAAGACTCAATTTAGAACTCGACCAGGTAGCTCTTGCTCAAAATGGTCTCAGCCAACGAGACATCTCCACAGCCTTGCGTGCTAACGGACTGGTTTTGCCAGTTGGTTCTCTGACTGACGCAGATGGCAGCATCTCGATTCAGATGGGAAATGCTGTTGACACAGTTTCCTTGATGGAGTCACTTCCTCTAATCTCGGCAACGCCGAATCCAAGCGCACTTGGTGTTGTGACAATCGGCGATGTTGCAACAGTCACTTACGAAGATGCTCCAATCACCTCAATTGCTCGAACCAATGGCAACGAAACCCTAGCTATTTCGATAACGAAGACTCCGGACGGCAACTCGGTTGACGTATCGGGAGGCATCCAAGACTTGATCCCCGATCTAAGAGCGGCTCTAGCCACAGACGTTACTGTGGTCACGATTTTTGACCAGGCGCCATTTATTGAAGAAAGCATCAAAGACTTGACAGTCGAGGGCCTACTCGGTCTTGGATTCGCAATCCTAGTGATTCTGATTTTCCTATTGAGTGTTAAATCCACGATCATTACTGCTATTTCGATTCCGACATCATTGCTTATAACTTTTATCGCTTTGGAATTTGCGGATTACTCCCTAAACCTATTGACGCTTGGTGCTTTGACAATCGCGATTGGACGAGTAGTCGATGACTCGATTGTGGTTATTGAGAACATAAACCGACACCTGAGCTATGGCGAGGAACGCGTGAAAGCGGTTCTCTCCGGAGTCAAGGAAGTCGCCCTGGCGATCACATCTTCTACCCTGGCCACCGTTGCAGTCTTCCTCCCAATCGCGTTAGTTTCTGGATTAGTCGGCGAGCTATTCCGCCCCTTCGCATTCACCGTTGCAATAGCCTTGCTCGCCTCACTACTTGTATCACTAACCATCGTTCCAGTGCTGGCGTACTGGTTCCTTCGCATGCCAAAGCGTCTTTTGGCAGCTCAAGCCGCTGACCCAGTCGCCTTCGAGGCGAACCAGCGCGAAGTAGAGGAGCAACGCGAAAAGCGGAGCCTGCTTCAGCGCGGTTACATTCCGATCCTCAAGGGCACCAAGAATCACCCTTGGGTCACTCTGACAGCTGCAGTATTGATCTTGGGCTACACGCTCTCACTTGTTCCACTTCTAAAAACCAACTTCATCGATGGTGGCGGGTCAAACCAGTTCGACGCCTCGCTGAGCATGCCAAGCAACGTGACGCTCGAGGAACAAGACAAAGCCTCGGCTCTTCTTGAAAATCAAATCATGGCTCTCGACGGTGTCGAAGTAGTGCAAAGCACTATCGGATCATCTGGAGCTGATGGCAGGGTCGCCTTTGGAAGAGCCGCCTCCGGTGTACGCCTGACAATAACCGCAGAAGATGGCGCGGACGTGGAAATCCTTCAAACAGAGGTCCGTCAACTTGAAGTACCCTCGGGAAGCGAAATCACAGTTTCGACTGGAGGAGGCTTTGGTTCCAGCGAGACAATCGACATTGAGGTATCAGCAAGCGATCCCGCACTTCTCCAGGAATCCGTTAATAATCTTGTTACGGGACTAGCCGATGTTCAAAATGTAAGCTCGATCACGACGACCCTGGACGCGGATCAAAGAGTTCTAGAGGTAGTTGTAGACAGGCAGAAGGCCGCAAGTTACTTGTTGACTGAGACCACAGTTACCGGAATAGTCGCCTCCCAACTTCGCCCTTCGTCGCTTGGTACCTTGAACATCGAGGGTAAGGACGCTGATGTTTATATCTCGGGCGCCCAAGCTCCAGAATCCATTGACGAGGTGAAAGCTTTGTCAATACCGACCCTTCAGGGGCCTGTCCGTCTGGACAGCATTGCTACTATCACTGAAGTTCTGAAGCCGACCTCGATAACATCTGAGCGAGGCAACCGCACCGCAACAGTTTCGCTAGCCCCAATTGGAGAGGACCTGGGCGCTATTTCGGCGGACATCACCGAGACCCTAGAGCTCATTGAACTGCCGGCCGGTGCGGAAGCAATCGTTGGTGGAGCAGCGGCCGATCAGGCCGAGAGCTTCAGCCAGCTGGGCACAGCCGTGCTCGCGGCGATTGCCATTGTCTACATTGTCATGGTTGCAACATTTGGCAGCCTAATTCAGCCGCTATTGCTGCTGGTCTCAATTCCGTTTGCCGCGATTGGAGCCCTAGGGCTCTTGCTAATCACCGACACTGCTCTTGGAGTTCCCGCCCTAATAGGAATGCTGCTGCTGGTTGGGCTGGTGGTCACCAACGCAATTGTGTTGTTGGACTTAGTCAATCAGTATCGGAAGAAGGGCGTAAGCGTCGAGGAGTCTCTGATTGCTGGAGCACGGCAAAGGCTGAGACCAATCCTGATGACGGCTTTTGCGACGATCTTCGCCCTTACTCCCCTAGCACTTGGCGTGACTGGGAACTCCGGCTTTATTTCTAAACCACTAGCGATAGTGGTAATTGGTGGGCTTGTCTCATCGACTCTTTTGACACTCATTCTTGTTCCGGTTCTTTACTGGCTTGTAGAGGGTCGGAAGGAACGGAAGGTGATTAGAGTAAACCGCCGCCTAGGTAAGAAAGAGGCTCGTTTAGCCAAGAAGGCAGCCTCGGGTAAAAGCGCGATTTCGGCTTCAGAAGCAACCCCAATTGCATCAGCCGCGGTCATGACAGACACTTTGCCAAATCCTGAAGCTGTTCAAGAAGTACCTGATGTTATTACTCCTGATGAGGAACTTACTTCCCCAGATACCTCGGAAGAACAAGCTCCTGAGCAAACCTTCCAGCCAGCACCGGCAGCTACCACGCCAGAACTAGCTTGGACAGAAGAACCCATCGAGGTTGAGCTGGATGATGAGTCCAGCATCGCGTGGGACGAACCTAAGGCCCCGATTGAGCCGGCTGCGGCCGTCACTGGATTGGCGGCTGAAATGCCTGCAGGTCAAGATGACAGTGCAACTGCGCCTCTAACCAAGAGGGAAATCAAGGCAGCCAAGAAAAAGGACAAGCAGGACCGCAAGGACCAACTTAGAGCCGCCAAAAACCCTCGACACTCGAACGACTGATCGCTAATGTCTTCTTTTATTGTTTGGGTCGACTGCGAAATGACCGGACTGGAGGTCGGCGTTGACGAAATATGTGAAATTGCAGTTATCGTCACAGACGAAGACCTGAAGCCAGTTCACGAAGGTTTTCAGGTGGTTGTGAAGCCGTCGCGCAAAGCCATGAAGAACATGGGTGCGTTTGTGACCAACATGCATACCGTTTCCGGTTTGATAACTGAGATCCCCAAGGGCATTTCAATCAAGAAGGCCGAGCAGCAGGTGCTTGGTTATGTGAAGCAGTGGGTCACTGACAAGGGCACGGCACCTCTTGCAGGAAATTCAATCGGCACTGATCGCATGTTTCTGAACCGTCAAACCCCGGAGTTTGACTCGTTTTTGCATTACCGAAACATCGACGTGAGCTCTTTCAAGGAAATGGCCAGACGGTGGTATCCCAAGATTTACTTCCAGCTTCCGAAAAAAGACGTCAGTCACCGAGCGCTATCGGACATTCAAGAGTCGATCATGGAGCTTCGTTATTACCGCAAAGTATTTCTAGTTCAGGCACCGGGGCCTTCAGTGAAGGAACTAAAGGAAGCAGTTTTGGCTCTGGAGACTGATACACTCTAAATCGTTCTGGCTAGTCCAGACATGGTGGGTATAGCTCAGCTGGTAGAGCACCTGGTTGTGGTCCAGGGGGTCGCGGGTTCAAGTCCCGTTACTCACCCCAGTAGTTACTTGGCTCTTTCTAAAATGAGTTCTCGTACTCTGGCTGCGTCGGCTTGACCGCGCATTTCTTGCATCACAGCTCCGATTACGGCTCCAGCTGCCTGAAGCTTTCCATCCCGAATCTTCTCCATGACATCCGGTTGACTCGCTAATGCTTTGTCAATTGCCGCAATGAGGGCCCCTTCGTCAGTAACAATCTTCAAGCCACGGCTTTCAATGACTTCGGCCGGCTCGCCCTCTCCTGCAAGGACACCCGCAACAACATCTCTTGCTATGCGGTCGGTTAGGTCCCCGGAGTCGATTAATTTCTGAATACTGGCGACTTGCTCAGGAGTGATTGGGAGGTCCTGCACAGCTACCTCTTGAAGGTTGGCCAATCTGGCAAGCTCTCCGGTCCACCATTTTCTGGCCGACTGTGGGCTCGCCCCTGCAGAAACAGTTGCCTCAATCTCATCTAGCAAATCAGAATTCAAAACATCTCTGAATTCAAGATCCGCAAAGCCCCAGGCTTCCTGAAGGCGCTTTCGCCTAATAGAAGGCTTTTCAGTCAGAGTCAGCCGAATCTCTTCGATCCACTCTTTGCTTGGCTGCACCGGCACCAAATCTGGCTCTGGGAAATAGCGGTAGTCATCAGCGTCGGACTTTGGTCTGCCGGCAGATGTGTGGCCGCGGTCTTCGTGCCAATGCCTGGTTTCTTGAATGATTTTTCCACCGGCAGCAAGAATGAAGGCCTGGCGCTGAATTTCGTAGCGAACAGTATTTTCAATGCTCTTCAGTGAGTTCACGTTCTTAGTTTCGGTTCTGGTTCCGAGCTTCTCCGCGCCCTTTTCACGCAGTGAAACGTTTGCGTCGCAACGCACGTTTCCGCGCTCCATCTTGGCGTCGGATACGTTCATGCTCTTTACAATGTCGCGGATAGCTCTGACATAGGTCGCAGCCAGCTCTGGAGCTTTGTCAAGCGCTCCGTAGATGGGCTTAGTGACAATCTCTACCAGTGGCACTCCGGCGCGATTATAGTCCACCAGAGAATACTCGGCCCCTTGAATTCGGCCGGTGGCTCCACCAACGTGTGTCAGCTTTCCAGCATCCTCTTCCATGTGGGCCCGCTCAATCGGAACCATGAACACTTCGCCGGTTTCTAGTTCAATCGAAATCTCGCCCTCGAACGCAATTGGTTCGTCAAACTGCGAGGTTTGGAAGTTTTTGGCTAAGTCGGGATAGAAATAGTTTTTTCTAGCAAATCGACCATTGGAGGCAATCTGACAATCCAGCGCTAGTCCGATAGCAATTGAGGACTCCACGGCCTTGCGGTTTACCGCTGGCAACGAGCCAGGCAGCCCAAGACAAGTTGGACAAACATTGGTGTTTGGCTCAGATCCAAAGTTGTTTGCACAGCCGCAGAACATTTTGCTCACGGTATTTAGCTCAACGTGGACCTCGAGTCCAATCACTACCTCAAAACGCTCAATGGCGTCTTCGTAGGACATTAGTTGTTCTTTAGCCATTACAACGCCTCCAAATCAGGCACTCTTGCAATTAGCGAGGCACCCCATTGATCCACATAAAGCTTCTCCACGATGCTTGCAACTCGATACATCCGACCATCCTGCATCGCTGGCGCGAGAATCTGAACGCCGGACGGCAATCCGTCTTCTGAGGCGAGCCCATTTGGCACTGAGATTCCCGGGATACCGGCCAGATTGGCAGGGATGGTAGCTATGTCGTTTAGATACATCGCCAGTGGGTCGTTGACCTTCTCGCCAATCTTGAATGCAGTTGTGGGTGCTGTGGGGGTTAGCAAGACATCAGCCTGGGTAAATGCTTTAGCCAGATCTTGCTGGATAAGGGTTCTTACTTTTTGGGCAGAGCCGTAGTAAGCGTCGTAGTAACCAGAAGAAAGCGCGTAGGTGCCGAGGATTATTCTTCTTTTGACCTCTGGTCCGAAGCCCTGTTCACGCGTGGCAGCCATAACGTTTTCTATGGTTGGGTTTCCGTCCGGAGTGACTCTAAGTCCGAATCTCACCGAATCAAATTTCGCAAGGTTTGAAGAAGCCTCTGCGGGCAAGATCAAGTAGTAGGCGGCGACAGCGTATTCAAAGCTTGGGCAATCAACCTCAATGATTTCGGCGCCTGCGGCAGCAAGTTTCTTGATGGTGTCATCGAAGCAGGCCTTTACCCCTGGCTGGAAGCCGTCCGAGGACAGTTGCTTCACAACTCCCACCCTGAGGCCCTTGACATCCGCTTCTTTCACAGACTGAACCATGGAGCCCAGGCTATTTGGCAAAGATGTTGAATCATTAGGGTCATGCCCACCGATTACATCCTGCAACAAGGCCGCATCCATGACGCTGTTTGTCACTGGCCCTATCTGATCTAATGAGCTAGCTAGGGCGATCAGCCCATAACGAGAAACGGCTCCGTAGGTCGGCTTTGCACCAACAGAGCCAGTCATGGCTGCGGGGAACCTTATTGAGCCTCCAGTGTCGCTACCTATCGCAAGCGGGGCAAGGTGGCCAGCAATAGCGGAACTGGAGCCTCCCCCGGAACCACCTGGGATCCTGGTTAGGTCCCAAGGGTTCTTGCTGGGTCCGTATGCCGAAAACTCAGTTGAGGAGCCCATTGCAAATTCGTCGAGATTAGTTTTTCCAAGAATAGGCATTGAAGCCTCTCTTAGTTTTCTAACCACGGTTGCGTCATATTGGGGCACCCAACCCTCAAGGATCTTCGAACCGGCGGTGGTTGGAGCATCGGTCGTAGTTAGGTTGTCCTTGACTGCAATTGGGACGCCGTGAAGTGGGGAGACGGTCTTTCCTTCAGCTAGCTGCTGGTCGGCCCTTTTGGCCTGAGCCAGGCTGTTTTCACGATTGAAATAAAGGTAGGAGTTGGTCTTTGGGTTCAACTTTTCAAGACGATCTAAAAACGCAGTAGTTATTTCAACCGATGAAGCCTCTTTGCTTGAGATAAGACCGGCGAGGACCGCCGCGCTGGAAGAAGTTATTTCAGTCATGTCTAGTCCTCATCCAAGATTGCGTTTACTTTGAACCGGCCTTCAGCGCTGTCTGGAGCGCTAGACAGGGCCTGCAACTGGGAAAGGGACGGCAAGATGACATCCTCGCGATAGACATTTGCCATTGGAATTGGGTGGCTTGTCGCAGCGACATCTCCGGAAACAGCCTTGGTGACAGTGGCAACCGAATCCACGATTATGCCGAGCTCGCCGGCTAGTTGCTCGACCTCTTGATCGGTGACCAAGATGCGGGCCAAAGATGCGAGATGGCGAACCAAATCGGGTGTAATTTCAGACATACGGTTTCTCACTTCATCAATTGGTATTAATAACTCAGTCTAGTTCCGTCAGGCTGGCAATTTATCTAGGAACTGCGCTTCGGTGATTACTAAGACGCCCAGCGACTCGGCCTTTGTCAACTTCGATCCGGCTCCCGGGCCAGCTACCAAAAAAGCAGTCTTCTTGGATACCGAAGAAGAGGCCTTTCCGCCGTTTTCAATTATCAGAGCCTCAATCGCTTCCCTGGTCATCGTCTCCATTGAGCCGGTCACGACAATCGACAGACCTGCAAACAGTCCATCGGCTTCTAGGCCCTGTTCCTCGTGCAAAGGATTAGACAGCTGGACTCCAGCGGCTTCCCAACTAGCGATAATCTGTCGATGCCAATCCTCGAGATACCAACCGGTTATCGATTCGGCCAACGTTGGCCCAACACCATCAACCTCTGCAAGCTGTTCTTGACTGGCTTCGAAAATTGCCCTGAAAGATCCAAAATTATCCGCAAGTGCTCGAGCTGCAACGGGACCTACGTGCCTTATAGATAATGAAACCAATAACCGCCAAAGTGGCTTGGTTTTTGCAGCCTCTAGGTTTGCCAAAAGCTTGATTGCAACCTCTGAGGGCTCACCGTTTTTCTTTCTGAAATAATCGACTACCTTGTCGTTCCCCTCAGTATCTTTCTTTGTAATGCCAGTGTCGGCATCTATTACCTTGGCTTTTATCGGCAAAAGCTTTTCCATGGTGAGCGAAAATAGGTCCGCCTCGGACAAAATTGGCGCAACCGCCGGTTCAACAGGGTTCGTGAGTGCACTCGCGCTCACATAGCCCAGAGCCTCGATATCAAGAGCAGCTCTTGATCCGATGTATGCAATGCGTTCGCGAAGCTGAGCTGGACAACTCTTGGCGTTGGTGCAGCGTAAATCAATGTCACCTAGGCTCGCTGGTTCCAGCTTCGCCTGGCATTCGGGGCAATTAGAGGGCATCACGAAAGCTCGTTCAGAGCCGTCCCTCAGCGAAACAACCGGGCCCAAGATCTCTGGAATCACATCGCCGGCTTTTCTAAGTACTACCGTGTCGCCGATAAAAACACCTTTTGATTTGACTTGTTCTTGATTGTGGAGAGTTGCAAATTCAACCTGGCTGCCGGCAACAATCACTGGAGCTAAAACCGCGAATGGCGTAGCTCGGCCGGTTCTTCCGATTGAGACTTTTATGTCCAGTAATTTGGTGTTTACCTGCTCGGGCGGATACTTATAGGCAATGGCCCATCGCGGCGCCCGGGAGGTTGACCCGAGGCTTTCTTGAGTTGCTAAATCATCTACCTTGATGACTACTCCATCGATTTCGTGCTCGATGGTAGGTCGTGCGGCTTCCAGTTCGGCAATGTATTCAAGAACGAGATTTGGAGTTTCAAGCACCTGGTAGCGATTGGTTGTCGGAAGTCCCCAGTTCGCAAGGCTTTCATAAACCGCGCTTTGGCTGGAAACGTTAGCGGACCAAACTCCAAATCCGTGCACCAGCATTTTCAATGGCCTAGTAGCCGAAACAGTCGGGTCTTTTTGACGAAGTGAGCCAGAAGCGCTATTTCGTGGATTAGCGAAGGGTTTTCCACCTTGAGAAACGATCCGGGCGTTTAGTTTTGCAAAATCTTCAAGCTCGAAAAACACTTCACCTCGAACTTCCACAAGTTGTGGGTGATTCTGACCTAGAAGACGATGCGGGACACCCTGAATAGTCATGGCGTTCTGGGTGATGTCCTCGCCAACCTCGCCATCGCCGCGGGTGGCGGCTCTTACAAGCACCCCGTCTTTGTAGGTCAAAGAAACCGCGAGTCCATCGATTTTAGGTTCGCATAAATATGGTCCGGGGCCGACCCTTTCAGCCCAAGCCAAAAGCCCTTGCGAGTCAAAGACATTATCCAGGCTCATCATCTTTTGACCATGAATAACTGGATCGAATACGCTGCCAGAACCGGACCCGACCTTGGTTGTTGGGGAATCCCCGAAACCTTTTGGCTCCAGTACTTCTAGCTCCTTGAGTTCCTGTTCGAGTAGATCGTATTCAGCATCCGAAATAAGCGACTGGTCCTGTTGGTAGTAGGCGTTTCGATATTTCTCAACCAGCGCTCTTAGCGCTTCGATTCTGAACGACTGATTAGGCACCCGTTGAAACCTTGCTTCGGGTTTCATCTATGGTCATTTGGCCTAAGACTCGAGTTCCAACATAGATGACTGCAGTTTGTCCAGCGGGCACTCCATAGAGTGGTGTGCTTAGTTGCACATGCATCTGACCATCAACAATTAAGGCAGAGGCTGGCACAGTGTCTCCGTGAGCTCTTACTTGCACATCACAGTCAAAGGCCGCTTCAGGATTTTCAGGAGCTTTTCCGCACCAGGTATAGCGAGCGCCGAATAAATCTGAGATTTGCAGGGCCTCTTCCGGTCCAACCACAATTTCCTTGGTTTTAGGTCTAATTTCCAGCACATATCTTGGCTTACCGTCGGCTGCAGGAGTTCCGATTTTCAATCCCTTGCGCTGACCAATTGTGAAGCCGACGTGGCCGTCGTGCTCTCCCAACTGATTTCCTTCGCCGTCAACAATCTTGCCTGAATCAGTTGGTACAAACTCTTTCAGCCACTGTCTGGTGTCGCCCTCGGGTATAAAGCAAATGTCATAGCTATCCGGCTTATTTGCGACACTTAGGCCTCTAGCAGCAGCTTCCTGCCGAATCAAATCTTTGGACGCGGTCGCCCCCAGCGGGAACATAGAGTGCGCTAACTGATTAGCGTTTAGTACTCCCAATACATAGCTCTGATCCTTAGCCATTTCCAGAGACCGGTGCAGCTCGAGGTTTCCCTCGCCATCCTCAAGGATTGATGCATAGTGCCCCGTGCAAATTGCCTCGAAGCCAAGTGATAACCCACGTTCTAATAACGCTGCGAACTTGATGCGCTCATTACAGCGCATACAGGGGTTTGGTGTCCTGCCGGCTTGGTACTCGGCCACAAAGTCATCAACCACATCAAGCTTGAACCGCTCAGAGAAATCCCAGACGTAAAAAGGAATGCCAAGCTTGTTCGCTGCTCGCTGCGCATCCATCGAGTCCTCTATGGTGCAACAGCCCCTGGATCCAGTTCTAAGCGTTCCCGGCATCCTAGAAAGAGCTAAATGAACGCCGATAACCTCGTGGCCTTGCTCTACAGCACGCGCGGCAGCTACGGCGGAGTCAACTCCGCCACTCATTGCCGCTAAAACACGCATGGCTACAAGTCTAATTTGCCTTTGAGGATTTATGCAGGAGTTGCCTGGAGGGCCACTGGATGAACTTGCTCTAACGCAGTCAAAAACACCTGTACATCCTGAAGTGTCGACGTTTTACCAAGTGTCACCCTCACGCAAGCAGATGCCTCTGAGTGACTAAACCCCATGCCCAATAAGACATGCGAAGGTCCTAGGACTCCGGCCTGACAAGCCGAGCCAGCAGAGACGCAGACTCCTTTTTGATCCAACAGAAATAACATCGCGTCTGACTGCGTTCCAGGGAAAACGAAGTGAGCGTTGTAGGCAGCTCTATTCGCCCCTTGAGCTGTGATTATTGCGGAAGGGACAGCCTCCATTACAGCGGCTTCCAGCTGATCTTTTAGCGCGCCTAAACGTGCCACCTCATGATCCAGTTCGGCGATGGCTTCTTTGGCCGCGGCGGCAAAGCTGGCAGCAAGCGGGTAATTCATGGTTCCCGATCTAAGTGAACGCTCTTGACCCCCACCATGCACCAGGGAAATCGGCTTGGCGCTTCTGGCAACCACAAGAGCTCCGACGCCTATTGGGGCACCAACCTTATGACCAGACAGCGTCATTGCGGTCAGGCCACTGGATTGAAAATCGATCGGAATATGACCAAAGGCCGCCACGGCATCGCTGTGGACAGGAATATCAAACTCGGAGGCAATTTCGGTAATCGCTGGGATATCGCTAATCACGCCGGTCTCGTTGTTTACCCACATCAAACTAATTAGAGCAACCCTTTGACCGTGCTTTTTCACTAGGGACCTCAAAGAATTCAAATCGATCATGCCGTTGGCTAAGTGCTCCACGAATACAACCTCGGCATTTTGATTCCCCCCAAGCCACTGGACCGGGTCGATTACAGCGTGGTGCTCGGTTCTGGAGGAAATAATTACCTTGCAGTCCGGATCTTTTTTGACCCGATCCCAGAAAATGCCCTTGATCGCGTGATTATTGCCCTCGGTGCCACCGGAGTTAAAAATTATTTCGCTGCGGTTTGCCCCGCAGGCCTTTGCTACTTTGTCCCGTGATTCCTCTAACAATTCTCGCGTGGCTCGCCCTTGGCTGTGAACGCTAGAAGGGTTACCAACAAAATCCAGCGCATCGCTGAGGGCTTCCTTGGCACAAGACCGAAGCGCCGTGGTCGAGGCATGATCAAGGAAAACTGACATAACCAAATCTTAGTTCTGGCGCTCGCTAATAAAGTGCCGCAATTTGAACAAATGTCCCAAAAAGACTGATGCCTAGAACAGCAGCGTTGCCAGTCTTCGCCTGGCTTGCACGACTTCTGGGTCGCTATCACCGATCAGGATAAACATTTCTAGCAACCGGTCGCGAATTTGATCGCGAGCATCGGATTCGATTTCAAAGCTATCAAGCAGCAGCGCAAGTGAGCCGCGAGCATCTCCAGCAATCAGCAACTGATCGGCTTCATAGAACAGCGGACCCAGCGTCCCAGTTTGATCTTTTGCCGCAAGTCTCAGCATGAGATTCACCTGGGCAAAGCCTGCCGTGGCATCTGAGTCATTTGGGTATTCAACAATTAGCTTTTCGTATAGCCTCTTGGCTTCTGGTAGGTCACCTCTGTCAATTGCCGCGACTGCATCTAAGTGCTCCGGGGCAAGTGGTTTTTCAGGTGCCGCACCGCCCTGGACGCTGACGGTCTGGGTTATGTTCTTTTCCCCAGCCAGCTCCAACACCTGGCCCAGCACGCTTAGTAGCTGCTCTTTAGTCGCCTCACCCTGAAACAAGGGCGCCGGTTGCCCCGCCAAAATAGCGAGCATCGCGGGTGCCTTGTCAACAGCAACGGCCTGAGCCAGCTGAGGGCTTGAAGTGATATCGATGTCTATGCCGGCGAAACGGCCTTGGCTGGACTCAAGGACCGCTAAAACGGCAGCTCTTAGCCTCACAGAAGCCTCAGACTGGTCAGAGACCAGCATCAACACCGGAGTGGTTTCAGACAGCGTTAGATAGCGCCTCAGCGTTGGCTCATCACCGGGGACGAGCCAGCCGGTAATAGCAGTGCCAGCCGGTGGCGTTGCCTTATTGGCCAGACCCGAAAGATCCATAGCTCCGAAATTACTCATTACCCGCCCAAGGTTAGCGCTGAGAGAAGCTGCTGGGTGGCACCGAGCAGAGTTGCGCGTTCATCAGAGCCAGACGCTGGGACGTTGAATAGCAGCATCGCACCGTATTTAGTCTCAATCCCAGTTGCACTGCCGCCAGTGCCCAGCAAAATCGACTCATCGCCAGTGATTGCAACGGCGTCACCGGGCTCCTTGGGAATAATCGTGTAGGTGTCGATCATGTAAAGCGCTACCAGCGCGCCGCCCTCGGAGTTCGCCAGAATGACGGGCTGGCTTTCAGACAAAGCATGCTCAAAGCTCAAATTCGCATTGCTCAAAGTTTCTTGGAGGCCTAGCTGAACAGCTGAAACATCTGAAACATACTGATTGTCCGGATCTATCAAAAGTGCCCACGGAGAATCAAAACCGCGATTCAAAAGATTACCTAGGCCCTCAACAAGGGAAGCCGGGTCCATAGACAAGAACTTGTTATCTTCCTTGAGGGCATTAGCCCCGACTATCTCGGCCGGCACCTCCGGGAAGCTGATGTTCGGAAGCAAGTCGGAGTATTGATAGAGCTTGTAATCATCTCGCGGAGACTCTTGACGTAAGACCATGACCTGTAGGGAGTCTTCTCCTGTCACAACAATGGTATTTCTTGGCCAAGTGTCGGTTGCCCCGGGCAAAAATAGTTGCACTGGGCCAGAAAGAATTTTCGTTGGAGCAACTGAAGAGTCCGTGCTCTTCGCTGCCAGTGCATAGGCGGCTCTGCGAATTTCCAGAGCGGGGCCCGTAACCCTAACCTCGAGGGACTCTCTATCCAGAGTGGCATCTGCAACCGCGACTACCTCGGAGATCTCGCTCAAAATTCTTTCAAGCTGAGAACTATCAAGAGTTGCAGTCAGGACACCCGGCTGCTCGAGAGGTTTGGGCGAAATGATTGGGTTTTGATAATCCGGCACGCAGCCGGCTAGCATTCCCACCGACAAAGCTAAGCCAACATATTTCATGCCCCTTTGAGCTCTTCTACTCGTCAAAGGCCCATTGCCCGCCTGAGACGCTGCCCTCTTGGGCTTGGGAGGCTTGGGCCTTTTAGGGCCTCGAGTATTTCTTCGACTTCTAAACTTCTTTCCGTAGACAAATGCTGCGTAAAGTCCTAACAGCGCACCCACGAGCATGATCACTAGACCTATGCCAGTAATTGGCGCGATCGGAGCTTCAGTTTCCTCTAATTTCCAGGTAACGCGAAGTGTCCTAGGAGCCAGCTCTATTCCGGTTGATGCCACTAGGACCGCAACTTCGTTGTTCAACTCAATGGGTAAAAGAGCGGTTCCATTACTCAAAATTTCTGTTTTCCAAATGTCCGCACCAACTGGATCATCCAACTCGCCGGCCCCTGGTCTCTCAATTTCCACCAAGCTTGCGATTTGGTTTGTCTTATCCACGGATAGCCTCATCTCCACGTAGGCAGAATCACCGAGCCAAGCCACGATGTCTGACTGTCGACCAGCTGCCATAAACACAGCACCGTCGCCAATTGCAAACACCGAGTTCTCGCCCTCATAAGCGCTAAGTACAGCGTTTGGGATTAGAACGTAACTGGCCGGCTGAGTAAGCGAGGCGGACGCATTGATAACGCTAATTGGCTGATTTTCAAGTTGGTTGGTGAACCCGATGGCGCTGGAAACCAGCCCTGTCACAAAGACAAATAGGGCGATCCAAAAACGCATAAACCAGCTCCGAGTACACTTGGGTAGCCACGAAAGTTTACTATTCAACCGAGGATTCAACTTGCCATCTGATTTTAATCGCTTCGAGACCAGCAAGCGAGGCTATGACCCGGAGGCAGTCGAGCGCGAGCTAAACGCCCTCAACTCGGAACTTGTCCGTGTCAAAGAGCAGGCGGCAGAAAACTCAGAGGCACTTCAACGGGCTCTTGCTCAACTTGCACAGTCCGAAGCAAAGCTGATCGGAACGATGGCCCCGAGTTTTTCAAGCCTTGGAGCCGAGGCCGCAGAGCTTCTTATTCGTGCAGAGACCACTGCCCGAGAGATTGAGAGCGCAGCGGCTGAGACAGCCCAGGAGCTCATCGAATCTGCCACTCAGGAAGCCAAGCGGATTGCGCAAAATGCCGAAGATGTTTATCAAGATCAAATTACAGCCGCGGAAAGACGAGTAGCCCGAAGAATTGCCGGTGCAAAACACGACGCCGAACTGCTTCTAATGAAGGCAACCACCGAGGCTAAGGACAAGCTGCGGGACATTGAACTAGAGGTTGCGAGGATGCGCGGACAGGCCGCCACGGAAGTTGCTTCTCTCAAGACAACGGCAAGGCGCGAAGTTGAGGCCAAGAAGGCCGAGCTAGATGCAAAAATTGCCGGGCAAGGACTTCTTAATCTTGAACAACTTGGAATAGAGCAAGCGGCAAAGGATCTGGCTATAGCGGATTTGGAATCGAAATTCAAAACCCGCAGAAGAGTTGCCGAGAAAGAATATTTAGAAAAGCACAACGAGGCCGTTCACCAGACCGAGAGCTATCTAGAGTCTGCCAAGAACGACCTGACTGAGTTGAAAAAAACGATTTCTACTATTCGACTGGAAATTCAAGCCCTTGAGATGGAAGCCGGTCAAGCCCAGAGTCGGATTCTTTCTGATTCAAGGAGTAAGGCCGAGGCAATAGTTCACGCCGCCGATCTAGAGGCGGCTGAGATAAATGCCAAGGCCCTTGACAGCATCGCCGAGCTTGAGAAGGCCAGGGAACTGCACATGAAGAATATTGAGAATCGTGTGCGTTCAGGTGAGCTTTATTTGAAAAACCTGCGTAGTTTGGTAACCAACACTGATTCTCCGGAGGAATAGATGGAACAGCGCGCAAGAGTAACCAACTCATTCCAGATTGGACTGACCGGCGGACTCGGGGTGCTCACGGCAATAATTATCGGCGCCGCTATTTCTCAGACTGCCACGGTTTTGACCTACATAGGCATTGCATTATTCCTAGCGCTAGGTCTTGATCCGGTCGTAAGGTCCTTGACCAAGCGCAAGGTTCCTCGCCCGCTTGCGGTTGGCCTAGTTGTCATTGTGTTTTTGGGAGCTGTCGCACTAATACTTTGGGCGATCATCCCAACGGCCGTGAGAGAAGCAGCAAAGCTAATCGAGCAGATACCAGATATTGCAACCAGCCTGGTTACGACTGATCTGATAACCCGTTGGGATAGCCAGCTGGGTGGCGCAATCACAACCGCCACGAGCTCAAGCCTCGATTTCATAAGTAATTCCGCAAACTGGCCGGTGCTTCTTGGAGGAGTACTGCAGGTTGGAATCGGAGTCATATCCGGCGTGGTCGGCGTCGTCGTTGTAGTTATTCTCACCCTCTACTTCATGGCCTCGCTTGAAGGAATGAAGGACTACCTTGCAAAGCTTTCCTCGGCTTCTAAGCGCGAGCGCTTCCGTAAAATAACCGACCAGATCGCCTACTCGGTCGGTCGCTGGGTTATGGGCCAAACATCCGTCAGCCTGATTCACGCGACCAGCCTATTTATATTTCTGACCATAATCAATGCACCGTTCGCCTTACTTTTGACCCTTTTGGCCTTTACGATCTCCCTAATCCCACTAATTGGACCACTTTCATCGGCCATTATCGTCATTACGGTGACCCTGATTGAAGGCCCGCAGCTGGCACTTATTGCGGTTATTTACTACTTGATTTACCTGCAGCTAGAGGCATATCTAATAGCTCCG
This sequence comes from Candidatus Aquiluna sp. IMCC13023, assembly GCF_000257665.1. Lineage (GTDB taxonomy): Bacteria > Actinomycetota > Actinomycetes > Actinomycetales > Microbacteriaceae > Aquiluna. The sequence continues at coordinate 394,893 of NZ_AJKR01000003.1, forward strand.
AGGATCATGAAGAAAGCTGTTTCAATCCCGGCAGCCCTCGTTGTTATCGCTGCCCTAATGGGAGGAACACTCATGGGTGTTCTAGGAGCGGTTATTGCTATCCCGGTTGCGGCATCAATCTTGCTAATCGTTCGTGAGGTTTGGATGCCTAGGCAGCAACTGCGCTAGGGACAGAAAAATTAGAAACTAGTGGGGAGTGGAGAGCTTCCTGGAACTGTGACTTCGGCTAATTTATCCAAGACTCTCTTTGTCGCTTTTTCTCCGACCCAAAGATGCTTTTCCTGATCAAATCCAAAAACCTCAGCGTGATCAACAATGGCGAACCTGGAAGCAGCAGCTACTGGATCGAGGTATTCGTCTAGTTCAGGAACCAGCGCAATAAGTGGTCTTCCAAACTCATTCCAACGCAAAAGGTCACTATCGGTTGCTCGATGAAGCGGTGGCGAGAGCAATATTGCTCCCATGATCTCAAAATCTGGTCCGTATTTGATTGCAAGCTCAGTTCCAAACGACCAGCCGACCAGCCAAGGTGTCGGAAGGCCCCGATCTAGACAGAACTTCACTGCGGCCGATACATCCGCACTCTCTGACACGCCATCCGAAAACTGGCCCGAAGAGGTGCCCCTGGGCGATGAGGTGCCTCTGGTGTTGAATCTAAGCACAGCTGCCCCAATTAGCGCTGGCAAACGGTTGGCTGCCTTCCTAATCAAATGCGAGTCCATGAAACCGCCGTGAGTAGGTAATGGGTGAAGCATTATCAAAGTCGTCACCGGCTTGCCGACAGCAGGAATGGACAATTCTCCGACAAGCACTTCAGAATCGCTGGTATAAAGCTCAATGTCTTCGCGAAAGCCCGGAAGAACGGTCGAGGAGCGAATCTCTTCCACTAGGTCAGCATCCCATCAAACAACTTCCAGCAGTGCTTGTGAAAGTGCCTTCTGGTCTCCACTCCACGATGCAGATCCCAGGCAACCGTGTGGGCAAGACCTTGCTCAATCTCAATTTGACAGACGGGACACTTCCAGCTTTTGCCCTCCTCAGCGTTCGCACCCGAGCTCTGCTGAACTTGAAATTCCACGCCGCGCTTTATTTCCGAGTGCGGCAAGGTAGTGCGAATCGTTGAAAAATCTAACTCACGATACTCCCGCTTGGCAGCATTTCGACGAGGTCTACGACCAACCATCAGTACCAGTTGTGACTGTCGGAGTGGGCAAGGGCAGCACAAGGTGAGCCGTAGCGCCCCTCAATGTAGCCCAAGCCCCACTTAATCTGAGTCTCAGCGTTTGTTCGCCAATCGGCACCAGCCGATGCCATCTTGGAAGCAGGCAGTGACTGCGGAATCCCATAGGCGCCAGATGATTTATTGGTGGCGGTTAGTCTCCAATTGCTCTCTCGCTCCCAGAGCTTTACCAAGCAAGAGAATTGCGTGTATTCCCAGCCCCTGGCCTTAGTTTCTCCTAGGGCGAACCCCTTTGCGCTATCAGGATCCGGAGTCGGAGCGTTCCTAACTACGAGCCTGAGCGCGGTCGCTCCATCTACAAGCTCGAACTCACCTCGACCAAAACCGTCGCCGGGAATGGACTGAATTGTGAGCTGCTGGTACTCCATCTCTTCGCTCTCGAAACTCTGCATTGAACTAGCAGAGGCAAAGGCACCCGAGTAGGGATCAACCGCTGTCACCATGACCAGTGCGGACACGAAAACAAAACCCATGCCGACGCTTGTCAGCGGGTATGTTGCCTTCGATCGATGTTTTGCCAATTTGCTCCTCAAGGAAAGACAAGCCTATTAGGGGTTTGGCTTTGGGGCAATTAGCCCAGAGCGATTTGCCGGTGGCCAGCGCTAGCAACCAGGTCGCAAAAAGCGTTCACTTCTGACCTCGAGACGCCCGATCTAGCTGACCCAAGTGACCAAGTTCGGACTTCTAGGGGCAATGGTGAGACCAGTTTGCCCCGGTTTACTCTGATGGAGTTCATTAGCTCAGCTACTTGAGATTTCGAGTAGCCGTTTTTCTGCCCTGAGAAACGCTCATTGGGGTTCTTGCCCAACACCTGAGCAATCTCGAAAAGCAAGTGATTTAGTTGAGTCAGAACAGGGGATTTACCAAACCTGAGCATTCTTTCAGCTACCTCCCTTGCCTCAAGAGAGTCGCCGAGCCTAGCCAAAGTGTTATCTACAGCCATAATTTGGTAGCCCCCAGGTACAAGATCAAATCTCGACACAGAGACGATGGAAGAAGTAATGAGACTTCTGCCGGCGGCTTCAAACTGAATCTTGATCCGCGTTAGCAGCGCGTCTACTTGATCAGGCTGATACCCCATTAGATCTGACTGGCTCTTTGGAAACATAGTCAAAACACTAGCTGACTCATGAGATAAGCCACAAAGGAGGATGGAATCAAAGAGTCAATGCGGTCCAGCACTCCACCGTGACCGGGCAGAACTTTACCCATATCTTTCACATTCAAGTCCCGCTTTATTAGCGACTCGGAAAGATCGCCCAACACAGAACTCAATAAAATTGCTGCTCCAAAGACAAGGCCAAACAAAAATGATGCCGGTGTGATTAACACAAGAACTTGTCCACCCACAAAAGCCCCAAAAATTGAAGCCGCAAGGCCCTCCCAAGTTTTCTTTGGGCTAATTTCAGGAGAAAGCTTGGTTTTTCCAAAAAACCTTCCAATTAGATAGCCAAAGGTATCGATTATGGCAACCGTGAGGACAAGCCCGAGAACCCACTGCACTCCAACTGGCTCCAAGACAAGCTGGATTGAGAAGCTCAAAAGCAGGGGCACGTAGACAAGAACAAAAGCAGTACCCCCAAAATCTCGAAGGGTCTGCTTGAAAGACTGCTTGTTGGAGGTGTAAATCAGAGTCGCTATTCTCCAAACGACCAAAAGAGAAGTCGAAATAAGCAACCCGAGCCACTGGCCTTCAGCGCTCAGGAAATAAGTGCTGATAACTATCCCCGGTGCCAAGAGAGCAACCAACCTCGGTACATGCCAACCGGCTGAACGCATTGCAACGCTCAATTCTGCCGCAGCGAACCCGGATGCGACCGCCACCAGCAACGTAAAAGCTAGGGGATGAAGCAAAGACAGCAATAGAACCGCGCCAAGGCCAAAACCGACCGCTAACCGCGGCCCTAAGGTTCTAGTTTTAGCCGATGCCATCTAAACCTCTAGCAGTTCTGCTTCCTTGTTCTTCAACGCATCATCAATCTTGTCGGTGTGGGCTTTGGTTAGTGCCTCCAGTTCTTTTTCAGCACGATCAACCTCGTCCTCACCGGCACCGCCGTCTTTCTTGACTGCCTCTAGGGCTTCCTTTGCAGTTCTTCTAATTCCTCGAACTGAAACTCGACCGTGCTCTGCTTTGTCGCGAGTCAACTTAACGTATTCTTTTCTTCGCTCTTCGGTTAGCTCCGGGAGGTTGATCCTAATAATTTCGCCGTCGTTATTTGGCTGTGCTCCAAGATTCGGCATCGCCATTAGGGCCTTTTCAATGGCTGGTAACGCGGTCTTGTCGTAGGGATTAATGATTATTGAGCGAGCTTCTGGGTTTTGGATACCGCAGAGCTGCGTCAGTGGAGTTGGAGTTCCGTAATAGTCGACCATCACCTTCTGGAACATTCCGGGGTTGGCCCTACCCGTCCTGACCGATGCAAAGTCATCCTTGGTCGACTCCAAAGCCTTGTCCATCTTGTTTGTGGCCTCTGCCAAAATTTCTGAAATCATCTCATCTGCTCCTATTTGCCTATGCTCGAACCCGGGTGCCGACTTCGCTTCCCAAGAGCGCAGCCGAAATATTATCCATTCCAAATACTCGCATCGGCATTTTATTGTCCATGCAGAGCGAAAATGCTGTCGAATCTACAACCTTTATTCCTTGAACCAGCGCATCCTGATAGCTGATTTCCTTAAGCTTCTTGGCCTCTGGGTTCTTGTGTGGATCAGATGAGTAAACGCCATCTACGCCGTTTTTAGCCACAAGCACCTCGTCCGCAGAGATCTCAAGAGCACGTTGCGCGGCAACAGTGTCAGTGGAGAAATACGGCAAACCCGCTCCCGCACCAAAAATAACTATTCGACCCTTTTCCAAGTGCCGGATTGCTCGCAATGGTAGGTAGGGTTCAGCGACTTGAGCCATGGAAATGGCAGTCTGGACCCTAACATCGGCACCAGCCTGTTCTATAAAATCTTGAAGGGCTAACGCGTTCATAACAGTGCCGAGCATGCCCATGTAGTCAGCTCGCCCGCGATCCATGCCGCGGTTAGAAAGCTCAGCACCCCTAAAGAAGTTTCCGCCGCCAACGACAATTGCAATCTCTACTTCTTTAGCCGCGTCTGCGATTTTCTTGGCAACTGCAGCAACCACGTCTGGGTTTACCCCCAGTCCACCGCCTCCGAAGGCTTCTCCGGAAAGCTTAAGAAGAACTCTTCTTTTCTTAGTCTCCAATTAGCCCTCCAGGTATCACGACGTTTTTCCTTTCCAATACTAGGGCGCAAACAAGAAACGGGCCCGGTCATTGACCGAGCCCGTTGATCATTTCTTGAACTAAATGCCTACGCGCAACCTTAGGAAGCCAGTCACGGTCAATCCGGCAGCCTTAGCCACCTGAGCAACGCTCTGCTTGTTGTCCTTTGCGAAAGGCTGGTCGAGCAGACAGGTCTCCTTGAAAAAGCCGGTTACTCGCCCTTCAACTACCTTCGCCAGAGCTGCCTCAGGCTTACCCTCATTACGAGCGGTCTCCTCGGCAATTTCGCGCTCCTTGGCCACAACTTCAGCCGGTACATCCTCGCGTGAAAGGTAAGTTGGGCTAAAAGCGGCAATGTGCACGGCGATATCATGAGCAGTGTCTGCATCGCTGCCCTCGTAGCCAAGTACAACCCCAACCTGCGGCGGAAGATCGCGACTAGTGCGGTGCATGTAGGTATCGAGACCAGGTGCTGAGATGACCTCAACCCTTCTAAGCTCTACTTTTTCACCCATGATTGCCGCCTTGTCGATGATCGACGCAGAAACTGTGCTGTCGCCAAGCGGTGCCTCTAGAGCAGCCTCAATGGAGGTTGCGCCAGCAGCAGAGATCGCATCTGCAACCTGGTCGGCAAGGGTAACGAAGTTCTCCGCCTTTGCAACAAAGTCGGTCTCGCATGCAAGCTCAATCATCACTGCTGTTCCACCAGCAATTCGAGAAACGACAAGACCGTTTGAGGTCGTTCGACCTTCGCGCTTTGACACTCCCTTGAGACCCTTGAGTCTCAGGACTTCAAACGCCTTCTCGATGTCTCCGTCGGCCTCGTCTAGAGCGCCCTTGCAATCCATCATCCCGGCTCCCGATTTTTCTCGCAGAGCCTTTACGTCCGTGGCTGTGTAGTTCGCCATGTTATGCGTCCTTCTTGTCTGTGTCTGCCTCTACGGCTGGGGTTGGCTCCTCAGTTGAAGCTGGTGCCTCTTCAGTCTCAGCGGCAGCTGGTGCCTCTTCAGTCTTAGCGGCAGCTGGTGCCTCTTCAGTCTTAGCGGCAGCTGGTGCCTCTTCAGTCTCAGCGGCAGCTGGTTTCTTGGTCTCTGCCTTCTTAACTGCTGGCTTCTTGGCCTCTGCCTTTGGAGCTTCGGTTTCTGGAGTTTCAGTCACTGGAGCCTCGGCCACAACTTCGGTGGCTTCTGCCTTACCCTGCTCTAGCAATTCGCGTTCCCACTCAGCTAGAGGCTCAGCCTGAGCCTCGTCCTTCGAGTGACGAGCAATCATGCCGTCGGCTGCTGCGTCAGCAATCACCTTGGTCAAGATCTCGATTGAGCGAATAGCGTCGTCGTTACCTGGAATTCCGATGGTTACATCATCCGGGTCACAGTTGCTATCAAGAATTGCGATCACAGGGATGCCTAGCTTCTTGGCCTCTGTGATTGCTAGGTGCTCCTTGATGGTGTCAACCACCCAAAGTGCACTCGGAGTCTTCGCCATGTTGCGAATTCCACCAAGTGACTTCTCTAGCTTGTCGCGCTCACGACGGAAAATTAGTAGTTCTTTTTTGGTGAATGACGACTTGCTGGCGTCTTCAAAATCCATGGTGTCAAGCTCTTTTAGACGCTGGATACGCTTGTTTACAGTGTTGAAGTTTGTTAGTAGTCCACCCAACCAACGCTGGTTGATGTACGGCTGCCCAACGCGAATAGCCTCGGCGGAGATAACTCCCTGAGCCTGCTTCTTAGTTCCAACGAACATCACGGATCCGCCATTAGCAACTAGATCGCGAACGAAGTTGTAAGCATCGTCAATGTGCTTGACCGACTGCTGCAGGTCGATGATGTAAATGCCGGAACGGTCCGTAAGGATGAAAGGCTTCATCTTTGGGTTCCATCGCTTGGTCTGGTGACCGAAGTGGACTCCCGCGTCCAAGAGTTGACGCATTGTGATCGTGGCCAATTGGCCCTCCTTTTGGACACCGAAGCATCCACTCAGTTTCATGATTCGACCGGTTGGCCTCATCCCTGGCATTCCATTTGACAGCACCTATTTCTAGGACCGAGTTATCAAATTGATTGGAACACGCGAATTCACTCAATACCGAAGCATTGAGAGTGTTACTAGCATACCAAACAAAGTCCTTGTTTTTCCAGTGCAATTAGGCATTCATCAATCACTGCGGACCTTTTTGCCAATCTCGAGTCATGTTTAGATTATTGGCAATTCTTTCGACCTTGATAACCCTCGCAAGTCAAGAGTTTCGTCCTCCAGAAATCTGGGCAAAACCCATTCCCTTTTTCCAAGTCGAACACCAATTTTCAGCTCCGGTCTCTCTTTATGGCTCGGGACATCGAGGGCTGGATTTCGTCCTGGAAGCTGAGCAAAGTGTTTTGGCACCAACTTCAGGACTGGTAACTTTCTCGGGGCCAGTAGTAGATCGGAACATCATAACTAGCAGTGGGTACCTGCTTAGCTTTGAGCAAATATGCTCCTCATTGCTGCCGGGAGATTTCGTTCGACGAGGACAGGAGCTTGGCAAGTTTTGCTCAATCAACGAAGACTTTGAATCTCACTGTGAAAGCTGCGTGCATTTTTCTGTGAGAAGTGACCGCGGCTACCTAAACCCGGAGCTCTTTCTGGGCACTCTTATGCCCAGCTTTCTGAAGTTATAACTACTGCCCGGTTGCTGTCTTCACGGAAGCAGTGACTCATGAGCAACGACTTTCAAATACCTTTTTCTCCCTAAGGATTAGGGAGCATAAACTTTGGTAGTACTTTGCCAAGTTTGCTTTCGAGCCGAGCTATGCGCGAGGGTGCGCTTGTTCAAATGAGGAACGCAACCGCTCAACTGAAACGTGCGTGTAAATTTGAGTGGTGGCCAAGGAAGCGTGCCCAAGTATCTCCTGCACGGCCCTCAAGTCGGCCCCGTGGTCTAAAAGGTGAGTCGCAGCCGAGTGCCGAAGTGTGTGTGGGCCTGCGGACCCGAGGTTGGTGGTCTCCAGTTGACTTGCGACAACGTCATAAAGCTGGCGAACTCCAACTCTTCTGCCCCGCGAGCTCAAGAGCAGAGACTCTGGCGAGGTCGGTGCTTCAACAGCCGGTCTTCCAAACCTGATCCAGCGTTCGATCGAGTCCTTCGCTCTCAGACCGTAGGGCAGCATTCGCTGCTTATTACCCTTACCGGTGACCCTCAGTAGCTGTCGCTCGTGGTCTATGTCCGATAAATCCAACCCTGCTAGCTCGCTCACTCTCATGCCGGTTGCATACAAAAGCTCGACAGCACAGTGGTTCATTAGACCGACTGGATTGTCTTGAGTTGCCTGAGACGCCATTCGATCAAATACCGCGCTCAATGAGAGCTCTGACGCCACCTTCGGCAATGGCCGGTCTAGCTTTGGAGAACGAAGCCTCAATGCCGGGTCTTGATCAGCGAGGTCAGAATCAGCCCTCCAAGCAGTGAAGTTTTTAATCGCCGAGGTTTTTCTTGCCAGTGTTGCCTTCGACCCGCCCGCTTCGGAAATTCGATAAAGCCAGCTTCTGAGTGCCTCAAGGTCTAGGGACTGTTTTGTGTCGGACAAAAAAACTAGCAAGTCGTTGATGTCAGAGCTGTAGGCCTTCTGGGTGTTTGCAGAAACCCCACGCGCCTTTAGCTGCTCTAGAAACTGAGCTAGGTCCTGGTTGAGATTCTGCATGCCTCCAGAGTAAAGGGAGAATCTCGAAACACTACTCCCGCTCACACCTTTTCAGAGGGTTCTTGGACGCCAAAGATCTGCGCTTAACTGTAAGTCTTCGCTGCCATCGACATACTGGCTTTTACTTGCTTGAGGTCGAGTCCAGACTCCATCGCTATTTCACTTGGAGTTTTTGCTCCTGCTCGAATGGCATCTTCAACTCGCTTTTCAATCCACGAGGGCTCAATTTCTATGAGTTCATCAAGAACATGCTGCTTAGCCAACCCCTCTTGAATCATTGTGTTGCAGCCTTGACTTTGCTCGCTCGCCCAAGAACCCGCCAAAGCATAGACCTCTCGTCCTAGAGCTCTGGCGTGATTGGCAGTGTTCCTGGAGCCAGACCTAAAGGCAGCCTCAACTACGAAGAGTTCCCTGCACATGGCAGCTATGAGGCGGTTGCGCTGCAAAAACCTAAACCTTGTGGGAGCTGTTCCGGGAGGCATTTCGCTCATAAGCACTCCCCCGGATCGCACTATCCGGTGAAACAGTTCCCAGTTTTCCATGGGGTACGCCTTGTCTAGACCGCCGGCCATAATTGCGACCGTTGGAAGTCCAATTTCAAGAGCTGCTTCATGAGCTGCTCTGTCAATTCCCTTGGCGCCACCTGACACTATGGGCATGCGCAAGCTTGCAACCAAACGCCTAGCATTTGATGCCCCCTTTGCTGAAGGCTTTCTGGTTCCTACAATCCCGGCGAATTCCTGCTCCAACAAGCCCTCATCCCCTGCCACCCACAATAAAAGTGGTGCGTGATTCCCAAGATCGGTAAACCTGCCATGGACACTCGGTAGCGATGCGACCGCAACTGGTTTGGCGTTCCAACGGATTCCGCGCTCGACAAGCTGATCAGGATTGACCGAAGGTAACCGAAGACAAACTCGCTCTTCCATGGATCCAAGGTCACTCCCATACTCGGGGAAGCTTTCAGAAATAAAAGCCCGCCACGTTTCGAATTTCTGCTCTTTTACGCTTTCTAGGGCTTTCGGTCCGAATTCATTCCAGATCAAATTGCTCAAAGCATCGCCGGGCTCCGACAGTGAACACCAGGAAATTAGATCTAATTGATCTTGGCTTAGATGCATGGACCCTCCTTTTGAAAGGAGAGTCTCATTCAAAATGCCAAAGTTCTGGGGACTCCTTGAAAACTGTTGATAACTAGGGCTGATCGCCCACTGCTAATTCTTCCGGTAGTTCAAATTCTTGACTGCCGATTTCCTCAACATTGACATCTTTAAATGTCATGACTTTAACCTGTTTTACAAATCGATCGGTGCGATAAATGTCCCAGACCCAAACATCGGTCATTGCAAGTTCAAAGTAGAAATCCGTTGCAGTGTCTACTCGTTTTAGTTCCACATCGTTGGCAAGATAAAATCTGCGCTCAGTCTCAATTACGTAGCGGAACATTTTCACTACGTCTCGATACTCGCGATAGAGAGCTAGTTCAGCTTCCCTGTCGTAGTCCTCAAATTCGTTCTCATCCATAGGGCTAAATCCTAACCCTCAAAACAAGCCGTTGTCATCCGCAAGAATCTTCGTTAGCCAACTGAGACGGTGATAATGACTCGGTCCAATTTCACGCAGTGCTGCTATGTGGGCAGGTGAAGAATATCCTTTATTCCCTTCCCAGCCGTAAGCCGGGAACTCCTGACCAAGCTTCATCATCAAAGAATCACGCTCGACCTTAGCGCTAATTGCACCGCCCGAAACCGAACCGCAATCCCGGTCCGCTTTAACAATTACTCGCACCTCAATGCCGATATCCCCTAGCCAGTTATGGCTGCCATCGAGCAACACAACCGCCTCCGTAAGGTCAAAGTTTTCTAGGGCACTTAGAGCGGCCTTTTGAAGAGCAAAGTTGATTCCCATTGTCTCAATCACTTGAACATCGGCGTATCCAACGCTCGGCTGCCCCCAGCTAGCGACCTCTAGGGCTAAAGGGGCTCGCCTTCTCTCTGTTACTAACTTCGAGTCACGTAAATCGGCTGGCATTGAGTCAAGACCCTCGGCCTTTAGACCAAAGGCGCCGACGGCAACTGGTCCGGCAAGCGCTCCGCGACCGACTTCATCAATGCCGATTACAAGGCGATGAGTTTTTAGGAGCTCACGCTCGAGGTCAAGGCTTGGGTAAGACATCGAACGTGTTCGAGTAGTTGTCCAGGTAACTCCAGTTTTCCACTGGCCAGCTAACCAACATGGCTCGACCTACGACCACATCAAGCGAAACAAATCCTTTGGAAGGGAGATCCTGATGAAAACGAGAATCAGTTGAATTTCCCCGGTTGTCGCCCATGACCCAGAGGTAACCTTCGGGAACTGTTATAGAAAATTCGATGTCGGAGGGGTTTGCCCCATCCCGAATATATGATTCGTCAATAGCAATGCCATTGACCATTAGTCTGCCGTCGGCATCACAGCAAGTAATTACGTCTCCGCCAACGCCGATGACGCGCTTAACAAGGTGCTCTGCTGAATCTGGAGCAGTTATCCCAAACGTTCCTAGAACAAAGTCCCCAAGCTCCTCAATGGCGGGCTTCTCAATCGAGGTGACCACGCCAAGCCAGCCCCCGGGGTCCTGAAAGACAACGACATCACCGCGTTGAACAGTAATCACTTCTGGAACCAACACGTTCACGATAATTCGGTCATTTATCTGGAGAGTCTCCAGCATTGAGCCAGAGGGTATGAAGAATGACCTAATTAGAAAGGCTTTTATAAGAACTGAAAGCAGGAGAGCCACACCCACAATGGCGACAAAGTCGACAAGGAAAGCTAGGACCGGATTTTTTCGTAAACGGCGAGACCTGCGCCTGAAAGCGTTCATGGCACCAAGCTTCCGAGGTCGAAATTCCCCGTCGAACGACATGGGGGCTTTTTCTACTTGACGTTGTCGCGCTTCTCGCGAACCTTTGCGGCCTTGCCGCGAAGCTTGCGCAAGTAATAAAGCTTTGCGCGTCGAACATCTCCGCGCGAAACTAGCTCAATCTTTTCTAGAACTGGAGTGTGAACAGGCCAGGTGCGCTCTACGCCAACCTGGAAGGAAACTTTGCGGACTGTGAAGGTCTCGCGAATCCCATCGCCGGAGCGACCGATTACGATTCCCTGGAAAAGCTGAACACGGCTGCGGCTACCCTCAACGATGTTTACGTGAACCTTTACGGTGTCACCGGCTCGGAAGTCTGGAATATCGTGCCTTAGGCTCTTGGCATCTAAGTCATCAAGAATGTTCATTTTTATTCTTTCCTCTTGCACGCAGGTCAAAATGGCTAGTTTCTAATAATGTGTTTGTTCCGACTCCCCTGCGGCAGAGCTGATTGGAACATCTAGAAGTCTCTCACAGGCAAAGACTATTGGCAACTATTCAGCGAGTAAATCAGGCCTATTTACTTTGGTCCGACTCAGTGATTGTTCTTTGCGCCACTTCTCAATCTCGGCGTGATGTCCAGAAAGCAACATTTCCGGAACGTCGAGGCCACGCCAACTTGCCGGCTTTGTGTAGCTGGGGTACTCAAGCAGTCCTGAGTTATGCGATTCTTCGTTCAATGATTCAGCGTTTCCGATCACACCTGGAATAAGGCGACAGATCGCTTCTATCATTGCTATTGCCGCGACCTCCCCGCCATTCAGGACATAGTCACCTATTGAAACTTCCAAAACCTCTGCCTGACCGCCGGCATGATCCACAACTCTTTGATCAATGCCCTCGTATCGGCCGCAAGCAAAAACCAAGTGCGATCTTGTGGCCAGATCAGCGGCAAGCTTCTGAGTGAAAGGGATACCGGCAGGAGTGGTGAAAATTATTGTTGGCCTTTGATCTTTTGGAATGATTTCATCAAAAGCATCACCCCAAGGCTCGGGCTTCATTACCATTCCGGCCCCTCCTCCATAAGGAGAGTCATCGACCGTTCGGTGCCTATCGTTGGTCCACTTGCGTAAGTCATGTGCTTCAAAGCCGATTATTTTCTGATCCTGCGCCTTACCCAACAGCGATAGCCCAAGGACGTCAAAAAACTCCGGGAAAATGCTTATCGCGTCAATCTTCATTCGCTGGGGTCTCCAACTGTTCGAAAAGCCCTCCGGGCGGAGTGATTTCCACCATACCCGAATCAATATCAACCTTTGGAACAAAAATCTTTAGAAAAGGCAACAGCACTTCGCCATTCTCGGTTGTAATTGCGAGTAAATCCTGCGCTGGCTTGTGCTCGACCCGGTCAATAAAACCGATCTCGATGGAGTCTCGAAACACCTTTAGCCCCGTTAGTTGATGATCGAACCACGCCTCGGGTTCTTGAGGGAGTTCATCTAGAGGCTGATCAACAAGAAGAATTGCACGGATAAGGCCCTCGGCATCTTCGCGGCTTTCTATGCCTTCAATAAACAGGACGGGCGAACTGTTGTACATGCGAAGCTCTTTGACAACGATGGTCTTACCAAACCAAGAAGAATCTTCTGGTACCTGAAGTTTTATTTCGGCGCCCGGTGTAAAACGCTGCTCGGGACTGTCAGTGTAAATTTCGAGCTTTATAGCTCCCTTGAGACCGTGAGCTTTTAGCAATCGCCCCACTCGGAGCTCAGTGGAACTAGAAATCGGTGTCCACCACGTCTACTCGAACGCGCTTGCCCTCTGCAAGAGCATTTACGACTGTCCTAAGAGCGGTCGCAGTCCTGCCATTTTTCCCAATTACACGACCCAGGTCGTCGGGGTGCACGCGCACCTCCAGTAGGTCGTTCGGTCCCACCTTCCGCGTTGCCACGGTGGCGTCGTCAGGGTTGCTGACAATCGAACGAACTAGAAACTGGAGGGTCGCCTGCAACATGCTTATTCGGCCTTTGGCTCTTCGGCTTCGGCTACTGGAGCCTCGGCTGGAGCTTCTTCAGCAACAACTTCTTCTGCTTCTGCCGCAGGAGCCTCTTCGGCTACTGCTTCGGCTGGAGCCTCGGCTGGAGCTTCTTCGGCAACAACTTCTACTGCTTCTGCCGCAGGAGCTTCTTCGGCTACTGCTTCTGCCGGAGTCTCTGCCTCGGTTACTGGAGTTTCGGCCACTGGTGCTTCTGCTGCTGGTGCATCAGATGGTGCCTCTGCTGCAGGAGCTTTTACTTCCTTGGCGGCAGGCGCATCTTCAACCGGTGCCTTCTTCTCGACCTTTGGAAGAAGAACTGACTTCTTCTTTGCGTCTGGCACGAAAGGAGTCTTGGCAACCTGAGGCTTGATGGTGTTCTTGAACTCACCATTCTCATTGGCCATGTCACCGCTGAGCTTTAGTAGAACTGCAGCCTGCTCGGTTGGCTGAGCGCCAACTGATAGCCAGTACTTGGCTCGTTCAGACTGAATCTCAATGATTGACGGGTGGTTAGTTGGAACATAGCGCCCAATCTCTTCGATTACTCGACCATTACGGTGAGTACGAGAGTCGGCTACCACGATGCGGTAGTGAGGGCTGCGCTTTTTACCAATGCGCTGAAGTCTTATCTTTACGGCCACAATTCTCCTGTGAGTTTCTGGGACGAGTTTCACCGTGAGCGTGGGGACACACTCTGGTGTTTCTCTAAGGTTTTTCGATTACGTCTCGTTAGAGGGTCGAGACGCTCGAACTGTCAAAGTCTGCCAGAAAACATGAAGTTTCGCTAGTTTCGGAGACCAAAAGCACTACCGGGTTTTGATTCGGGGGGTTGCGAGACGCTCAAACCTTGATTTTCAGCCGCTCTTTTAGCCGGATTTCCGCTTTTAGAGCCCTGCTTTTTCTTGCTGCTTTTTTTCCCGCCGATGTAGCCTCCGCCAACGGCTCCGCCCATCGCGACCGGATTTGTGCCAGGAATATTTGGCATTCCGCCCTTTGACATGGTCTTCATGACCTTGGCAGCTTGCTCGAATCTATTCACGAGTTGATTTACTTCTGTGACCGATGTGCCAGAGCCTTTTGCTATCCGCATTCGCCTTGATCCATTTAGCACCTTGGGGCCATCTCTTTCCAAAGGAGTCATTGAATAGATAATTGCTTCGGTCCTAGCGATTTCGGATTCGTCGAAGTCCTCGAGCTGTTGCTTCATCTTCCCTGCACCCGGAAGCATGCCCAACAGGCTCTTCATGCTGCCCATTTTTCTGAGTTGCTGCATTTGCTCTAGAAAATCCTGGAGTGTGAATTCCTCATTGGCTATCTTGTCGGCAAGCTTTTTTGACTCTTCCTCATCGAAGGTCTTTTGAGCCTGCTCGATGAGACTGACAACGTCACCCATATCAAGGATTCGACTTGCCATCCGCTCCGGATAAAAGGGCTCAAATGAATCGAGGTCCTCACCCGTGGAACTAAAGAGAATTGGAGCTCCGGTTATGTTTGCAACCGAAAGTGCCGCACCTCCCCTGGAATCGCCATCGAGTTTCGTTAGAACGACTCCGGTTACCCCAACGCCATCCTTGAATGCCTTCGCCACGTTTACGGCATCCTGACCCAGCATCGAGTCGACGACAAACAAAATCTCGTCTGGAGTCACGGCATCGCGGATGCCGATGGCCTGCTGCATCATTTCCTCGTCGACGCCCAGGCGACCAGCCGTGTCCACGATGACAACCGAAAATTGCGCCTTCTTGGCATGGGCAATGGCGTCTTTGGCAACTTTTATCGGGTTGCCCACCCCGTTTCCGGACTCCGGGGCAAAGACCGGTACGCCAACCTTTTCGCCCAAAACCTGCAATTGGGTGACAGCGTTTGGTCGCTGTAAATCAGCCGCCACCAAAAGTGGAGTTTGGTTCTGCTCTTTTAGCCACTTTGCAAGCTTGCCTGCCAAGGTGGTTTTTCCGGAACCTTGAAGACCCGCCAGCATGATCACGGTAGGAGGGGACTTGGCAAATTGAATTCTTTTATTTTCTTTTCCAAGAATCTTGGTCAGTTCGTCATTGACAATCTGAACCACCTGCTGAGCTGGATTCAGGGCCTTAGAAACCTCATCACCGAGGGCGCGCTCACGAATGGCAGCTATGAAGTCCTTTACGACCTCAAGGGCTACATCAGCCTCCAGAAGAGCCCTGCGGATATCCCTGAGCGTGGCATCGATGTCACTTGCCGAAAGCCTGCCCTTGCCTCGCAGGTTCTTGAAAGTGTCTGATAACCGATCAGAAAGATTGCCGAACAATGAAACTCCTATTTCTTAGCGACTAGGCCTTTGGCGAATTCTTCCGGTGAGAAAAACGCGAAGTCGTTGATTTGCTCGCCAACACCAACAAGTTTAATTGGCAAATTCAATTCTTTTTGCAATGCGTAGAGGATTCCGCCCTTTGCGGTCCCATCCAGCTTGGTCATAACAATGCCGGTCACCTCTGCAACCTCGGTGAACGCCCTGGCCTGACTCATGGCGTTTTGACCGTTCGTTGCGTCTATCACGAGCAGTACCTCTGAGATCTTTGTTTGTTTCTCAACTGCCCTTCTGATCTTTCCAAGTTCGTCCATCAGGTCTTTTTTGTTTTGCAACCTGCCTGCGGTGTCAATGATTGCAATGTCAGCCTGAGTCCTGATTGCCATTTCTACCGTTTGGTAAGCAACCGAGGCAGGGTCAGCTCCTTCTTTGACCGGCTTGACGATTGGGGAATCAGCTCTCTTGGCCCAAGTTTCCAGTTGATCGACCGCGGCTGCTCGATAGGTATCGGCCGCTCCTAGAACAACCTCCCAATCTCCATCCTTGAGCCATCTTGCAAGTTTCCCGATTGTTGTGGTCTTTCCAGCACCGTTCACACCCACTACCAAAATCACGTATGGCAACGTTCCGTCACCTAGGTTCAGAGCTGAATCAGTTCGGCTTAGCCTTTTTGCCAACAAGTCTTTGAGCAATAATCGCAATTCAGGGTCGGTTGTTGCGCCCTGTCTACTTGCCTCACGCTTTAGTTCAGCGGCAATCTCCTCTGCTGTCTCGACACCAAAGTCAGCCAGAATCAAAATTTCTTCAAGCTCATCGATGTCCATTGATTCGCTGAATAGTGACCTGATTCCGGTGCCGAGTGAGCGCTTGGGGAGCTCTACTGAAACAAGCGCAGGTTCCAAAACTTCTTTTTTATTTTTACTATTGTCTAACTCAAGCGCTGTGGTTTCAGTTCTAGTTTCAGCTACTGGCCTTTGCTCATCCTTTGAGTCCGGTGCTTCGTCGAGAATCGATTGCCCAGTTTCGAGCTCTGGTTCCACCGGCGCAACATCCTTCGCAGGCAGATCAAGCTCGGGCAAAACTTCAACGACGGCTTCAGGCTGATTTTCTTGCTCTGGCGTTGAGGCGTCCACATCTTTGCCGCGAAGCCGCTTTAGAAATTTGAACATCAGTTTGCCAACTCGACCCTCTGGCCGACAACCTGCGTGATGCCGTCTTGACGCATCGAGACGCCGTAGAGAGCGTCGGCGATTTCCATTGTGCGCTTCTGGTGAGTCACAACAATCAGCTGCGAGCTGTCTCGAAGTGACTTGATCACGTTCAATAAACGACCCAAGTTTGAATCGTCGAGCGCGGCTTCAACCTCGTCCAGAACATAAAACGGGCTTGGTCTCGCCTTGAAAATTGAAATGAGCAACGCAACTGCAGCTAGAGAGCGCTCGCCGCCGGAAAGAAGAGACATACGCTCAATTCTCTTGCCAGCAGGCTTGACCGAAACCTCAAGTCCGGTCGCGAGCAAGTTATCGGGGTCGGTCAGACTCAGTGAGCCAGTACCTCCGGGGAATAGAAGTGGGAAAACTTTTTCAAATTCCTTTTTTGTGTCCTCGAACGCACTGGCAAAAATATGCTGCATCTTGCCGTCAAGGTCGCCAATGATTCCGGTTAGGTCAGCCCTAGCGGCAGTTAGGTCAGCTAGCTGATCACTCAGATACTTGTGCCGCTCTTCAAGTGCTGAAAATTCCTCAAGTGCAAGTGGGTTGAAGGCCCCCAGTTGTGCCAACTTGGCTTCAGCCTGTCTTAGCAGCTTCTGCAGTTCTTCAACCGGCTGATCAACCTCGGCATTTTCCTCGAGCAACTCCTCGATGCTCATCGATAACTCAGACTCGACGCGCTCCTTTAGGTTTTGCAGGGTTAGGCGAAGCTCGTAATTTTGCATCTCGACTTCGTGAACAGAAGAGTTCAGGCTGGTAAATCGAGCCTCGAGTTCAATCGCTTGAGACCTCAGCTGAGCTAAGCGCTCGCTTCGTTGCGACCGTTTGGCTTCCAGATCCAAAAGTTCAACGCGCAGCTTAGAAGAAAGAGCCTGGGTCAGCGTCATAACTTGAGGTAGTTTCGAAAGAACCTCTCTAGCGCTTGCCAGCTGGCTCTCTCTAGCCAGGCTCGCATCATTAGCGGCAAGCTTTGCCGAAACAGCCTCGGCCAATCGACCCGTCAAAACTGCCAACTGCTTGGAAGATGCGCTGCTTCGCTCGGCAAGGGTTCCAGCCTCAATCCTGGCTTCTAGCTCTTGCTGCCTAGCCGAGTCTAGATTCTTTGAAAGCCCCAAGCGCGCCTCTATGGAAACTTCGACTGAGGACTGCTCAGGGAAGTCTGCAACTTTTTTGGACAGGGCCTCAAGTTCCTGACTGGCGGTGACGGCCAACTTGTCTTGAAGTTCAATTTCGGCCTCAAACCTTGCGATTTCAGCGCGACCGGAATCTAGTTGCGCTATGAGCCTTCCAGCGCGCTCAGCACTTGCCGCCAGACGAGCATCGTGTTCTTGCAGCTCAGACAGGCTTGTCTTAACGGCTGCGGTCGCAGCCACCGAACCGGCCTCGGCATCGCTGAGCTTGTTCGCGAGATCTTGAATTTCAGACTCAAATTTAGTTAGGCCCTTAGCTGCAAAATCTCTTTCAGCACTTAGTTCCAGTTTGGATGCAAGCTTTGTTCCGCCACCTCGAACCGAATACTCAGAAACCAAGTCGCCGTCTTTGGTGATGACGGTTATTTCAGGATCTATTTCTAGGGCTCTCTCGGCATCATCGAGGCTTGCTGCCACGTAAAAATGTTCGAGCAGTGCCAGAACCGACTTTGGTGCGCTCACCAGTGTGCTGGCGTTTACAAGCCCTGCCCTTTGGGCAAGCTTTCCAGTTTCAACTTCGGAGCTTGTTATAAGAAACTCTGCGCGACCGAGGTCTTGAGCCTTGAGAAACCGAATAGCTTCGATTGCCTGGGCCTTGGTGTCTACGACTATTGCGTCCGAAAGGGCTCCGAGTGCAACAGCAATGGCCTTCTCAAAGCCTTTTTCAATGCTCACGCTTTTTGCTAGCAGACCTTTGATGCCTTGAAGTTTCGCCCTAATTGCTTCGCCGCCGCCGTCCGATTGATCGAGGGTCAGGCCAAGTGCGGCATGTCTTGCGGCCAGAGCATCGCGCTCTCGCTCGGCAAAATGCAACTGCTGGCGAGACTCGTCAACAAGCTTTCGGGCTTTTGATTCAGCAAGCTGAGCTAATTCATAACCCTTTCGAAGCGCATCATCTGAGGTCGATAGGCCCTCCGTTGTCATTGCCGACTGCTGCCTAGTCAACTCGGTCACGCGAGACTCAGCCTGGGAGATGCTGTCCTGAAGCTTGAGTCGGGCTTGGGCTATAGATTCAATTCTTGCTTCTTGGACAGAAACATCCCCGGTTGCCTGATTTCTTTCTCGGACCTGAGACTCTTGCTGGCTTCGCTGGCGAATCGCGTCTGCGTCAAATAAGTTCATGGCTTCTGCAGCCAATTGCCTGGCCTGCTCAAATCCGGCAAGCTTTGAGGCGCTGGCCTGTATCTCAAGTTCGATTTCTCTTAGCGAATCTGTCGCCGCTGAAAGCTCTGTTTCTAATGACTCAATTTCCAAACCGGCGGATTCGGGCTGATTACCCGCCAAGAGACTTACGCGTTGATCGGCAAGGTTTTTTAAGTTTCTGAGTTTTTGCTCGATGGCTTCGAATCGAAACAGCTTCGACCTAGCTTGATCTAATTCATCCGAACTTAGTTCGGATTCAATTTGCGCAATGGCGGTTCTAGCGCTTGCTAGCTGTTGTTGAGCGAAAGACGATTCGGCTTTGCGCTCGTTTTCGGACTTAGAAGCAACTTCTAGCTGTTCTTTGGCGTTACGAACCTGAACGCTAAGAAGTTGAGACTTGGCATGCCTTGCCACGGCGCCTATTTCCTGGGCGCTTCTTGCCACCTCTGCTTGCCGTCCAAGTGGTTTTAGATTGCGCCTAATTTCGGCGATCAGGTCATGCAATCTGGTGAGGTTTGACTGCATTGCTTCCAGCTTGCGCTCTGTCTTTTCTTTGCGGCGACGAAACTTTAGGATTCCCGCAGCTTCCTCGATAAAAGCGCGACGCTCAAGTGGTGTGGCTCGAAGCACGGTGTCAAGCTGCCCCTGGCCCACGATTACATGCATCTCCCTTCCAAGACCGGTGTCGCTTAGCAGTTCTTGAACATCCAATAAACGACAAGGTTGCTGGTTGATCGAATATTCCGAGGCCCCGTTTCGAAACAAGACTCTTGAAATAGTGACCTCGGCATACTCAATCGGCAGAGCGCCGTCCGAGTTGTCGATGGTTAGTGAAACTTCTGCACGACCGAGCGGAGCCTTGGTTGAGGTTCCCGCGAAAATGACATCTTCCATCTTGCCGCCCCGAAGGGTCTTTGCGCCCTGCTCTCCCATCACCCAAGCTAGAGCGTCGACGATGTTGGACTTACCGGATCCATTCGGTCCGACCACGCAAGTTATTCCGGGTTCCAGCTCAATCGTGGTGGCCTGGGCGAAAGACTTAAAGCCTTTCAGGGTGATGCTTTTTAGATGCAAGCTCAAACACCCCTTTCGCTTCTACATAAAGCCTATCCGAGCCAGCAGTTTAGCGATTTTCTTGCCGTTTGACTTGGCATGCACGTCGAAGGCTGGTGTGGGACAGGCTGCGGCGTGCACTTAGGTTCTAGGCTCAAGATGTGAAAAGCAAAAAAAGAGTCGTTGGCAAAAATCTTTCCGCGGTCATGAAAGCTGCAAGCGTAGTAATTTTTGGAACGATCCTGCATCAAAGCTTTCTATTCGACCAGTTCCCAATAGGGTCAGTCCTCAGCCTCAGCCTGGTGCTGCTAGTCGCCCTCCAAATCAGAATTGCATCGGGCTTCAGAAGTCCAAATCTATTTTTTGCCGTCGTGATTCTCGGACTGCTTTTTTTATTCAGCCAAGGCTTTTGGCAAGACAAGATGATTCCAGCTAATCAAGCCGGATTTATTTGGTCCTACGGTGCTGCGGTCGTGGCCTCTGTGGTGGCGATGTGGCCAAGAATCTCCGCCAAGCAGTGGCGAGGAGCTTCACAAACTAGCTAGCTAGCCGCTGACAGTTTGGGCAGAAATGACTCCCCCTGTTTGCCCAAGCGACTCGCTTTATTTCCTCCCCGCATCTTGGACACGGCTTTCCAGCTTGCCCGTAGGCATTTAGAGACTGTGCAAAATAACCGCTTTCGCCGTTTACATTTTTGTACTGCTCGTCAAAAGAAGTCCCGCCTTGGATCACTGCACGCTCGAGGACTCCGGTTGCGATCGATATCAGCTTCGTCAACTTCTCAGGAGCGATGCTGTTAGCGGGTTGGTCATAGTGAAGCTGGGCAAGCCAGAGCGATTCATCGGCGTAGATATTGCCTATGCCGCTCAGCAAGTTCTGGTCGAGTAGCACGCGCTTTATGCCAGAAGAGCGAGCCTGCATTTTACTTACGACGCTATCGATGTTGAAATGCTGATCCAGCAAGTCTCTAGCGATGTGCGCAACCACACCGGGAATGCTGCTGCCCACAGGACTCTCGGGGCTAAAGCCTCCTGGTGCGCCATCCGAAGTTGGCACCAAATCCTCAATTGCCAGGGAGCCAAAAATTCTTTGATCGACGAATCTGACCTCCAGCTGTTCACCAGACTGGGACTCAACGGATAAAACCACCCTGGTCTGGGGATCCGAGTCGTAACCCTTGTCGCGCAAAAGCATTTGCCCACTCATGCCTAAGTGACCGACAAGTGCTCGAGAATCTGACAGGGGCAGCCAGAGAAACTTGCCCCTTCGAACAACTGCCAGAAGGCTCTGCCCTAAAAGTTCATCGACAAAGTGCTTGGGGCCTAAGACATGCCGCTTCAAAGATCTGGCGTCACTGATTGAGACATCTACTACTCGAGCGCCGATTATCTTGGAGGCAAGCCCAGCACGAACCGTCTCCACCTCAGGAAGTTCTGGCATTAGGACTCTTGAAGCAACCTGAGGGCTTGAATAGCGGCCTCAGTCTCTGCGTTGCGCTTAGTTCTACCTTCGCCGACAGCAAGCAATTTGCCGGCCGAAAAACACTCCGCGCGATAGACCCGCTCGTGCTCGGGTCCAGTGGCGGTTATTTCGTAGGAAGCGGGTTGTCTTGATAGCCGCTGAAGTTTTTCGATCAATGAAGTCTTTGGGTCACTGGCTTCTCGGACCGCGTCCGGGTCATCCAAAAGCGGAAGGATAAATTTTTGGACAATTTTGCTGGCGCCCTCGAGGCCGTTTGAAAGATATGCCGCCCCAAGGACTGCTTCAAAAGTATCGGCAAGAATGTTGGTTTTCTGTCGACCATCGGTCTGCTCTTCACCTTTTCCAAGGTAGATATAAGCACCCAGGTTCATTCGATTAGCAGCCGTGGCAAGGGCGTTAGCAGACACTACGGCATTTTTAAGCTTTGTGAGCTCGCCCTCTTGGAGGTCAGAATGAGTTTGATAAACAAAGGTTGCAACTAAAAAGCCGAGGACAGAGTCGCCGAGGTACTCGAGACGTTCGTTGTCTTTGGAGCCGTTTTCGTATGCGTAAGAAGAATGCGTCAGAGCAAGCGTAAGCAGCTCGGGATCAATCTCGATGCCGAGCGTTTGTGACAGCTCGTCAAGGGGCATTGGTTATGCGTCTGCTACCTTGCGGCCCTTGTATTCCATGTAAAGAGCGGTGCCGACGGAGTCGGTAACCACCTTGGCACGGTGAGGCAAGCTGTAGACGGTCTCGCCATTTTCAATGGTCTTTACCAATGTTATTGGCGCAGCCTTCCACTGAGAGCGACGTGAGCGTGTGTTCGAGCGAGACTGTCGACGTTTTGGTACTGGCATCTTTACTCTTCCTTATTCGCGAAATCTTGTAGCGCACTGAAACGCGGATCAACCGGTTTTTCGTGGCCGTGTTCTTCATCTTGCTTCAACCTTATTCCGCAGTCTGGGCACAAGCCAAGACAAGTCTTGGAGCACACGGGCTGGAAAGGAAGATTCAAGACTATCGAATCAATGAGGACCTGTTCTAAATCGATGTGTTCGCTAAGAACTACAAAATCTTCATCCGAGCTAGAAGAATAGGCGAAAAGTTCCTGAAAATCCACCTCAACCGCAAGGTTGATCGGATCCAGGCATCTCGAACACTGAGCTTCGGCATCTGCAAAGACTTCGCCGGTGGCTAAAACGCCCTCGTGGACTGACTCCAGCTTCAGAGAAATCTCCACGGTTGACTTGGCTGGAACCTCAACAACCGAGGTCCCGATTCCCATTTCCGGCAAGTGATCAATCTGAATCTCCCGCATTTGACCGGGTCGTTTCATTAGATCGTGGACTGCAACCAGCAGGGTCATTCTTTTCCTTCTTGCATCTTCTTGAGAACCGATGGAGTTACGTATTTGGATATGTCTCCACCAAGGGCAAAGACCTCCTTGACCAAACTTGAAGAAACGTGTCCGTAGTTTCCATCGGAGGCGATGAACACCGTCTCAATTCCAGCTAGGTCGTGATTAACCTTGGCCATCGGCAATTCGTAGTCAATGTCTGCGGAGTTGCGGAAGCCTTTTACGATGGCATTCGCACCTAGTTCTTCAGCTTTTTTCACAAGAAGACCACTGTGCAGAGACTGAACTGAGCACTTAGCTTCGAGGCCAGCCTCAGCTATAACATCTTCAGCCATCGCCACGCGGGTCTCAAGGTCCATAGCAGCTGTTTTGGAGCTGTTATGGACTATCAGCAGGTAAACCTGGTCAAAGACAGTCGCAGAGCGTGCAAGGACCGACAGGTGCCCCTTTGTTATCGGGTCAAAGGACCCCGGATAAATAGCTACAGAACTCACAGCAATAGGTTAGCCGCGAGCCAGCTGCCCCGCATCCTGTATTTGCAAAACCAACTTCAATTCTTCAGACATGTCAGCTTTTTCAAGGGCTACAGCAAGAGGCCTTACCTCTTGAATCAGTTTGGCATCCCGGACAACTCTAAGAAGCTGCAGCGATGAGCGACCTCCGGATTGAGTGTCACCCAAAACATCGCCCTCGCCTCGAAGATCAAGGTCGATCTCCGAAAGTTCAAAACCGTCGCTGATTCGACTCAGAGCATCTAAGCGCAAAAACGCCAAGGTTTCAGGCTCTGCCCCTGAAACCAAGAGACAAAGCCCGGCATGCTCTCCCCTACCAACGCGACCACGAAGCTGATGAAGCTGAGAAAGCCCGAAGTGATCTGCATCCAGCACCACCATCGTTGAAGCATTTGGAACATTCACGCCGACCTCAATTACTGTGGTGGCCACAAGCACCTGAAGTTGACCAGATTCAAACTGATCCATGACCTCGTCTTTTTCCTTCGAGCTCATGCGTCCGTGGAGTGAGCCAATGCGAATACCTGCCAGCATCTTGTTGTTTTCCAGGGAAGCAAAAACACTTGTCACGCTCGCAGGCTCAGGACCGGGCTCGGGTTCAAGATTTTCAGGTTCCGGAACCATTTCTCCAGTGTCTTCCAAATGCTGAGGGTCAATTTTTGGACAAACGACAAAAGCCTGCCTGCCTGCCGAGACTTCCTCGGAAACCCGTTCCCATACCCTAGCGACGAGGTCCTTGCGAGAGATGTCCACGACGTGAGTAACAATTGGCTGGCGGCCCTTTGGCAGCTCCCTCAGGGACGAGACATCAAGATCGCCAAAGACCGTGACCGCGAGAGTCCTGGGTATTGGCGTTGCTGTCATTACCAAGCTGTGCGGGGAGTGTTTCGCCTTGGATTTGAGCGCTTCACGCTGGCCAACTCCGAATCGATGCTGCTCGTCGATAATCACCAAGCCGAGGTCGAAAAACGAAACATTCTCGCTCAGTAGCGCGTGAGTTCCGATTACAAGACGGCAATTACCTGATGCCATATCGAGCAAAGTCTTTTTGCGCACGGCCAGGGGCTGCTGACCAGTCAGCAGCCTGACTCCAAGCTCCTTGGTTACAGCTGGTCCAAGCGCTTGAGCTATTGAACGAAAATGCTGTGATGCCAGAACCTCGGTTGGAGCCAATAGAGCGCTCTGCCCGCCCGACTCGGCGACCGCCAGAACAGCTCGAAGCGCCACAACCGTCTTACCCGAACCCACCTCACCCTGAAGCATCCGGTTCATTGGGTGACCTTTAGATAAATCAGCCGCGATTTGGTCTCCCGCGACAACCTGTCCCGGGGTCAGCTCAAATGGAAGAGCTTCATCAAATTTAGAAAGCAGCGCCCCGGACCTGTAGACGGCAGCCTTTTCCAACTCGGCATTTTTTCTGCGTTCCAGCAATCCAAGCTGCAAGAGCATGGCTTCATGAAACTTCAAAGACTTAGTTGCCCGCTCCCAGTCCGAGTCTTTTTTGGGGCGGTGAATCATTTCTATTGACATAAGCAATGGCATTAGCTTCTGCTGTTCTAAAAGGTCTGCTGGAATAACTTCTTGAGCCTCATGGCCGGCATCAAGCACTTTTTCTATGGCTTTTTGAATCCTCCAGCTCGATAGAGTTCCGGTGGCCGGGTAAATCGGAATCGGGAGCTCGGCCCAAGCCTTAGCCTGCTGATCAATAATTTCGGCGTCGAACAACTCATAGTCAGGATGAGTTAGTTGCAATCTGCCCGAGAACGCCCCGATTTTTCCGGAAAATAACCCTTGCACGCCGGCATGCAACTCGGCTTGCCGCCAGGTTTGATTAAAAAACGCAAGCGTCAGCTGACCATTTCCGTCCCCGAGAACCACCTCAAAGATGCTGCCCTTACGGCCCTTCATGCTGCGCTGGTTAGTGCTTTGAACCTGACCAACCACGGTTACCACTTCCCCGATTGGTAACGATGCAAAATCGGTGAGTTCGCCGCGCTTTGAGTAGCGCCTTGGAAAATGCAAGAGCAGGTCTGCAACTGTTTTGATTCCAAACTGCTTATCGAGAGCCTTGGCAGTTTTATCGCCAAGAACTCCGGCCAATGGCGTCAGATCAGTAAGCACAAGCCAATCATGACCGATGTTCTGAAAAAAGTTTCACTAGGCTCACTTGCGTGAGCAGAATCATTTCAGGAGACGCCGGGTCAATTAGATTGCACTCTGTGGCTAAGGCCACCCGACCGACAGGGGATCGAGTCAAGGAATCTGTCTTCTCGGCCCTAGAGGCCCGAGGGCTAATCGAAGATAGCGCAGTGCTTGATTTATTCGCCGGCACCGGAGCGCTGGGTCTTGAATCGCTATCTCGCGGCGCAACCAGCGTTATCCTCGTCGAAAAAGACCCCGAAGCTCACGAGATTTGCCAAAAGAACTCGGTTCAGGTCCTAAAAACGGTTCAGAAAATTCGCCCGGGCACAGCAGTGTCAAACAAAAACCTAGATGCTTTTAGGTATCTCAAGAGCGCAACCCAAGTGTTTGACCTGGTGTTTCTGGATCCGCCCTATGAATTTGCCAATAGTGACCTTCTGAATATCTTGGCATCGCTGAGAGACCTCTTGAGTACTGGCGCGACAGTAGTAATCGAGCGCTCGGATAAAACAGGTGACTTGGATCAACAGGATTGGCTAGAAGTAATTTCCGACAAGAAATTCGGTAGCACCAAGGTGCGGATATACCGAAAAATCTAAAGTGAGCGCTCGGCTGGACCCGTGTAAAGCTGCTGAGGCCTGCCGATGCGAGTGCTTGGATCTTCCATCATCTCGCGCCAGTGGGCAATCCAACCTGGAAGGCGTCCAACTGCGAACAGCGGTGTAAACATCCGAGGAGGAAAACCTAGAGCCTTGTAAATCACGCCGGTGTAGAAATCAACGTTCGGGTAAAGCTTGCGCTCCACAAAATACTCGTCCGAAAGCGCGACCGCCTCGAGCTCCTTGGCAATTTCCAGCATCGGATCGTTTATGCCCAATTCATTTAGAACCTGATCTGCAGTCTGCTTGACGATCGTCGCCCTGGGGTCAAAGGACTTGTAGATACGGTGGCCAAAGCCCATGAGCCGGATTCCGTCTTCTTTGTTTTTGATTCGATCTACGTACTGACTAACGCTCTCGCCTGAATTTTGAATGGAGCTCAGCATCTCTAGAACTGCTTCATTTGCGCCCCCGTGTGATGGACCGGAAAGAGCGTTTATGCCGGAGGCAACCGATGCGAACAAGTTGGCATTTGAAGAGCCGACTAGTCGAACAGTTGAGGTGCTGCAGTTCTGTTCATGATCAGCGTGAAGCAGCAGCAATGTGTCTAGCGCTTGAGTGACTACCGGGTTCTGAGAGTAGTCTTCGGCGTAGTTTCCAAACGTCATCTTCAGAAAATTTTCAACCAATGAATAAGAGTTATCCGGGTAAACAAGAGCTTGTCCGATAGAGGACTTGTATGCGTATGAGGCAATTACCGGAAGTTTGGCCAACAGCCGAAGCGTTGAAATTTCAACCTGCTCAGGGTCTTTGGTGTCAAGCGAGTCTTGGTAGAAAGTCGAGAGCGCGCTAACCCCAGCCGAAATAACCGACATCGGGTGAGCGTTCTGAGGGAAAGCCTTGAAAAAGTCTTTCATGCCCTCGTGAATCAGGGTGTGGCGTCTCAGGCTCTGATCGAACTCTTCTGCTTCTGCAACTGTTGGCAACTCGCCGTGGATTAGCAGATAAGAGGTTTCAAGGAAGCTTTTGTTCGCAGCTAGCTGCTCGATCGGATATCCGCGATAGCGCAGGATTCCCTTGTCTCCATCGATGAAGGTAATTGCGGATTTTGTGGATGCGGTGTTTACGAAACCTTGGTCAAACGCGGTCAAACCGGTGTTGGTGATTAGATTTGAAATGTCAATGCCCGAAGGACCTTGAGTCGCAGGAATTACTTCATACTGTTCAACTTTGCCATCTATGTCGATGGAAACCTTGTCCGCACTCAATTGCTACTCCTAGTCATGCCTTTTGCCCAGCCTAGGGCACTTGTGATTACCACCAGAAAAAGTTGTGAAAACTACTCCTGCAACTGCGGAGGCAGAGCAGCGACAATTGGGTGATCTCCGGCGATTGGGCCTACTTTTGCAGCGCCCCCAGGGGAGCCAACTTCGTCGAAGAAGTCAACATTTACCTTGTAGTAATCGCTCCACTCGGCTGGGATGTCATCCTCGTAGTAAATAGCCTCGACCGGACAAACTGGCTCACAGGCACCACAGTCAACGCACTCGTCTGGGTGAATGTAGAGCATGCGGTCGCCCTCATAGATGCAATCAACAGGGCACTCATCAATACAGGCCTTGTCCTTCACATCTACGCATGGCAACGCGATCAAATAAGTCACAGCTAGCTCCTCAAAACTAAAATAAGTCTAACCCGATAAGACTTGAGAGAAAAATCCTCACCACTCTTTACCAAGAGTTGCAACGGCTCTAGCGACCTCTCGGGTGTCCTGAGCCTCTTTAAGGCTCTGACGCTTGTCATATTCTTTTTTACCTTTGGCCAAAGCAATCTTTACCTTGGCCTTGCCGTCCAAAAAATACAACGACAGCGGAATCAATGTCATTCCTGAGCCACTGATTTTTCCGGCTAGCTTTTCTATTTCAGCCCTATGCATCAGCAACTTTCTGCGACGCCTTGTGCCGTGATTTGTCCAAGACCCTGCTAAAAACTCCGGAATATGAACATTCTCTAGCCAAGCTTCGCCGCGATCGATGACCGCATAGCCGTCCACCAGAGACGCTCGCCCCTCGCGCAGCGATTTGACCTCGGTTCCAGTCAACACCAAGCCGGCCTCGATCTCGTCCTCAATGAGGTAATCGTGGCGAGCTTTGCGGTTTGTCGCTACCGCTTTTTGACCGCGTTCCCGTGGCACTTGTGCTCCTAATTGGTGTTGGTTTTACTAAGCCTAGGCGGAGTAAAAGAAAACTGCAGGGCTAGTTTGCCTGCCCCATTTTGCGCCACCTGATTCCAGAGGCGATAAAGCCCTCGAGTTTTCCATCAAACACGTCGTCGGGGTTGTTCTCTTCGTAGTTAGTTCTCAGGTCCTTGACCATCTGATACGGGGCTAGAACGTAGGAGCGCATCTGCTCTCCCCAGCTGGCCTTCACATCACCGGCAAGCTCTTTCCGTTTCTCGTTATCCGCCCGACGCTGGGCATCAAGAAGCTTGGATTGTAAGACCCTCATGGCAGAGGCCTTGTTTTGCAGCTGGCTCTTCTCGTTTTGGCAGGACACAACAATGCCGGTAGGTGTGTGGGTAATCCTCACGGCCGAGTCAGTGGTGTTAACCGATTGACCGCCTGGACCGGATGACCTAAAAACGTCTATTCGGATATCTGAATCCGGGATTTCTACCGACTCAGTTACTGCCATGACAGGCACAACTTCGATTGCAGCAAAAGATGTCTGTCTCTTTCCAGCCGCATTAAAAGGGCTCATACGCACCAGTCGGTGAGTTCCAGACTCAATCGACAACTGCCCGTATGCATAGGGGAAATCCATTTCCACGGTCGCGCTCTTGATGCCCGCGCCCTCGGAGTGAGAAATTTCCAAGACCTTAGCCTTGTGGCCATTTTTCTCGGCGTAGCGTAAATACATACGCATTAGCATTTCGGCAAAGTCCGTGGCATCATCGCCGCCCGCACCAGAGCGGACAGAGAGAATTGCCCCTCTCGGGTCGTATTCGCCGTTCAACAAGGTCTGGGTCTCGAGTTGGTCGAGTTCGCTTGTTACCCTTGCTAGCTCAAGGGCGAATTCGTCTGCCGCGCTTTTGTCCTCGAGGGCCATTTCCTTAAAAGCTTCTAGGTCTTTTATATCCTGACCGAGCGCCTCGAGTTGGGTAAGTTGCGCCTTAGTTCTGGAAAGTTCGGTAGTTACAGCCTGGGCATTTACCTGGTCGTCCCAAATATTCGGATCGGTTGCTTGCGCCTCTAGGTCACTGACTCTTGCCCTTAGGCCCTCGGGGTTTAGGACTTTGGAGATGCCTTGAAATAGAGACTCGAGGTCTCTAATCTGTCTTCCAATATCTAACTCAGCCATTTGGCTAAGTCTATTGGGCAGGGCCAGAACAGCTCCCAGTTAGGCACTAAGGCGTCCTATTAAATAACTAAAGGCCCCTGATTAGAGGGGCCTTTAGTTATATGGGGGTTGTGGAGATGGGGGGAATTGAACCCCCGTCCATGACATCGATTATGGCTCTTCTACGGGTGTAGCTTCAGAATTCGTTCTACTCGGCTCCGGCATTTGTTTGAAGCAACTACGCCGACAAGCCCAGTCAAAGTGAAAAGTCCCAACCGCACCTTTGACGCAAGCGGTTAGCTAGATTTCTAAATGACGTCTGGAGCTAGATCGAAATCAAACCTAGTCAGACGGACCTCGAGGCTAGCTATGCAGCTAGGGCGAAGTCGGCGCGCTTTGTTTTGGCACCTATAGTTTTGAACACATCGTTTACGAGATAAGTGCTCATCCTCGACCCGCTTCATCCACGCAGCAATGCAATGTCGAAACCGATCATCCCCATGTTTAGTTACTTAGTACCTCCTCGGAAAACTCCGAGCACCTAAAGGTATCAAACATGAGCGACAATTTGTAATAAGAATCCAGAACTCACAGCCGATTACAAGCCCTAGAATCAGGAAGTGCGAAGCGACTTGGCTGCCCTCGGGGCGGTCTTACTCTGGGGATCCCTAGCAAGTTTGGCAATTTTATTGGACACGGTGCCGCCGCTTTTGATGACCGGAATAGGTCTTGTGGTTGGCTCCCTAATTGCATTGCCCGTTTCAGGTTTCAGGATCCGAAGGCTGCTGCCTAGAAAACGAGTCCTATTAGTTGGCGTTTATGGGCTTCTGGGCTACCACTTTGCGCTGTTCGCTGGGCTCCAAAACGCTCCCAGCGTTCAGGCTAACCTGGTGAATTACCTCTGGCCGATATTGGTTGTGCTTCTGGCCCCACTGTTTATTAAGGGCACGAGCCTTACCTACAAGCACTGGATTGCCGGGATTCTGGGCTTTTCGGGTGCAGCACTGGCTATTTTGTCCGGGACCGAATTGGTCGGCGGATTTTCAGTCGGATATGTCTACGCGGGAATCGCGGCCCTGATATTTTCAAGCTATTCACTGATGAGCAAATCCCTTGCCGACTCACCAACGGCCGCGGTTGGTGGTTACAGCCTCGTGGCCGGAGTGCTTGCAATTGGGGCCCATTTCATCTTTGAGCCGCCCGCAACAATTGACTCTGTCCAGTGGCTGTGGCTGGTCCTCATGGGACTGGGGCCTCTGGGTGGCTCTTTCTACCTTTGGGACTACGCACTGAAACACGCTCCAGCTCAGCGGGTGGGCACAATCGCCTTTTCTACTCCTCTTATTTCCACCATCCTGCTTCTCACGGTGACCGGCCAGCGACTAACGCTGACGCTCGGGCTGTCCGCTGCCCTGATACTTCTGGCTGCCGCATTTGGCTCCAGGGTGAATAATAAGAACCATGACATCTGGAGAGTTTAGAAAGCGCCAGTTAGTCACAGCCATTTATCTACCCTCGCTACTAATCACCGCCGCCGAGGGAGCGCTGCTTCCGATTTTGCCGGTTTCGGCGGTGGGTTTTGGTTTTAGCTTGGCTGAAGCCAGCATCGTAACCACTGTCTTGATGGTCTCAACAATGGTTTTTGAAGTGCCGGCCTCTTGGCTGAACTCAAAAATTGGCGAGCGTCAAGCCATGATTGCCAGTGCGGTTTTGGGTTTTGCCATGACAATGTTGGCTTTTTTCCACCTCGGTTATCCGGCACTTGTTCTGAGCGCTCTCGGGTTCGGTGCGGCGCATTCTTTATTTGGTTTAGCGCGACACAGCCTGCTTGCCGAAATAGTTCCCGAGCAGCACCGACCAAAATCGATGTCACTTCTTGGAGGCATGTTTCGCGGTGGCATGGCGATTGGACCGGTGCTGGGTTCAGCGTTCATAGTTTTATACGGTGTCGAGTTTGGTTACTTAGCCGCTGCGATTTTGTGCTTGGCGGCCGGCGCTTCGGTAATGTTTGCGCCCAAGGGTCGACTGAAAACAACGCCTTCTGGGCAAAACGGAAATGTTTGGAAAGTGGCTAGACGAGAGGCTCCGAAACTGGCCACGCTCGGTGTTGCATCGGCAATCATTTCAGCCGGAAGAACAATCCGGCTCATCGGGTTACCGCTGCTGGCGATTCAACTTGGAATCTCTCCGGGTGAAACTTCGTTTATTTTTGGTCTCACTGGATTTATAGACTTTGCCCTGTTTTACCTGTCCGGCATCATTATGGATCGATATGGCAAGTTCTGGTCCTCGGTTCCCACCTTGTTAGCCCTTGGAACGACCTATCTGTTCTCGTTTTTGGTCACCGACGTATTCACCTTCTGGATCTTGGCGGCCGTCACCGCGCTTGCCAATGCGCTTTCGGCTGGCATAAACATGATTCTGGGAGCGGATTTGGCTCCTCCGGGCTCGAGAAGTGAATTCTTGGCGGCATTTAGGATGCTTACCTCCGGGGGCGTGGCATTGGCCCCGGCAATGATTACCGTACTGACGGCATCGGTGGGATTGGCGAGCGCTCTTGCAGCAACCGGTCTTCTGAACTTCGTTGGGGCATTCTTGTTTTGGAAGTATTTGCCGATCTATGCACCGGACTACAAAGCGCCTGCTCCTGAGAAACCAGCGCCAGAAAATTAGCCTTTAGATCCGAAACTCCGCTTGGCATCTTCTCTACGCTTTGCTTGAGCCTCCGGATCCGGCACCGGCACCGCGGCGATCAACCTCTTGGTGTAGTCCTGCTGAGGATTTCGAAGGATTTGGTCTTTTGACCCCTGCTCAACGATGACGCCATGCTGCATGACTGCGATGTGGTCGCTCAATAGGTCTACCACCGCAAGATCGTGTGAGACAAAAAGCGTTGCAAACTGCTGCTTCTTTTGAATTTCCTGCAAGAGCTCAAGAACCCGTGCTTGCACCGACACGTCTAGGGCACTTGTCGGCTCATCAGCAACCAGCAGTTTTGGGTTGAGAGCCAAAGCCCTTGCGATACCAACTCGCTGACGCTGCCCCCCGGATAATTCGTGCGGATACCGATTCCGGTAGGACTTTGGAAGCTCAACCATGTCAAGGAGTTCACCGACCCTGTCGTTTCGCTCCTTAGGGCTTTGGCTCGCGAGCAGGAGAGGCTCTTGAATGGACTGGCCGATTGGCCAACGAGGGTTTAGGGACGAGCCCGGGTCTTGAAAAACAATTCCAATATCTCTGCGAACAGCCTGAAGATCCTTTTTCGATACCCCCACCATCTTTTGGCCCGCAACTTCAAGTTGCCCGCTCTTGATTGGCATAAGCCCGACAACAGCTCTAGCAATTGTGGTCTTTCCTGAGCCTGACTCTCCGACTAATCCAAGTACTTCCCCCGGGTAAATCTCTAGAGTGGCATCTTGCACGGCAAGGAAAGCTGGCACTTTACCGCGCTTTGGATATTCGATATTGAGGGCTTCCATCTTGAGCGATGGCTCAGCCCTTCCGTCTCTTGGTCTTAGCTCTGCAACACTAACTGTCCCCAAATGAGGAACGGCTGCAAGCAGTTCTTTGGTGTACTGGTGGGAAGGCCGTTTGAAAATATCAATTGTTGATCCAGCCTCGACGACCAGACCATCCTTCATGACAATCATGTGATCTGATAAATCTGCCACCACGCCCATGTCGTGGGTGATCAGAATAATGGCCGAATTAAGTCTCTTATTGAGTTCTCGCAGGAGGTTCAAAATTTCGGCTTGGACTGTCACGTCAAGCGCCGTAGTTGGCTCATCCGCAATGAGCAAAAGGGGGTCACATGAGATGGACTGCGCAATCATTGCGCGCTGCCTCTGTCCTCCGGAAAGCTGGTGAGGATACGAGTTAAATGCTTTTTCCGGGTTCGGCAGCTCAACCATTGCCAGCAATTCAAGTGCCCTGCTCTTCGCCTGAGCATTTGTCATTCCAGAATTATGAACTTGAATTGCCTCGACAATTTGAAAGCCGATCGTGTAGACGGGATTTAGCGCAGTCATCGGCTCTTGAAAAATCGCCGCGATTTCCTTCCCCCGAATTTGTCTCAGGCGCGCTTTCTCAGCCCCCACCAGCTCTTCGTCTCGCAGCTTCACCGAACCTGCTGATCTGCCGTTCACTGGCAATAGGCCCAGGAGGCTCATCGCCGATGTCGACTTTCCGGATCCGGATTCACCAACGATGGCCAGAACTTCGCCCGGGCCAACGCTGAAATTGACTCCCGAGGCGGCCATAACCCATTCACCATCAACCCAGAAGTCAACCGAAAGCCCTGCGGCCTCGATAATGGTTTGCTTGTCTTCACTCACGACAATACCTCTGAGGATAGATTGGAGTTATGCAAGTTTTCAGGTCTACTTTCGGCAGGGTAATTACCGTCCTCGTCGGACTCGTCATGGCCTTGGCCCTGGTTATTTTTGCAAGAGATTTTGGGGTAGCTAGCGCACTCGAGTCTGTTCCACTGGCGGCCCTGTTGGTTTATGGGAGCGCGGTAATGTTTTGGCTGCCTCGAGTGGAAGTCGACGATGGCGGAGTGAGAATCGTTAACTTGATTCGAAGTCATTACATCTCTTGGGGCGCAATTGATCGAGTTGACACTCGCTATGCGCTCGCAGTTTTTGTTGGCCAAAAGAAATACACCGCATGGGGAGCGCCGGCTCCTGGACGCCACGCAGCCTTCTTTGCTACTAAGGATCAAGGGCAGCATCTCCCCGACTCCACTTACCTCGCTGGCACCGTAAGGCCGGGAGATCTTGTAACCAGCGAGTCCGGGGCGGCGGCGGCTGTAATTAGAAGCCGTTGGGAAAAAACTCAAGGGCAGGATTTGATTTCTAGCGTCAACACAGCCTGGCACTTCAGGACTATTTCTGCGCTCATCGCGCTTACCCTGCTTGCTACCTTGGCGTTCTAGCTTCACTTACCGGCCCTACGCTTTCCAATCAAGCGCTTGAGGTCTTGCAGTGCGCCATCTGTTCTTGGCAAGCGCCTTTGTCTAGGATCAAATGCATCCCTCAAGCCATCACCCACGAAATTAATGGCGAGCGCTATCACGACAATGAACAACCCCGGATACCAAAAAAGCCAAGGTCTGGTTTTGAACGCCTCGTTGTACTCGGAAATAATCTGACCCAAAGAAATATCGGGTGACGTTATGCCAAACCCGAGGAAACTTAGCGAAGTTTCGATCAAAATCGCGGCTGACATCAGCAGAGTTGCGTTTACGACAATCACTCCGATTGAGTTCGGGAGTATGTGCCTGAATATGATTCTAAAATTTGACGCCCCTGCAACCCGAGCCGCATCGACAAATTCTCTTTCTCGAAGCGCCAAGAACTCAGCCCTCACAAGCCTGGCGAGTCCAGTCCAGGCAATCAGACCAAGGAGGATTCCCAGTGACCATGCGTTACCGCCAAAAGTCCGGCCAAGAACGGCACCCAAAACCAAGGTAGGGATAATAATTATGGTGTCAGTAAAACGCATCAAAAGGCTGTCCAGCCATCCGCGGAAAAATCCAGCCACCGATCCTATGACCACACCCAACACTGTCGAAATTAGGCCAACAAGGAAAATCACAGTTAGGGACTGCTGGGTGCCGCGCATGACGCGGGCAAAAATGTCCTTGCCCAAGGTGTCTTGACCAAATGGATGCTCCCCTGGACTGAATGGCCAGAGGGTCATAGTCGGAGTTCCGCCAGGATTTAGGATGTCGTAGTTCTCATACCAGTTGTAAGTCCACCAGCCCGGAACCCGAAAACCGTCGACGGCCAGTCTGCCTGTGTTCGGGTCGGTAATTAGCGATCCGTTTCCGCCAATTACGATTCCGACAGAAGTGAATGCAAGCAGGGTAATTACTGCCAGCGCGATTAGCGAAGCAATGGCGGCCCTATGCGCTAAAAACCGCCTGCGGACTATTGTTCCGAGAGACAGTCCTTCAGTCTCTCGCTGCTCGATCGAAATTTCGCTGTTGAGCTGAGCATCCTCATTACGCTTTTTCTTCGCCATCAGTTCACCCTAATTCTTGGGTCCAGAGCGGTATAAAGCAGATCGGCAACCAGGTTGCCGATAACCGCCAGTAGGCCAGTTACCAGGAAGAAGCCCATCACTAGGTTCACGTCAACGGCATTGAGTCCCTTCGAGAAAAGGGCGCCCATGCCATCCCACGCAAATACTCGCTCGGTAATAATCGCACCGCCAATAAGACCGGAAATGTCAAAGGCGATAATTGTCGCGATTGGAATCATTGCGTTTCTAAAAGCATGCCGAACAATCACAGTTCGCTCATTGAGGCCCTTGGCTCTAGCCGTTCTTATGTAGTCCTGGTTCAAAACCTCAAGCAAAGACGCGCGCGCGTATCGCGTATAACCAGCAACAGAAACAATCATGAGAGCTGCTGTCGGCAGAATCAAGTGAGCATATGAGTCCAACAAACTCAGCCACATGTTCTCCTCTCGCCCAATTGTGGGAGTAACAGCGCCAATCGTGGAGACGAAGCCCGTCTTCAAGGGGATAAGTTCCAAATAAGTACTCCAGTACTGCATTGCCTCATCGATGACTAAAACCAGACCGCCGAGGCCACCTACGAACCCAGCAATTTTCGCAATTTGCACCCGAGCCTCTCCACCGAATGCCAGAGCAAGCCCCACGCCGATGGCTGCCATAATCGAAATCATCGCCACTATTCCGAGTGGACCCTCAAGGTAGTAAAAAAGATATTGTCCAGGCAGCCACATGGCCCCAGTTGCAAGAGCCATGGAGCCAACGACATAAACTGCCCTGCGTTGACCAAACCCTGTGGACAGCAGGAGCGCTACTCCGGCTATCAGAGCCGTCAAAAGCACCACGCCAACCACCCCAATTGATGGAGACGTGAGCCATCCGGTGACATTTAAGCTGACCAGCAGGGTGGTCGATAAGACTAGGGACATAAGAAAAACACGGACACGAGTTTTGAGCCTTCCGCCAGCTATCCCGGTAATTATCAGCGCAAGCAAAAGCGGGA
Organism: Candidatus Aquiluna sp. IMCC13023; assembly: GCF_000257665.1. Classification (GTDB taxonomy): domain Bacteria; phylum Actinomycetota; class Actinomycetes; order Actinomycetales; family Microbacteriaceae; genus Aquiluna. Next base: position 431,246 of record NZ_AJKR01000003.1, read on the forward strand.
TCAGAGTTAGTGCCCAGGGGCCAAAAGTGGGATCCGCTAAAAAGCGATTGAACCTGATTGCGCCGTACTCTTTTAGCAAAACTGCCACCCAAAAAATGGGCAGGGAGTAAAAAACAAACGCGAAGAAGGTGACGGAGTAGTCATACCCCGAGTATTGACGGAGCGCAGTGGTCATGCCGACAGCAACCCCCACCAGAATTGAGAGGACAGTTGCCAAAATAATCAGCTGCAAGGTTGAGGCAATCGCTCCGGCCAGAGCGTCTGTCACAAGACTTTCGCCCTTAGCTATGGACACTCCAAGATCGCAACGTCCAACCAGACAGCCAGCAGCACCACCTAGCCAATAGAAATATCTCAGAAAGGGAGGGACGTCCAGATCGAGCATCCCAGTTAGGTAGCGCAGACGATCTTGTGTGTTTGGGTCTCGGGAGGCGCGGATTTCCGCTAAAGGGTCGCCAGATATGGCGGTCAGTTGGTAGACAATGAAAGATGCCACTAGCAGAACGACCAGAGTCGCCGCAAATCTCCGCACAATAAAACCAAGCATCATCGCCCTTTTTTGCATTGTTTGGGGCCATCACTGATAAACAATGATGGCCCCTCACAATTATGTTTCTAGACTAGCCCGCGGTTGGGGCCCAGTTCCAGAAGTTCCAGTAGAAGTAAGGAACAAGTAGGTTTGGCGATACGCCAGTGACCTCTTTGTCCCACCAGGTTAGACCTGGGAACTGGAACAGAGTGATGTTGTATGCATCCTTTGCTAGCTCTGCCTCAATTGCAAGGCGGATACGAAGCTGCTCAGCTGGATCTACGGCCACATTTAACTCGTCCAACAGACCCTTTGCGGCTGCGTTATCAAAGCCAGTCCAGTTAGAAGGTCCGCCCAGTACTAGGTACTGGTCGTCACCCGAAACTGATAGCGATGTTGCGGCCCAAGCGAATATAGTTGCATCGTGTGGGTTGAGGTCTGGGAACACCGTCTCGGTGAACGCCCAGTTTGGCTCAGACTCGTCGATCAAGTTGAAACCAACCGAATCCGCGGATAGCTTGAGAAGCTCGTACTCCTGGCCGCGACGAACGTTGCCCTCTGGGTACCAGAACTCAACGTCGATTGGAGTAGAGACTCCGGCCTCTGCGAGCAGAGCCTTGGCCTTGACGCGATTTTCATCGTCAGTGCCTAGGTAATCGGAATAGTAAGACTCAGCCTCGTCGTAACCTTCAGCACCCGGGATGAATAGCACCGAGGTTCGGACCTTTGCATCTGGGTTCAGAGGCTTGATCAACTTTTCGATGATTTCGTTTCGAGGAACTGACAGCAGGAATGCCTGTCGAACCTTGAGCGCTGTATCAGCGTCTCCGCCGTAGCTGGCTGGGTCGAATGGGCCTCCGTTGTTAACTGTGAGGTCGATGTGCTCGTAGGCTGCTTCCTCGCTGGACGCATACTCTGCGTTTGCAAGGGCCTGGACTAGAGCCAAGACGTCTGCAGTTGGCTGACCCGAGGCAATCTGGATTTCTCCATTGTCAACAGCCTGGATGGCGGCAGTTGAGTCTTCAATCTGACGAATAGTGACTCGCTCATATTGAGGCTTTGGGCCCCATGTGTATAGCGGGTTCAGAACGTGAGTTGAGTACTGCTCCTCAACAAGCTCCTCAAGAACGTATGGGCCTGAGGACAAGTAGACAAGTGGGTTCTCAGGCGTGTTGACGGACGAGTAGCCCTCGTTCCAGACGGTTGCAACCGCAGCAAGCCACTCGGTGTCTTCGTTCATAATTGAGTCAATAAGCTTGCTCTTGGCATCCGCGATACTTAGATCAGGGTAGGCCATCTGAACAGCTCCGTGAGCGGCAACTCCGACGCCGAAAGCAAGCTCCCAGTCAACGTACTGAACGTCATACTCAAAAGTAATCGTGCTTCCACTAATTGTTGGAAGTTTCGAAGCTACGTTGTCTTTAGGTGCAGCGTGGGAGAACATGTAAACCTCGTCAGCATCCTTGAACTTTCCAAAGATGGTCGCCCATGCCAAAGCAAGGTCGGCTCCGTCGATTGCTGTCCCATCCGACCAGACAACTCCATCGTTGACGGTGTAAGTAACAGTAAGTGGGTCTTCGCTAACGACTTCGTAGGTACCAAAATCAGTGTTCTTCACGAGGGCCGGCGAGTTGTCGTAATAGTTGAAGCTTGAGCTGGTCAAGTAAGTAGTCAATGAGTTGGCCACATTGTTGCCAGCGGCGGAACTGGAATTGAAGGTGTCAACAATATCGTTCCAGCCGACGGTGATCAGAGGCGCAAGAGTAGCCTCTTCAGTCACAGCAGCTGGAGTAGATGTTGGAGTTAGTTCTTCAGTAGCCGCACAACCCGCGAGGGTTAAGGCTAAAACACTCAGGCCAGCAACAGCTGCTGATCCGCGGAAATTCTTCATTCTTTCTCCTTCTATGTTGAACGTGACATTGGGTCTCACACCCGATGGACGTTTTTATTACTCTAGGGGTTTGATTTGCCCGGAGACGCCGTACGTGTTTCGGTTTGATAACAAATCAGATTCGCGAGTAACCTGTCTTTTTTTGCCCCTCAGCACTTCGATGTTTCGGGCGGAACTGCGTCACTTTTGCAACTAACGACTAGGGAAGAAGAAAGCTTTTGGCTTTCGATTCTCGACAAATAATTGCGCTGTCGACACCAATGCCCAGGGGATTTTGATACCTGGCACACATCCTGAGCGTCGAAGTATCCGCATTCACCTGACCTGCCGCCGAAACAATGATCAGCCTCTGGGCACTTGGTGCTCTTTGAAGAAACAGCACAATCTCATTGGACAGCTTGGCCTGGTTGGGGATGCCCGCCGTTACCGACCTGTCGTGGGCATAGAGAATGGCCATGTCGGCAACCCCCTGAACTCGGTTCGATGCGACTAGAGCTGCTATAACCGAGACTGAACCGAATGCGGCAAGCAAGATTATTGATAGATAAATTGCGACCAGGGGAGCAATTGTCCCCTTATCGGATCGAATCAAGGCTCCAATCCTGCCGTTTGTATCGCCCAGGCAGCACCCACATGAACCCGAAGAGATAGCAAATCCCCGGCCTGGCATGAATCCAAGCAGCTGACCGAAAAACTCGAAATGTCCTTGCCCCAACTTACGGCTAGGGGCTCTATGACGGCACCGAGCTGTCTAGGGACCTCCCCTTTTTCCTGCGATAAAACAGCTGACCTGAGACCATGCCTAGCAATTGATTCTGCGGCCAGAGAGTCACTCAGGTGTTGATACAAGCCAAGCGCAGGAGCAATCGGTAAAACCAGCACCAACAGGAGCGCAACGGCTTCCAGCGGGCTTGAGCCGGCGTCATCCAACTGTTTCCCTCGCTGCGAGCGCCGAGTAATTCATCATTGGAGGCTCAATAAAGCCGAAACCAGGAAGCTTGCTTGGCACATACGAGGTAATTCTTCGAGGCTTGCGCTGGGAGTTTACTCATGGGGGTGCTAATGAGCGCCTTTGATTCCCTACCTCGCTTTGACTATCTACAAGACCTCCCCCCTATCAGTTACCTGGTCGAGGACTTGATTACCGAAGGAACCGTGACATTCGTCGCAGGTCTTCCGGGTGCAGGTAAATCTTTGCTCGCTCAATCAATTGCTGTCTCTGTTGTTTCCGGTCAATTATGGTTCGGGCGTGAGGTGGAAAAGGGCCCGGTCCTCTATGTCACAACCGACGCATCGGCGCGACAGACCCACGAGCGTTTTAGGGCTTGGGAGGCCTCAAATTTCAAGAAACTACCCCACCCAAACCTCAGATATCTAGACCGCCTGGATCTCACTAACAAGCAAGACCAGGCAACGCTCAAAGAGATTGCTAAGTGTGGTGTTCGGCTCTTGGTCATCGATGTTCTCGCTACTTCAATTGCGGGCATGAACCTTATGGAGCAAGCCCAGGTTGCGACGCTGCACCTCCTCTTCAGAGACTTGATCGCGCTGTCCGAAGGCAAACTTTCCATCATTGTCTTAGCTCACTCCCCCAAGGCCACAGATTCTCTGGCAACTTCAACAACATGGAGTTCAGGGGCCAATTCTGTCCCGAATGCGAAAAACGGCAAGCGAGAAAGACCATGACAGAAAAGCAGGCCCGCACATACCTAGAGTCGAGAAACTTGTCGCTTGCAGGCCCATACATTAGCAAGACAAAAACGGTCCTGATCGCCTGCACGAAATGCAAAGTAAAAAGGGAAACCTCGGTCAAGAAAGTTATCGACACTGCCGCGGACTGCCAAAATTGCGCCAACTTGGATTATTCCAAGAAGGCCTCTGGCATCATGCGACAGGCAGGTGTGGAGCCTTTGGTGCCCTATCCAGGCTCTTTATCTGAATGGCTTTGCAGGTGCACGACTTGCGGCAAAGAGATAACTCCAACTTATGCGAACGTGTCTAAAGGACAGGGCGCTTGCAGTTTCTGTCGAAGCGGGCCTTGGAAGTAATTCTGGTTAGCAATTGGCACCGAAGGTTCTAGCAATTAGGCAGTCGGAATAAGCCTAGAGACGCCCCTGAAGTCTTAGCTAGAAGCGTTCTTTTATCTCAAGCTGAATTGCTTCCGCTTCCTTGTCGGTTAGAAGACCAGCAGCCTGAAGTGAATGCGCGCTTTTTACAAGGCCGGCCTTGGTAGGCGCCTTCCCTAATGTCCTCTGCGTGGCTTTTGCATCCTTCATTAGTAGTTGCATTTTGTGTACAATTTCACGGTAGTGGATATCGGGGAGCTTTCCCCAGAGTTCAAGTACTTTCCCATTTTCAAGAAAAAATCTCAAGGTACTTATCGAGTGCCCCCTCTGGTATGTCACTTTTGATATGTCCAGGAGTGGACATTGAAGCATCACCTTTGTAGGTGACAAAACTTCGTACACCGCAACTCCCTGAGAGTCGGCCACTAGCCGCACGGGTGTACCCTTCGAGTTGTTGAGGCTTTCAGGGCGACCATTGCCCTCATACAATGAAAACGACATAACCACTCCTTTGCTTAGTTTCCAAACTATCACGGCGAACAAAAGCCCCTGAACGCTCAAGCGGCTAGGCAGTTGGAATAAGCCCAGAGACGCCCCTGAAAGCGTCACAGGCGCCCTAACAGCCGTTGACTAGGTGTGAGGTTGAGACGGGTGATATCCCCTCTAAGGCTCGCTGTGGATAACAAATAACGCAAGCGATCAATCCGGCATAACATCTCAAAATGAATTGCGACCTATGCGACCAGAACCGACCTCTAAGAGCATTCGAGCTGGACACCGGCTGGATTCTTATTTGCTGGGATTGCGACCCAAGGTCATTGTTCGAATCATTAAGCTGAAATGGCAGAGGGAGGGAGGCGTGACTAGTACACAGTCTTTAGATAATCGAGCACATCTACATAAAACTCGTCTGGAGTCACATCAAAATAATCGTAAAAAGCTGTCTTCCAATATGCGCCTTTGCCTACAGAGTCCTGAAAGTCCATAAAGGTTTCATAACCATGGACTCCGATTAGATACTCCGTGGCAAGTGCTCCCATTGCGTACCCTGCATACTTGTCCATTACTGAAATTGACTCGGCAATCATTCCTATCTCAAGGCTTCTGTAAACTTCCAAGATGTCTGCATTGGTCATTCTGCTTACTGCCTGCTGAATGCTTCCATCAAACCTCTCGTAGAAACCCCATGTGCTGAAATTGCCATACTTTTCGGATGTCGCCTTATATCCGAGGTCTCCAGCAACAGCTTCAAAGTATGTTGGTGCACCCTCTCCAATCCAAACAGGAATGTTCTGGTGGTTTAGACCAATCTTTTTCTGAATTGAATGGAAGTACTCGTGGGCACCCTTAGTGCTTTGTTGCAGAGCCGCCTTTGGATCAAGCGCCATGCACATAAAGTAATTGTTACTTCCCGCAGTGGCTAGTCCACAATTTTCGCCGGAAGATTCTGCATAATTAGCAATCCAGACAGACCATGATGCAACTGGAAGACTAATCCTGTGAGTCCTTGCTTGCTCGTCTGCCCAAGCACCATCTTCATGGGTGAAAGCAATTACGGTATAGGGCTCAATAACCCCATACCTTTCATCCCACATGCTCATAGCAGTGGAAAGATTCTTCAGAATCATTCCCTCGTATTCCTTGGGCAAGTTATCGCTTGCAAGGATGCTATTGGCAGGAGCAGTAGTCGAGCCATCAACAACCACCCTTGCGCTCTCATAAGCAGCCCTAGCAATGACGTACTTACTTTCGGTATCAGGGCTCTTGACAGTCAGCAGGACTTTGCCCGCGTAACTTCTAGCTTGCGTTGGCTTGTTCTGATACCAAGTCGAAAGCGCCGGATTTAGTTGCTTGGCATACTCACAAGCGGCCTTGGCGCGTTTCCTGACAGTTATGTTCACGCTCATCGGTTGGTCGTAATACCTAATACCTGTACATATGAACTTCTCAGCCGTGGGGTTTGCCTCAACTGATGCCTTGACTTGGGCTTCTTGTTGGGTGGTCAGAGTTGTTGCGCTGGAACCAAAGGCCGCAAGGGTCTTTTGATAGACCGAATACTTGGCCCCTTCAGACTGCGCTGGACTTGCAAATGTTGCGACAAGTAGAAGTGATGAAACTAGAGCTATAACTTTTCTCATTGATCCCCCTGTGAGTGGCTTCAGTCTAGAGGGGTGCAATAATTCGCGCATAACAAAAAGGCCTGTGCATACCAAATAGGCAAGCGATCAAACCGGGGTAGCGTCTCGAGATGAATTGCGACCCCAGGTCATTGTTTGAATCCTTCTGAGCTCAGTCCTCATGAAACTAAAATGAGGTGTCCAACGGCTAGGGTTGTGGCAACAGCAACACGCAGATAACCCTATTTTGGGTTAATGCTACCAATCCTGCTGTCATGAGAGTGATAAGCACCCAACCGGGAACGTCACCCCTGTCTGATTTAACTCTGTTCATTCCTGTCTCCTTTCAAAAAGACTGTTGTAGGACTAACACCGACGGAAAGACCGCAAATAAAACGGTTACCGGAAGAATTACGAAGATTGTTGGTATCAACATTTTGGTTTCGCTTGATCCCGCCTGACGAAGTAACGCTCGTCCTTGCTCTTGCCTCAGTGAATAAGCCAACTGCATGGTCTGCTCCGCGACTGGCGCTCCCCTATCGAGGCTCATGTTCAGCTTTTCAACTAATTCGTAAAAACCCTCGTCCCCGATGCGAGTTGCAGCTTCTGAGAGCTCTGCCGACAAATCGGCACCAAGACCGGTGTTGCTCATTACGACCTCTAGCTCCTTCCCGAGTTCCCCGGTCATTCGAGGCTGCAGCCAACTAAGAGCGACGCCCACTGGTAGCCCTGTTTCCAGAAGTAAAGCCACTGCCTCGGTAAAGTCGGGAAGCTCTCGCAGTGCCTGTTTGTTTTTAGCGACAAAAATGCTCTTTTGGTAGCTGGAGATTCGAAGCTTCAAGCTCTGTGGCGCTGGAGGTAGATGGGCGCTCATCACACGGTTAGCAAGTCGCATTAAAAATCCTTCCGGGTAACGTGAGACTGCCAAGCTTGTTCACGGCGACATAAGCCAACGCAGACAAAAGAAGACCGGTTATCAGAACCATCGCGCCAAGAGCAGTTTCAAAAGCTGCACGATTTTGCTCCAGTCGGACCAGTAGGAATGCAACCAGCCACGGGGCCGCAAGGGCAACCTTTGCGCTTCCAAGGACCCAGCCCTGCTTAGCAATAACCTCACCGAACATGGCCTGCTCCGCTCGAAGGTTGGCCGCGGCCTTTCTCCAGCTCTCAGCTACTCCAGCGGTTCCAAGCTCTGTGGTCACCTCGATCAGCAGGGACAGCGAATCAGCTTGTCTGGAACCAATCCCCTCGCGAAACACCCCAAGGCTTTCAGCGATGTCGTTACCTCGGTATAAATCACCGTGCAGCCTTGCAAAGTGCTTCCTTAAGCGAGCCGGACCAACGGTTGCCAGGGATTCAAGCTGCTCCAGGAGCGATAGTCCAGATTGAGTAGCATTTTGAAAAGAATCAAAGACTCGGGGCCAGAGTCGGTCTAGGTGGTTTTGTCTTGATCGAGCACGCAGCCTGATTACTTCGATCACGGCACCCGCGGTCAGTGCACTCAGCGACAGGGATAGCCCCATTACGCCAGTCGCAGCCTGAACAAGAACTCCGGACAAAATTATTGCTGAAGTAGCCAAAACATAGGTTTCTTTGCGCTTCGAGTGAAGCCCTGCACTTGAAATAAGAAGGCTAAAAAAGTTCACTTGTGACCTCGAGAATTTCAGTTACTTTTCTTTGACCGAGTTGATTGCGTGAGCAAAAAACGACCAAATCAAACGCGCCCAAAACAGTCGGACGCAAAAAAGCGTCAGAGATGTTCTCCCCGGCCAAGAGCGGCAGAGTCATAAGCTTTCGAATTGCGGCCGCTGCGGAGTTGGCATGCAGCGTGCACAGGCCCGGGATGCCTGAATTGAGTGCAATCAACATGTCCAAAGCCTCCGCACCCCTAACCTCGCCAATAACTAAGCGATCCGGGCGCATTCGCAAGGCTTGGCGAACCAACTCTCTCAGCGAAACCTCTGGAGCACCCTCGGCCCCCGCCGGCCTAGTCTGCATAGCCACCCAATCCGACTGGCTGAGAGAAAGCTCGAAAGTGTCCTCGCACGAAATAATTCGATCTCGACTATTCGTTGCAGCGAGCAGGGCTGTCATAAGCGTCGTCTTGCCCGCCTGGGTGGCGCCGGACACTAAAACACTCTTTCCCGTGGTCATGGCATTCGAAAGTAATTCAACCTGCTCGGGTGTGACACTCCCAAGCTCCTGCAGCTGGGCAAGTGTGATGTTGGGTTTATTGAATTTTCTTATGTTTATTGCCCAATGTTCGCCGGTCACCTCCGGGATAACGATGTGGAGTCTCGATCCGTCCTTCAGGGCTGCGTCGACATACGGCATCATCCGGTCAACCCGGCGTCTTGAAAAAACAAGCATCCGAAAGCAAAGGTTTCTAATTTGAGTGGCTGAAACTTCTGTTTTCAGAAGCTTGTGCCCGTTGGCTCCGTAATAGTGAATCTCGTTAGGACGATTTATCCAGATCTCTTCGATTTCGGGATCATCGAGTAACGGCTGCAGGACTCCCAGGCCAGTCAGCTCTAGAGTCGCCTGATCGCTGAGCAAAGCCTCATCCAGTGGGCCATTATGGACCTCCGCTGCCCTGTCAATGGCTAACTGTGTGGCCGACTGAACATCGAGAGCCTTCGTGCGCGCTAATAACCTCGTCCTGCTTAAAATTTCCTCGAGCTGCTCCATGACAAAAACAATGTCACGGACTCAAAAGCTCGGTCTTGGGTTTTCCACAGGCGAAAAAACCATTATGCTTTGTGGGTAACGCGGGTGTGGCGAAATTGGCAGACGCACCAGATTTAGGATCTGGCGCCGCGAGGCGTGGGGGTTCAAGTCCCTTCACCCGCACAAACAAAAAGGGTTCCGAGAAATCGGAGCCCTTTTTTAATGTCTTGGCGGGCAGCGTTATTGCGACTGGCGGACTTTCCCCTGATGCCTTGGGCAAGTTGAGAAAAAACATCAAGGAAGTGTTGCTGGCAAAACCCCGAAGGCTTAGGACTTTGGCAGCTTCAGTGATAGCAAGTAACTCCCTATCGGCCTGCCAAAGCGAATAGCAACGTTAGCCAAATGCCCCTGCTGCACAAAGCCAAATTTCTCGTGGAGTGCAATCGATGCGTGGGCACCGCGATCAGCAATTACCGCAATGACTTCTCTGATACCCGCGACTCGGCAGCGTTCCAAGAGGGCGGTAAACAGCTTCGAGCCCAAGCCCTTTCCGGTTGCAGGCGCCGACAGATAAATCGAGTTCTCAACGACCTTTAGGTAACCGGCCCGCTGTCGCCAAGGAGAAACTAACGCAAAACCCAAAACATCAAAACCACGCACCATCACCAAAAAAGGCAAATCGAACTTTTGGGACATGTCGTATTTCTCTTGCCAATAATCAAGCTTCAAAGGTGCATCGTCGAACGTGATGACAGTGTTTCTGATGAAGTAGTTATAAATGTCCTTGATTGCAGGTAGATCCTCCGCGGCAACGTTCCGAATCAGCACTTCGGGTTCTGGCGAGACAGGGTTCTGTCGCTGACGACGAATCATTGCCCATCGAGTTTTGCTATCAACCACTAACAGCTCCAATCGATTGGCTGTAGCTGTGATTCTCTCAACAGTTTGTTACAACTAGAAAACGGCTTAGAGCCAAAGAAGCCCCGATAGCTCGAAAGGGGAGAAGGATGCGGGCTCTCTAAGACCCTTGACAGGTTCAAATCAAGCGCCAGCTCTCTTGCTCGTTGTCCCCAGAGAATCGCGACTAATTTGCCCTTGTGAACCTCTTGAAGAACCTGAATTGCTCGAGAAGTAAAGACATCCCAGCCGATGTCGAAGTGTGCGGCAGTCTGACCGACGCGGGTTGTCAAAGATCGGTTTAGAAGCATCACGCCTTGATTTGCCCAGTTGGAAATATCGCCGGTCGCAACAAAGTTTTGTCCGAGATCATCGCGCAACTCTTTGATTATGTTTCGAAGTGTTGGTGGAAGCGGAGTTGTTCCTTCCGGGACGCAAAACGCCAAACCAGTGGCGTGAACTGCACTCGGGTATGGATCCTGACCAACAATCAGCACCCGATAGTGCTCGGGAGGAAACCTAAAAGCCCGCATGATGTTTGGCTTGTCTGGCACCACCAGTTCCTGACCCGCCAAAACTGAAGATATCTCATCGAGTAGTTTTTTTTGGTCAGCCAGAAGCTCCTGCCAGCGGGGGTGCATTTGATCGAACATAGTGTTCATTAAATAGTGCAAAGATAAATAGAGCAAAGGAGCAAGAATGCCAACACCCGATGAGTTCCTAGTTTCAGCCAATCATTTACTCGAAGATTTGGTTTCCTTGCGCCGAAAACTGCACCAGATTCCAGAGTTTGCGCTTGATTTACCCCAAACCCAGCAAATGCTACTTTCTGAACTTGAAGGCCTAGGTGAGATAACTCTCGGTAAGTCTCTGAGCTCAATTGTTTTAGTCATTCGAGGTGGCAGCCCTGGTCCAACTGTGCTTCTGCGGGCAGATATGGATGCTCTTCATGTTCAAGAAGAAACCAATTTGGACTTTGCTTCTGTAAACGGCTACATGCATGCATGCGGGCACGATCTGCACATGTCAGCGGGTGTCGGAGCGGCGAAACTCTTGCACGAGATAAAAGACCAGTTAAAAGGCGATGTTGCAATTTGGTTCCAGCCCGGAGAAGAAGGTCACCACGGCGCAGATGTAATGATCGAAGAGGGCATGCTGGAAATTACCGGAAGTCGCCCAGTAGCCGCATATGGCCTTCATGTTTTCACATCATTGCCGGCGGGGACGATTGCCTGCAAGCCGGGAGCCATGATGGCAAGCGCAGGAGACATGAATGTTGTCCTCCAAGGATCCGGTGGTCACGCATCGATGCCTTGGTTATCCAAGGACCCCGTAGCACCAATGGTCGAGGCAATCTCGAGCCTTCAAACCATGCTCAATAAAAATTTCGACCAGTTTGATCCGGTGATACTGAATGTCAGCTGGATCCGTGCCGGCGATGACTCGACCAATAATGTCATCCCGGATACGGCAAGCTTTGGGGCAACCGTTAGAACATTTTCCGCAGCCAATACCGAGAAATTGCATATTTTGGCCCCCAAATTAATAAATTCGATTGCCGAAGGGTTTGGGGTCACGGCCAAAATCAAATTCAGTGAACCGACCAAGGTTTTGATCAATGATGAACACTCGGTCGAAAGAGTTTCAAAAATAGCGCAGGAGTTGGTCGGGTCTGCCGGCTACGTGAAAATGGAGAACCCAATCGCCGGTGGAGAAGACTTCGCCTCGATTGTCCATGAAATTCCTGGGGCTTTTGTCTTCTTGGGAGCCTGCCCGGAAGAGATTGATCACACAACGGCGCCAACTAATCACTCGGCCAGAGCGATCTTCGATGACTCTGTTATTCCACTGGGCTCTGCACTGTTGGCCTCTCTAGCCAGTTCGCATCTGTTGTAAAGTTACCTTTGGTTACCGGCGTAGTTGCTTGATCATGTCCAACGCTGGATAGTTATCCCAGTAGCCGACCACCTAACTTGGAGAAATGAAATGACTGATGCAGCAAACTGGGGTTTTGACACCCTGCAGATCCACGCCGGGGCAGTAAGCGATCCCGCAACTAATGCCAGAGCTGTGCCGATTTACAAGACCACTGCCTACACCTTCAATTCAGCAGAGCATGCTCGGAAGCTGTTTGGTCTTGCAGAATTTGGAAACATCTACACCCGAATCATGAACCCCACCCAAGACGTGGCCGAAAAGCGCATCGCTGCACTCGAGGGCGGAACTGCGGCTCTTCTTTTGTCTTCCGGTCAGTCAGCAACCACGTTCGCGGTGCTAAACATCGCTGAGGCTGGAGATCACATCGTTGCAAGCTCGAAGCTTTACGGTGGAACCTACAATCTTTTCCGGTACACCCTTGCCAAGCTTGGAATCGAAACAACATTTGTCGATGATCAAGATGACGAGAATGCCTGGGCAGCCGCGATTCGCCCTAACACCAAGTTGCTCTTCGGAGAGACAATCGGAAACCCAGATGTGTCAATACTTGATATCCGCAAGGTGTCGACGGTAGCCCACAAGCACGGCATCCCTTTACTTGTCGACAACACAGTAGCCACACCGTTTTTGATCAGACCGTTTGAGCACGGTGCCGACATTGTGATCCATTCGGCAACCAAGTTCCTTGGTGGCCATGGAACGGTTGTAGCCGGTGCGATCGTGGATGGCGGAAAATTCGAATGGTCCAAATCAGACAAGTTCCCAGGCCTAACCAAGCCTGACCCTAGCTACCATGGCGTTGTCTACACCGAGGCCCTGGGTGACGGTATTGCCTTCATCATCAAGGCCAGAGTTCAGCTCTTGCGTGACATTGGAGCTGCGGTTTCACCAGACACTGCCTTCTCATTGATTCAAGGAATTGAAACCCTGAGCCTCCGCATGGAGCGCCACGTGGAAAACGCCAGCAAAGTTGCAGCTTGGTTAGAGGCCCACCCTCAGGTTTTGAAGGTCAACTACGCAGGCCTAACATCCAGCAAGTTCCACGAGGCTCACAAGCACTACGCGCCTAAGGGTGCGGGTGCTATCGTCTCGTTCGAGATCGCCGGTGGCCTAGATGCCGGTGTCAAATTCGTTGAGGGCGTCGAACTATTTAGCCACGTGGCCAACATTGGCGACGTTCGGTCGCTGATTATTCACCCGGCCTCAACCACTCACTCTCAGCTGGACCCAGAGGCGCTTGCCAATGCTGGAGTTACACCAGGTCTTGTGAGACTGTCGGTTGGGCTCGAGAACTACGAGGACATCGTCGCCGACCTACAGACGGGCTTCGCCGCGGCAAAATAAATGGACTTTCAAATATCTGAAGACTCTGCTCCCTCGGAATTTATTTCCGAGGAGCAGCGTCGTCAGCTTGTTGGAAGACCGCCTGCAAGCGGAGCATGGCGTGCTGGAGACAACCTTGGGGACCGAAAATTCTCTGAGGTTTTTTCGCTCCCTCTAGAATCAGGCGAGACCTTGAATCAGGCAGTTTTGTCTTATGAGACCTGGGGAGAACTGAACGCGGCAAAATCAAATGCCATCTTGGTGCTGCACGCTCTAACCGGAGACAGTCACACCACCGGACCATCAGCCCCTGGACATCCAACATCAGGCTGGTGGGGTGGCCTAATTGGTCCGGGGCTCGCAATTGATACCAATAAGTATTTTGTAGTAACTCCAAATGTCCTCGGAGGCTGCCAGGGGTCGACCGGACCGGCTTCTCTGAATTCCAAGGGCCAAGAATATGGGCCGAGTTTCCCTCAACTCACAATCAAAGACCAGGCTTCATCTTTTGAAGTTCTTGCGAAAGAGCTCGATGTTTCCAGATGGTTTAGCATCATTGGCGGCTCCATGGCTGGGATGCACGCCCTTGAAATGGCGATCGGTTCTCCCCAAAGCGTGGAGCGCCTAGCAATCTTGGCTGCTCCCCCATTCACAACCGCGGATCAAATCGCCCTGAATACGGTGCAGCTTGAAGCCATTAGGTCCGATGCGAACTTTGCCGGAGGCGCCTATTACGACGCCAAACCAGGATTTGGGCCTCACCGCGGTCTTGCACTTGCGCGGAGGATGGCACTACTGAACTACCGCTCTCCCAAGGAGCTAAATGATCGATTCGGTCGGACCTGGCAATCCAAGGTGAGCCCACTTACAGAGGCTGGCAAATACGCGGTTGAAAGCTATCTAGATTTTCATGGCAACAAGTTCGTTAGGCGATTCGATGCCAATAGCTACGTGACTCTCGTGAATGCTATGAACTCGCACGACGTTGGCCGCGGTCGTGACTCGGTCGAATCAGCACTAAACACAATTTCTTGCTCGACCCTGGTCATTGGCGTGGACAGCGATCGGCTGTTTCCGCTCAGTGGACAGCAGTTAATAGCTGATTCGATCAGCGGTGATTTACACGGTGGCCAACTCCACGTGATTCAGAGTGAATATGGCCACGATGGCTTTTTGATTGAACTCGACGCTGTGGGAAAGCTACTTGAAGACTTCCTGTCCTAAAGTGTGAAGCGTGAAACTTCTAAAGCCCAAATTCGCAGTCTGCTTCTTTTTCTTCTCCGGTGGGGCGTCCCTTGCGCTTTGGGCTGTTCACATTCCCCTAATTGAGCGAACCGTTGGGATTGGTTACGTCACTCTTGGAGCATTATTTATGTTCTCAGGTTTGGGTGGCTTCGCGGCAATGCAGCTTTACGGCTGGATTATTGACCACATTGGAGCAAAAACTGCAACCAGAATCGGTGGCCTTGTCGTAGGCCTTTCACTATTGGGCCCGGCATTGGCACAAGATGTCTGGTCACTCGGTCTCGCGATATTTTTCCTTGGGTTTGGAATAGCTGGGGTGGACGTTGGCATGAACGCTGCGGCCCTTCAGGTCGACAAAGTCAATAAACGTGCGATCTTTACTTTTTTCCACCTGTTCTGGTCCGTCGGAGGCCTCTTTGGCGCAGCTCTAGGCTTCGCTACTATTTCTGCAGGATTCGATCAATCGCAAACCCTCAGCATCACGGGTGTGGTGTTGAGCGTCACTGGAGTTATTGTCGCCGGTTGGCTGCTGCCTAACGAGGTTGTCGCGACCAAAGAAGACAAAAACAAAAATCGTGTGGCCTCAAAGGCAAACCGCCGAGTGCTGCCGCTTGTTATTCTGGCCGGGCTAATGGCATCGGCTGGGGCGATTATTGAAGGCGTCGCACAGGATTGGTCAGCGCTTTATTTGATTGACATTCAAAACGTTGGCGTTGCCGCAGCCGCTTGGGGTCTTGTCGCCTTCAATTTAGGAATGATCACCGGTCGTATTTTTATCGACCGAATAGTCGAAAATAAAGGGCGCGGTTTTATTATTCGCTGGGGATCACTGCTGGGTGGAGTCGCAATAGCTGCCCAAGCAATCGCTCCTACCTTCGAAATATCCCTTGTACTTTGGTATTTTCTTGGCCTTGGTATCTCTGGTGTAGTACCTCAAATCTTTGCAGCCGGAGGCGAGATCGGTGAAGCTACCCACTCGGGCAGAAACATGGCAAGAGTTGTTGGAATAACATACGTTGGCGCGTTAGCTGGGCCATCGGCAATTGGACTCTTAACCGCTATCTACCCCTTGAATGTTGCAATCGGCTGGGGTACGGCACTCGCGATATTTATTCTGGTTGCAAACCCTAGATTGGAAAAACTAACGAAATGACCAAGCTATTTAGCTCCATAAAGATTCGCGATCTTGAAATCAAAAACCGGCTGTGGGTGTCTCCCATGTGCATGTATTCCTGCGAGGGCCAGGACGGCATTGTTGGCCAATGGCATCTGGTTCACTTGGGATCCAGGGCGATGGGAGGCGCGGGCATGGTGATAGCCGAGGCCAGCGCTGTCAGTCCAGAAGGACGCATCAGCCCTTGGTGTCCGGGGCTTTACGATGACAACCAGATTGCTCCCTGGAAAGTGATCACAGATTTTATAAGAGAGCAGGGTGCCACTAGCGGAATACAGCTTGCTCACGCTGGACGTAAAGGCTCAGCTCATCGGCCAACATCAGGTTCTGGTTCGGTAGCGACATCCGAGGGCGGTTGGGAAACCTACTCCGCCTCATCAGACGCTTTTGAAGGGCTTGCTGCCCCCAGAATGCTGGCCATTAGCGAAATGCCAAGAATCATTGCGGATTTTGTCAGTGCCGCGTTGAGGGCTCAAAAAGCAGGGTTTGATTCGATCGAAATTCATGCTGCCCACGGTTACTTGCTTCACCAATTTTTGTCACCGATTTCTAATAAGCGTGATGATGCCTACGGCGGACCACTTGAAAACAGGGCCCGATTACTGCTTGAGATAGTCACCGAGGTGCGAAAGGCAGTGGGCGAGCAAATGCCTGTTTTCATTCGGTTCAGCAGCACAGATTACGTGGAGGGGGGCTGGGACCAGGACCAAACCAATCAAGTTGCCAACTGGTGCCAAGAACTTGGGGCGGATCTATTCGATCTTTCCTCAGGTGGGCTTATCACGGGCGTAAAGATACCGACTGGACCCGGCTACCAGGTTGAGTTTGCTAAAAGCGCGAAGCGAGCAACTGGCTCAGAAGTTGCGGCGGTTGGTCAAATTACTAACGCAGCCCAAGCCGAGCAGGTTCTTTCCGAAGGCTTAGTTGATGTTGTGCTTGTGGGTCGCGAATTTCTGAGGGATCCATACTTTGGACTACGCGCGGCAGCGGAGCTTTCGGCAGAGATAGAGTGGCCGCACCAATATGAACGAGGCCGCTGGCCTAACGCCTAGTGGCGTCCTCGATTTCGCCCACGAGTTCCTCGATTATGTCCTCAAGAAACAGGCAGCCGACGATTTCTCCAGACGAACTAAAACTTCTAACGATGTGAGCTCCACTCTTTCGCATCTGAGCCAGCGCATCCTCAAGGTCAGTTGTTTCGGGAATGGAAATCATTGCCCGTAAGCGCTTAGAAGGAAGAGCTCTTGTCATCTCAGCCGGGTCGTTAGTGAGCCCGTCTTTTATGTGCCAATAGCCAACGATGTCTTCGCCGGTTCCCTTGACTGGATAGCGACTGAAGCCATGCTCGGACACAGCGGCCTGGAGATCTCCGGCATTAGAGGACAGCGTCATAGTGACCAAATCGCCTATTGGAACTGCGACATCGCGAACCGTCTTCTCTGTGAATTCAAAAGTCTTTTCAATCGTGCCGGAGCCGTCGGCGAGCGTTCCCTCTTTTTGGCTTGCAGAAACAAAGCCTTCTACCTGATCCAAAGTAAAGGCAGTATTCGCTTCATCTACCGGCTTGAATCTAAAAATTATGAGAATCAGGTTTGCAATTTGATTCAGCACCCAAACCACCGGCTTCACAAGCTGAGCAATGACATAGAGAATCGGAGTCAAAATCAGCGAAGTCCTGAGCGGCACAGAGATTGCGATATTTTTAGGGATCATCTCACCGATCACGACGTGTAGATAAGTAACAAGAATTAGAGCAATTACGAAACCAGTAACCGCCGAAGCCGCCTCTCCGATGCCGATTGCCTGCAAGGGAATTTCAACCAAGTGGTGAATCGCAGGCTCTGCAACAACGAGTATCAATAGCGATGCAACAGTAATTCCAAGTTGCGCAGTAGCGAGCATCAGCGACACCCGCTCCATCGCACGCAGGGTAATCTTCGCCGCGGGGTTTCCGGCTTCGGCTCGAGGCTCAATTTGAGAACGCTTAGCGGTGATAACGGCGAATTCAGCACCGACAAAGAATGCATTTGCCACGAGCAGCAAGACAAACCAGACCAGTCCCATTAGATCGCTACTCATCGATGACCACCACCGGTTCAAACTTGATTCGGTCTACTCTTCTGGCTTCCATTTTTAGAACAACCAGGCGCCCACCTGAAATCTCAACCTGATCACCAGTTTTTGGAATTCGTCCAAGCTCGCTCATCAAGAATCCCGAGACAGTGTCGTAATCCTCGTCCTCGGCTATCGAAAGCCCGAATTCCTCGAGCTCAGCTGGTCTAGTAAGGCCGCTGAAGGCAAGTGAGCCGTCTGCATACTGAAGCAGATCTGATCGTTGTCTATCGTGTTCGTCGGACAGTTCGCCCACAAGTTCCTCGACCGCATCTTCGAGAGTAACTATGCCCGCTGTTCCTCCGTACTCATCAATCACAATTCCGAACTGCAGCCCCCTGCCCCTAAGTTGCAGTATCAATCGATCCAGGGCCATGGTTTCTGGCACCCGAACCGGCTCAACCATCAATGCACTGACTGGAACCTGGTCGCGGCGCTCAACTGGAACACCGATGCCGCGCTTTAGATGCACTACCCCAACGATATCGTCAGCATCCTCACCGGTGACTGGGAATCTTGAATGGCCAGTTGTTGAAGCAAGCTCGATTAGATCGCGAGCGGAGGATTCTCTTTCTAGAGAATACATTTTTGGCCTAGGAGTCATTATGTCGCTGGCCAATAAGGCGCTCATCGCCAGAGTTTTTTCAAGGAGTTTTGCGGTGTCCTGCTCGAGTGAGCCCAGAGTTGCACTGCGCCTAACCATTGACACCAACTCATCGGCAGTCCTGGCACTTGACAGCTCTTCCCTCGGTTCAATTCCGAATCTTCTAACCAGCCAGTTGCCGTTGTCATTCATGATGCGAACCAGCAGCCTAAAAACCCAGGTAAAGCCAAGTTGAAAGCCAACGACTATTTTCAGCACGCGCTTGGGAGCCGAAAGCGCCATGTTCTTTGGCACCAACTCTCCTATCAGGAAAGAAAAAACGGTTGCAATCGTCATCGCCAGAACAACTGCCAAGACCCTTATGCTCTCAGGCGATAAATCAAAGCTCGTCAGCCAGGGGCTTAGCATTCTGGTCAACGCCGGTTCCGCGACAAACCCAGTTAGCAAGGTCGTGAGAGTGATTCCAAGTTGAGCAGATGACAGGTGGGTAGATGTTTTCGCAACAGCTCGGATAGGAAGGTCCAGACCCTTTTCCCCAGAGTCTCGATCAGCCATCAGCTGAGCTCTGTCGGTGCTGATTAGGGAAAACTCGCTAGCGACAAATAAGCCTGTGCCAAGAGTCAAAACCACAGCAAAAGCAAGCAGAAGATAGTCGTTCAACCAATCACCTGCGTGTAACTACGTTTATCAAGCTCCATTTCAATTTAACTATAGCCAATCAAGTGGCTAGACTTAGAGGGTTTTCCATAGGTTTTTTTCGTTCTAAGGGGCACCCTTGTCGGGCAGCGATACTAATAATTCTGAAAATGACTTCGGCGCCAATCAGTGGCTTGTGGCCGAGATGTACGCCCAGTGGCAGGAGAACCCGGATTCGGTCGACCAATCCTGGCTCCCCATTCTGGAGCGCTACCATCTTTCTAACCAAGCAGGTACTGCTGCACAAGGACCGAGCACAGGCTCTATTACGGTAATTGATACCGATTCGACAGTAGTCACAAACTTTGACCCCGATGCACCGTCGCCTCCTACAGAGGCAATAACTATTCCAATTGCAAAGACCTCAGATGAAGCTCCTAGGACTGCGCCGGTTCCTGCAGACTTGCCGTCCACCGACTCTCAAGCCATCACCCTGGAAGAATTCAACGAGCAACGGGAAGTAAAAATACTGAAGGGCATGGGTAAAGCTCTTGCCGCCAATATGGACGCGTCGGTATTTACGCCAACTGCCACCAGTGTCCGTCAAGTGGCGGCGAAACTTCTAATTGACAACAGAATTGTCATCAACTCGCACCTGAAAAGAACCAGGGGTGGAAAAGTCTCCTTCACCCACATCATTGGCTTCGCAATCGTTCAGGCATTGAAGGTCTTCCCTTCTCAAAACGTCTTCTACGAAGAGGTTGACGGAAAACCGGCAGTTGTTTCCCCGGCCAATATCAACTTCGGACTTGCGATTGACATCCCAAAGCCAGATGGCACGAGAGCGCTTCTGGTTCCAAACATAAAGCGAGCTCAAAAGATGAATTTCGCGGAGTTTGTGAGCGCTTACGAAGAACTAGTTGCCAAAGCCAGGCAGAGCAAACTAACCGCAGAAGACTTTCAGGACACCACCATTTCTCTTACTAACCCAGGTGGTATTGGAACTGTTCATTCGGTTCCAAGGCTTACCAGTGGCCAGGGCTGCATTGTGGGAATCGGAGCACTTGACTATCCAGCTGAGTTTCAGGGCCTGTCCGACGAGCAACTTGCCAACCAGGGAATTGGAAAGACAATAACGGTTACCTCCACCTACGATCACCGAGTTATTCAGGGTGCTGGCAGCGGGGAGTTTCTGAAAATAGTCAATGAGCTTCTCTTGGGTGAAAGGGAGTTCTTCGAGCAAATTTTTGCTGACATGCGAATCCCGTATTCCCCGGTGGTCTGGTCAAGCGATTTCCACTGGGACATCGCCGACCAATCTGGCAAAAACACTCGAATCCAGGAATACATCAACGCTTTCCGAGTACGTGGGCATCTCATTGCAGACATTGACCCTCTTGAATATGTTCAGCGCTGGCACTCCGACCTCGATATCCGATCTTACGGACTCAGCCTTTGGGACCTAGATCGAACCTTCAAGACCGCTGGTTTTGGAGGAAGATCAAAGGCTAAGTTCCGGAACATTCTTGGTATTCTTCGAGATTCTTATTGCCGAACAATTGGCGTTGAGTACATGCACATCCAGAATCCATCGGAGCGCATTTGGTTTCAAGACAGGCTGGAGCGACCATATCAAAAAACGACCAAGGAAGAGCAATTTAGGATTCTAAATAAGCTCAACGAGGCCGAGGCTTTTGAGACTTTTCTGCAGACCAAGTTTGTCGGTCAGAAAAGGTTCTCGCTAGAGGGTAGCGAGTCACTAATTCCCGCATTAGATCAGATCTTGCAGGCAGCAGCGGACGCTGAATTGAACGAAGCGGTCATCGGAATGGCCCACCGTGGTCGCCTGAATGTTCTGACGAACATAGCTGGTAAGACCTACGGACAGGTCTTCCGAGAGTTCGAGGGCTCCAACGATATTTCAAGCGTCCAAGGCTCTGGAGACGTGAAGTATCACCTGGGGACTGAGGGTGTATTCACTTCGGGTCACGGCACTCAAATCAAGGTCTCACTTGCCGCGAACCCTTCTCACCTCGAGGCTGTTAACCCAGTTCTCGAGGGTATCGTGAGAGCAAAGCAGGACAAGCTTGGGAACCCAGAGAACAACCCAATTCTTCCAATCTTGATTCACGGTGACGCGGCTTTTGCTGGTCAAGGTGTAGTCCTAGAGACTCTTCAAATGAGCCAGCTAGAGGGCTATAAGGTCGGCGGAACTATCCACGTGATCGTGAACAACCAGGTTGGATTCACAACGGTTCCAAAAGACGCACGATCGAGCCTGTATGCGACCGACGTAGCCAAGGCAATTCAAGCCCCGATCTTCCACGTGAACGGCGACGACCCCGAGGCTGTTGTCAAAGTCGCGCAGTTGGCATTCGAGTACCGACAGGAATTCAAGAAAGACGTTGTCATTGACATCGTCTGTTACCGCCGACGTGGTCACAACGAAGGCGATGATCCTTCGATGACGCAACCTATGATGTACAACCTAATTGAGGCAAAGCGCTCGGTTAGATCTCTTTACATGGACAACTTGATTGGCCGTGAAGACATCACCAAAGAGGAATTCGACGAAGCGAACCAACGCTTCCAGCACAGCCTTGAACAGGCGTTTATAGATGTTCACGACGCCATGACAGCTACCGTTGCACTCCAGACGCGACCAGATGGAATTGGAACCACGGCCAGCGAGAAACAAGAGCTTCTTCGACAGACCGCCATTCCTCAAGAATTGGTAGAAGCCATAGGTAATGCTCACGGCAACGAGCCCGAGGGCTTTAGCGTGCACCCAAAGCTTGCCCAACTGCTCCAAAAACGAGTTGATATGTCCAGGAACGGCGGAATCGACTGGGGCTTTGGGGAGCTACTGGCTTTCGGCTCCCTGTTGGTAGAAGGCGTAAACATCCGACTGGCGGGTCAGGACAGCCTTAGAGGAACTTTTGTCCAGCGCCACAGCGTGTTTTACGACAGAAATAATGGTCAAGAATGGACTCCCATTCGATACGTTTCGGAGCAGCAAGCCAAGTTCGAAGGTTACAACTCTTTCCTTAGCGAGTATGCAGCACTCGGTTTCGAATATGGCTATTCCGTAGAAAGACCCGACACTCTTACGCTTTGGGAGGCCCAGTTCGGTGACTTTATCAACGGTGCCCAAGTGGTTGTGGATGAGTTTATTTCCAGTGCCGAGCAAAAATGGAGCCAAAGCTCCTCGCTGGTAATGCTCTTGCCTCATGGGTATGAAGGTCAGGGCCCAGACCATTCATCAGCGAGGCTAGAGAGATTTCTTCAGTTGTGCGCCCAGAACAACATGACCATTGCACAGCCTTCAACTCCAGCTAGCCACTTTCATTTGCTTCGCAGACAGGCCTACACAGTGCCAAGAAGGCCGCTTGTCGTGTTCGCTCCGAAATCCATGTTGCGCCTCAAGGCTGCTTCCAGCTCCGTTCAAGACTTTACAGAGGGCAACTTCCGGCCACTGATAAATGACCAGCAGAACTTGGACCCGGCAAAAGTTACCAAGTTACTATTCTGCTCCGGCAAGGTCTACTGGGATCTTTTGGCTGAGAGCCAAAAACGCGGAACCGGTGACACGGCAATAGTTAGACTCGAGCAGCTCTACCCAACTCCCGTTGAGGAAATGAAGGCCGCGATTTCTCAGTTCCCAGAAGCGGAGCTGAGATTTGTTCAAGATGAGCCAGCGAACCAAGGAGCATGGACTTACCTGGGACTGTTCATGCCCAAGTACGGAGTCAACTTCAAGGTGATTGCTAGAGCTGCATCGGCATCTCCGGCAACCGGTTCGGCCAAGAGACACGCTGCCGAGCAAGCAGATTTGGTCAATAGAGCATTTAGCGACTGATGTCTGACCTGCGCGTCGTGATCCTCGGTGACGAGCTCCTAACTGGAGCTGGTGACCCCAAAGGCATTGGCTGGCTAGGCAGAGTTCAAGCCCGCTTACCCGTAGATAGAGACGTTGCAGTCTTCGCTCTGCCAATGATCGAGGAGACAACCTCGGATCTTTTGGGTAGATGGAAAACTGAGGCGACAATCAGGTTTTCCAAGGACAGTGAAAATTACTTGGTATTAGCACTAGGGTCCAGCGACGTTCGATCCGGCATAACCATATCGCGCTCCAGATTAAACCTCGCCTCGCTTCTAGATGACGCAGTTCGTGAGGGTATCAAGGTTTTGGTTCTTGGCCCTACTCCCACCGGTGTCCCAGAATTTGACTCAGAGGTCAAGCACCTGTCAGAGGGCTTTTCGGATGTTGTGAAGCGACGACAGCTTACATACGTGGACTGCTTTAGTCCGCTAGTGGATCATGAGGGTTGGCTATCAGAAGTTACTAATCACCCAAAGCAGCTGCCCGGTCAAGTTGGCTATGGCCTAATTGCTTGGTTGGTGTTGAATCGCGGTTGGTTCGAGTGGCTGGGTCTAGCTCAATCAGATTAGTCGTGTTGCTGGATCTCTCTTAGCCGAACCATGACGCGTTCCGCCAACTGCTCAGCTGGAACTTCATCACAGGCACGCTGGATTACCTGATTAAAAATAACCTCAATGTCGTAGTGGCTTTCGCAGGAATCACAGTTAGCAAGGTGAGCGGTTACTTGTTCAAGCTCTTCTTCGTGAAGTTCAGAGTGAAGGTACTCGTGGACGCCTTTTTTTACTTCTTCGCAGTCGACTTTTTTCAACCTTCGACCTCCACTCCTGTGTCGTATCCTTCTTGCTTTGCGTAATCTTGCAACAAAGTTCTCAGTAATTTCTTCCCGCGATGCAATCTTGACATAACAGTACCAACCGGCGTGCCCATAATGTCAGCTATTTCTTGGTATGGAAGGCCCTCAACAACCGCGTAGTAAACCACCATTCGGAATTCTTCTGGGATTTGGTCAAGCGCGTTTTTGATTGCAAGCGAGGGAAGGTTCTCCATGGCTTCTATCTCGGCGGACCTCGATGCCCTTGAAGTTACTGACTCCCCTTGGCCAACTTGCCAATCTTCTAGATCGTCTAACGCAGTCTTTGCCTTGTCTTTGGCCTTCTTGTTGTAAAGATTTATGTGAGTGTTGGTCATTATTCGAAACAGCCAGGCCTTCAGGTTGGTTCCCTGCTCAAACTTTTCCCAGGCCACGAAGGCCTTTGCAAAGGTTTCCTGAACTAAATCCTCGGCGTCGCTTGGGTTCCTGGTCCACCTTAGAGCAGCTCCGTATAGCTGAGGCATTATCGGCAATGCCTGAGCCTCGAAGCTTAGGATTTTTTCAGATTTTTTAGAAGGCATTGTTATCAAGTGTAACGTCCACCCAAAAATCATGAGCATGGTTGGAGAATTGGCGACAAAACCTTTCAAGTTAGAGGCGCCCCGGCAAGCCGATAACCCCCATTCCTTGTATCTTTGGAGTGATGATCGAGTTTCCAGCCTGGCCCGCGCCGCTATCTTCCAAAGTTAGCGCCGAAATTTTGCTGCCCGGAAGTAAGTCGCTCACAAACCGCGAGCTTGTGCTCTCGGCGTTGGCAGAAGAGCCAACCGAACTTGTTTCACCTTTGGTATCCCGAGATACCGAGCTCATGATTGCATCTCTCAAGGCACTCGGAACCAAATTCTCGTGGCAAGGTTCGGACTTGCTGGTTACCCCAGGAGAGCTATTGGGGCCCGCAAGAATTGATTGCGGTCTTGCCGGGACCGTCATGCGATTTGTCCCGCCGCTGTCGATGCTGGTAGATGGACAAGTTAGCTTCGATGGTGACGCTGGTGCAAGAGCGCGCCCGATGAAAACCACAATCGAATCAATGCAGGCATTGGGGGCCG
The DNA here is from genome assembly GCF_000257665.1 of Candidatus Aquiluna sp. IMCC13023. Taxonomy (GTDB): domain Bacteria; phylum Actinomycetota; class Actinomycetes; order Actinomycetales; family Microbacteriaceae; genus Aquiluna. The sequence goes on from NZ_AJKR01000003.1 coordinate 456,248, forward strand.
AAGTTACTTCGGACACCAACTCACTACCGTTCACAGTAAATGGAACCGGCTCGGTCGTTGGAGGTACTCTAACCATCGATGCTTCGGCGTCCTCGCAGTTTGTCTCAGGGCTTCTGCTAAGCGCCGCCAGATTTGATCAAGGCCTAACCCTCACCCACGAAGGTCGCAGCCTACCTTCGCTTCCTCACATCGAAATGACCCTGCACACCTTAAGAAGAAGGGGCGTTAGAGCTGAAGCGATCGACAGCTCCACCTGGCGGGTAGAGCCCGGGCCAATTTCGGGAGGCAGAGTCGTTATTGAACCAGACCTTTCAAATGCGGGCCCCTTTCTTGCAGCGGCCATGGTCACCAACGGAACAGTCGAGATTCCAAACTGGCCAAAAACCACAACTCAAGTTGGAGATCACTACCGAACACTTCTGACTCGCATGGGTGCACACATTGAAGTTCTAGAAGATGTGCTCACCATTTCAGGTTCTGGAGTAATAAAAGGTATCGAAGCGGACTTGTCTGAGGCCGGCGAACTGGCGCCGACAATTGCAGCGCTCGCTGCACTAGCGGTTAGCCCAAGCAGGCTGATCGGCATCGGGCATCTTCGAGGACACGAGACTGATCGCCTCGCGGCGCTGGTGGCCGAAATAAACAACCTAGGCGGCAACGCTAAAGAGCTTGCGGATGGAATCGAAATTACCCCTCAACCCCTGCACGGAGGGGTTTGGCACACCTACCACGACCACCGAATGGCCACCAGTGGGGCGATTATAGGTCTGGCAGTAAGCGGCGTAGAAGTAGAGAACATCGAAACCACCGCCAAAACCATGCCTGGCTTTTCGAAGATGTGGCTTGACATGCTTGGGGCAGAATGACCTGGTCTAGTGCTGATCGCATGGATCTAGATGAGGATGATGTTCGCATCAGGCCAAACCCTAAGGGTTCCAGGCCAAGAACTAAGCGACGTCCGGACTTCAGTAAAGCGCCACTGGGAATGGTTTTAGAGGTTCATTTGGCTAGGTATCGAATCCTTACAGATGAAGGAACCGAGATAACAGCGACATTAGCCAAAGAGCTTCGGAAAGACGGCTGCGTGATTTGCGATCGAGTGCGGCTAGACGGTGATGTCACAGGCGCCTCCGGCGCACTGGCCAGAATCGTGGGCATTGAACCCAGAAAGAACGCCCTTTCAAGATCAGCCGAAGACGGCGACTCACTAGAGCAAACAATTGTCGCCAACGCGGATCAACTAGTGATCGTTATGGCCGCAGCCAACCCCGAACCTCGTTCGAGGCTTGTCGACAGGTATTTAGTGGCTGCTTTTCACGCTGGACTAAAGCCGATTTTGCTTATGACTAAATGCGATCTTGCGGACCCAAAGGATTTCATCGACAGCTTTCAAGGCTTTGACCTAGAAATCATTCAAACCTCGGAAAATGCCCCGAACTTGGAATCACTAAAACAAATGCTCGCAGGCAACACCACTGTGTTTGTGGGGCACTCCGGAGTTGGCAAAACCACCATTATCAACCAAATAGCTCCGGATTTTATCCGTGCGACCGGGATAGTAAATAAGGTCACCGGTAAAGGCCGCCACACTTCTAGCTCCGCTCACGCCATTAGAGCTCAAGGCGGCTGGCTGGTTGACACCCCTGGAATACGAAGCTTTGGCCTTTCAAACATCGATGCCGATGGCCTCCTCAAGGGCTTTTCGGACTTGAGTGACGCCAGTAGCGACTGCCCTCGTGGTTGCACCCATCTTGCCGATTCGCCTGATTGCGCTTTGGATCAAAAAATGCTGGCAGGAGAAATTTCGGCCCTAAGACTGGACTCACTCCGAAGACTGCTCGCGTCACTTTCCTCGGTAGATTAGGTAACAAGATGAATGATTTAGAGCTTGCCCAGGTCCTAGCGAATGCCGCCGATGAAATATCACTATCGCGCTATCGAGCACTTGATCTAAAAGTAGAGACGAAACCCGACCGGACACCGGTAACCGACGCCGATCAGGCAGTTGAAGCAAAACTTCGGGAATTATTGAAGCTTTATCGCCCAGCCGACTCCGTTATCGGAGAAGAATTCGAAAATACCGGTGATTCGCACAGAAGCTGGATTATCGATCCGATCGATGGCACCGCAAATTATCTTCGAGGTGTTCCGATTTGGGCGACATTGATTGCTCTTCGAGTTGATGGCGAACTGGTTGCCTCAGTGGTCTCCGCACCTGCCTTGTCGAGGCGCTGGTGGGCCGCTAGCGGCAAGGGAGCCTTCACCAAAGACATTGATGGCACAGTGAGAAAGCTGGCGACATCGGGCATCTCAGAGCTTGCCGATGCGACTCTAAGTTTTAATTCATTGGAGCAATGGCGTGACGCCGGATACTTGGATCAGCTACTGGAGCTTTCAGTCAAGGTTCATAGAACTCGCGCTTATGGCGACTTCCTGAGCTACATGTTCGTAGCCGAGGGTGCTATTGAGATCGCGTCCGAGCACGATCTGAAGATCTACGACATCGCAGCATTGGTGCCTATTCTCCTCGAGGCTGGCGGCATGATCACCGCATTTACCGGCCCATTAGAAAATGACTCCTCAACTGTTTTAGCAACTAACGGAAAGCTTCACGAAAAAGCACTTCAAATTCTTCAGACAGACGCTTAGCTTTGACCGAACGACGGACAAAGTGGCTGGCGATAGTAGCAATCGCTCTACTTGCACTGAACATGAGAACCGCCGTTAGCTCATTCTCGCCCTTGGTTACCTTCATTCAAGACGAAATCTCACTCCCAATTGTGACCATTGGTCTACTTGGGATCGCGGCTCCACTGGCGTTCGCAATTGCAACCACAATGGCAAACGCTCCAACCAGAAAAATCGGTGTTGAAAAAACACTTATAGCCACCTCTCTGCTGATTATTGGCGGTCATGCTCTAAGGGCGCTGTCCTGGGACTCGACCGCGCTGTTTGTCGGCAGCATGATGTGTCTTTTGGGCATGGGTATTGGAAACATCCTGATGCCTGTAATGGTTCGTAAATATTTCCCAAACCGAGTGGGTTTGATCTCTAGTTTTTACATTTCACTAACAGCACTAAGCGCATCAGCAGGATCATTCTTGGCTGTTCCGTTCGCGGAATTAGGCGGCTGGCGCTTTTCGCTCGGGCAGTGGGGATTGATGGCGGCGCTTACCTTGCTGCCGCTTATTGCCCTTCGAAAAAACTCCACGCCTGAGAAGCCCCTGCCGGGTGTGATCAAGCAAAAAGCCATCTGGCGCTCGCCAACGGCTTGGGCAATATTTGGGACTCAAGGAATGACTTCGGTCTTTGGCTACGTGAGCTTTGCGTGGCTGCCGCTTTTACTACTTGAACACAACTCGGTTAGCGTGGCGGAAGCCGGTGCACTCCTATCTCTCTTTGCTATTTTGGGACTTCCAGCAGCACTGATAGTCCCCGGGCTGGCAGTGAAGTACACCCAGCTCCACGCGCCGATTATCTGGTTCTCAAGCGCCATGGGTATGACCGGAGCTCTGGGGATACTTTGGACCGACGGGTCACACCTCTGGGTTTGGGTTGGGGCGCTAGGCCTTGGGCCCACGATGTTCCCGCTTGCTCTTACCCTTTACAACCTGCGCTCAAGAGAGCGAAGCACTGTGCTCGCCGTTAGCTCATTCGGGCAAGGAATGAGCTACACAATGACCACGATTATTGTGTTTTTGGTTGGAGTGTTCCGAGAGATCACCGGAGGCTGGGAATTTGCGTTGTGGATGTTCTTTGGGGTGGCGTTATTTAGCGCGTTGATGGGCATTCAAATTGCTAAAAACCACTTTGTTGATGACGAGTTAGTGCACTAGAGCCAGCGGTCGGCCTTGTGCTCGGCCAAAACTGTTCTAACGGTTCCGGACCGTCCCCTAATTACTAGTGACTCGGTGATGATTGTCTTGCCGAGTTTTTTGACACCCGAAAACAGCATTCCATCGGTTACCCCGGTGGCTACAAAGAACGTATTGTCAGACTTCACCATTTCGTTGGTCTCGTAAACGTATTCAAACTTCAAGCCAGCCTCGAGGCCACGATTTTTTTCCTCCTCGTCGCCAGGAGCAAGGATTCCTTGAATGAGACCACCCAATGCTTGAATACCGCAAGCGGTAATAATTGCTTCGGGCGACCCGCCTTTGCCGACGCACATGTCGATTCGTGAATTTGTTCTGGCTGCCTGAAGGCCACCGGCAACATCGCCGTCTCGAAGCAACCTGGTCGCCGCTCCAGCAGTTCTAATTTGATCCACAAGCTCAGCGTTATATTCGCGGTCCAAAACTGCGACCAAAATCTCAGTCACCGGCTTACCGGTGACCTTTGAATAGGCACGAAGGTTTTCATCCATTGACTGCCTAATGTCACACACACCGATACCGGCAGGGCCGGTCACAAACTTGTCCATCTTAAAAATCGATGAAGCATCAAGCATGGAACCGCGATCCGCTACCGCTATCACAGAGATCGCATTCTGCCTTCCGGCCGCGGTAAGCGATGTCCCGTCAATAGGGTCTACTGCGATGTCAACCTTAGGACCGTTGCCAGTTCCGACGATTTCACCGTTGAACAACATTGGTGCGTTATCTTTTTCGCCCTCGCCGATCACCACAAGGCCCTCGAAGTTCACGGTTCCCAAGAAAGCTCGCATTGCATCTACTGCTGCGCCATCCGCTGCGTTCTTATCGCCCTTGCCGATAAATGGATAGGCGCGAATTGCCGCGGCTTCGGTCGCTCGCACCAACTCCATTGCCAAGTTGCGGTCGGGATGCAGTTCCGGAGGCGATGAGTTCATGCTCTTAGGTTACTGAAGCCAGAAGTGCTGCCACGGTTAGTTTGAAAAATCAATGCCGTAGCCGGAGCACTTTTCGGAGATACTCGCGGTTAGTTCAGCAACCTTATTTGAAGTTCCCTGTGCGGGGCTTGATTGGCTTAGTTGTTTGGCAAGTTCACCAAGGTCAGCTGCTAATTCAGTCGATAGTAAAAAATCAACCTGATCCCCGACAATCGAATCGATTTGAGCCACCACACCCGAGTCAACTAAACCTTGCTCATAGGCCCCAGAAATACCGCTAAGGGTCGAACTGAGAGCCTTGCACGCAGCTGCGTCTGCTGCCGTGGAGGCTACTTCTTGAATGCTGCAGCCAGCAAGGCCAAATACGCCGATTCCTACAAGAACAGTCAAAGTGAGTTTCTTCATCGAGACAAAGAGTATTTGCGATCCCTTAGCTTTTGACTTAGCCACTCTTGTTATCTGAATACCCGGTGAATACTAAGTAGGTAACAATCCGCAATAAGGACTAATGCGCCCGTCACTTTAGTTAGAATCTTGTAGCCTCGAAATTTAGGACTGACTTATTGCGTATTTATAAGAACATCACCGAAGTGTTCGGAAACACCCCTCTGGTAACTCTGAACAAAGTAACCGACGGCGCCAAAGCCACGGTGCTTGCCAAACTTGAGTTCTACAACCCATCGTCTTCCGTGAAGGACCGACTGGGAATTGCAATGGTGGATGCCGCAGAAAAATCGGGAGCACTAAAGCCCGGCGGGACTCTAATTGAGGCCACGAGCGGAAACACTGGCATTTCTCTAGCCATGGTCGGTGCGGCACGCGGCTACAAGACAATCATTGTCATGCCCGACTCCATGAGCATGGAGCGCAAAATCTTGATTCGTGCCTACGGAGCAGAACTAGTACTGACCCCTGCAGCAGAGGGCATGAAAGGCTCAGTTGCCAAGGCCGATGAATTAGGCAAGACAATCGAAAACGCAGTGATGATGCGTCAGTTTGATAATGAAGCCGGCCCCGACATTCACCGAAGGACCACCGCCGAAGAAATTTGGGCTGATACCGACGGCCAAGTCGCTGCCCTGGTTGCAGGAAGCGGCACCGGAGGAACGATCACTGGAACATCACAGCGTCTAAAAGAACTGAACCCAAAGATAAAAAGCTTCGTTGTTCAACCCGCCGCCTCTCCCCTGCTAACAGGAGGCGACGCAGCCGGACACCCCCTTGCCGGAATCGGGCCAAACTTTATCCCATCAATTCTCGATACCGATAGCTATGACGAAGTCATAAGCGTCGAAAACGCCACAGCATTTGAATTCGCGAGGCGAACCTCGGCCGAAGAGGGTATTTTGGCTGGAATCTCTTCGGGAGCTGCTCTTTGGGCAGCATGCCAGGTGGCAACTCGACCGGAGTTTGCCGGCAAGCAGATAGTGGTGATAGTTCCCTCATTTGGTGAGCGCTATGTGTCTTCAACTCTTTACCGTGACCTGCAAGATGAATACCAGAGCAAGAATTGAGCATTAGGGAAGACATTCGCGCCGGACTTGAGCGCGATCCAGCCACATTGAGTGCATGGGAACTGTGGTTCACATCCGCGGGACTTCACGCGGTTTGGCTATATCGCCTAGCTCACAGATTGTGGAAGCTCCGGCTTCGCACGCTGTCAAGAATGATCTCAAACCACGCTAAATTCTTCACTGCAATTGAGATTCACCCCGGTGCGACAATCGGGAGACGGTTCGTGATTGATCACGGCGTCGGCGTTGTAATTGGTGAAACAGCAGTGATAGGCGACGATGTATTGGTTTACCACGGCGTAACCTTGGGCGGTAAAACCCTAGACCCAGTAAAGCGCCACCCAACGGTTGGAGATCGAGTAATTATTGGTGCGGGGGCAAAGCTGATTGGCAATATCAACATTGGTAATGATTGCGCCGTTGGCGCTAACGCCGTAGTCACCAAGGACATGCCAGCCGGCACTGTTGCGGTCGGTGTTAATGCCAGATTGCTGAATATTACCGGAGACGATCTGTACCTGATCTAGCTCCTAAAATGCTTCCGAAGCCCATTCGAAATTCCGATTAGGCCGGAGTTTCTGGAATCTCTCTTTTTTTCTCAGTGCCCCCGGCTAAGTAAAGACCTATAGCAATAAGCGGTAATCCAACGGCCAGCCCGATGGTGATCGGCTCGTTCAAAAATACGATACCCAAAGAAAGCGCGACGGCGGTGTTGACGTAGGTAATCAGAGTGGCTCTGACTGGACCAACCTCTTGAATCAACATGAAGAAAACCACAAACGCCAACGCGGAACACACCAGACCCAAAACTATGATCGCCCAAATGCTCGAGGTGGTCGCCAGAGCCAGCTCATCACCCAAGCCGGGCAAAGAAAATGGCGCGTAGATGATTGAAACCATCGCCATGCTGACACCAATTACTCCTGCGCTCGGAACATGGTTTAGCTTTCTGCTTGCGATAATCGGGGCGATCGAGTAACCAACCGCAGCCAAGATGACCATCATCACAAATAGCGGGTTCACTGCCCCTAAGAATGAGTCAATTCCAACCAAGACAACCACACCGAAGAAGCCGATAAGCATTCCAGCCAACGAGCGTGGACGAAGAGCCTTTCGGTCTTTCAGGAAGATAGCCAGCACCGCTACTGCAAAAAACGGCACGGTAGCAATCAGTAGGCCTGCAAGACCGGAAGATATATTTTTCTCAGCCTCGGTAATCAAGAACCAAGGGCCTACCATCTCGATGAGTCCAAACATCACCACATAAGGCCATGCTTTTAGCGCTGGCTTTAGCCCCCCGGTCAAAGCAGCGTAAGGAATCAGAACCAGTGCGCCAAGAAACGTCCTGGCAAACACAATTGTTGGCGTTGAGAAACTTTCTAAGGCAAGTGCGATAAAGAAGTATGGAAGGCCCCAAAATAGGCCAGCCATTGAAAAAAGAACCAAGCCTCTTGTCGACACCTGCCAATAGTAGCGTCTAGGACTAATAGTCAGTGAACTAGAGTTGGGGCAATCATGACTAACGACTTACTAAATAAACCTGCCGAAACCACCGCCGAATTACACCCCTTGATCCGTGACCGGTGGAGTCCGAGAATCTTTGATTCAAGCTACAAAATGTCTGACGCCGAAGCTCTGGGCCTTGGCGAAGCCTTCCGTTGGAGCCCGTCGAGTAGCAACCACCAAAATTGGCACGTGGTAATTCTGAGATCTGGAACCGATCTCTTTGTGGAAATGTCAGAATCAGGACTCAAGGGATTTAACCAAGCGTGGGCGCCACAGGGCTCTGCCTATGCGGTGTTGCTGGCCGATACAAAATTTGATGGTGAACCAAGAAGTCAAGCTGCAACCCACTTTGACGTTGGCCTTGCAGCCAGCCAGCTGGTTACCCAAACCGAAGCCATGGGACTTAAGGCCCACTATATGGGAGGCATCAATCCCGATATCGTCTCAGACATAGTCGGCGCTAAGGGCCGCGATGTTATCTGCGTGATTGCAATTGGCAAGCAAGGAAAAATCGACAACCAGAGCCCGGAGTTAGTTCAGCGTGAAGTAGCGACGCGAACTCGCAGAGACCCGTCCGAAATCTATTCAATAGATTCCAAAATCGCTTAGTTCTCTGAAGCGCGCTTTCTAGCAGATGCGTGGCGTGCTCGGACGTTCGCATCAAGCTCCAGCTTTCGGATTCTGGTGGCTTCGGGCGTAACCTCAACACATTCGTCTTCGCGAGCAAATTCGAGGCACTCTTCCAAAGAAAGCTTCTTGGGAGGGGTTAGGCCAACAAAGTTATCAGCTGAAGCAGCTCGCATGTTTGTCAGCTGCTTTTCCTTGGTGATGTTGATGTCCATGTCATCAGCCCTGGAATTTTCTCCAACGACCATTCCTGCATAGACCTCGCTGGTTGGCTCCACAAAGAATGATCCGCGCTCTTGAAGTGCGATCATCGCAAATGGTGTTGCAACACCGGCACGATCTGAAACCAAGGATCCATTCTGACGAGTAATAATCGGTCCGAACCACGGCTCGTAGCCGGCGGCCAGTGCGTTCGCGATACCAGCGCCCTTTGTTATGGTCAAGAACTCAGTTCTAAATCCGATAAGTCCGCGTGATGGAACCATGAACTCAATTCGTACCCATCCAGTGCCATTGTTGGTCATGTTGACCATGCGGCCCTTGCGAGCGGCCAGAAGCTGCGTGACAGCACCCAAGAACTCGTCTGGAGTGTCAATGGTCAGGTCTTCAACCGGCTCGTGAACCTTGCCATCGACCTTCTTGGTAACTACCTGTGGCTTACCAACTGTTAGCTCATAACCCTCGCGACGCATCTGCTCAACAAGAATGGCTAGTGCAAGCTCACCTCGCCCCTGAACCTCCCAGGCGTCTGGACGCTCGGTTGGAAGGACTTGAATCGAAACGTTACCAATCAGCTCGCGGTCTAGGCGGTCTTTCACCAAACGAGCGGTTACTTTGGCACCCTTGACCCGGCCTGCCATAGGAGAGGTATTAATGCCGACGGTCATCGAGATCGCAGGATCGTCAACTGTAATTCGTGGAAGCGGGCGAACATCATTGGGGTCACAAAGTGACTCACCGATGGTGATGTCTTCGATACCAGCAACAGCGACAATGTCGCCAGGGCCGGCGCTATCGATTGGCATTCTTTCAAGAGCCTTTGTTCCAAGCAGCTCTGTAATCTTCACGTTCTGCGTGGTCCCATCCTGACGAGCCCAGGCAACTGTCTGGCCCTTCTTGATTTCGCCGTTGAAGATCCTAAGCAAGGCTAGGCGACCAAGGAATGGGGAGGAGTCAAGGTTGGTGACGTGTGCTTGCAGTGGTGCACCCTCTTCGTAAGAAGGAGCCGGAATGTACTTCAAGATTGCTTCAAACAGTGGCTCTAGGTCCTCCGAGTCCGGAAACTCTCCATCGGCTGGCTTGTTTAGTGATGCCCGACCAGCTCGGCCTGAAGCATAAATAACAGGAAGATCCAAAATTGCATCGACATCCAAGTCTGGAATGGTGTCATGCAAATCAGAGGCGAGGCCTAGGAGTAGGTCGTGACTTTCCTCAACTACCTCGTCGATTCTGGCGTCCGGACGATCGGTCTTGTTTACAAGTAGCACCACAGGCAGTCTTGCTTCAAGTGCCTTACGAAGCACGAAACGGGTTTGTGGCAATGGGCCCTCTGATGCATCAACTAGAAGTAGTACACCGTCGACCATGGACAAACCGCGCTCAACTTCGCCACCAAAATCGGCGTGACCCGGGGTGTCAATAACGTTTAGGACGATCGACTCGCCCTTGGCTGCAGGTCCTTCATAGCGCACCGCAGTGTTCTTGGCGAGGATGGTAATTCCCTTTTCACGCTCAAGGTCACCGGAGTCCATGACGCGCTCGTCCTGTGTTCCGTGGGAGGCGAAAGAGCCAGTCTGGCGCAACATGGCGTCCACCAAAGTAGTCTTACCGTGGTCCACGTGGGCGACGATGGCTAGGTTCCTGAGCGCGTTGTTTTTCATTTTTATATAGACCTTGGGTTGGTAAAATTCTGAGGAGGCTGGAATAGCCTTTCTAAGCTTACGGGTATTCCGCCTAAACTCGCCATATGCCGCGAAATTTGCTTAGCTACGAAGACGCCTTGATATCGGTTCATTCCAAGCTCGACGTCCTTATAAATACAAAAAACACATCAATAGTTCTGATTGACGGCAGAGCCGGGTCCGGAAAGTCGCGCTTCGCCGGTCAGCTCGCGGACCTAATCTTTCAATCCGAGAAGCAACTCCCCAAGCTAATCCACATGGACGATCTATATCCGGGATGGCATGGCCTTAGGGCAGGGTCGGCTTATCTGAACCGAAGCATCCTTGGGCCCATTTCTAAAGGAAAGCAAGCCAATTGGCAGGTCTGGGATTGGCAACTTGGCGAGCGAGGCATGGCAAACGAGCCAGCAAATGGTTGGCGCAGTTTTGAAGGCGGCAACCTAGTTATTGTCGAGGGCTGCGGTTCTGTGTCTTTGGCATCCAGCGAACAAGCGGACCTGACCATCTGGATGGAAAGCGATTCAAGCCAGAGAAAGTCGCGATTCTCGAAAAGAGATCAGGGACAGTTTGACTCTTATTGGGACACTTGGTCTATTCAAGAAGATGAGTTTTACGGGGAAGAACAATCAGGCAAGTTGTGCGAGATTTGGGTTCAAAACTAGACGCGGTTCGCCCGCCAAGTTCGAACTCCAGCAATAACGCTGAGGGTGATTACAACAAGTGCGATTATGTAGACCGCAGATCTGACGCCCGGGATCGAATAGGTAAAGTAACCGGCGATCGTTAGGCCCGATCCCCAGACAACCGCACCAACTGCGTTTGCACTGAAAAACTTGTAGTAGTTCATCCTGCTAATGCCGGCCAGTGCGGGCATTATTACTCTGCCCCAGGGCACAAACCTTGCAACAACAATTGACCACCAGCCGTAGCGCTCGTAAAACTGATCTGACCTGACTATGGCTTTCTGCAGCCATTTGCCCTGACGCTTATCGAGGTAAGGGCGTCCATAGTGCCGACCGAGAGTGTAGCCAACCTGGTCTCCGAGCCAGGCGGCTACGCCGACTCCTATAACCATGACAAAAATGTTTATTGAATCAGCGTTGGCTGCCGCAACTAGGCCAGCGGCAAACACCAAAGAGTCCCCGGTTATAAATGGGATAAAGGCACCTATGAACAAGCCGGTTCCGGCGAATACGAGGCCAAAAACAACTGTGTAAAAAAGAATTGGACCGATTGAATCGAACCAACTGACGATATCGTCAGAGACTGAAAGGCGGATTGCGGTCGAAAGCACTGCCTAATTCTATCTTGGTAATTTTACAAAAAAGCTTGAGTGCTAAAGCCAGACCCCCCTTGCTTTTTTGCAAGAAGCGACACGATGCCAATCCGGCCCGCATGAGCCGCACTTGCCAGAAGGCAACTTGGAGGAGACGATATAGCAATGAATCTCGATTCGGTGAGCGCCGAAACCAAAGCCTTGATCGCTTCGGCAGCAGACCGATTGTTGGCCGCTGGTGCAAACCCGGAGCAGCTTGCAGTATCGACGCCTGCTCGCAGACTTCTTGGAATCCTCCCTCGCTCTGCTTCGTACAAAAAGGCAGGCGAGGGCTTTTTGCTTGGCGCGCTTGTGGTCACTACTCATGGGGATGTGTTTGAACCAGGCTTGATAATCAGGGCGAGCCTCAAGGTTTTTCCAGGACATCAGGCTCAGAGCGCTCAAGAACGCCTGGAACTTAGGAGAAAACTTCTGGCCGCTAAATTTCCAGAGGACAGCGCCGTCTTAATTGACCCTCGTCGACTGCCGATAGATGACTTGGATCAACTGGCAAAGGAAAATGGACCGCTGGTGCTTAAAGAAATAGTTGTCGACGGGATTCGAACCCAGCAACTTCTGGTCCGCTGGATGTCAACTGCTTCAGACTCGGATCTTCGACCGCTCAAAGATTACCTGAATGAGCGGGTTGAGTTGGCAGTAACCGGAATCACCGAAGCGTAAGCTACAAACGTGAATATTTCCGACATTTTGATGGTTATAGCCGGTTTGATACTTCTAATAGCGGGAGGCGAGGCTCTTGTTCGTGGTGCATCAACACTTGCTTCCAAAGTGGGATTATCTCCACTGGTAATTGGTTTGGTAGTTGTCTCTGCCGCCACCTCCGCTCCTGAATTTGCGGTAACGGTTGGGGCGGTTCTGGATGGCGAACCTGACCTAGCTGTGGGCAATGTCGTGGGTAGCAATATTGTGAATATTTTGGTGATTCTTGGAATTTCGGCGATCATCAGTCCGCTGGTCATTAAACGTCAGCTGATTAGGTTCGATATTCCGGTAATGGTGGGGCTATCTCTGTTGCTTGTGCTGGTGAGCCTGGATGGCAGGATAAGCGTCTTCGATGGGATGTTGTTACTTGCCGTTCTTATTTTCCACATAATCATGAGCATCCTAATCGGCAGGCGAACTGCTATCGAGCCCGATGACAAGCCAAATGAGCTTCCTCTTAATAGCAAACCCGTATCACTTTGGCTGGCCGTAACCTTACTTGCGGTCGGGATTGGATTATTGGTGCTTGGAGCTCAATTGTTGGTATCGGGTGCCGTAAATATTGCTACCGGGCTCGGCGTGAGCAGCCTGGTTATTGGACTTACCGTTGTCGCCCTTGGCACCTCGTTGCCAGAACTTGCAACCTCGATCATTGCAATCAGGCGCGGAGAAAGAGACATGGCGGTTGGAAACATCGTCGGGAGCAACCTTTTTAACATCGGTTTAGTGCTTGGGCTGCCGGCTGTTATTTTCGGCCAGGGCATTCCTGTCCCCTCCGCAGCGATCGCACTTGACCTTCCTCTAATGCTCGCTGCGGCAGTTGCACTGCTGCCAATTGCATTCACCGGCTTCATAATTGCGCGTTGGGAAGGCGTGATGTTCGTGGCACTCTATGCCGCCTACACTCTTTATCTCGTGCTGGCATCAACAGAGCACGATTCGGCCCAAGGCTTCACGATTATCATGCTGTGGTTTATCTTGCCACTGCTTGCTGTCACCATAATTGCCGTCACTTCGTATGAGGTTGGTTTACTAAAGGGCCGAAAAGAACGAGGCAATCTCAAAGATGCACGAAGCGGCTAACTCGCTGTCAATCTCTTTCTAAGGGGAAAAGCCAAGCTCCACCAAGTGTCATGGGCGTGCAATGCTTGCATCATGACCGACAAATTCGACTTACTCGTAATCGGTGCTGGAGTGGCCGGAATGGCAGCTGCAACCAAGAGCTCCTCGCAGGGCCGGCGGGTCGCCATCGTCGATGCACTTCCCTACGGAGGAACCTGCGCGCTTCGCGGATGCGACCCGAAGAAAATCCTGCGCCGCGGAGCAGAAATCGTTGATGCCGCGCGTTTGCTCAAGGGCAAAGGCATTGATGGTGATCAACTCACCATCAACTGGGCTGACTTGATGAAGCACAAACACGGCTTCACCGACCCCGTTCCGAAAAACATGGAAGAACACCTTCGCTCACAAGGCGTGACAACGCTCCATGGAGAGGCGGCGTTCACCGACGACACGCACGTGGACATCGATGGCAGCATCTATGAGGCTAGCAACATCCTTATCGCAACCGGCGCCCGTCCTCGCGAACTCGACTTTCCCGGGCATGAGCACCTCATCGACAGCACTGACTTCCTGAATCTACCGAATCTGCCACCCCGGATCGCGTTCATCGGCGGTGGCCTCGTGTCCTTTGAGTTCGCACACATCGCAGCGCGAGCTGGAAGCTCCCCCGTGATTCTTGACCGTGGTGACATCCCTCTGAAAGAATTCGACCCCGACCTCGTCGAACTTCTTCTAAAGCGCGGCGAAACCGCCGGGGTTCACGTCCGACGCAACACGAAGATAGTCAGCGTGGTGAAGATCCCACAGGGGTTTCAGATAACCGTGCAACGCGGTGAGGAAACAACCACGATCGAAACCGACCTCGTCGTGCACGGTGCTGGGCGTGTTCCGGATCTCACCCGCATGAGCCTCGATGCCGGCGTCGTCGCCTATGGCGATCGGGGCATCACTGTCTTAGGCCACCTGCAAAGCACCACGAACCCTCATGTTTACGCGGCAGGCGATTCCGCGGACACTCCCGGCATGCCCCTGACCCCGGTCGCAGTGTTTGAGGCCAAGGTCGCGGCATCAAACATGCTCAAATCTGACAAGATCACACCGGATTATCGGGCAATACCCGCTGCCGTCTTCACAATTCCCGAACTCGTGCGAGTCGGCATGCTCGAGCATGACGCCCGCGCGGAAGGCTTCAACGTTGACGTGCGCTACTCCGATACCAGTGGCTGGTATTCGAACTACCGGATTGGAGAGACAGCCGGGGCGACCAAGATCCTGATTGACAAAAACACGGACCTCATCATCGGTGCTCATCTCTTCGGTCACCACTATTCCGAAGTTGCCAACACCATTAGCTTGGCCATGAAACACGGCCTGACCACGAAACAGTTGAGGTCGACTACCGCCGTTTACCCATCAATCGGAGGAGATTTGGCGGCGATGCTCTAAGCAGCCTGCACTCGTATCGGCGGATGTCGTCGTATCCGCTAGACGCCTGATCAGAGTAATTTTTAGATCTGGCTAAACGTTAAAGCGGAACTCCACAACATCGCCATCCTGCATTGTGTAGTCCTTGCCTTCGATTCTGGCCTTGCCGAGCGATTTGGCCTGCGCCATGGAACCCGCACTGTCTAGATCATTGAAAGAAACAACCTCGGCCTTGATGAACCCTTTTTCAAAATCCGTGTGAATGACGCCAGCCGCTTGGGGAGCCTTAGCGCCCTTGGGAATGGTCCAGGCTCTAGATTCTTTTGGCCCGGCAGTTAGATAAGTCTGAAGACCTAAGGTTTCAAACCCAATTCTCGCAAGCTGGTCAAGACCCGACTCGTTCTGCCCGAGAGACGCAAGCAACTCATTCGCCTCTTCCGGAGACAGATCGATAAGTTCGGATTCGACCTTGGCATCCAAGAACACAGCCTCAGCAGGTTTCACTAGGTTCGCCAGTTCCCGAAGTCGCTCTGGGCTGCCAAGAACTTCCTCGTCAACATTGAACACGAACAAAATTGGCTTAGCGGTCAGCAGGCCAAGCTCTCGAACTGGCTCTAAATCGATACTTGAAAGCGAAAGTGGAGTCCCGCCGTTTAGGCAAGCCAGTGCTTCATCTATTACTACGAGCACCGACGGATCGACTTTCTTACCCTTGACTTCTTTTTCAAGTCTTGGTCTTGCCTTCTCTAGAGTTTGCATATCGGCAAGAATCAATTCGGTGTTAATTGTTTCGATGTCTCCACCGGCATCAACCTTGCCTTCGACGTGAATGACGTCGCTATCGGCAAATCCACGAACTACTTGAGCAATTGCATCCGCCTCACGAATGTTTGCCAGAAACTTATTTCCAAGCCCCTCGCCCTCTGATGCGCCCTTGACGATTCCAGCGATGTCAACAAAGGAGACTGCTGCCGGAAGGATTCGCTCCGAACCAAAAATCTCCGCCAACCTCTTCAAACGCTGGTCCGGAAGGTTAACAACGCCGATGTTGGGCTCAATTGTGGCGAATGGGTAATTCGCCGCCAAGACGTTGTTTTTAGTGAGTGCGTTGAACAGGGTGGACTTGCCAACATTGGGCAAGCCGACGATTCCGATAGTTAGGGCCACCGGCAAAGCTTATTGCCTCATACTTGTTGCGTGGCCATGGAATTCATAAGCATTGACTTCGAAACAGCTAATTCCTCGCCTGCGTCCCCTTGCGCAGTTGGCCTCGTGCGGGTCTCGGACGGCCAAATAGCCGAAACGCTGTCGATGTTGTTTCGCCCACCTTTTCCAAATAACTGGTTCCACGAGGGAAATATCCGGGTCCACGGAATTAAACCGGAAGATGTCATGGATGCGCCTGAGTGGCAGGAAGTTCTCCCAGAATTATTGCTTTTCACAGACGGTTTGCCGCTTCTGGCTCACAATGCCGCTTTTGACATGGGGGTGCTTCGTGCTTCAGCGGCGGCCGTGTCATTTGATCTACCGAACTTGAGCTATGGCTGCACGCTACTCATGTCCAGGAAGACCTACAACTTAGACAGTTATCGCCTAAACGCAGTCGCCTATGCAATCGGGCACGAAGAATTTGCTCACCACGATGCGCTGGCGGATGCGGACGCCTGCGCAAGGATTGCGCTGGATATGGCCAACCGTCACGAAGTGGACTCTTTAGAGGACTTGCTAATCAAAACCAAGCAGCGTTTTAAGCCCTTATTAGTCTGACCCCACTGCGATACTTGGGACTATGGATACTGGACTTATTGCAAGCAGCACAGCCATTTGGGCAGGCGTCAGTGCCCTGCTATTGGGCCTGATAATTGGAGCCGGATTCGGCATCAGATACCAGAAGCGAAAAATCGTTGGATCTGACCCAGAACTCGGAAGCAAGCTTGCCGGTCTAGAGGCAACAGAAAAAGAGCTTCGTGCTCAGCTTCTAAAGGCCGACCAGGCCGCTGTGATTCAGGCCAATCAGCAAGATCAGGAAAATAAAGTTTTGGTTCAACTGGGACCTGTAAAGCAACAGCTTCAACAAATGCATGATGTTGTCCAGCGCCTAGAGAAGGAGCGAACTGAGCAATTCAGCTCCATCTCCGAGCAGTTGAGAACCGCGGTCGAAACCGATGAGAATCTTAGAAAGCAAACCCAGCAGCTTTCCCAGGCACTTAGCTCAAACAGCCTTCGGGGCGTTTGGGGTGAGACTCAACTTCGAAAACTGGTTGAACTTGCTGGTCTAATCAAGCATGCGGACTTTTCCGAGCAGGCAACCATCACTACTGACACCGGTATGGGTCGGGCCGACATGGTTATCAACCTTCCCGGCGGCAAGTCGTTGGCTATCGACTCCAAGGTTCCCTTCAGCGCCTATCAAGAAGCCAGCGCTATCTCGGAGCTTGCAACCGGCGAAGAAGCCAGCAGGCGGGGCCGGCTCATTAAAGACCACGTCGCGGCAGTAAGAAAACACATTGATGACTTGGGCAGTAAGGCTTATTGGACAGGCTTGGATTCATCTCCAGATTTCGTAATCTGCTTTCTACCAAGCGAGTCTCTGCTTTCTGCCGCCCTGGATTCAGACCCTGCGCTAATGGAATACGCATTCAAGAAAAACGTCGCGCTCTCATCTCCGGTTTCACTGTTTTCCGTTCTGAAAACAATCAACTACATCTGGCGCCAAAACGCAGACGAGTCTCAAGTGCGCTCAATGATAAAACTGGGCCGGGAGCTCTATGAACGAGTTGGAAAACTTGCCACTCTCACCTCAGACCTTGGGAACAAACTCACCTCAACGGTGAAGTCCTATAACGCGTTTGTGTCCAGCCTGGAATCCAGAATGCTCGTCACCGCCAGGAAGCTTAACGATCTTGACGAGAATGAGCTTGGCATCGATTCGATTAGCGAGCCCAAGCAAATCGAAGAATCTCCAACCGCAATGACCTCCAAGGAGCTTTCCGACGACTGAGCGCTTATCGCTATAGTGTTGAGGACGCGCCTACAAAGATGTGAGTGGAATCTCAGTATTTACTACCCCACCTTAAAGGAGTAATCATGGCAGGCAGTACCTCGATAGTCACACTTACACCTGCGCCAACCCTCGACAGAACCTACTTCGTAAGCAACCTCGAAGCCGGTGGTGTAAACCGCGCCGCTCGCGTAGGCGAAGAGCTAGCCGGTAAGGGAATCAACGTTTCTAGAGCCTTGCGACTTGCGAACATCGAAGCCCCTGGCATCGTGCCCATTGGGGATGCAGACACGGGAGTTCTGGAGCGCACCGGTTCTGAATTTCTCACGCCACTTTGGATTGAAGGAACACTCCGTGTCTCAACCACAATCGTCGAAGAAAATGGACCAACCACAAAAATAAATGAAAACCCAAGACCGCTAAAGCAAGTCGACTGGGATCACGTCCTAAGGCTCACCGAGGAGACCTTGGTGGCTACCGGAGCCAAGTGGCTGGTTGTTGCCGGTGCTCACCCGGAGATACTGGAGACAGGCAAGGCAATAGACCTTCAGCCGCTATTTGATCTAACAAAAAAACTTGGTGTTCGAGTTGTGCTTGACACCTCCGGCCCCGCACTTCGATTCTGGGCTCAAAATGGTAGCGCCACAATCATGAAGCCCAATGCTCACGAACTAGCAGAGTGTGTCGGTAGAGAGCTCAGCACCTTTGGCGATGTTATTGACGCGGCTCGCCAACTAAACGGCTGGGGCATCGACTGCGTGATGGCTTCGCTGGGCGTAGACGGAATCATTGCTGTCACAGGCTCGCACGCGATCCATGCCCGGACAGCGCCCGTGAAGGTCATCAACACCGTGGGAGCTGGAGACTCGACTATTGCTGGATTCCTAGCGGCCCTAGCCACCCATCCAGTAGACGAAACCGCCTACGGGGTCGGGTTCGACATTGCCGAAGGTATCTCCTCAGCGGTTCAATGGGGAGCAGCTAAAGTCCAACAACCAACCAGTGGGCTCCAAAGTATTGAGAACCTCGTTTCAGCGACTGTTGACCAAAATCCAAACCGAGATCACCTTCTTGGTGAGCCAGCAAAGCCCTAAGGAGCAAATATCATGGCAGTTGTAACTTCCAACGAATATTCCGAGATGCTGAACCGCGCCAAAGCCGGAGGTTTTGCCTATCCAGCCCTGAATGTCTCAAGCTCGCAGACCTTGAATGCAGCTCTTGCCGGCTTGCAAGAAGCCGGTTCCGATGGCATCTTGCAGGTCTCCACCGGAGGAGCAGACTATTGGTCGGGTTCGACAATAAAGCACCGAGTCTCCGGCGCATTGGCCTTTGCTGCCTTTGCTAAAGAGGTTGCTAAAAACTATGACATCAAAGTCGCTCTCCACACCGATCACTGCTCAGAAGATCAACTTGACGGATTCGTGAGGCCGCTATTGGAGCTTTCGGCCGAGCAGGTTAGGTCCGGCGGCGAATCAATTTTCAACTCCCACATGTGGGATGGATCGGCAATCGCACTGGATAAGAACTTGGTTATTGCCAAAGAGCTACTTGCGAAAACCCACAACGTGGGCGCGATTCTTGAGATTGAAGTGGGCGCGGTTGGCGGCGAAGAGGATGGCGTTGAAGGTGCAATCGATGAGCACCTCTACACAACTGTCGAAGACGGAATCAGGACGATCGAAGCGCTGGGTATGGGAGAAAAAGGGCGATACCTTTCAGCACTAACTTTTGGCAACGTACACGGTGTTTACAAGCCAGGCAACGTCCACCTGCGACCTGAGTTACTCGAGGAGATTCAGCGCGAAGTTGGCGCGAAATACGGTCAGGAGAGCCCGTTTGACTTGGTCTTCCACGGCGGTTCCGGATCGACTGACAAAGAAATTTCCGATGCTGTTTCATTCGGTGTAATCAAGATGAACATCGACACCGATACCCAATACGCATTCACCCGGCCAGTGGTAAACCACATGCTAAAAAACTACGATGGCGTCTTGCGCATCGATGGCGAAGTTGGAAACAAGAAGCTTTACGACCCCAGAAACTGGGGAGCTGCCGCGGAGGCAGGAATGGCTTCTCGAGTTATTCAGGCCGCCACGCAGCTGGGTTCCGCAGGCAAGTCCGCCTGGTAATTTTCTAAAAAACTTCTTTAGAGGTAATTAGCGCTTTTTGTTGGACGTGTCCTGGCCTGCGCTTTTTAGCTCCTTGCGAAGCTCCTTTGGCAGCGAGAACTGAATGTCCTCTTCGGCAGTGGTAACGGTCGAAACGTTGCCAAAACCCTTTTCGTCCAGGTAGTCAAGCACGTCAGAAACAAGCTCCTCAGGTACCGATGCGCCCGAGCTAACTCCAACTGTTGCAACGCCCTCAAACCAAGATTCCTCAATTTCTGATGCAAAGTCGACTCGGTAGGCTGCTTTTGCTCCGGCCTCGAGGGCAACTTCTACGAGCCTGACGGTGTTAGAGGAGTTTGCTGATCCAACGACAATCACAAGATCAGAATCGGCGCCTATTTTCTTGATGGCTACCTGTCGGTTTTGGGTTGCGTAGCAAATGTCATCGCTGGGTGGATTCTCCAAGAGTGGATACTTCTCGCGAATCTTTAGGACAGTTTCCATCGTTTCATCGACCGACAACGTAGTTTGAGAAAGCCAGATGACCTTGCTCGGGTCTTTCACTTTGGCCTTCGCTATGTCGTCATTGCCGTCGATTAGCTGAACGATGCCTGGAGCTTGACCGGCGGTTCCTTCAACCTCTTCGTGACCTTCGTGGCCAACTAGGAGAATGTCGTAACCCTCTTTTTCAAAACGCTGAACCTCACGGTGGACCTTGGTTACCAAGGGGCAAGTCGCATCGATGGTCTGTTGGTTTCTGGATTCGGCCATCGCAACTACCGCCGGAGATACACCATGGGCGCTAAAAATCATGACGCAGCCCTCGGGCGCCTCATCGACTTCTTCCACAAAGATCGCTCCACGACGCTCTAGTGAGCGCACGACGTGTTTATTGTGGACGATCTGCTTACGCACGTAGACCGGGGCACCGTAGTGGTCCAGAGCTTTCTCAACCGCGATCACCGCTCGGTCGACTCCTGCGCAGTAGCCTCTAGGGGCCGCTAGGAGAACTTTCTTGTTCGAGCCAGTGTCTTTTAGGTCGGTATTGTTGATTAGGGTCACCATTCAATTCTACAAACCCCAGCAAGGAGGTCAGTTTGGAGCAAGCAGTCGGTAATGAGTTGCAATCCAAAGTTAGCACTGAGCATTCCCCTTGGCAGGTTTCCACGCTATCTAAATCACTGAAGGACTGGATTGAGAAACTCGGGAGAGTATGGATTGAAGGAGAATTGCAGTCGTTCACTGAGCGTGGCACCAACATGTTTGGGTCAATCCGCGATTTAGATATCGAAAATTCAATTGAAATACACGCGTTTGCAAACTCCAGCGCTGAGATAGCACCCGGACTCAGTCAGGGTGACCGAGTGGTAGCGCTTGTGCAGCCGGTTTTCTGGCCGAAAAACGGCAAGCTTACGATGCGAGTTATTCAAATGCACAAGGTTGGACTCGGAGAGCTTCTCGAGCGAATCGAAAAACTCAAATTGCAACTAATTTCCGAAGGCCTGACTGATGCGAGCCTAAAAAAGCCTCTCCCTTTTTTGCCAAACAAGATCGGGCTCATTACCGGAGCAAAATCTGACGCCGAAAAAGACGTTCTTCAAAACTCCAAACTGCGCTGGCCCGAGGTCGAATTCGAAGTCATAAACACACTGGTTCAGGGAGATCGAGCTGTGGCAGAGATCATTTTGGCCCTTGAGCAACTCGATCTAATGCCTGATGTTGACGTGATAATAATTGCCCGCGGTGGTGGAAGTTTCCAAGATCTATTGCCCTTCAGTGACGAGCGGCTCGTGCGGGCTGCTGCCGCAGCCACCACACCGATAGTCAGCGCGATAGGCCACGAGAATGACCAGCCACTTTTGGATTTAGTTGCGGACCTCCGAGCATCAACGCCCACCGATGCCGCTAAAAGAGTTGTCCCAGATATCGCAGAGGAATTTTCCAAGCTCTCCAATGCGGCAGAACGAATTTGGTTTCGAATGTCGTCATTAGTTGAAAACCAGCAGCAAAGCATCGCCTCGCTTAGGTCACGGCCGGTTTTGGCATCCCCCTTCGGTTTCGTTGATAACCAACAAGAGATTTTGACCCAAGCAACCAGAAGGCTTGGCGAGATATTGGGCTTCCGAATCGAACGGAGCACTTCCGAGGTTGAACAGCTGCACGCGCGCGCAAGATCCCTTTCGCCACAATTGACTTTAGAGCGCGGCTACGCCGTAATAACTTCGGCCGATGGCAAAGTACTCAATAAAACTAAAAAGGGCGAAGAATTTATTGTCATTTCAGCCAGCCAGGAAATTTCAGCAACGGTAAAACAGGTTAGGGAGAGAGATGTCAAAAGAAATTAGTTCACTGAGCTATGAGCAGGCCAGAGACGAGCTACAGGAAGTCGTTCAGCAACTGGAGCAGCAGAATGTAAGCCTTGAGTCTTCAATGGCCCTCTGGGAGCGTGGTGAGGCTCTTGCTAAGCACTGCGAAGAGTGGCTCAGTGGCGCTCGCAAGAAACTAGACAAGGCTTCCAAGGAGCGTCAGACCAAGTGAGCCTCACCCCAGCGCAACGCAGAGCAAAGCAAACCATACGAAACTTGGTGCTTTCACTAATAGTGACCATGGGTCTGGTGGCAGCAATTTATTTGGGTGTCCCGAGAGATGACAGCAATCGAATCGCGGCGGTGGATTACCAGACGATTTCCATTGACGCATCGGAGTCGCTCGGGCAGCAAGCTCTGAGCCCGGAGGTCCCCTCGGACTGGTGGGCAAACGCCGCACGCTTGGAGACAACTCTCGGAGTTGTCAGTTGGTATGTCGGATTCGTAACCGAGGACAACCAGTACATTGGTCTTTCCCAAGCCTTTGATACCAATCCTTCTTGGGAGAGCTCGCTACTAAGCAGCAACTTCCAGGACGGACAAATTGAACTTTCGGGATTGACTTGGGAAATTTGGCCAACAATAAACCCGTCCTCCCCCCCTGGGACCACTGAATATGCGCTTTTGCACCGACTAGAGAATTCTGTGGTTGTAATCTATGGAACAGCCGTTACTGCCGATTTTGAAAAGTTGGCAAAGGCTATTTCATCTGACATTAACTAGGAAACACATGGCCGAAGTTGTGACCTCCGAGCAGGCTTGGAGCAAGCTTGTGCGGGGCAATAAGAACTTCGTATCTGGGTTCCCAGAGCACAAGCATCAAGACGCTGAGAAACGGCGCGAGCTAGCCAGTGAGCAAACCCCATTTGCAGCGGTCTTTGGTTGCTCAGACTCGAGGCTTGCAGCCGAGATGATCTTTGATGTCGGGCTCGGAGATTTATTCGTTATTAGAAATGCCGGACAAGTGTTGGCAGAGACGATTCTGGGATCTCTGGAGTTCGCAGTTGAAGTGATAGGCGTTCCCCTAATACTGATACTCGGCCACGATCAATGCGGCGCAATCAAGGCTGGTATTGCCGCTCAAGAGGGGAAGCTTGCTGCAAAAGGCGAATTTATTCACAATATTGTGAACCGAATTACTCCGACCATAGAGCGTGGACTCGCACTTGGAGAGACTTCAATCGACGAATTTACTAACCGTCACATCAAGGACACCGTAAAAGAAATTACAGAGAAATCCTTGGTCATTCGTGAGGCAATTCAGGCAGGTCGAGTTGCTATCGTCGGAGCACAGTACAAACTAGAGCTTGGTGAAGTCCACGTAGTCGAACATCGTGGAAAAATCTAATTAGACAGATAGCGAGAGATTGATGGAATACCGCATAGAGCAAGACACGATGGGCGAAGTAAAAGTTCCCAAAGACGCTCTCTACCGCGCTCAAACTCAACGTGCGGTTGATAACTTTCCAATCTCCGGAACCAGATTAGAAAAAGAACAGATAATCGCACTGGCCAGAATCAAGAAAGCGGCAGCGCTTGCAAATGCTCAGCTGGGCATTCTTGACCAGAGCATTTCCAAATCAATTCAGTTTGCTGCTGACCAGATTATCGCCGGCGAACATCATGAGCACTTCCCCGTAGATGTATTTCAGACCGGCAGTGGCACTAGCTCGAACATGAACATGAACGAGGTCCTAGCTACTTTGGCTACTACTAACCTGGGATCCGAGGTTCACCCAAACGATCATGTGAACATGTCGCAATCCTCTAATGATGTGTTTCCAACCTCGGTTCACGTCGCAATCACTAGCGCGCTAATCAAAGACCTGCTGCCATCACTTGATTACCTAGCCGGACATCTTGAAAAAAAGGCACTGGCTTGGACTGATCTTGTGAAGCCTGGCCGCACCCACCTGATGGACGCCACTCCGGTTACTTTTGGACAGGAATTTGCTGGCTACGCTGCGCAAATCCGATACGCAATCGAGCGCGTCGAAGCGACCCTTCCAAGAGTTAGTGAGGTCCCGCAGGGCGGCACCGCCACCGGCACTGGCATCAACACACCAAAGGGCTTCCCCCAGGCAATAATTAGCCATCTGGCCAAGGAGACTGGACTGCCAATTACTGAGGCCCGTGACCACTTTGAGGCGCAGGGTGCAAGAGACGCATTAGTAGAGGCATCTGGTGCGCTGAAGGTTTTGGCGGTGAGCCTAACTAAGATCAACAACGATATTCGCTGGATGGGATCTGGCCCAAACACTGGACTCGGCGAACTGCAGATTCCGGATCTTCAGCCCGGTAGCTCAATCATGCCAGGCAAAGTAAATCCGGTTATCCCGGAGGCGGTGCTGATGGTTTGCGCCAAAGTTATTGGAAACGATGCGACCGTGACCTGGGCCGGTGCGAGTGGTAACTTTGAGTTGAACGTTGCTATCCCGGTCATGGGAAATGCGCTTCTCGAATCAATCAGACTGCTTTCCAACTCGATGCGGGTTCTTGCCGACAAAACAATTGATGGACTATTGGTGAATCAGGACAGAGCCAAAGCGCTCGCAGAATCATCACCTGCCATAGTCACACCTTTGAATAAAGTCATCGGCTACGAAGCGGCGGCAAAGATTGCTAAGCACGCGGTGGCGAACAGCGTCACGGTGAAGCAGGCTGCGCTTGATCTGGGCTATGTCGACGGCGATACTCTGAGCCTCGCGCAACTCGACCAACTGTTGGCGGTACTTCCTATGACAAGGCCTCCCCAGTAATAACCGCGGACACCGGTGAATATGAAACAACCAAAAACCCAATCAGCAGATATGGGCCTAACGGTATAAGTGTGCGGGGATTTAGTTTTCCAATTACTAAACCAATAAGACCGATTGCGCTTGCCAACGCCAAGCCAAGACTTAGCGAAAACAAAACCAAAACCGGCGAATGCCATCCCAGGCAGATATGCATCGCAATCAAAAGTTTCACATCGCCCATTCCAATGGCGCCGAATCTAGCAAGCAAGTATCCGACAAAAGCAGTGACAATTCCCATGGCGATTCCGGACGCAAAGGCCAGCCAAAAAGCCCCAACGAGGCTGGCAAGCAGCGTTCCAGCAATGGCAGTTGCAATCAGGAAATAGGTGTACCTATTTGGAAGTCGATGTTCTCTAATGTCAGTCACTGACAGTGGGATGGAAAGGGCAGCAATTAGTGCCATCGGGACCAGAGATAAATAACCTGCGGACATGACTACAAGCTAGAACCAAACCGATGAAGCTGCTCTGGGTTATCCCCAGTTACTAATCAAGCAGCTCGGTTACAAGAGCTGCAATTTCGCTTCGTTCGGATCTAGTCAGAGTGATGTGGCTGAAGATTGACTGGCCCTTGAGCTTCTCTACGACTGAAGCGACTCCGTCGTGCCTTCCAACTCGTAAGTTGTCGCGTTGAGCGACATCGTGGGTCAAAATAACGCGCGATTTTTGACCAACCCGCGACAACATTGTGAGAAGAACGTTCCTCTCAAGCGACTGTGCTTCATCGACAATCACAAAGGTGTCATGAAGTGACCGACCGCGAATATGCGTTAGCGGCAATACCTCGAGGATGCCACGATTCATGACTTCTTCGATTACCTCTTTAGAAACAAGTGCGCCGAGGGTGTCGAAAACGGCCTGCGCCCAGGGGTTCATTTTCTCGGCTTCGGTGCCAGGCAGGTAACCCAGCTCCTGACCGCCAACGGCGTATAGCGGACGGAAGACCATAATCTTTTTGTGCTGGCGTCTTTCCAGAACTGCTTCGAGGCCCGCGCAAAGTGCTAGTGCACTCTTTCCGGTTCCCGCTCGCCCCCCCAGCGACACTATGCCCATTGCCGGGTCCAGCAATGAATCTATGGCGAGTCTTTGCTCTGCCGAGCGCCCATGAAGACCAAAAAGCTCTCGATCGCCCTTGACGAGGCGGATAGTGCGGTTCTCACCAACTCGACCCAGCGCGCTTCCTCTTTCGGAAACCAGAACCAGGCCGGTGTTCATCGGCAACTCCTTGGCCGACTCATGAACCAATTCCTCGTTGTCATAAAGGTTTGCCATGTCATCGCCAGAAAGCGAAACTTCAGCAATACCACTCCACTCATCGGTTGCCAGCTCGTGGAGGTACTCTTCAGCGTTTAGTCCGATGGACGACGCCTTTACTCTCATCGGTAGATCTTTGGAAACCAGCGTCACCTGGAAACCTTCGTTTTGAAGATTCGCCGCTACCGCCAAAATACGGGAATCGTTATCCCCCAGCTGAAACCCGGTTGGCAAAATGCTCTGTTCAATGTGGTTCAGCTCTACTCTCAGAGTCCCGCCGTCGCCTACTTCCACCGGGAAATCAAGTCGCTCGTG
Source organism: Candidatus Aquiluna sp. IMCC13023 (assembly GCF_000257665.1). Taxonomy (GTDB): domain Bacteria; phylum Actinomycetota; class Actinomycetes; order Actinomycetales; family Microbacteriaceae; genus Aquiluna. The sequence goes on from NZ_AJKR01000003.1 coordinate 482,972, forward strand.
CTTTTTTCGAAGATCATCTAGAAGGCGCAGTGCCTTTCTTGCAAAGAATCCAATCTCCAAATCATTGCGCTTTTTCTCAAGCTCATTGATAACCACGATTGGCAAAACAACTTCGTGTTCGGCGAACCGGAACATTGCTTTGGGGTCGGACAACAGCACAGAGGTGTCGAGGACAAATGTCCTCAAGGCGGTTGGTGCTTTTTCCTTTGTTTTTTTGGCTCTTGGGCTCACCGCCTCAGGCTCAATTCCGGCTTTGTTTTTCGAATTAGTCCTGGGGCTAGAGGTATTTGCCAATTTGGCTCCTGTCGGTGTGAACCTTTTTCTAAATCTAGACCTGCGTTTTTCGCAAGGAGTAAAAAGACACGCCGTATATCAAATCGTTCACCAAACTATTTGCTAACTTCCGTAGCGGCGGTGCCTACCTTGAAAGTCTCGAAGCGCCCGCAAAAAATCGACTCTGCGGAAATCTGGCCAAAGTGCCTCTGCGAAGTAAAACTCGCTATTGGCGCTCTGCCAAAGCAAGAAGCCGCTTAGGCGTTGCTCACCGCTGGTTCTAATAAGCAAATCCGGGTCTGGCTGGCCGCCAGTGTATAGGTGCTCCGCAATCAACTCCGGGGTCATCACCTCGGCAAGCTGGTCCACGGTGCTACCGTCTTTTGAGTGCTTCCGCAATATATCCCGCATTGCATCGGCTATTTCCTTGCGCCCCCCATAGGCAATAGCAAGATTCACATGAGTTCCCGAATTTTTATTTGTCGCTTTTTCGACCGCTGCCATGCGACCTAGTGCTGGGGTAGGAAGTGCCTCTTTATCTCCTACCATTTGCAGTTTCCAACGCCCAATGTCAGCAAGCTCTTCGCTCATTGAGACAATAATGTCCACTAGTTCGGTGAGCTCTTGACTGGTTCTTCCCTTGAGGTTGTCGGTGGAAAGCAAGTAAAGAGTCACGTGCTTTACGCCCAGATCAGAGCACCACGATAAAAATTCGATTATCTTTTTTGCCCCGGCAGCATGACCCTGGCCTGCAGCCTCGAAACCTTGTACCTTTGCCCAACGTCGATTTCCATCCACCATCACACCAATGTGTTTGGGCATGTCCTCTTTGCTAAGGTTCCGCTCAAGAACTTTGGAATAAAGGCCATATAGCAAATTCTGCACCTTTGAATGTTACCTGAAACATGTCGATGCCTTAGCCTTGGAACCATGGCTAAGTCAGATTCCCCGGATCCGCTTCACGTACCACTCAACGAGCTCAAGGGCTCCGTCACTCAAGATGACTTTCGGCCAAGTTGGAGAGGGTGGATCCACACCGGAGTATTGCCATTCGTAATTGCTGCCGGAGTTTTACTAATTGTCTTCTCTGACGGTTGGCAGGCCAAAACTGCTGCGGCGATCTATTTCGCAAGCTCTATTTTGCTGTTTGGAAACTCTGCCCTATATCACCGCTTCAACTGGGGACCGGTTACCAAGGTCGTCCTAAAGCGCATTGATCACTCGAACATTTTTCTGCTAATTGCTGGAACATACACTCCGATGGCCGTCACCGCTTTGGTCGCTGATAAAGGCGTCTTGCTGTTGACAGCAGTCTGGGCAATAGCGCTTCTGGGAATTGGCTTTAGGATTTTCTGGATCAATGCTCCCAGGTGGTTATACGTTCCGATTTATCTAGGAATGGGTTGGATAGCGGTGCTATTCGTTCCGGATTTCCTTGAAACAAACTGGGTCATGATGACGCTGGTAATTGTTGGTGGGCTGTTTTATTCATTAGGAGCAGTGTTCTACGGACTAAAACGTCCGAACCCATCTCCGAAGCACTTTGGCTTTCATGAAATTTTCCATGCGCTGACGGTTGCGGCATTCTTCTGCCACTGGACCGCATGTTTACTTATTGGGCTGGATCCTCTTCTGGGTTCGATCGCTGCGGCTTCATAGGGGGCTCGGGCCGATCCGGCTTGGTAATTTCGATGTTTCCCAGCTCTTCTGCTGCGAGCCTTGCCCTTATTTCCGTGCGATAGCGATTGTCCCTGACTCTGCGGTTCATGTCGAAAATGAGTGCGACCGCTATGCCAGCCACCGAAAAAGTGACTATAAAGCCAATGAGGCCGGGTGAGTTATAAGTGTCATCCGGCACCGGGATTGGCGTGGCGGTAACTTCAATCAATATCGCTAGCAAGAAATCCATGACTTAAGTATTCCACCTGTGCCTTAAACTTTTCTCACGATGAGTACAAATGAAGATCTGCTAGCTGAGCGTTACGGAGCTAAAAAGCCCGGTAACCCGACTAGAAATAAGGTGCTTTCGATACTTGGTGTTACTGGACTTGTAGTAATGGCTGGATATTTCGCCTGGGCTAACTACTCCCCGGTCGTAAGCACCGACGTTGGCTTCCGAGTTATTTCAGAATGGCGTACCGAAGTTGACTTTGAGTTGAGTAAACCGGTCGATGCTGCCGTTCTCTGCTCTTTCGAAGCACTGGATAACAGCTTCGGTGTTGTTGGCTGGGCGGAGTATGAATTTGGGCCTTCCGACGCCGAAACCAACCGGTACACCATAAACCTCAATACATATTCGATGGCTGTAACGGGCTTGGTCGACGAGTGCAGGCTGCGTTAGAGTATTTATGGCTCGCTAGGCGAGCTGTTTTAATACCCGAAAGAGATTTCTATGAGCGACGACCTATTGCTTACCCAGGCGGCCTTTGACAGGCTCATGGCTGAACTCACGCAACTGATGACAGTCGAGCGCGGGCTTATTAGCCGCAAAATCCAAGAGGCCCGCGAGGAGGGCGACCTGAAGGAAAACGGCGGCTACCACGCGGCCAAGGAAGAGCAAGGCAAGCTGGAATCCAGAATCAACCGCCTGCAAAACATGCTCGGCAATGCTCAGATCGGCGAAGCTGACCCGTCAGATGGGGTGGTGAAACAGGGGCTTGTTGTTAGCTGCAAACTAAACGGTTCTCCGATGGAGTTTTACCTAGGTAGCAATGAGGTTTTCGACGGCACTGAATTTCAGGCAAAAATCGACGAGGGGGACCTTGACGTTTACAGCCCAGATTCACCGATTGGCAAAGCGGTAATGGGGCAGAAAGTTGGGAGCTCCGTTAGTTTCAGCGCTCCGAACGGCAAGGAAATTGCAGTTGAAATTTCTGGCCTAAAAAACTTTAACTTTTAGTCTTCAGTCATCCTCGGGCTGAGGCCCGCTGTCTTTAGAGACTCGAAGACTTCGTCTCGATGTGCCTTCCCGCGAGTTTCAATGCTCAGATCTAATTCAACTTCACTTATTTGAAGGCCGTTACCGTGCCTCGTGTGAAGAACCTCTACGACGTTCGCTCCAGCGGCCGCCACGGCCTGCGCGGTCAGCACAAGCTGTCCAGGACGGTCTGGGAGCATCACAGCGATGTTTGTGTAGCGGTCGGATGCGGCAAGCCCGTGACGAATCACCCGTTGTAACAACAATGGGTCGATGTTTCCACCGGAAAGTATTACGGCGGTTGTTCCGGATAGCTTGACCTTATTCGCAAGAATTGCCGCGACTCCAACTGCTCCGCCGGCTTCGACTACAAGCTTTGACTTCTCCATGACAATGACCATTGCCTTAGCCATCTCGTCTTCGGTGACGGTAACTATTTCATCGACATACTGGCTTATGAGATCGAACGGGATTTGACCAGGCTTGGCCACGGCGATTCCGTCTGCAATTGTGGGGGACATTTTTATCGCAACCGGTTTTCCAGCTGCAATGGACGCCGGATATGCTGCTGCTGCCTCAGCCTGTATTGCGATGATATTTATCTTCTTGCCGCGCTTTGCAGCAGCAAGTTTCGCGACCGTTGCAACGCCTGCGGCTAAGCCACCGCCGCCCAAACAAACCAAGATGTTGTCGACATCTGGTAAGTCTTGAAGAATTTCAAGGCCCACGGTGCCTTGCCCTATAACTACATCCCGGTCGTCAAAGGGAGGGATCAACACCGCGCCTGATTTCTCGGTGTAATCCCGAGCAGCCTTCATCGTCTCGTCGACAATCCCTCCGGCAAGTATTACTTCGGCTCCGAAATCTAAGGTTGCCTGATATTTGGGAAGTGATGCGCCTATCGGCATAAAGATAGTTGCATTAATTCCCAGTTCTTTGGCCGCGTACGCCACGCCCTGTGCGTGATTACCAGCCGATGCAGCAACGACTCCACGCGCTCGATGCTCTGGTGAAAGCTTAGAAATTATGTTGTAGGCGCCGCGGAGCTTAAAGGAACCGGTTCGCTGCAGATTTTCGCACTTAAAAAACACCGGGGAGCCGATGTAGTCGCTAAGCCAATCGCTCTGAATTAGCGGAGTTCGCACCGCAACATCGATGATGGTCTGCTGAGCGTCTTCGAACTGCTCTAGCGTGATTGGTTCAACTGCTGCCATTAGGAAACCTCAAAATCTAAGAATGAGTAAAAGTCTAGTGATTTAGAAGCTCCTACCAATTTGCTTGAGTCTTTCGACTCGCTTAGGGATCGGAGGGTGGGTAGAAAATGCCCGCTCCACGAGTCCGGGTTTCAGAGGATCGTTTATGTACATGTGCGCCATCGCAGAGTTTGCCCGCTTCATAGGCTTTCCAAATTCTCCGAGCTTGACTAGAGCGGACGCCAGCCCATCTGGGTAGCGAGTCATCTGCACTCCTGAGGCATCGGCCAGATATTCACGCTGCCTGGAGACAGCAGCCGAAACCAAAGGTCCGATTAGCCAAGCGATTATCATCCCCACAACCCCTGCTAAGACAAGAATCAGTCCGAGTTGACCGCTATTGCGACTGTTTCCCAGTCTGGAATAAAAGGACATCCGTATCGCTATGTCTGCCAGAATCCCGACCGCAGAAATAAGTCCAAATACAATCATGGAGACGCGGATGTCATAGTTCTTCACGTGCGACATCTCATGAGCCATGACTCCTTCAAGTTCGTTGTCATCCATGATCTCCAGCAAGCCGGTTGTAACGCCAACGACCGCGTTTTCAGGATTTCTTCCAGTGGCAAAGGCGTTTGGGGCGGCCTCCTCAATCAGGTAAACCTTGGGCATCGGCATTCCCTGTGAGATGCTCAGATTTTCGACAATGTTCCACAGTCGTGGATTGTCTTTTTTCTCAATTTGCTTGGCCCCACTAACGGCAATCGCTATTCGAGATCCTGCGTAGTACTGAATCAACGCGTAAACAATTGCAAATGCGATGATAAATATCGCACTGGAGCCGTTGCCACTGTAAACACCCCAAAGCCAGGCAACACCACCGAGAAGCACAATGAAACCGGTGATTATGAATACGGTATTTCTTTTATTTCGGGCGATCGCCGAGTACATGCAGGGCGCTTAGAACTTAACGGAAGGCGGCTCTGCAATGGCATCTGGGTCTTCAACCTCGAAGAACTCGCGCTCAGAGAAACCTAGGTTTGAGGCAAAAACATTATTTGGGAACTGCAAGATTTTGGTGTTCAATTCGCGAACTCCGCCGTTGAAAAAGCGTCTGGCCGCCATTACCTTGTCCTCGGTATCGGTAAGCTCCCGCTGCAGCTCCAAAAAGTTAGTGGATGCCACCAGTACTGGATATGCCTCTGAGACCGCAAAAAGGCTCTTCAGGGCCCCCTGAAGAGCCCCCTCAGCCTTTCCAGCTTGCGCTGGGTGCTCGAGTGCCTCAGGGGAGATGGTGGCAGCACGTGCCTTAGTTACATTTTCAAAAACTTCTTTTTCGTGGGAGGCGTAGCCTCTAACGGTTTCAATCAGGTTGGGGATCAAATCTGCCCTGCGCTTGAGCTGAACGGTAATGTCGCTCCAGGCTTCGTCTACCCGAACCTTGAGGGCTACCAGAGCGTTGTAGGTCACCCATAGGTAAAGCCCTAGGAGAACTAATAATCCGATTACGACCCAAATTGCTATATCCACTTTATTCCTTAGCGTCCAGACCCAAAAGACTATGCCCTTTTGCTGGGATGTGTCTGACAAACCTGGTGCCCCGAGTGGGACTCGAACCCACACTGTGACGATTTTAAGTCGTCTGCCTCTGCCATTGGGCTATCGGGGCAAAGGACAAAATACCGAGGAGGTCTCCCAAGTTTTTTGTCCTAGAAATTACTTTCCAGTCTTGGCTGCCCAGGTTTCAAAGAATAATCGTGGGTTACGCATTGCCTCGACACTTGATAGATCGCGTCCTAAGAAAATATTCCAGAACCAGCCGGACACAACGCGGATTTTGCGTTCCCAAGTTGGCATTGCAAGGCCGTGGTAACCACGGTGGGCTATCCATGCGATAAAACCAGTAAGGCCAATTTTTCCGGACTGGAAAACTCCAACTCCGATACCTAGTCCGGCTACCGCACCGAGGTTCTTGTGGTGATACTCGTGGGGTGACTCTCCTCGAATATCTCCGACGATGTTCTTGGCCAAAAGCTTTGCCTGCCGAACTGCATGCTGCGCATTTGGAACGCAGTAGCCTCCAACTCCACCACCGGAGGTATCTGGAACGGCAGCTACGTCTCCTGCTGTCCAAGCACCCTTGATAACTTTTTTGCCATCGACAATTTGCAACTTGGTGTTGGCTGAAATCCGGAATCGGTCATCAAGTGGAAAATCGCAGTTCTTGACAATCGGTGCTGCGGCAACGCCGGCAGTCCAGATAATCAAATCTGACTCCATAGATTCTCCAGTCGACAGAGTAACCAAACCCTTGTCGGCTGATAAAAGCTGAGTGTTTAGGTGCACTTTCGCATTCCGCTTTTCTAGGTTAGCTATCACCCAGAGCGAAGTTTTCAACGAAACCTCAGGCATAATTCGCCCAGCTGCCTCAACCAAGTGAAATTCGATTTCTTCAAAGTCAATCTGAGGGTAATAGCGAACCAATGAGGTCGCTGCGCTGAGAAGCTCAGCGAAAGCTTCCACTCCCGCAAAGCCTCCGCCTACAACCACGGTTGTCAACAATCGTCTTCGTGTCTTGCTGTTTTTGGGCAGCGCAGCAGCGCGTTCAAAGTTACCAACCATGCGGTTACGAATCTCAACGGCCTCTTCGACCGTCTTGATTCCAATTGCCTCTTCGGCAACGCCCTTGATCGGGAAGGTTCTGGTTACAGCTCCGGCCGTCATGATTATTTGGTCATATTCCAAAACTCTGTTTTTCCCACCAGGGACCTTAACCGTTGCCTTTTTTAGCTTGTGGTTCACCTTGGTCATACTTCCGGATATAAGTGTGGTCTTCCTCAAATGTTGACGGTGAGAAACGATAACGTGGCGAGGTTCAATTGAGCCAGCCGCAACCTCGGGCAAGAACGGCTGGTAGGTCATGTAGGGAAGCGGATCAACGAGCGTTATTTCAGCTTCGTTTTTGCCTAAGATTTTCTCGAGCTTCCAAGCAGTGTAGAAGCCGGCATAGCCGCCACCAATGATGAGTATCTGCTGCTTCGGCTTTGGATCAAATATTTTTTCAGCCACAGCTTTAGGGGTCTTTGAGTTCAGTTTCGCAATAGTCATGATGTTTGCGCTGGTTACTTTCGTATTTTTCTACCCTGGCCCTCATTGCGCCTTTTGCGCAGTGCCAACCAGAGCAACGGTGCCGCGGGCGTTATCACTAAGTAGAGTAGCGGGTTTAAGTACCACGGCGCTTGGGAAGCTTGGGATTGAGAAGACTTTTGCGCGTCTGGCGCACCCAAAAAACTTTCGGGCGCTACAGGGGTAACAAGATTTGAACCTTCGGGCTCCGCTGTTTCGGATGCTCGATAAAGATCTACCCAGTAACTGAGTGAACCGAGTGGGTTTGTCGTTGCCGTCAATGCCGATGCGATGGCAGAAGTCGGATCAACCATGCCAAACCCATAAACCTCGTCGAACCCAGGTTCCCCCAAATCTCGGGTGGTATTTATCAGTCGAAACACTATGTCGTTCGCGCTGGCTTTAGGGTCTTGAGCTCTCATAAGCGCAACAACGCCACTAACTATCGGAGTCGCAGCCGAAGATCCAGACCAACCTGCTATTTGATTCCCCGGATAACTCCCAAAAAGTCCAGCTCCAGGGGCACTTAAGGTCACATCGAGACCGGTTGTTCCTGATAGCAAAGTGGCCTCAAGATCCTTGTTCAGTCCAGTTACTGAGATCACTCCCGGAATAGTTGCTGGAGCAGCGGGCCAGTAGTTGCCTTCAGAGTCATTGCCGCTTGCGGCAATCACTACGACGTCATTTTCAAAGGCGTGTAAAAACGCGTTGTCCCAACTGATTGGCCAAGTGCTGGAGTTACGACTAAGCGACAGGTTTATTACGTCTGCACCGGCGTCAACCGACCAAATAATTGCAGCCGCTATTTGAGCATCAGTGTCGCTCGACTCAACGCCTAGGCCGACCGAAACCGATAGCAACTTTGCACCCGGTGCAACACCGATGATTCCTCCGCTTTCAAGTCCCTGTCCGGCAATCAATGAAGCGACCATCGTGCCGTGATAACCACTTGAGCCAACCGGTGTTGTTCCTTCCGGTGTTCCTACCCTGGAAAAGTCCGCTCCCCCAATAACCGTGGATGCCAAATCAAGGTGAGTGACATCGATGCCGGTATCAATGACCGCTACCACCACTCCTTCACCTCCACGAGGCTGGCCCACCTTCTGCCCTAGCTCCACAAGCCACCAGTGGTCAGAGGGCGCGAGGGTTGCAGCAAGAATTGCGATTGTCGCTAGGCCGGAAGCTAACTGCACTTGCAAACCTCAGGTGACCACTCAAGGGCTTCGAGGGCAGCGTCTCCCATTGGGTTCACGCCCGGGCCCTTGGCTAACGAGTGCGCAACCAAAGCGTGTAGGCACTTAACTCGCTCTGGCATGCCGCCAGCTGAAAAATTAGCGAGCTCTTCGACTACTTCCAGCTGATCACGCTCGGCCAGATATGAATTGTGCGCCACAAGATAGGCAGCTTGCAGCTCCGGGCTACCGGCCATCTCCAATTGCAATTCGGCCATGAACCCCGATGCTTCAAGGGTCGAAATTGCGGCAGTAGCTGCCGGTTGCGTCAGGTAGTAAAGGGTTGGAAAAGGTGTGCCGTCATCTAGTCTGGGCGAGGTTTTGACGACAAGCGGGCGCTGGCAAACGCAGCGACTAGCGATCTCTACTATTCCCCTTGCAGGCCTGCCTAGCTGCCTGGAAACCTCATCAACATCTTTTGCAAGCACCAAACTACTTACTCCTCGACCGGAGTTTCCATTGCCGAACGAAGTAAAGTCTCCATCAGTGAATCCACCCAGTTAGCCTTCGCCGCTGAAACCTCAAGACTTATTTCATCGGCATTCCGCTGCTGAGCAAGCATGGCTCCGAGAGTGTTGGAAGTGTCAGAAAAATCCAGACCCTCCGAGTCCATAACCAGGTATGACACTTCCCCTGGAAGCACGTAGTAGAGCCTGTCTCTAGCTTGAGAGCGAATATAAACCGGGTCTTGCCAGCGGTCTCGTTCTGCTTGCATGTCCACCACGGCGTCCTTAGCAAGCTGGATGCTTTGCTCCATCTCCACTATTTCTCGGCGCTGGTTTAGATAACTCTGCACATCTGGGGAAATCAAGTAGGTGCCAAGAATAATTACGAGAATCACGCTCACCGAGACGCTGTTCAGCCTCAGCATTCGCTGAAGAATTCTCCCCTGGCTCAATGCCACCGGGACCTTTGACTCGCGTGAATTTGTCGGCATAACTATTTGATATTACGAGCTATAGCTCCAGAAGCCACTTTGCCCCGAGGCTAGTCGCGGTATCTAGGAAAAGCTGAGCGTCCGGCATATTTGGCCGACTCGGCTAGTTCTTCTTCGATTCGGAGGAGCTGGTTGTACTTAGCAACCCGCTCAGACCTTGCCGGCGCACCAGTCTTGATCTGACCTGCGTTGGTTGCGACTGCAAGATCCGCGATGTAAGTGTCCTCGGTCTCCCCGGACCGGTGAGAAATAATTGCGTTCATTCCGTGAGTCTGAGCTAGCCAAACAGCATCCATCGTCTCGGTGAGAGTTCCAATCTGGTTGACCTTCACCAAGATAGCGTTGCCCGCAGCCATATCAATTCCCTTTTGCAAGCGCACTGGGTTCGTGACATACAAATCGTCTCCCACCAGCTGAACTTTTTCACCCAGCTCCTTGGTGATGCTCGCCCAGCCAGCCCAATCATCCTCGGCAAGCGGGTCTTCGATTGAAACCAAAGGGTAGTTCTCCAGAAGCTCTGCGTAGTAAGCAACCATTTCACCGGCTGTCTTCTTAGCTCCCTCGAAGTTGTAGCTGGAGGTTGCTTCATCGTAAAACTCTGTGGATGCCACATCAAGAGCAAGTGCGATCTCTGTGCCGAGCTTGTAGCCGGCCAACTTAATCGCTTCCGAAATTAGATCCAAAGCCGCCCTATTGGTCGGAAGATCAGGAGCAAAACCGCCCTCATCGCCCAAACCGGTTGCCAAACCTTTCTCGGTCAGCAACTTCTTGAGGGTGTGATAAACCTCAGCGCCCCATCGCAATGCTTCCGAAAACGACTCAGCGCCGAGAGGCACGATCATGAATTCCTGGATGTCAACACCGTTATCAGCGTGCGCACCACCGTTGATTATGTTCATCAGCGGAACCGGCAAGACGTGGGCGTTTGAGCCTCCCAAGTAACGGTATAGCGGCATGTCAACCGACTCGGCTGCAGCTCTTGAAGTCGCTAGCGAGACGCCCAAAATAGCGTTAGCGCCCAGCTTGGCCTTGTTTGAGGTGCCATCAATTCGCATCAACTCCAAATCAACTGCGCGCTGATCGGTGGCGTCGAAATCTAAAAGTGCCTCATCGAGAGTCTCAACAACCGCCCTGACGGCATTCTGGACACCCTTGCCCAGGTAGCGATCCTTATCGCCGTCACGAGATTCGTGAGCCTCGAAGGCTCCGGTAGATGCTCCAGAGGGGACGGCAGCCCTGCCGAATGAATTGTCCGAAAGAAGTACTTCAACCTCAACCGTTGGGTTGCCTCGAGAGTCCAGGATTTCGCGGGCACCGATCGCAGTGATGATTGACAAGATGTCTCCTTAGCTATGTACGAATAGAAAAATGTTCAAGTTACGAAAACGGCACTGGTTTCAAAAAAGAGTTTAGTCAGTTAGTCAATCATCCGAATATCAAGGTCACTCGCGCTCGAGGTGCCAGAGTCAAGTTGAGCAAACTTTTCAAAGCCCTGCTTAGTCAGCGACGCCATTTGAACCTTGAAGTTTTTTTGTCGAAGCTCGATACGGCATCTAAAGCCTTGAGCGATGAGTTCGCTCTGAATGCTCAATGCCTGCCCCGTTAGAGCCTCAGAATCGATCATCAATACCAGGCTAGAAGCTTGCTCTTTTGGCAAACTCGCAAGCTCAATAATGCGCTCAATCCCGAGAGAAATTCCAACCGCGGGAGCGCCGGTGCCGGACCATTTTCCGACCATGGAGTCATACCTACCGCCTCCGCCAATCGACGATGATGCAAGCGGGTGCTCTATTTCAAAAATTGCTCCGGTGTAGTAACCCATTCCCCGCACCAGGCTTGCGTCGTAGCGGATCTTTGAGGATAACTGCCCCATGGCATCTACCAAAGGCTGCAGGATTTCTGGGAACCTGCTCTGATCTAGGTTGGACAGCCACTCAAAACTCGCGTCAGCAACCGACTGCCCGAATTTTTCGCCCAACTCAGCGGTCACGCCTTCAATACCTAATTTGTCCAATTTATCTATCGTGACCATGGCGGACAGCTGCTCGGACTCAGGGACACCTATCTTTGAAATGCTCTGAATTAGAACCTCTCGGTGATTGATCCTTATGACCGCATCAGCCAGCCCCAAATCCGCAAGCGCTGACAGGGAAGCCGATAGAAGTTCAGCTTCTGCCAAAATACTCCCATCGCCAACAATATCGATGTCGCACTGCAGGAACTGTCTGTATCGACCCTTTTGGGGTCTTTCTGCACGCCAGACCGGTCCAATTTGTATTGCCTTAAACACTCTTGGTAAAACGGCCTGGTTTGTTGCAAAATATCGGGTCAACGGGACTGTGAGGTCAAACCGCAAGCCCAAATCAGCTAGGGCGGAGCCCGATTTGATCGCGGCATCCAGCTCATCTCCGCGCTTTAGGACCTGGAATACGAGCTTTTCATTATCGCCGCCTTGGCCCGAAGTGAGCCTCGATAGGTCCTCGAGGGCAGGCGTCTCAACCTCTTGAAAGCCTCGTGCCAAGTACCCCTGACGGACGCTTGCTATAAGCCGTTCCCGTAAGACCTTGTCTTCGGGGAGGATGTCGCGCATTCCACGCGGAGGATTCACTTGATTAGCCACGTTCAAAGTCTGGCACAGACTGGTAATTATCTACTTCCCTAAACCGCGGCTATCTTGAAAATCTATCTGTGTCCCCAGCATTGTCTTGATAATCTTGGGGCCATGCCAGAACAAGCCAAAAAACTAGGACGAGGCCGTCCGGTGACCACAGACCCCAAAGCAGTAGGGCTTACAGCCCTTAGGTTGTTCAGCGAACACGGCATGGACCAGGTCACAATGGACCAGGTTGCAGAAGCCGCAGGAATCTCCCGTTCAAACCTTTTCAGGGTTTTCCCATCTAAAGCCGCAGTGGTTTGGGGTGGTATGCACCTATTTAGGGCTGAGCTAGAGAAAAACTTATTGAGCGACTCATCGTCTAGCGTGGTGCAGCTCCTGCACGGCTCGTGGGTTGAGACCATGCACATGGCCGACAACTCACCTGAAACCGTTCGACTCAGGCTCAAGCTGATTGGCTCATCCCCCGAGGTTTACGGCTGGGGACAAGGACAACTGGAAATGGCAAGGCAGGTTTTGGAGGATGCGGTTTCCCGCTTAGGTGGAGAGAAGCTTCGGGCAAAGGCCGTTTCAGCCGCGATGCTATCGGCATCAATGGCGATACTAATCTGGTGGGCTGAGACTGACGACCCGAGAACCCCATCCGAAGTTCTCGATGCCGGATTTAGCGACTTCGAAGCGCTTTTTAGCTAGTCGGAAGCCCAACAACACCTGCGTCAAAGTCTCCTTGTAATTCCGATGCTCGAATTTCGGCTTGCAGCTCGCGATTAGCTTCCCGAAGTGCTCGCTCGGGGTCTAGTCCCACTGATCTGGCGCTTGCAACTATTGCAAGCAAGAGCTTGCCAAGCTGCTCCTCTGTTTCCATTGGAATTGTCGGTACTTCACTTGTTTCTAAAATTCCGGCCTTTTCCGCCTTGCCCATCACTTTGCTGGCGAGAGCCAAGGCGGGCATGGCCGGGGGAACACCGTCCAAAATGCTGGTTCGACCTGGCTTCTCAAGCTTTTTGTGAGATTCCCAGTTTTTGACCACATCCTCGCCAGTCTCGGCGAGGAACTTTTCCTTGTCCTCAGCTGTGCCAAACACGTGGGGGTGACGCGAGATCATTTTATTTTCCATTTTTTGAGCGACGTCTTCTAGGTCAAATGGCTCCCCGAGGCTCCCTTGACTTGCAAGGTCGGCATGGAATAAGACTTGGTAGAGCACGTCCCCTAATTCTTCAAGGACCTCATCTCTATTGCCAGACTCGATCGCTTCGATGAGTTCGTGGGTTTCCTCCAGCAGGTATTGCACAAGCGAACCGTGTGTTTGCTCGGCATCCCAAGGGCAACCACCCGGTGCCCGTAGTTGGTGGGCAGTCTTAATTAGGCTCTGTAGCTTTTCCAAGGGACTCCTCAAACACAATCGCGAATAATTGCCACAACCAGTCAATCACTTCTGAGCTGCTAATTGGTTCTATGCCTTGAGAAATCGGCATTGGAACACTCAGGAGCTTAGAGCTTTGGAGATAACGAAGCTGAGGCAACTTGTGACTCAGTGCCACCATCTTGGCATCGGACAGTTCCACCGGAGAAAGCTTTGCCTGGACGCCGAGCAGGTTCACGTCTTTCAAGCCCAGCCGGTTTGCCTGCTGCCTAAGCTCAGTCACCTGCAATAGCTGGATAACAGGCTCCGGCGCCTTGCCAAATCGATCTTCGAGCTCGGCAAGAATCGCATCAAGATCCTTGCGGCTGCTTTTACTGGAGCTTGCCGCCGAGAGCTTGTGATAGGCCTCTAGTCTCAGGCGCTCGCTGTCCAGGTACTCTGGCGGAATGCGCGCGTCAACTGGAATCTCAAGCTTTAGTTCGGCAGGAGAGCTAACTGGCTCACCTCGAAACTCACTTACGGCTTCTGAAATCATTCGAAGATAAAGATCGAATCCGACTCCTGCGATGTGGCCGGACTGCTCTCCGCCGAGCATGTTCCCCGCCCCACGAATCTCTAGATCTTTCATGGCAATCTGCATGCCGCTGCCGAGCTCATTATTAGTTGCGATCGTCGCGAGTCGATCGTGCGCAGTTTCACTCAGGGTTTTAGAAGGGTCGTAGAAAAAATAGGCGTAGGCGCGCTCCTTGGAGCGACCAACCCGACCTCTAATTTGATGCAGCTGGCTCAAGCCAAAATTCTCTGCTCGATCCACAATCAAGGTGTTGGCATTTGGGATGTCGATGCCAGTTTCGATAATTGTTGTCGAAACCAATACGTCGTATTTGCCCTCCCAGAAATCAATAACGACTTGCTCGAGAGCGGCTTCAGGCATTTTGCCGTGAGCCATTGCGACCCTGGCCTCTGGGACTAGTTTGCGGATGTCCGCGGCGACCTTTTCAATGGTTGCGACGCGATTGTGGACGAAGAAAACCTGACCCTCACGGATCATCTCTCTTCTGATTGCGGCCGCCACTTGTTGCTCGGAATATCCACCAACGAAGGTGAGGATGGGGTGTCTCTCCTCGGGAGCGGTGGCCAACGTGGACATCTCTCGGATTCCCGTTACGGCCATCTCAAGGGTTCTTGGAATGGGAGTTGCGCTCATTGCCAGGACATCCACATTGTGCTTGAGCTCCTTGAGCTTTTCCTTGTGCTCGACTCCGAAGCGTTGTTCCTCATCGATGATTATTAGCCCTAGGTTTCGGAACTCGACCCCGCTAGACAAGAGCCGGTGAGTTCCGATAATTAGGTCTGCTGCGCCTGAAGCCGTCTCGGCAAGAGTGGCCTTTATCTCCTTAGCACTTTGGAACCTAGAAAGAGCGCGGATATTTACCGGGAACCCGCCATAGCGCTCATTGAAAGTTTGCATGTGTTGACGTACCAGCAGCGTGGTTGGCACAAGCATTGCTACTTGCTTGCCGTCTTGAATTGCCTTGAAGGCGGCCCGAATGGCGACCTCAGTTTTGCCGTAACCGACATCACCGGCCAAAAGACGATCCATTGGGATATCTTTCTCCATGTCCCTTTTGACTTCGTCGATCGTTGTGAGCTGGTCGGGGGTTTCCTGAAAAGGGAACGCCTCTTCTAGTTCCCGTTGCCACTCGGTATCTGGACCAAACGCATAGCCCTTAGATTTCATACGCGCCGAATAGAGCTTCACCAGATCTATGGCTATCTTTCGAACGGCCTTTCTGGCATTACCCTTGGCTCTTGCCCAATCGGTGCCTCCCATCTTCGATAACACCGGGGCTTCGCCGCCAGCATATCGAGATAGAAAATCCAACTGGTCAGTCGGCACGAACAAAGTGTCTTGCGGATAGCCACGTTTTGGAGACGCGTATTCAATAACTAGGTATTCCCTGACCTGAGAGCGATTATCGCGCTGCACTAGCTCCTTGAATCTACCAATGCCGTGTATTTCATGAACTACGTAATCACCCTGCTTTAGAGTCAGCGGGTCAACCTGAGGACCGCGACGCTTAGCAAGCTTGCGTGAATTAGGAGACTGGTAACTCGATGCGACACCGAAAAACTCTGTCTCAGTAATGACAATGAGGTCCTGATCGGCAACGAAGAATCCGTGAGGCAAATCTGCCACAACGACCATGACCGAACCGCTGGTCGGTTCTCTTACGATTTCGCTCAGCGACACTGGAATAGACAGGGCTGAAAGAACTTCCACTATCCGCTCGGCCGTGCCATGCCCCTTGGCGGTGATCACAAGTTTTTGCAACTGAGATAACTGGTCAATAATCCAATCGGTAGCCGCGCCTCCGGCTTGAAAAGTTGGGATTTCCCGAAGACCTAGATCAACAAAGTGGTCTTGCGGCAGCGAGCTAATTTCAACCAGTCGGTTAGTTTCACGAATGGAATCTAACAACACTGTTAGCTCAAGAAAGCCACCCGTCGATAAGTCGATCGGGGCACTACCGCCGGCAATTGCCGTGTCCCAAGCAGCGTGCAAAAACTCCTCGTTGGTGTCAGCCAAGGCTTTGGCTCGCGAGCTAATCAACTCCGGGTCTAGCAATACGAATGTCGCAGTCGGCAAGTATTGCGTAAGTGGTCCGAGCTTTTTTGCCAGCACTGGAGCTAGGGACTCCATGCCGGCAGCTGGAATACCCTCCGAGATTTTCGCGAGCATCTCGCTAAGTCCTGGGAATTCCGACGCCATCTCCCTGGCCTTAGAGGCAACCGCCGGAGTAATCAGCATCTCTCTGGCCGGATACAGCTCGATAGTTGACAAAGAAGTTGCTATTGACCGCTGGTCAGCCACCTGGAACTCACGAATG
Organism: Candidatus Aquiluna sp. IMCC13023; assembly: GCF_000257665.1. Taxonomy (GTDB): domain Bacteria; phylum Actinomycetota; class Actinomycetes; order Actinomycetales; family Microbacteriaceae; genus Aquiluna. The sequence goes on from NZ_AJKR01000003.1 coordinate 499,518, forward strand.
TCTTCCAGCTCGTCCCCAAAAAATTCAAGGCGAACGGCGTGCTCGGCAGTGGTTGGAAAAACATCTAGGATTCCACCCCTGATTGCAAACTCTCCTCGCCTGGTGACCATGTCCACGCGCTCATAGGCAATCTCGATTAGCTTCAGTGCTAATTCTGGAAGCAGGTAGTCCTTGCCTCTTGTCATTTCAAATGGTGGGTGGTCTTCCAAACCACCGATCACCGGCTGCAGGGCAGCCCTGATAGAAACCATGACCACAACTTTGTGCTTGGGGTTAGCGCTCGACAACTGATTCATTCGGTGAAGAGCTTGGAGCCTCTTTCCGACGGTCTCTGCAGAAGGAGACAGCCGTTCGTGAGGCAAAGTCTCCCAGGATGGAAAGTCAATAACTTCAATTTGATCAACCAACTGAGCAAGAGCACCGGCTATTTCTTGAGACTGCCCTGAGCTTGAAGTAATGATTGCGATCGGCTTGCTCGAAGACTTCACCAAGGCGGCCAACGCCAGGAAATTGGATTTAGATGGAGAGTAAAAATGGTTGGTCTTTGACTTGGAAATCTGGGCCAGAGAGCGCGACAAAGCCGCGGCTTGCATTAAAGGGCCCAGGGTCACGCGCTCAAGTCTATTTGGAATCTGGTTGCAGAATCTCGAAAACCCGATCTGCTGCCAACTCAAGCAGCACGGGAAGCTCTTTTTTCTGGGTGGTTGAGAAATCCTGCAGTACGAAACTGGCTACCGGCATCGATCCCGGTGGGCGACCAATTCCAAAACGAACCCTGTGATATCCAGAACCGCATTTGGCGCTGATGTCTCTCAAGCCGTTGTGGCCAGCATGGCCACCGTCAAACTTCTTGCGAATGTCACCAAAGTCAATATCCAGCTCGTCGTGAATGACAATTATTTTGTCGGTTGGGACCGAATAAAATTTTGCAACTGCAGCAACTGGGCCACCGGAAAGGTTCATAAATCCGGTGCTTTTTACAAGCAACAAGCTATCGCCACTGGTGGTTTTAGCTTGCGCGACTGAAGCTACCGACTTGTGAGTCTTGAAGACAGCCCCAAACCTGGATGCCATGACATCGAGAGTATGCTGACCGACGTTATGACGGTTGGATTTATAGTCGGACCCGGGGTTACCGAGTCCGACTATCAACCAAGTATTACTCTGCTGCTGAGTCGTCGGCTGCGGCTGCGACCTCAGTGGCCTCGCCTTCAGCTGTAGCTTCTGTATTAGATTCTTCATCAGCCACTCCAGCTCTGGTCTCAACTACGGATGCCACTAACTCAGTGTTTTCAAGCTCCATAATCACGCCATCCGGCACAATTAGGTTGCTCACCAAGTAGTGGTGACCCGCGAGGTTGTCCTTGGAAATGTGCAGCTCGATGAAAGAAGGAATGTGAGTTGCCTCAGCCTCAACCTTGACAGTCTTGTGCTCGAAATCTAGGACAGTTCCGCTCATTGGCTCGCCAATAATGTGAACTGGAATCTCAACGTGAACCTTCTCGCCTTTTTTGACCTCTACTAGGTCGACGTGCTCAATCACTTGAGTGAAGGGATCTTTGGATGCGCTCTTTACCAAGACCAGCTCCGACTTGCCAGCAATAGTCAGCTCCAGTAGGGCGTTCTTAATACGCAATGCAAGAGCTACCTCGTGGGCAGGTAGATGAATGTGGCGGGTGTCATGGCCGTGACCATAAATAACAGCTGGGGTGCGGCCGGCAGCACGAAGCTTGCGCGCTGCGCCTTTACCGAATGATTCGCGGGACTCCGCAACTAGTTTTACTTCAGACATCGTTTCCTCTTCAAATTACAGGCGAGGAAAGGGACCCCGTCGATTACGGGTACTTTGTTGTACCCCTCGCCGCTGAACTTCCCAAAGCTTAGCCGAGTTAGCGCAGCTTTACCAAGCCCCACCTTAGAAGCAGCAGCAGCGCCAAAACTGCCACTCCCATTATTAGCCCCTGCGATGGCACGCTAAGAGCCAGAAGCAAGCAGCTAGCAAGCCCGATAAGGTTCAGCCACTTCGGTCTTCCGCTTTCAGACTTTGGTTGTCTATAAGCCGCCAAATTAGCTATTGCGTAATAGCTAAGCACGGCGAAAGAGGACAGCCCGATGGTTAGAACAACACTTCCGAAAAGCACCAAAATGCCAACAAGCAAAGCGATGACAACTTCGGCCACGATCGGAACTCCATTTTTTAGGCGGATGCGGAAAACCCGCGATAATTCACCATCATCGGCCATTACCGCCGCTGTTCTAGTCATGCCTGCCAGCAGGGCAAGCAATGAACCGAGTCCAGCCAATGCGGCAAAGATGGCAACAGAACTAGAGTTCACATTTGGCAGACTGACAGCGGCCATATCCGCTATTGGAGTTAGTGACCCCTCCAAATCACTGCCGAGCTTCCTCGGTAACAAGAATCCGAGAGCGAGATAGACAACCCCAACTATTCCAAGCGACCAAGCTATGGCCCTAGGGACCGATTTAGAGGAGTTTGTGACTTCGTTGGCCAAAGTCGCAACCCTCGCATATCCAGCGAAGGCAAAAAACACTAGTGCCGCTGCGCTCGGAATATTTGAGATTGAACCCGGTGCTAGAGCCGGACTCGCAGCGGGCGCAAATGACGCAGCTGTTATCAACACAGCGAAAAATAACAAGGTAATGCCGGCTAGCACTTTTGATCCAAGAGCGGTGCGGTTGATCCCAGCAATGTTTACAAGCGTCATGATCAACACGGCTCCGAGAGCGAAGGGAATAAGGTTTTCAGCTGACACATATTCGGCAACCACGAGTGCGATGGCTGCGCTGGACGCAATCTTGCCGACTAGGAAGCTAGCGCCCGCAAGAAAGCCCCAGGTTGGGTTCAGGTAGTGGCGGGCGTAGGAATAAGCCCCCCCGCTCTTTGGGACTCTTGAAGCGAGCTGCGAGATTGACCCTGCGTTGAGGTAGGCGACAAAACCCGCCAACAAGATAGCCAAGGGCATCAGGCTTCCGGTTAAGTCGGCAACAGGACCAAAAACAACGAAGACACCGGCGCCGAGCATGGAAGCGACCCCAATGCTGACCGCATCAAAAGTTGTTAGGCGAGATGTCACATCCTAATTTTAGGAGTGACCGGGAAACAATGAGTTAACGGAGTCATCATAGAAAACTGCCGCTATTGCCTTGGCAATCAGTGGAGCAATTGACAACACAGTTAGAGTCTTGAATTCCTTGTCTGGTGTCACAGGAAGAGTGTTGGTGACAACCACTGAGTCAATTACTTCATCGCTGAGGCGTTCGACGGCCGGAGTAGAGAAGACTGCGTGAGTGGCAGCGACTATAACCCGCGCCGCACCCTTTGCTTTCAGGGCCTTGGCAGCCGCAAGAATGGTGCCGCCGGTATCGATCATGTCGTCGACCAAAAGACAATCGCGACCCTCAACATCTCCAACAATTTCGTTGACCTCGACTTGATTTGGCTTATCTGGGTCACGACGCTTGTGGACAATCGCAAGCGGGGTTCCGAGGCGATCTGCCCAGATGTCAGCTACTCTCACGCGACCAGAGTCCGGTGAGACTATGGTCAGGTTATCGGTGCCAAAAGTTTCGGCGATGTGGTCTGCAAGTAACGGAAGCGCCCAGAGGTGATCCACAGGGCCATCGAAAAACCCTTGAATCTGAGGTGCATGCAAATCCACCGACATGAGGCGATCGGCGCCAGCGGTCGCATAAAGATCGGTAACTAGTCTTGCGGAAATGGGCTCACGACCCTTGTGCTTCTTGTCCTGGCGAGCGTATGGGAAAAAGGGTGCGACTACGGTTATGCGCTTAGCTGACGCACGCTTCATCGCATCAACCATCAGCAACTGCTCCATGAGCCAGTGGTTTATCGGTGCAGGGTGGGCTTGAATTATGAAAGCATCAACGCCCCGAACGCTTCGTTCGTAACGAACGAAGGTTTCACCGTTAGCAAAGTCATAGGCAGTCACGGGAACTAGTTCTGTTTCTAGAATGTCGGCAACCTCTTGAGCCAGAGCCTGATGGGCTCTTCCCGATGCAATTACTAATTGCTTTCTGGCGGCTTTTTCGATTGCCATTTTTTACTCCGTATCTAGATTTATTGCTTCTGCTGATTTTGACCCCGGTCGATTGGCCAACACCCAACCGGAAAGATTTTTTTGCGCCACTGGGTTCAATGCTAACGCTCCAGACTCGACGTTCCGACGAATAGTCGAACCTGCTGCCGTGTATGCGCCGTCTCCAATAGTTACGGGTGCAACAAAGGTGTTCCCGCTGCCGGTTTTGGCAAAAGAACCGATTGTTGTGCGGTGCTTTGTGACTCCGTCGTAGTTGGCGAAAATAGTTCCGGCACCAATGTTTGTTCCCTCGCCTATTGAGGCATCACCCACGTAACTCAGGTGAGGGACCTTGGCCCCCGGTCCAATGACCGAATTCTTGACCTCGACGAATGCACCGATTTTTCCGTCGGCTCCTAGAACAGTTCCCGGTCGGATAAATGCAAATGGCCCGACGGTTGCGTTGTCCAAAATCTCAGCCGAAGAAACCTGCGATCTGGAAATAGTCACGCCGTGGCCAATCATGCTGTCAGTGATTGTCGTGTCAGGTCCGATAGTCGCCGAAGTTCCCACTTGAGTAAGCCCATGCAATCGCGTGCTGGGTAACAACGTGGAGTCTTTGGCAAGTTGACAGGTCACGTCTATCCAGGTTGTGGCGGGCTCAATGACCGTTACTCCGGCAAGCTGCCAGGCCTTGACAATTCTCGAGTTCAGCTCAGCGGCGACCTGAGACAGCTGCTGACGATCGTTGATGCCGGCAACCAACCAATGGTCATTTATCGGGTGTGCCGAGGCAGATTGACCTTGCTCGAGCATGATGGAAACCACGTCGGTCAAATATTTTTCAGCCTGAGAATTTTTTGTGGTCACACTCGAAAGGGCTTTATCCAAATGTTCGCGATCAAAAACATAAACGCCAGCGTTTACCTCGTTCAACAGCAAGTCCGAATCGCTGGCATCTTTTTGCTCGACAATTCCTGTCAGGTTTTCTTTCGACCGCAGAACTCGGCCGTAGCCGTTCGGGTTATCCAAAATCGTACTTATCAGCGTTGCGGCGTTTGATGAAACACGGTGCATTTCAACCAGTTCGGAAATGCTCGTTACATCCAGCAGCGGCACATCGCCGGACAAAACCAATACCTCACCCTTGAAGTCTTCAGGAAGAGCGGCAAGCCCCGCCTCAACCGCGGCACCGGTTCCTGGGGTAGGACCTTGTTCGGTAACGATGGTCGAAGGAAAATGCTCAGTGACATAACCTGCCACAAGGTCTTTTTGATGACCTAGAACAGTCACGACATACTCAGCCGATAAGGCAAAGGCGGTTGAGAGCACATGTCCGATCAAAGGTAACCCGGCGATTGGATGTAGAACCTTGGGCAAGTTGGAGTGCATCCTGGTGCCCTCACCAGCCGCGAGCACAATAACTGCTAACTGCACTTAGGTCCTCCTCAACTCCGATAGCTCCGCCCCTAGGATTCGAACCTAGACCGGACGCCTCCAAAGAGCGCCGTGCTGCCGTTACACTAGGGCGGAATGAGACCTAAGTCTCGGGCATAAGTCTGCCAGAAGTTCAGCTCAGTTGCAGTTTTTGAGCCACATCCAACCAAAGCTCTTCAGATTTCGCAATTTTCATCTCGAGTTCTTTTTGCCGAGACCCAAGGCCCACTAGACCCTCGTAATCGGCTGGATCATGGTTGCCAAGGGTTTTATTTAGCTCATCAAGCTCAAGGTGAGACTTGGCAATCGCACGCTCTAGACGCGCTAGTTCTTTTTCTAGATTTCGCTTTTCAGCACCAGTAACTTGCGGGATTGCAGAAGTCCCGCCCGTTGATTTGGCCTCTGTTCCTGAAGTTTTTCTGAGCTCCAAATATTGCTCCACACCTCGGGTTAGATGCCGAAGCTTGCCGTCTCCGAGCATCGCATACTGATTGTCGGTTGTGCGCTCGAGCAAATACCTGTCGTGGCTAACCACAATCAGGGTGCCCGGCCAGCTATCCAGAACATCTTCCATGGCCGCGAGCATGTCTGTATCTAAATCGTTTGTTGGCTCGTCCAAGATCAAGACATTTGGCTCGCTGAAAAGCAGTCTTAGCAATTGCAGCCTTCTTCGCTGTCCACCCGAAAGGTCTTTGATAGGAGTTTGCAGCTGCTGTTGGTCAAAGCCCAATTGCTCCAGGAGTTGCCCGGTGCCAACCTCTTTTTTGCCGACCATAAATGTGGTCTTTTCGCGGCGAATCAGGTCAAAGATGCGCTCTTCCGAGTGCTTATTTAGCTCGTGAACATCCTGCGATAGTTTTGCAAATTTCACAGTCTTACCAATTTTTATGCGGCCGGCTTCAGGCTTTAGCTCGCCTGTAATCAGCCTCATAAGAGTCGTTTTACCGGCGCCGTTTGCCCCGACCAGGCCAATTCGATCGCCTGGCCCAAGCCGAAGCGTGAAGTCACTGACGATAACCAGGCCATCCGGGGTGCTGTAGTTCACGTCCTCCATGTCAAGTACGTCCTTGCCAAGGCGAGTGGTTGCAAGTTTTGCTAACTCAACGCTATTTCTCGGAGGGGGCTCGTTGCCAATAAGCGCGAGAGCCGCATCAATTCTGAACTTCGGTTTGGCAGTTCTGGCAGGGGCGCCACGGCCAAGCCAAGCAAGTTCTTTGCGAAGCAGGTTTTGCCTTCTGGACTCAATCGCATCGGCCTGTCTGGATCGTTCGGCTCGCTGCTGGACATAGGCCGCGTAGCCGCCTTCGAATGGCTCAATACGGCCTCCGTAGACCTCCCATGTCAAGTTGCATACCGCGTCCAAAAACCAACGGTCGTGAGTGATGACAGCTAAGCCGCCGACGTTTTTCGGCCAGCGGGTCTGAAGATGATTTGCAAGCCAAGCCACTCCATCAACATCGAGGTGGTTTGTTGGCTCGTCGAGAAAAACAACGTCGTATTCACCGGCCAATAGAGCAGCTAGCGCGACCCTTCGGCGCTGGCCGCCAGACAGAGTGCCGACCTTTTGGTGCCAGTCAAGATCTGCAACCAGACCTGACAATACGTCCCTGATCTTTGGGTCTGATGCCCATTCAAACTCTGGACGGTCCCCCACAACAGCCTCGGCAATGGAAATCTCGTCGTCGATGACATCCACCTGGGTTAAAAAGCCAATCCGCAAACCGCCCCGCCAGGTTACTCGCCCAGAATCGGGAGCAAACTGCTTGGTGAGAATTTTCACGAGTGTCGATTTACCGTCGCCGTTGCGCCCAACAATGCCAATTCGATCGCCATCGTTTATGCCGACCGTTACACCGGAAAAGACTTCCTTGGTTGGAAACTCATGGGTAATTACTTCGGCGCCCATTAGGTGTGCCATTAGTTCACAAGCTCCGCACTGCCGTTAGATGTTTTACAGACCATCGCACTAAATCCACTGGCAATAAATGCCCGATGCCAAGAAGCAACCTCTTGGGAGTCCTTAGACAGCATAAACAATGTTGGACCGGAACCAGACACGAAAGCTTTTTTACCCGGAATCATTTGGGCCATGCCAAACAAATCCGGTCGAAGAGAATAGGCCGCCACTTCAAGAGAGTTATCGCCGAGAATTTTTCCTAGGCCTGACTCATATTGGGATGCGACTTGATCTGGTGTCTTAGTTAGATTTCCCTCCGGACAAAGTCGATCGAACTCCTTGAAAACATCGGCGGTCGACAGCCCTGGCGTGCTGAAAATTAGCAGCACAAACTGCAAACCCAAAGGTGGAAGAGGACGCAACTCAATGCCGGTATCTAGACCGAGCGCAGTTCCCCCGAGAAGTGCGAATGGAACATCCGCCCCAATTTTTGCAGCGACCTTAGTGAGCTCTGCAGAACTTAGATCAAGACCCCATGCCCGGTTTAGCGCTACCAGGCTGGCGGCCGCATCCGCCGACCCCCCTGCCATTCCGGCAGCTGGAGGCACGTGTTTTTCAATGACAAACCGCATCGGCCGGGGCTTTTCAATTCCCACGTGCTTTGCCAGCTCAAGCGCAGCCCTAATAACGAGGTTTGAGTTATCTACCGGGATGCGCTCAGCCTCAGCAAGGGCAGCACCAATTAGCTCCACCTCCCAGTCGTCAGCACTTTCGACGCTGACTTTTTCAAAAACATCAAGTGCCTGATAAATGCTAATTACGTTGTGGTACCCATCCGGACGAACTGGGCCCGAAAGAAAAGCCAGATTAATTTTGGCCGGTGCTACCGCGCTGATCATTTGGCCTCCGCGATAGAAATGAACTGATCTATAAGCAACTGCTCGCCCCTGAACTTAGGGTCTATGCCGGCTCTAATAAGTATCTCTTCGGCGGCTGTTGGAGATCCCGCCCAGTTGGACAGAGACTGCCTCAGGGTTTTTCTTCGTTGGCCAAAAGCAGCATCAATGACCGCAAAGACGGCTTTTCTATCTGCCGTTCTAGTCACAGTGTGCTCGAAATACACCAGGGCTGAATCGACATTAGGCGCTGGCCAAAAGACATTTCTACCGATGTTCCCGGCCAGCCTGGCCGGCCCGTACCAAGACATCTTGAGGCTTGGGGACCCGTAATCCTTCGTGCCAGGAGTAGCTGCTAACCGATGAGCAACCTCGGCCTGAACCATCACTAAACCTTTTTCTAGGCTCGGGAACGTGGCTAGAAAGTGCAGCAGCACCGGAACGGAAATGTTGTAGGGCAAATTCGCTACTAATGCCGTTGGAGCTTTCGGTAGTTCTTTAGTCTGCAAAGCATCTGCAAGCACTAGCTCCACGGTTTTTCCAGGTGCATGCTGGGCAATTGTCAGGGGAAGTTGCTTGGCAAGCTTCGGGTCAATCTCGACCGCTATGACGCTTTCGACCTTTTCCAATAGCCCCAAGGTGAGCGAGCCTAAACCAGGTCCAATTTCCACCACGATGTCGCTAGGAACCAGACCGGCTGCTGAAACTATCCGGTTGATAGTGTTTGGATCAATTACAAAGTTCTGTCCAAGTTTTTTTGTTGGCTTGATATCCAGCATCCCGGCTAACTGGCGAATCTCCTTAGCCCCGAGCACTAGCTCAATCCTTCCGCCCAAGAACCATAGACATTCTCGGTATTCCTGTTCAGCTGAAGGGCAAGGTCGTTGTCACTCCACTGCATAAGTGCAGCGATAAACCTGAGGGTGTGCGGCACTAGATAGGGCGCATTTGGTCTTCCCCGAAGAGGCTCGGGGGTCAAAAATGGCGCATCCGTCTCTATGAGAAGCTGGCTGGGATCAACCGCCAGAAGGGAGTCTCGGAGGTGCTGGTTCTTCTTGAAGGTCACGTTGCCGGCAAAAGATAAGAACCAGCCGTTTTCTTTGCAGATTTGGGCCAGCTCCAAATCCCCGGAGTAACAGTGAAAAACAGTTCGCTCGGGTGCGCCGACTCTTAGCAAGGTTGCAACAACATCAGCGTGAGCATCACGGTCATGAATCTGAAGCGCCAGGTCAAACTCCTTGGCAATTGCAATGTGCTGCTCAAACGAGTGCTGCTGCATCGATAAAGCTTCGTCGCCCTGTGTGCGGAAATAATCAAGCCCTGTTTCTCCAACGGCCCTTACTCTTTGAAGTTTTGCTAAGTCGGCAATTTCCAGAATTGCATCGTCAAGTTCCTTGAGCGACCCATAAAGCGGAGCTTCATTGGGGTGAATTGCTACCGCGGCAAGTAGCATCGGCTCGCGGGCTGCGAGCTCGGCAGAATACTTTGAGCTCTCGAGGGTAACTCCCACTTGGACCGCACCCAACATGTTGACTTGCCGCATCATCTCAATGTGCTGGGCCACACTCAGCGGCTCATCGCCATCAGCTATTTCTAGGTGAGTGTGATTATCGTAGGTGCCGACTTCCAGAGGCTCAGGTAGCGCCGGGTAAAGACGCTTCGCTTTCTCGCTGCCGTCGTAACTATTGCGAGTTCTCGCAAACTCGCTCATGCGCTCTCTTCTACCCTTGGGAAGAGGGCCTCTAGTTCACCCAGCTTTACACCGGGTTGCAATAACCCCCAGGTTTCACAGGATGACAGCGGCTGATCCGCAAGCTCACCAAGTGAGCTGCCAACCGAATCCCAGAGCCTGCCGGTGGCTTTTGGCATAATAGGAGCCAGCAATACCGATAGACAGCGAAGTCCTTCTACAGCCGTGTACAAGACAGTAGACAGACGCTCTTTATTTGCCGAATCCTTGGCCAGGACCCAAGGTTCTTGGGTCGTGATGTAGCTATTGAGCTCATCGACAAGTGTCCAAATTTTCGCTATCGCCTCGTGTGGGGCAATCTGGGAAATCGCAAGATCGGCTTCACGGGTGGCGGCTGCTGCAATGTTCGAAACATTCTTGTCAGCATCGGTGAATTCTCCGGGGGCTTGGATAACTCCGTCAAAGTAGCGATTCACCATTGCCACAGTTCTGGAGGCTAAGTTGCCGAAGCCGTTTGCCAATTCAGAGTGATATCTTGCTGAGAGATCCTCCCAGCTAAACGAACCATCGGAGCCGAAACCAATTGCCTTCATGAAGTAATACCTAAAAGCGTCAGACCCGAAAATATCGGTTATCTGATTCGGGGAGATTCCGGTCAATTTGGACTTGGACATCTTTTCGCCGCCAACAAGTAGCCAGCCGTGACCAAAGACTTGACGTGGTGGCTCCAGACCTGCTGCCATAAGCATCGCCGGCCAAATAACGGCGTGAAAGCGCAGAATATCCTTGCCTACAACCTGAACATCGGCTGGCCACAGCGACTTGAGCTTCTCTTCATCACTGCCATATCCGATTGCGGTGATGTAGTTCAAAAGCGCGTCAAACCAAACATAGGTGATGTGCTCGGAGTCCCAAGGGATGTCAATGCCCCAGTCAAATCGTTCCTTGGACCTAGAAATGGACAGGTCGCTGAGGCCTGATTTCACAAACGAAACAACTTCGTTTTTGGCAGATGCCGGTTGAATGAAAGTGGGGTTTTGCTCGTAGTGACTCAGGAGTTTTTCTTGGAACTGACTCAGCTTGAAAAAGTAATTTGTTTCATTCAGCTGCTCCACCGGCTTTGAATGAATCGCGCAAACTCTCTGCCCAACGAATGCGTCGGTTCCGTCAATAAGGTCGCCATCGTTTTTGTACTCTTCACAACCGACGCAGTAATTTCCTTCAAATGAACCTTGGTAGATGTAGCCGTCGTCGTAAAGCTTTTGTAAAAACTTCTGAACCGCTACCTCGTGCCTTGGCTCGGTGGTTCGAATGAAATCTTGATTGTCAATATCGATAGTCTTCAAAAGAGGTAGCCAAGATTCGGTAACCAGCTTGTCGGTCCAGCTCTTCGGATCGGTGTGGTTTCCAAGGGCTGTTCGCAAAACCTTTTCACCGTGCTCATCGGTTCCAGTCAGCAAAAAGGTGTCTTCTCCGCGCTGACGGTGCCACCTGGCTAGAACATCACAGGCCACCTCGGTGTAGGCATGGCCGATGTGCGGGGCATCGTTGACGTAGAAGATTGGCGTAGTTACGTAAAAGGACTTAGACACTTGAGATATCTTAGGCTTTAGCCTGCAGTGCGTGCTGATAGATGACAGTCTTCGAGGCTCCAAATTTATCGGCAAGTTCTGTGCTGGCCTGTTTTAGGCCCATCCCTGACTCGGCCAGTAACAGAGCTTTTTGGCCCAATTGCTCGTAATCAAGCTGTTCTTCGCCAGCGCCTGAAACAACCAAAACCATCTCACCCTTTGGAATTTTTTCCGCCCACTCGACAAGCTCTTCAAGGCTTCCGCGCTTTGTTTCCTCAAATTTCTTCGTAAGTTCTCGTGAAACACTGGCTAAGCGATCAACACCGAATACTTTGCTGGCATCCCTAAGGCTCTCCAGAATTCGATGGGGCGCCTCAAAAAACACCATGGTTCGCTTCTCGGTTATCAGTGACTCAAACACCCGAACTCGCTCGCCGGATTTTCTTGGCAAAAAGCCTTCAAAACTGAACCGGTCAGTGGGCAAGCCTGAAACCGCGAGCGCCGAAACTACGGCCGATGGTCCCGGCACAATTTGAATCTCCACGCCTGCATCCGCGCAGGCCCTAACCAATAAGAAACCAGGGTCAGAGATTGTTGGCATGCCAGCGTCGCTTACCAGGACAACTGTTTCGTCTTTGGCTAGCTCGACAAGCTCAACGATGCGATCCCGTTCATTGTGTTCGTGCAGACTGAAGAGCTTGGCGTTTAGGGTGATGCCCAGACCCCGACACAGTCGCTTCAGCTCTCTGGTGTCTTCGGCTGCAATAAAACTGGCTTCAGTAAGAGTTTTCTCCAAGCGCTTGGACGCATCGGAAAGATTTCCGATTGGAGTGGCCGCAAGTATCAACACGCTAAGCAAACTAGCATCTAAGCGTGATATCAGCAGCAATTCGCGTTTCGACCAAGCTGGCCAGCCATCGCCGGTTTGGCCTCATTTCCACGCTTGGAATAACTCTTATCGGCCTGATAATTCGGTTCGGAAATCTTGCTAACCCAAGGCTTCTGATATTCGACGAGACCTACTACGTAAAAGACGCTTATACCCTCGGGCTATTCGGATCCGAACGCAATTGGCAAGCCGGTGCGAATGCCGACTTTGAAATGGGTAACCTCTCTGGCTTTCTGGACACTGCCGCTTATGTAGTCCACCCGCCACTTGGCAAGTGGCTGATATGGCTTGGCATGCAACTATTTGGTGCCGACTCGGCGCTTGGCTGGCGCTTCACAACAGCCCTGCTTGGCACGCTGATGATTCCACTAGTAATCCTGATTGCCAGAAGGTTGATTGGATCAAACTTTTTTGCCGCAGTTGCTGGACTACTGATGGCCCTCGAGGGCTTGTCAATAACTCTTTCCCGCACCGCAATCCTCGATGGAATCCTTGCGTTTTTCGCTTTACTGGCTTTTTACTTTGTGATCCGAGATCAAGAAGCCTGGGAGCGCAGACTCCGGCATGCTCGGTCAAACGGACTAGTCATACGCGGATGGCTCTTATTGGCAGGTATCGCACTTGGGTTAGCCATCGGAGTCAAGTGGTCGGGGTTGTATTTCTTGGCAGCGTTTGGCATTTACACGTTTATTGTGGATCTGAACCTTCGGGGACGGCTAGGCATGCCGCATGTTCTGGCAATTGGCCAAGGGGCACTGAATGCGATTGTGCTTTTAGTTCCAGCCTTCGGAGTTTACCTACTTGGCTGGCTTGGCTGGATAACCGGGAGCGATGGATGGGGTAGAAACGCCAAGCCAAGTTGGTACGCGTCTCTTTGGGACTATCACCTCAACGCCTACGCATTCCACACTGGGCTCACAAGCCCCCACCCCTATCAGGCAAACGCTTTCGAGTGGCTTTTGAGCCTCAGACCAACTGCCCTGTTTTTCGAGCGCTACGAGGCCTCCAGTGCCTGCGGGGTGCTCACCGATTGCACCGTCGCACTGACCGCAATACCTAATCTTGTAATTTGGCTGGGCGGATTGTTGGCGATTATTTGGTTGGGCCTCAGAAATATTCGGAAGTTCGATGCCGGCAGTTTCGGGCTGGTCACAGGCTTTTTGGCCGGCTGGCTGCCCTGGGTGTTCTACCTCGAGCGCACTACTTTTCAGTTCTACGCTGTTGCTTATGCCCCCTATTTAGTGCTCGCTCTAGCTTTTGGTATGCACGTTTACTGGCGCAAAGGCGTTGCTCGAAGGCTTAAGGGTAGGCATGGGGCGCTGGTGGTTCTCATGGTAGCCGTGGTGTTATTCGCTATTTACTTCTTGTCTATCTGGATGGCGCTACCGGTCCCACATTTTGTCTGGCGAATGCAAATGCTCTTTCCATTCTGGGTCTAGATACCTTTTTTATCGATAACCCTGGTTGCAAGAAGGGACCAGACAGTGGTGACGGTCAGCGTTATCAAAATCACGATTAGCGATAAGCCCGTGGAGATTTCTGGGATGACCTTTATGGCCTCTCCGCCATTGATGAACGGGATGTCATTTTTATGTAGGGCGTGAATTACCAGCTTGATGCCGATCCAAGCCAAGATCAAACTCAATCCAAAGCCAAGATATCTGAGTCGCTGCATTAGACCGCTGAGCAAGAAATAAAGCTGCCTGAGGCCCAAAAGTGCAAAAGCGTTTGCAACAAAAACTATGTAGGGCTCATTAGTTAGACCGTAAACCGCCGGAATACTATCGAGTGCGAAAAGTAAGTCCGTGAATCCAATCGCGACCATGACTAGCAGCAGCGGTGTGATTACGCGCTTGCCGTTTTCAATAATCACTAACTTTGTGCCGTGGTACTGGTTGGTTGAACGAAACCGCCTTTGAATAAAATTGACAAGTCGTCCGCCCTCGAACTCATCGATTTCCTCATCCGGCTTCAGGTCCTGGGCCGTGTCCTTGATGAGCTTTATGGCAGTAAGAAGCAGGAACGCACCGAAAGCATAAAAAGCCCAACTGAAGTTCTCGATGAAAGCAGCACCTGCGGCTATAAAAATGCCCCTGAGCACGAGCGCTATCACGATGCCAATTAGGAGCGCTTCGGACTGAAGCTTTCTCGGCACCTTGAACTGGGTGAAGATAACCAAAAAGACAAACAGGTTGTCCACGGACAAGGCTTTTTCGGTAATAAAGCCGCCCAGGTATTCGCCGGCATACTGACCCGGCCATACAAGGCCGATAACCAAAGTGAACAACAAAGCCAGAGAGATGTAGATCGCGCTTTGGATTGCAGATTCCCGGAAGCCGGGTTCATGGGGATTCCTCACCTGGTAAGCAAGGTCACCAAGGATCACTACCGAGAAGGCGCCGATGGTAATTAACCACACCCAAATGTCTACGTTCATGACCTTCTGTTTTCCAGACCGTTGGAATAAACAGTCTTCGCCAATTGTAGGTAATCTTTCCAGTGGCGAAAGGCTTTGAATGCGCGTATTGATTTCTGGAGCATCGGGACTAGTTGGAACTGAGCTTTCTAGACAGCTGCTAGATCTCGGGCACGAGCCAGTTGTGCTGGTTCGACGCGAAGCCAAAGCGAGCAACGAAGTCAGTTGGAAACCCGGACTAGAAGCTCTTGACCCGAGCTTGATGGAATCCATCGATGCGGTCGTAAACATGGGCGGAGCCACAACCGGACGCATTCCCTGGACAAAGAAATACATGAAATTGCTTATCTCATCAAGGCTTGATTCAACTAAAACTTTGGTGGAAGCAATAAACAACTCTAAGAACCAGCCAAAAGTTTTAGTGAGTGGGTCCGCCTCAGGAATTTATGGCGATCGCGGAGATGAGCTGCTAACAGAGGAATCAGGTCGGGGAGAAGGTTTTCTTGCCGACTTGGCGGCCTCTTGGGAGACCGAAGCCCTGAAAGCCAACACTCGCGTCGTACTTGCCAGAACGACCCTGGTCATGAGCAAAAAGCTAGGTGCTCTCGGTCGACTCATGCCGTTCATTCGCGCCGGTGTTGGCTTCTCGATTGGGCGAGGCAGCCAATGGTGGGCATGGATTAGCCTCGAGGACGAAGCTAGGGCAATTATTCACTTGATAGACAATGAGGAAGCAACAGGGGCATTCAATCTCACTGCCCCAGAACCCGCCACCTGCAAACAGCTTGTTACTGCTCTTGGCAAGGAACTTGGCAGGCCGACTTTTCTCAAGGTGCCAGCCTGGG
This sequence comes from Candidatus Aquiluna sp. IMCC13023, assembly GCF_000257665.1. Lineage (GTDB taxonomy): Bacteria > Actinomycetota > Actinomycetes > Actinomycetales > Microbacteriaceae > Aquiluna. The sequence goes on from NZ_AJKR01000003.1 coordinate 515,217, forward strand.
CAATGAATCTCTTCATAGGCGTGGCTGCAAAAGAATTACTACTTTGCTCTCAAAAAATGAGTTCTGAAAAACTCAGCGACTCAGGATTCGAGTTCACGCACCCGACTTTGAAACAGTCGGCTGCGTACGTAGTTAGCTAACTATTTTTTAGCTACTGGCTTCTTTGCAGCAGTGGTCTTAGCTACTGGCTTCTTTGCAGCAGTGGTCTTAGCTGCTGGCTTCTTAGCAGCACTGGTCTTAGCTGCTGGCTTCTT
>NZ_AJKR01000004.1 GCF_000257665.1 Candidatus Aquiluna sp. IMCC13023
TGCTTCGGAGGCTGCGGATGCCGTAGCTGCTGAGGCTGCGCAAGTTCAGCAGGAGGCGGTGGCCGCTGAGGCGGAAGAGGTGAGAGTTTACGGCCCTAAGTCCGTAATGACCTTCGCACCGACCCCTAATTTACTTGACATTGAAATAACTCCAGTTCTCAAGAATGTTGTGCTACAAATCGCTGTAGTGCCCAAAGGACCGATAGCGGGTGGGGATGCGTCGCGTGCGGCGCAGTACTAATAGTGACGAATTTCACTCAGTATCGCCGGTCGGGACTCCTAAATAATTTCATTACAGGCGCGAGATTGTGCTTTGGGTATGTAGGGCACGGTTTCATGGCAGCTGTGCTCGCACTGGTCATGATTTCAAGCACTGCACCTGCGAATGCAGATCAAGATCACGTAGCCGAACTTGAAATGCTCACTGTTTCAGTAAGCAGGGTTCAACTCTCGGGGGCACTTGTAAGCATCGGATTGGATGAATCCGGAACACTGGCACCGCCAGTGGATCCGCATGTTGCCGGGTGGTATGTCGGCGGCTCAAAACCCAGCGGCGTGGGCAGAACAGTAATCGTCGGTGCCGTTGACTTCAAGGGCGAGACCGGTGTGTTTTGGGAGCTCAGGCAGGTAGTTGTCGGCGACCTGATTGTGATACGAAGTAAATCAGACTCAGTTCACTCGATTGCGAACTTTTTAGTCACAGAGGTGACGCTCTATCGAAAATCTGACTTTCCAACAGCACGCCTATATGCAAATCTTGCCTACGAGGGTGTTGCCCTGGTCACTGATGGTGGCCCCAATGCAAGTAAAACTGCCTACCTTGGAAACCTGGTGGTTTATGCCCAGCTGCAATCGCGAGTCCTGGTTTACTAACGCTTCACCGCATTAATTTTGCTGATCAATCGCACCTTCGACATTTTTTGTCTCTAAGCCGGCTCCAGCATCCGCAATTGCATTTCGGGCAGCGGGGCAACCGCTTTCCGCCAACGGGAGTGCTGCGCCAACGGAAGACTCCAAGAGACCAGGAGGATTTAGAGGAATTACCCTCTGGCCGAATCAGCTAGTTACCAGAAGAACCACGGCAAGGCACGCACCCTAGTTAGAGTAGTGAAATGACAGATTCCTCATTCGACGTAGTAAGCAAGGTTGATCAGCAGGAAGCTGACAACGCCCTAAATCAAGCAGCGAAGGAAGTCGAGCAGCGCTACGACTTTAAGAACACCGATGCCAGCGTTGCTTGGAGCGGAGAAATGATTTTGATCAAGGCTAACTCCGAAGAACGGGCCAAGGCGGTTCTAGATGTTCTCCACACCAAACTTATAAAGCGCGGCATTTCGATGAAGGCACTTGACTCCGGTGAACCTTTCCCCTCCGGCAAGGAATACCGAATCGAGTCCACGCTCAAGGCCGGGATTGATCAAGAAAATGCCAAGAAGATGACGAAGCTAATTCGTGACGAAGGGCCTAAGAATGCCAAGGCTCAAATCCAAGGCGACGAGCTAAGGGTTAGCTCTAAATCTAGGGATGACCTGCAAGAAATAATTGCATTGCTACGAGGTGCGGACTTCCCACTTGATCTTCAGTTTGTAAATTACCGCTAGAAAAACTTTAGCTAACCCATGGCAAGGTAGCCGGTTCCGCTTCCGGTAATCGAAAAGAAGTTAGCCGCACGCATAAACGCTGCTTCTCCAGGAGCCAGCTGGATCAACTCATCCAGCGAATTAGACAGCGTTATCTCACCGGCTACACAAACCAGAATTGCGGTGCCCTTGAGCGCCAAATCAACCAGCATGCAGTCACTACTTGGCGTGACTCGATAAAAACTAAAGTCCTCAACTGGGACCGGATACTCCTGTAGACCCTGTGACAGCATCTTGGTTTGAACCAGCGGATCCAGGAGCGGCTCGAAGGTCACCAGCTGCATGAGCTCATCAAGATCAACTGGCTTCTTGGTTAGCCCTCCACGCAGCACATTGTCACTGGCTGCCATGACTTCTACCCCGAGGCCGGATAAGTAACTGTGGATGTTGCCAGCTGGTAAAAATAGCGCCTGACCCGGCTGCAAGGTGACCTGATTCATCAAAACCGAAACCAAGAGCCCATTGTCATTTGGGAACACCAAATCAAGTTCAGCAATCAGCTGAGCCCGGTCTTGGCCCAATACATCTTTCGAGGAAGCAAGTTGGTTGACTGCAGTCTGGCTTGCATCAAAAGCCCACTGAGTAGCGCCCTTGAGTCCCCCGTTATTAAATGCCTGAAGCCAACCCGAAAAAATCTCGTTGTCGTCTGCTAGGGAGGAAATGTCCTTTGCAACTTCCAAGAGGGGCCTAAAGCCACAAAGTGCCTTGAACTCTGAAACCGCGACGATTAGTTCAGGCTTATGGTTACCGTCCTGGTAACCGGGAGTGCCAGCCGCGAATTGTTCCATGGCTCTTTGTTTTGAAGGATGAGCCTGGATCGACAGCGGCTTGGCCGCTGCCAGGAGCTTGACCAAGTATGGAAGCTCTCCGATTCTCTCAAGCAAGTTGCCCCCAATGTGATCATCAACTTCCGAAGGGTCTAAGCGATGAGAGCCGAACCAAATCTCTGCTTGCGGCTGACCGTTTGAGTCGATTCGCTTGAGGGCTGGAATCAGTTCGAGTGAGCCCCAGGCATAGGCTTTAGGTTCATTGGTCAACCGAAAGATAGTCACGTTCCCAGCCTACCTAGCGCCATCTTCGGTAACGATAATTGAGATCGGACCAGTGGCAGGGTAGGCAGCATCAAGCTCGCTACGGCGAGCCCGTTTCACAACGCTCGCCGCAATAAAGCCGGAACCGACCGCCATAACAATCGGGAAGAAGAGTGCCAAGGACAACCCAATGCCCTCCGACAGCGCTCCCATAACTGTTTTGGCTACGATTGAGATCACTGCATTGAAAAGGCTTAGGCTGCTAACTGCCCAAGCGGTCGACACTCCGGGGATGTGGCCGGCAGCTGAATAAAAGGCGGGCGAAACTGGAGCAATCCCCAGGCCGGCCAATCCCCAAAAAATCCCAGTGACTATCAAACCAATTCCGGGATTGAACGCCGCCAACTGACCTGCTGTCAGTGCAGAAATTGAAAGAGTAATGGCTGCCAAGAAGGCACCGCGGGAGGCCATGGTGTGAGGATGCCAAACTCTTGCCAAGCGAGTCATCGACAAACGCCCGATGATCATGCCGGTCATGAAGGCTGCGAATGGGATGGAACGAAGTGCCACGTCTGCATTCAAGACATCTTTTGCAAACACTGCCGCCCAGTCGATAATCGCTACCTCTGGATAGATGCCGAAAAACAGACCGACTGCTAGTAAGCGAAGCTCGGCCGGCATTTGATATATCCTGCGCTTGACAGTGTTGGCCTTTTCCTCAAGGTGCCCGTCCTCAGTTGGAGACAGCAGCCAACGAAGATTGAATTCAAAAATTATGAGGGTCGCCACTCCAACAATCAGCAGGTAGATTTCGAGGCTGAGATAAACAGTTCCAAGACCGCCGCTTATAGCAGCTGCGACCGCGCCCAGACTCCAGCCGGCGTGCATTCTGCCCATGACGTTGATGCTGATTTGCTTTTGCAGCATGACCGCAGCGGCATTTACGCTTACGCCCATCAGCGAAATGAAAAAGCCAAAGCTGGCGTTCAGGAAAAACCAAACTAGCGGGTCGCTGCTAAAACCGAGAGTGACCAGAAAAACCACCGCTCCGTAGTTTGAAAATCTGATAATCGCCCTAGAGCCATATCTCATAATCAATCTCGACGCGAACAAAAGTGGTGTGATTGAACCGATGAGACCGAAGCCAATTATGGTTCCCCAGGTGGCGAAGGAGACATCCAGCCGAGCAATGTATTCCGGCACCCAAGCCACAGACGAAAGAGCTGCGTGAGCCATGGCGACGAAGGTTGCCAAGGTGGCGATCTGCGCTTTTCGCAGTCTGGCACCTGGCAGACGTATCACTTAGTTATCCTTTGGAGATTTTGAGTATCTCTTCGCGGTCGAAGAGCTTCATTCTCTCGCGTCCGAGTGCTTCCCCGATAGCTTTTTCCTTGGAATTAATCTTCAGCCACTTGGCCCAGTCCATAAAGTCGATATTTCGGCTCTCTAAGGTTTTAATAATCTGGTCCTCGCCAGCAAGCTCAGGTTGCCACCATCGATCCTGATCTTGAAGGACGTTCCCAATAGTCTCGATGGCGTCAGCCTTGGTGTGGCCAATGAGGCCTACTGGTCCGCGCTTTATCCATCCGGTGCAGTAAACACCCTGCAGGTTCTTGCCATCCTCGCCAATTACTCGACCGGCTTGGTTTGGAATCACCCCGGATTTGGCATCAAATGGAATCTTGTCAACGGGAGAGCCAAAGTAGCCAACCGCTCGATAAATGGCTTGGATTGGAAAGCTTGTCGTCTCTCCGGTTGCAACCACGCCACCCGAACCGTCGAGTTTGGTTTTTTCAATGGTCAGTCCCGCAACTTTGCCATCTTGACCAATAACCTCAACGGGACTTGCAAAAAAGTGCAGGTGGAGCCTTCGATCCTGAGGCTCCTGCGGGTTTGCGCGCAACTGCTCAAGGGTTTTTACCATCACTCGAATCTGGTTGTTGCTATCAATGGCATCTTGAGAACCCTGGTCATACTGAAAATCTTCGTCATAGACGATTGACTGGACACCTTCAATGTGGAGAGCTTCGCGCAACTCCAAAGGAGAAAACTTAACCTGGGCTGGACCGCGTCGACCAAAGACGTGCACATCGGTCACTGGCGAGTCTCTAAGGCCGTGGTAGACGTGATCTGGAATGTCTGTGACCAGAAGATCATCTGGGCGCTTAGCCAGCATGCGAGCCACGTCAAGCGCAACGTTTCCATTGCCAATCACCGCTACCTCTTTGGCGTTGAGCGGCCAAGTTCTAGCGACATCCGGATGAGCGTCATACCAATTGACAAAGTCTGCTGCTCCGTAGGAGCCATCAAGGTCAATCCCGGGTATAGCTAGCGGCGCATCCTTGATGGCACCGGTTGCAAATATGACCGCGTTGTAATGCCTTTTTAGATCTTCTAGGTCTAGATCTTGGCCGTAACGGACGTTACCAAAAAACCGAATGTCTCCTCGGTCAAGAACCTCGTGGAGAGCGTTGATGATGCCCTTGATTCTCGGGTGATCTGGAGCAACTCCGTAGCGAACAAGGCCGTAGGGAGCCGGAAGGTGATCGAATAAGTCAATCGATACTTCAAAGTCACGCTCTGCCTTCAAGATCAGGTCCGCCGCATAAATACCGGCGGGACCTGCGCCAATGATTGCGAGCCTTAGCTTTGACATTAGTTACTTTTCCTTTTCTGAGCTGTATTTTCTAAGCTGTATTTTCTGTAACTTAACCCTTGCGCTCAACAACCGCCAGGGCAAACGCCTCGAGTGCTGTTCGAACCTTGCCCTTTGGAAGCGGTGCGATAGCGGCTATCGCCGCTTCCGCCCAACGCCTAGTTTCTAGTTTGGATTCTTCCATGACCGGGTGCGCTCGTAATCTCTCAAGAACCTCTGGAAGCGAAGCTACATCTAGTCCCGATGAAATATCCGCAAGCAACTTGACTGATTTGCTGTCATCGTGCTTGGCAAGTAGCAACACCGGAAGCGTTGGGACTCCGGCTAGCAGGTCAGTCCCAGAAACTTTGCCGCTTTGTGACTTGGTGGATTCAATGTCGATGATGTCATCGATTAGCTGGAAGGCAACACCGATGCTCTGCCCAAATTCCTCAAGTGGCTTTTGAAAAGACGAGTCGGCCCCAGAAAGCATGGCTCCGAGCTGAGCTGCCAGAGCGATCAGCGATCCAGTCTTATCTCTCAACACCTGAATGTAGTGATCGACCGGGTCTTCTTGATCAATTGGCCCGATAGTTTCGTGCAGCTGACCCAAAACCAGTTGCTCAAAAATCTTTGCCTGCAATTGCAGCGCCTCTTGGCCCAGGCCAGAAACCAGGTTCGATGCCCGGGCAAATAACAAATCGCCGGTCAAAATAGCAATGTTATTGCCCCAAACAATGTGGGCGGTGTCGACGCCTCTTCTTGTGGAGGCCTGATCCATTACGTCGTCGTGATACAGGGTTGCTAAATGAGTAATCTCCATGACCACTGCAGCATCTAGGACATCTTCACCGCCAGGGGTTCCAAGGTGCGAGGTTAGAAGCGTCAATACTGGACGCATCCTTTTGCCACCCGCTCTTGCCAAGTGACTAGTCATCGAATCGACCATTACTTCTGCGTGAGCAGTGGCCTCGATGATTCGTTCCTCCACCTTTGATAGGTCTGATTCGAGGCTAGAAAGCAGCGCTTTGTCAGTTACCAACCTAAGTTGGCTGGGCAGTGCGATTTTCATTTCTCCCTTATGGCCGAATGAATAGCAACCACACCGAAACTCAAGTTCTTCCATTGAGTTTTAGAGAAGCCAGCTTTAGCAATGTCCTTGGCTAGTTCAGCCTGCTTTGGCCACGCAACAATTGACTCGGAAAGATAGCTGTAGGCATCTGGGGTTTTGCTAGCCAGTCGGCTAACAAGCGGCAATATGAGGGTTAGGTAAGCGCGGTAGAACAAGCCCAACAACCCCGGCACGTGCGAGAACTCGCAAATCACCAATCGACCGCCCGGCTTCAGAACCCTCAAGAACTCGCCAAGAGCTTTGTCTCGGTCTTGCACGTTTCGCAACCCGAAGGACATTGTGACAACGTCAAATTCGTTGTTCTTGAAGGGCAATTTCATTGCGTCTGCGAAGACGAACTCAAGCTCCGGATAGCGCTTTTTTCCCTCGGCAAGCATGCCCTTAGAAAAATCAGCTGCTACAACTTCAACCCCCGGCAGCTTTAGTGCCATGGAGCTGGTTCCGGTCCCGGCTGCGATATCAAGGATTTTTTCGCCCGCTTGCGGGTCAACTTTTTCGGTTAATTTCTTGCGCCAGCGCTTGGCCTGGCCGAAGGACAAAAGATCATTGGTTTTGTCGTAGGCATGGGCAACATCGTCGAACATCTTTGAAACTTGCTCGGGTGATTTAGAAAGGTCGGCTTTAGACACGTCCTTAGTCTAATCGCGAGTGTTGGGGTTACTTTGACTCACGAGGGTATAGACCACGAGTGATACGGTCCCAAGCATCAACGAAACCATCAGCGGCGTTGTCGCAGAAACATACTTGTCCGCAGGGGTCAGAGTTGTGATTTCAACCTGGCTGAAATCCACCGGTTGGCTATCAAAGGTCCCGACCTGGGTATCAACCATGGCAGGCGGTATTACCTGTTCAACATGGGAATCGGTTTCCAGCTCCAAGTCGTCGCCTTCGGCTGAGAAGCCGACTGCAGCAAAGGGCATCGCCAGCAGCGAAACCGCGACCACTCTTATCAACACTTCATCACCTGACCTAAACTGAACATTAAGACTAAAGAGGAAATCTATTTCTCGCATTACCGGTTCGCATAATCTCAGTGAACTGTGAGCAAAGGGAACCATGGCTTTGAAGGTAATAATCCGTGAAGTAATTGTGTCGGATCAATTAGAGCTAGCCGGTTCATCGGTGTTTTTGCGAAATGATCAGCAAATTATTGGCACGGGCCGCGCAATTCAGATTGCCGCCAGGGGTAAAAACCGAGTTGCAGAGCTAGCAGCCGGCTGGAAAGAGATCCTTGCCACAGCCGAAATAGATAACCAATCGGGAATCAGCAGCGCTGGCCTGATTGCGCTCACCTCAATCACGTTTTCCGAAAACAGCTCCCAAGACAGCGTGCTGTACGTCCCAATGATTACAAAGGTTTACCGGGGCGAAGTTGGCTTTGAGGTAATCATCGAAGGTCCTAAGACCTTGGAGAATGACCTGCAGCCGGTGCTTGGGTCGTTTCAAGACGGAAGTTTCACTTCGGATGCTTTTAGGTCAGCGGTAGGTCAGTCTCTCGAGGCATTCAGTGCAACGGACCTAGAAAAAGTGGTGATCGGCAGAGATCTTTTGATGCCGATTGATTCCAGGCCCAACCTCGCGATTCCCCTGAAAAGACTTCACGACAGATACCCAGATTGCTGGACATACGCGGTTGGAGATGTCTTCGGAGCATCTCCGGAGCTACTGCTGAGGGCTCAAAAGGGAGAAGTGTCAGCCAGAGTGCTTGCCGGAACAGCCGGCCGCGGCACAGACCCGGATGTCGATCGAGCGATCTCCGAGGGCCTTGCCCACTCCCAGAAAAACAGGCACGAGCACGAATTTGCGGTCAACTCCATGGTCCAAGCACTGCAGCCTTTTTGCGATTTTGTTCAGGCGGATTCAGAACCGTTCTCACTTGCTCTACCGGACCTTTGGCACCTTGCCACAGACGTCAAGGGTGAGCTTCGAGACGGAGTAACGCTCCTGGATGCAATAGCCGAGCTGCACCCAACCGCAGCAGTTGCCGGAACCCCAACTCAGTTAGCCGAATTGCTGATCGATGAGCTGGAGCCTTTTGACAGAGCAGGTTATGCGGGACCGGTTGGTTGGTTGAGCTCAAACGGTGACGGCGAATTGGCAATAGCGCTTCGCGGCGGAATCATCGAGCCGAATCAGATTAGAGCCATCGCAGGTTGCGGAATAGTTTCCGAGTCAGACCCTGAAGCCGAACTTGCCGAGACGGAGTTGAAGTTTAAAGCCGTGCGCTACGCCTTTGCTGCTGAGAGCTTGTAGTCAACAATCACAAAACCCTCGGCTTTCATCGCCTTTTCAAGTTCCGCTATTGATTGAACTTCGAAATACTGCCAATCGAAAGCTTTGGCTAACGCCTCTATTGATAACTGCTGCGGGGTAATGAATAGCTGTTCAAATAGCTCATTTGGGATGTTCTTTGACACCTCAAGATTTCTAAAAATCTGACCGCCTGAATCATTTCCGACAATTAGTTGTACATTCAGATTTCGAAGTCCAGATTTATTTAGCGAACCAACATCGTGAATGAGAGTCAAATCACCTATCAGTGCGCGAACGCCGTTCCCTGCCTGAGCAATTCCAATCGCGGTTGCAACCGTCCCGTCGATCCCAGATAGGCCCCGGTTAGCGAAAGTTGTTACGGCGGCAGGCTTAACAGCCCTGTCAGCAACCCGTATCAGGTTGGAAGCACCAAACAGCAAAGGTATTGAACCGGTGGCGTTCCAAACTGCTTGTGCCAACAACGCTCGCTGGTCAGTTGGTGGTTCGAAGTTCTTCCAACTGGCAATCCAAGCACTATCGGCTCGGCCACCCGGCATCAGCTGCCAAGAAGTCGCAATAGCGTTCTTGCCAACGTCGAATTTGCCAAACTGTTTCGAATTGGCGACATAGACATTGCAGCGCTTGATTAGGGCAATGATTGGCCTTGAAAGAGTTGGCTTTCCAAAAATAACTACCCTGCGAACCTGATCTGCCAAATCAGAACCGAGAGCTTGCACATAATCAGTGATTGCGCTGGAGCCATACCTGGCGCCCGAGGATGGCTCGGCAAAAAGTGGAAGATTCGCCCTTTCAGCAAATCGAACCGCATCGGACCCGGCACCTGCACCCGCGATCACAACGGTGTGGTTATCGACCTCAATTTCTAGTTCTTCTTGCACGACTGATACTTCTGGCAGAGCTCTTGCAGTCAGTTTGGCAAGCACGTTCAGAGCGCTGGGCTCGCTTGAGCTCAACGGCTCAACAAACTGAAGATTCAGCTGGACTGGGCCTGATTGCTTGGATACTCCCAGGCTCTGAGAGATGGCGGTATCGACCAACGCGCTGGCCGAAGGGTGACTGCCCGGCCTTGGCGCTGGAACATCTTGGAAGCCTCGAAGGACGCCAGCGAAGATGCCGACCTGATCGGTGGTTTGATTCGCACCGACACCCCTTAGTTCAGCGGGTCGGTCAGCGGTAAGCAAGATAAGTGGAACTCCACTGTGGTGGGCCTCCAGGACTGCAGGGTGCAGATTTGCAACAGCAGTTCCAGAGGTAGTAATTATTACGCTTGGCTCTCCGGTCGCCATGGCTCTTCCTAGAGCCGTGAAAGCTAATGTCCGCTCATCGAGACGAATAGTTAGAGAAAGCTTGCCGGCCTGCGAAAGTTGACCAGCGGCAATTGCCAGCGCCTGAGATCTTGCGCCTGGAGCGAGGTAAAAGTTTCTGACACCCCTAGAAACAAATTCGCCAATTAGCGAGGCGGCAAACTCTTGGGACGGGGTGGTCACTTCTTGTCTTTGTCGTCTTGATCTTTATTGCGCATAAATTTTGAAATGTCTCTCAAGAAATTCGGGTCGTCATCCGGAGCAATTACTCGTCCTTTACCGCCTGAAGATGGGCCCTGGTTATCTCGAAGTGGTCTTCCAACCATCAGGTAAAGAAGGCCACCAAAAAATGGCAGTAGAGCGCAAAGCACCACCCAAGCCCATTTCGGCAACAACCTGACTTCAGACTTATCTGCACTCGCTGCAAAAACCGTCGTGAAAATCGTCCAGATTATTAAAAACCCCAAGGTTCCTATAGCCACTCTCGTCATAACTCCACCCTAGTTCACCAACCTGAGCCTAAACTGAAGAGGTGAAAAACCCCTGGCTCAGTTACACACTCATTCGTCTTAGCTTATTTTTCGGCGTCTTTCTCGCCCTCATTGCATTGCAGTTCAACACATTTTTTGCCGCAATTATTGCAGCGGCGGTCTCTTTTGCAATTTCTCTGGTGTTTTTGGACAGGCAACGAAAAGCTATGAGTCAATCTGTGGCTGAAAAGCTGGCTCGAAATACATCCGGAACCTACGAAGATAAAGAGAACGACCTCGAGAACGACCTAATGGATTCAGAGGCTGACAAAAAAGATCCCGGCGCCGACCAAGACCCCAAAGCCTAGACCGGCAAAGCTTGCAAGTTTCAGAGCAGTAATAAGCTCCTTGGCCCCTCTGCCATTGAGGGCAATCAGCGTTGCCGGAATAACGAGCAACAGGTTCAAAAGCCCCAAAAGTGTCGCCGGGTAGACCAAGACCAGCATTAGGTTTATCAGCACTGGAATCCAAAGCATCCAGATAAACAACCTGCGGGAATTCTTCTCCCCCAACCTCACGGCAACTGTGATTTTTCCAGATTCTTTGTCGGTTTTTATGTCTCGTATGTTGTTGACCATTAAGACCGCAGCTGCATAGAGGCCGTATGCGCCACCAACCAAAACCGAAAGCGGATCAATGAACCCGGTCTGAATAAAGTTGGTGCCAACAGTTGCTACAAGACCAAAGAAAACAAAAACGGCAATCTCACCGAGGCCCGCGTAACCGTAAGGGTTTTTGCCCCCTGTGTAGAACCAGGCCGCCACGATGGCAGCAATGCCAACCAAAATTAAAAACCACTGACCGGTCAATAACACAACTGTCAGACCAACGAGACCTGCAAAACCAAAGCTTGCAAAGGCGGCTATTTTTACCGATCCCGGTTTCGCAGAACCTGAACCGGTGAGCCTTAGTGGGCCAACTCTGTTTTCATCGGTGCCACGAATACCATCGGAGTAATCGTTCGCGTAGTTCACGCCGACCTGCAAAGACAGAGCAACAAGTAGAGCCAGAATCGAAAGAAGTGGGTCGAAAGAATCAAGCGATGCCGCGGTTGCGCTTCCAAGAATGATCGGTGCGATGGCCAGCGGGAGAGTTCTGAGCCGGGCGCCCTCAATCCAAAGTTTTACAGTTGACATTCGATAAAGACTAATCTGCCAACAGCGCCCTGGCCGCCTGATAGTCAGGTTTGCCGCTTATCAGCCTCGGCGCTTGGTCGACTCTTTGCACCGCAATCGGTTTTGCGGCGCCCAAAAGAATTCTCTGAAGGTTCGCCTCGTCAAAGCCCTCTCTTGCGGCCAAAACTAGACCGACCGATTGACCCCACTTGGAATCAAGTGCAACGGCAATAACCTCAGTGACACCCTCGTGGGCTAAAACCTTGGCCTCGACATCGTCGAGTGAAACCTTCTTGCCACCGGAAACGATCACGCGATCCGCTCTACCAATAATTCTTAGGCGCCCATTTACTATTTCGCCCAGATCGGAACTTAGAAACTTTTCGCCAACCCCGTTTGCGAGCATTGGGCCGGAGACTGCGACCTTACCGTCGATGATTTCGAGGTTCACTCCCTCAAGAGCCTGACCGTCGTAGACGCAACCGCCACTTGTCTCAGCCATCCCATAGCTTTCAACAAGCTTCACGCCGCGACTCCTTAGTGATTCAACGGTTCCATGGTTTGGCAGCTGCCCGCCAATCAAAATTGCATCAAAACTTTGAAGCGCCAAGATAACGGCATTGTCGTTGGATTCGATATCAGCATGGGCTGCCAAGCGATCAAGCTGGGCTGGAACTAATGATGTGTAGCGCTTACTTCCTCGCATCAAAGATACCGAGTTTAGAAAACCCTCGGCGGAGAACGGCACTCTGGTGTTTTGAATCACCGGCTGAGTGTCTGCGACAACGGACCTAAAAAGCACATTTGCCCCCGCAATGTAATTGGCGGGAAGCGCAAGGAGCCACTGACCGTGGCCACCTAGAAACTTTGCTGACGCATCAGCGCTAGCCATAAGCGCAGCCAACGAAATTTCAAGTCGCTTTGGTCTTCCGGTTGAGCCGGATGATTCGACAATCAGGCCGACATCATCAGACATCTGTGATGGCACCGGATCAAAAGCAACACCGATTCCCGTTATCTCCGGAGGTGAAACAAAACCTGCGACTTGACCGTCAAATACATTGGTCATCATCTTTAGGACCGCGAATGGATCACTCGCGCTAACAGTAAGAGTGGGCTTCATCAGTAGTGCCAGGGGAACGAGGACCAATCAGGTTTGCGCTTTTCCAAGAAGGCATTCTTGCCCTCATTTGCTTCGTCAGTTCCATAGGCAAGCCTGGTGGCCTCGCCGGCAAATAATTGCTGACCAACTAATCCGTCATCAACGGCATTCATCGCATACTTGAGCATTCGAATTGCCGTCGGCGACTTTCCAAGGATCTCTTTTGCCCACTCCAGGCCAGCAGCTTCCAGATCAGCGTGAGGAACCACCTTGTTGACAACGCCCATTTCATAGGCGCGATCGGCATCGTAGGTGGCACCGAGGAAGAAGATTTCCCGGGCAAATTTCTGGCCGGTTTGCTTTGCCAGGTAAGCCGATCCGTAGCCAGCATCAAAGCTGCCAACATCGGCGTCAGTCTGTTTAAACTTGGCATGCTCCTTAGATGCGATTGAAAGATCTGCAACCACGTTCAAAGAATGCCCTCCGCCGGCCGCCCAGCCGCTTACCAGGGCAATTACAACCTTCGGCATAAACCTAATCAACCGCTGAACTTCTAAAATGTGCAATCTGCCGGCAGAACCCTCGGCGTGCTCATAGCCGGCTTTGCCTCGAACCGACTGGTCGCCGCCGGAACAGAAAGCCCAGCCGCCATCTTTTTCGCTCGGGCCATTGCCGGTTAGTAGTACCACCCCAACATTTGACTGACAGCGCGCGTGATCGAGTGCTCTATAAAGCTCGTCGACGGTTTGGGGTCTAAACGCGTTTCTGACCTCGGGCCTAGAAAAAGCAACCCGGACAACGCCAAGTTGCTTGTGCGCGTGGTAACTGATGTCGGTCAGGTCCTCAAACCCTGGCACCGACATCCAGATTTCTGGATCAAACAGCTCTGAAACTGGTTTAGTCATAGACCTAGACTAATCCTCGTGGAGAGCATTCAAATAACTCAAGTGGCGGTTGTCAGACTGCCGCTGCGCTCTAGGTTTCGGGGAATCGATTTCCGAGAGGCGCTTATTTTTAAGGGCTCCCAGCGCTACAGCGAATTCTCGCCATTTTTAGAATACAAAGATGATGAGGCTGCGACCTGGTTGAGAGCGGCTCTGGAGTTTGCAAACAGTCCTCTTCCAGAGCCCAAAAGGCCGCTGATACCGATAAACGCAACCCTGCCAGCAGTCAGACCCGATCAGGTTGTCGAAACCCTTCAAGCATTCGGCCAGTTTCAAACCATAAAAATAAAAGTTGCCGAGGTCGGCCAAGACCTCGATCAGGATTTAGCCCGGATCGCCCAAGCCCACAAAAGCTTCCCGGATGCCAACCTCAGGCTTGATGCCAACGGAAATTACTCTGTTGCTCAGGCAATGAAAATTATTAGGGCAATCGCTGATTACCCGATCGAATACTTTGAGCAACCGGTGGCGAGCATCAGTGAGCTAGTTGAACTTCGCACGCAATTAGCTGCAGCCGAAATCCAAATGAAGATTGCCGCCGATGAGTCAATTCGCAAACAAAGTGACCCTTTAGAGGTGGCAGCGGCCGGCGCTGCCGACATAGCGGTTTTGAAGGTCCAGCCGCTTGGTGGAATTACCAGATCGCTGGCAATCGCCTCAGAATCTGGCTTGGCAAGTGTTGTTAGTTCGGCTCTAGAAAGCAGCATCGGTATCTCACACGGTCTTCACTTGGCAGCCAGCTTGCCAAGCCTTGACTACGACTGCGGGCTTGGAACTGCGTCTCTGATTGCCAAGGACGTAACGCGCAATCCGCTGGTTGCAGTGAATGGCTATTTGGGACTTGACGAACTAGAGATTGATTCCGCTCTGGTTAGTGAGCTGGCAGTTGATAGTGAGCGCCAGATCTGGTGGCAACAACGACTAGATCGCTGCTTGAAGCTTTTATAGACCCGAGTAGACGTGCAGTCCCTTGAAGAATAGATTCACAATCGTGAAGTTGAAAATAACGGACAAGAACGCCACTAATCCAAGCCATGCGGCTCGCTTGCCGTTCCATCCCCTGGTTGCCATTGCGTGCAGGTAGCCGGCATAAAGCACCCAAATAATGAAGGTCCAAACCTCTTTGGTGTCCCAGCCCCAGTAGCGGTGCCATGCGCGCTCGGCCCAAACCGCGCCTGCAATCAAAGTGAAGCTCCAGAGCACAAACCCCACGACATTAAACCGATAGGCGATGCGCTCGAGCTGAAGCAATTCCGGAAAGTGGCTAAACAGTTTCTTGGCCCGACCGGACGCCTTCAATAGATAAGCAATGTGCATTCCAGCTGCAACCGCTAAGAAGCCGGTTGCCATAATCGCCACCACAACGTGAATTACCAGCCAGTAACTCTGTAGCGCAGGCATGATGGTTTGGACTTCGACGTAAAAGAGCGAAACGGCAGCAAAAATAGTCACGAGAGCGAAGCCGGCGATGAATGTTGCGATGAAGCGCAGATCTTTGATTTTTAGCGCGGTTAGGTAAACCAGCAAAATCAAAAAGGCGCCGCTGATGGAAAACTCGTACATGTTTGCCCATGGCACTCGGCCAGCGGCAACTCCTCGAAGCACAACCCCAACGCCCAAGATGGCGGTTGAAACCCAAAGCAGAATAAAGCCCGCGCGCTCCGTGGCCGTCATTTTGTCAGTGGCGATTTTCTCATCGACCATGGTTGACCCGCTACTCGCGGCCTTAGCTTCCGAACTGACTGCCTCCACGGTTGAAAGTTTCACTAGCTGAAAGGAAAAAAGCACCAGTGCGAGCGCCAAGAAGGCGAGCGCCGATGAGACGAACAGCAGCGACACTTGCGATAAAGGCTCGTTTAGGACTACTTCGGTCATTTCTTGCTCCCTGATCTAATTTCTTGAACTATTTCTTCTAGCACTTGAGTCAAGTTCGGATCATCCCGCCTTGATAACGCTGCAAACTCAATTTTGCCACCGGCTGCTAACCTCACCCACACTCTTCTTCTTGGCACCATCAGCGACATTGTTAGCGACACTAAGCTCAACGCTGCAAACAGCAGCACCCAGATTCCGCCCGGGTTGTGGGCGACATCCAGTGACGCAAATCGCAACAGACCGTCAAACCTGACTGAACCCAGCCCGTCTGGTAGGTCTGCGGACTGTCCGACCTCAAGCTCAATAGCCGCCACTGGTCCGTCACGACCAGCAATCATTTCCATGTTTGCAGTATCCAACGCATATGCATTTCTTGGGATTCCCGAATCCAGCCCCAAGTTTCCGGTGTAAACATTCATGGTCATCAACGGCGCAATTGGGTCCGGGTAAATCGACGTATACGCACCGGTTGTTAGCTTCTCTGCGGTCGGGTAGAAAAAGGCAATGATTCCGAGTTGCTCAGGAAGAGCGTCCGGTGCCTTGATAACCCCTAGTGAGGTCATGTTTGAATCCTGTGGCAAGAACACAATTGGCCCCTGGTAGGAAATATTGCCATCGCCGTCAAACACTGTCACAACAGGTGCAAACCCATTGCCAGTCAAATAGACGTTCGCCCCCGGAGCCGCCAGCGGGTAGTTCACTCGAATATCGCTTGCTGTTTGCGTCTGGCCAAAATCAGCTGACACCGAAGCGATGAAATCAATGGGTTGACCGATGTTCGCTCGGTTGGCAAGGTCATAAACGACATCAAACTCATCGAGAGTCAGGCTAAACGGCTCCAGTTGACCCTCGTCGAATAACGCACCGGGTGAAAATGAATCGTAGCTTGCGAGGTTATTCACGAAGGTGTCGCCCTCAACAAGCACTCGCTGGCCAGAGAAGCTAAATCCGCCGCCGAAACCAACTGCCAAAAGCACCCCGACCAGCGAGTAGTGAAACACCAGGTTGCCTGTTTCTTTTGCATAACCCTTTTCAGCACTGATCGATTCTTGCTGCCGGTCGATTCGGAATCCACGCTTTTTCAACACCACCATGGCACTCTCAAGAACTGAGGAGTCGCCCGCTTCACTCAGGTACTCCGGCATCCGCTCTAGGTTTTTAGGCGTCTGCACCGGACGAGCCCTGAGGGCTTCAAAGTGAATCTTGGTTCTTGGAAGCACGCAGCCGGCCAGCGAAACAAACAGCAAAATATAAATAGCCGAGAACCAGACAGATGTGTAAACATCAAACAACTGCAGCTGATCAAGCACCGCCGCAAGCTCCGGCTCGTTATCGTAAAAGACTTTAACGCCGTTTGGATCCGCACTTCGCTGCGGGTAAACGCTGCCTGGCACTGCTGCGACGGCGAGCAAGAGCAGCAGTATTAGCGCGTTGCGCATCGATGTCAGCTGGCGCCAGAAAAATCTTGGCCAGAACGAGAGTCTAGAGAGGAAGCTGGATGCCACTTGTCACCACCTGAAGCCAATTATTGAAACGCAACCAAAGACCTGTCATAAGCAAAATTCCGACCACAATCAGCATTGCTCCACCAACCAGATTGAAAGTTCTGATGTGACGCTTTATGAAGCCAACCGAAGTTTTAGCCCAATCAAACCCAGCTGCGATCAAAATAAACGGAATACCAATACCCAACGAATAAACGGTGGCTAGGATTCCCCCGCGCAAAGGGTCCGCCGTGTCAGAGGCTAGAACCAACACTGCCGACAAGGTCGGGCCAATACAAGGGGTCCAACCAAGCGCGAACACGACCCCAAGAAACGGAGCACCAGCCAAGCCCATTTTGGGACTTAGTTTGAGCTTAAAGTTTCGCTGCAAGAACCCAAGCTGACCGATCATGGCAAAGCCAAAAATTACAACCATCAAACCCAAAACCACCTGTATCCAGGGGTTTCTAACCAAAACCAACAGGCCGGCCGTTCCGGCCAACACGCCGAGCGAAACAAACACCGCACTGAAGCCCAAAACAAATAAGATCGCCCCAGTCATAACCCGGGTCTTGGTGTTCGCGGAACCTGAGACGTAGCCCAAGTATCCAGGAACGAGGGGCAAAACGCAGGGCGAAAGAAAAGTGACAATCCCGGCCAACAGCGCAACTGGAACCGCAATGAGCATCGAGCCATTTAGCGCAATTTCTCCTGGGTTCACTGATCAACCACCGTTTGAATAAGAGTTCTTAGGATCGAGGCTTCGATTCGGCCCAAGATGCGCGAGGCCACCTTGCCATCACGATCGATAACGATTGTTGTCGGTACCGCCTGAGGCGATACGACTCCTGTAAAAGCAAGGGATACCTGTCCGGATTGAGCGTCAATCAAAGACGGGTATTCAATTCCAAAGTTTCGATCAAAAGCCAACGCTGTCTCCGCAGTATCGCGAACATTCACGCCGACAAACTGAACACTGTCTTCAAATTCCACACTCAACAATGCTAGGTCGCTGGCCTCCGCCCGGCACGGAGCACAGGCCGAATACCACCAGTTCATAACAATGACATTGCCCTCGAAAGCTGAGCTGTCTAAAACTTGACCACTTTCAGTGGCGCCGACAAAGGCTTCGAAACCAGGCCTGGAACCGAGCGCGAACTCAGTGACCGTTCCATCGCCCGCAATGTAATTTTTATTGTCTCCAGCTCGAAATTGATCGGCCAGTGGATCACTTGTACAGCCCGCCAGTAACGCGGCCACTAGGCCAAGCCCAATAGTTGTTCTAAGAATTGTTCTTAGCTTCAAACCGCACCACCATCAATGGCGTTGGCTGCATGAGCAAGGCCCGGCTCGGAGTACACAACTTCGGTTAGCTTCCCGTCAATGACTTCGAAGCTTGTGATGGAGGACAGCGAACACCTGCGGGATTTTGGACTGTGAGGAAGCGCTAAGCCGGCACTTGAACGATAAAGCATCCAAATCGGTAGCTGATGAGAAACGATCACGACATCTCCGCCATCGACTGAATCCCAAGCCTCTAGAGCGGCGGCCTGCATTCGGGCAGCGACGTCGTCGTAAGGCTCCCCCCAACTTGGAAGCTTCGGGTTTGCAAGATTTAGAATCAAACTTGGGCGCTTCAGGAAAGCCGCCGGTGCAAGCTTTATCCCCTTGAACTTGTTCCACGGTTCGATAACCCTCTCATCCAAATCAACAGCGACACCAAATTGCTTGGCAATCGGAGCGGCGGACTGCTGGGTTCGAACTAGAGGTGATGCGATAAGGCGCTTGATTTTTCGGCCCTGGGCCAAAAGCGATTTTGCCGCCGCTTCGGCCATTTCGTGGCCTAAGTCTGATAGCTCAAAGCCCTCAATCCGCTCATACAAAACACCGGAGGGATTAAACACCTCTCCGTGGCGAACTAGATGAAGGCGCGAAGCGGGCATAGGAACAAGTTTACCCTCGCTAAACTGGGGTTAGTTCGTCCAGACTGCAGATACTCAGAGGATTCTAAATAATGCTAGACCGCACACTCACAAGCGCACTTAGCCAAGGCCAAGACGGCCCCGTCACAATCGGCGGATGGGTTGAAACCCTCAGGGACCAGAAGAGAATTCAGTTCATCATCATTCGTGATGAGTCCGGTAGCGTCCAGGTGACCTACCCGCGACCGGCTGATGAAGATGCGCTTGCTGATCAAGTAAGCGCACTTAGCCACGGCAGCTTTGTAATTATCAAGGGCCAGCTAAAGCACGATGAGCGCGTGAAGCTTGGCGGAGTAGAGATTTTGCTAGAAGAGCTAGAGGTTGTTGGAGCAGCATCGGCCGATAGCCCAATCGCGGATGACACCTCAATCGACAAGCGATTGGACTGGCGCTTCCTGGACTACCGCAGACCAGAAATGGCATTGATGCTAAAGATTCAAACCACCATAGAGAGAAACTGGCGCGAGCACTGGCTTGAAAATGGCTTCGTTGAGATTCATTCGCCAAAGCTAATGGGGCAGCCATCTGAGTCTCATGCTGAGCTGTTCAAGCTTGAGTACTTCGAAACTCACGCCTACCTGGCTCAGAGCCCCCAGTTTTATAAGCAGATGTCCATGGCCGCAGGCCTTGGCAAAGTATTTGAAATTGGACCGGTGTTCCGTGCCGACCCATCTTTCACCTCACGCCACGCAACCGAGTTTGTTTCGATAGACATGGAAATGAGCTGGATTGACTCTCACGAAGACGTAATGAACTTCCAAGAGCAGCTAATGGTCAAGGCAATCCAAGCCGTCAAAGACGAGCACGGAGCCCAAATCGAAGCGCTATACGGCTTTGAAGTAAAGGTGCCAAGCATTCCGTTTCCGAGAATTCCATTGGCCGAGGCTCACTCAATCGTCGAGGGACGCGGCTACAAGGTTCCTCGTCAAGATGGAGATCTAGACCCAGAGGGCGAGCGTCAAATTTCCGCTCACGTGGAAGAGACTCACGATCACGAGTTTGTGTTCCTAACCGACTACCCAAAGAACATTCGCCCGTTTTATCACATGAGGCATGCTGACAACCCTGATCTGACCAAGAGCTATGACTTGATTTGGAAGGGAACCGAAATCACCACCGGAGCGCAGCGTGAGCACCGCGTTGACGTTCTGACAGAACAGATCAAGGAAAAGGGTCTAGAGCCAGAGGGCCTGCAGTCTTACCTTGACTTCTTCCGCTACGGCGTCCCGCCGCACGGTGGTTTCGGCATGGGCCTAACAAGAGTGGTCATGTTGCTGCTAAACCTGTCCAACATTCGCGAAGCAAGCTTCTTGTTCCGCGGTCCAAACCGACTAGAGCCATAGACCATTCGCAAAAACCCGCTAGTTATTCGGATTCAAAACCTGGAATTCCATCGAAGCCTGCCACCACAAAGGCAAGGGCGATTAGTGCTGCCCACAAAATTGTCGCAGCAGTTATTGCAATCGATGCTTTTAGCGGCTTGACCCCCCCAGCCACTGCAACAAGAGCCGCGAACTGAGTACCAATGAACAAGGGCCCAAGGATTGCCAGCCCATAAATACCCCAGCGGTCAAAGGAACGTTGGGCCTTAATGATTCTGGGTGACTCTTCGGTCTTGCCCTTAGCCGAGCGTCTTTGCCGCATCCAGCTGCGCAGCTTGCCGGCCCCAAAGGCAAACAAAAAGATTGTTATCGCGTTTCCGGTAACCGCAAACAAGACCGTCAGAGCAGGATCCAGTCCAATTAGTATTCCGGCCGGAACAACACCGATTGCTTCTAACCAGGGAATGGCTCCAGCAAGAAATACCCCGAATAGCCCGAGCTGTTCTAAGTTCATGCTTTTGCCCTAAATGGCTCTGTGGTCTTTTTCAAAACCCATTCAAGCGGCCCAGATACTCGATAGTGAGAGTTCCAGAGCGCAAGCAGTGCTGGAACCAACCAGGCCGCAATGGCAATCAGGGTGACCAACCACAACTCCAGCTCACCGAAGGCCCCGAGCCCCCAGCTTGAAAAGACAAAGGAAAGAATTAGCGACTGGCTGATGTAGACGCTGAGTGAGTGGCGACCAGCTGCGGAAATCAAGCCAGCGCCTTTTCTGGTCTTCTGAAGAACCAGCCATAGTCCCCCTAGGTAGCCGGCGCTCAAGAGTGGGGCTGAGAAAAACAGCAACACGAACAGTCCTAGGTCGACCCCGATACTGAAGTGGTCAGACAGTTGGTTTTGCAACAGGAACCAAGAACCTGTCAACTGGATCGGCAAACCCAGCCCCAAGCCATAAAGCGCCAGCTTTTTCATCGCCTCAGGCTTAGCTCCGGATGCGAGCAGCTTCCGGCGCGATGCCAGCACGCCGACCAGGAATGCAGCAAGTGCCATCAGGCCCTGCAGCAAAAACGACTCGCCAAGCCCAGTAGACCAGAGCTCGAAGCGCGCACTTGCGTTGTCAAAGAAGGAGCCCGAAGCAAGCGAGGAGTCCAATCGGGATTCAGTCACGGTTTCGCCAACATCTTCACCCAGGTACTTTTCTGCAAACCACAGCAGCAGCGCGAAGATCGAGAATAATCCGGCGGTGCCAAGGTAGAGAATCCGAGCCCAGATTTTTAGCGCTCGGTCACTTCGGAAGTAGAACAGTGTTAACACGAGCGCTAAAACTCCGTAACCAAACAAGATGTCACCGTGAAACAACAACGTGGCATGCAGCGTTCCAAGGACAATCAGAAACAATGCCCTGGCCACCCACCTTTTCAGATTGACCTTGCTGTCCTTCAGCACAAAGCCGGCGCTGTATCCAAACAAGAACGAAAACAGCAAGTAAAACTTTCCAAGCGCTAGGGCATTAATCAAAAAGGCTGGGACAAAGTTTTGAACTTGCGAAACATCGGCTGCACTCAAACCAAGGACTGTGTTGATTCCAATAAATGGAGCGTTGACTACGACGATTCCAAGCAGTGCAAATCCTCGAAGAAAATCCGGAAAAGCTTCTCTAGTTTTTTGCAAAGTCACCGAGCCTTGAGTAAATTCGATCTGCGTCAAATTTCAAAAAAGCAACCTGTTGACCATTGATCAGAAGCACTGGAACCTCGTCCGAGTACTTGTCCCTCAGCTCCAAATCAGAATCGACATCGACATCGTCAATTACGTATTCAATTAGTGGGTTCTCTGCTGCGAAGCGGGCGATTACTCCAGCGAGGATGTTTTGTGCCTCCTCGCATAGATGGCAGCCTTGCCTGCCTATCAAGGTAATTCCCAAGGTCGCTTTCATTTCTCCACCCTATTCTAGAAACCTGTACCAATAGACTGTGGCGGTGGCTGTAAATAAGACGAATAACGAGAAAAAGGTTGCGGCATTCTTTGATGTCGATAACACCTTGGTCCGAGGCGCAGCCACCATATTATTTGGCAAAATTGCCTTTCGCGATGGCACCATAAAGCGTCGAGACATCTGGAGATTCGCCTTTGAGCAGATGATGTTTATTCGTCGAGGAGAGAAAAATAACACCTTAGCTGGGTTCAAGGAACGCGCACTCTCAGTCACCAAAGGTTACTCCGTCAGCTCGCTTGAACCGCTTATGCAGACCGTGTACGAATCCGAAATAAAGCCAAGGCTGTGGCCGAAAACAGTTGCCGCAGTCAAAGAGCACCTTGCCCAGGGGCACGAAGTCTGGTTGATAACTGCCGCACCGGTCGAACTGGCAGAACTAATAGCCAAGGATTTGGGTGCCACCGGAGCGCTTGGAACTGTGGTTGGAAGAAACAACGGAGTTCTAACCGGTGAACTTATCGGTGAAGCCCTTCATGGTCAGGCAAAACGCAAGGCAGCCAAGAAGCTCGCTGTTGAGCGAGGTATTAGCCTCAGTAAATCTTGGGCTTACTCGGACTCGGTAAATGACCTTCCACTTCTGACGCTTGTGAAAAATGCGGTGGCTGTGAACCCCGATAAGGCACTCACGAGATATGCCGAGGCAGCGAACTGGGACATTCTTAGATTCAAAAAACGAGACCTGAAAAGACGTTAAAACAAAACCCGCCCGAAGGCGGGTTCGTTACTAATACTTACTTCTTATTGCGACGCTGGTGTCGAGTCTTGCGCAGAAGCTTACGGTGCTTCTTCTTCGACATACGCTTGCGGCGCTTCTTTATAACTGAACCCATTAAAACCTCATAAAACTTGTGATTGCCCGAATGGTCAACCTTAGTAGTCTAGCCTCTACGGCCAAGACGCTCAACCTCTGCATCAACATCTGCTTCGGTAATCGGCTTCAACCAGCTGTTCCCATAGGCATCTAGACCAGTCGCAACTGCTCCAATTCCCATGCCAAAAATAACCCAGATCGGCCAAAAATAACTTCCTGGAGAAGTCAAAGACCAAATTATGATGACCAGCCCGGTGACCCCCACATAGACGGAAAGATAAGTTTTGAACACTTGCTTTTTCTTTAGCTGTTGCCGGGCGAAGTCTCTTAGATCGTCGTTAGCACCTTTTGTCATGAGGTCACTTCTTCGAAGTTCGGTTGCGAACCTCTTCGGCCAAGTGTTGAGCCTCTGATTTCACATCGTCGATTACTTCTTCAACTTTCTGCTTGGCAATGCGCTCGAAATCCTTCACCGACTTCTCGGCTTCCGACCTGGCATCGGCGAGCTTGCGGCCAAGCCTGCGGCCCATCTCTGCTGCATTGAAATCGATATCGACCTCAGAGGCCCTGGACTTTAGCTCGCCAGTTAGCCAACTTGAACGCTCGGTTAGCCAGTGGCCAAGCTGCTCTCCGGCACCGGCAAGACTGTGGGCTAGATCATCGACCATCTCTTCTTCACTTTCAAAATCAAGCGATAGGAAGTCGATCATCCAATCTTCGATTTCTTCAAGTGGTTCAGGCGTGACCGAGTAAAAACGCTTTTGTCCCTCTTCGCGCGCGGCAACTAGGCCAACCTCTCGAAGAGTCTTCAAGTGCTTAGAAACCGTAGGTTGTCCAAGTCCAGTGATTTCAACAAGCTGTGAAACCGTCAGTTCACCGGAGCCACCAACATTGGAATTCAGCAAGCTTTCCAGGAGCTTGCGACGGGTAGGGTCTGCAACTGCTTCAAAAATATCTGCCATAACTACAGCTTAGAGCTAGCTGGCGCCAATTTCTTTAGCCCTTTGAAGTGCCGCTTGAAGGCTGGCTTCAAATATTGACTGTAAGTCGGCTTTTTCCAAAGTGTCGATGATTCGCTCAGTTGTGCCCCCGGGGCTTGTGACCTTTGAGCGCAGTGTGGCAAGCTCTTCGTCGCTTTGAGCCAGTAGGTCGATGGATCCGGCCAAGGTGCCGCGAACCATAACTGCTGCCTGTTCCTTGCTAAAGCCGTGGTTTTGAGCAATCTGCTCCCACTGCTCCATGATGTAAAAAACCCAGGCCGGGCCGGAGCCGGAAATTGCACTTAGGGCATCGATCTGCTCTTCAGTAATCTCGAGGGCCGCGCCAACCGAGTCAAATAGCTCCATGGTTGCCGACACTGCATCGGCTGATGCACTGGTCGCAGCTGCCACTCCAGTAACACCCATGCCCACAAGAGCCGGGGTGTTGGGCATGGTGCGAACGAGATTGGGGTTTGCCGGCAAGACCTCTTTCATTGAAGCAAGCTTGATTCCTGCAGCCATAGAAATGACCACCGCATTCGGGGCAATTTCATCTTTTATTTCGGCCAGAACGTCTTTGATTTGATAGGGCTTAACACCCAAAACGATTAAATCGGCATCGCCGGCGAGCAAGGCATTAGCGTCAGCTGCTTCCTCGATGGCCATCGCGCTTATTCCCCTGGCACGCAAAGCATCGGCAGAGAGTATCGATTTGGTGGTTGCGGAAATTAGCTCTAGCGGGTGACCGCTGGCAATCAAACCGGTTAGGACGGCCGAGCCCATCGATCCGGTTCCTAAAAAGCACACTCTTAGTTTTTCCATCTTCAAAGCTTACGAGGACTAGAGAAAGCCAGCTACCAGCGGGAACCCGATGAAAACTGCGGTGTTCATAATGGTGTGGGCAATCACCAGCGGAGCCACCCTGCCAGTTCTCATGAACAAGTAACCAAAGACCAAGCCCATTACAAAGTTGCCAAGGAAAGCCGAAAAGCCCTGATACAGGTGATAGCTGGCCCTAAACAAACTGGAGAGAACTACCACCGAAATGATCGTTATTTCCGGTCTGATAATTTTTAGTTTTTTCGCAAAAAATGCAACCGCAATGATTTCTTCCTGGAGACCTGATCGCAGTGCAGCGAGGACCAGCACCACCGGCGTCCACCAGTAATCCCCCAGTGAGCTCGGCACAATCCTGGAGGTTAGACCAAGATTCAGAGCGACCACGTAAAGAGCGATGCCGGGAATACCAATAATTAAAGGCAGCGAGATTCCGATGATCCAGTCCCTTTTCACAGGCATTAGACCGATTTTTATCTTGTCCATCCGCAAAAAATAAAGCGCCAGCAGCACTGGTACCAATGCCAGTGAGATCGAGGCAAGCTGGCTCACTAAATCTAGCCAAGGGGTTTTTGCCAGCGGTTGGTTGATGGTTGTTACTGAGCCAGCTAGGCCTTGGGTGCTAGTTAGCTTTCTAGCAAGACTAAGAACCGAATAGATCGCGCTTGCACCAAGGGAAACCATCAGCACCAGCCACAGTTCTTGCGAGTGTTTGCGCATCTAGTACCTAACTGTTTGAACCCCAAATTTTAAGGCTTGTTCACTTAGGTTATCTAGCTGGGGGTGACCCACGGTAGTTTGTTCTTGTGGCCAAGACAAAAATTGATTATCGATGCTCCGATTGCGGTTGGACGACTCTAAAGTGGTCGGGTCAGTGCGGTCAGTGCCAAGCCTGGGGAACGATCGCTGAGGCCGCACAAACCACCAAGGCAAAGGCCGCCAGAATCTCAGTCGGGCATGAGGCCAGGCCAATAACCGAAGTGGCCGTAGTAACCGATGGCTATCAAAAAACCATGGTTTCTGAATTTGATCGAGTTTTAGGTGGTGGCCTTGTGGCCGGCGCCGCAATACTGCTCTCCGGTGAACCAGGAGTCGGTAAAAGCACGTTGTTGCTAGAGGTTGCATCGAGGCTCGCAAAGAGCGGTAAAAGGGTTCTCTATGTTTCCGCAGAGGAATCCGCCAGCCAAGTAAGACTGCGTGCTCAACGAACCAATGCCCTAAGCGAGAATCTTTACCTGGCAGCTGAGACTGATTTAGGTTATGTCCTTGGACAGTTCGAACAGGTAAAGCCTGAATTGATGGTCGTGGACTCGGTTCAGACCATCAGCTCTGATGACATTGATGGCGCCGCCGGAATGCCAGCGCAAGTCCGAGAGGTTGCGTCCAACCTAATTCGGCTAGCCAAGCAAAAATCTACCCCGGTTATCTTGGTCGGCCACGTCACGAAAGACGGCTCCATTGCCGGACCTAGAACGCTGGAGCACCTGGTTGATGTTGTTTGTCACTTCGAGGGTGACCGACAAACAGCGCTTCGGTTCGTTAGAACCTTGAAAAATAGGTTTGGCCCCACCGATGAGGTTGGCTGTTTCGAAATGACCGGCGAGGGCATCGCGGAGGTTATTGACCCGAGTGCGCTGTTTGTTTCCAGCGGCAGCACACCGGTTTCTGGAACCTGCATAACGGTGGCGGTCGAGGGCAGGCGCCCACTGAGGGCGGAGATTCAGGCACTTGTTGTGAAGAGTAGCTCCCCGCAACCAAGACGTGTCACAAACGGCGTGGACAGCTCCCGGGTGGCAATGCTACTTGCTGTGCTGGAGCGAAGAGCGGGAATCTCGCTTAGCGACAAGGATGTTTATGTCTCAACGGTTGGCGGCATGAGGATCATTGAGCCCGCCGCCGATTTGGCAATCGCCATTGCCATTGCCTCTGCAGTGAGCGATAAACCTGTTTCAACCAAAGTCGCGGCCTTCGGTGAAATATCGCTATCAGGAGAGGTTCGCGGGGTTGCTAATCTCTCGCAGCGAACCAATGAGGCCAGTCGACTGGGTCACAAGATAATTATCGATTCGACAAGTGGGCAGCTAAAAAAAGCCCTCACTCAAGCACTGGCCCAATCGGACCAGTCGCAACAGGTATCTAGTTGAGGATAAAGCGAACATCCTCGGAGATGACTCCGTTTAGCTCAGCTTTTAGCTTGTAGGTAGCACCGCCGCCAGGAACTGACTTCATGCCCTGGGCTGCACTACAGCCTTCAGAAGACGAATAAACCCGATCCCAGGCGGATGGCTCAGCCTTCAGCGGCACGTTGGCCTGAAGCAAAACCGTCAGATCTTTACTGTCGGAGCGATCGCAGTCCCTTGACGAATAATAGGTTTGCTCGCCCGATGTGATGGTGAAGAAAGTCACTCTTGATCCAACATTAAACCGGCAGTCCACCAAGCCAGTGTTGGTTACTTCGTACCAAAGATACGGAATCGCATCAGATGAAAAATTATTTATAGTCTCGCTGACTTGGGTTGTCTGATCGAAGGTTCCGATCATTGCTGACAAGGAAACCACGCCAGGCGCACAATCTGTGATTTCAGCCGAGACAGCGACTTCGGTTTCCTCGGGCGCGGCGTCAACCTGGGCCTGGCCTTGCCCAATTACAAGCTGGGACACTGACCAAATTGCGATCACTAAAACCGCCAGAATGCCCAAGGCTGCGACTCTTCGTCGTCTAATTATCACGGGGTCTAGTTGGGCCATGGAATAAATCTAGCTAGAGGTGCTTGAGCATGCGCGAGTTTCCCAGCGTGTTTTGCTTAACTCGTGCAAGATCCAAAAATTCGGCGACGCCGTTATCGTGAGAACGAACCAGCTCTGCATAGGTCGCTGGGTCCACTGGGACATCGGATATCACCTGATAGCCATTTGCTGCGAAAAATTCTTTTTCAAACGTCAGGCAAAATACCCTTGTGACGCCAAGAGCCTTTGCCCTGGCCTCAAGTTCTAGCAGCATTGCCTTGCCGATACCGCGGCGTTTGGCTTGCTCATCGACCGCTAAAGTCCTGACCTCGGCCAAGTCTTGCCACATCACGTGCAGCGCACCGAATCCCAAAAGCTTGGAATCTTGCTCGGCAACCACAAATTCTTGAATTGCCTCGTAGGTCTCGACCATTTCCTTGCCAAGCAGCACGCGCTTATCCACTAAGGGCGAAGCTATTTTGCTTATGGCTGGGACATCGGTGGTTTTAGCTGATCGGATTTGGAACATTAGGTAATTATGAACTACTCAAGCCTTGAGAGAAAGCAAGACTTCGTTTCGCCTCAGAAAAAACGGAGTTGTTGGTGCGTTGTAGCGCGCATAGATCGGCGTTGGATCAAACTCAATTCCTTGAGCCAAGAGCAGGTCTTTCAGTTTTTTTTCGTTATTTGGAAATGAGTTATTACCCACCGTGCCAGAGAACCTTATGGCTGCCATTTTTACCGCCGGATGCTCGGCAATCTTGAGGTTTGCTCCAGAAGGTGTAGGCATGTCTCTCATCGCCATGTCATGAGGCATCACAAAAGAAACTTCAAATCCATCATCCACGGGGACTTCGGTGACCGGAGTGGTCATTGGGATTTGCCTTGACTCTTGATTGCCCCCAAAAATGAAATTTGCAAGCTCTCTAAAGGCCTGATTACCGGCGGAAAGCATGTTTCCAGATTCGTGCGTAGAGACGGTGATGAAGGGCGCGTAATCGCGCACTTCAAAGTCCTTATAGGACTTCACCACCTCGTACTTTTGGACCTGGGTCATGCCTTAGCTACGGTCTCAGTCTCTCGGGAGTTTGCAACGAAACTGAACTCACCCTCTAGGTAATCAACCAAGATATCTTGAGAGGTTCCGATGTAGCCGGTGAGGATACGCTCGGAAATTGCATCTTCAATTTCACGCTGAACAGCCCTTCGAAGTGGCCTGGCACCCATGGTCGGGTCGTAGCCAAGCTCGATTAGCCGATCCTTGGCCGATGAGGTCAAAGTCAACATCAAATCGCGGTCGTCCAAACGAAGCTGAAGCCTCGAAATAAACAGGTCAACGATCTGCAATAGCTCCTCACGAGATAGCTGTGGGAAGACGATTACGTCATCAACTCGGTTCAGGAACTCGGGCTTGAAATTCTTCTTCAGCTCCTCGTTCACCTTGCCCTTCATTTGGGTGTAGTCATTCTGACTGTCGCCCTCAAGAGAGAAACCAAGCGTGCTGCCGGTGATTTCCCTGGTACCCAAGTTTGTGGTCATGATGATGATTGTGTTTTTGAAGTCCACAACTCGTCCTTGGCCATCGGTCAAGCGACCCTCTTCGAGAATCTGCAACAGCGAGTTGAAGATATCCGGGTGGGCCTTTTCGATCTCATCGAACAACACAACTGAGAATGGCTTACGACGAATCTTCTCGGTCAGCTGACCGCCCTCTTCGTAGCCAACGAAGCCCGGAGGGGCTCCAAATAGCCTAGAAACAGTGTGCTTCTCGCTGTACTCGCTCATGTCAAGCGCGATTAGTGCGTCCTCGTCCTCAAACAAGAACTCCGCAAGAGCCTTGGCCAACTCAGTCTTTCCAACACCGGTCGGTCCCGCAAAGATAAACGAGCCAGATGGGCGCTTTGGATCTTTCAACCCTGCACGCTGGCGGCGAATAGTCTTTGAAAGCGCGGCGATTGCCTGCTCCTGGCCAATGACTCGCTTGTGGAGACCGTCCTCCATGTATATCAGCTTGGCGCCTTCGTCCTCACCCAGCTTGAATAGTGGAATGCCAGTTGCCTGGGCAATGACTTCGGCGATAAGTGCTTCGTCAACAACACCTGGGGTGTCTAAGCTGCCATCGCGGAATTCCTTCTCCATGCGAACCTTCTCGGCGGTGAGCTTTTTCTCCTCATCGCGTTTGGTAGCTGCGGCTTCGAAGTCTTGATCAGCAATCGCCTGCTCTTTGGCCTGGCGCACGACAGCCACTTTTTCTTCCATCGCCTTGAGCTCTGGAGGGGCTGAAAGGAAGCTGAGTCTCAACCTGGCACCGGCCTCATCGATCAAGTCAATAGCCTTGTCCGGCAGGAACCTGTCGGTCACGTAGCGATCGGACATTGAGACTGCGGCAACAATTGCACCGTCGGTTATCGATACCTTGTGGTGAGCCTCGTAGCGATCGCGCAGTCCCTTAAGAATGCTGATTGCAAGTGCCGGGGATGGCTCGGCGACCTGAATGGACTGGAACCTTCTGGCCAACGCAGCGTCTTTTTCAAAGTGCTTGCGATATTCATCTAAGGTTGTCGCCCCAATGGTCTGAAGCTCGCCTCTTGCAAGCATCGGCTTCAAGATCGACGCGGCATCGATAGCACCCTCGGCAGCTCCAGCACCAACGAGGGTGTGGATTTCATCGATAAAAGTGATGATGTCCCCGCGAGTGCGGATTTCCTTGGTGACCTTCTTTAGTCGCTCTTCAAAGTCACCACGGTAACGGGACCCTGCGATGAGGCTTCCCATGTCGAGCGTGTAAAGCTGCTTGCCACGAAGAGTTTCCGGCACGTTTCCGGCAACGATTGCAATAGCCAGTCCTTCGACGACAGCAGTCTTTCCGACTCCTGGCTCGCCGATCAAAATTGGGTTGTTCTTGGTTCGGCGAGAAAGAATCTGCATTACTCGTTCGGTCTCTTTTTCACGACCTACTACTGGGTCAAGCTTTCCTTCTGCGGCAGCGTGCGTGAGGTTCCTGCCGTACTGGTCAAGAATCGTAGAACCCTTGGCCTGAGGTTGAGCTTCTCCACCAACTGAAACGCTTTCCTTGCCCTGGTAACCAGATAGCAACTGAATAACCTGCTGACGAACCTTGTTTGTGTCGGCTCCAAGCTTGGTTAGCACCTGAGCAGCAACTCCCTCACCCTCGCGAATTAGGCCAAGAAGTAGGTGCTCGGTTCCGATGTAGCTGTGTCCTAGCTGAAGTGCCTCTCGAAGGCTTAGCTCAAGAACTTTCTTTGCCCTCGGGGTAAACGGAATGTGACCGGATGGCGATTGCTGGCCCTGACCGATAATGTCCTGGACCTGTTCTCTAACCTGCTCGAGGTTAATGCCGAGCGCCTCAAGCGCCTTCGCGGCAACGCCCTCGCCCTCGTGAATCAGACCGAGCAAGATGTGCTCAGTTCCGATGTAGTTGTGGTTTAGAAGCTTCGCCTCTTCTTGAGCAAGCACAACGACTCTGCGAGCCTTGTCTGTAAATTTCTCGAACAAGTTAGCACCTTTCAAAATCCGTAATCAAAATGCTACGGGGGTGCCTGCCACAAAACTAGCGCTGTTCGCCCAAGGCGTTAGCGCGTTTAGCCCGCTCTTCTGCTTCGATCTTCGCGTAGACATCTCGCTCGCCCTTATCGGCGCGCAAAATGGAGCGCATCATGATCCAAAATATCACTCCGACTGCTGCCGGTGGAATCAACGAAATCAATACATCTAGCAAGGTCTCCCAAGCAGTCATCTCCACCTACTTCACCAACGGGAACAAGATGGTTTCCCGAATACCTAGGCCGGTGAGCGACATTAAGAGTCGATCGATACCAAGCCCCAAGCCACCGGACGGTGGCATGCCAAACTCCAAAGCCTTCAAAAACTCTTCATCCAGCTTCATGGCCTCCGGGTCCCCGGTGGCCGCCAATTGCATTTGAGCCACGAAACGCTCTCGCTGGACAATGGGGTCCACCAACTCGGAATAACCAGTGGCTTGCTCGTAGCCCATGATGTAGAGATCCCATTTTTCAACAACGCCAGCTTTACTCCGATGGTCTCTGGTCAGAGGAGAAGTGTCCACCGGAAAATCAATTACAAACGCAGGACCGGTTAGCCCCGGCTTCACGAAATGCTCCCAAAGCTCTTCAACGTACTTGCCGTGAAGCGGGTGGTCGATTTCAATGCCAACGGTGTCCGCCAGCTTCTTCAAATCCGCAACCGAAGTCTCAGGTGTGACTGTCACACCGCAGGCCTCTGACAAGGATTCATACATTGAAACCCTTGGCCAGGTCCCGCTGAGGTCGTTCACTGTGCCGTCCTCGAGCTGGACCACTTGAGTTCCAAGAACATCGGATGCCGCGTTTTGGATTAGGGCTTGAGTCAGATCCATCATGGTGTGGTAATCGCCGTATGCCTCATAGGCCTCGAGCATTGCAAACTCGGGTGAGTGGGTTCTGTCCGCACCTTCGTTTCTGAAATTTCGGTTTATTTCGAAGACTCTTTCCAAACCGCCGACAACAGCGCGCTTCAAGAACAGTTCCGGTGCAATTCGAAGATACAAGTCAGTGTCAAAGGCATTCGAGTGGGTCTTGAACGGCCTGGCGGATGCGCCGCCGTGCATAACCTGCAACATCGGTGTCTCAACCTCAATAAAGGCCTGCTTGGCAAACGTGTTTCGAATCGACTGCATCACTCCAGCGCGAATCTTCACCACCTCGCGAGCCCGGTCACGGACAATCAAATCGATGTAACGGTGTCGAACTCGAAACTCTTCGCCCAGTTCGTTGTGGAGGTTAGGCAATGGCCTGAGGGTCTTTGCTGCCATCAACCACTTGGTGGCCAAGACGCTTAGCTCGCCTCGCTTTGAAGTAATGACTTCACCCTCGACAAACACATGGTCGCCCAAATCGACAAGTTCTTTCCAGCTGTCAAGCTGCTCTTGACCGGCCTTATCAAGACTGATCATTGCCTGGATTCGCTCCCCAGAGCCAGACTGCAAAGTGGCGAAGCAAAGTTTGCCGGTGTTTCGAAGAAACATGATTCTTCCGGCTAGCCCGACCTGGTCACCGGTGGCGATGTCCTGTTCAAGATTTGGATACTTGGCCTTGGTCGCCTCAATGGTGTGGGTGATTGGCAGCGTTACCGGGTAAGCGGAACCCAGTGCATTTAGCCGCTCACGCTTGTCCATCCGCACTGCAATTTGCTCGGGGAGGTCTATCTCCTCGTACTCTTCGCCCACTTTAGACACCACCTACTAATAAATTATCGATTAGACGAACTTCTCCGACCCATCCGGCAATCACCATTCTGGCGCCTGCGACGCCATCGGTGACCGCAAAAGTATCCGGGTCAACTAGTTCTAGATAGTCAAGTCTAATAATTGGATCAAGCTGCGCCGTTGCAGCTTCGATGCAATCAGCTTTTGTTTTCTTTTTTGAGCCCGCAATCAAGGCCATATGAAGTGTCCTTGCGGCCGGAATTAGGTCCTTGGGGATTCGCTGATTCCTGCTTGACAGAGCTAGGCCCTCTTCGTCACGCACTGTTTCGCAAGCAACTACTTTTATTGGTTCGCGATCCCCGTTGGCAACCTGCTGCCTAACCATTTGGGTGACCAGCATCAACTGCTGCGCATCCTTGGATCCGAAGAACGCAACATCAGGTTGAACTAGATTGAACAAGCGATTGACGACTGTCAGCATGCCGTCAAAGTGGCCCGGCCTAACCGTTCCCTCAAACAGAGCCCCGAGCTCACCAGCGAATATTTCCTTGACGCCGGTAGCCGGATAAACCTCGTGACTACTTGGGGCAAACAAAACATCAACCCCAGCATCACTTAGCACCCGAGCATCAACGCCGAGGGTTCGAGGATAATTTTCCAGATCGTCGCCCTCACCAAATTGTCTTGGATTCACGAAAACCGAAACCACAATAAACAAACCTTGGTCTTGAGCTTTTTTCACCAAGGACAAATGTCCTTTGTGAAGTGCTCCCATTGTCGGGATAAACCCGACGCGTTTCCCGTCGGTATCGGCGATCGCTAAAGCTTGTTCCAATTCCACAATCTTTTGGGCTAGTTGCATCAGAGCGCATCCTTCGGGTCAATCTTGCTAACCGGCTGCGACAGCGCAGTCTCGACAGCACTTCTAACTACCGGCGATATTAGTCTGGCGGGGTTTTGGATTCCTGCGTCTTCCAAAATGCTAAGAGCTTGTCTAACAACCAAAGACGAGAAGCTACTCGCAACCTCAAAAGCCTCCGCGTAGGCGGCTCTTTGATCCTCGGTTATCACCATTGGTTCAGCACCTAACTCGATGGCCAAGGCCTCGGCGATAGGTGTCAGCGGCTCTGGCGCGCTCACAGCAATAGAAGTGTTTTTTAGAACCGTTAGGTCCATCGATGTGCCGGTGAAGTGCATGACCGGATGCATGGCGATTGGTATTGCCCCAAATCTGGCAGCATCCGCTAACACCGAATACCCAACCAATGGCGAGAGGTGGACCACTATTTTCTTTGGTCCGAACAATCCAAGGTCGGCCAGACCTGCGCAAGTTATTTCCAAGTCACTCGAGGGGATTGCAAGCAAAACTAAATCAGCATCCTCAACAACCGCGGCCATATTGGCAATCGGCACATCGGGAATCAGTGCTTCGATTCGATCAATGGCCTCCGGGCTTTCAACGAATACCCCGATTAGCTCATGCCCGGCTGCAGCCCAAGCTTTGGCGAGTACCGGGCCGGCTGGGTCATCCCCGACAACACCAATCTTCATCTAGCTAGCCTTCCAGTTTCAATCGGAATCAGAACTCGGAGGCGTTTTGCAGTTCCACTGCGAAACCAATCCTCCGACTGTTAACGCTACGGCTCCAATCAACCCGAACGAGCTAGTTAGCATCAAATTCTCTGGAGCAACGCTAAAACTTAAGAGCCAGATAATCAGGCCGACGTGCCAGCCGGCGAACAACGCGCCAGCCAAAACCGACGCTCTTGCCAGAATCAAAACCCGAACGGCATAAAAGGGATTTGGCCTCTCCGGCCGTATTCCTTCTTTGTAACTTCCAAGCCGTTTGCGATATCGGTAAATCGGAAAACTGAATATGTAATTTGCAAGAGCCAGCAACAGCAAGCTAATTGGCAGGCTGATTGGGCTTGCAGGAAAAACATAGCCAAACCCGGCTGAGAGCTGGGCCGCGACAAGACCCAGGACTAGACCGACAACTGAAAATCCAGCAACTGATTTGCCCATCGATCCGTTCACTGGATTACCCAGACCATCGAATCCATGCCCTCTGCCAACTCCTTGACTGGGCCGAGTCCAGTCAGCGCGGCCTCTGGATCTACTTCCAACCAGGGAATCAAAACGAACGCTCTCTCTTGCGCTCTAGGGTGAGGAATGACCAACGACTTTGTCTCAACGACGCTGGTCCCAAATATGATGATGTCTAGATCAAGAGTGCGGGCTGCCCATTTGGTCGAACGAATCCTGCCGAATTTATTCTCGATTTCGTTGAGCCTCGACAGTAACTTCTTGGGAGAAAGAGAAGTGTCGATGATTGTCACGGCGTTTATATACTCCGGCTCATTTGGATCGACACCCTGCTCAGTGAGGGCCTGGGAGCGGTATTTTTTGGAGTTCGCAACTAGTTCAACGCCGCGAAGTTTACCGATTTGTTTTTGAGCCTTAGAGATAGTTTTTTCTTTATCGCCCAGGTTTGCTCCCAGAGCTATGACGGCCCTAGTTTTCATCTCTTGATCCAGCCAGGGTTACTGACACATCTTGAAATTTTTGGCTGAGTGGGGCGTTTGGTTTGTGAACAGTGACTGTTGAACGAAGAACCCGCGGATCATATTTCAAACACGCACTAACCAGAGCCCTCGACAATGACTCAATTAGATCAAATCGCGTTCTTGCTGATAACTCAGTTACCAAATCAGCGATAGCAGCATACGAAACGGTGGAATCAATAGAATCCTCCAAACCAGAATCAACATCCAGGTGAATATCAATCAGAAACTCTTGACCGAAGTCCTTTTCATGCTGCTGGACACCGTGATAGCCGAAAACCGATAGGCCGTCGATTCTGATTTTATAAATCACTTGGTCTCCTGATGATTCTTCAAGGAAGAAACGATGGCAATTGCATCGCTGGTGCTTTGAACGTCGTGAACCCTCACACCCCATAGTTTTCGCTGAAGCAACAAAGCTGTCAAGACCGCAGTTGCAACATCTCGTCTCGGCATAGACACTGAAGCCGGATCTTGGGCGCTCAACGCGTGAGCCAAAAATCGTTTTCTGGAAGCCCCAACCAAGACCGGTAGCCCCAGTTGCTCAAGCTCATCTAGTCGATTCACTAGGTCCCAGTTTTGGTAAATGTCTTTTGCAAAACCTAGGCCCGGATCAACGACAATTCGACTTCTTGAGATCCCGGCAGCCACCGCCATAGCGACCTGCTCGGCCAGCTCCGCAACAACCTCGCGTGCGACATCAGAGTACTGAGCCATGGATTCCATTTTGTCGGCGTGACCGCGCCAGTGACCGAGCACATACTTGCAATCTAGGTCCTGAATGGCAGCAAACATCTGAGGGTCCGAAAGTCCGCCAGAGATGTCATTGACGATGTTTGCGCCAGCTTTCACAGCTTTTCTTGCAGTCGCAGCGTTCATTGTGTCGACCGAGATGGTGATGCTCAAATCACTCTTGATCGCCTCAATAACCGGAAGAATCCTCGCCTGCTCTTCGGCCGGAGTCACCCTCACTGCTCCCGGCCTTGTCGACTCTCCACCGACATCAATAATTTGCGCCCCCTGAACGCTCAACATACTCGCCTGCGCCAGAGCCCTCGCAGGTTCTAAGAATTGCCCGCCGTCACTAAAAGAGTCGGGGGTTACATTCAGCACACCCATTAGTAGCGGCCTAGTCCAGCCCGTCATGATTTTTTATTTATTAGCCCCAGAACCTCAGCGCGATAGCTGGGTTCTGTGTATAGGCCCCTTGATGCCAAGGTCACGGTATTTACATCTGGTTGGCGAGCACCCCTGGATGCAACGCACTGATGCCTGGCTTCAATAACAACTAAAACACCTTTGGCGTCTAGCGCCTCTTCAAGGGCATCCGCCACCTCGGCGGTTAGGTTCTCTTGCAGTTGGGGCCTTGCCGCCAGAACCTCAATCACACTCGCAAGTCTTCCAAGACCCGCCAGCTTTTTGTTCGGCAAATAGGCAATGTGAGCGACTCCGGTAAATGGAAGTAGGTGATGCTCACAGATCGACACCAGCTCGATGTCCTTGAGGATTACCGCCTCGGCATTGACTGCTTCAAACATGTCGCCGATTACGCTTTGAGGATTAACCCCAATGCCGCGAAAAAAAGAAGTGTATGCCTCAGCAACTTTGGTGGGAGTGTTTTTCAAAGCAGGCCGGTTGGGATCTTCGCCGATTGCCTCGAGAAGTTCGACTACTGCCGCCTTGATGCGATCAGTCTGCATTTTTGACTGCCGGTTCTGTTTTGTCCTCAAGAGCTTCTAGCTGAACAACCTTGCGCTTGGGAACTGCAATCGGGCCCTTGTTGGTTCCGGTGCGCTTGGTTGAGGATCGCCATGCGGTTCTTGCCGGAACCTTCTTCACGGCCTTGAAGATCTTTGCTATCTCGTCTTGATTTAGGGTCTCCTGCTCAAGCAATGATTTAGCCAGCTTGTCCAGAACAGCTCTGTTCGTCGTTATGGCTTTATAGGCCTCATCTTGGGCGCGATCCAGAATTGC
Source organism: Candidatus Aquiluna sp. IMCC13023 (assembly GCF_000257665.1). Lineage (GTDB taxonomy): Bacteria > Actinomycetota > Actinomycetes > Actinomycetales > Microbacteriaceae > Aquiluna. Next base: position 37,484 of record NZ_AJKR01000004.1, read on the forward strand.
ACGTACTTCCGCGTCCACCTGCTGAGCCATCTCGTTTGAGTAGTTCGCGTGGGTCGCCAGTTCGCGGCCCAAAAACGGCTCGTTGTTTCCGCTGCCAAGAGAGATGGCACCAATCTTTTGACTCATGCCGTACTTGGTAACCATCTGGCGGGCAATGCTCGTTGCCTTCTCAAAGTCGTTAGAGGCTCCGGTAGTCGGATCCTTGAACACAACTTCTTCTGCGATACGGCCTCCCATTGCGTAGGCAATCTGATCCAGAAGCTGGTTGCGGCTAATTGAATAACGATCTTCCATCGGCATAACCATGGTGTATCCAAGTGCTCGCCCTCTTGGCAAAATAGTGACCTTTGTAACCGGGTCCGAATAGTTTCCCGCACCGGCAACAAGTGCGTGACCGGCCTCGTGATATGCAGTTACCAGACGCTCTTGATCTTTCATGATCGAGGACTTCTTCTGCGGTCCGCCGATGACGCGGTCAATTGCCTCATCGATAATCTCGTCGGTTATCTCGGTGCGGTTGAGTCTCGCGGCCAGGAGTGCAGATTCGTTCAGCACGTTTGCAAGATCAGCACCGGTGAACCCAGGTGTGCGCCTTGCAATAAGACTCAAGTCCACGCCTTCGGCAATTGGCTTCGACTTTGAGTGGACCTTCAGAATCTTTGCGCGACCCTTTAGGTCAGGAGCAGTCACGCCAACTTGGCGGTCGAATCTGCCCGGGCGCAACAGGGCTGGATCCAAAACATCCGGTCGGTTCGTTGCAGCGATCAAAATAACGCTAGCGCTGGTGTCAAAGCCATCCATCTCAACCAGCAACTGATTTAGAGTCTGCTCACGCTCATCGTTACCACCGCCAATTCCAGTTCCGCGGTGACGTCCAACGGCGTCGATCTCATCGATGAAAATAATTGCGGGGGCAGCCTGCTTGGCCTGCTCGAAGAGATCTCTAACTCGAGAAGCTCCGACTCCCACGAACATCTCTACGAAGTCAGAACCTGAAATCGAGAAAAAAGGAACGCCGGCTTCGCCCGCAACTGCCTTGGCGATCAGGGTCTTTCCGGTTCCCGGAGGGCCGTAAAGCAGCACGCCTCGAGGAATCTTTGCGCCCATGTCCAAAAACTTCTTCGGGTTCTTAAGGAAATCTTTTAGCTCTGTGAGCTCTTCGATTGCCTCTTCGATCCCCGCAACATCATCGAAGGTGACGTTTGAGGTCTCCTTTGTGACCATCTTCGCTTTGGATTTACCAAATTGCATAACCCCGCGGCCACCGCCAGACATGGAGCTCATCAAGAACCAAAAAAGTGCTCCAATAATTATGAACGGCAGCAACGAGCCCAGGATTGCTAGATACCAGGGGGTAGAAGGTACTTCGTCTGTCCAGCCCTCTGAAATTTGAGAGTCCGCCACAATTTCAGCAACAGTTACAGCTCGACCTGACACAAAGTAGAACTGAACGCTCTGGCCGTACTCGGCATCCGGGTTTCTAAGCTCTACGTCGACTCGCTGGTCGCCATCAAAAATGGTGACCTTTTCAGCGTCACCGGATTTAATCATCTCCAGGCCAACTTGAGTGTCAACCTTTGTGAACTGCTGGGCCCCAATAAGGCTTGTGCCGATCAGAAGAACCGACAGCGCGAGCGCTATCCAAAGCCATGGGCCACGCAAAAACTTCTTAAAAGTCATTGGGGTCTTTGCTTTGCTCTTGTCTTTAGAGGCCAGGTCCTTCGAAGAAGCTTCGTCTTTTATAGCTATTTCTTTTTCGGTCAGGTCTTTTTTGGGTGCGGTGTCTTTTTTAGTTGCCATGTCTTTATTCGATGCCATTCGTTTAAGAGTAGACCGCAGGTGACAGCACGCCAACTCCGTCTAATGATCGGTAACGCTCGTTGTAGTCGAGTCCGTAACCAACTACGAACTCATTGGGGATATCAAACCCCACCCACCTGACATTTATCTGAACCTTTGCTGCATCTGGCTTGCGAAGCAAAGTGACTACCTCAACCGAGGCTGCGCCACGGTTGGCAAGGTTGGTGGTTAGCCAAGAAAGAGTCAGACCAGAATCGATGATGTCCTCCACGATCAACACGTGTCGGTCGGTGACGTCAGTGTCAAGATCCTTGAGGATTCTTACTACCCCTGAAGAAGTTGTTCCGGAACCGTAGGAAGAAACTGCCATCCAGTCTTGAGAGGTGGAAAGCTGCATTGCTCTTGAAAGATCTGCCACGAATGGCACAGCACCTTTTAGAACGCCGACTAACAGCGGATCTTTCCCTTGGTAATAAGAATCAATCTGTCCAGCAAGCTCTAAAACCTTCTCGGCAATTTGGTCTGCAGTGACTAGCACCGTCGTAATGTCTGGGTGATTTAGGTGCAATGCACGGCTCCCGTTTGATAGATGGTTAGACGCTTTTAAAGACAAGCTCTTGGCTTACTCGCTCTACTGTAATGCCAGAAAGAACCAGCTTGTTTTGTCCGTGCCAATTAGTAATAAGTTCATCGATTCCGATCACTTGGGATCGAGAAACAGTCTTTGCACCGGCAGCAATTACCGTTTCAAACAGCGCCCTTCGGCGAAGCCCCGGCAGCACTCCTGAAAGGCTTGCAATCGATAACTTAGTTTCGTTACTCGAACTTGACACGGTTGCCTCTGCAACAAGCTCTCGAGCCATGGAAAGCAGAACATCATCTGACTCACTGGCAAGTTCGGCAGTTCTGGCAATAGCGCTCGCGAACCCAGGACCAAGCTCGGCTTCCATTGTGTCAAGTAGCTGTCGAATACGCACTCGGGTGAACTTAGGGTCTTTGTTGTGAGGGTCCTGCCAGGCTTCGATATCTTGGTCAAGACAGGCCTGCAAAAGCACATCACGCTTGATGCCAAGCAAAGGCCTAGCTAGTTTTTTGTTTTTATCAAAATCTTGCATACCCGCAATTGAGCGCAAGCCCGAGCCGCGCGTGAGTCCCAGCAAAACCGTCTCGGCTTGATCTTCAAGGTTGTGGCCCAGGAATATGACCTCGGCACTGACTAGCTTTCGAGCACGCTCTAGAGCTTCATATCTGGCAGTTCTGGCAGCCGCTTCCGGGCCATTGCCGGTTTCGGCCACGGTAATAGTTTCGATGACTACTGGATCAGCACCGAGTTCTTCCAGTTTTGCGGCGGTCGACTGCGCGACCTCGCTCGAGGCTTTTTGCAAACCATGATCAACCACTACTGCCGTTACTCGAAGGCCAAGTTTTGGGCCTTCGAAAATTAGCGCTGCGGCCAAAGCCATGGAATCTGGACCACCTGAACAGGCCACTAAAACTCTCGAGTCTGGTTCAAGATTTAGCGCCTCAAGACTGTCCCGCACGGCTCGACGAACATCGGCAACTGCCGGAGTCAGTCGATTTCTAATAACCATCGCTCCCAATTCGCTAATCTTTTAGCTAAGCCTATTGAGGAGAAGCCTTGTCATACGACGTAGTTATTGAGATTCCACGCGGTTCCAGAAACAAATATGAGGTCGACCACGAAACTGGTCGTGTCTATCTAGACCGAGTTTTGTTCACCCCGTTTGTCTATCCGACCGACTATGGCTTCTTCGAAAACACCCTTGGCGGCGACGGAGACCCACTAGATGCATTGGTTTTGCTTGAGTTCCCACTGTTTCCGGGTGTTGGCGTGAAAGTTCGCGCCGTGGGCATGCTGGTGATGGAAGACGATGGCGGAGTTGACGAAAAAATAATTTGCGTTCCTGCCAAAGATCCTCGTTGGGACCACATTCAGGATCTAAGCGATGTTCCTTCTCAGACCAAAAATGAAATTGAGCACTTTTTCACCCACTACAAAGATCTAGAGCCCGGCAAGTGGGTAAAGATTCAAGGCTGGGCGGACAAAGATGCAACCCAAAAGGTCATCGACGCCGCCTACGCAAACTACAAGGGCTAGCAATACAGATTTTTGGGACGTAGGTTCCAGTAACTTCCCCGCAGAAGGGTTCTCAGATGCAAATCGAAGTACTTCACATCGATGAGTGCCCGAACCTCGAGGATGCTATGGCTTCCCTGGCGGAGGTACTGGAAGAACTGAGCCTTGGCCATATCTTGATAACTTCGACCCTAATTCGCTCTCCAGCAGAGGCCGCTAAGCACCGATTCGCGGGGTCACCCACTGTCCTAATCGAGGGACTTGACGCTGTTCCAGGAACGGAACCAACCTCAAACCTGGCTTGTCGTATTTACCGCGATGGCCAAAAGATAGCTGGCAGCCCTGACAAAGATTCGCTCCGCAAAGCGATCCAGGCACACTTGCGGGCTAACAACTCTGAGTAAACCTTTGTCAGCGCGGTGGTGCACCTAACGCCTTTTGGGAGATTTCGGGGTCGGCCCAACCCATTCCCAAATCAGCATCGTCAATGTGACGAGTGCGAATCCAAAAAAGAGATCTTCAATTGGCGCGTAAGCGATTCTGGTCCCGGTAATCGCTTCAGAGTTGTATGTGACGATTTTTTGGCTGGTCAAATAGCCGTTGGTTAGTAGCTGAAAGAAACTGATGATGGCCCACGAAATCCAAAATTGCGGTCTTGAAATAAGGCCGGATTTCATAACGGCTATGCCAAAGACAAACACCACGATCACTGCAATTCCTGCCAGCAACGAATAGGTGATCATTTTTTGACCCTTCTGACGCGGGCAATCCAACTTTTAACCGTGGGAAAGAAGTTTGTTACCCCTTCCAAGGTCAAGATGCCAGCAATCGGAATGATGATGAAAAATCCATACTCTTCAAGGGGAATCCCAAAGGGCCCAAAAATACCAAGAGTGAGCTCCTCTGAAAAAAACCAGTGGCGGTTTGCAATGGCGAAAGCGTCCCAAAGTACAAACACGGGTGCTACAAGGGTGATGGTTTTTAGGAGCCTCATGGGGTCCCGAAGCACACGGAGTCGAAATGCAAATTCCAGCCAAAACGAAGCCAGAACTACGAACCCGAGCATTGCCAGGTAGGACCATTCTCCAAACAACTTTGGTCTTCCCTCCAGCACTAGGCTTCCAATAATGGTGACTTCCGAGATAAGACTTTTGAAAAACCTCAGGGCTTTCTCACGCTACTGCATTTTGTTTGGCATTCTTACCTCGCTCATATTTCTAGCCCTTGGCGGACTGCCAATTGGCTGGCAAGTGGTACTTGCCCTAGTAGCTCTCACGGTTGGAATTCCGCACGGTGCTGTGGATCACATCATTTCCGTTCCCAAGTTTGCAAGCGGCAGAATGGCGCTTTTCTTGATTGGCTACCTAAGCGTCGTTGGCATTGCTATCTGGGCGATTCTCAGCGCCAATCTTTTAGGCTTTCAGCTCATTGTGTTGATGAGCGCGATTCACTTCGGCATCGGGGATGCCGCCTTTATTTCTGAACTAGATACAAGGCAGCGAAACAAATCGAAGTTTCCCAAACTGCCCTACATAATTGCGTCGGGTTTCACGCCGGTGATTATTCCACTGTCGAATTCGGAGAGCGCTGCGGCACTGAATGAGGTAAATCCCATCTTGGTGAATTGGGCGGGCTCAATAGCACCGTTACTTTTTTCCGGCATGGTGACCATTTCGCTAGCAAGCATCATTTGGATGCTGGTCAAGAAAAGACATCAAGAAGCGATTGACCTAAGCCTGCTTTTGGTTTTGGCACTGGTGGCTCCGCCGCTAGTCGCATTTGCGTTTTACTTTGGCTTTTGGCACGCGCTTCGTCACACCGGGAGACTCTCTCTTGAAATTCAGACATCAACCAAACTGCACGAGCTGGGCAGGCCAATGGCCGCGCTTGGAAGGGCAATCTGGGCCGGTGTGCCGGCGCTATTCATAGTGATCGCTTTTACCGTGGTGCTCGGTTTAGTTCAAGGCTTTGAGTTTGGGCAAGACCTGCTGTGGTATTTGCTGGTTGTGATTTGGGCACTGACAGTGCCGCACATGGCTCTTACGCTGCGGCTTGATATCAAGGCTCTGCGGTCTAGCAGCCCAAAAAATTCGGTGTTGCCCTAGGCAGTTGGCCTTCCGGCATATGGCCAAATTTCACCGTAGCGAACCGGAACAATTCTCACGGTTCTGGCTGGGTTTGGAGCTTCCAGCATCATGCCGTCACCCAGGTAGATGGCGACGTGGTACTTGTCACCGGAAAATGCTGTTTCTTTGCTCCACCAAATTAGATCTCCGCGCTGGACGTCCTGAAACGGGACCAGCCTTTTCGCACTTGCCAACACGTTGTATTGAGCGGTGGCTGAGTGCCAGCCGATATAAACTCCAGCCGCCGAGTAAGCCTTCATCGTGATTCCGGAGCAGTCCCAAACATTCGGGCCAGAGCCTCCAAGAACATATCTTTCGCCGAGCTGTTCATTGGCGAAGGAAATCGCGGTTTCCACCTTTGACCAATCTGGCTCAGCGACGCTGTAAAGCTCTGGGGCAGTCGGTGCGGACTTCACTAGGTTTTGCCTGCGCTCGGCCTCTAGGCCCTCGATGCGCTGGCGCTCAACATCGTCTGCGGTGTCTTTCAGGGTCGCTAATTGGCTCATCATGTTGGCGCGCTGGCGCTCAGATTCTTTTACCTTGGCGATAACTGCGTCTGCCGCCGCTTTGGCTTCAGCAAATATCTTTTCGGCTTCGACTTCGAAGCCCTGCAATTCTTCCTTCGCGCTGGATAGCTCCTCAGCCAATGATTTGGCTTGAGTCTGCTTATCGATTGCTGCCTCGTAGATTGCGCCGGTCCGCTGAGCAAGCATGTCTTGCATTGTCAGCTGATAAAGCAAATCTTCTGCGTTTCCAGGATTAAAAAATAACTCTAGGGTCGTGTTTCCACTTGCTTGATCGCGATACATCTTGCCGACTATTTGCGCCAGTTGGATCTTCGCGTCTTCGGCTTCTGTTGCTGCCAGCTCGACCTTGGACTGTAGTCCGTCAACCTTGGCGGACATCTGTGCGACTGCTTCAACCGCCTGGTTGTACTCTTCGTTTTTTTGAAGAGCGACTACTTCAAGAGCGTCTGCCTCAATCCGAATGGTTTCCAGAATGCCCTCAATGCGCTCGACCATTTTTTGTTTTTCCTGGACGCTTGCTTTTGCTGCTGCAACCTCGGCGGCGGTGGGATAACTGGGCACGGCATAGGCGGGCGCTAGCAGGACGCTGGTGAGCAAAATGCCCACTCCAGCGAGAGCTGCGACTACTTGTTTACGACCTAATTTCAAAATACCTCCGGGCAATTAGGGTAACTGAAAGGCTCAACTAATGACTGAAGGTTTTCTGTGTGTTGCCAACTGGCTATTTGACCAGTAATGTTTACCTCGGTGCTTTTGAAGTTGCCAACTTCATGGCCCCATCGTTTAGCGGCCTAGGACGCTGCCCTTTCACGGCGGTAGCACGGGTTCGAATCCCGTTGGGGTCACCAGGCGATGTCATTAGCACCATTTGACCCTGTAGCGCAGTTGGTTAGCGCGCCGCCCTGTCACGGCGGAGGTCGCGAGTTCAAGTCTCGTCAGGGTCGCTTCGCCTAGTGCGAATGGTGGGGTATTACCCCACGGCTCTGTAGCTCAGTTGGTAGAGCGAACGACTGAAAATCGTTAGGTCACCGGATCGACGCCGGTCGGAGCCACATTGGAAGAAGGCGGATAGTGACCATCATTTTTGGCCTACTGTCCGCCTTTTCTTATGGTTACGCAGATTTTGTTGGGGCTCTCGCAGCAAAACGAATTCGTGCGGTTGCCGCAACCACATACTCTTTTAGCGTCGGTCTAGTTCTCGCAATAATTTTCAGTCTTTTCATAGGTGCTGATTATTCAGCCCAAACAATTCAAGCTGGCGCTCTAGCCGGCATAGCGGCAGCCGTTGCACTTAGCTGCCTATACGCAGGTCTCGCAATTGGTCCGATCTCCATCGTGAGCCCGCTGACGGCGGTTATTTCAGCGATCATCCCAGTCCTAGTAGATGTTGCATCTGGGCAAGAGCTGTCTAACTTCGTGGTTATCGCGGTGGTGCTAATTCTGATCGCCGTTGTTTTAGTCGGTTTTGTGCCGGGCCAGAATGTGACACTTCCCTCTCCGCTAGCTCTTGCCTATTCGGTTGGTGCTGGGCTCGGTTTTTCGGGGATCTTCTTGTTCCTTGATTCTGCCGCTGCCGATTCGGGGCTTGCAGTCTTGGTTGTCATGAAAGCAGTTGGACTAGTGCTCCTGATTGGCGGTCTTTTTGTGCTTTGGGTTAGAGCACCAAAGAAGGCCTTCATAGAAAGAATCGTTGACTACAAATTAGCCGGCCTGTTGTTGCTAGCAGGGCTTGGCGATGTTTTGGGTAACGTGACTTTCTTGATTGCCACAAGATCCGGCGCTCTCGCAGTTGCCGCGGTGCTAACAGCTCTTTACCCGGTGGGAACGATATTGTTAGCACGGGTGTTTCTAAAAGAACGAATTGCCTTATCCCAGGGGGCAGGAATAGTTTTGGCGCTTGGGGCATGTGCGCTCCTTGCAATCGGTTAATAAAATAGAAATGAGCAACATGGCATCGCAAACCTCCTCGCGCAAACGATGGATCGGCCTTGTGTTTATTTCAATGGCCATTTCCCTGGTGATCATTGACGGAACCATCGTCAACACAATTTTCCCGGCCATAATCGAAGAACTTGACTTGTCATCCACTGAGGTTCAGTGGGTTCAAGAAAGCTACATCTTGGTCTTTGCCTCCTTGCTGTTAGTCTTTGGATCACTTGCGGACCGCTTCGGCAGAAAGCGAATTCTGAACCTTGGAATCGTGGTCTTCATCATCGCTTCGGTTTGGGCTGGTCTGACCGAGTCTTCAACCGAGTTGATCTTGGCAAGGGTTGTTCAAGGTGTCGGTGGAGCGATGGTGCTCCCAACAACACTTTCGCTAGTCAATGCGAACTTCCAGGGCCGCGAACGCGGCATTGCCTTTGGGATTTGGGGATCAACCATCGGTGGCATGGTGGCCGTTGGTCCGGTACTTGGTGGCTGGCTGGCAACAGACTTTACTTGGCGCTGGGCGTTCATGATTAACCTGCCACTTGGAATCATTATTTTGGCCGGGCTTCTTTGGCTAGTGCCAGAATCAAAGTCTCCGCAGCGTGCCGGTGGCATCGACTGGATCGGAGCAGTTATCTCCGTGGTCATGTTCTCGACTCTGGTCTTTGGGCTTATTGAAGGGCGCATCTACGGCTGGTGGACACAGACTGAAAAGCAATTTAGTCTCGGTGACTTTATGTGGCCAGCGGACTCAATTTCGGTTATTCCAGTGGCGCTTGCTATCTCGATAATTGCGAGCGTGGCTTTTGTGCGCTGGGAAATCAGACAGGAAAAGGCCCACAAAAACGTGATCCTGGATCTCGGTCTATTTTCAATTACTTCATTTAGAAACGGCTCTATCGCAGCCGGAATCATCTCGATGGGTGAGTTCGGAATCTTGTTCGCGCTGCCACTTTGGCTGCAAAACGTTCTCGGTCTCTCCCCAGTCAGTTCAGGTTTGGTTTTGCTCTGGCTTGCAGGAGGCGCCTTCTTGGCAAGTGCCATCGGTGGCGCAATGAGCGGCAAATTACCGCCGGCAAGAGCCGTCCAGGCTGGTGTACTGCTTGAGTTAGTAGCCGTAATCGGCATCGCACTTCTGGCCAGCACCGAAAGCGGCTGGGTCGCGGTTGCTCCGCTGCTGTTTATTTATGGAATCGGTATTGGTTTGGCTACGGCCCAACTAACCGGAGTTGTTATGCAGGATGTCCCAATGGAGCAAAACGGCCAGGGATCCGGATCACAATCGACTGTCCGTCAGGTTGGTTCCGCCCTGGGTATCGCAGTCCTTGGATCGATGCTGTTCACCGGGGTTCAAGGAAACTTGGAAACCAGGTTGCAGGACACCGGTTTGACTGCCCAGCAGCAGACGCAGGTTATTGAACTTGTCGTTGACTCTGCCGGAGGAGCAATCCCGGTACTCGATGAAATACTTCTTCCTCAGCAGGTTTCCCAAGAGGTAGTCGACGAAGTCGTTTATCAGTCCGGTGAGGCCTTCACAGAGGGTGTTCACTTGGCTGCTTGGGCGGCAGGGTTGTTCTTGTTCTTAGGCTTCCTGTCAACCTTCCAGCTTGGAAGAAAATCAAAGGTGCCGCTGGCATAACTGGAGCGTTTTTCATTGGCTAGGCTTGGGTTGTGACTGAAAACTGGAGAATGGCTGGGTACGTCTTCATTGGAGGCGCCCTGGGAACAATGCTTCGGTATTTTCTATCGGAAGCGATTTCTGTTACCGCTGAATTTCCTACCGGTGAGTTGATAGCACTGACCACAATCAACCTTCTTGGGGCTCACTTTTTGGGTCTAACCGCAAGGCTTCCCTACTTCCAAACCTTGTGGTGCAAGTGGCTGTGGGCCTACGGCTTCGCCGGTGGGTTTACTACCATGAGCGCGGTGACGCTATTTGCGGATATAAACGGGCTGACATGGGAGATTTTCGCGATGATGTCTGGTGGAATTGCTAGCTACGGTGCCGGCTGGCACCTCGGCAGAAGAATTCAGCAAAGGGCTGACGCAAAATGAGTAACCCGATCTTGTTGACGCTTTTGATCGGTGTTTTTGGTGGCTTAGGAAGCATCGCACGGGTATTCATGATTCGGTGGGCCGGAGTATTGCCCTTTGGCCTCTTTCTCACAAATGCCGTGGCAGCGGCCTTGGTTGGTTACATTCACGCGGGAAACCTCGGACAGGATTACCTGGTGATCGGCATTGTTGGACTAGCTGGCGGCCTATCTACCTTCTCAGGCATAGCTAGAGCTGGCTTCGATTTTTACCATCGCGGCCGAATAGCCCAAATGCTCTTGACCGGAGCGATCAGCATAGTTGTTCCACTACTTACCCTCACACTGGCTTTGAGGTTCACTTAGCCCTGTTAGAATTTGAGCATAGATTCCCACAGGTTTCCTGGGTAGCGGTTTTACCCAGATTAGTTAGAGAAAAAGGGGGCTCGCCATGGGGCGTGGCCGTCAAAAAGCTAAGAACACCAAGGTTGCCAGAGAGCTTAAGTACTACAGCCCGGCAACCGACTACTCTGCGCTTGAAGCAGAACTCAGTCACGCACCAGAGGGCGAACCTCAATATGAGGACAAATGGGCTGACCTGTATGACGATGAAGAAACCGAAGAAGAGCCTGCCTAGCTACCAAGCAGTTGCAGCAACAACCAGCCCAACTAAGATCTCCAGATTGATTCTAGAATCCGAGTAGTCCTCGGTCATTGCGAAACTTTCACCATCTTCAGAGGCAATTCGAACCGTCAAGTCCGCATTTTCCAGATAAGCAATTGCCTCCTGCTTGCTCATCCCAATTACCTGACAACCGGCCAACTTGGTCTCGGCATGCTTTTCGGAGAACTGATCGGGGCTGGTATCAATGAAGCAAAGCTCGTTTGGAGAATCAAGAACGCTTGAAACTGAAGCATTACTTGCCCCGGTTATCAGGCCAATAACAAATGCGGCCGAAGCCAACAGCAAGCCAATTACCGCGACAACGGCAGTTTGTTTATTTGGCATACTCCCCAACTAGTCGAACCGAGCCGCCATGCGTGCCCTTGGCTGAAGACAAGTAGCCCTTTGATTCTGCGTTTTCGGGCTTTCGCTCTATGACACCTAGTTGCCAGCTTGAGACTCCAAGCTCTCTCAGGCTTCCCATGATTGCGGAAGCACTGTCCTCACGAACCACAATCGCAAAGCCAAGACCTAGGTTCCAAGTTGACTCCAAGTCGAACAGTTCAATACCTGCTGATTCGGCAAGAACCTGGAAGACCGGTTGTGGCTGCCAGGTGGAACGTTGAACATCCAAGGACACATGAGCAGGTAAAACCCTAGACAGGTTTGCCGCAATGCCGCCCCCGGTGATGTGACTCATGGTTGAAAACTTATTTTGGTAACGAACATCTTGAAGAAGCTTGTTTAGAACTCCGGTGTAGAGGGCAGTTGGCTCTAGAAGCTCCTCGCCTAAGGTTCTTCCAAACTCCGCAATCAGATCGGTGTATTGCCAGTTGTTATCAGCAACAATCTTTCGAACCAATGAGTAGCCATTTGAGTGCAAACCTGATGATTGCAGCCCTAAAACAACATCTCCAACTTGGACTTTTTCGCTCGAGAGAATCTTGTCCTTTTCAACGACTCCGACTGCGGCCCCCGCCACGTCATACTCATTTGGCTCTAAAAGCCCAGGGTGTTCGGCCGTTTCACCGCCAACTAGGGCCACATCCACAGCCTTACAGGCCTTAGCGATACCTCTGACAATGTCTGCTATTCGAGCCGGCTCCAATTGACCGCAGGCTATGTAATCGGTCATAAACAAACTGCGAGCGCCGGTTACCACGATGTCGTCAACAACCATGCCGACTAAGTCCTGGCCAATGGTGTCGTGCTTATCCATTGCCTGCGCGATAGCAACTTTTGTGCCAACGCCATCGGTGGAGGTTGCAAGAATTGGGTGGTCGTAGGATTTCAAGATGCTGGCGTCGATCATGCCGGCAAAGCCGCCAAATCCACCTAAAACTAAATTGTTGTGGGTGGCAGAAACAGCCTGTTTCATAAGCTCTACGGCTTTGTCACCGGCTTCAGTGTCAACTCCAGAGGCTGCATAGGGATTGGTCATGACTTGTGCACGTGCCCCTCTGCCTCGATGGTTGCAACTGAGCGTTCCAACAAGTTCTTGCCCAAACGATCTGCGGCGGGGAGCTCTATTGGATATTTACCGGTGAAACATGCGGTGCAGAGCTTTTCCTCGGGCTGGTTGGTAGCTTCGACCATGCCGTCTTTGGAAAGGTAGCCAAGCGAATCAGCTCCGATTGATTGCCTGATGTCCTCCATGGCAAGACCAGAAGCTAGCAATTCGGCTCTCGATGCAAAATCAATGCCGTAAAAACATGGCCAGGTGATTGGCGGGCTAGAAATACGAACGTGAACCTCGGCGGCTCCCGCTTCTTTCAACATCTTCACTAGAGCGCGCTGGGTATTACCTCTAACAATCGAATCATCAACCACAATTAGGCGCTTGCCCGCAATTACCGCCTTGAGCGGATTAAGTTTCAGCCTGATACCTAATTGGCGAATTGTCTGGGAGGGCTCGATGAAGGTTCTACCGACGTAAGCGTTCTTTACTAGTCCATGCCCAAAAGGAATACCAGACTGTTCGCTGTAGCCAATGGCGGCCGGTGTTCCGGACTCTGGAGTCGGCATCACCAAGTCGGCCTCGACTGGATGTTCCTTGGCTAAGGTTCTACCCATTTCAACTCTTGCCTCGTAGACCACACGTCCACTGATAGCCGTGTCGGGTCTGGCTAGATACACATACTCAAACACGCAGCCGGCTCTTTTTTCCTCGGCAAACTTAGAAGAACGGAGTCCGCTTTCGTCGATTGCAATCAATTCGCCAGGTTCAACCTCGCGAACGTAAGAAGCTCCAACGATATCGAGTGCAGCCGACTCGGATGCAACTACCCAGCCACGCTCCAGCCGCCCAAGAACAAGCGGCCTAACGCCTTGCGGGTCTCTTGCCGCATACAAAGTTGATTCATCCATGAACACCAAGCAGTAAGCGCCCTTGACTTTTGGTAGTAGCTCAATCGCAGTTTGCTCAAGCGAACTATCCGGGTTTCCAGTTAGAAGCGCGGTCAGCACAGCGGTGTCAGTGGTATTCCCCCCACGAAGTTCTGATTCGTGGTTCGGGTAGCGCTCATCGAGGAGTTCCAGTAACTCAGCGGTGTTGGTTAGGTTCCCGTTGTGGCCAAGTGCGACAGTGCCGTAGGCAGTCCTACCTAAGGTTGGCTGAGCATTTCTCCAATGCGAAGCCCCGGTGGTTGAGTAACGAGTGTGGCCGACGGCAATGTGGCCCTTCAGGGATTCCAGTGCCGCCTCGTTGAAAACCTGTGAGACCAGCCCCATGTCTTTATAAACCAAAATGTTTTCGCCGGTTGAAGTCGCAATGCCGGCAGACTCTTGACCTCGGTGCTGAAGTGCGTAAAGACCAAAATAAGTAAGTTTAGAAACTTCTTCGCCAGGCGCCCAGACTCCAAAAACTCCGCACTGATCCTGCGGGCCCTTCTCGCCGGGGAGAATGTCGTGGTTTAGTTTTCCGTCACCGCGCATCACTGACTCACTCTGTTGACTACTGCTCGTTTGGTGCGACGCGAGGAAATTAGGTCAAAGGCAATTGCAAACACAACACCTAGACCAAGCCCGAGGCTTCCAAGAGCCACCAGCAACAAGCCAAGAACATTCGCATTAGATCTAGTGGCATCAGGAATAAGCAGGTTCAAACCAAAAGCCAGCAAAACCCCAAGCACTGCACCTGTTAGCGCGAAGGCTAGAACCTTAGGCGCGCGACGGATTTCTACTTCCTCGGAGTTGTCTTGATTTTTTTTGGCCACGGCTCAATATAATCACGCAATTGCCGCTCGCTACCGAATCAGAACGAAACGGCTAACTTTTGAATGGAAAAACCCTTGCAAGCTCACCTGTTTTTTCGCCGGAGAAATGGCAGCCAGGCTTCGTTCTAGCCTCGTCAAAAGTCATGTCGCCCGAGCAAAGTGCGATAAAGGCCTCTGGGCTAAGCTCCACAACATTTGGTGGGGTGCCCCTGCGGTGATTCATGCCCTCGATGCATTGAACTGCCCCAAATGGTGGCACTCGTAATTCAACCGTTCCACCGCGATGGTTTTTTTCAATCTGCTGCAGCAAGTATCGAACTGCAGTTGGCAGCTGTTCCGAAAGATCGGCCATTGCAGCCTGCCCATCGGATTGCGAAATCTGTTTTCCTGCCATCTGACAATTATGGCGAGTGTGGCCGGACTTACTCGAATTGGTAAACTCTTGCAAATGAGGATTTTGGTCGTAGGTTCCGGTGCACGAGAGCACGCGATTATCAAGGCGCTTATCAGAACCGGCACCCATGCCAACGACATCGTCTGTGCTCCAGGAAACAAATACATAGCCAAACAGGTCGAGGTTCGAGCCCTTGATGATGCCTGCGACAAGCTTGCTGTGACGAGAATTGCCCTCGAAGAAGCAGTTGACTTGGCCATTATTGGGCCAGAAGCCCCGCTGGTTGCGGGAGTGGCAGATGCACTTCGAACCCAAGGAATTCC
Organism: Candidatus Aquiluna sp. IMCC13023; assembly: GCF_000257665.1. Lineage (GTDB taxonomy): Bacteria > Actinomycetota > Actinomycetes > Actinomycetales > Microbacteriaceae > Aquiluna. The sequence continues at coordinate 52,593 of NZ_AJKR01000004.1, forward strand.
AGTTTTTGGGCCTAATCAAAAGGCTGCTGCCCTAGAGGGCAGCAAGCAGTTTGCCAAAGAAGTAATGGCCGCTCAGGACATCCCAACCGGAATGTCCAGACGCTGCGACACAATGTCTGAAGTACAAGTCGCAATGGACCAGTTTGGCGCCCCTTATGTAATTAAGGCCGACGGACTTGCGGCAGGAAAAGGCGTCATTGTCACTTCAGAAAAACAAGAAGCCCTTGATCACGCAGCTAAGTTTTTGGACGAGGGCGTTTTAGTCGAGGAGTTTTTGGAGGGCGAAGAGGTAAGCCTGTTTTTCCTATCCGACGGCAAGACCGTCATGCCACTTAGTCCTGCCCAGGATTACAAGCGTGCATTCGATAACGATGAGGGCCCAAACACCGGCGGCATGGGCGCCTACTCACCTCTTCCTTGGCTTCCCGAGGGCTTCGTCGAGGAAGTCACAAAAAGAATTGCTCAGCCCACAATCAATGAACTAAAAAAGCTTGACGCCGAATTTATTGGCCTGCTCTACTGCGGACTGATAATTACGGACCGCGGAATCAGGGTCATTGAATACAACGCTCGATTTGGTGACCCGGAGACTCAAGTTGTGCTGGCAAGGCTGACAACAAATCTTGCTGAGTTACTGATGAGTGCTGCCAGCGGCAAACTAGATGTTGGGCCGGTAGCTGAGTTTTCAGAAAAGGTAGCGGTAACGGTTGTCCTAGCCTCCGAGGGATACCCAACGACAACCGCACAGGTTCGTGAAGTCAGCGGCATTGAAAGTGCCGAAAGCATGGACGATGTTGAAATCTGTAAAGCCGGTGACACCGGAAGAGTGCTTTCGGTTGTTGGCCTTGCCGATTCATTTCCAGAAGCTAGGGCACTTGCCTACGAGGGCATGTCCAGAATCAAGCTTGAAGGCTCGCACTTCCGCACCGACATTGCGCTAAAGCTTGAAGCGAAAGCTGCCGGTTAAATGGAGATTCCAGGCTTTAGTCATCTTTACTCGGGCAAAGTCCGAGATCTTTACACCCCAGAGGCACCGGAGTTCCAACACCTGGTCCTCGTGGTTGCAAGCGATCGCATCAGCGCTTTTGACACTGTCCACTCGCCCCAGATTCCAGGCAAAGGCGAGAACCTAACCAGGCTCACCAACTTTTGGTTTGACCGGCTCGATGTCGCAAACCACAGAAGCGACGAACTAGCAGTTCCAGAAGTCGTAAAAGACCGGGCGATGATTGCCAAGCGCTTGGACATGTATCCGGTTGAGTGCGTAGTCCGGGGATACATTTCTGGCTCTGGCTGGAGCGAGTATTTAGAAACCGGCGCAATCTGCGATGTCAAGCTCCCGGCCGGTCTCCAATTTGGTGACAAGCTGCCGGAGCCAATTTTTACACCCGCCTTCAAAGCCGAGCTCGGTGAAAAAGATCAGAACATAAATTTCGAAGAGACGATCAGGCTGGTGGGCCAAGAAATTGCCGAAAAACTGCGCGAGACCAGCCTAAAAATCTTCGAAGGAGCAAGCCAGGTAGCCGGTGAGTCTGGGCTGATTCTTGCCGACACCAAGTTCGAATTTGGCAATGACCCAAAAACCAACGTTCTTACTCTCGGCGATGAGGTTCTGACACCCGACAGTTCTAGATATTGGGACCAGGAACTTTGGATTCAGGGAGTAAGGGACCAAAGCTTTGACAAGCAAGGTGTTAGAGACTGGCTCAAAGAAAACTGGGATCTAAAAACCGCTCCGCCAGTGTTGCCACATCAAATAGTTAGTGAAACTTCCACCAAGTATGAAGAGCTCTCTAGCCGTCTGGGAGCCATCTAACGTAGACTGGCAGTTATTCGAGGCGCAGATTTACGCGCCCACCCCTGTCCGGCAACCAAAGAAGCCAAGAATTTGAACTATTTAAAAACAAAGCTAGGTGCGCTTTTGTCGCGTACCGATCCTCGCTATCGTCCACGTCCAACCGTTCGAGAGGCCCTGAGAAGCCCAAAGCTGCTGCTTAGAGAATCCCTGGCTGGCTTAGTGGTTGCACTCGCGCTAATCCCAGAGGCAATTAGCTTCAGCATCTTGGCTGGCGTCGACCCAAGGGTCGGACTATTTTCTAGCTTCGTAATGGCAATCACAACTTCGATTCTTGGTGGTAGGCCGGCAATGATTTCAGCTGCTACCGGCGCAATTGCGCTGGTGATCGCCCCAGTTGCCAGAGATTACGGACTCGACTACTTGCTTGCAACCGTCATCTTGGGTGGGGTGTTTCAACTGGTGCTAGCAGCTCTTGGAGCCGCGAAGCTCATGCGCTTTATCCCACGAAGTGTGATGCTCGGGTTCGTAAATGCTCTTGCAATCTTGATTTTCATGGCTCAGCTGCCGCACCTAATTGGCGTGCCATTCGCGGTGTATTGGTTGGTGGCCCTCGGCCTACTTGTAATGATCGGCATGCCTCGTCTCACCAAGGTGATCCCAGCGCCACTGGTTGCAATTGTTCTTGTAAGCGCAATGGTTTTGATCATGGCGATCACGGTTCCTACCGTTGGCGACGAGGGTGAATTACCTCAATCATTGCCTGAACTATTGACACCAAACGTGCCACTGACTCTTGAGACATTCAACATCATTGCCCCTTACGCACTTGCCATGGCTTTGGTTGGCTTACTGGAGTCTTTGATGACTGCAAAGTTGGTTGATGAGATTACCGACACTCACAGCCAGAAGACTAGGGAGTCGCTGGCTCAGGGTGTTGGGAACATTCTTTCGGGCTTCTTTGGTGGAATGGGCGGTTGCGCAATGATCGGTCAAACGATGATCAACGTCAAGGCATCCGGCGCCAGAACCAGAATCTCGACTTTCTTAGCAGGTGTGTTCCTGTTGATCTTGGTGGTGAGCCTCGGAGACATAGTGGCTCAGATTCCGATGGCTGCTCTGGTAGCGGTTATGTTGATGGTTGCCTTTGGAACCTTCAATTGGCACAGTGTTCAGCCCAGCACGCTAAAGCGGATGCCAGTGAGCGAAACTGCAGTCATGCTGGCAACCGTTGCAGTTGTGGTCTGGACTCACAACCTTGCAATAGGCGTGATAGTCGGAGTGGTTGTTGCCATGATTGCATTCGCTAGACGAGTTGCCCACTTCGCTTCGGTCACCAGAACCGTTGGTGGAGATGATGAAGTGTCCGTGGCTTATTACACGGTTGAAGGCGAGCTGTTCTTTGCCTCGAGCAACGACCTAACTACGTTGTTTGAGTACTCCGATGACCCTGATGAAATTGTCATTGATGTCACCGATTCACATATCTGGGATGCATCGACAATTGCGGCCCTGGATTCGATCACAACTAAGTACGAAAACATGAATAAAAACGTCTACATCAAGGGCATGAACAAGGCCAGCGAGCGCCTTCACGGTCAGCTGACTGGAAACCTCGGTCAAGACTGAATTTAGTTTCAAAATAGTGACTATTCTTTTTATGTGCTGAATACACTTCTGAAACCTGAGCATGACAAGCTGGGAGCCAGCTTTACCGAGTTCGGTGGCTGGGAGATGCCCGTGCGATACGGCTCAGACATCGACGAGCACCATAGTGTCAGAAATAGCTGTGGCCTTTTTGATATCAGCCACATGGCAGAAATCAGAGTGACCGGCCAAGCCGAAGAATTTCTTGATTACGCGCTAATTTCCAAGCTGTCTGAAATCGAGAACGGCCGCGCGAAATACACCATGATCTGTGACGATCAGGGCGGCATCATTGATGACCTGATTGTTTATCGCCTCGATGATGATGAGTTCATGATCGTTGCCAATGCTGGCAACCAGCACCAAGTAGTTGAGGCGCTAAAAAATCGCCTAGAAAACTTTCCAGACACCAGAGTCGCTGACGAATCTGGCCGCTGGTCACTGATCGCAATGCAAGGCCCAAAAACAAAAGAGATACTCGGGACACTTGTTGATGTCGACCTTACTGTTCTGAAGTATTACTCGATTGCAAGTGCGGTACTGGATGGCAAAGATGTTTTTCTAGCCCGAACCGGTTACACCGGCGAAGACGGCTTTGAAATCTTTGTTGAAGGAGACCCAAGCGGTGTCTGGCAATTATTGCTTTCACAAGAAGGGGTATCGCCCTGCGGCCTAGCCTGCAGGGACACTCTCAGGCTTGAAGCCGGCATGCCACTTTATGGTCACGAGCTAAATAAAGACCTCACGCCCTTTGCCGCAAATCTCGGCAAGGTAATACGTTTTGATAAGCCAAGCTTCGTCGGCAAAGAGGCCCTTGAGCAACGAAAGTCTCCCAAACAAAAACTCTTTGGCCTTCAGGGTGATGGCCGCAGGGCTGCAAGAGCCGACTACGAGATCTTCTTGCCGGGCGGAACTGATTCAATCGGAATGGTTACTTCTGGAGTGTTGTCGCCAACCTTGCAGGTGCCAATCGCGTTGGCGCTCCTAAACGCCGATGCCGGTTTGGAGATTGGCTCTGAAGTAGAGGCAGATGTTCGTGGAACGAGAATTTTTTACAAAGTAGTTGAGTTACCGTTTTATAAGCGCGGAAGGTAAATAAGAACATGGCAAATCCTGAGAACTTGAAATACACCAAGGAACACGAGTGGATCCTTATCCAGGACGATATCGCCACCGTCGGAATCACCAAGTATGCAGCTGACGCGCTTGGAGAAATCGTCTACGTGGACCTTCCAAAGGTCGGTAGCGTCGCCGCTCACATGAAGATTTGTGGCGAGATTGAGTCCACCAAGTCAGTTGGCGAACTCTACGCACCAATGGACGGCGAGATAACCGAGGTCAACGGCGCACTTGACCAAGCACCCGATCAGGTAAATCAAGATCCATTTGGGGATGGATGGTTGATAAAAATTCGTTATACCTCTTTGCCAGACCTTCTTTCATCGACCGAATACGACGCATTAGTTGGAGAGTAACTGTTGTTAGATCACCACAATTTTCGAAATCGCCACATCGGACCCAATGCTGCCCAGCAGCAGCACATGCTGGATTACCTAGGGATCAAAGACCTGGCGGAGCTAATGGAGGCTGCGCTTCCAGAAGCAATCCACTACAGAGGTGGCAGCACTCTTCCGGATGCCATCAGCGAGGACGAGGCTCTTGATCGCCTGAAGGGCATAGCTTCAAAAAACCACATAACTCAGACTTTCATTGGCCTGGGCTACTACGGCACCAGAACCCCCGGGGTTATCAAGCGCAACGTGCTAGAAAACCCAAGCTGGTATACCGCCTACACCCCCTACCAACCGGAGATCAGCCAGGGCCGTCTTGAGGGAATTCTAAACTTCCAGACAATGGTCACCGAACTAACCGGCATGAAGACAGCTAACGCTTCGATGCTCGATGAATCAACCGCAGTGGTTGAAGCGATGATGGTTGCTAAACGCAGCTCCGACAGCGATTCGAGCATTTTCTTCGTAGACAACGATCTCTACCCACAAACCAAGTCTCTGCTTGAGCACCGTGCAGAACCGCTTGGCATTGTCATTACCTACTTCGATCCAACCAAACTTGACCAGCTAGACCAAGAGTGCTTTGGCGCAGTGGTTCAGTATCCGGGAGCAAGCGGCCGGATCATCGACTTCGATGGTCTGTTTGCAAAGATCCACGAGTTCGGCGGTCTAGCCATTGCGAGCGCCGACCTAATGGCGCTTACCCTCTTGCGCTCACCGGGCGAAGCCGGTGCGGACGTTGTTTGCGGTACCACTCAAAGATTTGGTGTCCCGATGGGCTTCGGTGGCCCGCACGCCGGATACCTAGCCGTTCGTGAAAAGCTAGAGCGCACCATGCCCGGAAGGCTCGTTGGAGTGTCAGTGGACGCCGAAGGAGCTCCCGCCTATCGCCTGACTCTGCAGACCAGAGAGCAGCACATTAGGCGCGAGAAGGCAACCAGCAACATTTGCACCGCCCAAGTTTTACTGGCAGTGATGGCTGGCATGTATGCGGTTTACCACGGTCCAAAAAACCTCAAGGCGATTGCCCTAGAAATCCACCACAAGGCCTCGGCGCTCGCAGCGGTTTTGGAAGAAGTCGGCTTCAGCCTTCAGAACGGTAAGTTCTTCGACACCATAAGAATTACCGATACCGATGCTGAAAAGTTCTACCAAGCCGCTCGAGCCAAAGAGCTCACCGTATTGCGAGTTGACGACACCACAATCGGCATCTCGATTGATGAGAGCACCTCTTGGGATCACCTGGCAGAACTTGCCGGTGCTTTTGGGGCCAGAGCCCCTAGGCACGAGGATGCAACCGATCGCTTGAGAAACCACCGCACTAGCGCTTATCTTGAGCACCCGGTGTTCAACACTTATCACTCTGAGACCGCAATGATGCGCTACCTCAAGAAGCTTGCTGACTACGATTACGCGCTTGACCGGGGAATGATTCCACTGGGCTCCTGCACCATGAAGCTGAACTCGGTAACCGAGATGGAAGCTGTCACCTGGCCAGAGATTGCCAACCTGCACCCTTTTGCCCCTGCCGAAGACACCCAGGGCTACATGGAGCTCATCAAAGAACTAAGTAGCTGGCTAAGCGACATAACCGGCTACGAAGCGGTATCCCTGCAGCCAAACGCAGGTAGCCAGGGTGAACTAGCCGGCATGCTTGCAATCCGCGGCTACCACCGATCAAGGGGTGACTACCAGAGAAATATTTGCCTAATCCCATCCTCTGCCCACGGCACTAACGGGGCTAGCGCTGTCTTAGCTGGCATGGAAGTAGTTGTTGTCAGCTGCGATGCACAGGGAAACGTTGATGTTCTTGAGCTAAAGCAAAAGATTTCCGAAGCCGGCGACAAGCTTGCGGCCCTAATGATTACCTACCCGTCTACTCACGGTGTTTACGAAGAAGCAGTTGTTGAAATTTGCGACCTTGTTCATGCTGCAGGTGGCCAGGTCTACATCGATGGTGCAAACACCAATGCAGTTGTTGGCTATGCGAAGTTCGGTGAGTTCGGTGGCGATGTTTCACACCTGAACCTTCACAAGACCTTCTGCATCCCTCACGGTGGTGGCGGACCAGGTGTCGGACCGGTTGTTGCCAGGTCTCACCTTCAAGAGTTTTTGCCGGGCCACTCAATGGCTCAAATCGAGCTCCCAAATTACGGACCGGTTTCCGGTGCTCCATTTGGATCCCCAAGCATCCTGCCAATCTCCTGGGCCTATGTTCAGATGATGGGCAGTGAAGGCTTGATGCGTGCAACCGCAGTTGCGGTTCTAAGCGCAAACTACGTGGCCAAGAAACTCTCCGGCGCCTTCCCGCTCTTGTACACGGGAAAGAACGGACTGATTGCCCACGAGGCAATCATCGATATTCGACCGCTGCAGGCTTCGACTGGAATCGGTAATGATGACATTGCGAAACGATTGGTCGACTACGGATTCCACGCCCCAACAATGAGCTTCCCGGTAAACGGAACTCTAATGATTGAGCCGACCGAATCCGAGCCTTTGGAAGAGCTCGATCGATTCATCGATGCGATGTTGGCGATCAGGCAAGAGGCCCAGAAGGTTGAAGACGGCACCTGGAGTCTTGAAGATAACCCACTGGTAAATTCCCCTCACACCGCAAGCCAGCTCACCGGTGACTGGAACCACGCCTACTCGAGAGAGACCGCTGTGTTTCCGGTGGCTGGACAGTCAAAGGGGAAGTACTGGCCGCCGGTTAGAAGGCTAGATGGTGCCTTTGGTGACAGAAACCTCACCTGCACCTGCCCTCCTATCGAGAGCTTCATGACTAACTAGCCCCTCGAACCAACTGATCATTTATGATTTGCGCGACCATTTGCATTGCGAGAACGTGGGCTGCTAACTCGATGGTCAAACTATTCACACATAATTTAAATAGGGGACCTAATGGGACGCCTTCCAGCTAAAGCCGTTCATCAAAAACTGATTGCTGGCTTCTAGCTCGCCGCTTAACTCTCGGTCTGGACCCATGCCCATAACCTGTTCGCGCAACGAGGAGATAACAGCTCCGGTCCTACTTGCCGGAGCAAGCGGAGCACGTAATTCAACTGCTCGTGCGGCGGCAACCAGTTCGATAGCCATGATCCTGCGAAGGTTATCGACGGACTTTCTTAGTTTCCTGCCGGCATGCCAGCCCATGGAGACATGATCTTCCTGCATAGCCGAAGAAGGAATTGAATCAACGCTGGCAGGAACCGCTAGCCGCTTATTTTCAGAGACCATCCCAGCTTGAGTGTATTGAGCAATCATTAGCCCGGAATCAACACCGGCGTCATGAGCTAAAAAGTGCGGCAAGCCCCGGTTTCTGGAAACATCCAAGAACCGATCGGTCCTGCGCTCACTGATGGAACCTAGGTCCGCAACTGCAATTGCCAAAAAGTCGAGCACATAACCAACCGGGGCGCCGTGGAAATTGCCATTGGAGCTGACTTCACCGGTGGACAGCACAACCGGATTATCGATAATCGCGGCAAGTTCGCGGCCTGCTACCAACTGAGCATGAGAAAGCGTGTCTCTCACAGCACCGGAAACCTGAGGTGCACAGCGAAGCGAGTAAGCATCCTGCACAACCCCATCGCCGTGGCGATGGGAAGCAATAATCTCACTTCCCAAAAGCGCGCTGAACATATTGTTTGCGCTTACTGCCTGGCCAGGATGCGGACGAAGGTCCTGATGCAGCTGGCTTCGAAGCGTCTGGTCTGTACCAAGTTGACCCTCAACGCTCATTGCAGCAATCAAGTCGCCCTGATCAAGCAAAACTGAAAGGTCATGGCAGGCCATTATGAGCATGCCAAGCATGCCATCAGTGCCGTTTATCAGTGCCAGACCCTCTTTTTCCCTTAGCTCCACAGGCTCGATGCCGGCGGCTGCTAGGAGCGTGGCTACTGGCTTCTCTTGGCCATCCGGGCCATAGGCAGTGCCTTCACCCATCAGCACCAAAGCGCAGTGAGCGAGTGGCGCAAGATCTCCGGAGCAACCCAAGGACCCATACTCCAAGACCTTCGGTGTGATGCCAGCGTTCAGAATTGCTGCGTAGGTGGTTGCAATTAAGGACCTGACTCCGGTTTGACCCGAACACATGGTTTTTAGTCGAAGCAGCATTAGCGCTCGAACAACTTCTTTTTCAACCGGGTCTCCCATGCCTGCGGCATGCGAGCGAATAAGCGATTTCTGCAATTGCACCCGGTCTGCTTGCGGGATGTGCCGCTGAGCTAAAGCTCCAAACCCGGTGGAGATTCCATAAACCGGCTCCTTTGCATTCGCTAGTTCTTCGATGTGCTTGCGAGTAGCATCCATGGCGGTAATGGCCGCATCAGAGATGGTGATCTTTGCACCAAACCTTGCAACCGCAACCACGTCTTCAAGCGTCAGCCCACTGGTTGAAATTTCTACCTGGTTCATTTAGCGCCTCTCGTAGACTTTTCTGCCCTGCAGAAAGGTCTGGCTGATAACTGCGACCCCTGGCCGATAGGCCAGGTAGATGTGATTAGGTGCATCCAGCACCACAAAGTCCGCTCTTGAGCCAACCTCAAGCACTCCCTGATTGCCGCGAAGAGCCATCGCACCGCCCTTGGTGGCAGCCCAAATCGCTTGATCAACGCTAAAACCCATATCCCTGACCGCTAACGCGATGCAAAAGGCCATGGAGCTAGTGAAGCTTGAACCGGGATTGCAGTCAGTTGCAAGTGCAACAGCAATGCCTGCGTTCATAAGCTTGCCGCCCTGCGGGTAGGGGCTTCTTGTGCTGAACTCAGCACCGGGCAACAAGGTGGCCACGGTATTAGAGTTTTTTAGAAGTTCGATGTCGGCATCATCCAAAAAAGTGCAGTGATCAACCGATGCGCAATCAAGCTCGACCGCTAGAGCGATTGCTCCGATATTGGAAAGCTGGTTGGCGTGCATCCTGGGCTTTAGCCCAGCTTCAATGCCAGCACTTAGGACTTTTCTGGCTTGGGCAACACTAAAAGCCCCGGTATCGCAGAACACATCGACCCATTTGGCAGTGATGCTCTCCAGCATCTTGCCTGCAACCAGATCGGTGTATTCCTCAGGGTTGCTCCCTGCTGGCACAACGTGAGCACCCAAAAAAGTGACCTCGTCGGTGAACTCGCTGGCGATTTCGAGCGACAGCTTCTCGGTCTCAGTATCTAGACCGTAGCCAGATTTGATTTCGAAGGTTGTAATCCCGCTTGCGTATAGCTCCTGAACTAACCCTGCCGTGTTCGCTCGAAGTTCCTCGGCGGTTGCGCTCCTGGTTGCGCTAACAGTCGAATTGATGCCACCGGCCTCGTATTTCTTTCCAGCCATTCGACTTGCAAACTCTTCGGAGCGCTCGCCGCCAAATACCAAGTGAGAATGCGAATCAACAAAGCCTGGAATCACGGTCTGTCCCGTTAGATCGACTTCGGTCTCACAGGCTGGCGCATCTATGTTTTTACCCACCCAAGTTACCTGACCATCATCAACCACCATTGCAGCATCGGTAATTACAGTGAGCTCGCCTATTGCCTCAGCCGGTGAGACGAGAGTTGCAATGTTTCGATAGCAGGTTGACATCTATTCGGTGTCCAGCATCGGAATGTGGACGTGCTTTTCCCTAGCAACGCTTTTAGCTTCCGGGTAACCGGCATCAACGTGGCGAATAACACCCATGCCGGGGTCATTTGTCAGAACGCGTTGCAATTTTTGGGCGGCCAACGCTGTGCCATCGGCAACCGATACCTGACCGGAGTGAATTGAGCGGCCCATGCCAACCCCGCCGCCATGGTGGATCGATACCCAGCTGGCACCAGAGGCAACATTGATCATCGCGTTTAGTAGCGGCCAGTCAGCAATCGCGTCTGAACCATCGAGCATTGCTTCGGTCTCTCGGTAAGGAGATGCAACGCTGCCGCAATCAAGGTGATCGCGACCGATAACAATCGGTGCGGAAACCTCTCCGGTTCGAACTAGCTCATTAAATGCCGCGCCTGCTTTATCGCGCTCGCCGAAACCCAGCCAGCAAATTCTTGCTGGCAAGCCCTGGAATTCGACTCGTTCCTGCGCAAGCTTGATCCAGCGGTGCAGGTGCTTGTTTTCTGGGAATAACTCGAGAATCGCCTGGTCGGTTCGGTAGATGTCTTTTTTGTCCCCGGATAGCGCGACCCAGCGGAAAGGACCCTTGCCCTCGCAGAACAATGGCCTGATATACGCCGGCACAAAGCCCGGGAATTTAAAGGCATCTTTATAGCCGCCCTTCCTTGCTTCGTCGCGGATTGAATTTCCGTAGTCAAAGACTTCGGCGCCTTTGGCCATAAAGCCAACCATCGCTTCAACCTGCTTGGCCATCGCGGTTTCTGCGCGGTCGGTGAATTCGGCTGGACTCGACGCTGCATATTCTTTGGCGTCTGATAAATCGACTCCCTCAGGAATGTAATAAAGCGGATCGTGAGCGCTGGTCTGATCTGTCACGATGTCGATTGGAACCTCGCGCTTTAGTAACTCGGGAAAAATAGTTGCGGCATTGCCCACTAGCCCAACCGATATTGCCTTGCGCTGGTTCTTATATTTAGTGACCCGCTCGATGGCGTCATCGATGTCGGTTGCGATTTCATCCAGGTACCTGGTCTGAACTCGCTTTTGAAGTCTTGATTCGTCAATGTCAACAATTAGACAGACACCCTCATTCATGGTCACGGCCAATGGTTGAGCGCCGCCCATGCCTCCGCAACCTCCGGTCAGAGTTATTGTTCCTGCGAGGCTGCCGCCAAATCTCTTTTCGGCAACCGCGGCAAATGTTTCATAGGTGCCTTGCAAAATGCCTTGAGTTCCGATGTAAATCCAGGACCCGGCAGTCATCTGGCCATACATCGTGAGGCCCATCTTTTCAAGCCTTCTAAATTCTGGCCACGTTGCCCAGTCACCAACCAGGTTGCTATTGGCAAGGATCACTCTTGGTGCCCACTCGTGGGTTTGGAAAACGCCAACTGGCTTACCCGACTGCACCAGCATGGTTTCGTCGTTCTTTAGGTGGGTGAGAGTGTTGGCCAGAGCATCAAAGCTCTCCCAGTTTCTGGCGGCTTTTCCGCTACCGCCATAGACAATGAGTTCTTCGGGGTGCTCGGCAACCGAGGGGTCCAGATTGTTGTAGAGCATCCTTAGCGCAGCCTCTTGCTGCCAGCCCTGAGTAGTCAAAGTATTACCGGTTGCTGCTCTTACGGTACGCGCCATTGATGTCATAACTGAAGTTCACCGCTACGGAGAGATAACTTCAATCGAGGAAACAATAGTTGTGTCTGAGATTTCAGACATACTTGAAACATGAGCAAAGTCCCCGCGGCGGCCAGAACCCTGTCTCTTCTTAGGCTCATGGCCGAATTAGGCCAACCAACAACGGCAAACCGCCTCGCCCAAAAGCTAGAAATTCCAAGATCCAGCTGCTACCAGTTGCTGGAGGTTCTTGAATCTCAAGGCTTCGCCATTCACTTCACCGAAGACAAGCGTTGGGGGTTGGGGCTTGCCGCCTGGGAGCTTGGAAGCGCCTATAAGCGCCACGAACCATTGGAGAGACTCGCAAGACCAGTTATTACCAAACTCGTGGACGAGCTTTCCAAACGAGCGAACGTGGTTGGCCATCTTGGCGTGCTAGATGGCTCTGATGTTCTTTACTTGATAGAACAACGACCAATAAGAAGCCTGAAGCTGGTCACCGAAGTTGGCGTGAGGCTCCCTGCCCACCTAACCGCCTCCGGCAGATCGATGCTGGCCCACCTGGGTCAAAAACAGCTCATCGCCACCTTTGGTAGCGGTGAGCTTTCTAAAAGAACTTCACTTGGACCAAAAACCCTCAGGGAGCTAACTAGCTTGCTTGCAACCGAAGCAAAATCAGGCTTCGCCCTGGAGGTCGACGAAGTGACTCTTGGCTACGCCTCGGTTGGGGTTGCAATCTTGGATCGCCTAAATCATCCGATCGCCGGTTTAGCAATCACGTTGCAATCCCAAGAGCTAGAAAAGCTACAGTTAGAACAATTGGCTCTGGCTCTCTCAAGAGCAGCCGATGAGCTATCCGGAAGGTTTGGTCACAGTGGCTGAAGATCCCAAGTGGCAGCGAGCGAGCTCGCTCATCACCAATGCCGAATCAGTTATTGGCCTGATTGACATCCCTGCCCACAAGCTCTCAATTAGTCAAACCAATGCGCACCTGACCCCAAAAGCAATAAGAGAAGCACTGCAAAGGTTTTCCACCCACTCCTACACCGCGGACAAAAACATCGCTGTTCAATCAATTCAAGACTTGGGTGAAATAGCAAACCCGGAGCAAAACGAACAGCAGACAATAGACACTCTCAATGCCGCAAACAAAGAACTGACTATTGCCCTGGGTGGAGACAACTCGATCACCTACGCTGCCGCTCTAGGCGTTTATGGAGAAAAGCTTTCAACCGCGGGGCTAATTACCCTCGATGCCCACCACGATCTAAGAGACGGCAACTCAAACGGCAGCCCAGTTAGGCGACTGATCGAAGCTGGGCTAAACCCCAAACAAGTAGTTCAGATTGGAATCAACGACTTTTCCAATTCCTCAGACTACGAACAACTTGCTCACTCACTCGGAATCACGGTAATAACCAGAATCGAGGTTGCAAGAATCGGTATCGCTAGCGCTTGCAAGAAAGCACTTGAAATCGCCGGTGCCAGCCTGGGTCCGATTCACGTTGACCTTGATGTCGATGTCTGCGATCAAAGTGTGGTTCCTGCCTGCCCAGCAGCTGCGCCTGGCGGCATCTCAGCGTTCGAGCTTCGGCAAGCAGCGAGGCTCTTGGCTTCGAACTCCCTAGTTCGCGGTCTAGACATAACCGAGATCGACGCATCGAGGGACACCGAAGACCAAAGAACGATAAGACTCGGTGCTCTTTTGGTTCTGGAAGCAGTGGCCGGCCAGCTCAGTAGATAGCCAGCAACTCGAATCTGATGCGCCAACTGCGTGTGATTCGATTCATGCCAAAGCGGGCGATAAACTATTGGTAGTTGCGAGGTTGCAAGCAGCCAACAATCCGACCCGAAACTTGGCATCAGCCCAAGAAAACCGAAGGGGAAAAGTGCCAAAGATCATCGTCGAGATCATGCCGAAAAAGGATCTGCTTGACCCACAGGGTAAAGCGGTTGCAAATTCACTGCACCGCGAGGGCAAGAAAGAAATTACAGCTGTCCGCATTGGCAAGCGCATTGAACTGCACTTTGATCGCGAGATTACCGACCAGGACCTAGAAATGGCTAAGGGCCAAGCCGCAAACTTCCTCTCAAACGATGTCATCGAAGATGTCGTTGCCGTAACCAAAGAGGACTAAGACAGATGAAGATCGGTGTAATCACCTACCCCGGAACCCTGGATGACCGCGATGCTCAGAGAGCTATCAGGCTTGCAGGTGGAACACCGGTTCCGCTATGGCACGACGACGACGATCTCAAAAAAGTTGACGCAGTTGTTTTGCCGGGTGGATTTTCTTACGGCGATTACCTGCGCTGCGGAGCAATTGCAGCAAAGGCCCCAGCAACCAAAGAAGTCATTCGGTTGGCCGCAAAGGGCCTGCCGGTCCTGGGCATCTGCAATGGTTTCCAGGTCTTGGTTGAGTCGCATTTGCTGCCCGGTGGTCTGATCAGGAACGAAAAGCAACACTTCATTTGCCGCGACCAGAAGCTCCGAGTTGAAAACAACGAAACTGCTTGGACCAGCTTGTTTGAAAAAGACCAGGAAATCTTGATCCCCTTGAAAAACGGTGAGGGTGGCTACATCGCAACTGACGACACCCTAAAAATGTTGGAACAAGAAAACAGAATTGCCTTCCGCTATGTGGAAAACAACCCCAACGGGTCAATGAATGACATTGCCGGAATCACCAACGAACGCGGCAATGTAGTTGGTCTGATGCCTCACCCAGAGCACGCGGTCGAAGCAGGCTTTGGTCCAGACACTCCAACAGCAATGCGCTCGGGCATAGACGGGCTTTTGTTCTTTGAAAGCGTTCTAAAAATGGTGGTGAATTCTTGAAGTTTTTCAACTCAAAAACACTAGAGCCAAGCGGCGTTGACACGACAGATAACGCCAGCACCGAACCGGATAAAGAACAGCCCTGGCAAGAACTCGGCCTCAAACAGGACGAGTATGAAGAGATAAAAAACATCCTTGGCCGCAGACCAACCTCTTCGGAACTTGCGATGTATTCGGTGATGTGGTCCGAGCACTGCAGCTACAAGTCCTCAAAGATTTACCTTCGTCAGTTTGGCGAAAAAGTAACTGACGAGATGAAAAAATACCTCATGGTTGGCATGGGTGAAAATGCCGGCGTAGTGGACATCGGCGAAGGCCTAGCGGTCACCTTCAAGGTTGAAAGCCATAACCACCCCAGCTTCATAGAGCCTTTCCAGGGCGCAGCAACCGGTGTTGGCGGAATCGTCCGTGACATCTTGTCAATGGGTGCAAGACCAATTGCAATCATGGACCAGCTTCGCTTCGGTGCCCCTAATCACCCTGACACTGCGCGCGTGGTCCACGGCGTAGTCGATGGAATTAGCTTCTACGGTAACTGCCTTGGCCTCCCAAACATCGGCGGCGAAACAGTCTTTGACTCGGTTTATCAAGGCAATCCCCTTGTGAACGCACTATCCATTGGCTCAATGAAGCACGAAGACCTCAAGCTTGCCAAGGCTTCAAACCCGGGCGACTTAGTGATTCTCTTCGGAGCAAGAACCGGCGCCGATGGAATCGGCGGCGTTTCGGTTCTAGCCTCAGAAACCTTCGAATCAACCGGTCCAACCAAGCGCCCAGCAGTTCAGGTCGGTGACCCATTTGCCGAGAAGGTCCTAATTGAGTGCTGCCTCGAGCTGTTTCACGCGGGAGTGGTTGCTGGAATTCAAGACCTAGGTGGTGCCGGGATCTCCTGCGCTACGTCAGAACTTGCTTCAAACGGTGGCAAGGGCATGAGAGTGCAGCTAAAGAATGTGCTGCTTAGGGACGAATCGCTAACTCCAGAAGAAATTCTGATGTCAGAGTCTCAAGAGCGCATGTGCGCAGTGGTTCCTAAAAAGCGCCTAAAGGAATTTGAAAGCATCGTGAACAAGTGGGAGGTTGAATACTCAGTACTTGGAGACGTCATCGACGAAGATCGCCTTTACATTAACTGGGGTCACGAAGAGATCGTCAATGTCCCACCAAGGACCGTGGCCCACGATGGCCCGGTCTATGAGCGCCCAGTTGCCTACCCTGCTTACCAAAACGAACTCAATGAAAATAGCTCGGCAAAGCTTCCAAGAGCCAAAAACGCAACCGAGCTAGCAACCCAGCTCATGCAGCTAATTGCAACCCCCAACCAGGCCGACAAGAGCTGGATAACGGCTCAGTATGACAAGTACGTGGGTGGCAACACTGCGCTTTCGATGCCGGATGATTCCGGCATGATCCGAGTCTCTGAAGAATCAGGCCTTGGGGTTGCACTGGCAACCGATGCCAACGGGAAATACGCCTACCTAAACCCCTACGAGGGCGCCAGGCTTGCATTGGCCGAAGCCTATCGAAACGTTGCAGTCACCGGAGCAGTGCCAAGAGCGGTAACTAACTGTCTAAACTTTGGCTCTCCTGAAAACCCAGAAGTGATGTGGCAATTCAAAGAAGCAACCGCCGGTTTAGCTGACGCCTGTCTTGAATTAGGCATACCAGTCACCGGAGGAAACGTCAGCTTCTACAATCAATCGGGTGATGTGGCAATCTACCCGACCCCGGTAGTCGGTGTCCTAGGTGTCATTGACGATGTCGCAAGAAGAATCCCCTCAGGATGGCAAGATGACGGCAATAACATTTATCTTCTCGGAACCACCTATGACGAACTAGATGGCTCAGCTTGGGCCAAAGACATTCACGACCACCTGGGTGGTCAGCCGCCGAAGTTGGACTTGGCAAAAGAGAAGTTGCTTGCGGACTTGTTGCATGGGGCAAGCATTCAGGGCCTTATTGAATCCGCCCACGATCTTTCCGAGGGTGGTCTTGGAATCGCAGTCCTAGAAGCATCACTTCGGTTCAACGTCGGTGCCCGAATCTGGCTCGGTGACGTTCTTGACCGCGATGGCATCGACCAAACAACAGCTTTATTCTCAGAGTCTCAAACCAGGGTGCTTGTAAGTGTTGGCCGAGAGGACGATGTGAAGTTCCAGGCCCTCTGCGACGCAAGAGGTGTGCCTTGCCTTCGAATCGGTGTTACCGATGCAACCTCAGGGCTGGTTGAGATCAAGGACATTGCAGATTTGAAGCTTGACGATATTCGTCAGGGCTGGTCCGGTGTGATGTCTGGTTTGTTTGGGTAAAGTTTTCTAGCTATTGAGGCTACTCACCATCGTCGGGCAAAAGCTGAAAGAGCTCCATCTTGGCGTTCATCCACTCTTCAACGTGCCCAGATTCCAGGATGGTCATCATCTCCGCCATGGCGTCAAGATGAGGTTGATCTGCTAGAGCGACCATCTCGGCGCCATGCTGTTGGCTCTGACTGGCCACCTCTTCGAAGGTCGAACCTCGAAATGCCTGACTGCAGGCTCCGCCGAGTTCTTTGCAACTAATAGTTTTCATTGGGCAAAAGTCTAAAGCTTTGCTGTTTTGAAGTCACTTTTAAGTCAGTCTTTGACTTAATTCGATCAGCGTCTTGATAATTCACGAACGTGCCTCGGAGAATACCCGGTTCAAAAGTTCTGGCTGGCATACTGAAGTCATACCGTTTATCAAAGATGATTGTGGGGGCCAAATGATCAGTTACTGTCTTTCTCTGTCCACAACCGCTGGCGCATCAAAAGCCAGCCTCCTTTGCGTGGCAAAAGTCGCGCCTTCATTCATTTCAAGGTCATTTGTCGCAAAGCGATATCAAAATTTGGGTCCTCTGACCGTTTAAAGGTGCTTCGGTCGCTAACGATCCACTCGCAACACTCTCCAGCAACTCATCACCCTTTGGCTCTGATGTATACAACCAAAGCCTTTTTACTGGCATAACTGCCTATATTTGCAAACTTTCACCCTGATTGGATACAATAATGTCAAACCCCAAAGGTTTCTCCTTTCTCGCGAAACCCAACTGCGAGTCTCAAACAGCTGCCGACACCTTGGCACACACATTTACCGCAAGCGTTAGCCTGAACTTAGAAGCACAAGGAAGTTTTTTATGTCACTGTCGACACTGAAGCGTTGGGTAACCGAGGTTGCCGATCTCACCGATCCAACCGAAATAGTCTGGTGCGACGGCTCTTACGCCGAAGGCCAAAAAATCAACGCACTGCTGGTTGAAAACGGGACTTTCGAAAAGCTAAATCCAAAGATTAGACCTAACAGCTTTATTTCCCGCACCGACCCTGCCGACGTAGCAAGAGTCGAGTCCAGAACGTTTATTTGTTCCAAAAACGAAAGGGACGCAGGCCCAACTAATAACTGGGTTGAGCCCGCAAAAATGCGTACTGAACTCAATGAGAAATTTGCTGGCTCCATGCGGGGTCGCAGGATGTATGTGATTCCGTTTTCGATGGGACCGCTCAACTCACCGCTTGCTCGCTACGGGGTTGAAATAACTGACTCCCCGTATGTCGTGGCATCGATGCGAATCATGACTAGGGTCAGCGACAAAATCGTGGACAAGATTGCCGCTGGCGCGGACTGGGTCCCAGCGATCCACTCAGTTGGTCAGCCACTGATTGATGACCAGGGCAACACCGTTGCCGACACCCCATGGCCCTGCAACCCCGAAAACGTTTACGTAGTTCAGTTCCCAGAGACACGAGAGATCTGGTCCTTCGGCTCTGGCTACGGCGGCAATTCATTGCTTGGCAAGAAGGCCATGGCGCTTCGCATTGGCTCTGTCCTTGCGCGCGACGAAGGCTGGCTAGCTGAGCACATGCTGCTAATCAGAATTACCACCCCGGAAAAAAAGAAGTACCACTTGGCAGCTGCGTTCCCTTCAGCCTGCGGTAAGACAAACCTTGCGATGTTGCAGTCTCAAATGCCAGGTTGGAAAGTCGAGACCCTGGGCGATGACATTGTCTGGATGGCTCCAAATGACAAAGGCAAGATCCGGGCAATCAACCCAGAAAATGGTTTATTCGGAGTCGCACCGGGTACAGGAATCTCAACCAACAAAGTTGCAGTTGATTCAATGCGCGAGGGCGCCATTTTCACTAACGTTGCCACCACTAAAGACGGAGACGTCTGGTGGGAGGGTCTTACCGATGAGGTTCCAGACAATCTAACTGACTGGAGGGGCGACCCGTGGGACAAGGACAGTGGGGAAACTGCCGCCCACCCAAATGCCAGGTTCTGTTTGCCGATTGATCAGGTAACAAGCCTCAGTGACAACTGGGCAGATTCAGAGGGTGTTGAACTGGATGCGATCTTGTTTGGTGGCAGAAGAGCCACCAACGTGCCGCTGGCCGTTCGATCCCTGAACTGGCAGCATGGCGTTTTCTTAGGAGCAACCATTGCCAGTGAGCAAACTGCCGCTGCCGAGGGTCCAATCGGAATCCTTCGACGCGATCCATTCGCGATGTTGCCATTCTGTGGCTACAACATGGGTGACTACTTTGGTCACTGGTTGTCCTTCGCTGAAAAGCTAGATCCGGCTAACTTGCCAACCATCTTCCAGGTGAACTGGTTTAGAAAAGATGAAGACGGCAAGTTCATCTGGCCGGGATTCGGCGAGAACATGAGGGTACTGCAGTGGATCGTGGGGCAAATTGAGGGCAAGGACTCCTCAGTCGCAACCCCAATTGGCTTGGTTCCAAAAGCTGATGCTCTAAATACCGAGGGGTTGCAGCTCTCAGAGGGGCAACTCGCTCAACTGCTTGCGGTTGATAAAGACACTTGGAGCCACGAAGCCGGTGAAATTGCGGGATTCTTTGAGAGCTTTGGCGACAAAATGCCGGAGGAGCTGAAGGTCGAACTGCAAAACCTAGAGAGCAGACTTCGGGCCTGATAAGCCCATGCTTTTTGGGCTTTTTATCCGCTTCGAAAACAGGTAACGATTCCCTAAAGTTTGTTCTGTGAAAGGCTCTTGTTGTTCTGTCAGGGTTTACACTAATCTCGGAACGTCGTAAAAATTAATCTAGATTTCTTACGCCAAAATGATCGAGCTTCAATGAGGAAGGAACAACGATGGACAAGACAAGACTGGCCGGCAAAAAGGCCCTTATTACCGGAGCCGCCCAAGGAATGGGTGCTGCAATAGCCAAGCACTGGGCAGCCCAGGGCGCGGAAGTTTGCCTCGGAGACCTTAACATTGAGGGCATCAAGGCCGTTGCCGATGAAATCATTGCCGATGGTGGCAAGGCCACCTACATCAAGCTTGATGTTGCCAGCGAGGAAGACGCCAAGGCGGCCGTTCAGCACACCGTTGACACTTTTGGTGAGATCAACCTTCTTCTGAACAACGCAGGCATCAACAAGCCGCTGTTCTTCTTAGACATCACCAAGGAAAACTTCGACTTACTGAACAAAGTAAATACCTGGGGATCCCTAAACGTTATGCAGAAGGTCGCCCAGCAGATGAAGGATCAGGGCAAGCGCGAGTACCCATACAAGATCCTCAACGTTGGCTCAATTCTTTCTCGCGAGGCTTTCGATGACGTCACCGTGTACACAATGACAAAGCACGCGATTCTTGGTCTAATCAAGGCGGGTGCCAAGTCACTTATTGAGCACAACATCACCGTCAACGGCTACGGCCCAGGGGTTGTTCGCACCGAAATGTGGGAGCAGCTAGACAAGGACCTAGTCGAAATCGGCAAGTTCGAGAAGCGGGGACAGTCAATGGATGACATCGCTGAGAACATGATTCTTATGAAGCGCTACAGCTACCCAGAGGACGTAGTTGGAACTGCTTCGTTCCTAGCAAGCCCAGAGTCTGACTACATGACCGGTCAGCTTCTAATGATCGATGGCGGAATGGTCATCCAGTAATTTAGACAATAAAAAAATCCCCCCAAAAGGTAGCCGCCTTAGGGGGGATTTTTTTATGCGCTAGATAAGCATTGTTAGAGGATTCTCGATCCTTGCCTTGAAGGCGGCTAGCCACTGAGCAGCCAACGCACCGTCAACCGCTCGGTGGTCAGCAGATAGCGTCACGCTCATGATGGTGGCGATAGTTATTTCACCATCCACAACCACTGCCTTCGGCCCGGCTGCACCGACGGCCAAAATACCCGACTGCGGAGGGTTCAAGATTGCCGAGAAGCTAGAGGTGCCATACATGCCCAAGTTGGTGACAGCAAAGCTACCCCCATTTAGTTCTTCTTGGCGAAGCTTGCCTGCTCTTGACCTTTCGGCCAAGTCAGTGATGGTCCTTGCAATGTTGCTAAGTGACCGTTTTTCAACGCCTCGGATAACCGGAGTGAGCAAACCACCTTCGGTTGAGACTGCGATCGAAATGTCAACTGACTCGTACTTGATCATGGCGTCTGGTCCCCAGACAACATTCGCTTCTGGGACATCCTCAAACGCTGCAGCGACGGCTCTGACAACCATGTCGTTGACCGAGATCTTGACCTGTGAGCTTTCGTTGATCTTCTTACGCAGTGCAAGTAGTTCATCCACTTTGCAATCTGCGTTTAGGTAGAAGTGCGGGACAGTGCTCTTGCTCTCAGTGAGCCTTCTGGCAATTGCCTTACGCATCGAAGTATGAGGAACCGTTGAGTAGGTGGATGAGTACTCCTGGCTCGCAAGCTCCTTAGAAGCACTTGTGCTCACTGGAGCTGCAGCCTGAGTAGCCACTACTGGGCTTGCTGCGGCATGCACCACTACTGGCTCAGCGGCAGTAGCTCCGTTTGCAACGCTTGCTTCAACATCGCGTCTGACAACTCTTCCGCTTGGGCCGGTGCCGGTGATCTGACTCACATCGACGCCAGCATCCTTGGCTAGCTTTCTGGCAATAGGAGACACGCGCTGTCTCCCGGAAGCCGGCACGGTTTCAGCTGGAACAGCTGGTGAGGTATCTGTGGCGGTGCCAGTTGGAGTTGCGACTGGCTCGGCAACAGGGCTAGCGACAGGGCTAGCAACCGGAGATGCGGCTGGTGGCACTGGTGCCTCTGCAACTGGAGTCACTTCTTCTGGAGCAACAGCGCTCTCGCCTGCTTCACCAACCATGGCAATGGTGCTGCCGACTTCCATCTCATCGCCCGGCTTGCCAATGAGCTCCAAAATAGTTCCGGCAGTTTCTGCTAAGAGCTCTACGACTGCCTTATCGGTTTCGATTTCAGCTATTTGCTGGCCAACGACAACCTGGTCGCCAACGGCGACCTGCCAGCTAGAGATGACTGCGTGGGTTGCACCTGCAGCAACCTCGGGAAGTTTGATTTGTGTGGCCATTAGTTTTTGCCAAACCCTTCCTTCACGAGGTTCAAGCCTGCCACCACTTCTTCAAGGCCTGCGATAGATGCTCGCTCTAGAACCTTGGAGATGCTTGGTGATGCTTCACGTCCGTGAACTCGTTGAACTGGCTGATCCAAGTGGTCAAAGAACCTGCGCTGTATCTCGTCGGACAGCCACCCGCCGTAGCTGGTGCCCTGAACGCCCTGCTCGACTATGACAACACTGTTGGTCTTCTTGATGCTCTCACCAATGGTGTCCCAGTCAATGCTCGCGCGGTCTAGCCAGCGAAGATCGATTAGTTCGCCATCTAGCCCGGTCTGGTCAAGAGCTTCCTTGGTGATGTTAACCATGTTTAGGTAGCTAAGAATTGTGGTGTCTTTTCCTTCTCTAACAACTCGTGCCTTGCCAAACTCGATGTGGTAGTCAAGGTCGTCGGCTGGAATCAGACCACGCTGGGTGTAAAGATCCACGTGCTCGATCATCAAAACTGGGTCTTCCATCTTTAGCGCAGCGTTCATGAGACCGATGTAGTCAAACGGGTTGCTGGCTGCGACTACTCGCCAACCAGGGGCAGTAGCAAAAATGCCGGCTGGGTCCATTAGGTGCTGAGAACCATAGCCCGAACCCATTGCAATCTTGGTTCTTAGAACCAATGGCACTGGGTTCTGACCACCAAACATGTGTCTGGCCTTACCGATCTGATTGAAGACCTGGTCGGCTGCCACCCAGAGGAAATCCGGATACATGAACTCGACTACTGGGCGAAATCTGCCGTCCATGGCCATTCCGCCGCCAAGACCTGCAAAGGCGTTCTCGCTAATTGGGGTTCCAAGTACTCGGCCGTCATATTTATCTGGCAGGCCCTTGGTCGCACCGTTGGTTCCACCCTTTAGGCGATGCACATCCTCACCCAAAATAATGATTCGGTCATCAAGCTCCATTTGACGATCCATGCCCTTGGCCATGGCGTCAACAAAACGAATATCCGTTGTTTCTCCGGTGTAAGAGTCCTGCTCAAGAGTCTTAGCTCCAGTAAGCTCTGAAAGATCCGAGCGCAGTCCGACGTCAACGAAACCGGCGTCAGGCCAAAGGTTAGCCTTGATTTTTCTAGCTCCCGGCTTTCCGTCGAGATCTGGTTCTAGCAATTCAAGTGCGACTAGCTCCATTGCGGCAACTGCTTGCTTCCTGGTGTCAGCGACTTGCTCCTGAGTGATCAAACCGAGTTCGATCATCTCGTTGGCAACCTTGTCCAGTGGGTCACGGCTTCTCCAGTGCTCTTCTTCTTCCTTCGAGCGGTATCCGAAGGCACTTCCTGGGAAAGCTCCGTTCTGGTGGAAGAATCGGTAGACCTCTGCTTCAACAACCGCTGGGCCCTTGCCAGAGCGAACATGCTCCTCAACTTCTTGCATGACGTGCCAAACGGCAAGTGGATCCATGCCGTCTACGCGCCAGCTAGGAATACCGAAACCAACTCCGCGACCGCTTAGGCGATCTTCCTTGGTTGCCTCAGCAACCGTGGTTGAAACCGCGTAGAGGTTGTTCTCAATGAAAAACACCAATGGGACGTCCCACGCTGCAGTTAGGTTCATGCTCTCAAGCACGCTGCCTATGTTTACAGCTCCGTCTCCGAAGTAGCTGGTTGTCATATCAGTGGTTCCGGCTCGCTTCTGTGACCATGCGTTACCAGCTGCAAGCGGAACACCGCCGCCAACAATCGCGTTGGTTCCCAGTGCTCCTGCTTCATGCCACTGAAGGTGCATGGAGCCACCGCGGCCCTTGCAATATCCTTGGGCAAGCCCAAGGATCTCAGCGGCAGTTTTCTGCAAAACTTCTTGGACCTGGCTGGTTACAAGGTTTGTCACATCTAGTTGCGGTGCTACGTAGGCAATTGCCTTAGCTAAGAATTGGTGGTGGCCTCGGTGGGATCCATTGATGGCATCGGTCGGGCGCATGCCGACGATGGAACCTACTGCTCCACCTTCTTGACCGACAGATGAGTGAGCGGGACCGTGGACCAGACCCTCACCGGCGATGTCAAGAATCGCCTCTTCGAATGCTCTGATTAGGTGCAGCTGACCGAGCATGGTCTCGAGTAATTTGGGGTCAGCGTTTTGGTAATCCTGCTTGGTGGTTTTGATCTCCACCCATGGCTCTAGGGGATCTAGTTGAATGCGTTCGGTCATCGATGACTCCGTAAAGAATATTGATTGGCTATTGATACTAATTTAGCGTGATTGGATACATTACTACAACCACTAACCCAAAAAAGCGTGCAAAAAGCGCTTTTTATCAGTAGTTTGTATCCAATAGCTAGCAGATGGGCAGGTCATGAAAAAGGGAATTCCTGGAATAAGGGGCACCGATCACGTCGGTTTCAACGTGCCGGATATCGAGCAAGCAACCAAGTTTTTTGTCGAGGTAATCGGTTGCGACTACATCTACAAGCTGGGGCCTTTCCAGTCCGATGACAACTGGATGAAAACACAACTAAACGTTGACCCCAGAACAGTGATCAAGCAGAATCGTCACTTTCGACTAGGCCACGGCACCAACTTTGAAATCTTCGAATACCAATCGGTAGATCAAACCCCGATGCCTCAGCCTAAAAACAGCGATGCCGGTGGTCACCACCTCGCCTTCTACGTAGACGACCTGGATATTGCAATTGAGCACCTGAAATCTCATGGCGTTGAGGTTTTGGGCGAACCGGTCTCAAGCAAGGCATTTGCCACGGGCCAGCGTTGGATTTACTTCTTAGCACCCTGGGGTATGCAGTTCGAACTTGTCAGCTACCCGAACGGCAAAGAGTATGAATCAGATGCTCCCGTAAAGCTCTGGTCTCCAAAAACTCCTGCGGAGTAGCCTCTTAGTCGACCCTCATTGTTACCTGACAAATCTTGAAGCCCTCCGGACCTGCCACCACCGAAGCGGCTCCGCCACTGGCCAGAGTCATCGACATGTCTTTCTTGAACTCGAATGTTGAGCCATCCGGGATAGTCGCAACAAAGGAGCCTTCAATCACAAAAACGCCGTGCTCTTCGCCGTCAGTCGAGAACTCGAGAGTTTCACCGGGAGTTGCATCAACTACTTTGATGGCCTTCCAGGGTCCCGCCATGATTTCAGTGATGTTGGTTACATCGGTCTCGTAGAGGTTCACTCGTGGGTTATAACTCATGACTAGAGCTCCGATTCTTCAGAGGGGCTGTATTCAGGAAGTGCGTTAACGATCTCCGGCGGCAGCGCCTCAACAACGAAGAACTCCAGGGTCTCATCTCCAATGGTCTCGATTGCATGCTTGCCGTTAAGCGGAGTCATAATTAAATCCCCAGGACCAACCTCAAAGTGTTCACCGTTATATTTCATCATTCCGCGTCCGCGAATAATGAAATAAATTTCTTCGGTTCGGGAGTGGACGTGCTCGCCGACCGCTGCGCCCGGCTCAAGGCGATTGTGCTCGAAGGAGTCCCAGGCAGCGTGCATCATCAGCCCTGTAACGAATCGCTTCCAGCGAAGGACACCCCGTCCGCCGTGGACACCATGAATCTGACTGGGGGAGCCGGTATCGGCAATAATTATTGGAGTGCTAGCCATTGCTTCCTCTCAAAATCGCTTCGACGCGACAATCATTCCAGTCTAGTAAAACGTTTCCGATGAGAAAAAAGTTGGGCAATTAGCCTCCGGTTGGGCTCTAATTAGACTTGAATCGGCTTCGATTCTTAGTCAAAAATCTCTGGGTGTGCGACCAGCGACTTGCGGGTGCGGCGAATGTGAGCGCCCAGAATTACTTCTAGCTCATCCAAGTCGCCACGAACCAAAGTGTCCAGAATTAATCGGTGCTCTAGGTGGGTGACGCTGTCTTTTTCGAGTCCGCTTAGCTTCACGAATGCTCGACGGTAATGCTGAGTGGTGTTCCAAAGACGCTCCACTAGGTCCTTGATCATTCCGGCAGGTCCATGCGAGTAGGAAAGCAGGTGAAATTCCCTGTCGAGCCTCAAGAACTGGGCGACATCGTCACAAGATTCCATCTGTTCTAAGAGTTTTTGTAATTCGACAATTGTGTCTGGATGCATCTGCTCTGCGCTTCGGCGTCCGAGAAGCGGCTCCAGTTTCTCGCGAATGAGATAGGCCTCTTCGCACTCGGTTTTGTTTAGTTTAGATACCCAGGCACCGGTGTTGACAACGATTGTTACCAGTCCGTCTGCTTGCAGACGACGCAGTGCGTCTCGGACCGGTAGCCGGCTGGCACCAAATTCGACTGCCAGTTGCTCTTGCAGGATTCGAGACCCCGGAAGTAGGTCGCCGGAAAGAATTTGCGCACGGAGCTCATTGGCGATTTTCTCGCTTGAGCCTCGGTCTTTTTCCTCCACGCTGGTCTCCTTCGGTTATCAGACAGAATCTTAGCCTCTTCAGTTGGCTGAGATATCTAGCTACTTACTCCTTAGCTACTGAGCAGTGTGGCCGCCATCGATTATCAACTCGGTTCCGGTTACGTAGCTGGATTCATCGCTCGCGAGAAACAATGCCCCGAAGGCGACTTCCCTTGCGGTACCAAGGCGACCAAGAGGAGTCTTGGCGACAATCTCCTGGGTCATGGACTTATCCTGTGCCATCACCAGAGGGGTTGCGATGATCCCCGGATGAATTGAGTTAGAGCGAATACCATCCGGTGCGTAGGTGAGGGCAACATTTTTGCTGAGGGCCCGAACCGCTCCCTTGGATGCGGTGTAGGCCGCAACACCGACTGCACCGACCACTCCCCACATAGAAGAGTTGTGAACAATTGACCCCTTGCCGGCAGCACGCATGTGCGGCAAGACCGCTCTGGTTCCCAGGAACACACCATTTAGGTTGATGTCCAAAATCTTGGTCCAGTCGTTCAGCTCAATAGTTTCAATACCTTCGTATGACCCAACAATGCCAGCGTTGTTAAACAAAATATCTATGTGCCCGGCTTCTTTAATGATCTGACTTACGACGTTTTCCCAGGCAATACCGTCTGTCACGTCATGGGGGACGAAGCTGATCTCGAGGTCAGTAAAAGCTTCATCTAAGCTCAGGTCAAGGACATAAACCTTTGCCCCCTGCTCAGCAAAAAGCTCTGCAGTCGCGCGTCCAATGCCTCTGGAGCCACCAGTCACAATCGCTACCTTGTTTGCTAGTCTCATGTATCTGCCATTTCTGGACCATCTGCGCTGAAGATGAGCCTGGTTGGAGTATTCGATTGCATACAATCCTTGCATTTTTTCTGCAATTCAGCCGACTTTAGGCTTTGCATTAGCTAAAATGTATCCAATTGCCCAATTTCAACTTGCAGCAAGTAGTTGGTAGGTTGGGTACAGGCAACAGATAAATCCAAGTGAAAAACCATCTCTATCTAGAATGAGGCCCCAATGGCAATGGCAACCATCAACCCGGCTACCGGCGAAACTGAATTTAAAGTAGAGCTTCACACACCGGCTGAGGTAGAGACCCGAATTGCCCTGGCGCAGACCGCCCACGAGACTCTTAGAGCAATGAGCTACGCCGAGCGCGCCGCCTTGATGATCAAAGCTGCTGACCTAATTGAAAGCGAAGTAGAGCAAACCGCAATCATGCTCACCCGCGAAATGGGCAAGCCAATTGCGCAGTCCCGAGGAGAAGTCCTCAAGTGTGCCAAGAGCATGCGCTTCTACGCTGAAAAGGCCGAAGAATTTCTAGCACCGCAGGTGCTAGCCGACCCATCAAAGGTGAACGCCAGCCAAGCAATGGCTATCTGGCAGCCACTGGGTGTCGTATTGGCAGTGATGCCATGGAACTACCCGCTTTGGCAGGTAATTAGGTTTGCAGGTCCAGCCCTAATGGCTGGAAACTCCGGAGTGCTAAAGCACGCGTCAAACGTTCCGCAGTCTGCCCTTTACTTGAATGACATCTTCACCCGCGCAGGCTTCCCTGAGGGTTCCTTCATAACCCTTATGATCTCGGCATCCAGCGTTGCAAATGTGATTGACGACTGGCGCATAAAGGCCGTTACCCTTACCGGTTCCGAGCCTGCCGGCCGTGCAGTTGCTGAGCGAGCAGGACGACAAATCAAGCCTTCGGTTATGGAGCTTGGTGGTTCTGATGCTTTTGTTGTAACGGCACATGCTGACATCGAAGCTGCCGCGACAACTGCAGTAGCCGCCAGAATCAACAACAACGGGCAATCCTGTATCGCAGGAAAGCGCTTCTTGGTCTTTGCAGACGTGTACGACCAGTTTGTGGAAAGTTTTGTTTCGAAGATGAGCGCGCTAAAAATGGGCGACCCGATGGACGAGACGGTTCAGCTTGGACCGTTGGCAACAGCCAACGGCAAGCGCGATATTGTCGAGCTAGTTGAGGACGCCAAAGCAAAGGGCGCAAACATTCTTTGCGGTGGCGAAACTCCAGAGGGACCGGGCTTCTTCTACCCAGCAACCGTTATTGATGGACTAACCAATGACATGAGACTTGTCATGGAAGAGGCTTTTGGTCCAGTTGCCAGCATCTACAAGGTTGCCAACAAGGAAGAGGCGATCAAGATCGCCAACCAAACAACCTTTGGTCTTTCCTCTGCTGTTTGGAGTAAGGACACTGCTGAGCAGGATTACTTCGTTCAGCACCTGCAGGCAGGTGCTGTCTTCGTAAACGGCATGACGATTTCTTACCCAGAGCTAGCATTTGGTGGCATCAAGGACTCAGGCTTTGGTCGCGAGTTGTCAGATGCCGGCATCAAGGAGTTCTGCAACCTAAAAACTGTCTGGAAGGCATAGCTACTTGACGCGGGTTGGGTTTCTTGGTCTCGGCACTATGGGACTCGCCATGGCCAACAATTTGGTCATGTCAGGTCACCCAGTTCTCGCATGGAACCGCTCCCAAGCACCGCTTCTGAAATTCCTTGAGGCTGGGGGTGAAGCTGCTGAATCCGCCAAGGACGCCCTGTCTCAGTCGATTTCCTTCTCGATGCTTGCCAACGACAATGTTCATGACGTCGTTTTAGCGGCAGAGAACCTCACCGCTGGAACTATTCACATTGGAATGGCAAGCATCTCTCCAGAAAAGGGCCGCGAGCTTTCCCAAAGGTTTCTAGAAGCCGGGGCAAAGTATGTTTCAGCTCCAGTGCTCGGCAGGCCTAATGTGGCCGAGGCCGGCGAGCTGAACATTCTCGCAGGCGGCGATGAATCCGCTATCGCACAGGCGCTGCCATTACTCGAGGCGATGGGATCCAGAATTTGGAATATCTCTAGTCAGCCGGCCACAGCCAATCTTGTGAAAATTGCCGTTAACTACAACATTCTGCACGCCATTCAAGCTATTGCCGAGTCGGTGGCACTCGTGGAGAGAAACGGTGTTTCAGGCAAAGCCTTCGTGGAGCTATTAACCTCAACACTTTTTTCATCGGTCGTCTACAAGGGCTATGGAGCACAGATTGCAGATCGGGAATATCAGCCAGTCATGTTCTCAATGGAGCTCGGTAAAAAAGACCTTCAATTGGCCATGGACAGCGCGGCGGAGTCTCAACTCGAAATGCCCACAGCCCACGTCTTGATGGAGCTCATGAACGCTGCAATTGCAGACCCAACCTTAGCTAATCAAGACTGGGCCGCGATGGCTCAAATAACACTAAAGCCCGACAGCTAGGACTAGTAAGGGTTAGTGACAAACAGCTTTTCGGCTGGGAACTTGGTTATAACCTGAGCTCCGTTGTTGGTAATAACGACTTCCTCTTCGATCCTGGCTGCCGAAATGCCATCCGGTGATGGGCAGTAAGTTTCAAGAGCGAAGACCATGCCGGCCTTGATTTCAACCGGGTGGCTCAAGCTGTTTAGGCGCGAGATAATCGGGCGCTCGTGCAAGCCAAGACCAAGTCCATGACCAAACTGCAGACCGAAAGCATCCATCTCATTGGCAAAGCCAATGTCGGTGGCCTTTGGCCATAGCTTGGCAACCTCGTCGGTTCCAACGCCATCGGCAACCTTGTCGATTGCGGCATCCATCCATTCTCTTGCCTTGGCATAAGCATCATGCTGAGCAGGAGTGGAGCGACCGACCGAGAAGGTGCGGTAGTAGCAGGTGCGGTAGCCCTGGTAAGAGTGAATGATGTCAAAAAACGCCTGGTCGCCCGGGCGAATGATGCGATCGGTGAAGTTGTGTGGGTGCGGGTTGCAACGCTCTCCAGAGACTGCGTTAATCGCTTCAACTTGTTCTGACCCAAGTTCGAATAGCTTCTTGGAAGCAAGAGCAACGATTTCGTTTTCCTTGATTCCAGGCCTAAGCGCATCGGTGATGTCTTGGTAAACACCATCAACCATCGCAGCTGCCTGTGACAACAGCATGATCTCGTCGACATTTTTGATTGATCGGGCGTCAAGCATGTCCTGTTGGATATCAACAACGAACAATCCCTGAGCCTGCATTTCAAATAAGAATGCTGGCTCAACGATGTCAACGCCAACTGGAAGGTGGTCAACTCCAGCATCTGCAAGCATGCCCTTGATGGTCTTGACCGCGTCCTTCATTAGTCCAACCTCTGGGTGGATTGCGCCTCGTAGACCAAGCATTCCAGCGTGAGAGTGACCTGGCTCTATCCAGGGTGCAAAAAGTTGGTGGTGCTTTGCAGCGGAACCAAAGTCCCAGATGTGTGGCTTGCCGTCGCGCGTCAGAAGCGCGTAGCGGGACATCTTGTCACCAAGAGCTCCAGCGATCCAAGTTTGAGTTGTGTAGCGAATGTTGTAAAAGTCAAAAAGTAAAAACGCACCGCACTCGGTTGCCTCGAGGGACTTAACCGCGCGAGCCAAGCGATAGGCACGCAAGCGCTTGTAATCAACCCGCTCTTCAAAATCGACCGAAGTCGTTCCGTGAGCCGGGATCATGCGGTTGTCAAAGTCGAGTGCAGGAACCAAAGGCTTTGGTTCGAACGCGGTGTCGCTCATTTATTCTCCTGGAAGAGTGCGCTGGTTTTTTTAGTTTCGAAATTGGCATGCGGGCTCTGAGGCTGGAGAGAAGATTTCTCCAGCCTCAAAGCCGCCGTGTAACTTTGGCTAAGTGAAATTAGCCCTTGGTGTAGTACTCATAATGCGGTCCGCGCCATAGCGGGTTGATATTGAAGTCCCCCAACCACGAGCGGTAAGGGTAGGCAAGACCTTCTTGCGCTGCGTATACCCACATGGGGTCTTCATACAGAAGTTGCTGAAGTTCTGCATAAATTGCAAGGCGCTTATCTGGATCAACAGTTGCCTTACCAGCATCAATTAGTTCAGCGATCTTGTCTGGATCTTCATAGGCATCTCTCATGCCGTGCTTAGTTCCCCAATCTCCATCTGGGTGCTGGTGTGGGTCGAAGAACTGATGAGGGTCCGCACCTGGGTCAGCATTTTTCACCCAAAGTGCATACGGTACAGGATCGGCTCCAAGGTTCTCATCAAACTGAGTTTCAGCCTGACTGACAACATTCACCCTGAAATTCGGGTTCATCTTCTCAACTCCATCCTTCATGAGAAGCGCAACGCCTTCAAACTCAGGCTCACCGGCTTGTACTAGAACTGAAACGGTGAAGCCTGTCTCCCAGTAAGGAGTCTGCTTCATCAGCTCAGCTGCCATATCCAAGTCATACTCATAGATAGGAGCATTTTCGTCATACCCGAACACACCCTGCGGGATGTAGGCGGTGTAACGAGCCCCATACCCATCAAGGAATGAATTGATGTAGGTGTCGTAATCGAACGCGTAGCTGAATGCCTGACGAATTCTCTTGTCTGCAAAGAAATCCATTGGGATGGTGTCGCTAGACGGCAAGTTATCGGATTTCATGTTGAAGCCAAGGTGAATTGGCTCTAGCAATAGTCCGCCCTCAAAAATAGTCACTCCTTCTACGTCTGAAACGTCCCCAACGTTTGAAGGTGAGATGTCAATGATGTCCGCGTCCCCTGCTCGAAGAGCCAAGACTCGCGAGCTTTCCTCAGGAGTGATATCCCAGCGAACATCGACCTTGGCGGGTTCTCCCCAGTAGTTTTCAAAGACAATCATCGTGAGGGACTCTCCACGTTTCCATTCACCGAAAACGTAAGGGCCGGTGCCCACCATGTTTGTGTCCATCCACTCGCTTGGAGTGTCTGCCTGTATTCCGCCATTGGCCTCAACGGATTCTGGGCTAACAATTGATGCCACGGTGTTGAGAACAACCGAATATAGGAATGATGCGTCCGGCTCCTGGATGGTTACTTCGAATGTGAAGTCATCCACAACTCTCATGGAGTCAACTGAATCAACTAGTGCCCCCGCCTGACCCTCAGGCAGGTTCATCGTGATGACTCTTTCCCATGAATAAAGAACATCTTCTGCGGTGAAGTCAGTGCCGTCGTGAAATACGACCCCTTCCCGAAGCGGGAAGGTATAGGTGAGGCGATCTTCGCTGACCAGGCCATTTTCTAGTGTTGGAATCTCTGTTGCGAGTGACGGAATTAGGTCAGGCCCGCTTGGACCAACGTCCACCAGTCTTTCATAAACGTTGTCGATAAAGGCCTCGCCCTTTTCGCCCTGTTCAGTGCGAGCAGGATCAAGGCTCGCCGGCTCTCCATTTTGCGCGTGAACGATAACACCCGCATTGCGAATCTCGGTAGATGAGCTGCCGTCGGAATTGCTGCTACCTTCCGGACTGCTGGCAGCCGTGCAAGCCGCCAACACCAGTGTTAGGGAGGCTAGCCCAGCTATTGAGGCCACAATTCGTGGCCGTGAATGCGCAGAAGAATGCTTGCGCTTAATTGTTTGCATTTTCATTACTGCCCTTCTTTCCCGTTAACTTGTTGTGATTTGTTTAGGTCTGGCAATGTTCCACGTTCCTGGGTTCTAATGCATGAACTCCAACGACCGTCTTGAATCTGCTCCAGGGAAGCGTCGCTAACCTCGTTGAATGAGACTTTCACTGACGCGCCTCTAACTTCGGGGGGCCGGTGCATTGACTCATTGATGACGGATCCATTCAGCTGAGACACGAATCCTTGAGCATCCCCCTCATTTTCGAAGTTGATCTGGGCGTTGTAGTCGTCGCTTCTGTCTACAGTCTTGATCGTCTCGAAAATAACTGGGGAATTCTCTTCAGTCCTGCTCATGACATCTGAAACAGACCATCCGCAGCCTGCCGCTGCGACAGGGCATCTCGGGTGCAGTCTGCATCCGTGCGGAGGCTCAATTGGGTTCGGAACTGTTCCAGAAAGCTCCCAATCTCGGTTTCGCTCACCCTCCAAAGATGGGTTGGAATCACGAAGAACTCTTGAGTACGGATGGAGTGGGCTATCGAAAACTTGGTCAGTTGGGCCGTACTCCACAATTTGACCTAGATACATGACTGCTATGTGATCTGCCATGTGCTGAACAACACCAAGGTCGTGGGTGATGAAGAGATATGTCAACCCCATCTCAGCCTGGAGGTCAACCAAAAGATTCAAGATTTGCGCCTGGACAGAAACGTCTAGAGCGCTTGTCGGCTCGTCAAGAATCACGAACTCTGGGTTGAGTGCCAGCGCTCGAGCGATTGAGATCCTCTGCCGCTGCCCCCCAGAGAACTGATGCGGAAACCTGAGTAGGTGCTCGGCGCCAAGGCCTACGCGCTCAAGTAGCTCAATAACTTTCTTGTCGAGTTCGGCACCTGAAGTTTGCTCATGAACACGTAAGGGCCTACCGACTATGTCCCGGACTAGCTGTCTCGGATTCAAAGAGGAGAACGCATCCTGAAAAACAACCTGACAATTCCGTCGGTACTGCCTCTGTTTCTCTCGAGACATAGAGCCGAGTCTGCTGTTTAGGGTTAGGTCCTTCCACATCTGACGGTCTTGGGCTGTCATCTCAGCCTCATTTACCCCGCGCAATCTGTTGACGTCTAGTTGCTGTTGGGCTGAGAGGTCCATCCATATGTCTCCACCTGTGGGTGCCACGAGTCCAGAAATTACACGGCCAAGGGTGGTTTTTCCGCATCCCGACTCTCCGACAAGTCCCAGTGTCTTTCCACGAGCTATGCTCAGATCCACTCCATCAACGGCCTTTACATGGCCGGTTACTCTCTGGAGAGCGCCTTCCTTGACGGGATAATGAACCTTCACATCATTGAGGGTTACCACCGAATCCGTGTCAACAGTGTGAAGTGAACTCGAGCTGCTTGCAGTAGTCATCGCCTAGCCTCTCCGCTAATTTCTGCCGGAATAGGCATGTCCGTTTTGGCAACAGATAGGCTCTCAGCTTCCTCGAACCTAAAGCACGCGACCTTCCTATTTGGTTGGATCGTGTGGAGCTGAGGAACATGTCCTAGGCAAGCTTCGGCGGCCCACTGGCATCTGCTTGCGAAATGGCACTGTTCTGGAGGATCAATTAGTTGAGGGACTGAGCCCGGAATTGCCGCCAGTTGACCGCGCGGTGTTCTCCTGTGAGGAATTGCGCCGAGAAGGCCGTTGGTATATGGGTGCTGAGGATTAGCCAGCACTTCTTGCGCCGGACCGGTTTCCACGATGTGCCCGGCATACATAACCGCGATCCTGTCGGCGAATTCTCGAACTATCGACAGGTCATGAGTGATGTATAGGACAGCCATGCCTCGGCGCTTCTGCATGTCCTGAATCAGCTCCAAAATACGTGCCTGAATTGTCACGTCCAGTGCAGTGGTTGGCTCATCGGCTATTAGGAGATCCGGGTCGCAGGCCAAAGCTTGGGCGATCATGACGCGTTGCTTCATGCCACCAGAAAGCTCATGCGGGTAACTTTTCATGATTTTTCGAGGATTAGGAATCCCGGTGTCCGCGAGCGAGCGAGCGACAGCGTCATCGATTGACTTCTGCAAGGCGGCGGCTTTAGATCTTCTGGTCAACTGAAAAAACCTGAGCTGGACAAAACTCGCGCGCTGCTTGGCAATGCGCTTTTCCGCTCGGGAGGCCCTTGCAGGTTCAATACCTGCTGACTCGAGAATCATTTCAACTCGATGTTGGCCAAAGACCTCTGCTAGTTGACTCCCGATTGTCAAAGACGGGTTCAATGCCTTTCCTGGGTCCTGGAAAATCATAGAAATGCGCTCGCCGCGAATCGCCATGACTTCCTTTGTGGAAGCAGACAGGATGTCTACGACGCCTTTACCCTCAACATTGAGCTTGATTGACCCAGCCACGTACTTGCCCGGAGGCTCTGGCACTAAACGAAGGATAGACCGCGCCGTAACACTCTTCCCACAGCCAGTTTCTCCCACTAAGGCCAGGGTCTCTCCGCGCTGGATCTCAAAAGACACGCCCTCGACCGCGTGAGCGTCTCCGCCTCGGGATTGAAAACGAACGCTCAGATTATCCACTTTGAGCAGCCAGTCTTGGGACATGTTTAGCGCCCTTCCGTTTTTGGATCTAGGACATCCCGAAGACCGTCTCCCACGAGGTTAAAGGCGAGGGCCCAAAGAACAATTGCAAGCCCCGCAAAGGTGGAGACCCACCACTCTCCGGCCAGAAGACCCGATTGCCCGGCACTCACGAGTGCTCCCCATTCAGTCAAGCCAGCCTGAGCAAGTCCGATGAAGCTAAGCGTTGCCCCAATAAGAACGACGTTTCCCATATCAAGAGTTGCCTGAACAATCAGAGGGGTTGCAGCATTAGGAAGTACGTCCTTCCTATAAATGTTCCACGACGAATCCCCGACAACTCGGGCAGCTGCAACGTAGTCGGCCTGTTTGACTTTTATGATCTCCCCGCGAATGATTCTGGCGTACTTGACCCAAAACACAGCTGCAAGAGCCAAGATGATGTTGGAGAACGACGGCCCAAGTACCGCGGCGATTGCCAGGGCAAAAATCAGCTCCGGGATGGACAGGAACACGTCAACTATGCGCATCAGCAGGTTATCAATTCTGCCTCCGCGCATCGCCGCAATGCTTCCAACCATCGTTCCGAACACAAGAGTGAAGAGCACAACGGTCACGGATAGCTGCAGTGACAGCCTTGACCCCCAGATGATTCCGTACAAAACATCTCCACCGGTGGAGTCCGTACCCAGTACGTGCCCTGCTACTCCCGGTGGGGAATCAATGTTTGACCAGTCTCGAGGGCTCTGATATGGATCCGGCTGGTTCGGCTCTGCAAGAAGTGGTGCAAAGACCGCCATCATCAAGAACAGGAAAATGATCGTTAGCCCGATTACGGTCAAAGGGTTTCGAAGAACTTCACGGCCTACCTCAAGCCGTCTTGCCCACTTGACCGTGACAGCGCTTTTCTTAGGCGTCGGTGACTGCGCAGTTTTCTTGCTTCCAGGGCCAGTTGTCATCCGCCCAACACCACCCTTCTGTCCAAGTAGGCATAAGCGATATCGACGGCAAGGTTCACCGTCATAAATATTAATGCTGTGATCAAAACATAAGCCATGATTGTTGCCTGATCGCCCGCCAGTACGGCGCTAGTGACCCACTGCCCAAGGCCCGGCCAGCGGAATATGAGCTCAACCGCAACCGCTCCCTGGAGAAGAAAACCGAAACTAAGACCAATGACCGTAGTCGTAGGCAAGAGCGCGTTTCGTCTCGCGTGGCGTCGGATGACGATCTTATTTGGCAGCCCCTTGGCTCGAGCTGCGTCGACGTATTCCTCCGACATCGCCTCCACCATGGAGGACCTCATCATGCGGACGATAATCGCCATTGCCCCGAAAGCTAGGACTACTGCCGGAAGAACTAGGTGACGAAGTGCGTCAAAAAAGGCGACCGGACTCAGAGCGATGATAGCGTCCAGCGTGTACATCCCGGTTGGATGAATGATGGAAGAAAAAATATCAGGTGTTGACCTGCCAAGCGGGAACCAGTCCAGCCAGAGGTAAAAAGGAACCAGCAAAAGCAAGCCAAACCAAAATGTTGGTGTGCTTGCCCCCAAGATCGAGAATAGCCTCGCTACATGGTCCGGGGCCTTGTTCCGGCGAACCCCAGCAAGTGTCCCCAGTGCAACTCCGACAAATACGGCAATCAGGCCAGCGGCGATTGCCAGCTCAAGAGTTGCGGCGAATTTCAGTCCGATAACCTCGGTCACCGGAGCCACTGAAACACCCGACCAGCCCAGGTCTCCTCTGAACAGTCCACCAATCCAGGCCGCGTACTGGAAAGGTATTGGTTGATCTAGTAAATACCGAGCCTCCAAGGCCGCAATCTCATCAGGAGACATATTTGGGGAGGCATAAATTCCGACAGGAGATCCCGTGAAGCGGGTCAAAGTGAAAACTATTACGCTCACGCCAAGCATGATTACAGGCAGCAGCGCTAATCTCCTGAGGAGATAATCCCTTATCTGCATACCTAGCCTCCGTTGGCTTGAATCACTTTTGAAACATCTCTATTTCTGCAATCGATTGTTGCTACTCTAGCGAATGAAATTGTTTATGCAAGTCGTTGATATGAATTGTGCGGCCCGTATACCGAAACGTTATGTTCAAAGCCCCTACCTTAGTTTTTTAGAAGCTCCAAGATAGCTTCATCAGAAGGCCTATAGGCTCCAAACTGAGACCTGATGTCTGCCAAAATCAGCAACTGTTCAGAGGTAACACGCGAGTCTCTAAGGATTCCATAGTCCCGGCTTTGGAGCAGGCCGATGTAGTTTGGGTCGGCAAGTCTGGGATTCTCGATCGCCAGCAATCGAGAAAGTGACTCCGCGGGCATTGAGAGAATCGCCTCCGTTGCGTCCTCCCACAAATCCAAGAATCTGTGAACTTGTTCAGTTTGCGACGAACCGACTTGAACCAACACCGTTCCTAAATAGTTGTCGCTTACATCTTTCGAAGTAGACCATTTCTTTAGCCCCGCGTTGTCGGCCGCAATGGCGGTTTCTGCGTTGAGTACTGTGGCAACCACAACACCATCTGTGATTGCAGCGAGCCTCTTAGGTGTTGCCCCAACAGCTTCCAGCTCGTAGTCAACGCGCTCAACTCCGAGGTTCGAGAGCATTGAAAATAGCAAAAATGCGAACCCAGAATTTGGAACATCGACGCCGATCGTCGTACCCCTAAACTCTTCCGCTCTCGATACGGCCGCAGAAGAGTACAGAGCCAGGCCGAGCCCCCGGTCTATCGAGCGGAGAAATTTTAGGTCGAGTTTTTTCTTTATGGGGTTTTGATCGGTGGTTCCGTAGAGCAAGACGTTGTCGGGACTCGTTATGGCAATGTCGATGGTTCCCTCTTGCAGGGACTGAAACTGACTCGGGGACGAAGGGACTCTCTCCGTCGTCCAGTCAATGTCATACTTTTTTTCGAGTCGCAAAGCCCTGGCCACTGCCAGCACTGGGGATTCGCTGAATTGCCCAATACGCAAAATTGCTTTTTCAGATAACACGCGACTCTCCTTCAAGCTATAAGTTGAATCATGCATCTTCTCGGGCCCAGCAAGCAAATCAAGTCTGGGATTGTCGCCCTACTTCTCTACTTTTAATCCATCGGTTATTGATGAATTCTCAGACTTCAACTCGAGGCCCGCTCCCGCCGCAACAACTCGCATCAGGGTGGCAAAATCCTCTTCGGTGTTGCCCGATCCGGCTGCCTGGGCAACTATTTGCCTAGTTGCTGAAGCTACCGGCATCGGCACTCCTAGGCTTGAAGAAGCGGCAAGACCCAAATCAAAATCCTTCAGCAAGAGTGGCATTGTGAAAGTTGGGGTGAAGTCCAAGTTCACCATTGCAGGGGACTTGTACTGAGTAAACACTGAGCCCATCACTGAGTCGTTCAAGAATGTCAGGAAGGCCTCGCGACTAACCCCACCCTTTTCCGCCAGAATCGTGATTTCAGATAGAGACTGAGTAACCACGCCAAGGAAGACATTGTGCGCAATTTTCACCAACCTGGCCACCTCACCCTCGCCGACATAAGTGACGCCACGGCCAAATACCTCAAGTACGGATCGTACTTCATCGAAAGTCTTTCGCGGCCCCGAAACTGCAACCGTCAATTTGCCGGCTGCGATTACTGCTGGGTTACCGCTAACGGGAGTAGCAAGAAAAGCTGCGCCCCGTCCTTCGGCGGCCGCTCGAATCTCCGCTGACGCTTCAGTGGATACTGTCGAGGAATCCGCGATCACTTTTGGGGTTGTGCTTCCGGTGAGAAGGCCGCCCTCACCCAACATCACCTGTTTCAGGTCTGCAGATGCGGAGACCATGCTGAACACTAAGTCTCTGCCAGACAAATCGACAGGATGGTCGACAGCGGTAGCACCCATGTCAAGCAGGGGCTGCAGCTTTGACTTCGTTCGGTTGTAGACCGCAACGTCGTAGCCAGCCTCAATCAAACGCGTGGCCAGTTGGATGCCCATTCTTCCAGCACCAATCCAGCCGATAGACATTTTGTTTTCGCTCATGATAGTTCCCTTCTTGGAAGCACGCTCTCCATGACACATCAGTGATAAAACTTTCAGCGGTTGGCTGAGGCTTCAAATACTACAATCGATTGCAAAAGATTATTGCATGACTCCGGGCGTGTCAACTGCTATTTGGTTAGGCAATTATCCACCGACTAATTGAGGGGGCCTAGCAAAGCCGAGCTCCCAAATGGCTTTTTAAGTTGAGGCGGGTGCAGTGGACGCTCTAACTACTAGGGAAACTGGAAGCGTCACCACTAGCGGTGAGCCCGGGCCATCTTTAATTGCCCGCATCAGCTGTCTTGCTGATTCGATTCCTATTTCTTCCAATGGCACCCTCACAGTCGTGAGGCCTGGGCTGAATTCCTCTGCAAATGGCATGTCATTGAAGCCTGAAACTGAGATGTCCTCCGGGCAACGAAGGCCAAACTTCCGGATCGCCCTTAGGGCCCCAAGAGCTAAAAGATCCGTACTGGCTTGAATTGCTGTAAAGCTTCTGTTTGGTTCGGCCAATAAAGCATCTGTCACTCTTTCACCCTGCTCGACAGTAAGAGCACTTGCCTCGACTATCCGTAATTGCATGGAGTTACCCTCGCAAGCTCTTTTCATAGCATCAGCTCTTCCTCTAGAAGTCGAGAAGGATTGAGGGCCTGCAATGTGAATCATGTTCCTGTGCCCAAGCGAATGCAGGTGTTCGACGCTGGCACGAATCCCCATATCGTCATCCCCGGTAACAAGGGGATAGCCGGTCTCACTGGCACCGCGATTCACCAACACGACCGGCAGGCCAGACTCAGAGAGGGTTTTGACTAGTGAGCTCTGCTCCACGCCGGTTGCAATTATTAGTCCGTCAACTTGCCGCTGCACAAGCGAACTAATGGCCGAATCCTCTAGCGCATTACTACCGTCAACATCAGCTAGAAGAGTTGTGTAGCCAAGAGGGGCTAGGTGACCTTCGATCCCTCGGATTATGGAGGGAAAGATTGGGTTGGTGAGGTCAGGAATGATTACACCAATTGTCATAGACAGTCTCGTCCTAAGACCCCTAGCCATTATGTTTGGAAAATAGTTCAAGCTTTCGGCAGCAGTTATTACCCTGCGAGCGGTTTTCTCATTCACGAGCGAGCGGGTGGCGGGATTTAGAGCTCGCGACACTGTTGACGCGTGAACGCCAGCCAGCTTTGCAACCTCTGAAATTGTTACTTGACGTGCCATCTCTTACCTCTACTGAGAACAGTAGCCCATGAAGCAACGCTTGCCCGAGTGGAACTAATTAGATCTTGCTCCCTGGGTTGCTTAGTAGGGGTTAGTGATAAACAGCTTCTCAGCTGGGAACTTGGTTATAACCTGAGCTCCGTTGTTGGTAATAACGACTTCTTCTTCGATTCTGGCTGCCGAAATGCCATCTGGTGATGGGCAGTAAGTTTCAA
>NZ_AJKR01000005.1 GCF_000257665.1 Candidatus Aquiluna sp. IMCC13023
GTCACCTTCAACGCGAACGGTGGCTCCGGAACGATGTCTGGCCAGGCGGCGTCATCTAGCACAGCCCTAACTGCCAATACCTTGACTCGCGATGGCTTTGATTTTGCCGGATGGAACACTGCGACCAACGGTTCTGGAACAGATTACGCAGATGGGGCTAACTACGCCTTCACAAGCGATGTATCTCTCTATGCGCAATGG
>NZ_AJKR01000006.1 GCF_000257665.1 Candidatus Aquiluna sp. IMCC13023
CAAGTCGTCCAGATTCCGGTCGTCCGAGTCGTCCTTCCTCAGATCGTTCGGAGAGGACAGATCGACCAAGTCGACCAGACCGCTCTGATCGACCTGACAGGTCCTCTAGCTCAAGTCGCTCTGATCGTCCAAGCCGTCCGGATTCGAAGCGTCCAGATTTCAAACGTTCTGACAATAAGGGGAGAGGCCCTAGAGGTGCTGGCAAGTAAATACGACTCACTTTTGCTAGATCTCGATGGCGTTGTCTATCAAGGGTCAGAGGCGATTGTAAATGCGGTCGAGTCAATCAATAAGGCCGCAAGCCTCAGTATTCAGGTGGGCTACCTAACTAATAACTCTTCAAGGCGTGCAGAGACCATTGCCGATCAACTGATCGGTTTTGGAATTCAAGCTACTGCCGATCAAGTTGTGGGTTCGGCCAGCGCTGGCGTTATGTTGCTCGCTAAGAAAATCCCGTCGGGGGCAAAGGTGTTGGTAGTTGGTGGAGATGGCCTCAAGCACGCCGTGGCGGAGCAGGGTTTCGAAGTAGTCGACCACGCATCCCAGTCTCCGGCGGCCGTAATCCAAGGGTTTAGCCCTGACGTGTCCTGGAGAGAGCTGGCTCAGGCATCTTTCGCGATTCAAGGTGGGGCGATTTGGATCGCCACCAATCAGGATTGGACCGTCCCCGTTGAGCAAGGCATAGCCCCAGGAAATGGAACACTGGTGGGGGCTGTACATACCGCTGTCGGAATACTTCCGGAAATAGCCGGAAAGCCCTTCAGGCCAATATTTGATCAAGCACTCTTGCAGCTTGGAATCAAGAACCCACTTATGGTCGGTGATCGCTTGGATACCGACATTCGAGGCGCCAACAACTCGGGCCTGGATTCGGCTGTTGTTATGACTGGCATTGTGACTCGTAAGGAACTTTTGGCGGCGGGCAAAGAGGACCGACCCAAATTCATACTTCAGGATCTATCGGGGCTATTCGATGCCTACCAGGATCCAAAGACCACTAAAAGAGGAGCTAAGTCTGGTGACTCGACAGTCGAGCTTCTAGGGGATCGAGTAGTTATCGTTTCAGGAAACCCGCAGTCATTGGACACATTGAAGGCGGCTTGCCACGTAATCTGGACAAGCGGACGACCAATATATTCACTCGATGTCGACGCAAGCATCTACAGCTAGGACAAAAATGGCAACCGATAACTTAGACGTTCGATTACTCGAGATTGAGGGCTTGCCGATCGATGAGCAGGTTGAGGCTTTGGACCAAATAGTTCAAGAGCTAGAGAAGAATTTACTTTGAGTGAGCGCTTAGACATAGAGGTTGTAATCCGTGAGCTCGCTCGGTCCAGGTCGCAGGCCAGCGCTCTTATTACATCAGGGAGAATCAGCGTTAATGGTCGCCTGGCCAAGAAGCCCTCTAGCAAGATTGAGCCGGGGGACAAGGTTGAGCTAAGCGCGGGTATCGATTTTGTTTCCAGGGCTGGCCACAAGCTGGCTCATGCTCTCAGTGAGTTTGGCGTCGCCCCAGCGGGGCTATGCCTAGATGCCGGAGCGTCCACCGGTGGATTCACTCAAGTCCTTCTGGAAAATGGGGCTGAAAAGGTGCTCGCGGTTGACGTCGGTCACAACCAGTTAGCTGATTTCATCAGGGATGACCCCAGAGTCGTAAACCTGGAGGGGCAAAATCTTAGACATTTGACCAGCGAACAAGTAATTGCGGCAGTTGGCGAGACTCCGTTTTCACTAGTGGTGGTGGATTTGAGCTTTATTTCCCTAACACTCGTCACCCAAAAGCTTGCTGAGCTGGCGCCAACAGCGGAGCAGATTTGGCTGATCAAGCCTCAATTTGAAGTTGGAAAGCACTCGCTTAGTGCGACCGGCGTTGTGTCTAGCCGCAACGAACGCAAGCGAGCGGTGGAGCAGGTGCTTCGGGGAGCGAATGACGATGGCTTCTCAAGTCACGGGCTGATCGAATCCCCAATAAAAGGGACCAATGGCAACGTTGAGTATCTGTCTCTGATGAAATTTGAGGGGCTTGATTACGGGGTGGAGCAAATTATGGTGGACAAGCTTTTTTCTACTAAGTAGCCCGGATTCTTTTTTAGCTCAACGCTGTTGACAACTAGTACCTAATTTCACGAAGTAGTTACTAGTCTTAAGGGGTTCGAAAGGTTGCCAATGACTAGAAATGTTCTGGTGGTTTCCTCTGCAGAGTCTGCTGAGCAGCTGCAGAGAACGTTGGATGCGTGCTCGAGCCTTGAAGAACTTGGAATGAACTGCGTCTTTGCAGGCGAAGACATCGGAAGATTGCGGGCGCAATTTAGTAGCGCTCCGTCGGATAAAAGCCTATTCACAAATCAAGAGCTAGAGGTCGTCCTTGTTCTCGGCGGAGATGGCTCAATTCTTAGGGCGGCCGAATTGGCCAGAGCCCAAGACGCGCCTATTCTCGGAGTCAATTTGGGGCACATTGGCTTTATGGCGGAGGCCGAGGTAGATGACCTTACTGACGTGCTTACGGCGATTTCAAACAAAAACTACACGGTTGGGCATCGAGTAGCACTGGAAGTAAAGGTTTTTCAGGATTCTGAGCTCGTATTCGAGAGCTGGGCGCTCAATGAAGTTTCGGTTGAGAAGAGTTCACGCGAACGCATGCTCGAGGTTGTTGTCGAGGTAGATTCCAGACCGGTTTCGTCGTTCGGTTGCGACGGTGTTTTAGTCAGCACTCCCACGGGATCAACCGCCTACGCCTTTAGCGCCGGTGGCCCGGTTATTTGGCCGGATGTGCAGGCGATGATGCTTGTCCCGATCTCCGCTCACGCTTTATTCGCCAGACCGCTTGTCGTGGCGCCGGATTCGGAGCTTGCGATCGAGGTTCTTAGACGCTCTCCTGGCGCGGGGGTTATCTGGTGTGACGGCAGAAGGGCCACGGACCTTGGTCCCGGCTCGAGAATTGAAGTCAAGAAAAGCCCCAAGTCAATTCCAATGGCGATCTTGACCGACGCTCCATTCAGCGACAGGTTGGTTAGAAAATTTGCGCTCCCGGTAACCGGGTGGCGAGGTCCGGAGGCAACTGCGTGATCGCTAGTCTCGGTATTCGAAACATCGGAGTTATTAGCTCTGCGAACCTTGAATTCGGCCCTGGGTTTACCGCCCTCACCGGTGAAACTGGCGCTGGTAAGACCATGGTGCTGACGGCTTTGGGTTTGCTATTAGGAACAAGGGCCGATTCCTCAACCGTGCGACGAGGGAGCCAGCAACTCTTGGTTGAGGGCAGGATCTTCTGCTCAAATCCGGAGCTACTAACCAGGCTCCAAGAGCTCGGCTGCGATACAGCCGAGAATGAGATTTTAATTAATCGCACCGTGTCGAGTGATGGAAGATCTAGAGCGGCGATTGGTGGCGCTGCAGTGCCAGTTTCAGTGCTCGAGGAAGTAACGAGCGAGCTTGTGACCATTCACGGCCAGAGCGAACAGATTCGCTTGAGAGCGCCGGCCAAGCAACGAGAAGCGTTGGACTCTTTTGGGGGCTCAGGGTTAGCTGCAACGAAAGCTGCATACTTGGGAGTCTTTAGGGGGTTCCAAGAGCTTCGTTCTCGCATTGAAAGAATGCGATCGGCTTCCGAGACGGACGAGCTAAAACTCAACGCATTACGTTTGAAAATTTCGGACATAGCAGGGCTCGA
This sequence comes from Candidatus Aquiluna sp. IMCC13023, assembly GCF_000257665.1. Taxonomy (GTDB): domain Bacteria; phylum Actinomycetota; class Actinomycetes; order Actinomycetales; family Microbacteriaceae; genus Aquiluna. The sequence continues at coordinate 3,674 of NZ_AJKR01000006.1, forward strand.
GTCTCAAGTTGGAGAATTCACTGAGGTCGAGGACCAAATTAACAGGCTTTCAAATGTTGAGTCACTGCGGTCCGCTGCAACCAAGGCTCACGATGCTCTTAGTAGCGAAGATGGAGCTGATGCCACGGAGTTTTTGGCACAGGCCTCCAAGTCGCTTGAGAGTACCAGCGATCCAGACCTAAAGAAGCTGGCCAAGCAGCTATCAGATCTTACTTCCTTGGCCGGAGATGTTTCGGGTGAGTTATCCAGTTACTTGGCTGATCTAGATGCTGATCCTCAAGTCCTCGATCGGTTACTTGGGAGAAAGGCCGAGCTCGTAGCAATCGAAAGAAGATACGGTGTGCCCATTGACGAGCTTCTGAGTGACCTTCCTCGGTTGCAGTCGGACGCACTTGACTTGGACTCGTCGGATGAACAGATTGAAAAACTCGAGACGGAGTTCCGGGAACTGGAGTCGAAGCTTCAATCTCACGCTTCGACATTGACTGCTGAACGAATAGCTGCAGGATCATTGCTGTCGAGTCGAGTCTCGGAGGAGCTCGCACAGCTAGCAATGTCAGGTGCACGTCTGGAAATTAGTGTCACCCCTGGTTCTGACTTTGATGTTCACGGTGCCGACAAGATTGAATTTTTACTAGCTGCGCACTCGGGCGCTGACCCACGACCCCTTAGCAAGGGCGCGTCGGGCGGTGAGCTTTCCAGAATAATGCTTGCGATCGAGCTGGTATTGGTAGCCGGTCAACAGTTACCCACCATGATTTTTGACGAGGTCGACGCTGGAGTTGGCGGTCAGGCAGCGGTTGAGCTTGGAAGAAGACTAAAGAAACTCGCGGAGTCCACCCAGGTGATAGTTGTTACCCACCTTCCGCAGGTTGCTGCGTTTGCTGACAGGCAAATTCGCGTGTCTAAGGATGTTTCGGGTGAAATCACCGAGTCATCCGTGGAGCTGCTTAGTGACACCGAGCGACAGACTGAGCTTGCACGAATGCTCTCCGGCAACCCGGATTCCGAGGTCGCGCTGGAGCACGCCAAAGAATTATTAGATTCTGCAAGGTAATTTTCTGTGTCGCGCTACTTCTTCGCGGTTCAACTGATAGATTGAAGTTCCATGGCCGAACGCTCTGGAACCCCCAAACATATCTTTGTAACCGGTGGAGTCGCATCCTCATTAGGCAAGGGATTAACCGCAGCCTCACTGGGTAATCTTCTTCGGGCTCGCGGTGTTTCGGTTGTGATGCAGAAGCTTGATCCATACCTAAATGTTGATCCCGGAACAATGAACCCGTTTCAGCACGGTGAAGTGTTCGTGACGGATGATGGCGCGGAAACCGATCTTGACATCGGGCACTACGAGCGCTTTCTAGACATAAATCTGGATGCAGCAGCCAATGTGACCACCGGTCAGGCCTACTCGACCGTGATCGCCAAAGAGCGAGCCGGAGAATACCTAGGCGACACAGTTCAAGTAATTCCACATATCACCGACGAGCTGAAACGGCGAATGCGACTTCAGGCAACACTGGAGCCAGTTCCCGATGTAATCATCACCGAAATTGGTGGAACAGTCGGTGACATTGAGTCCCAACCTTTCATGGAAGCGGCCAGGCAGATAAAGCAAGATGTAGGGCGCGACAACGTATTTTTCGTGCACGTAACGCTGGTTCCTTTTCTAAAGCCATCCGGTGAGCTAAAAACCAAACCAACTCAGCACTCTGTGGCGATGCTTCGATCACTTGGAATTCAGCCGGATGCGATTGTCTGCCGGTCGGACCGAGAATTACCGGATGCAATCAAGAGCAAGATTTCTCAAATGTGTGACGTGGACAGAGAGGCAGTTGTTACTGCCGCCGACGCGTCATCAATTTATGACATACCTCAGGTCCTTCATGACGAGGGTCTAGATAGCTACATAATCAAGTCCCTAAGGCTTGAGACCAGCGAAGTTGACTGGACCAATTGGGAACCGGTTACTGAGGCTGTGCATCGACCAAAGCACGAGGTGAACATTGCGTTAGTTGGAAAATACATAGATCTTCCTGACGCTTATCTATCTGTCACCGAAGCTCTCCGTGCCGGTGGATTTGCCGAACTTACGAAGGTAAATATTCATTGGGTTCGATCCGATGACTGCGAGACTGAGCAGGGAGCCCTGAATAACTTAGGTGAAATGGACGCCATTTGCGTTCCAGGTGGTTTTGGAGTTCGCGGCATTGAGGGGAAGCTTGGTGCCTTGAGGTTTGCTAGAGAAAATCAAATTCCAACTCTGGGTCTATGTCTTGGATTGCAGTGCATGGTCATTGAGTTTGCCAGGAACGTTGCAGGCATTACCGATGCAACCTCGAGTGAATTTGATCCCGAAGGTAAGAATCCTGTTATCGCCACCATGGCCGAGCAGGTAGACAAGATTGCGTCTTCCAACCTCGGTGGCACGATGCGACTTGGCCTCTATGAGGCCAACTTGTTGCCGGGCTCAGTTGTTTCTAAAACCTACGGTTCTGACTTAGCCAGTGAGCGGCACCGACATCGCTACGAGGTTAACAACTCTTACCGCGAGCAACTTGCCAACGCTGGACTAGTTTTTTCCGGTACATCAGAAAAGGACAGCCTCGTTGAGTACGTGGAGCTTCCGGCAGATGTTCACCCGTATTACGTCTCCACGCAAGCTCACCCGGAATTCAAGTCACGACCAACAAGGCCGAATCCGCTGTTTCACGGTTTAGTGAAGGCTGCTCTAGTAAGACAGCAGCAGCAGCGCCTCTTTGAAGAAAGCTAACTACTTGTGTTGCCGATAGATATTTATCTCCGGCACCTCAGCGTTGAGCGAGGTCTGAGCAAGAACACCTTGAGCGCGTACAAGAGCGATTTGGGCATTTACTTTAGTTTTCTGGAATCTAACTCTTTGACTGAACTTACAGTTTCTGCCCCAGAGCTTGTTGATTTTTCAGCATCACTGAATGCTGCTGGGTATAAAGCCACGAGCATCTCCAGGATTTTGGCAGCCGTGAGGGGTTTTCATAAATTTCTAGTTCTTGAGGACAAGAGGCTAGATGACCCAACAAGCAAGCTTCGACCACCAAAGCTTGCCTTCAGGCTCCCCAAGGCCCTAAGTCAGCAGCAGGTTTTGGATCTATTGACTGCGGCAGGCCCAGAGCCGGAGGAAAAGTCAACGGATCTCCTTAGGCTGCGAGATCGCGCGATTCTGGAGCTGATGTATTCAACTGGCGCCAGGGTGAGTGAGGTCGTGGGTCTAGATCTTGATGAGATTGATGATTCTGGCCTTATTCGCGTCCGTGGCAAAGGCTCGAAAGAGCGAGTCGTTCCGCTGGGTGGTTTTGCCATGCGTTCCCTCCAGGCTTATCTGGTTCGAACTAGGCCTTACTTGGCTGAAAAGGGTGGCGATAACGCGCTTTTTCTCAACGGCCGGGGCACCAGGCTTAGCAGGCAGAGCATTTGGGCAATAATCCAAAAGGCCGGCAAGGCCTGCGACTTGGAAGTTTCCCCGCATTCGCTCAGGCATTCGTTCGCGACTCATCTGATAGAAGGTGGTGCGGATGTGAGGGTGGTTCAAGAGCTCCTGGGACACGCCTCGGTTGCCACTACTCAGATTTACACATTAATGACCGTGGACACACTTCGCGAGGTCTATCTTGGCGCTCACCCTCGCGCTCGGCGGTAGGCTAGTGCAAAGATAATTTGGAGGTTTGGGTGAATTTGTCAAACAAGGCTTTCCCCGTTCCGGGAAACCTAAAGCAGCACGGTCCCGCGCGCATTATTGCAATGTGCAACCAAAAAGGTGGAGTTGGTAAAACAACAACCACCATTAATCTTGCGGCGGCTCTGGCAGAGTACGGCCGGAAAATACTCGTTGTTGATTTCGACCCTCAGGGGGCCTTGTCGGTCAACCTTGACGCGGACTATCAGGACGCGACAACCATTTACGATCTTCTAATGGATTCGACCTTGGACCCGGTGGCTGCCATCCAGAAAACATCCATGGAAAACCTCGATATCATTCCGGCGAACATTGATCTGTCGGCTGCCGAGATGAATCTTGTCACGGAGATGGGCCGGGAGCGTGTCCTGGACGGCATCTTGAAGAAAGTTAAAAACGACTACGACATAATCTTTATTGACTGCCAGCCATCACTTGGCTTGCTTACCGTGAACGCTCTGACCGCGGCCCACGGGGTCTTAATACCCATGGCTACTGAATTCTTTGCGCTTCGAGGGGTAGCTTTATTGGTTCAAACGATCGACAAGGTCAAAGCAAGAACCAACCCGGCCTTGGAGCTAGATGGTCTTATTCCGACGATGCACGATGCAAGGACTCTTCACGCCCGTGAGGTGCTAGCCCGATTGCAAGAGGCGTTTCCAACACTTGTTTTTGACACCGCCATTGCCAGAACCGTTAAGTTTCCGGATGCAACTGTCGCCCGCAAACCGATTACCCAATTCGCGCCGAATTCAGCTGCCGCAGAGTCTTATCGCAGGGTTGCAAGGGAGCTGGTGAAACGTGGCAGCGCAGCTTGAATCAGAGGTCGACTTCCAGCTTCACCTTGATAATTTTGAGGGTCCGTTTGACCTGCTGCTGAACCTAATCGGTAAGCACGAGCTCGACATTTCCCAAATTGCCCTAGCGCGGGTCACCGATGAATTCCTAAAGTATGTAAAGCAGCTTGATAGCAAGCAGGAGATCGAAAGCGCCTCTGAATTCTTAGTCGTGGCTGCAACGCTCTTGGACATGAAAATCGTGAGTTTGCTGCCCCAGAGTCAGGCAGTCGACTCAGAGGACATTGCAGCCCTAGAGGCAAGAGATCTGCTATTTGCCCGATTGCTTCAATACCGAGCATTCAAGGAGATTTCCTCCTGGTTTAGCACTTCCCTAGAGCTCGAATCGGTTCGCATTGCCCGTGAAGTCAGGCTCGAGGAAACCTATCGAAACCTGCGGCCAGAATTGGTCTGGAGCACTGACCTGGAGCAGTTTTCTCAGCTGGCTCAGCTGGCATTTGTTCCAAAAGAAATACCTGGCGTTGGCTTGACTCATTTACATGCCCCGAAAATAAGCATTCGCGAGCAGGTTGGGATTTTGGTTTCGAGGCTACGAAAGACCAAGCGCCTTAGTTTTCGGGAGCTGATAGTCGACAGTAAGGACCGCGGCGAATTTGTCGCGCGCTTTTTGGGAGTGCTTGAGCTATACAGAGTTGGGGCAATTTCCATTGAGCAGGCAGGGCCGTTTTCTGATTTCACGGTAATTTGGGAAAACAGTAACTTTAGCGATGAAACTCTAGCTAGTTTAGGCACTGACTATGAGAGCTAATAATGAGAAATGACTTCGAACTGCGCGCGGGACTAGAGGCACTTCTTGTGGTGGCTGAAACGCCCCTAAACCTAATAACTCTTGCCGGAGCCCTTGAGGCACCGATCGGTGAGGTAAAAAAGGAGATTGACGCCCTCGTTGCAGACTACGAAGGCGCTCACGAGGGTGCCGGTCGAGGTTTTGAACTTCGAGAAGTAGGTGGCGGATGGCGTATTTATGTTCGCCAGACTCACGATTGGGCTGTCAGGCAATTGGTTGCCAATGAAAACCCGTCGAAGCTTAGCCATGCCGCCATGGAAACCCTGTCGGTGATCGCTTATCGACAGCCAATTTCTCGTGGTCAGGTATCCTCGATTAGGGGAGTAAACGTTGATTCAGTGGTGCGGACGCTGATCTCAAGGGGTTTGGTTACCGAGCTTTACACCGATTTAGACACCGGTGCCGCAATGTTTGGAACGACTCAGATGCTGTTAGAGGTATTGGGCATCAATTCACTAGATGAGCTTCCAGCAATTAGCCCCTACCTCCCAGATCAGGATGGCATTGAGTAATCGAGAAGATCAGCAAGAAGATAAGCCCGAAGGTATAAGGCTTCAAAAAGCCCTTTCCGCGGCTGGAATTGCATCCAGGCGTGCCTCTGAGGACCTAATCGTCAAGGGACGAGTGAAGGTCAATGGCAAAGTTGTGACTGAGCTCGGGAGCCGCGTGCGGCCTCTGGAGGACAATGTAGAGGTTGATCACAAGCCAGTTCAGATGGACCCGGATCGGGTGTACTACGCATTCCATAAGCCCAGAGGCGTTGTTTCCACGATGTCAGATGAAAACGGCCGAAACTGCCTGGCAGATTACTTTATCGGCATGGATCGGGTGTTTAACGTCGGCAGATTAGACGCCGAAACTACCGGCTTGATTCTTATGACCAATGATGGCGAACTTGCTAACCAGCTTGCACACCCAAGCTACGAAGTCGAGAAGCTTTACGTCGCCAAAGTCAAGGGAGTGCTTGGCAGGGTTGAAATGCAAAAGCTAAAAGATGGTGTCCGTTTAGAGGATGGGCTTGCAAAGCCAGATAGCGTCAAGATTCTTGATCAGAACGAAACCTCCACGCTTTTGGAGCTAGTTATGCACTCGGGCAAAAACCGCATAGTTAGGCGCATGATGGAGGCACTCGGCCATCCAGTCTTGGACCTAACCCGGAAGAGCTTTGGGCCGCTAAGGCTGGCTAACACTAAGGTCGGGCAGTTCCGAGAGCTTAGTAAGCTTGAGGTTGGTTCGCTGATGAAGGTTGGTCAGGACGGCGAGAAGTCAAGGAGGCGCTAATGGCAGTTCGTGCGATTAGGGGCGCCATCCAAATTGACGCAGACGATAGAAGCAATCTGTTGCAAGCCACGGCCGAACTTGTGACCAAGGTCATGCATGCCAATTCTCTTGAGAGCGCGGACTTGATCTCAGTTTGGTTCACAGCAACCCCGGATGTGACAAGCGAGTTTCCAGCGGTAGCAGCTAGAGAGCTTGGGCTCGGGGATGTTCCTCTGATGTGCAGCGTAGAGATGAACGTCGCTGGAGCTTTACCAAGAATCATTCGATTGATGATGCACGTTGAGACCAAGACTGCACGCTCTCAAATCCAACATGTTTACCTCAGAGGCGCGCAAGCTCTAAGAAAAGATTTAGCGCAGTGAACAAAGCGATCAAAATTGTTGGGGCTGGTCTCATTGGCACCAGCCTTGGACTAGCGCTGGCCCGAAAAGGCGTGGTTGCTTCCTTGAGTGACCACTCGAAGACAAACCTTAGCTTGGCCATCGAATATGGTGCGGGCGTTGAATCTTCTGTTGAGCCAGATCTTGTAATTGTGTGTGTGCCGCCAGACCTGACTGCAAAGGTTATTTGCGAGCAACTTGAAAGCCACAAAAATGCCGTGGTAACCGACGTGGCAAGCGTGAAGGTGTCGATTGCCAAGGAGGTGGAACTTCTATCAGGGTCAGACTCTGCTCGCTACATAGGATCTCACCCAATGGCAGGCAGAGAAACCGCTGGCCCGAAGGGTGCAAGAGCGGACCTGTTCTTTGCTAGGCCTTGGGTGATTACCCCTAACGAGTCTTCTTCTAGCACGCAGCTGGAGCTCGTGACTGAACTTGCGCTAATGCTCGATGCGCTGCCGGTTGTGATGTCTGCGCAAGAACACGATAATTCGGTCGCTTTGGTCTCACACTTGCCTCAGCTGGTGTCATCGGCGCTCGCAGCTAGGCTTTCGAGCGGATCAACTGCAGACCTAAACCTGGCAGGTCAAGGCCTTCGAGACACCACTCGGATAGCTGCTAGCGACCCGGATTTATGGATGCAGATTTTGAGTCAAAATTCAGCCTCAATCGGCCCGCTACTTTTGGAATTTAGTAAAGATATCAACGCCCTGGTGGAATCGTTTCAGAAGTCTGAAGACTCTAGTTCTCTTGCGGTTATTCATTCGCTGCTGGCTGCTGGAAACCAGGGGGTTTCGTCGATTCCAGGTAAGCACGGCGGAAAGTATCTTGAATACAAAACTGTCACGGCACTGATTGACGATTCACCCGGTGCTCTTGCAGCGCTCCTGACATTCGTGGGTGAAATCGGTGTGAACCTGGAGGACATAAAGCTTGAGCACTCACCGGGAGCGGCAATTGGCCTAGTGGAGATGCAAGTCCTGCCTGCAATTCAGGAAAAGTTGATGGCACAGCTTGTGCAAAACGGATGGCGGTTGGCCTAATGGCCGAAGTGATAATTGCCGTTGATGGACCTGCCGGTTCTGGTAAGTCGAGCGTCTCAAAGGCCGCTGCTCGGGAGCTGGGCTTTGGGTATCTAGACACCGGAGCTGGCTATAGGGCATTTGCAATCCACAAATCAAACTTTCCAGACTTGGAACTAGCTCAATTGATTCAGAACTTTGACTATTCGATTTCAATCGACCCAGACAATGAGCTAGTCATGCTTTCAGGTGTTGATGTGACCGCAGAAATCAGGACTGCGGCGGTATCAGAGGCTGTGAGCTTCGTTGCAAAAGAGCAATTGGTTAGAAACCTGCAGCTTCAGGATGCCAGGAAAAGAATTACGGACTGCCCAAACCGGGGCATCATCGTCGAGGGACGCGACATAACGACCGTGGTAGCGCCCGAGGCAATATTAAAAGTTCTGCTAACTGCAAGCCCAAGCGTTAGGCTAGAGCGCCGGGGCTTAGATAAAACTGAGCCCGCTGGCAATATCCTCAAGCGAGATTTATCTGATGGTCAAATTGTTGACTTTATAACCCCAGGTGAGGGTGTCAGTTTGCTGGATACAACCGAGATGGATTTTCAAAGCAGCATTGCTGCGTTGGTAAAAATGATTAGGGACGTGAATAAGTGAGCGATGCGGACAACTTAGACGAGGCCAAGACTGGCCTTCTAAAGGACGAGCTCGTCGACTACGAGCTGGATCAAGACGACATTGGTCTTCTGGATCTTGAATTAGCCGACAGCCCAGAAGAGGGCTTTCACACCGCCCCTCCAGTTCTTGCAATCGTGGGACGGCCAAATGTTGGCAAATCCGCCCTGGTTAACAGAATCTTGGGCCGGCGAGAAGCAGTTGTTGAGGACAAGCCAGGCGTTACTCGAGATCGAGTTTCCTATAAGGCTGAATGGAACGGCAAGCCAATAACTCTTGTCGACACCGGTGGCTGGGAGATTGACGCCAAGGGTATCGATTTAGCGGTGGCAGCTCAGGCTGAAGTCGCCGTAGAGCTATCCGACGGCGTTTTGTTCATTGTGGATGCAATGGTCGGTCCGACTGCTTCTGATGAGCGAGTAGTTCAAATGTTGCGCGCAAGCGGCAAGCCGGTGATTTTGGTAGCCAACAAGATTGACGACCTGCACCTCGAGCCAGAGGCAGCAAGTCTGTGGTCACTAGGACTGGGGGAGCCCTTCCCGGTTTCCGCCCTCCACGGTCGCGGAGTTGCAGACTTGCTAGATGCTGCTCTAAAGATGCTTCCCGAGAAATCCGAAGTTGCCGAAGAAGAATATTCTGGTCCAAGACGAGTCGCACTCATCGGTCGCCCGAACGTTGGCAAGAGCTCGTTGCTAAACAAGGCAACCGGAACCAACCGTGCAGTCGTGAACGAATTAGCTGGGACCACTCGCGATCCAATTGACGAGCAGGTCGAAATTGCCGGAAAGACTTGGCGCTTTGTTGACACCGCCGGTATTCGCAAGAAGCTTCACAAAGCACAGGGCGCGGATTTCTACGCGGCTCTGAGAACTGCTGCAGCGCTCGAGCGCTCAGAAGTTGCTGTCGTGTTGTTTGATGTCACACAGCCGATCAGCGAGGCCGATGTCAGAATCGTTCAGTTGGGCTTGGAATCAGGTCGCGCACTGGTTTTGGCTTTCAATAAATGGGACTCACTTGATGATGAGCGCCGCATGTATCTTGAGAAAGAAATTGAATCAGATTTGGCTCACGTTGACTGGGCGCCGAGAGTAAACCTGTCGGCTTTGACCGGTAGGCACTTGGAGAAACTAGTTCCAGCCCTAGAGGTTGCCTTAGAGTCTTGGGACAAACGAGTACCAACCGGTAAGTTCAATGCTTTCTTGCAAGAGATTCAGGCTTCCAATCCTCACCCAATCAGGGGCGGCAAGCAGCCGAGGATCCTGTTTGGCACCCAGGCCGCAGCCAGACCACCAAAGTTTGTTGTGTTTTCTACCGGTTTCTTGGAGGCCGGCTACCGAAGGTTCATTATTCGTAAGCTCCGCGAAACTTATGGCTTTGAGGGCTCTCCGGTTGAGCTTGGCGTAAGGGTCAGAGAGCGCCGTAAAAGGCTTCGCTAGTGAAACCTTCGCTGTTTGCCGGTAATGCCCTAAGGGGCATGCTCATTGGCACGGCCGAGGTAATTCCGGGAGTTTCCGGTGGGACAGTTGCGCTCATAGTCGGCGTTTACGATCACATCATCAACGGCATTTCTCACCTGGTTCGAGCCGTCGGATTTTTACTCCGCGGCAAGCCTAAAGATGCCGGCAAGCAATTTCGCAAAATCAAATTCACGATTTTGCTTCCGATATTATTCGGAATGATTCTGGCGATCCTTACGACCGCGTCGATTTTGGAACCACTGCTAGTTGCGGAACCCGAAATCGTCCGTGCCGCGTTCGCGGGCATGCTTATAGCTTCGCTTTATGTTCCGTTGCGACTCATTGGCAAAAGCTTTCGGTCAATTCACTTGGCCATTCTGATTCTTGGGGCGATAGCCGCTTTTTGGCTAACTTCGCTGCCAAACGCGGGCCTTGACAGCCCTGTTGCCTGGCAGATTGTGCTGTTTGCAGGCTTGGCTGTCTGCGCACTAGTTCTGCCGGGTGTTTCCGGGTCTTTTTTCTTGCTGGCGGTGGGCATGTATGGGCCAACTATTGCAGCGGTAAACAACCGAGACCTTGGATACCTGGGTCTGTTTGTTATTGGCGCAATTATCGGCCTTCTGAGTTTTGCGATGGTTATGAAATGGTTCCTGGATAACTACCGCGCTCTAACTCTGAGCTTGATGATTGGCCTGATGATCGGATCGCTACGAGCACTGTGGCCATGGCAAGACGATTACCGCGAGCCTCTAGGTATCACGGACCCGACTGGACCAGTGATTGCACTATTGCTGGGAGCTGGGGTTGTTGCTCTAACAATTGGCCTGGAGCGGTATCTCAGGAGCAGATCCACCCAATAGACTCGGGCCTGTTGTCTATCGGCAACGGGCTGTAGCGCAGCTTGGTAGCGCACTTGTCTGGGGGACAAGGGGTCGCGGGTTCAAATCCCGCCAGCCCGACGGCGTGTTGAGTTAATGGCTGTCGATGTTTCCACTGTTGCAGCCTAAAGCGCCAGTTAGAGCCTAAGCACGACCTATCAATGCGGTTAACCCCACTAAAACGCCGCCGCCAAAAATGGGTGGGCTATTTTCGTGACATGCCTGCAGTCACCAGAGGCATTTCAGACACGGGAAGACCTCGCTCATGAAATTGTTTCCGAAGATTTTGACTGTTGCCACCTCGGTACTGCTTGCGGCTGGCTCCCTTGCTGCGTCGGCAGAAAACATAATCAGTCAGCTGGGTAGCGACATCGACGGCGAAGCCACAGATGACAACTCTGGCAGTTCAGTATCCCTCAGCAGCGACGGCACAAGGGTCGCTATTGGTGCGCGCGACAACGACGGAGGAGGCAGCAACTCTGGTCATGTCAGGATCTACGACTGGACCGACGGTGCTTGGGCTCAGGCTGGTAGCGACATCGACGGCGAAGCCGCAGGTGACGGCTTTTGGACATCAGTATCCCTCAGCAGCGACGGCACAAGGGTCGCTATTGGTGCAACCAACAACGACGGCACCGGCAGCAATGCCGGTCATGTCAGGGTCTACGACTGGACCAACGGCGCTTGGGTTCAGGCTGGTAGCGACATCGACGGCGAAGCCGCAGGTGACCTCTTTGGCGCATCAGTATCCCTCAGCAGCGACGGCACAAGGGTCGCTATTGGTGCGCCCTACAATGACGAAAATGGCATCAACTCTGGTCATGTCAGGATCTACGACTGGACCGACGGTGCTTGGGTTCAGGCTGGTAGCGACATCGACGGCGAAGCCGCAAATGACTACTCTGGCTCGTCAGTATCCCTCGTCAGCGACGGCACAAGGGTCGCTATTGGTGCACAGGGCAACGACGGAGGAGGCGACGGCTCCGGTCATGTCAGGATCTACGACTGGAACGGCACAGCTTGGGTTCAGTTTGGTAGCGACATCGACGGCGAAGCCGCAAATGACTCCTCCGGCATGTCAGTGGCATTTTCTTGTCTACCGATTGGGGTATGTGTTGTTGCTATCGGCGCGCCCTACAATGACGGCGGTGCCAACGGTGCCGGTCATGTAAGGACCTATGTCCTCCTGAGTGACGCAGTAATTCATTTCGGTGGTGACATTGACGGCAAATACGCAGGTGACAACTCTGGCTGGTCAGTAGACATCGGTTATCGAGATGGCTATATTAGGGTCGCTATCGGCCAGATCCAAAATCTCAACCCCGGTTCGGTGGCGTTTTATGACTATTTTTTGGGAGGAGAATCTGAGGTCGAACCTGAATGGGTTCGGGTTGGCAGTTACATTGGCGGCGAAGGCGATAATGACAAATCCGGCTCGTCAGTATCTCTCAGCGGAACCGGGTCAAGGGTTGCTATCGGAGCACCCGACAACGACGGAGGAGGCAGCAACTCTGGTCATGTCAGGATCTATTCGATGTCGGGACTGCAGCCAAGCTCGGACGCCAGCCCTAGCGCCAGCGCAAGCCCTAGCGCCAGCGCAAGCCCTAGCGCCAGCGCAAGCCCTAGCGCCAGCCCAAGCCC